>NZ_RCTZ02000019.1 GCF_003667315.2 Tropicibacter alexandrii | reverse complement strand
CGCGGCCTGCCGCAGAAGAAGAAGATCATCTCGCGCTGGCGCGGCTATCACGGCTCGGGCCTGATGACCGGGTCGCTGACGGGCCTTGAGCTGTTCCACAAGAAGTTCGACCTGCCGCTGTCTCAGGTGATCCACACCGAGGCGCCGTATTATTTCCGCCGCGATGATCTGGATCTGGACGAGGCCGGCTTCGTCGCGCATTGCGTGGCCGAGTTGGAGGCGTTGATCGCCCGCGAAGGGGCCGACACGATCGCGGCCTTCATCGGCGAGCCGGTGCTGGGCACCGGGGGCATCGTGCCGCCGCCCGCGGGCTACTGGGCCGCCATCCAAGAGGTGCTGGCGCGCCACGACATCCTGTTGATCGCCGACGAGGTGGTGACCGGGTTCGGGCGGCTTGGGTCCATGTTCGGGTCGGAGCATTACGGGCTGAAGCCGGATTTGATCACGATTGCCAAGGGCTTGACCTCGGCCTACGCGCCGTTGTCCGGGTCGATCGTGTCGGACAAGATGTGGGCCGTGCTGGAGCAGGGCACCGATGAGAACGGCCCGATTGGCCACGGCTGGACCTACTCGGCGCACCCGATCGGGGCGGCGGCGGGGGTCGCGAACCTGAAGCTGATCGACGCGCTGGGTCTGGTCGATGCGGCGGGCGAGATCGGCGGCTACTTCAACGCCGCGATGCGCGATGCGGTGGGCGGGCATGTGAATGTCGGCGAGGTGCGCGGCGAGGGCATGATCTGCGCGGTGGAATTCGTGAAGGGCCGCGAGGGGCGTGTCTTCTTCGACGCGAGCGAAAAGGTCGGCCCGCGGGTCGCGGCGGCCTTGCTGGAGCGCGGCGTGATCGCGCGGGCGATGCCGCAGGGCGACATTCTGGGCTTCGCCCCACCCTTCTGCCTGACGCGGGCGGAGGCCGACGAAGTCGTCGGAAAGACCGCGCAGGCGGTGAAGGAGGTGCTGGGGTAAGAGCGGTGCCAAGGCCCTTCGAAGGGCCTTGGTCCACGCAAATTCGAATTTGCGTTTCAAGCGCCTTCGAAGGCGCTTTTTTCAAGGCGCTTCGAAGCGCCTTGCCCCCTATCCAAACGCGCTCTTCGCGCCACCAAGCTCCTGCGTTTTGAAGATCGACGTGTTGTCCCGCGCCGGTGGCAGGGGCATCCGCACCGGCACCTGCTCCAGCCGCGGCGTGTAGCAGGGCTGGCCGGTGATGACCCTGTCCTGCAAATCCTCGAAGAAGCCGCGCTGCCCCAGCCCATGGATATAGGACGACGCCCCCAGCAAGGGCCAGGCATCCGCAGCGGCGCATTCATAGAACAGGATCTTGCGCGCCCTCTCGGACGAGTTGGGCGCGGAGCCGTGCAGGATGCGCACGTGATGCACGGTCATGTCGCCCGCCTTGCCGGTCAGGGTCACGGCCTTGTCGCGCTGAAACAGCGGATCGTCGGCATCCACCGCCCCGCAGAACTGCCCATCATGATGGTGGCTCAGCACCGGGCCGCGATGGCTGCCCGGAATGACCATCAACGGCCCGTTGGCCTCATCCACATCCTCCAGCATCACGCCAAAGGCCAGAAGGTCGTCATTCGTCGCCGGGTAGAAGGCCCAGTCCTGATGCCATTCCACCGCCGCGCCCCCGCCCGGCGCCTTGGTGTTCAGCTTCGACGTGTTGATGATCGTATCCGGCCCCAACAGGTCGGTCAGGACCTGCGTGATCCGCGACTGCGTCAGCAGACGCCAAAAGAACGCGTCCTGCTTATGCGGCAGCTTGATCCGCGTCAGACGCGGAGTGTCCGGCCCGTGGCCCTTGTCCAGGTCGAAGCGGTCATCGCTGGCGGTCACGCTGCGCGAGGCCTCGATCATCCTCTCGGTGATCGCCCGGGTCTCGTCCAGTTCTTCGGGCGTCAAGACGCCCTCCACCTTAAGATACCCATGTTCGGCATAAAACGTCTTGTCCTGCTGGGTCAGCATCTTTCCCCTCCCAAGGAAAAACCCCGCGCCTTGCGCGGGGCCAGCCCTCAATTTCCTTTTGCGACCTCGGCTTCCATGTCGATGCCGTTCAGGCGACCGATATGGTCGCCAATCCACGGCACGTAATCCTCGCCATGCCCGATGGCCTCCACATGGCTGAAATACTGCCGCGTCGCGGACGCGATCAGCGTCAGCGCGCCCGCATCCGCCGCCATGGCATTGGCATAGCGCACATCCTTCGCCGCATTGGCGATGCTGAACTTGTGCGCATCCTTGTTGCGGTCGACGGTGTAATTCATGAACGTGTCGAAAAAACCGTTCGACAGGCGGGACGAGCCGATCACCTTCTGAACGGTCTGCGGCGAGATCCCGACCTTCGCCCCCAGCACCGTCGCCTCGGCATAAAGCGCGGCATAGGACATGGCGATGAGGTTCATCAGCAACTTCATCTTGTGGCCCGCGCCGGTCTCGCCCACGTGGTTGATGTTGCCGGCCCAGCATTCGATCACCGGCAGAACCTTGGCGAAATCCTCGGGCGAGGCGCCAACCATTGCGTCCAGCGTGCCCGCCTCCGCCTCTTTCGGGGTCCGCCCCAAGGGCGCATCGACGAGGCTGCCGCCCTTTTCCGCCAAGGCCTCGGCCAAGCGCATGGTCGAGGTCGGGTCGGCGGTCGAGGTGTCGATAACGATCAGGCCCGGACGCGCCCCGGCCAAAAGGCCATCCTCCCCCGCATAGACCGCCTCGATCTGCGGCGAGTTCGACAGGCACAGGTGGATGATGTCGCATTGCTCGGCCATTTCGCGCGGGGTCGCGACCTCGGTCGCGCCACGGCCGACCAGATCGTCAACCGGCTGGCGGTTGCGATTGCCCTTGATGACAAGGGGATAGCCCTTCTCGACGATGTTCTTGGCCATGCCGTGGCCCATCAGGCCCACGCCGATGAAACCGATCACCGGTTTGTCGCTCATATCGCTTCCTCCCTCGCGAAACGTGATGTGTAGGTGGGATCAGGGTCACTCCAAGCAATGCTCGGAGGGTAACTGCCTGTCCTGATCAAAGGCTGGCGGTGATCCCGCCATCCACGAACAGCGTATGCCCATTGACGAAACTCGCCCCATCCGAGGCGAGAAATACACAGGCCCCCACCAGTTCCTCGACCTGCCCCCAGCGCCCGGCAGGCGTGCGCTTTTCCAGCCAAGCGCAGAACTCCGGGTCCTCGACCAGCGCCTTGTTCAGCGGCGTGTCGAAATAGCCCGGCGCAATGGCGTTGCAGTTCAATCCGTACTTGGCCCAATCGGTCGCCATGCCCTTGGTCAGGTTGGCCACGGCGCCCTTGGACGTGGTGTAGGGCGCAATGCCGGGTCGGGCCAAGGCCGTCTGCACCGAGGCGATGTTGATGATCTTGCCGCGCTTGCGCCCTATCATGTGCCGCGCCACCGCCTGCCCCACGTAGAACACCGAGTTCACATTGGTCCGCATCAGCGTGTCGAACGCATCCGCCGGGAAATCCTCCAAGGGTGTGCGGTGCTGCATCCCCGCATTGTTCACCAGAATGTCGATCGCGCCATGCGCCGCCTCGAACCCGTCGATCGCCGTCCGCACGCCTTCGGCATCGGTCACGTCGAAGACCAGCGTCTCGACCGTGTGGCCCTGCGCGCGCAGGGCATCCGCCGCCTCGCCCAAGCGGTCCGCGTTGCGGGCGTTCAGAACCAGCGATGCACCGGCCTGCGCCAGCCCTTCGGCCAGCGCCCGACCGATCCCCATCGAAGATCCGGTCACAAGCGCCCGGCGCCCGCTCAGATCGAATAGCTGCATGTATCCTCCCCTCACGCCCCGCGTTTTCCTCCGCCGCGAGGCGTTGACATTCCGGGTCTCAACCCGTTTCATCGCAAATGGTATACCAAATGAGGCGCGATGCAACCCGCCCCGTGGGAGGACAACTGACATGCACCCGACCCAAGAGGACAGCCCGTGCTGACCTTTGCCGCCGCCGTGTTTTTCCTGATCATCACGCCCGGTCCGGGCGTGCTGTCGACCGCCGGGCTGGGCGCGGCCTACGGGTTCCGGCCCGGGCTGCGCTATGTCACCGGCCTGTTCATCGGCACGAATCTGGTCGCGCTCGCAGTGATCTCGGGCGTCGCGGCCATCGTCCTGTCCGTGCCGGTGATCCGCACCGTGCTGATGGTCGCCTCCATCGGCTACCTGATCTACCTCGCCTCCCGGATCGCCTTTGCCGGGTCGCGCATCGCCTTCATCGAGGCGAAAGCGCCCCCCGCGATCCTCGCCGGGATCGCCTTGCAAGCGATCAACCCCAAGGCCTACGCGGTCAACACCACGCTCTTTGCGGGCTTTCCCTTTGCCGACAGCCTCGTTTTCGAGACCATCGCCAAGCTCTTGATCGTCAACGCGATCTGGATACCGATCCATCTGGGCTGGCTTTATGCGGGTGCCAGCCTGCACCGGCTGAACCTTTCCGACGCCGCGCAGCGGCGCATCAACATCCTCATGGCCATTTCCATGCTGCTTGTCGTGGTGCTGGCCCTGTATTCGGGACTGAAAACCAATGGCACATGACGCCGCCATCGCCGAGCTGCGCGCCCTTTTGGGCGACCGCCTGTCCACCACAGACGCAGAACGCACGCTGCATGGCCAGAACGAGACCTATTACCCCAACACGCCCCCCGACGCCGTGGCATGGCCCGACACGACCGAGGAAGTCAGCCAGATCGTCCATATCTGCGCGCGCCACGGCACGCCGATCACGCCTTATGGCGCGGCCTCGTCTTTGGAAGGCCAGCATCTGGCGCTGCATGGCGGGGTCAGTCTGGATATGTCGCGCATGAACCGCCTGCTCGACGTCACGCCCGAGGACCTGCTCTGCACCGTCCAGCCCGGCATCACCCGCCTCCGACTGAACGAGGAGCTGCGCACCACCGGCCTGTTCTTTCCGGTCGATCCCGGGGCCGATGCCTCGATCGGGGGCATGGCCGCGACCCGCGCGTCTGGCACCACCGCCGTGCGCTATGGCACCATGCGCGAAAACATCCTCGCGCTGGAGGCGGTGATGGCCGATGGCACGATCATCCGCACCGGGACGCGCGCGCGCAAATCCTCCACCGGCTATGACCTGACCCACCTGCTGATCGGCTCCGAGGGCACCTTGGGCATCATCACCGAACTGACGCTGAAACTCCAAGGCCAGCCCGAGGCCATCAACGCCGCCACCTGCCGGTTCGAGACGGTCGAGGACGCGGTGAATTGCGTGATCCTGACGATCCAGTCCGGCATCCCCATGGCGCGGATCGAGTTGCTCGACCACATGATGGTGCGCGGCTTTAACACCTATGCCAAGGCGGGCCTGCCGGAAAAACCCCACCTGTTCCTCGAATTCACCGGCTCGCCCGGCAGCGTCGCGGAACAGGTCGAGGCATTCGAGACCATCGCCGAGGAATTTGGCGCGACCGGCTGGCAGACCGCCACCACCACCGAGGACCGCAACGCCCTGTGGAAGATGCGCCACTCGGCCCACTACGCCAGCGCCGCTTTGGGCAATGGCGGGCATATCTGGCCCACCGATGTCTGTGTGCCGATCTCGAAACTGGCCGAGGCGGTGACGCAATCCCAACGCGATGCCGAAAGGCTTGGCCTGACGGCGACCATCGTTGGCCATGTGGGCGACGGCAATTTCCACGCCGGGCTGTCGGTCAACCCGAACGATCCAGATGAGATGGCCCGCGCGCATGAATTCACCCATGCGCTTGGCGACACCGCGCTGCGCCTTGGCGGCACGGTCAGCGGCGAGCATGGCATCGGCATCGGCAAGCAAAGCTTCATGCACACCGAACACGGCCCCGCCGTGGGCTACATGCGCGCGATCAAGCAGGCGCTCGACCCGCAAGGCATCCTGAACCCGGGCAAGATGCTGCCCGCAGCTAATTAAGAGGCCCGACATGCTTCCCGACACGAACCCCTTCCCCGACGCCACGCTGGTTGGCCGCGCCATGACCGAAGCCGGCCCCGCGCTGGTCAAGCTGGACGGGGACACCGTCATCGACATGACCTCGCGCGAGGTGCCGACCATGCGCGACCTGTTGGAACTGCCCGACCCGGTGGCGCATGTGCGCGCGGCCTCGGGGCCTGCCTTGGGTCAACTGGGCGCGGTCCAACTGCTGCCCCCGCCCGATCTGCAAGCGATCAAGGCCTCGGGCGTCACCTTCGCCGAAAGCATGGTCGAACGCGTGATCGAGGAACAGGCCGCCGGTGATGCCGACCGCGCCGATGAAATCCGCCAAAAGGTCAAGACCGCCATCGGCGACAGTCTCTCCGGGATCGAGCCGGGCAGCGAAAAAGCGATGGAGGTCAAGCGCGTCCTTCAAGCCGAAGGGCTGTGGTCCGCTTACCTTGAGGTCGGCATCGGCCCGGATGCCGAGGTCTTTACCAAGTGCCAGCCGATGGCCTCTGTCGGCCCCAGCGCGGATGTGGGCCTTCACCCGATTTCGACGTGGAACAACCCCGAGCCCGAGATCGTCCTTGCCATCAATTCTCGTGGCGAGATCAAGGGCGCGACCTTGGGCAATGACGTGAACCTGCGCGATATCGAGGGCCGCTCTGCCCTGCTGCTGGGCAAGGCCAAGGACAACAACGCATCCTGCGCCATCGGGCCGTTCCTGCGGCTGTTCGATGAGACCTATTCGATGGCCGATGTGGAAAGCGCGGAGTTGACGCTGACCGTCAAAGGAGAGGATGGCTTCACCCTGAACGGCCATTCCTCGATGACCAAGATCAGCCGCCGTCCCGCCGATATCGTCGCGCAAACCATTGGCAGGCATCACCAATATCCCGACGGCTTCTTCCTGTTCCTCGGCACGTTGTTCGCCCCGATCCAAGACCGCGACGCGCCCGGTCAGGGCTTTACGCATAAAATCGGTGACGTGGTGACCATCGCGGAACCGAAACTGGGCAAGCTGGTGAACACCGTCAAACTGTCGACCGACTGCGCGCCGTGGACCTTTGGCACCGCCGCCTTGATGCGCAACCTCGCAGGCCGGGGTCTGCTGTGAAAGTCCTCAGCATCGGTGAGATCATGGTGGAAATGGCTCCGGCGGATTGGGGCTTGTTCCGCATGGGCTTTGCCGGGGACACGTTCAACACCGCGTGGTATGCGCGCCGCCTGCTGGGCGACGCGCATGACGTGGCCTATGGCTCCGTCATCGGCACCGATGCGGTCAGCGAGGATATGGCAGGGTTTATCGAGGCCCAAGGCGTCACCCCCGCCCTGCGCCGCGACCCCACGCGCACCGTCGGCCTGTATATGATCCAGACCCAGAACGGCGAGCGCAGCTTTTCCTATTGGCGCGGGCAATCGGCGGCCAAGACCTTGGCCGATGATCCCGATTGGCTCGACGCGCTCTTGAAGGACCGCGACCTGATCCATTTCTCCGGCATTACCTTGGCGATCCTATCGCCGGACGCGCGCCAGACCTTCTGCAAGGCACTGGCCAAAGCCCGCGCAAACGGTGCGCATGTCAGTTTCGACACCAATCTGCGGCCCCGCCTGTGGGAGGATGCGACTACCATGGCCGAGGGGCTGCGCCTTGGAGCGAGTGTCGCCGACACCGTCCTGCCCAGCTTCGACGAGGAACAACTGTGCTTTGGCGACAGCCATCCCGACGACACGATCCGCCGCTACCGCGACCTTGGCGCGACCACCGTGGCGGTCAAGAACGGGTCAGAGATGGTGCATCTGTGGTCGCAGGCCGAAGGCGACGACCGCTATGACCCGCCAAGCGTGCCACAGGTCATCGACAGCACCGCCGCAGGCGACAGCTTTGCCGCCGGGTTCCTGTGTGCCCGCGCGCTTGGCGCAAGCGTGCGCGACGCCACGGAACAAGCCGCAGCCCTGGCCGCACAGGTCATCCAACACAAAGGGGCGCTGGCCCCGGCGATCTTCGAGGGAGGAAACACATGAAGGTTCTGATCATCGGCGGCGGCGGCCTTGTCGGCCAAAAGCTGGGCAAGGCTCTGGCCGCGCGCGGCGAACTGCGCGGGGCGCACATCACCGAACTGGTGCTGGCCGACGTGCTGGATGCCGCGCCCATAGACGCGCCGTTTACCGTCACCACCAAGCAATGCGACATCTCCGACCCAGCCTCGGTCGAGACGATCATCGACGCCGAGACCGACGTGATCTTTCTGCTGGCGGCGGTCGTTTCCGCCCATGCCGAGGAAGACTTCGACTTCGGCTACAAGATCAACGTGGACGGCACGCGCAACGTGCTGGAACGCTGCCGCCATCTGGGCACCCAGCCGGTGCTGGTCTTTACCTCGTCCATTGCGGTGTTCGGCGGCGAAGTCCCCCAGCCCTTCGGCGACTATTCCCTGCCCAATCCGCAGATTTCCTACGGCGCGCAAAAGGCCATCGGCGAGCTGCTTCTCAACGACTACACGCGCAAGGGGTTCGTGCGCGGGCGCGGGTTCCGCCTGCCGACGATTTCCGTCCGTCCGGGCAAGCCGAACCGCGCGGCAAGTGGCTTCATGTCGTCGATCTTCCGCGAGCCGCTGCAGGGCCTGCCCGCCAACTGCCCCGTAGACAAGGATTTCCCTCACTACTACCTGTCCCCCCGCAAATGCGTCGAAAACCTCATCAAAGGGGCCGAGCTGGAGCAGGAGGCGCTTGGCAAGTGCCCGTCCATGACCATGCCGGGGCGCGTCTGGACCATCGGCCAGATGCTGGACGCCATGCGCGCGGTCGCGGGGCCAGAGCCGGAAAAGCTGATCACGTGGGAGCCACAGCCGGAAATCGCGGGCATTCTCGATGGCTGGCGCATGAACATTCAGGTGGAAAAGGCCGAGACGCTGGGCTTGGAACCCGATGCCAGCTTCGAGGACAATATCCGCTATTTCCTTGAAGATGACATCGGTTAACTGACCTGCCCTAAGGCGAGCTTGGACGGGTCCAGCAAGACACGGGCGGGCGCGAACAGTTCCGCGTCTGTCCCGACTTCACCCAAGGTGGGGAACAGTGTCAGGAACTCGGCAATCTGGGCGCGGTCGAAGGCGGAGATGCCGCCGGGACAGGGCAGAAAGCTTTCGGTCCATGCGCCGTCGGACACGACCAGTTCATGCCGATCACACAGGAAATGCACATAGGTGACGCCACGCCGGGGTAGAACGGCGCGGATGCCCGGACGCCCCAACAGAGCCTCGGCCGAGGTCAGCGCCTCATCCGCGTCCGGCGGCAGCAGCCCCAGCCCCCCCGCGCCGTGCAGCAAAACGCGGTGATGCGGTGACACCAGCATGTCGCGCTGCGGTCTGCCGGGTGCCAAGGCCCCGGCCCGGATCAGGATCGGGCACAGATGCGGCGCGCCAAGCAGATCGGCGCGGGCCAAGCCGCGCTGCCCGATCCAACGGATCGCCTGAAACCCGTTATCGCGCGTCTGAACAAGGTCGCCGACGCGCAGACGCGCCGCCCGGATCAAGCCGCGCGCCGTCAGGATACGCGTCTGGGCGGTGAAACAGGCCGTGCGCGGCGGATGCCGAAGGCCGCCGAACATGACATCCGTGTCCGAAGCCGAAGCAACCAGTTTCAGGCCCGCGCCGGGTTCCCCAACCGCGATGCGCGCCGCCTGTTTCTTGCCCGCAGGCCCGAACGCCGTCCCAAGACGTTCGGCATGCCATGCGGAAATCGCCCCCGACTGGACCATGACATTCCCCTTTACTCGGTCGACGTTAACCGGGGGAGTCCCAAGGTTCCGGTAAACGGCCCCGGGGAAAACGCCGTGCATTTGTCTAAATGACGGCGTCTTCCGCGTGCCGGGGTCAGTTCACCGGCGTCACCAGAGCCTTGCCGCTCAGGAAATTGGCAATGTTTTCAAGCTGAAGCTCCGCCATGGCGCGGCGCGTTTCCACCGAGCCGGACCCTTGGTGCGGTTGCAGCACGACGTTGTCGAGCTTGGCAAAGCGCGGGTCGATCCTTGGCTCGTTCAGGAACACGTCCAGCGCCGCACCGGCGATCCGGCCCTGTTCGAGCGCATCCAGCAGCGCCGCCTCGTCCACCGTCGTCCCGCGCGAGATATTGACGATCACGCCGCGCGGCCCGAGCGCGTCGATCACCGCCTTCGAGACGTGGTTTTCCGTCTCCTTGCCGCCGACCAGCGCGACGATCAGCACATCGACCGCGCGCGCCATCTCGACCGGGTCGGCATGATAGGTCCAGCCCGGTGTCTCCTTTTCGGAGCGCGAGGTATAGTGGATGTCCATCTTGAACGCCGCGCAGCGATCCGCGATCTCGCGCCCGATGCGTCCCAGCCCGACGATGCCCACGCTTGTCCCGGTCACCTTGCGGTTCAGGGGGATTTCGCCCTGATCGGCCCAAGCGCCGCTGCGCACATGGGTTTCCCCCCGGTAGAACGTGCGGAACTGCGCGATCAACATGCCGATGGCCAGATCGGCGACATCATCGTTGAGCACATTCGGCGTGTTCGTGACCTTCACCCCGCGCGCCGAGGCCGCTTCGACGTCGATGGCATCATAGCCCACACCGTAATTCGCGATCACGCCAAGGTTCGGGAAATGGTCCATCTCGGCCCCCCCAAAGGGCGCGTGCCCCTTGTAGGCAATCGCTTTGATGGCTGCGCGCGTGGGTTCGTCCAGATCGGCCATCTCGGACGGTCCGCCGACGAAGACCGACGGGTAGGCATTGGCCAGACGCGCGCGCTCGTCTTCCTTGAAATTGGCGCCACAGATCAGCAATTCGCTCATGGTGTTTCCCCTTACAACAGGTTGCGGATGCGCCGCAGCGCCTCTTGGATGTTTTCGGTCGAATTGGCGTAGGAAAAGCGCAGGTAGCCTTCGCCGTATTTGCCAAAGGAGGTGCCTGCCACCGTGGCCACCCCCGCCTCGTCGAGAAACCGGTTCTGCGCCTCCATCGCGCTCAGCCCGGTGCCGGTGATGTTCGGGAAGGCATAGAAGGCCCCCGCGCAATCGGTGCAGGTCACACCGGGCAGCGCGTTCAGCCCCTCGACGATCACCTGGCGGCGCGCGTCGAACTGTTCGAGCATGGCATGGACCGCGTCCTGCGGCCCCTCCAGCGCGGCAATGCCGGCGTGTTGGGTGGCTGCATTGACGCAGGAATGGTCATTGATGCACAGCCGCGTGACGTGATCGACACAGGCATCCGGCCAGACCGCGTAGCCCAGCCGCCAGCCGGTCATGGCATAGGTCTTGGACCAGCCATCCAACATGATCAGCCGGTCGCGGATTTCGGGGTATTGCAGCAGGCTGACATGCTCTCGCCCGCCATAGAGCATGTTCGAATAGATCTCGTCCGACATCAGGGCGACATTCGGATGCGCCTCCAAGCCTTTGACCAGCTTGTCGATTTCTTCGCGCGGGGTGACGCCGCCGGTGGGGTTGGCGGGCGAGTTGATGATGATCAGGCTGGTGCGTTCCGTGATCTGGCCCAGCACCTCTTCGGCAGAAAAGGCAAAGCCGTTTTCCTCTTTCAAGGCAATCGGCACCGGCGTCGCGCCGCTGTATTTGATGGCGCTCTCGTAGATCGGGAAGCCGGGGTTTGGATACATGATCTCGGCACCGGGCTGGCCGAACATCAGGCAGGCAAAGAACATCGTCGGCTTGCCGCCGGGCTGGATCACCACGGTGTCGGGGTTGACCTCGACATTATGGCGGCGGTGTAGGTCGGCGGCTACGGCCTCGCGCAGCTTGGGCAGGCCATTGGCGGGCGTATAGCCGTGATGGCCGTCGCGCAGCGCCTTGATCCCCGCCTCGACGATATGTTCGGGCGTCTGAAAGTCCGGTTGGCCGATGCCGAGATTGATGATGTCGCGGCCTTGCGCCGCCAACTGCCCCGCGCGCGCCAGCACGACAAAGGCGCTTTCGGTGCCGAGCCGGGACAGGCTATCGGCGAATTTGAGTTGCGTCATGGTATCCTCCCGAGGCGCGAAACGCAGCGCCGTCGGGTTTTGGTATACCAAATCAGCGGGTGAAGGGAAGCATCGCTTTCTGCGTCACACAGCAACAGACCGGCCCAACCCGCCAGACCGTGCTTGATCCCAAAAGCCCGGTTTGCCAGCCTTTTGGGCCAGTTTTTTTAAGGAGCTATTGAATGAACCCCAAGCGCCCCCCCGGCGCAATCGTCCTGCACACACCTTGGATGAACGGCGATGACGGCAAATATGTGGGACCAATCGGCAACCCGCTTTTGACACAGTGCACCGAGTTGGCCGAACTCACCCGGTCGACGCCCATCCTGTGCAACATGTGAAGTACCGTCGGATTGTGTTTGTCCGTTTCGGGCCGGATACGCGCTAAGAAGTTCTGAGGCACACCCGTCGCAGGTGGCTTGTGTCGGATGTGCCCGATCTCACTTCAGTGCCCGGGCGACCTCTGCCTCGTAGAGTCCCATTTTTGCCTCCAGCGTCGCTTGCCAGAAACGCATCGCCTCGGCGCAGCCCGGAACGCCGGTCAAGCGCGCCGCCAGATAGGCGCTGGTCAGCACCCAGCCCGCCCGCAGGACAGCATCCGCCGCTGCCATCTGCACACCCATATCCTGCGCCAGCACATCCGCCACCAAGGCCTCGAACCGGTCCAGCAGGCGCAGCGCCAAGGAGTCCTCGCCCGCGCGAATCCGCCCCGCCAGCACCGCAAGCCCCGCGCCCTGATCCTTGCCCAGACGCCGCATCAGGAAGTCCTGCCCCTGCATGCCGGTCGTGCCTTCGTAGATCGTCAGGATGCGCGCGTCGCGATAGTACCTCTCGGCGGGCCATTCCTGCGTGTAGCCCGCGCCGCCCAGCACCTGCACCGCCGTATAGGCGGCCTCACACGCGCCCTCGCCGTTGAAGGTCTTGGTCAGCGGCAGCAGGAAGGCCGCGTAGGCGCTCATCGCCGCGTCGCCATGCCCGGCCTGCACGGTTGCCGCCGCCTCCAGCACCAGCGCGGTCGACAGCATCGCTTGCGCATCCAGCGCGGTCAGCATGCGCTGCACATCTGGATGCGTGTCAATCGGCACCGGCGGGGCGGAGGGTTTGCCGCCCTGCTTGCGATCCGCCGCATAGGCACGCGCAAGCCCGGCACAGGCCAGCGCGATTCCCGCGCCCTGCCCGCCGACTTGCAGACGCATCAGTTCGATCATGGTGAACAACTGGCTGAGGCCGCGTCCCGGCTCGCCGATCAGGTGCCCCTTGGCCCCCTCGAACCGCAAGACACAGGTGGGCGAGCCGTTCAGGCCCAGCTTTTCCTCTATCCGCTCGACAAAGATCCCCTGATCGTTGGGCACGAGGAAAAGCGACAGGCCACGGCTGCCCTCTTCCGGCGTGCCGGTGCGGGCCAGACACAGATGCCCGATGCGGTCCGCCATGTCGTGATCGCCAAAGCTGATCCAGCACTTCGTCCCGTCGATGCGCCACGTGTCGCCGTCCTGAACGGCCTTGGTGCGGATGCGGCCCACATCCGAGCCGGCATCGGGTTCGGAGATGCAGATGGTGATGGTCCACTTGCCCTCGGAGGCTTTTGGACACCAGTCGGCGGCCAGATCCGGCGCGCGGTCTGCCAGCAGATGCGCCCCCGCGCGGGTCGAGCCCGACGCCATCATGAAGGGCTGCGCCGCCGCCTCGAACGGCAGGATCACCGCCGCGTTCAAGGCCAGTGGCAAGCCCATGCCGCCGAATTCCGGCGACAGGTCCGCCGTGATCCAGCCGTTTTCGCCCAAGGCGCGATAGGCCTCGGCATAGCCTGCTGGGGTCTTCACCCGGCCCTCCACGACCTTGCAGTGCTCGCGATCCGCAATCCCTGCCAAAGGCGCGACGGTCGTCTCCGCCAGCCGCGCCGCCTCGGTCAGGATCTGGCTCACATCCGTCGCGTCCAGCCCGGCCTCGGCCAATTGCGCGTCCCAGCCGGGCGTGGCGTTCAGGATCGCCTCGACGAGGCGCATGTCGATGCTCATGTCACGCCGTCCCCAATTCGATCACGCGCGGGTCGTCCGACCACAGGGCCTCGACCAGATCGGCCCGGTGGCGCAGCACCGCGCGCTGGTTGATGGAGCCCTTGTCCGTCACCTCGCCCTTGTCGAAATCCAGCGGCGCGGCGATGTAGATCAGGCGGGTGACGCGGGTGGCCGAGCCGGTCGCCGCCTCGGCATGACGATGCAGCGCTTGGGCCGTGGCGTGACGCACCGCCGGATGGGCCAGCAGCGCCTCGCCCTCCAGAGCCTCGCCCGCGATCTCGCGCAGCTTGGACCAGTTCGGCGTGACCAGCGCGCCCAGCGCCTGATGCCCCTCGCCCGCGATCACCGCATCAGAGGCCAGCCCGCCCAGATCGTCGGTCAGACGCGCCCGCAGCGGACCGACCGCGACCCATGTGCCAGAGGCGAGTTTGAAATTCTCGGCCAGCCGCCCGTCGAACAGAAAGCCCCCGGCCGCATCGCCCGGCGTCGCGAATTTCAGCGCGTCGCCGAACATGTAGAAGCCTTCCTCGTCAAAGGCCTCGGCGGTCAGTTTCTCGTTGCGCCAATAGCCCGGCGTGATCGAGGGGGACTTGACCCGCGCCTCCAGCTTGTCGCCTTGCGGGACCAGCTTCAGCGTGACGCCATGGGCGGGAATGCCCAGATTGCCCGAGGCCGGGTGCTTTTCGGTACACATCAGGCAGAACGGGCCGGTCTCGGTCGAGCCGAAGCCGGTGGTGATCAGCAGGTCGTCGCGCCCCGCCTCGGCGGCGACGCGGTGCAGACGGTCCCAGACCGGCTGGGCCATGCCCGCGCCCGCATACATCAGCATCTGCGCATGGGCGAAGAAGCTGTCGCGCAGGGCGCGATCCGCCTCGAACGCATCGAGCAGCATCTGGTAGCCGAGAGGCACGTTGAAATACCATGTGGGCTGGACGGTGCGCAGGTTCTCGATGGTGCGGGCAATGCCCTGCGGCGTGGGCTTGCCATCGTCGATGTAATAGCTGCCGCCATTCATCAGCACCATGTTGAAGACCTTGTTGCCGCTCGCCGTATGGTTCCACGGCGCCCAGTCGATGACGACGGGGGGCGTGTCCTCCATGAAGGCAAAGCACTGGCGGACCATCTGCTGGTTGGCACACAACATCCCGTGGGTCTGGATCACCGCCTTGGGGCTGCCGGTGGTGCCGGAGGTGAACAGGAACTTGGCCACGGTGTCGCCGGTGATCGCGTCATGGGCGGCGCGCATGGCATCGTCGTGGGGCGTGGCGCGGAGATCGTCGAAGGCCAGCATCTCGCGGTCAGGGACGCTGCCGGTCAGGGAGACAACCGGCACGTCCGCGCCGAACACCGCGCGGATCGCGGGGGCATAACGGTCGGCCTCATCGGCAAAGATCAGGCCGGGGGTCAGCTGGGCCGCGATGTCCCGCAGCTTCAGGTAGTCGCCGCCCGACAGGCTGTAGGCGGGGGCAAGCGCTGCCGAGGGAATGCCAACATGCTGCGCGCCCAAGGCCATCAACGCATGCGCGACAGAGTTGCCGGACAGGATCAGGACCGGACGCTCTGCCGACACTCCCCGCGCCAGCAGGGCGGAGCCGATGCCCTGCACCGCCTCGGCGGCCTGCGCATAGGTCGTCTCGGCCCAGCCTATCGTGTCCCGCTCGGCCAGCCAGACCTTGTCCGGGGTCGCCTCGGCCCAGTGCAACAAGCGGTCGGTCAGGGCGCGCGGCCAGTCGTCCAGCGGCGTTTCCTGCCAAACCAGAATGCTGCCATCGGCACGGGTCTCCTGCCGGATATCCGGTGTCCAGAATCGGACCTTGTCCATGATGTCCTCCCTTTGCGCGACAACCTCCCCGCGCATGGCGCAACAGTGCCGCCGATTCGCAATTTTGTCTACTAGGAAACTATCTTGCGCCCGCTAGACGTGCGTTCAGGCTTGCCGGAGCCATGATTCTGTCATACCGTTCACGAGGAAACAATTCGGCGCAGAGCAGCCAAAGGTGCCGCGCCCCCGGGAGGATCGTCATGACTGTGACCGCCAGTGATGCGGGCGAAAGCCTTGTGACCTATGAACTGCAAGGCGACGTCGCCATCCTTGGCCTGAACCGGCCGGAAAAGCGCAACGCGATCTCCGACCGCTTTGTCGAGGCGATCCACGATGCGGTGATGCGTGCGCAGCGCGAGGCGAAGGCGGGGTTGATCCACGGCCATGGCAAGCATTTCTGCGCGGGGCTGGACCTTGGCGAGCATTCGGAAAAGCCGCTGATCGACGCGGTGCTCGGGTCGCGTCGCTGGCACGCGGTGTTTGGTGCGATCGAACGCGGCACGATCCCATGGGTGTCGGCCATTACCGGCGCCGCCGTGGGTGGCGGGTTCGAACTGGCGGCCTCGACCCAGATCCGGGTGGCCGATGAAACCGCCTTCTTCGCCCTGCCCGAAGGCCAGCGCGGCATCTTTGTCGGGGGCGGCGGCTCGGTGCGGATTTCGCGGCTGATCGGCCCGGCCCGCATGCAGGACATGATGCTGACCGGGCGCGTGCTGACCGCGACCGAGATGGAAGCGTGGGGCGGCGTGTCCTACCCGGTGCCTGCGGGCAAGGCGATGGAGCGCGGGCTGGAGATCGCCGCGCGCATGGCCCAGAACGCACCCTTCACCAACTACGCCGTGATCAACGCCCTGCCCCGCATCGCCGACATGTCCTCTGAGGACGGGCTGTTCGCGGAATCCATGGTGGCCTCGCTGGCGACCCAGACCGAGGATGCCAAGGAGCGCCTGCGCGCCTTCCTCGAAAAGCGCGCCGACAAGGTGCAGGCGCCGAAATGACCGGGAGCGTGCGGGACGATGTGGCGCTTGGCGCATTGGGGGAGTCGCTGGGCTTTCTCCTGCGGCTGTCGCAGCTCGAATCCTTTCGCGATTTCTACCACGGATTGGGCGATCTTGGGATGCGACCGGGCGAGTTCTCGGTCCTGATGCTGATCGCCGAAAACCCGCGTATCCGCCAAGGTGTGCTGGCGAAGAAACTGATGATCAAGCGGGCGCACATGACCAAGATGGTGCAGGCGATGGAGGCCGAAGGGCTGGTCGGACGCTCTGTGCCCGAAGACGACAAGCGCTCGATCGAGCTTCACCTGACCAAGGCCGGTCACGCGCGGATCGCGGCCATGCGCACCCCGTTCGAGGCCCATGAGGCGCGCAACCTGACCCGGCTGAGCGACGCCGAACTGGCCGAGGCCAAGCGCTTGCTGAAAAAGTATCTAGGACTGCCTGAGTAGGATGGGTGATCACCCATCCTACCTTTGAAAGGACCGACATGAATATCGACGACCTGATCGCCATCGACTTCCACACCCATGCCGAGGAACCCTGCTGCGGCCCGCGCGATGACGGCTATGACGAATTTCAGGCCGGTATGGCCGCGTATTTCAAGAACCCGGCGGGCGCGGACGGCATGCTGCCCTCGGTCCAGCAGACCGCGCAGTATTTCCGCGAGCGCAAGATCGGCGCGGTGATCTTTCCCGTCGATTCCGAGCGCGAGACCGGCTTTCGCCGCTACAAGAACGAGGAAGTCGCCGAGATCGCGGCAGAGAATTCGGACATCCTGATCCCCTTCGCCTCGATCGACCCGCACAAGGGCAAGGCCGGCGCTCGCGAGGCACGGCGTCTGGTGCGCGAGTTTGGCATCAAGGGCTTCAAGTTCCACCCGACCATGCAGGGCTTCTTCCCCAATGACCGCGAGGCCGCCTACACGATGTACGAGGCCATCGCCGAGGAAGGCGCGATCATGCTGTTCCACACCGGCCAGACCGGCGTGGGGTCCGGCATGCGCGGCGGCATGGGCATGCGGCTGAAATACTCCAACCCGATGTATCTCGATGACGTGGCGGTGGATTTCCCCGACACGCCGATCGTGATGGCGCATCCCAGCTTTCCATGGACCGAGGAAGGGCTGGCCGTCGCCCAGCACAAACCCAACGTCTATTACGACATGTCCGGCTGGTCGCCGAAATACTTCCCAGAGATCTTCGTGAAATACGCCAATTCGATCCTGAAGAAGAAGATGCTCTTCGGGTCGGACTGGCCCGCGATCACGCCTGACCGCTGGTTGCGCGATTTCGACACGATTGGCATCAAGGACGAGGTAAAGCCCCTGATCCTCAAGGAAAACGCGCGGCGTATCCTGAAGATGTGACCATCCGGTAGGATGGGGGATCCCCCATCCTACTTCAAGGCGCACCAAGGCGGTGCGGGAAGGACCTGACATGACCCGAGTCATCATCGCGGGCGGCGGCATCGGCGGACTGTCCGCAGCCCTGACCCTGAACCAGATTGGCGTCGACTGCACCGTCTACGAGGCGGTGTCCGAGTTGAAGCCTCTGGGCGTCGGCATCAACCTGCAACCCAACGCCGTGCGCGAATTGTTCGACCTCGGCATCGCGGCGGACAAGCTTGACCAGGTTGGCCTGCCCGCCCGCGAATGGGCGCTGGTGGGCCTCAACGGCAACGACATCTATGTCGAGCCGCGCGGGCTGGAAGCCGGGTACAACTGGCCGCAATACGCCGTCCATCGTGGCAAGTTCCACATGCTGCTGCACGCGGAGTTCGTCGCGCGCGCGGGCGAACAGGCCTTTGTCCCGGGCCACAAGTCCACCGGGTATCGCAACAATGCCGACGGGACGGTCACCGTCTTTCTCGACGGCCCCGATGGCCCCGCCGAGGACACGGCCGACCTGCTGATCGTCGCCGAGGGCATCCATTCGGCCTGCCGCGCGCAGATGCACCCGGACCAGCCCCCGATCCATTGGGGCGGCGCGCTGATGTGGCGCGGCGTCACGCGGGCCAAGCCGATCCGGACGGGCTCGTCCTTCGTCGGGCTGGGCACGCACCGCCACCGCATGGTGATCTACCCGATCTCGCATCCCGACGAGAATGGCGAGTGCCTGATCAACTGGATCGCGGAATACACGCTGGACGAGGCCGACTGGTCAAAGACCGGCTGGTTCCGCAAGGCCGAGGTGGACGACTTCGCGCATCTCTTCGACGGGTTCAAATATGACTGGCTCGACGTGCCGGACCTGCTGCACCGCGCCGAGGTCTGCTACGAGAACCCGATGATCGACCGCGAGCCGATCCCCACATGGATCGACGGGTCGGTCGCGCTGATGGGGGACGCGGCCCATGCCATGTATCCGACCGGGTCGAACGGCGCCTCCCAAGCGGTGATCGACGCGCGCGTACTGGGCCAATGCATGTTGGCCCATGGCGTGACGCGCGATGCGCTCAAAGCCTATGACGACAAGCTGTGCGAACCCGTGTCGGCGCTGATCCTGCGCAACCGTGGCGCCGGTCCGTTCGGGCTGCTGAACATGGTCGACGAACGCAGCGGCGGGGAATTCGACGATATCGACGACGTGATCCCGCCCGAGGAACGCGCCGCGTTCATGGCCAATTACAAGGCCGCCGCCGGCTTTGCCATCGAGACCCTGAACGCCGCGCCGGACATGATCCCGCAAGGCGCCAAGGTCGAGGTCGCAGAGACCGCCTGACCCGATGCAGGATGGGCTTGCCCCATCCTGCCGGACCCGCCCCTAGTCGATCGCGAAGAGCGATACCTTGACCTTGTCGGCCAGCCGCGCCCCGGTGCCGACGAACAGCGTCCGGTTGACCCAAGCGTAGCGCGCATCCCCGGTTTCCATCCGTGCATGCGTCCGCATGTAATAAGCGCCCGGATCGACCGGCTCGCCCGCCGCGACGCGCGCCATCACCTCGGGCGGGCCGTGACGCAGGCCATAGTTTTGGATCTCAATCACCGCGCCGTCATGCGTTTCCAGCGCGTAGCGGGTGTCGAGTTCGGCCAGACCGTCGGCAAAGACGGTCTGCCAATCCGCCCCGACATTCAGCACCCGCCCTTGCAGCCGTGGGCCTTCCATCAGGCCGCCGACGATGGGAATGATCCGGCGGGCGCCGCCGCGCCCCTGTCCCATCTCGCGGATCGGGTCAAGTTCGACCGTCAGGTCACAGACATGCGACAGTCCCGGTGTCGACAGGGTCATTTCACGGCGCCTCCTCATCCTTCTGTCCGGCGGAGGTAGCACCCTTGCCCGCCCGCTGTCGAGGATGACGCGATTTTGGCCCCTTCGCTTGCCCTGTGAGCGCCCCTGCTCCGGCTTGCTCGACGACGGAGGTTCGGCATGGCGGTCCGGACGAAGACCGTACCCTGCTCGGACGCCTGAAAAAGCCGGTGCGCGCAAGGGCGCTCCCTCGACATTCCCGCGCGGGCCGGGTCTTATCCGGCTGAGCCGGACACGGCTCAGCGCAAGACCGGAAGCGAGGTAGAAATGGAATTTGTCATCGAACCGCAGCAGCAAGCATCCGTCGCCGTGGCGAACCACGCGGCGCGCTGGCCCGTGCGGCGGATCTTTTGCGTCGGTCGCAATTACGCCGCGCATGCCCGCGAAATGGGCCGCGACCCGGACCGCGAGCCGCCCTTCTTCTTTACCAAGCCTGCGGATGCGGTGGTGGATGATGGCCAGACCATCCCCTACCCCCCAGAGACCGAGAACCTGCACTACGAGGCAGAGATGATCGTCGCCATCGGCAAAGGCGGGCGCGACATCGCCGAAAGCGACGCGCTGGACCATGTCTGGGGCTACGGTGTCGGCAATGACCTGACCCGTCGCGACCTGCAATTCGCGGCGCGTGAACTGGGGCGGCCTTGGGACTGGGGCAAAGCCTTCGACAATTCGGCGGTGATCGCCCCGCTGCACCCGGTCTCGGAGGTCGGTCACCCCAAGACCGGTGCAATCCGCCTGACGGTGAATCAGGACGTCAGGCAGGAGGCCGATCTGGCCGAACTGATCTGGTCCGTTCCGGAAATCATCGCGATCCTGTCGCGCAGCATGGCTCTGAAGCCCGGCGACCTGATCATGACCGGCACGCCAGCCGGCGTCGGACCGCTGGTGCCGGGCGATGTCTGCACCGCCACCGTCGAGGGCCTCGGCTCCTGCACCGTCACCATCGGCCCGCGCGCCTGACCGGCCCTGTCCTGTAGGATGGGTGCAGACCCATCCTACTTTCGGAAGCGCATCGGATCATAGGCCGACAGGTCCGCGTTCACGCGCTGGCCGGTCAGCAAACACGCCACCCAGCGCCCGGTCTTGGCCCCGCCGGTCAGCCCCACATGGTGGTGGCCAAAGGCGGCAAAGACCCCCGTCCCGGCCACTTCTCCGACCAGTGGCAAGCTGTCGCTGGGGGCCGGGCGATGCCCCATCCACGTCTCTTCGGACTGCCAGTCAAGCGTCGGAAAGGCGCGTCTGACCTGCCGTTTGAGCAGCGCGATCGGGGCCTCGGACGGCCCTGCCTCCAGCCCACCCAGTTCCGCGATGCCCGCCAACCGCAAACCCATCTCCATCGGCGTGGCCACGAACTGCCCCGACGCCACCATCACCGGCACGCGCGGCAGGACGGAGGGGCCCTTGAGCAGCAGGTGATAGCCGCGCTCGGTCTCCATCGGGACCCGCAGGCCCAGCCGCGCCATCAGCCCCTTGGACCAAGCCCCAAGCGCCAGCACCGCGCGGTCCGCCTCCAGCGGTCCGCGATCCGTCAGAACCGCCCGCAACCGCCCTCCGTCCAGATCGAAATCCATGACCTCGGCGCGCAGCACGCGCCCGCCCATGGCCTCGAAATCCTGTGCCAGCGCCGCCACGTAGCCGCCCGGATCGCTGATCCGGCCATGCCCCTTCATCACCGCGAGGCAGCCCACCCCGGGGCCGAGCGCGGGCTCGTATTCCTGCACCGCGCCACCCTCGATCACCTCGGGCACAAAGCCCGCCTCGGCCTTCAGCGCCCAACCATAGGCATCCGCCTGCATCGCCGCGCGGTCCGGATAGGCATAGACATAGTCCGAGCCATGCACGAAGCGCCGCGCCGACAGCCCTTCGGTCAGCGCCATGTGCTGATCCAGCGAATCCGTCACCACCGGCCCCAGCGCGCCCGCGATGCGGCGGCAGTCGCGGTCATTGGCGTGGGACAGGTAGCGCGCCAGCCAGCCCGCCATGCGCGGCAGGTAGCCATAGCGCACGAAAAGGGGAAACTCGCGGTCCATCAGCATCCCCGGCGCACGCCACAACAGGCCCGGCGTGGTCAGCGGCACCACCGCCGAGGCCGCCAGCACACCGGCATTGCCGAACGACGCGCCCATGCCGGGTGCGGCCTTGTCGACCAGCGTGACCTCGCAGCCCATCCGCCGCGCCCAGATCGCCGCCGAGACGCCGTTTATCCCGGCGCCGATCACCACCAACTTGTGCATTGCGCTTCTTCCCTTCGCCATCGCGGGCGCCATCCTGCACAGGGCGGGCGGAACGGCAATCGGGAAAAGACGGGCCGGTCAGCCGGTTTCGCCGGTCTCCGGCACGAACAGCAGAACCGCCCCATCCGGCGCGCTGCCCGGAAAGACGCGCACTTCGAGGGGAAGGTCGCATTGCACCCCGTCGACCTGCCCAGAGGCACCGCCGTTGAGCACCTCGTCGACGAGACCGGGCAGGCCTGCGAAATCCTCGCCCAGCGGCAGCGCTGCGACCGGTTGCCCGATCCAGTCGAGGTCCGTCCCGAGGATACGGGCCATCGGGCCGGACAGGCGGCTGATGCGTCCGCGCCGGTTCAGCACGGCCACGCCGATGCCCAGCGCATCGAGAATGGCACCGATGCGCGCCGCGTCTTCCTGCGCGCTGGTGAACTGCCCGGTCATCGCCAATTGGCGCGTGTCCAACTCCCGGCTGAGCGGTCGCGACGCGGCTGCCCCGGGGCCAGCCGGGCGATCCGTGGCGATATCGACCAGCACCAGCAGCATGGGCACGCCGGTATCGACCTCGAGCGGGGCCAGATGCAGCATCACCGCCTGCCTGTGACGGGCGCCCAGATCGAGATGCAACCGGTGCCGCGTCACATGCAGGCGATCCGATTGCAGATGCGTCAGGGCCGAGCGGATCAAGGGCAGGATCGCCGGATGCAACCCGCCCGGCTCGTTCGGCGAGACCAGCGCCGAGGCCAGCCCGAATTCCCCCAGAAGGGTGCCCTGCTCGGACAGCAGCAAGGCGGACAGGCCGGCTTCGGCCAGCATGGCGCGGTACGCCTCGGCGCGCAGGCCATCATCGCCGATCCCCTCGAAAGCCAGCGCATCGCCGCGCCGTTCGGGCGGCGCGCCCGGCTCCTGCTGGATGTCGGTCCCGGCCTTCTTGCGAAAGATCTTCCATGTCGGGTCGAGCGGCTCGAAGGCCTCCCCTCCCTGTCCGGGGCTTTCGCTATGGCCCAGAAGCAACGCGCCACCGGGGCGCAGGCCGAACCGGATCATCGAGATCACCCGGTCGCGCGCCTCGTCGGACAGGTAGACCAGCAGGTTGCGACAGACGACGAGGTCCATGTTGAGCAGAGGCGGATCGCTGAGCACATCCTGCACCGAAAAGACCACGCGCCGCCGCAATTCGGGCCGGACGCGACAGGTGCCGCCCTCGCGCAGGAAATACTTGTCGCGCAGCGCATCAGGCAGGTGTGCAAGCGCCTTGGCCGGATAGACGCCCGCCGAAGCCGTGTCGAGCGCGCCGGGCTGAATATCGGTGGCGATGACACGCAGGATACGCGTCGAACCTGCGGCCTCCAGCGCCTCCTGCGCCGCGATGGCGACGCTGTAGGCCTCTTGCCCGGTGGCGCAGGCTACGGCCCAGATGCGCAGCGGTCGGTCGGTGTCCTGCCGCGCCGCCGGGTCCAGAACGGTGCGCCGCAGCGCGTCGAACGCCGCAAGGTCGCGGAAAAAGCCGGTCGCGCCGGTCAGCAATTCCTCGAACAATTCGTCCAGCGCCGTGTCGTCGCTATCGAGCAGTCGGGCATAGTCCTGAAACGAGGCGATGCCACGCGCGCGCATTCGCCGAAACAGGCGGTGCCGGATGCCGTCGCGGTTATAGGCGGTGAAATCGACATGCCGGTGCTGCTCGATCAGCTCAAAGATCCGCAACAGTCCGGCGGGCGAGGCCTCGCTCGGGTCGGCGGCGTCCTGCGGCTGCGCCAGCGCCGCAGCGATCCGCATCGGCATCTCGGCCACGGGGCATTGCCGGGCAATGCATTCGGGCACGTGGACATCGGGTTTTGGCGGGATCAGGGCCAGTCCGCCCCGGGCCTGCAACTGCTCCAGCCCGACGATGCCCTCGCTGACGGTCGCGCAGAGGCAGACCGCAAAGGTCCGGTCCGCCGGGCGCCCGGCCAGCGATTGCAACAGCGCATCCACGCGGTAGGCCAAGGGCGCGTCTGCGCAGCGCGGGCGCATCGGGTGAAAAGCCTCGTTATGGACTTCCATCCCGCGCGTCAGCGGCAGGACATGGATCACGCCGGGCTGCACCGGGTCCCCCTCGCTGACATCGCGCAAGCGCAGGTGCGGCGCCGCGCGTGCAAGGCGCCGCAGGTTGGCCGGGGTGGCAAGCTCGGGCAGACAGGCCAGCACGAAGCTCCAGTCGCCATGAGGCGGCAGCGCATCGAGGAACTCTTCGACCGGGGCGAGATCGTTGGTGGTCATGCCGATCAGCACCAGCGGCGGCAGCGGCATGCGGATCGTTCTGGGGCGGTGTTCAGGCATGAAGCCCCCTTGCAACGGCTGTCACGAACGCGCCGCGAGGTTGCGGCGCGGTGCCTCGGCGGGCAGCGGAACGATGCAGCCTTGCGGCACCGGCTTGGCCACGGCGTCGGGCTGCTGGAACAGGTAGCCCTGCCCCATCCGGCAGCCGAGTTCCAGCAGCACGTCACGCTGTGCCTCGGATTCGATGCCCTCGGCGATCACCTCGTAGCCCAGCTCGCCCGCCATCTGGAGGATCATCCGGATGATCGCCCGGCTGCGCGGATTGGCGTCCAGCCCGTCGACGAAGTGGCGGTCGATCTTGAGGATGTCGATCGGCCAGACCGCAAGGTGGCTGAGCGCCCCGAACCCGGTGCCGAAATCGTCCAGCGCCACCTTTGCCCCGCGCTGGCGCAGTTCGGTCAGGGTGCGGAAGGACTGGTCGCGCTCGCTGGCGAGCACCGTGTTCTCGGTCACCTCGAAGACCAGCCCCTCCCAGGTCTGGCCATGCGCCCGCAGCATTGCGCAGAAATCGAAGACGAATTCCGGGTTGGCAAGGTCCATCGGCGTCAGGTTGACCGACAGCGCGACCCCTTCGGGCATCTCGCCCGCCCCGCGCATCTCCAGCGCCCGACCCAGCACCTGCCGGGTCAGCCGCTCGGCCATGCGGTAATCGGTCAACACGGCCTGAAAATCCAGCGGGCTGTGGACCGCGCCCTGCGTATCGATCCAGCGCGCCAGCACCTCCAGATGCGTGGTCTCGCGAGTGCGCAGGTCGATGATCGGCTGGAACCACGGCACGATCCGCCCCTCTTCGAGCGCGCGGTCGAAACTGCCCATCACGGCCTGGGAATCAAAGCGTTGATGGATCGCCGGGTCGAACACCGTCGAGGTGCCCCGCCGCAACCGCTTGGACGCATAAAGCGCCGCGTCCGCCAGTTCGAACAGGGTCGCATAATCCTCGCCATGGTCGGGGAACAGGCTCGCGCCCATGCTGACACGCCCCAGACCGGGCTTGCCGAACAGCGAGGCGTTCTGCATCACCGCGTTGCGGCAGCGCGACATCAGATCGCGCACCTCTTGCGGGCCGTCCTCGCGCAGGGTCACGCAGATGGCGAATTCGTCGCCCCCGATCCGGCCCAGAACCGTGTCGGCGGGGACCGTGCGCGCCAGCGCGTCGGCCACGCAGCGCAGGTAGCGGTTGCCGAACTGGTGGCCAAAGACGTCGTTGATCCGCTTGAACCCGTCGAGATCGACGATGATCAGCGCCTGCCGCACCTTGCGCGAGCGCAGGCGCCCCTCGGTCCGTTTTTCAAAGCATAGCGCGTTGCGCAGGCCGGTCAGGTGGTCGGTGTTGGCCTTGGCCTGAAGATCGCGGTTGCGTTCACGCAGCAGGCGCAGGGCCGCCGCCGCGCGCAGATTGGTCAGGGCCCCGTCCAGCAGGCGCGTCGCCAGCGGGACATAGCCCCGGACCGCGTCTGGCGACCCGGCCCCCGCGCCGGCGACGACCAGCGCCCCGAGGATGCCGCCATCGGCCCGGATCAAGGGCAAGGCCATCGCCCCCGGCACATGGACATCCCGACCCTGCAAGGCGGCCTCGGCCAGATCGGACAGGTCCGGCACCGTCTCGCCGCCCGGATCGGTCAGGATCACCGGCTCGGCCCGGCGCACCTGATCGGCGGCCAGCACGAGATTGACCACGATCGGCCCCAGCGCCGCGACCATGGCGTCCCGCAGGCCGCTCAAACCCTCGGCGAGGTCCCGGCGCAATCCGAACAGTCCATCGAGGGGCGCACCGCCCCGCACCGTGCTCATCATCGAACTCCAAGAGGTGCCATACACGCTCAGATTGGCAGAGACACCGCTGTACAACCTAACCCTAGCACCAAAAAAGGTTAACGAAACCTTAAACGCAACACGGTCAAAGCCCGCCTGCGGCGCTTTCGCCACGGCGCTTTTCCCGTGAAATGCACAGGAAACAGGCAACGCCGCGCGGCGCGCAGATTTTCACACGCCTCCTAAAATTTACCGTTTGATAAAAAATCAAACCGTGGCACAGTCTGGCCAGACAAACCCAGGGAGACGCCATGACCAGCCCCCTCACCCCCGGCCTCGCGGCCGGTCGGCTTGATACCGAAACGCTTGCACGCAACTTCGACGACCTGCACGCCCCCTATGACGCGCACGAAGCGCGGGTGGCGGCGGATCGCTGCTATTTCTGCCATGATGCGCCCTGCACCATCGCCTGCCCGACAGAGATCGACATCCCCCTGTTCATCCGGCAGATCGCGACCGGTCAGCCCGAGGCGGCAGGCCGGACGATCTTCGAGCAGAACATCCTTGGCGGCATCTGCGCCCGCGTCTGCCCGACCGAGACCCTGTGCGAAGAGGCCTGCGTGCGCATGACCGCCGAGGAAAAGCCGGTCGAGATCGGCAGGCTTCAACGCTATGCCACCGACAGCGTGATGGCGCGGCAGGACCATCCCTTTGCCCGCGCGGCAGAGACCGGCAAGCGCATCGCCGTCGTGGGCGCGGGCCCTGCGGGCCTGTCCTGCGCGCACCGCCTTGCGATGAAGGGCCACAGCGTCGACCTGTTCGACGCCAAGCCCAAGCCCGGCGGGCTGAACGAATACGGCATCGCCACCTACAAGGCCACGAACGGCTTTGCCGGGCGCGAGGTCGACTGGCTGATGCAGATCGGCGGGATCACCCTGCACACCGGCAAGGCGCTGGGAACGGACCTGTCTCTGGACACGCTGACCGCCGAATATGACGCGGTCTTCCTTGGCATGGGTCTGGGGGCGGTGAACGCGCTGACCTGCGACGGCAATGACCGCGAGGGCGTGGCGGATGCGGTCGACTTCATCGCCGAGTTGCGGCAGGCCTCCGACCTGACCACCCTGCCCATCGGGCGCAACGTGGTGGTGATCGGCGGCGGCATGACCGCCGTGGACGCCGCCGTGCAGGCGAAACTGCTGGGCGCGCAGAATGTAACGCTGGCCTATCGCCGGTCGCGCGCGCGCATGGGCGCCTCGGAATACGAACAGGATCTGGCCGCCTCCAAGGGCGTGACGATCCTGACCAATGTCGTCCCCGTTGCCATCCACGGCAACGGCGCGGTGCGCGAGATCGAGTTGGAATACACCGTCGAGGACGGCGGCACGCTGCAAGGCACCGGCGAAACCGTGCGCCTGCCCGCCGATCAGATCTTTCGGGCCATTGGCCAGACGCTGGTCGCGCCGCAGGGCCCGGAACTGGAGCGCGGCAAGATCAAGGTCACGGAAACCGGCCGCACCTCGATGGAGGGCGTCTGGGCCGGGGGCGACTGCACGCCCGGCGAAGACCTGACCGTGGTCGCCGTCGCCGAAGGCCGCGACGCCGCCGAAGACATTCACGCCGCGCTGATGCGCTGAGCACCGACAAACGACAGGAGCCGCGACATGGCCGATCTCACCACCAATTTCCTCGGGATTTCATCGCCCAACCCGTTCTGGCTGGCCTCCGCGCCGCCCACCGACAAGGAATACAACGTCCGCCGCGCCTTTGACGCGGGCTGGGGCGGTGTCGTCTGGAAGACGCTGGGCGCCGAAGGCCCGCCCGTCGTGAACGTCAACGGCCCGCGCTATGGCGTGATCTACGGCGCCGACCGGCGCGTGCTGGGGATCAACAATATCGAGCTGATCACCGACCGCCCTTTGGAGACGAACCTCGAAGAAATGGCGCGGGTGAAGGCCGACTATCCGGATCGCGCGCTGATCGCCTCGATCATGGTGCCCTGCGACGAGGCGTCGTGGAAGGCGATCCTGCCGCGCGTGGCGGAAACGGGATGTGACGGGATCGAGCTGAACTTCGGCTGCCCGCATGGCATGTCGGAACGCGGCATGGGGGCCGCCGTGGGACAGGTGCCCGAATATATCGAGATGGTCACCCGCTGGTGCAAGCAATACTACGACAAGCCGGTGATCGTGAAGCTGACGCCCAATATCACCGACATCCGCTACCCGGCGCGTGCGGCGAAGAATGGCGGGGCCGATGCGGTCTCCCTCATCAACACGATTTCCTCGATCACCTCGGTCAATCTGGATGATTTCAGCCCCGAGCCGTCCATCGACGGCAAGGGCAGCCATGGCGGCTATTGCGGCCCGGCGGTGAAGCCCATCGCCATGAACATGGTCGCCGAGATCGCCCGCGATCCCGAAACCCACGGCCTGCCGATTTCCGGCATTGGCGGCGTGACGACGTGGCGCGACGCGGCCGAGTTCATCAGCCTTGGTTGTGGCAACGTGCAGGTCTGCACCGCCGCGATGACCTATGGCTTCAAGATCGTCGAAGAGATGAAGCGCGGCCTGTCCGAGTGGATGGACCAGAAAGGCTATGCCTCCATCGACGACTTCAAGGGGCGCGCGGTGCCCAACGTCACCGACTGGCAGTACCTGAACCTCAACTACATCACCAAGGCGCGCATCGATCAGGAGGCCTGCATCAAATGCGGGCGCTGCTATGCCGCCTGCGAGGATACTTCGCACCAAGCGATCTGGATGCATGAGGGGCGGGTCTTCGAGGTCAACGATGCGGAATGCGTGGCCTGCAACTTGTGCATCGATGTCTGCCCGGTCGAGAACTGCATCACGATGGAGCGTCTGGCCCCGGGCACGATCGACCCGCGCACCGGGCGCGAGGTGCCCGCCGAATATGGCAACTGGACGCAGCACCCCAACAACCCGATGGCGAAGGCGGCGGAGTAAGCGACGTGTTTCGCCGCGCCTTGCGCGGCGACCCGCGCGCCCCTGCGGGGCGCGCAAAAGGGGGCTCTGCCCCCGCCCGTACCGGGCTCCCCCGAGATATTTCGGGACCAAAGAAGCCTGGGAACAATGTCTCGAGGACAGGTGCCGCTCAGGCAGTGGTGTCGCCAAGCAATCGGGCGAACAGCGTTTCCAGATGCTGTTCGGCTCCGGGAAACGGGTCATCGTGGCCCAGAACGGCCCGGACCTGCACATCGAAATCGGCGTAGTGCTGGGTCAGCGCCCAGATCGAAAAGATCAGGTGGACCGGGTCACAGGGCGCAATCCGCCCCGCGTGCATCCAGTCCCGGATCACCGCCGCTTTTTCGTGCACAAGCGTCTTCAGGTCGGTTTCCAGCACCGGCCCGAGCGTCGGCGCGCCGCGCACGATCTCATTGGCGAACAGACGGCTTTCGCGGGGGAAATCGCGGCTCATTTCCAGCTTGCGACGGACATAGGCCATGATCTCGGACCTCGGGTCGCCTTTTGGGTCCATCGCCTTGAGCGGGTCGAGCCAAGTGGCCAGAAGCCCGCCCATAAGCTCTTGAAACACCGCCTCTTTCGACGGGTAGTAATATAGCAGGTTGGGTTTGGACAGGCCCGCTTCGGCGGCGATGCGATCCAGCGTGGCGCCCCGGAACCCCTCGGCAGAGAAGACTTCGAGCGCGGCATCGAGGATCGTCTCCCGCTTCTTGCGCTGGATTCGCGTCATGGGACGGTTTTCGACCGTTTCGGGTTGTGCTGCTTTTTCGCTCATTGGCCCGATGTCTCCGCTTATTTTCGCAGCATGCCCCCGCAAGGCCCGCGCGGTTCTTGACTGGTGGCCCGCCTCTGTTACGCTCCGGTTTGACCAAGTGGTCAAAAGCGATGCTCGGATCATCGGATCACAAAATGGCCTTTGTGTATAGGGCTTTGGGACAGGGGACACAACATGGCACAACCGGCAGCGAATATGGTGGTTAACGGCGACCGCCTGTGGGATAGCCTGATGGAGATGGCCAAGATCGGCCCCGGTGTGGCGGGGGGCAACAACCGCCAGACCCTGACCGATGCGGATGGCGAGGGGCGCGCGCTGTTCCAGAAATGGTGTGAGGAGGCGGGCTGTACGATGGGGCTCGACCAGATGGGCAACATGTTCGCCCGGCGCGAGGGCACGGACCCGGACGCCCTGCCCGTCTATGTGGGCAGCCATCTGGATACGCAGCCGACTGGCGGCAAGTATGACGGGGTGTTGGGCGTGCTTGGCGGGCTGGAGATCATCCGGACGCTCAATGACCTTGGCATCAAGACGAAACACCCGATCGTCGTGACCAACTGGACCAACGAGGAAGGCACGCGCTACGCGCCTGCGATGCTGTCCTCGGGCGTGTTTGCCGGGGTGCATACGCAGGATTGGGCCTATGCGCGCGAGGATGCCGAAGGCAAGAAATTCGGCGATGAGCTGGAGCGGATCGGCTGGAAGGGTGACGAGGAAGTCGGCGCGCGCAAGATGCACGCCTTCTTTGAATTGCACATCGAACAGGGGCCCATTCTGGAGGCCGAGGGCGTCGATATCGGCGTCGTGACCCACGGTCAGGGGCTGTCATGGACGCAGGTGACGGTGGTCGGCAAGGACGCGCATACCGGCTCCACCCCCATGCCGATGCGCCGCAATGCGGGCCTTGGCATGGCGCGCATTCTGGAGGCGGTGGACGAGATCGCGCTGAGCCACGCGCCGCATGCGGTGGGCGCTGCGGGCCATATCGACGTCTACCCGAACTCGCGCAACGTGATCCCCGGCAAGGTGGTGTTCACCGTCGATTTTCGCTCGCCCGAGCTGGACGTGATCCGCGACATGGAGGTGCGCCTGCGCGCGGCGGCGAAGGAGATCTGCGATACGCTGGATCTGGATGTGAGCTTCGAGAAGGTCGGGGGCTTTGACCCGGTGGCCTTTGACGCGGGCCGCGTTCAGGCAGTGCGCGGCGCGGCAGAGCGGCTGGGCTATTCGCATCGCGACATCATCTCGGGCGCGGGGCATGACGCCTGCTGGATCAATCAAGTGGCGCCGACGGCGATGGTGATGTGCCCCTGCGTGGACGGACTTTCGCACAACGAGGCCGAGGAGATTTCCAAGGACTGGGCCAAGGCCGGGGCGGACGTGCTGTTCCACGCGGTCGTCGAGACGGCGGAGATTGTGGAGTGAGGGGGCGCTCCCCCACCCCTGCGGGGCTCCCCCGGCGTATTTTCGCACCAGAAAAGCCAATCCGCCGGGTCGGTGGCGATAGGACATCTAAATGAAGACACTTCCATGCTTCAGCTTGGTCCCAACACCAGCAGACGAGGCTGCGCGCGCTTCAAAGGGCTTCGCATGGGCTGATCAATCGGTTGGTCGACGCCATCAATTGGGTGGCACGCCAACGCATATCCAAGGGGAGTACGTGCCCAACTGTGCCGCCTGCGAAACACCGATGACATTTTACGCTCAACTGGACTCGATCGACGATGAGCATTGTGTGGCCGATGTCGGCTTGATCCACGTTTGGCTGTGCTTTGCGTGTTTCGAAGCCAAGGCCGTCGTGGACACATGAACAAAGGTATCAGATGCGCCTGTCACATATGCACTCCGACTTCGCCACCCTTACCGGTTCACACGTCTTGAGCGGTGCACAGGTGACGTGGATGACACTGGACGAAAACGGTGAGCTACAATGTCTATGCGGAGCCGAGGGGCACACTGTCCCAGAGGGGCGCATTATCGGCTTGCAGGAACTTCGCGACCTCGACCCCACCCTTCCCGATCTAGACCTTGCGCCGGGCCAGTCGGCGGCGCTCAATGAAAATGGCCAGTGGCAAATAGAACCGCTAGCGACAACAGGAGGTATGACATGACCACCATCATCAAGAACGGCACCATCGTCACCCATGACCGGACCTACAAGGCCGATGTCGCCATCGACGGCGGCGTGATCACGGAAATCGGCCCGGACCTGAAGGGCGATGAAACCCTCGACGCGACCGGGTGCTATGTCATGCCCGGCGGCATCGACCCGCATACGCATCTGGAAATGCCCTTCATGGGCACCTATTCCAGCGACGATTTCGACTCTGGCACGCAGGCGGCGTTGTCGGGCGGCACCACGATGGTGGTCGATTTCGCCCTGCCCTCCCCCGGTCAAGGGCTGCTGGATGCGCTCAAGATGTGGGACAACAAATCCACCCGCGCGCATTGCGACTATTCCTTCCACATGGCGGTCACGTGGTGGTCTGAGCAGGTCTTCAACGAGATGGAGACCGTGGTGAAGGAACGCGGCATCAACACCTTCAAGCACTTCATGGCCTATAAGGGCGCGCTGATGGTGAATGATGACGAGATGTATGCGTCCTTCCAGCGGCTTGCCGAACTGGGCGCCATCGCCATGGTCCATGCCGAAAACGGCGACGTTGTTGCGGAACTGTCGGCCAAGCTGCTGGCGGCGGGCAATACCGGCCCCGAGGCCCACGCCTATTCCCGCCCCCCGCAGGTCGAGGGCGAGGCAACCAACCGCGCGATCATGATCGCCGACATGGCAGGGGTGCCTTTGTACGTGGTGCATACCTCCTGCGAGGAGTCCCACGAGGCCATCCGCCGCGCCCGCCAGCAGGGCAAGCGCGTCTGGGGCGAGCCGCTGATCCAGCACCTGACGCTGGACGAGAGCGAGTATTTCAACCCCGATTGGGACCACGCCGCGCGCCGGGTCATGTCGCCCCCCTTCCGCAACAAGCAGCATCAGGACAGCCTGTGGGCGGGGCTTCAGGCCGGGTCGCTGAGCGTCGTGGCCACCGATCACTGCGCCTTTACCACCGATCAAAAGCGCTTTGGCGTGGGCGATTTCACCAAGATCCCCAACGGCACGGGCGGGCTTGAGGACCGGATGCCGATGCTTTGGACCTATGGGGTCGGCACGGGCCGCCTGACGCCCGAGGAATTCGTTGCCGTCACCTCGACCAACATCGCCAAGATCCTGAATTGTTACCCGAAAAAGGGCGCGATCCTGCCCGGCGCCGATGCCGATATCGTCGTCTGGGATCCGGAAAAGACCAAGACGATCACCGCGTCGAAACAGGTTTCGGCGATCGACTACAACGTCTTCGAGGGCAAGGAGGTCAAGGGCCTGCCGCGCTTCACCCTGACGCGCGGGCATGTGGCGGTGCATGACGGCGAGTTGCGGTCCAAGGCCGGGCATGGCGAATTCGTCAAGCGCGCGCCGAACACGGCGACGAACAAGGCGCTGTCCACATGGAAGGAACTGACCGCGCCCCGCCCGGTGGAACGCACGGGCATCCCGGCGACGGGGGTGTGACCCTTGCTGGACTGGCTGGCACTTATCATTTCGCTTTGTGCCGCAGCCTTGGCGTTATGGTCGTTGAACATCCAGCGACGCGATAGCTTGACCGAACAGAAAAGGTTCATGCGAGAAACAATCACCATCTTGCATGAGCACCTTCAAGACAGTGCGTTCAGGTCCGCGCGGCAAGCACATGGCAAAGTATTCCAAAAGGCCTATGAAGACATGGATGCTGAGCAAAAGGAGAACGCGCGCAAAATCCTTGCGCAATACGGTGTGCTAGGACGCCTGATCAAGCACGACGCCATCAGCCGAGAGCTTTTTTTGAACTTTTGGGAGTCGACCTTCCGTCGCGATTGGAGTCGGCTAGTGGCGTTCGTTGAGTCAGAGCGGCAAAGCACTGGCAACACGGAACTTTTCAGTGCGGCAGAATGGATCGCAAAGGACATTGATAGGGACGATGCACGATGAGACCGTGCGCCTACCTTTGCATCTGCTTGCAAGGCCTTTCGAAAGGCCTTGTTGGCGCTCCGCTCGGAGCGGGGCAACAAGCGCCTTCGAAGGCGCTTGTCCAAGGCGCTTCGAAGCGCCTTGCCCGCCCAGCCACGAAGGCCGTGCCATGCCCCTGCTGACCGGCATCCTCGAAGCGGCGCTCTATGTCGATGACCTCGACGCGGCGCACCGTTTCTACGGCCAGATGCTGGGCCTCGAACAGATCACCCGTGTCGATGGCCGCCATGCCTTCTACCGCGCGGGCGCAACCATCGTCCTGCTCTTCCTGCCCGACGCCACCGCCATTCCCCCGGCCAAAGATGCCCTGCCCGTGCCCCCGCACGGTGCGCATGGCCCCGGCCATCTGTGCTTTGCCTGCCCCGGAGAGGCGCTTGACCAGATGCGGGCACTTCTGGAAGATCACGGCTTGACCATCGAGTCAGATTTCAACTGGCCCCACGGCCCCCGATCCATCTATGTGCGCGATCCCGCTGGCAACAGCGTCGAATTCGCCGACCCCACGCTCTGGAGCCCCACTGCATGACGACCGACCCGGTCATTACGGCCAAACATCTCGACCTGACCTTCCAGACAAATGACGGGCCGGTGCACGCCCTCAAGGACGTCAATCTCGACATCCCGCAGGGCAGTTTCGTCAGCTTCATCGGGCCATCGGGCTGCGGCAAGACCACCTTCCTGCGCTGCGTCGCCGGGCTGGAAACGCCCACTGGCGGCACCCTGACGGTGAACGGCATGACCCCTGACGAGGCCCGCCGCAAGCGCGCCTATGGCTATGTCTTTCAGGCGGCGGGGCTGTACCCGTGGCGCACGATTGGCCGCAACGTCGCCCTGCCGCTGGAGATCATGGGCTATTCACGCAGCGAACAGGCCGAGCGCGTCGCACGCGTTCTTGAGCTGGTCGAACTGTCCGGGTTCGAAAAGAAATTCCCGTGGCAGCTGTCTGGCGGCATGCAACAGCGCGCCTCCATCGCCCGCGCCCTGTCGTTTGACGCCGATATCCTGCTGATGGACGAACCCTTTGGCGCGTTGGATGAAATCGTCCGCGACCGCCTGAACGAAGAGGTCCTGCGCCTGTGGGACAAGACCGTCAAGACCATCGCCTTCGTCACCCATTCGATCCCCGAGGCTGTCTACCTGTCCACCCATATCGTCGTCATGTCGCCCCGACCGGGCCGTATCACCGATGTGATCGAAAGCCCCCTGCCCAAGGACCGCCCGCTGGATATCCGCGACACGCCGGAATTCATCGAAATCGCCCACCGCGTCCGCGAGGGCCTGCGCGCGGGGTACGAGGAATGATCCGGCGCGCCACCCGCGACGACATCCCCGCCATGGCCCGCATCGTCTGCGACTGGGAGCGGGCGCAACCCTACATTGCCGACCCCGGCCATGAGGCGGATATCATTCCTCTCATCGAACAGGCCTTCGATGCGCGCGAGATTTACGTGACCGGCGCGCCGGTCGATGGCTACATGTCGCTCGACCCCGCACAGGGCAAGATCGGCGCGATCTACCTGACCCGTCCCGGCACCGGCCTTGGCAAGACCCTGATCGACATGGCCAAGGACGGGCGCGATTTCCTCTGGCTGACCGTCTTTCCCGAGAACACCCGCGCCTTTGCCTTTTACCGGCGCGAGGGGTTCCGGCTCGCCTCCTCCATCCCTGCCGCCGCCCCTGCGGTGATGCGCATGGAATGGCAGCGGGAGGGCGCGGCATGACCAAACGCTGGCAATTCCCCCCGGTGCTGGCCATGGTGCTGGCCCTGATCGGCTTGTGGTATCTGGCCGCGATCCCGATGAACATCAAGGAAGTCCTGACCGCCGCCGAGCGCGCGGGCGCGACGGTCCAACCCGCCTCCGCGCAGGAACGGCGCGACATGTCGAACCTGTCGCTGGTGTTCCAGAACCCCGGCCAGATCGGCGACAGCTGGTCGACCCAGCGCCCGATCCTGCCTGCGCCGCATAACGTGCTGGTCGAGCTTTACGATTCCACCATCGACGAGGAACTCAACGGCCGCCGCGGGCTGGTGCGCTCCGGCTCGCTGTCCAATCGCTCGCTGGTCTATCACGGGCTGGTCACGCTCAACGCGACTTTCCTCGGCTTTCTCATCGGGTCCTGCCTCGGCATCGCGCTGGCCGTCGGCATCGTCCACAGCCGCGTCATGGATATGAGCGTCATGCCATGGGCGATCATCAGCCAGACCATTCCCATCGTCGCGCTCGCCCCCATGATCATCGTCGTGCTCTATTCCATCGGGATACAGGGGCTGATCCCCAAGGCGGTGATCTCGGCCTACCTGTCCTTCTTCCCCGTGGTCGTCGGCATGGTCAAAGGGCTGCGCAGCCCCGATCACATGCAGATGGACCTGATGCGCACCTACAATGCGGGGCAAATGACCGTGCTGAGCAAGCTGCGCCTGCCCTCTTCCGTGCCCTATCTGTTCGCCAGCCTGAAAATCGCCATCGCCGCCAGCCTCGTCGGCGCCATCGTGGGCGAGTTGCCGGTGCAGAAAGGCGGGCTTGGCGCGCGGATGCTGGCGGGCAGCTATTACGGCCAGATGGAACAGATCTGGGCCGCGCTCTTCATGGCCGCCGCGCTGGCCGCGATCCTCGTCTGGGCCATCGGGGCCGCCGAGAAGGCCACGCTCAGGAAAATGGGAATGGCGCAATGATCCTTAAAAACGCACCCTGTTTCTTCTTGGTCCAAATACCCTCGCCGAAGGCGTCCAACCGCGCCACAAACCCCGGAGGTGATCGATGACACAGGTCCTCTCCGCCTTCGCCGTCTGGGCTGCGGGCTTTGCCCTGAACCTCTGGCTCGCCAACGGCCCGGCCCGCGACACCGCCGCCACGCGGCTGGCCGTGCCGATGATCTTTGGCGCGACGATCCTGCTGATGTGGGAGCTTCTGGTGCGCGGCCTCGGCGTGCCCACCGTCATCCTGCCGCCACCCTCGATGATCGCGCAGACCTTTGCCGCCAACTTGCCCGTGCTCTGGGCCGACTTCACCCAGACCATCCTCAAGGGCGCGCTGTCCGGTTACATCATCGGCTGCGGCGCGGCCTTCCTGACGGCGCTGCTGGTGGATCGCTACGACTACCTCAAACGCGGGCTTCTGCCGCTGGGCAACTTCATGGCGGCGCTGCCCATCGTGGGCACGGCGCCGATCCTCGTGATGTGGTTCGGCTTTGGCTGGCAGTCCAAGGCCGCCGTGGTCGTGCTGATGGTCTATTTCCCGATGCTGGTGAACACGGTGGCGGGGCTGCAAGACACGACGTCGATGCAGCGCGACCTGATGCACACCTATGCCAGCACATGGGGCCAGACCTTGCGCCTGCTGCGCCTGCCTGCCGCCTTGCCCTTCATCTTCAACGGGTTGAAAATTTCAACCACGCTGGCGCTGATCGGCGCGATCGTTGCCGAGTTCTTCGGCAGCCCGACCCAAGGCTTGGGCTTTCGCATTTCCACCAGCATTGGCGCGCTTGACCTTGGCATGGTCTGGGCCGCCATTCTCGTCTCGGCGCTGGCCGGGACAGCGTTCTACGGGGGCATGACGGCGCTGGAACGCCGTTTGACCTTCTGGCACGCGTCACAACGAAAATAACAAACCACCAACAAGGAGAAAGACACATGAAAAACCTCATCCTCGGCACCACCGCCGCTATGGCGCTGGCCGCACCGGCATGGGCGGCAGACGACGTGACCCTGCAACTGAAATGGGTCACGCAGGCGCAATTCGCGGGCTATTACGTGGCGCTGGAGAACGGCTATTACGACGAGGCCGACCTGAACGTGACCATTCTGCCCGGCGGGCCGGATATCGCACCGACGCAGGTGATCGCGGGCGGCGGGGCCGATGTGATCGTCGAATGGATGCCTGCCGCGCTGGCCGCGCGTGAAAACGGCCTGCCGCTGGTCAACATCGCCCAGCCCTTCAAGTCGTCGGGCATGATGCTGACCTGCTGGAAAGATGCCGGGATCGCCGCGCCGGAGGATCTGGACAACCGCACGCTGGGTGTCTGGTTCTTTGGCAACGAATACCCGTTCCTGTCGTGGATGTCGTCGCTGGGGATCGACACCGATGGCAAGGCCGAAGGGTCTGTCGAGGTGCTGAAACAGGGCTTCAACGTCGATCCGCTGCTGCAGCGGCAGGCGGATTGCATCTCGACCATGACCTATAACGAATACTGGCAGGTCATCGATGCGGGCGTCACCGCCGAGGAACTGGTGACCTTCAAGTATCAGGATCAGGGCGTCGCCACGATGGAAGACGGGCTGTATGTGCTGGAGGAAAACCTGTCCGACGAGGCCTTCAAGGACAAGATGGCGCGGTTTGTCGCGGCGTCGATGCAGGGCTGGAAATGGGCCGAGGAAAACCCCGAGGACGCGGCGATGATCGTGCTCGACTATGACGAGACCGGCGCCCAGACCGAGCAGCACCAGATCCGCATGATGGGAGAGGTTGCCAAGCTGACAGCCGGTTCCAACGGTGCGCTCGACCCGGCGGATTACCAGCGCACGGTCGACACGCTGTTGGCCGGTGGCTCGGATCCGGTGATCACCAAGGCCCCCGAGGGTGCCTATACGCTGGAAATCACGGATGCAGCCCTGAACTGACTTGGTGTAGGGCGGGGTTAACCCCGCCCTACTCTCGGATCATCTGCTTGGCAGCCTCGACCACGGCTTCGACCGTGATCCCGAAATGCGCGTACAGAGCCGGCCCTACGGCAGACGCCCCGAACCCCTCCATCCCGATGAAGCGATCCGTGGGGCGCAGCCAGCGCTCCCACCCGAATTGCAGCGCCGCTTCGATGGCGATGCGCGGCGCCTCGCCCAGAACGTCGGCGCGATAGGCGGCGGGCTGTTCCATGAACAGCTCCCAGCAGGGCATCGACACAACGGTCGCTGAAATCCCCTGTGCGGCCAAGACCTTGCGCGCCTCCATCGCCAGCCCGACCTCGGTCCCCGTGGCCACCAAGGTCACGTCGCGCCGCCCGTTGTCCTCCAGAATATACGCCCCGCGCGCCGTCAAGTTCTGCCCGGACCCGGCCCGCACCTGCACCGCGTCCTGCCGCGACAGCGCCAGCATGGAGGGGCCGTGACGGTGTTCCTGAGCCAGCCGCCATGCCTCGGCGGTCTCAACCGCATCGGCGGGGCGGAACACACGCATGTTCGGCATGGCGCGGAACGCCGCCAATATCTCCACCGGCTGGTGCGTCGGCCCGTTCGACCCGCAGCCGATGCTGTCATGCGAGAACACGAACAGCCCCGGCAGACCCATCAGCGCGCACATGCGCATCGCCGGGCGTTCATAATCCGCAAAGGCCAGATAGGTCACGTTCACCGGGCGCAGACCGCCATGCGCCGCGATCCCGCAGGTCATCGCGCCCATCAGGTGTTCGCGCACGCCGCAATGCACATAGGACCCGCCCCGGTCATGTCGGGTGAACGCCCGCCGCCCGCGCTTGTGGTTGGTCGGGGCCTCCAGATCGGCGCAGAGCACCATCATCTCGGGCACAGCCTCGTGCAGCGCGTCGCAAACATCGCCCGAGGATAGGATCGTCGGGCGCGCGTCGCTTTGCGCTTCGGCCTCGGCCAGAATGCGCTGCATCTCCGGCTGCCAATCGTCAGACAAGCGACCGCTGATCCACCGGTCGAACTCCGCTTGCTCGGGATGCCCGGCCAGTCGTGCGGACCACTCGTGATGCGCCTGCGTGCCGCGCGCCAGCGCGCTTTGCCAGTCGTCATACACCGCTTGCGGCACCTCGAACGGGGGGTGATCCCAGCCCAACGCCGCGCAGGCATCCACCCGGTCCTCCGGGGTCAGGGGCGCGCTGTGGCCACCGCGTTGCCCTTGCAGACGGGGGATGCCCTTGGCGATCACCGTGCGGCAGGCGATCAGCGACGGGCGCGGATCGGCGCGCGCCGCCGCCATCGCCGCGTCCAGCGCCGCGATGTCATGCCCGTCGACCGAAACCACATGCCATCCGGCGGCGGCAAAGCGCGCCGGGACGTCCTCGGAGATCGACAGCGCCGTGTCGCCATCATCGGTGATGTGGTTGTCATCCCAAAGGAATGTCAGCTTGCCCAGACCCAGATGCCCGGCGAGCGAGATCGCCTCTTGCCCCATCCCCTCTTGCAGGCAGCCATCGCCGACAAAGGCCCATGTCCGATGATCCACCAGATCGGCGCCAAAGCGCGCTTGCAGCCGCGCCTCGGCCACGGCCATGCCGACCGCGCAGGCGATGCCCTGCCCCAACAGGCCGGTGGTGATCTCGATCCCGGCATGCTGCTCGATCTCGGGATGGCCCGCGCAGACAGAGCCCAGCGTGCGGAAGGATTTCAGCGCCTCGACCGAGACCGCCTCGACCCCCGACAGGTGCAAGAGCGCATATAGCAGGGTCGAGCCATGCCCGTTCGACAAGACCACCCTGTCCCGATCCGGCCAGAGCGGGTCCTTGGCGTCGTATTTCAGGTGGTTGGCATAGAGCGTCGCCGCGATCTCTGCCATCCCCAAGGGCACGCCCTGATGCCCCTCGCGCGCGTTCAGGATCGTATCGAGCGCGGCAAAGCGGATCGCCTGCGCCATGGTCTGGATATCGCTCATCGAAGTCTCCCCCGGTTTTCCCCTTCCTAACCGGATTTCCGCATGGCCGCCGTGCAGAAATTCTAAAACCGGGGTGAAGCTGAGGTTACGATGGAATCCACCAGTCAAAGCCGCGCGGCGTGGTGACATATTCTGGCCAGCGGAAACCGATGGGCGGGTCGTAGTCACACAATGGCGCGATCCAATCCGGGCCGCCGATGCCCCCCGTCCGGTCGTGGAACTCGTGCCACATCCGGGCGCGCAAGTCGGGATCGGTCAGCACCGCCAGCCCCGACAGGGCCAGCACCCGCGCCGCCGTGTCGATCATCGGGTCGATGGTTTCCGGCATACCACCCAAAGCGTTCAGCACCCAGTTGGGATAGGCACAACCTTCGGGCGCGCGCAGGGCCGGACGCCCGATATACAGCCGCGCGGTGGGCGCGTGCCATGTCATGTCGGTATAATCGTCCGAGGTCGAATGGCGCTGGTTCGGCATCAGGGTCTCGCGCAGCTGACGCTCGGCCTCCTGCGGGTCGATCAGCTGTTCGATGCGCGGCAGGAAGGGGGACTCCATTTCCTCCAACCCGAGGTTTTTCTGGATGTCCCGGGCCTTGGCCCGCGCGGCCTCCCCCCAGTGCGGCGCGCCCACGGTCTGCAACGCGCCCCAGACCGCCTCGGCCAGCGCGTGATTGGCCAGACCGGGGCGCGACTTGCAGACCCAGTGCCGCTCCCACCGGCAGCCGGTCATGTCGGCGGCGGCCTGCGCGTTCCGATCCAGCATGGCGATGATCCGTTCGGCCTGCGCAATGGTCGGCACGCGGGTCATGTACTGGATCTCGGCCAATTCGGCGGGCAGATTGTCGGCGGTGGCCTGACCGGCGGTCAGGATCGCCTCGGAGATCGACCAGCCGCCGTCATGGGGCAAGGCACTGTCGCGCAACGCCTTGGAGCTGAGATACATCAGGTTCAGCGCATCATTTGCGCCGGGCGCGCGCACGTCGCTATGGCTTTGCGGGATCGGCGTGTCGGCGCTGCGCCCCCAGTCCTGAGGGCGGTCGCAGGTGAAACGATAGATCGCGGAATAGGCCGCGCCGCAATGCGTTTCCCACCGGACGGTGTTGCACATCGGGTCCATGTAATAGGGGTGAAAGGACAGGATCGCCGCCAAGCCGTCGTAGTAGCCTTTCGCCGCGTGGATCGGCTTTGACCCGCGCACCTTTTCCGCCGGTTCCCCGGTGAAGCGAATGCCGCCCTTGATGTCATGCGCCTGCATCGCGGCCTTCAGCGCCAAGGCCCCGCCCAAGGACCCCACCCCCAGCCCCGAATGCGGATCGGTATGGCCCCCGGCGGCGCGCGACAGCCCGTCGCGCGGGCGTTCCACCGTGTCTGCGGCCTGACAATTGCCCGGGATGCCGTCATATTCGGCATACATCCCCACCATCGGCCCGTCGCCATTGCGCCATTCGGCGCAAAAGGCGGTGGGCATCCCGGCAGAGCCCTCCTCGACGGTAAAGCCCTGTTCGCGCAGGAAATCCACGTACCACGCGGCAGAGCGGTATTCGCGCCACGCGGTCTCGCCAAAGTCAAAGATCGTCTGCGCCGCCTGTGACAGCGTCTCGCGCAGGGTGTCGACGGCGGTCAGCGCGGTCTGTCGGGCGGCGTTGGTCATGGCGGGCTCCCTTTCGTGGCCGTGGCAGGATGGGGCAAAGCCCCCCGCCCGGCAACCCGCCTCAGCTATCGGCCTGCGCCGCGGTCCTGCGTCGACCGCCGCCGATCAGCGTCACGATATCGGTGGCGATGGCGAGGATATTGGCGCGCGGCGGGATCGCCACGTAGACGGGGCGCCAATCCGGGTCGAACGTCTGCAGAAAGCGGCGCAGCGCGCCCGGATCGTCGAAATGCCGCCCGTGCTTGTAGACCAGCGGCCCCATCCGCGCGGTCAGGCGCGCGCCCCGGCGCGCCTCGGCCCCGGACAGCGGCGCGTTGCCCAGAGAGAAGGCGGCATAGCCTCCGGCGGCGCAGGACAGCAGCACTTCGGTGAAGAGGAAGCCCATGGTTCCGGCAGGTGCGTCGGCCACGTGGCGGTACAGGTCCATAGTCGCAGTCTGCTTCCCGTCCGTCACCCACAGATTGGCGAACCCCACCAACCGATCGCTGTGGCGCACCACGGCGATCGGCGCATGGGCGAGGATGTCGGGGTCGAACGTCCCCACGGCAAACCCCTGTTCGCCGCCGGGTTTGAGTGCCAGCCAGGCGTCCGAGACGGCGCGCAGCTCCTCCATCAGACCGGGCGCATGGGGCGGAAGCAACACCTCGCAGGTCAGCCCCTCGGCCAAGGCTAGCGTGCGCAGCGCCCGCAGCTCGGCCCGGCCCGGTGCGTCGAGGTCGAATCCGTCCAGAGGCACCACCGCCTCTTCGCCCATCTTGATCAGCGCCAGCCCCATATCGATCCAGAGCGGCAGATGCGCTGCCGAGACCGAGTAGAAGATCGGTCGGGCATTGGCGGCATAGGCCGCGTCGTGGAAGGTCCATGCCAGCTGCGGAACCTCCGTCGCGGCGCCAAACGGGTCATGCAGCGCGATCCAGCTGCGCCCCTGCACGCGGTACATCAGCGCCGCATGGCCCTGATCCGAGAACATCAGGCATTTGTCGCCGGTCAGGGCGATATTGGCCTCGGGTTCGGGCTGGGCCATGACCAGCGCGCGGGCGCGCTCCAAAGCCTCTGGACCGGGCAAGTCGGGGCGCAGGCGCCCGGGCCGCAGGGCGAGGATCAGCAGGGCGACCACCAGCACGAGGGTCCCCAGCAGCGCGGCGCGCAGCGCCCGAGGGGCGCTTTGGTCCGAGGCGAATTGCCACCACAGGTCATGCGCATAAGGCGTGGCGCGGTGTGCGAACAGCACCAGCACCAGCAGGCCGCCCACCAGCCCCAGCATCAACAGGCTCCAGCGCAGGCTGAGAATGTCGCGGGTCAGCCGCGTGGGGCGAAAGAACTCGGCCCGGGTCGGCAAGAGGATCAGCAGCGCCGCGACAAGGATCGCCGCGCGTTGGAAGTCGAGCCCGTTGGCGAGGCTCGCGGCGATGCCCGCCGACAAGGCCAGCGCCGCCAGCCACCATGCGCCCTGCACCCGGCGCAACAAGCCATGGGCGATGACCAGCATCGCCACCCCCAGCGCGCTCGACAGCAGCGCGCCGCCCTCCAGAAGGCTGAGCGGCAACAGCCGTTCGAGGTCTTCGGCCAGATCCGAGGTCGGCGGGATCAGGCTCGACAGCATCATGATGGCGCCTGCGGCAAAGACCATCGCGGCGATGGCCAGCGGCACGATGGCGCGCACCGAGGACAAAAGGCCCTGCATCGCGGCGGGCAGCGCGCGGCCTGTGGCCAGTCGCGCTTCGGTCAGGGCCAGCATGATCAGCGCCACGCCGAACGGCACGAGGTAGTAGATCATCCGGAACAGGATCAGCCCCGTCGCCGCCTGTTCGACCGAGACCGAGGGCGGCAGGGCAGCGATGATCACCGTCTCGAACACCCCCACCCCGCCGGGCACGTGGCTGACCACGCCCGCCATGACGCCTGCGGCAAAGACCGCGAGAAAGGTGGCATAGCCGAGTTCCGAGGGCGGCAACAGCAGGTACAGCGTCAGCGACGCCCAGAACAGGTCGAGCCCGGTGAACAGGAACTGCCCCGCCATGATGCCGGGCGACGGGGCGCGCAGGGTGATGCCGCGCACGGTGATTTCCGACTGCCGCAAGGCAATCCAGAACAGGATCGCCACCGACACGGCGACGATGGCCAGTGACAGCCAGCGGATCGCCGGTGGCGACAGCGGGATCAGATGCGCCAAGGCCCCCGGGTGATAGGCCAGCGCGCCAAAGCCGATGATCGTCGCGCCAAAGCCGAAGGCCGACGCGCTGAAGGTGGCGATGGCGGCGATGTCATAGGCCGACAGGCCCAGCGCCGAATAGATGCGATAGCGCACCGCCCCACCGGTGATCGGCCCGGCCCCGATGGTGTTGCCGAAGGCATAGCCCAGAAACGAGCCCAGCGCGATCACCGGCATCGGCAGGCTCTTGCCAAGATAGCGCAGCGCCGACCAGTCATACCCAATGAGCGAGGCATAGCTGGCCGCCGTGGTCAGCAGGGCCAGCCCGAGGATCGGCCATGGCGTGGCCCGCGCCTGCGTCATGACAGAGCGCAGGTCGACCGGTGCCAGCAGGTGATACAGCGCAAAGGCCCCGGCCCCGAACAGGCCCACCGTGATGAAATACGGCAGAAGCGGCGTCAGCCGCTGCCAGACCGTGCTGTCGTCCAGTCTCTGCCCCGGCATCCCGCTCCTCGCCCGTGTTCCGCCAGCCTGCCCGCGGTCAGGACGCCCGGCAGATCGCGGGCAGGCACGGCCTGCCCCGGACATGGCTTACCTCAACAGGACGATTTGGCAAGCTGACATATGGGCCCGCGCGCGGGAACCCTGCCCCGCCTCAGCGCGCGCGGCAGGACAGGCCGCCATCCACGGGCAAGAGCACGCCGTTGATGTATTTCGCCTCGCGCGAGGCGAGGAACACCGCCGCATGGGCCACGTCCCATGCATCGCCCATCTTGCCGGTGGGGCTCATTGCGTCGCGCTCGGCCATCTGTTTCTCGGCGTCGCCGTGATGGCCCTTGAACCCCTCGCCATGGCGCACCAGCGGCGTGTCGATCAGGCCGGGCAGGATCGCGTTGGCGCGGATGCCCTTGGGCGCGTATTGCAGGGCGATGGCGCGCGTCAGGTGGTTCACCGCCGCCTTCGACGTGGCATAGGCCGCCATGTCATAGCCCGAGATACGGATGCCCGCGACCGAGGAGATGTTGGTGATGACGCCATAGCCGCGCTCTTCCATATGCGGCAGGATGTGGCGGGTGGACAGCAGGACGCTTTTGACGTTGACGTCCATCGCGCGGTCCCAGTCCTCCAGCTTCATCGTGACCGGCCCGCCGAAGGGCGTGATGCCAGTATTGTTGTGCAGGATGTCGATCTGGCCAAAGGCGTCGCGCGTGGCGGCGATGGCGGCAGCGATGTCCTCCTCAATGGCGACGTTGCCGGTCAGGGCAATCGCCCGGTTGCCCTCGGCCTCGATGATATGGGCGGTTTCCTCGGCGGCGGCGGTGTTCAGGTCGACGCAGGCCACAGCCGCGCCCGCGCGGGCATAGGCCACGGCGGCGGCCTTGCCATTGCCCCAGCCGGGGCCAGAGGAGCCCGCGCCCAGCACCAAAGCGACGTGATCGGTCAGGTCGAACATCTTTGAACCCTCAATTGCCAAGCAGGACACCGGGCAGCCATGTCACAATCTGCGGCTGCCACAGGAACAGCCCCAACGCGCCAAGCTGCACCAGAACGAATGGAATGATCCCGCGATAGATCTGCGCCATGGTGATATGCGCGCCGCCCGCCCCCTTGAGATAGAACAGCGCAAAGCCGAAAGGCGGCGTCAGGAAGGACGTTTGCAGGTTCACCGCCACGAGGATCGCGAACCAGTAGATCATGTCGGCGCTGGCGACATGGTCGCCGAAATGCATGGTTTTGACGATCGGCGCAAAGATCGGCAGCATGATCAGCGTGATCTCGATCCAGTCGAAGAAGAATCCCATGATGAAGATCATGACCATCATCATCATGAGCAGTCCCCAGTCGCCGAATGACAGGCTGCGCGCGGTGGTGACGATGAAATGCTCGCCCCCGATCAGGCGGAAGACATAGGAAAACGCCGTCGCGCCGACGAAAATGAAGAACAGCATGGAAATCGTGCGCACCGATCCGTCCATGGCACTGCTCAGCGCCGTCCAGTTCAGCCGCCCGCGGACCAGCCCAAGGATCAGCGCCGCGACCGCGCCAACACCGGACGCCTCAGTCGGCGTGGCGATACCACCAAGGATCGAGCCGAGCACCGCAACGATCAGCAGGAAAGGCAGGCCCAGCGACAGGACGATCTCGCCCCAGCCGTCGAATTTTTCGGTCCCGTCGCGGGGGGCTTTGGGGGCCATCTCGGGGCGCAGCGCCGCGATCACGACGATATAGACCAGATACAGCCCCGCCAGCACCAGCCCCGGCAGAAGCGCGGCGACGAACAGCTTGGCAAGGTTCAGCGTCAGAAGATCTCCCATGAAGACCAGCATGACCGAAGGCGGGATCAGGATGCCCAGCGTCCCGGCGCTGGCGATGGTGCCTGCGGCGAGCGAGGGCGAATAGCCCCGCGCGATCATCGTCGGCAGCGCCAGAGCGGTCAGCATGACGACGGATGCGCCGATGATGCCGGTCGCCGCCGCCAGAATCGTACCCACCAAGGTCACCGCCAAGGCCAGACCACCCGGCACCACCCGCAGCAGCTTTTGCAGGGCGATCAGCAAGTCATCGGCGACGCGGGTCTTTTCCAGCACCAGCCCCATGAAGACGAACATGGGTGCCGCGACCAGAACCGGATTCTCGATGATGCCGCCATAGATGCGGTTGGGCAGAAGGGTGATCTGGGCGGCGCGCATTTCCCCAAGGCTCAGCGCGATCACGCCGAAGATCAGCGTCACGCCCATCAGCATGATCCCTACCGGCAGGCTGGAGAACAGGCCAAGGATCAGCGCCAGGAACATGAAGCCCGGCAAAAAGTCGATCAGGTATTCCATCAGTCGGCCTCGAATGGGGTCGGTTGCAGGTCGGGCCGGTAAAGCGTCACGATGCAGCGCAGCGCAACGGACAGGCCGCCAAGGATCGTCAGCAGGGCCGCCAGCGGGATGGTCGACTTGATGATCCAGCGATGCGACAGGCCGACGCCACCATTGGAGGTCTCGCCGCGCAGGAACGACCGCTCGGCAAAGTCATAGCCGTACCACAGCAGCAAGCCCATGAACGGCAGCAGGAAGAGAACAATCGCGACCAGCTCCCACCAGACGCGGCGACGCTCGCCGATCTTCTCGGCAAAGATGTCGATGCGCACATGCGCGTCCTTCAGATAGGCATAGCCGAAGCCCAGCACTGCAATCGCGCCATGCAGGTGCCATTCCAGCTCTTGCAGCTTGAACGACCCGGTCATGAAAAAGCGCCGTCCGATCACGTCATACAAGATCACCGCCGCGAGGATCAGCAAAAGCGCCCCGCACAGGGCGGCAAACCACCGGCATGGCAGGGCCAGCCAGCGGGACAGGGTCAGGCAGGTTTGCATGGGGGCCTCCGAGGTTGCGCGCGAGGGTTTCCCCTCGCACGCGGGTCAGGTCAGTCGACGTAGCCCAGATCTTTCCACTGGGCGTAGTCGGTGCGGAAGGCTTGGATGTGGTCCCAGACGCGCTTGAATTCGGCGCTTTCGGCGGTCTTTTCGGCCACGACCTCGTCCCAGGTGTCCGAGAAGGTCTGCAACATCTCGTCGGACCAGCGATGCACGGTCACGCCGTGATCGTTCTGCATCTTGGCCAGCGGCTCCAGTTCGATGGCCTCGCCCTGCGCGGTGGTGCGGGCAACGTTGCCGGCGCAGACTTCCTGAATGGCGGCGCGGTCGCGGTCGGACAGTGCGTTCCAGCTGTCGGTGTTCATCATGAACACGATGAGCGAGGTCTGCTGGTGCCAGCCCGGGAAATACAGGTGCTTGGCGTGCTCATACATGCCCAGCGCATAGTCGATCGCCGGGAAGGACATCTCGGCCGCGTCGATGGTGCCGAGATTCAGAGCGCTCATGGTGTCGGCGGGCGGCATGGACTGCGCGGCCACGCCCAGCTTTTCCATGACGGCGGCGCCAAGGCCGAAGATCCGCATCTTCTTGCCCTTCAGGTCTTCGGGCGAATTGATCGGCTCCTTGAACCAGCCGGACGCCTCGGGGGCGAGGATCGAGCATAGTTCCGAATGGATGTTGTAGGGGGCGGAAATCTCGTTCCACAGCTCGTAGCCGCCGCCATTGTACCACCACGCGGTATATTCGCGCACATCCGGGCCAAAGGGGAAGGCGGTGAACAGCGAGGCGCTCGGCACCACGCCTTCGGCGAAACCGGGGCTGTACCACGCCGCCTCGATGGCGCCGGTGGACAGAGCGTCCCAGATCTCGTTGCCCGCAACGATCTCGCCCGGATTGCGGAAGACGAAGTTCAGCTCGCCGCCGGTGATCGCGGACACGCGCCCGCCCAGTTCCGCGCCGGACGAGCCCAAAAGCGGCAGCGTGCCGGGATAGATCGACTGCATCTCGATGTCGCGCGCATGGGCGGGCAAGGTCAGCGTTGCGGCAGCGACGGCTGCCATCAGGGTGCGTTTCATGGTTTCTCCTCCACTCTGCGCCGGTTGCCCGGCCTTTCGTTCCCTTGCCAGAGCGGCGTGATGCGCCCCGACCGGACTCCCGATGCATCCACAATATGGATATGCGTTCTGGGTGTAGGATAGGTTTTTGATTTGCCGACTGTAAACCCAGATTCATCGCTGCGGTGCAACATGGTTTTCGCTTGAGTTTGCAACCCATGCCCGCCATAAATATTTTCAGGAGGATGTCCATAATATGGATATGCAGGGAAAATCAGCCGCAGGCAGCCAAAGCATCGACCGGGCGTTGATGCTGCTGTCGTTGATCTCGTCGCAGGGTGGCGATGAGGTGCCGATGCCTGTGCTGACCCGCGAAACCGGCCTGTCGCGCCCCACCGTGCGGCGCATTCTGCTGGCGCTGATCCGGTCGGGCTATGTCGAGCAAAGCGCCGAGGGCGGCTATTATCCCGGCCCGGAATGCCTGATCGCGGGCACCAGCGCGGCGCGGCGGCACACGCTGCTCGATGTGTCGATGGACAGCCTGCTGAGGCTGGCCGATGCCAGCGGCGACAGCAGCTTCATCTCGATCCGGCGCGGCGCGCACGCGGTCTGCCTGCACCGCGAAGAGGGCGCGTTTCCGATTCGCACCCATGTGTTGCAACCGGGCGCGCGGCATCCCTTGGGCGTCGGCGCAGGCGCAATGGCCATCCTGTCCGCCCTGCCCGAGGCCGAGGCGCAAGAGGTGCTCGACGCCACCCGCGCCGAACGCGCGACGCATTTCCCCGGCTTCGACGACGCCTTTCTGCACGGCGAACTGGCCATCGCCCGCACCCGGGGATGGAGCCTGAACCCCGGCATGTATGTCGCCAATTCATGGGCCATCGGCGTGCCGGTGCGCGGAGCTTCGGGCGCGGCGCTTGGCGCGGTGTCCATCGCCGCCATCGACAGCCGCATGACCCCGGACCGCCAACCCGAACTGGCCGACATGCTGAAGACCGAGGCCGCCCGCATAGAGGCGCGCCTGCACCCCAAACGCCCCACCTGAAGGAGACGACCATGACACACCAACCCTGCGTGATCGGCTGGGCGCATTCCAAATTCGGCAAGCTGGACGACTGTCCCGATACCGAAAGCCTGATCAAGGCCACCGTCCCCGCCGCATTGGAGGATGCCGGGATCACCGCCGCCGATATCGACGGCATCTTTGTCGGCACGTTCAACGGCGGCTTTGTCCCGCAGGCGTTCGAGGCAGGGCTGGTCGGCATGGCGGTGCCGGAACTGGCGCATGTGCCCGCGTCGAAACTGGAAAACGCCTGCGCCACCGGGTCGGCGGCGCTGTATTCCGCGCTGGATTTCGTCCAGTCTGGCCGGGGCCGGATCGCGCTGGTGGTGGGCGTCGAAAAGATGACGACGATCCCGCCTGCGGATGCGGCGGCGCTGATGCTGATGGGCAGCTACACGCCGGAAGAGGGGCACTTCACCCCCGGTTTCGCGGGCGTGTTCGGCCATATCGCTCAAAGCTATTTTCAGGCCTACGGGGATCAGTCCGACGCGCTGGCGATGATCTCGGCCAAGAACCACCACAACGCGATGAAGAACCCCGTGGCGCATATGCACAAGGATTTCGGCTTCGACTTCTGCAACACCGTCAGCGACAAGAACCCGCTGGTCGCCGGGCCTTTGCGGCGGTCCGATTGCTCGCTGATTTCCGACGGGGCGGCGGTGATGGTGGTCTGCGATGCCGAAACGGCAGAGACCATGGGCAAGGCCGTGCGTTTTCGCGCGCGCAGCCATGCCAATGACTTCATGGCGCTGTCGCGGCGGCCTGCCCCCTATTCCTTCGACGGGGCGGCGCGGGCGTGGAAAGGCGCGTTGGAGGACGCGGCGATCACGCTCGATGATCTCGATCTGGTCGAGACGCATGACTGTTTCACCATCGCCGAGATGCTGGAATACGAGGCGATGGGGCTGGCCGAACCGGGGCAAGGCCACCGGGTGATCCGCGACGGCATCACGCAAGCCGATGGCAAGCTGCCGGTGAACCTGTCGGGCGGGCTGAAGGCGCGCGGGCATCCGCTGGGCGCGACCGGCGTGTCGATGCATATCATGGCGGCGATGCAGCTGACCGAAACGGCGGGCGAGATGCAGAAGGACGGCGCAACGCTGGCTGGCGTGTTCAACATGGGCGGCGCGGCGGTGGCGAATTACACCTCGATTCTGGAGCGCGTGAAATGAGCGGCACGGCATGGCCCAGCAGCACCCGCGTCCCGAACATCGCCTATTTCCTGACGAAACAGGCGCGCAAGCAGCCCGACGCGGTGGCGACCGTTTACGATGACCAGACATGGACCTGGGCGCAGTTCGACGCGCGGGTCAGTGCCTTGGCCCATGCGCTGCGGCACGATCTGGGGCTGGCCAAGGGCGACACCGTGTTGGTGCAATCGGCCAACAACAACCAGATGCTGGAAATCATGATGGCGGTGTTCCGCGCGGGGCTGGTCTGGGCCCCCGCCAACTTCCGTCAGGGCACGGACGAGGTCGCTTACCAGTGCCAGAAATCCAAGGCGCGCGCGATCTTCGTCGAGGATGCGTTTCCCGGCCATGCCGAAGCCTGCGCCGGTCTCGTGGATCACGTCATCGCCATCGGTGACCTGCCCGGCGCGCATGGCTACGAGGATTTGGTGGACCGCCACCTTGGCACCGATTTCCCGAATGCGGATGTCAGCCGCGACGATCCCTGCTGGCTGTTCTTCACCTCTGGGTCCACTGGGCGGCCCAAGGCCGTGGTGCTGACCCACGGTCAGATGACCTTTACCATCCTCAACCACATGAACGACCTGATGCCGGGGCTGTCCGCGCGCGATGCCTCGCTGGTGGTGGCGCCCCTGTCCCATGGCGCGGCGGCCCACGCGATGGCGCAGATCGCCGCCGGGGCCAAAAGCGTGATCCTGCCGCAGGGGCGCTTTGACCCCGCGCAGGCATGGCGGATGGTGCAGGAGTGGGGCGTGAGCAACATGTTCACCGTGCCGACCATCGTCAAGATGCTGGTCGAGGACCCCTCGGTCGAGATGTTCGACCATTCCAGCCTGCGCCACGTGATCTATGCAGGCGCGCCGATGTACCGCGCCGATCAAAAGCGCGCGTTGCAAGCGCTTGGCCCGGTGCTGGTGCAATATTACGGGCTGGGCGAGGTCACCGGCGCGATCACCGTCATGCGCCCCGAGGACCACTTTCTGGAGGACACGCCCGAGGCCCGACCCGGCACCTGCGGGGTCGAGCGCACAGGCCTGATGGTGACCATTCAGGACGACAAGGGCGCGATCTGCGCGCCGCATGAAACCGGCGAGATCTGCGTGATCGGTCCGGCGGTCTTTCCCGGCTATCTCGATGACGCGGGCGCCAATGCCAAGGCCTTTCGCAATGGCTGGTTCCTGACCGGCGATCTGGGCCACATGGACGAACAGGGGTATCTGTATATCACCGGGCGGTCGTCTGACATGTATATCTCGGGCGGGTCCAACGTCTATCCGCGCGAAGTCGAGGAAATCCTGCTGACCATCGATGGCGTCAGCGAAGTCGCGATCCTCGGTGTGCCGGACCAAAGATGGGGAGAGGTCGGCCTGTGCGTCTGCGTGCCCGAACCCGGCGCCACGGTCGAAGAAGGCGCCCTGCGCGCGTGGCTCGATGGCCGCGTCGCGAAATACAAGATCCCGCGCTACTATGTCTTCCTCGATGAGATGCCCAAGACCGCCTATGGCAAGATCACCAAGAAACTGGTGCGCGAGGAACTGACCGCGCGGGGCTTGATGCCCCAGCCCGAGGGGGTCTGAGCGATGCGCCCGATTCCCGCCCCCCGCAGGCCGGACGCCGTGCCGATGCCCCAAGGCGACAGCCGCGACTGGGTCACCCATCCCGGCCCCGAACAAGCCGGGCGCCATACGCTGGCGCGCTGTCATGCGCGGCGCGCCACGCTGCAGCTTCCGGCCGGGCTGACCTTGCTGGACGCGGTGGCGCAGGCGGTCGAGGCGGAAGGTGCCGACGGCGCCTGTGCCCTGCTCGACGGGGTTCGTCTGGACCGGATGCGCTATGTGATGCCGGACGGTCCCGCCGATGACCAGCACGCGGCGTGGTACAGCGACACGCACGAGGCCACGGCGATCACGCTGGACCGGGCAACTGCCTCTGTCGGGGTCAAGGACGGCGCGTGGTTCCTGCACACCCACGCCATGTGGCATGACGGTGCCGCCGCCATGGGCCACCTGTTGAACGATCAATGCACCCTTGCCGAGGCGTGCACGATCGAGGCTTGGCTGATCTTCGGCGCGCGGCTCGAAGTGGCGCAGGACCCCGAAACGCATTTCCCGCTGTTTCGACCCGAGCCACGCACCTGCTTTGCCGAGATGAACGCCGCGCTGCTGACCGTGCGCCCCCATGCGGACCTGCACTCGACGCTGGAATCCGCCTGTGCAGAGGCCGGGCTGCCGGATGCCGACATCTACGGGCTGGGCAGCCTGATCGGGGCTGGCTTCGACGCGGGCCCGCCCATGCACAGCCCACTTTCCGAAGTGCTGCTGCATGCGGGGTGCATGGTGCGCGACGGTGTCTGCACCGCCCTGCCCCTCGCCTGTGTCGATCCTGCGGGCAACCTGTTCGACGGTTGTCTGACCCGTGGTCAGGGCCCTGTGCTTGTCACCTTCGAAATGCTGGTGGTGGGCCGCTGACACCACCGGACCCGGCCCGCGGTCAGGCGTGGGCCGTCAGGTTTGCCGGGCCGCCGCGCCGACCAGCTTGGCGATGTTGGGCTGCCCGGCCTTCACCACGCGGGTCGCGATGTAGGTCATGTAGCGGTCGACCGACAGATCGGTTTCCAGCATCTCCCGCATCAGGTCCTGAAAGGCCGACAAGGTCGGACACACCGTCTTGAGCACGTAATCCATGCCGCCGCCGGTGGCGATGCATTCGGTGATCTCGTCATGGCGGGCGACCCACGCCTCGAACCGGTCGAAATCGGCCTTTCGGTGATGGGTCAGGGACACGGTCACCATCACCAGCGTGAAGTCGCAGACCCGGTTGAGCGCGATATCGGCGTGATAGCCGCGAATGAACCCCGCCGCCTTCAGCCGATCCAGTCGCGCCCAGCAGGGCGTGGCCGAGATATTGACGATTTCCGACAGGCGGGTCTTGCTGAGTTGGCCATGCGCCTGCACCGCGCTGAGGATGCGGATATCGGTGGCGTCGAGGGCTGTCTTCTTCACCGGGACGTGGCTTTCGTTCTGGACACGGGATTGCGGCGGCCCCGGACTGCACCCGTCCGACCGCCAGAGGGTCTTACCGCATCCCGCGCCCGTGGGAAGGCACGTTTTCGACGCGCTCTCGTCCGTCAGCGGCGCAGCGCAGCAGGCGCCCGTGGCGCCGCGCGGGCGAATCGCAGCGTGGAGCAGCGTGCGACCCCGGCCCGCCGCGCTGTGGCAGCCTTCCCGAACCGACAGGCGTCCAAACGCCCCGGAGCAACAGGATGTGGACCTCCATACGGGCCGTTGGCGGGTATCCAGCTGCCCCGAAACGCGGGTTTCGACACGACCCGGCGCAACCATGGCTTGCAGGCCCATCGGCTTGATATGTCATTCGAATATCCGTCGGCAGGCTGGTGACGCGGCACGCCGCACCGGGCCGCAACGCAACGAGGACGCTTCCCCCCACCCTCACGCATCCCACTGGACAAGCCGCTGCGCCAAGCGCAGGCGCGACCGGGGATCGTTCAATGTTTAGACAAATTCAACGATTTTTCATGACTGTTCCGGGATCGTTTCCAGCAGACCAGCCTCGGTCTGGCATTCGGAGAGCCCGGTATGAGTACACCCCATCGCCCAAATCGCCGCGCGGCCTTCGGACGGATGAAGCTGAAATTCAAGGTGCCCCTGCAAATCGCGATCCCGACGGTGATCATCACGCTGGCGGTGTCCCTGTTCGGCTATTGGCAGGGCGCAACGGCGCTTGAACGGCAGCGCGCCCTCGCCTTCGCCTCCCTGCTGGCGGAGAAGTCGCTGGCCCTGAACGAATGGTTCGACGGGATCGAGCGCGACATCACCGTGCTGGCCGACAGCGCCGCGACGCAGGCGGCGGTCGTGGAATTCAGCGCGGGATGGGCAGAGCTGGGCGCGGACGCACAGGCGCAACTGCAAGAGCTGTATATTCATGCCAATCCCAACCCGACCGGCAACAAGGACGCGCTGGATGACGCGCGCGACGGGTCGGGCTGGACTGCCACCCATCTCGCCTATCACCCGGGCTTCCGATCCTTCCAGCGCAACCGCGCTTATTATGACCTGTTCCTGTTCGATCTGCAGGGCAACATCGTCTACTCGGTCTTCAAGGAACTGGACTTCGCCACGAATTTCACCAACGGCATCTATGCGCCAAGCGGGCTTGGCGCGGCGTTCCGGGGGGCGCGCGACCTCGACCACGGGGCGTTCGTCTATTCGGGCTTCGCGCCCTACGCGCCAAGTGCCGACGCACCCGCCAACTTCATCGCGGCGCCGGTCTTTGACCGGCAGGGCAACCGGATCGGGGTCGCCGCGCTCCAGATCAATATCGACCGCCCGGTCCAGATCCTGTCGAACAGCAAGGTCCTCGGACAGACGGGTGAAATTTATGCCGTCGATTCCGACGGGCGGGCGCTAAGCGCGTCGCGGCACGACGGCGGGCACAAGGTCCTGCAACAGCTTCCCGCGCTCGACCACATCGTCGCCGCGCAACAGGGCGAGGCGCATATGCGGGGCGTCATCGGGCTGTCGGGACAACCGGTCGTGACAGAAGCGCTCAGCTTCGACCGGGCGGGCGAGTCGTGGCACCTGATCGTCGAACAGGATGAGACCGAGGCACTGGCCGCGGCCCGCGATCTTCTGCTCACCACGATCCTGCAAACAATTGTTGTTATGGTGCTGGTCGTCGCCCTGTCCTTTCTGGTGGCGCGTCTGTTTACCAACCGCATCCGGCTGTTGTCCGGCAGTGTCGAGCGCATCAAGGCGGGCGATTTCCGGTCCGATGTCAGTCAGATCCGAACCGGGGACGAGGTCGGCGACATTGCCCGCTCGCTGCAATTGTTCAAGGCCGACCTCGAGGCCGGCAAGCGCGTCGAGGAAGAGATGGCGCAGCGCGCGGCGCAACAGGCGCAGGTCGTCAAGCGCCTTCAGCAGGGCTTGCAACGGCTGGCCAAGGGCGATCTCGGCAGTCGGATCGACCAGCCGTTCAGCGCCGATTACGAGCCTTTGCGGGCGGATTTCAACGCGACCGTGGCGGACCTGTCCGACATTATCACCGAACTGCGCGCCAGCGCCTCGGCCATCGATCTTGATGCAAGGCAACTGACCGACGGGGCCGATGCCCTGTCCACCCGGACCGAAAATCAGGCCGCCACGCTCGAAGAGACCGCCGCCGCGATGGAAGAGATCTCGCACAGCGTCCATTCCACCGCGCGCAGCGTCGAAGAGATCGTCGCGGCCATCGGCGCGGCGCGCAATCAGGCCGAGCATGGCGAGGACGTGCGCAGCCAAGCCGTGCAGGCCATGGGCGAGATCGAGACCTCCTCGGCACAGATCGGCAGCATCATTCAGGTGATCGAGGACCTCGCCTTTCAGACCAACCTGCTGTCCCTGAATGCAGGGGTCGAGGCCGCCCGCGCCGGAGAGGTCGGTCGCGGCTTTGCCGTCGTCGCCTCGGAAGTGCGCGCCCTTGCCCAGCGGTCCTCCGAAAGCGCGGCGGAAATTCGCGCCCTTGTCGCCAACTCGAACCGCAATGTCGAGAATGGCGTGCGGCTGGTGTCTGATCTCGGCGCCGCGACGCAAGGCATCCTGCAGGAGGTCGTCTCGGTTTCGGACCGCGTCGCCGACATTGCCGCCAGCACCAAGGAGCAAGCCCAAGGCATCGGCGAGATCAACAACGGGATCGCGGCCCTCGATCAGGTCACGCAGAGAAATGCCGCAATGGTGAACGAAAGCGCCTCGGCCGGGCGGGCGCTGCTGGACAAGGCCGCGCGCCTGCGCGGACTTGTTTCGCGGTTCCATGATGGCGGGCGCACAATCGACACCATCGCGGGGCGGACCGGCGCCGTCGGTGACAGGGCGGCGTGACCCCCGGCGGGGACCACGCTGCCCAGCGACGGGGCCGGGTCCATGTCCGGGGCTGTGCAGCGCGGTCCGGGGCCGTCAGGCCGCAGGATGCCGAACCGCGCTGAACCGGCGGCGCATCGATTAAAACTCGTGGCAAATGGAACGGATCTTTTCGCCCTGTTTGGGGTGAAACCCGGTTCCTTGCTGGGCCATTTTCACCCGATCTCAAAAATTGCGCCGGATATCTCGGGGGTGCCGTCACCGGGAGCCGATGAGATGAAGAAAATGCTCAAGTACCGCCGCAACCCCTGGAAGCGCCTGACGCTGCGTTGGAAACTGCCAATCATGATCGCCGTGCCGACCGTCACGGTCCTGCTGATCGTGGCCTTCGTCACCTATTTCCAGAGCGCCGCCGGAATGGAGGTTCAGCGGCGTGCATCGACCAGCGCCCTGCTGCACGCGAAGGCGCAGGAAATCGATGTCTGGTTCGAAACCGTGCGCACGCAGGCCCTGCAACTGGCCGGAAGCCCGGGCACCCGTGAGGCGATCGCCGCCTTCGGCTCTGGCTGGGACCGGATGGGAGCGACGGCAGAGCAAGACCTGCAACGGCTTTATGTCGAGGAGAACCCAAACCCGCCCGGCGAAAAGCTGCGTCTCGACAATGCGGGCGATTTCTCGCACTGGTCGCTGGCCCATCTGCGCTTTCATCCTTCGTTCCGCGACTACATCCGGGTGGGCGATTTCTACGACCTGTTCCTGTTCGATCTGGACGGGAACACGATCTATACCGTCTACAAGGAACCGGATTTCGCGACCAACGTCCTGTCCGGGCCCTACGCGGATAGCGGCCTTGGCCGGGTCTTTGCCGCCGCGAACACGCTTGAGGCCGGCGAGGCCGTCTTTTCCGGCTATTCCGCCTACGCGCCCAGCAACGGCCTGCCCGCGAATTTCGTCGCGGCCCCGGTCTTTGACGCGCTGGGGGGCAGGCTGGGCGTGGTGGCCTTGCAGATCAACATCGACACACCGGCGCGCAAGATGGCCGAGAACGACTTGCTGGGCGTCAGCGGCGATATGTACGCCTTCGATGAAAACGGGCGCGCGTTGTCGGCCACGCAGGGCGGCGAACTTTCTGTTCTTGACGAGGTGCCGCAACGCCCAGACATCGAGGAGGCGCGCGCAGGCGGCGACGTGGCGGCGCAGGGCGTGACAGGCCTGCGTGGCAATCTGGTGGAAATGGTCGGGCTGACGCGGCGGATCGGCGGGCAGGACTGGCATCTGGTGGCCGAACAGGACCTGTGGGAAGCACGCGCGCAGGAACGCACCCTGCTGCGGGCAACCCTCGTGCAGACGGGCATCGTGGCCGTGCTGGTGATGTTGCTGGGGGTGCTGGTGGCAGGGCTGCTGACCCGACGGATCACGGCCCTCGCCGTCAGCGTGAAGGCGGTGGCCGGTGGCGACTACGAGACCACCATCTCGCAGACGAAGACCGGCGACGAGATCGGCGACATCGCGCGGGCGCTGGATTCCTTCCGGAGCGATCTGGGCGCGGTCGCAAAGACCCGCACCCAGATGCAGGAGACGGCCGCGCAGCAGGCCCGGGTGGTCGAAACGCTTCAGGAGGCGCTGGTCAGATTGGCAGGCGGCGACCTGTCGTGCCGTGTCACCCAAGACCTTGGCGCAGAATACGAGGCGCTGCGCGGGCATTTCAACCGGACCGTGGAAGCCCTGTCCACCATCATCGGCGACTTGCGCCGCAATGCAGAGGCGATCGACGACGATGCCAAGATGCTGAACGACGCGGCCACGGCGCTGTCGGAACGGACGGAGAATCAGGCCGCGACACTGGAAGAATCCGCCGCCGCGATGGACGAGATCTCGGAAAGCGTCAACGCCACGGCCACAGGTGCCCGCGATATCGTCGCGGCGATTGGAATCGCGCGTGAAACCGCCCTCGAGGGCGAGGACGTGCGCAACCGCGCGGTCGCCGCCATGGACGCGATCGAGGGGTCTTCGAAGCAGATCGAGACGATCATCAAGGTCATCGAGGACATCTCGTTCCAGACGAACCTGCTGTCACTGAATGCCGGGGTCGAGGCCGCCCGCGCCGGGGAAGCGGGGCTTGGCTTTTCGGTTGTGGCCACCGAGGTCAGGGGATTGGCGCAGCGTTCGGCGGAAAACGCCGCCGAAATCCGGTCGCTGATCGCCGCGTCCGGCAAGAATGTCGCGCAGGGAGTCGAACTGGTTTCGGATCTTGGCAAGGCGATGGAGCGGATCCTGCGCGAGGTGATCACCGTCGCCGAGCAGATCCAGAGCATCGCTGACGGGGCTGGCGAGCAGGCGCAAGGCATCGGCGAGATCAACAACGGCATCGCCATGCTCGACCAGGTGACACAGCAGAACGCCGCCATGGTAAACGAAAGCGTCGCCGCGAGCCGGGCGCTGCGCGAAAAGGCCCTTGGCCTGCGCCAGCTCGTCGCGCGTTTCAGCGACCACCCGGCGGCGCCGTCGCATCACGAACCCCGCTCACCGGAAACAGAGGGCCAGCGCGCAAGTCCTGACGTCGTTGGGGCATCCCCCGCGGAGATGGGCCGGACCGACGCCTCCGCCCTTGCTTCGGGGGCGACTTGGGCCGAGGCCAAGACCGTCGCGGGTCCGTCCCAGCCTGTCGCGCTGGCCAAAGCCGCCGGGTCAGCAGGCCCGTGGACGGAGTTCTGAGCGCGCCCATATGCCGTGCAGCGGGCTCCGATCTGCGGCGGCGGAGGGAAGTGCGTCAAACCCGGATGGACCGGGGCCGGCACATCGACAGCCGGGCCCCGGGGAACATCGACCCAGCCAGAGTTGGAAGATGCGATGCAAGATGCTGCCTCACGGTATTGACGCCAGACCACATCACCGGTTTGGCCTGTTGCCTGGCTCGTGTTCCAAAGTCCCAGCCCCGACGACGCCGCCTGATCGCCGCGATGCAAACCTATCCGAAAGCGCGACGGCGTGATCTGGGGGCAAGCCGCTTCGAAGCGGCTTGCGACACGCGTTTTCGAAAACGCGTCCGATGCGCCTTGCAAGGCGCATGGAGGAAGGCTTTTCGAAAAGCCTTCCCCCCGCCCGGCTCAAACGATGGTCGCCTGGGTCGCGGCGCGCAGGTCGTCTTCGGTCACGCCCTCGGCGCATTCGACGATCCGCAGGCCGCCCTCGACCACGTCCAGCACGCCGAGATTGGTGATGATGCGGTCGACCACACCCTTGCCGGTCAGCGGCAGGGTACAGGCCTTCAGCACCTTGCTCTCACCGTGCTTGTTGGTGTGGTCCATCACCACGATCACCCGGCCGACACCGGCCACAAGGTCCATCGCGCCGCCCATGCCCTTGACCAGCTTGCCCGGGATCATCCAGTTCGCGAGGTCACCGTTCTCGGCCACCTCCATCGCGCCCAGGATCGCCGCCGCGATCTTGCCGCCGCGGATCATGCCGAAGGACATCGCGCTGTCGAAATACGAAGTCCGCGCCAATTCGGTGATGGTCTGCTTGCCCGCATTGATCAGATCCGGGTCTTCCTCGCCCTCGAAAGGAAAGGGGCCCATGCCCAGCATGCCGTTTTCCGACTGCAGCGTGATGTCCTTGTCGCCCACATAGTTGGCGACCAGCGTCGGGATGCCGATCCCGAGGTTCACATACATCCCGTCTTCGAGTTCCTGCGCCGCCCGTGCGGCCATCTGGTTTCTGTCCCATGCCATGGTTCAGGCCTCCTCGCGCTTGCGGACGGTGCGCTGTTCGATGCGCTTTTCGTGGCTGCCCTGGATCAGGCGATGCACGTAGATGCCCGGCAGGTGGATGTGATCGGGGTCGAGCGTGCCGGGTTCGACGATCTCCTCGACCTCCATCACGCAGACCTTGCCGCACATCGCGGCGGGCGGGTTGAAGTTGCGTGCGGTCTTGCGGAAGATGCAATTTCCGGTTGTGTCGGCCTTCCACGCCTTGACGATGGCCAGATCGGCAAAGATCCCCTCTTCGAGGATGTAATCCTCGCCGCCGAACTGCTTGACCTCCTTGCCCTCGGCGATCTGGGTGCCGACGCCGGTCTTGGTGTAGAAGCCGGGAATGCCCGCGCCACCGGCGCGCATCCGCTCGGCCAGGGTGCCCTGCGGGTTGAATTCCAGCTCCAGCTCGCCCGAGAGGTACTGGCGCATGAATTCGGCGTTCTCGCCGACATAAGACGACATCATCTTCTTGATCTGGCGGGTGTCGAGCAGCTTGCCCAAGCCGAACCCGTCGACGCCCGCATTGTTCGAGGCGACGGTCAGGTCCTTCACGCCGCTGTCGACGATGGCATCGATAAGCAATTCCGGAATACCGCAGAGGCCAAAGCCCCCGGCGGCGATCAGCAAGCCGTCCAGTGCCTCGGCAGCCGAGCCGTAGACTTTCTTCATGCCGCTTGTCCTTTCGTGATGGTCGCGGGGCGCAGGCCAAGAAGGGCGCGCGCCTGATCGGGGGTGGCAACGGGGCGGTCGTTCTTGTCGCAAATCTCGACTGCCCGGCGCACCAGCGCGGCATTCGAGGGCGCAAGCGTGTCGCGATCCAGACGCACGTTGTCTTCGAGCCCGGTGCGGGCATGGCCACCCGCCGCGATGGCCCATTCGTTCAGCGTCAACTGGTGCGGACCGATGCCCGCCGCGCACCACGGCGTATCCTTGCCGAACAGGCGGTGAACGGTGTGGATGTAGTAGTCGAACACGTCGCGATCGACCGGCATGGCGTTCCTGACCCCCATGACGAACTGGATACAGGGTGTGCCCTCCAGTTGCCCCTTGTCGGCCATCTCGCGCGCTTTCAGGATATGCGACAGGTCGAAGGCCTCGATTTCCGGTTTGACGTCGCGCACCAGCATTTCCAAGGCCAGCCAATCGACCAGATCCGGCGGGTTCTCATAGACCCGCGTCGGGAAGTTGTTCGACCCCACCGACAGCGAGGCCATGTCGGGGCGCAGGGACAGCATCCCGCCGCGCGTCTTGCCCGCGCCGGACCGCCCCCCGGTCGAGAATTGGATGATCATGCCAGGGCAATGCCGTTCGATCCCCTCTTTCAGCGCTGCAAATTTCTCGGGGTCCGATGACGGGGTTTCGTCATCGTTGCGCACATGGGCGTGGACGATGGCAGCCCCGGCCTCGAAGGCCTCATGGGTCGATTCGATCTGTTCCGACACGGTGATCGGCACGGCGGGGTTGTTGGCCTTGGTCGGCAGGCTGCCGGTGATGGCCACGCAGATGATGCAGGGTTTGGTCATGGGTCAGGCCGCCTGTGCCGTGGCGACCGGCATCTTGGCCAGCGCATCGAGGAAAAAGGGGCGGAAGCCCTCGGGGTGTTCGCTCATCGGGAAGTGGCCGAGTTCGTCCATCACCGCCAGTGTGGCACCGGGAATGGCGCGGGCGGTGCGCTCGGCGTCCTCGGGTGTGCAGGTCAGGTCGTAGGCGCCGACGATGACATGCACCGGGGTCTGGGCCGTGTCGATCTGGCCAAGCCGCGCGATCAGGCTGTCATCCTTGGTGTAAAACGACAGGTCGCCCCGGAAGACGCCCGGCCCGCTTTGCATGAACATCCACAGGGTGTTCCAGCGCTCAACCTCCGGCGCAAAGGGCGAGATATTGGCCGAGACCAGCGCCGCCCCCATCTCGCCGCCATGCGCATCGGGGCGGTGGAACCAGTCGATGTCATACCATGCGGGCTGGAAATCCGACGCTTCGATGGCGATGAAACCGCTGAATTTTTCCGGGTGCAGCGCCGCCAGTTGCAGCGCGATGCGCCCGCCCATGGAACAGCCCGCCAGAACCGGCTTGTCCAGCCCCATCCCGTCGATCACCGCCAGAACGGTGTCGATATAGGCTTCGGTGGTCAGCAGGTATTCCTGCGTCTCGAAGCCCTCGGGCGGCAGGGATTTTCCGTGCCACGGCATGTCAAACGCGATCAGGCGGTTGGACGCGGTGACGGCGGCATCGTTCATCAGGTGCCGCCACTGCCGCGTGTCGGCCCCGGCGGTGTGCAGGCACAAAACGGGGCGTCCCTGCCCGGCTTCCTCGACATAGATGCGGCGCGGCGCGCCCTCGACGGAGACGGTCAGATACCGCCCGGTGATCGGCTCAAAGCTCATGCGGCTTGCTCCTGTTTGCTGCGCGCGAGGCCGAGGACCTCCTTGAAGAAGCGCAGGTTCTTGACGAGGCACAGGATATCGCCGTCGATCCGGCCCCGGCCGATCTTGACGAAGCCGAACACGTCGTGAAAGCCGGGCGCGGGGCGCGGCTGCCAGAACTCGGACAGGGCAGCGGCATCGGTGCGCAGGGCAAAGCGCCATGGCGTCTTGCGGCTGGGGCCCTGCATGACCTGCACGATGCGCCCCTTGTCGAAGGTCAGGTAATATTCGTCCCCGTCCACTTCGATCAGCACGGTTTCGGAAAACAGCCGCCCCAGCCGCAGCAGGTGCGGGCTGGCGTCCAGTTGCGACTGGATATGGGTGAATGTCTCGATCACTTGGACCTCCCTCGAAAACTCGCCCCCTGCTGCCACGACAGGTGGCGCGCGGGCCATGCCGCGCAGGGTATGGGGCAATACTGGGCCAGATCCGCGCCATCGGTCACGGTATCACCCGATACCGCCGCAGGCATTGGGCAATGACCCGCGATCCGTCACACCAGAGCGCAACGGGACAGCCCGTCACCCCAAGCGACCGCCAAGGAGGAGGAAAACCCATGGGTATCGTCAATCAGGACAACATCACCGACGTCGTCATCGACAGCCTCGGCAAATCCGGCCCGATCACCGAGCGCCAGCGCGAGATCATGACCGGCGTCATCAAGCACATGCACGCCTTCATCAAGGACGTGAAGTTGCAGCATTCGGAATTTCTGGAGGCCTGCGCCTACCTCGAACGCGCGGGTAAACTGTGCAACGACAACCGTCAGGAATTCATCCTGCTGGCCGACATCATCGGCGTCGAGGTTCTGGTCGACATGATGACCAACCCGGTCGAGGGCAACGCGTCGGAATCCACCGTGCTGGGCCCGTTTTACCGCGAAAACCCGCCGGTCCTGCCCAAGGGCGCATCCACGATCCAAAAGCACTTCGACAACGAGGAAACCGCCTATTTCGAAGGCTATATCCGCGATGCGGATGGCAACGGCGTCGCCGGTGTGACGCTGGACGTGTGGGAAGACGCGCCGAACGGAATCTATGAAAACCTCGACCCCGACCAGCCGGAATACAACCTGCGTGGCCGCTTCGAGACCGACGAGAACGGGCATTACGCCTTTGTCGCCGTGCGCCCCGTGCCCTACCCGATCCCCGAGGATGAGACCGCAGGCGAACTGCTGCAGTTCATGGGGCACCACCCGAACCGCCCCGGCCACATGCACTTCATCATTTCCAAGGACGGCTTCCGCCCGCTGATCAGCCAGATCTACGACGCCGACAGCGCATGGCTGGACATTGACAGCGTGTTCGCCGTCAAGGAAAGCCTGATCGGCACATTCAAGCCCGCCGCCCCCGAACTAGGCACCGACCTGCATTTCGAGTTCGACTTCGTCCTGCAAGCCGCCGCCGACGCCAAGGCGCTGGCCGCCGAGTGACCTGCAACACCTCCCTGTGAACTGGCCCCCGCATGTCGGGGGCCTTTTTCGTTTGAGCAAGCCCCGCGATGGCCGATCACTGTCGAGGCGTGGAAGAGCGCGACATCATGAACTTCAAACAGTTGACCTATTTCATCGCGGTTGCCGAGGAATTGCATTTCGGGCGCGCCGCCGAACGGCTGGACATGGCCCAGCCCCCGCTGAGCCGGTCAATCAAACAGCTGGAAGAAGACTTGGGCGCGGTCCTGTTCAATCGTGGCCGCAGTGCGATCACCATGACCCAGGCCGGTCAGCGCCTGCTGGCGCGGGGCAAGTCGATCCTTGCGCAGTTGGAAGATGCCAAACTGGAGGTGCGCCGCCTTGGTCAGGGCGCGGAGGGCCGTCTGCGCATCGGCTTCGTCGGCTCGGCGACCTTTGGCATTTTGCCCAACATCATCCGGTCCTATCGGGTCAATTACCCGGACGTGAACCTGAGCCTGATCCCGATGAACAACGCCGATCTGCACCGCGCACTGGTGTCGCGCGAGCTGGGTGTGGTGTTTGCCTGGCCGACGCTGAAAAACCCCGAATTTCTGTCAAGACATCTGGTCGAGGAAAAACTGATCCTCGCCCTGCCCGACATCGTCGATACCGGCTCGCGCTCGGTGGCGCGGCTGGAAAGGTTGCAGACCCATCATTTGATCCTCTACCCGGAAAAACCGCGCCCGAGCTATGCGGATATGGTGATCAAGGCGGTGGAGGATGCGGGTTTCACCGCGCCTTTGCGCATCTGGTGCATGGATCTGCAAACCGCGCTGAGCCTCGTGGCCGTCGGCGAAGGGGTCTGCATCGTGCCGGAATCCGTTGCGAACGCACCGCGCAAGGGGATGAAATTCCTGCGCATCGAGCCGGAGATCGCGCGTACTGAACTATCGCTGAATTACCGGCTCGACGATCAGGGGGTGCATGTCAAGAATTTCGTCACCATCGCGCAAAAGGTGGCGCGCAATACATTTGGATGATGTGGCCCGATGCATCGGGCCACAGGATCAGACGCCCAGCCAAGTATGCTGGGCCTCCTCGTCTGCCTTGATCTCGTCGGCGCTGCCGGTCCAGACGATCTGGCCTTTGTCCACGACGACGACATCATCGGCCAGCGAGGTGGCAAAGCCGAAATTCTGCTCGACGATGATCATCGAAAGGCCCTCTGCCTTCAGGTCCTGAAGCTTGTCGTGGATCAGCTTGACGATGATCGGGGCCAGCCCCTCGGTCGGCTCGTCGAGGATCAGCAGTTTCGGGTTCATCAGCAGGCCGCGCGCGATGGCAAGCATCTGCTGCTCGCCGCCCGAAAGCTGCGTGCCGCCATTGTCCATGCGTTCGCCGAGACGGGGGAACAGGTCCAGCACCCGCTCCATCGTCAAGTCCGCCGCCCCGCCCCCGAACCGCTTGGCGGCGAGTTCGAGGTTTTCGCGCACCGACAGCGACGGAAAGATATCGCGCGTTTCAGGCACATAGGCGATGCCGCTCTTGGCGATGTCAAACGGCTGAGCGGCGATCGGCTTGCCGTCAAAGACGATCTCGCCCGACTTGAGCGGCAGAAGCCCCATGATCGTCTTCAGCGTCGTGGACTTGCCCGCGCCGTTTCGGCCAAGGATGGCCATGACCCTGCCCTTTTGCGCCGCAAGCGAGACACCGTACAGCACCTGCGTTTCGCCATAGCCCGACTGGACCGCGTTCAGTTCAAGCATCTTCCCAGCTCCCCAGATAGATTTCCTTGAGCAGGCGCGACCCGCGCGCCGCCTCTGGCAGCCCGTCAAAGACCACCTCGCCATAGTTCAGCACGGTGATCGTGTCGGCCACGTCAAAGGCCAGATCCATGTCATGTTCGATGAACAGCATCGTCAGGTCGCGCGGCAGATTGTTCAGCAGGTCGTGAAACCCCTTGGACATTTCCGGCCCGACGCCGCTGGTCGGCTCATCCATGAGCAGCACAAGCGGTCGCGTCGCCAGCGCCACGCCGACCTCAAGCTGGCGGCGCACGCCATAGCTGATCTCGGACACCTTGGCGTGGAGGAAGGGCATCAGGTTGACCTGCTCCGCCACCTCGTCGACGATCTCGCGCACCTCTGGCTTGGCGAGGCTGTCGGCCCAAAGCCGGGTCGCGTTGCCGGTATGGACCGCCGCCGCAAGGCCAAGGTTTTCCTCGACCGTCAGCCCGTCGAACAGCGTGTTCTTCTGGTAGCTGCGCGACAGGCCACGGCGGGCGCGTTTGGCGACCGGCAGGGCCGTGACGTCCTCGCCCGCCAGATGGACCGATCCGCTATTGGGCGTCAGTTCCCCCACCAATTGGTTGAACAGCGTGGTCTTGCCCGCGCCGTTCGGGCCAAGGATCACGCGGCGTTCGCCGCGCTCCAGTTTCAGGGACACGTCCCGCGTGACGTGGACGGCACCAAAGCTTTTGGTCAGATTGCGTGTTTCAAGCATCGCTCAGCACCTCCTCCGGTTGCTGTTTACGCGTGGCATCCGCCATGCGCCGTTCGATCCGCGCACCCCAGCGGGCCTCGACCCAGCCAAAGAGGCCGTTGGCGCGGCTCATGACGACAGCGATCAGCAGAAGGCCCACGACGAGGTGCCAATAGGTGGTCACCGCGCTCAGTTCATGTTTCAGCACGACAAAGGCCGCCGCACCGACAAGCGGGCCGACCAGCGTGCCCAAACCGCCAAGGATCACCACGACCAGCGCCTCGCCCGAGACCGTCCAGGACAGCAGAGCGGGCGAGATATAGAGGATGTGCTGGGCCGCGAGGGCACCGGCAACACCGGCGATCATGCCCGACAGGCCGAACACATCCGCCTTCACCCGCCAGACCGTCAGGCCAAGCGCGCGCATCCGCTGTTCGTTGTGCATGACGCCGGACAGGCTGCGCCCAGGGCCGGAGCGCAGGATCAGAACCGATGCGCCGTAGATCGCGCCGAGAACGGCAAGGCAGAACAGCGCAAAGCTGCGGCTGTCATTCAGGTCCACGCCGATGATGCTCAGATCCAGCCGGGAAATCCCGCCCAGCCCGTCATCGCCGCCGAAAATCGGGGCTTCGAACACGTAGGAATAGGCCATCTGGCCAAAGGCCAGCGTCGCCATGATGAAGTAGATGCCATGGCTGCGCGAGCAGATGGCCCCGATGATCCAGCCGATGCCCCCGGTCAGGGCGACGGCCCCGGCCATGGCCACCGGCGGCGCGATGCCCGCCTTGGTCGACAGGATGGCAAAGGCATAGGCCCCTACCCCCATCAACGCGCCGTGGCAGAGCGACACCATGCCGCCAAAACCTGCGACGATGTCGAGGGCCAGCACGAGCATGGCGAGGATCAGGATCTCCGTCAGGATCTCCAGCCCGAAATATTCGGCCGTGAACGCTTGGAACAGCGCGCCAGCGGCCAACAGGACGAGGGCGGTGTAGCGAAGTGCGGTATGACGGAACATGCGCTTATCCTTTCGCCGGAAAGAGGCCCACGGGCTTGATCACAAGGACCGCAGCCAGCAGGGCATAGATGAGAACGGAGGCCAGACCGGGCGCAAGCACAGCCCCGAAGGTCTGCACGAAGCCATAGATCAACGACCCGGCGACGGCGCCTTTGAGCGAGCCAAGCCCGCCGATCACGATCACGATCAGCGTCGGGATCAGGATTTGCAGCCCCATATCGGGCGCGACGCTCAGAAGCGGCGCAGCGACAGCGCCCGACAGACCGGCCAGCGCGCAGCCCACGCAGAACACGATGAAGAAAAGCCGTTCGACGTTGATCCCAAGGCAGGCCGCCATGGCGTCGTTGTCGACGCCTGCCCGGATCATCGCCCCGATCTGGGTGCGCCCCAGCACGAAGGCCAGCGCGGCGAAGATGCCCAGCCCCAGCACGATGATGAACAGCCGGTAGGTCGGGTATTCGACGCCGAGGAAACTCAGCCGCCCGGACAGCAGCGCGGGCACGTCGATGGCCAGCGCCAGTTCGCCCCAGACGATGCGCGTCACATCCAGCAGAACGAAGATCAGCCCGAAGGTCACCAGAACCTGCGCCATCGGCCCGGATTTGCGCATCCGTTTGATCAGGCCGGAATAGAGCAAGATGCCCACACCCGCGACCGCGACCGGCGCCAGAAAGAACCCCATCCAGTAGCCGCCCACGGCGGCCAGCGATGCGGCGAAATACGCGCCCAGCGCATAGAACGAACCATGCGCGAGGTTCACGAAATGCATCAGCCCGAAGATGACCGTCAGGCCGATGGAAAGCAGAAACAGAAGCATGGACAGTTGCAGCGCGTTCAGTGCCTGCAATATCCAGAAGCCAAGATCATGTGCCATGAGACGTCCTCCCCGATTGGCATGACCCGGCCACTGGCAAGCGACCGGGTCGTTTGGATCAATTGGAAAGCGGCACCATCTCGCAGCCATTGGCCGGGTCGGCCTCTGCCGGCAATTGGGCCAGCACTTTTTGCGTCAGCGCGCCCTCGCCTGCGACGGTCTCGTAGACATAGACCGGCTGGATGATGTTGTTGGTGGCCGGATCGATCGCCAGCTTGCCGCGCGGCCCTTCGAACGACACCTGCCGCAGCGCATGCGCCAGCGACGCGCGGTCGGTGGCCCCCGCCTTGGCCGCCTCGACCAGCACGCGGGCGGCGTCATAGCCCTGCACCGCGAATTCCGACGGGGCGCGCCCTGTCTCTGCGGTGAAGGCGGCGACAAAGGCGGCATTGGCCGGGTTGTCGATGGTCGGCGCATAATGCAGCGCGGTGATGACGCCCTCGGCGGCCTCACCCTGCGCATTCACATACAGCGGAGAGGTCAGGAAGCCCGAGCCATACAGCGGCAAATCCGCCTTGAGGCCAAAGCTGTCATATTGCTTGACGAAGGAAATCGCCTCGCCGCCCGCGTAGAACACGTAAACCGCATCCGCACCGCTGGCCTTGGCCTGTGCAAGATAGGGACCGAAATCCTGTGTCTTCTGGAAGGGGGTGAATTCCTGCCCGACGATCTCGCCGCCAGCGGCGGTAAAGCTTTGGCTGAAGCGGTCGATCATCTGGCGCCCAGCGGCGTAGTCGGGCGCGAGGGTAAAGACCTTTTCGATGCCCTGTTCGGCCATCCATGTGCCCATCGGGCGGTTGATCTGCCCGTTGGAAAAGGACATCCGCGTGATGTAGGGCGAGCAGGCCGCGCCGGTGGCCTCGTCGTTGCCGGCATTGGCCACGATCAGCGGCACGCCCGCGCCATGCACCATGTCGCGCACAGCCCCCAGCACGCCCGAGCTGACGACGCCGACCATGACATCGACTTTCTCTTGCAGGATCAGCTTCTTGGCCTTGCCCAAGGCGACGGGCGGCTTGACTTCGGTGTCCTCGCGGACGATCTCGAATGTGGTTTCGGTCTCACCGCCGAATGCCGCGAGGCCAAGGTTGAACCCGGTCTCGATCTCGTTGCCCAGCGACGCATAGACGCCGGAAAATGGCAGCAGCAGCCCGACCGTGAGGTCTTCGGCAGCGGCAGGCACGGCAAGGCCGGTGGCGAGCCCGAGGGCCGCCAGTAGTGAACGTTTCATGTGTGATTTCCTCCAGTTGGTGAATGACCCCTCCTCAGGGTCTATCCAAGATCGCCCCCACCGACCGGCAGCGTGACGCCGGTGATGTAAGAGGCCTCATCCGACGCCAGAAACAGGATCGGGCCTGCCTGCTCGTCGAGCGTTCCGTAGCGTTTCGTAAGCGCGGATTGGATCGTCTGGTCGACGATGGTCTTGTACCAGTCCTCGCGTTGTTCCTGTTCAGCATTGGGGTTGCGCGGCACGACGCGCGGCGGGGCCTCGGTGCCACCGGGCGCGGTGGCGACGACGCGGATGCCACGTTCGGCGACTTCCCAAGCGAGGCTTGCGGTGATCGCGTTCACCCCGCCCTTGGCCGCCGCATAAGGCACGCGGTTCAGGCCCCGCGTGGCGATGGACGAGACGTTGACAATCACCCCCGCCTCGCGCGGCAGCATGTGATCGAGCGCGGCGCGGCAGCAATAGAGCGTCGGAAACAGCGAGCGCCGCACCTCGGCGTCGATCTGGACGGGTTCGTAATGCTCGAAGGGTTTCGCCCAGATCGTGCCGCCGACATTGTTGATCAGGATGTCGATGCGGCCCCAGTGATCCACTGCGGTCTGCATCGCCTGCGCGCAGCCCTCCCACGTTTCTAGATCGACGTTCACGGCCTGAGCATCGCCGCCCGCTTCGCGGATGGCCTGCACCACCTCGTCGCGCGCGGGCGAGCGGTCGACGATCAGCACCCGCGCCCCCTCGCCTGCCGCGCGCTCCGCGACGCGGCGGCCAATGCCTTGCGCGGCACCCGTCACCACCATGATCTTGTTGGCAAATCGGGTCATGCCGCTTCGGCCGCTTCTTCGGTCGGGTTGAACTTCTCGAAGTGGAAGCTGGAGGGCTCTACCCCCAGCTTGGCGAAATGTGCGCGCACGGCGTCGACCATCGGCGGCGGCCCGCAGAGGTAGACATCGGCCTCGCCCTCGCACAGGTCCTCCGCCGTCAGGTGATCGGTGACGAAGCCGGTGCGGGCGTGTTCGCCCTCGGCCAGAACGGTCACGACGGTGACATTGCCGATGGTCTCGGCAAGGCGCATCACGCGGTCCAGTTCCACCAGATCGGCGGCACGGGTCACGGCGTAATACAGCGTGATTGGGTGATCGCTGCCCTGCTCGGCTACCTGTTCCAGCATCGACATGAAGGGCGCAAGCCCCGTGCCGCCCGCCAGCCACAGCTGCGCCCGCTCGATGGGACGCAGGTAGAAGGTGCCCATCGGCCCGGTCAGTGTCAGCGCATCGCCGGGCTGCGCGCGGTCCGACAGGTAGCTGCTCATGATGCCACCGGGCAGGTTGCGGATGAGGAACGTGGCCTCGCTCGCGCCGGGGGCAGAGGAAAAGGAATAGGACCGGTGCACGCCCGCACCCGGCACGCTGACATTGACGTATTGACCGGGCAGGAAGCCCACCGGCTTGGCCAGCTTGACCCGCAGGCCAAAGGAGGTTTCCGACAAGCGGTCCACACCCAACACCTCGGCCTCCACGCTTTCCGGCGCGGTCTTGCACAGGGCGGAGGTGGTCGGGACCCGCACGACACAATCGCTTTCGGGGATCATCTGGCAGGTGAGCGCGTAGCCCTGTTCGGCTTCCTCGTCGCTCATCGACTCGTCCATATAGAATTCCAGCTCGTACGCGCCCTTTTCGACGAAGCACTTGCAGGTGCCGCAGACGCCGTCGCGGCAATCCATCGGCAGGTTGATCTTTTGCCGGAAGGCCGCGTCGGTCACCTTTTCATCGTCATCGCACTGGATGACCCGGGTGACGCCGTCTTCGAAGTTCAGGGCGATGGAATAGGTGGTCATGGCATGCTCCTCCCTTGTCCGCGCAGCCTGCCCGGGCTGCGCGGGGGTTTGTTTCTGTCCGATTTGACGGGGTCAGATGTGGTAGACGTCGATCACGTGGTGGATGGTGTCGTTCTTCAGAACCACCTTCTTGTCGGTGATCAGCGGACGCGGCCCGCTGACATCGAGCGTGTAGAACGACGTGCCCCAATGCGTGTCGGTCTTGCCATAGCGATCTGCCAGTTGAAGCGCAGCGTCACCGTCGCCCCATCGCGGGACAGGATTTCGATCCCCGACCGGTAGTGGTTGGTGCGCGGCTCCGACAGCGAGGTGGCCGAGGAGCGATCCGTCTTGATGCGGAAGACACGGTCCTCGATCCCCTGCTTGTTGGGGTAATACATCAGGGACATTTCGTTCTGCGGGTCCTCGGTCAGCGTGTCGAGGTCGTCCCATGCGGGCATCCAGAATGGGCAATCCTTGTGGTAGAAGGTCAGCCACGTATCCCAGTCGCGGTCATCCAGCGCGCGGGCCTCGGCGAACAGAAAGGCCTGGATATCCTCGTAGCTGACGGTCTTGGGTGCGGGGCGGTCAAGCGTTGCGGTGGTCATTGTCTTTTCTCCTCACTCGGCTGCGACGGCCGCGCCGGGGGCGGTTTCGCGTTCCTTGGCGATGGCCTTGGCCATGCGATCGGACCAGTTGCTGTGCTGGATGACGAACAGGCCCTCATCCTCGGTGCGCGCGCCGGACAGGACCGGGTTGATCCCCAGCGCCTGCGCGTCCTCATCGGGCCCCTTGATCCACTGGGTCGCGCCGCGGGTCAGGTCATTCCATGGCGCATGCGCCGCGCCGGCATAGCCGCGCTGGGTTGCCCGGAATTCCTCGGTATCGTCGGGCGTCGCCATGCCGGAGGCGTTGAAGAAGTCCTCGTACTGGCGGATGCGGCGGCTGCGGGCCTCTTGGCTCTCGCCTTTCGGCGCGATGCAGTAGATCGTGACCTCGGTCTGATCGACGCTGATGGGGCGGAAGACGCGGATCTGGCTGGAAAACTGATCCATCAGGAAGACGTTCGGGTACAGGCACAGGTTGCGCAGGACGCCGACCATCCATTCGGCCTTGGTCTTGCCGTGCTTTTCCGTCCATTCCTCAAGACGCGGATAGCCGGGGCGGTTGGTCGGGTCGGCCCATTGCGTCCACAGCAGGATGTGACCGTTCTCATAGGCGTGGAAGCCGCCGCGCTGCTTGGCCCATTTCGACGCATCGGTCGCCTTGATCGCGTCTTCCTTGCCATCGTCGGTGCGGTGCGCGGTGGTGGCGACATAGTTCCAGTGCACGGCAGAGACGTGATAGCCGTCTGCGCCATTCTCGGCCTGCAGCTTCCAGTTGCCGTCATAGGTGTAGGTGGACGACCCACGCAGCACCTCCAGCCCCTCGTCGGCCTGATCGACGATCATGTCGATCATCTTGCGCGCCTCGCCCAGATAGTCCTCCAGCGGTTGCACATCGGCGTTGAGCGAGCCGAAGAGGAAACCGCGATAATTCTCGAACCGCGCGACCTTGGTCAGGTCATGGGAGCCGTCTTTGTTGAACTGCTCGGGGTAGCCTGCGCCCTTGGGGTCCTTCACCTTCAACAGCTTGCCGGTGTTGGAGAAAGTCCAGCCATGGAACGGGCAGGTGAACGTCTTTTGGTTGCGGCGCTTGAAGCGGCATAGCTGCGCGCCACGATGCGAACAGGCGTTGACCAGCGCGTGCAGCTCGCCGTCCTTGTCGCGGGTGATGACGACGGGCGTGCGGCCCATGGTCAGGGTAAAGTAATCGCCGGGGTTCGGGATCTGGCTTTCATGCGCCATATAGATCCAGTTGCCCTCGAAGATGTGCTTGATCTCAAGCTCGAACAGGTCCTCGTCGGTAAAGATGTCCCGGCGGCAGCGGAACACGCCGTTTTCCGGGTCGTCCTGAATGGCGCCGTCAAGACGGGCCTCGAAATCGGTCAGCGTGGCTTGGGTAAACATGGGTTTCCTCCTCCTGAAGCGCCGGGGCGCAAGTCGTGGTTATTCGCCGGCAATGGCGCGGGTGATCCGCGCAGAGTCGCGGCGGTAGAAAGCGATCTTGTCGGGGTCGAGCGTTGCACCGATGCCCACGCCCTGCGGGACCTCGACACAGAAATCGCGATAGGTGATCGGCTGGGTCAGAATGTCGTCGGTCAGCAGCAGCGGACCGAACAGTTCGGTGCCCCAAGCCAGGTGCTCGACGGTGGCAAACAGGTTCAGCGCGGCGGCGGTGGACAGCGCCGTTTCCAGCATCGTCCCGCCATAGAGCCCCAGCCCGGCGGCCTGCCCGATGGCGATGACCTCGGATGCGCGCTTCAGCCCGCCGGACTGGCCGATCTTGACGGCGAAGACATCCGCCGCGCGGGCCTTGGCAACCGCCAAGGCATCCTCGGGGCCGTTCAGGGCCTCATCGGCCATCACCGCGATCTGATGATCGCGGGTCAGTTCGGCCATTCCGGCGCGATCCCGCGCGGGAATCGGCTGTTCGACCAGCTCGCAGCCCGCATCCTGAAGGCCGCGCAAGCCCCAACGCGCATCCTGCAAGGACCACGCGGTGTTCACATCGACCCGCACGCTGGCGGCATCGCCCAAGGCGGCCTTGATCCGCGCCAAATGGGCCACGTCATCGCGGACGGACCGCTTGCCGATCTTCAGCTTGAAGATGTTGTGGCGGCGGGTCTCGATCATCTCCTGCGCCTCGGCGATATCCGTATCGGAATTGCCCGAGGCCAGCGTCCACGCCACCGGCAGGCGCTCATGCACCGCGCCGCCAAACAGTTGCGAGACCCGCACGCCCAGACGCTGGCCCAGCCCGTCCCAAAGCGCGATTTCAACGGCGGTCTTGGCGATGCGGTTGGCCTTGACCAGACGGTCGACCAACTGGATCGCGCCATTCACGTCATCCGCATCCCGCCCGATCAGCGCCGGTGCAATATAGGTGTCGATCGCGGATTGGATGCTTTCGGGGCTTTCCGCGCCATAGCTGAGGCCGCCGATCGTCGTCCCCTCGCCCACTCCCACCGAGCCGTCGGAAAACCGGATCGTCACCAGAACTGCGGTTTGCGTGCGCATCGTCGCCATGGACAGCACGTGCCCCCGGATGGTCGGGATATCGAGGATCACGGTCTCGATCTGGTCGATCTTGGTCACGGGGTCATTCCATCTGCATGTTTCGTTGACATCCAGATGCCCTTCCAACCCGGTTTCTGTCGATGATGGCTGGGGTCTCGGGTGATACCCTTGAGAGTCATCTTTGCCTCGGCCCCGAAACGAAAACGGGCGCCGCAGAATGCGACGCCCGGCAAGATGTTGATTTCACGCGGCTTGGCCGGTCAAATATCAAACTTCACGGCGCCCCCCTTCGCGATGGCCCGTTCGACCACGGATGCGGCGACGGCCAGATCCTGAAGCCCGACGCCGGTACCATCGAAGAGAGTGACCTGATCGTCCGCCACGCGCCCCGGATGCGTCCCGTTGATCACGGCGCCCAACGGGGTGATGTCCCCCGCGCCCAGAGCCCCCTGCGCCACCGCATGCTGCGCCTCACCCAATGTGACGCTCTGCGCGACCTCGTCGGCAAAGACCGTGGCCCGCGCCAAAAGCGCCGCCTCGACCTCCTGTTTGCCGACGGTATCGGTGCCCATGCAGGCGATATACGCGCCGGGGCGGACATGATCCGCCATCAAGGACGGCGAGAACGCCGAGGTGATGGTGATCACCACATCCGCCTGCATCATGCCAGGCAGGTCCACGGCCTCAAAGCGAATACCAGCCTCTTCGGCAATCGCCCGAAGCCCGGCAAGCCGCTCGGGGCTGCGGTTCCATCCGATGACCTTGTCGAACGAGCGCTGCTCTAGTGCCGCGCGCAGTTGAAAGCCCGCCTGATGGCCCGCACCGATCATCCCCAAGACCCGCGCATCGGCTCGCGCCAGATGCCGGATCGACACGGCCGAGGCCGCCGCCGTGCGCAGCGCCGTCAACAGGTTGCCGCCAACCATGGCCCGAGGTTGGCCGGTGTCCGGGTCGAAGAGGAACACGGTGGACTGGTGGTTGATCAGCCCGCGCCTCGCCAGATTGTTCGGCCAGTAGCCGCCCGCCTTCAGGCCCAGCGTCGACCCAGTGCGATCGAACCCGCCCTTGAAACCGTACAGCGCATCCTCGTGACCGATGGCCTCGCGCACCACGGCGAAGTTCCGGGCCTCGCCCGCCGCCATGGCCGCAAATACTTGCTCGACGGCGTCAAAGGCCGCCGCGCGCGTCATCAGACCCGCGATCTCTTTTTCGGGAACAATCCACATCAGCCTCTCAGGGAAACCCTGCCTTCTTTGGTCCAAAAATACCTCGGGGGTCCGGGGGCGGAGCCCCCGGCGGGTCGACGCGCGGAACGCGCGGCGAAATCAGTAGGCCTTGCCGCGCGCCGAGATGGGCCAGACGCAGTCCACCTTGCCATTTCGCACGCCCACGTACCAATCATGCACATTGGCCGTCGGGTCGCAGTGACCGGGCACCAGACGGAGCTTGTCCCCGACCTTCAGCACCTGCGCCGGGTCGGCGATGACCCCGTGCTCGTCCGAGCACTTGATGTATTCCACGTCATCGCGCCCAAAGATCACCGGCAGGCCGCTATCGACGGATTGCGCCTTGAGCCCCGCGTCGCAGATCGCCTTGTCGGCTTTGGCGTGGCTCATCACCGAGGTCAGCAGGAAGAAGGCGTTTTCCCATTCGCCCGCGTCGATGCGCTGGCCGTTCTGGTCCAGAATGCGCCCGTAATCCGCGTCCATGAACGCATAGGACCCGCATTGCACTTCGTTATACAGCCCGGAATTGGCCTCGAAGTAATACGAGCCGGTGCCGCCACCCGACACAAGGTCGGTGGCGATCCCTTCGGCCGTCAGCGCATCGACCGCATCTTGGACCTGCACGATGGCGGCGTCGATCTTGGCCTTGCGGTCGGCAAAGCTGTCCATGTGCTGCATCGCACCCTGATAAGCCTGAATGCCGCGATAGATGAGGTGATCAGCCTCTCGCACGGCCTTCGCGATCTCGACCACAGCCGGTGTCGTGGTCACACCGCAGCGCCCCGCGCCGCAGTCGATTTCGACAAACACGCCCAGCACGGTGCCCGCCGCGCCAGCGGCCCGGGACAAGTCCGCGACATTGGCGGGGTCATCGACGCAAACGATCACCTCGCCGCCGCTGAGCCGGGGCAGTTGTGCCAGCCGCGCGATCTTCACCGGGTCCCGGACTTGGTTCGAGACAAGGATTTCCTTGATCCCGGCGCGGGCAAAGACCTCGGCCTCGGACACCTTCTGACAGCAGACGCCCACGGCCCCGCCCAAGTCCATCTGTAGCTTCAGCACATCCACGGACTTGTGCATCTTGCCATGCGCCCGGTGGCGCATCCCGTGCGCGCGGGCATAGTCGCCCATCTTCTTGATGTTGCGTTCCAGCGCATCGAGGTCCAGCACCAGAGCCGGGGTCTGGATATCGGCCTCGTCCATGCCCGGCTTGGCCGGAATGTCATAGCCCACCTCGTAGGCGTCGAGATTGTTCGTGTCTTTCATTGGAAATCTCCTCAACCCTGCATCCAGGGCAATCTGTCCAGATCGACGTTGCCGCCGGTGATGATGACACCGACGCGCTTGCCGGGAAAGGCGTCGGGGTTCTTCAGAATGGACGCCAGCGGCACCGCGCTCGACGGCTCCATGACGATGCGCAGGTGTTTCCACGTCAGCTTCATTGCCTCGATGATCTCGGCCTCGGACGCGGTGTAGATCTCGGCCACGTGGGTCGACACGAAGTGCCATGTCAGGTCCTTGAGCGGCACCAAAAGCCCGTCCGCGATGGTCTTCGGCGCGTCATCGGCGATGATATGCCCCGCCTTGAAGCTGCGATAGGCGTCATCGGCTTGCTCTGGCTCCGCCGCGATGACGCGGGTTTCCGGCGCCAGTGTCGCCAAGGTCAGGCAGGTGCCCGAGATCATCCCGCCGCCGCAGATCGGCGCCACGACCATGTCGAGCCCGCCGGTCTGCTCCATGAATTCCTTCGAACAGGTGCCCTGCCCGGCGATCACCCTTGGATCGTTGTAGGGGTGCACGAAATCGCCCCCCGTCGCGGCCTGCACCTGCGCGAATGTGGCCTCGCGCGAAGTGGTCGAGGGGTCGCATTCGGTGATGACCCCACCATAGCGCCGCACGGTGTCCTTCTTGGCCTGAGGCGCGGTGCGTGGCATGACCACGTTGCAGGGAATGCCCCGCAACATGGCGGCGTAGCTGAGGCAGGACGCGTGGTTGCCGCTGGAATGGGTCGCTACACCCTTCGCCGCCTGCGCCTCGTCCAGTCCGAACACCGCATTGGCCGCACCGCGCACCTTGAGGGCGCCCGGCTCCTGAAAGTTCTCACATCAGAAAAACAGCTCTGCCCCGGTCATCTCGTTGAGATAATCCGACACCCGCACCGGCGTGCGCCGGATATGCGGTGCAATCCGCTCATGCGCGGCCAGCATGTCGTCATATGTCGGGATCGTCATCACGCGGCCCCCTTCCGGGCCTGTGTCAAAGGCATGTTGCGCGCGCTGCGGCCCGCGAATGAGGCAGTAACCGTGTCTGCCACCATCTCGGCGGTCACCGCCGACAATGTCCAACCCAGATGGCCGTGGCCAGTATTGTAGAACACCCGGTCACGGACCCCCTGCCCCACCTTTGGCATCATGTTCGGCATCATCGGGCGCAGCTCGGCCCATGGGATCGCATGTTCGGTGCTGACACCGGGGAAAAAGCGTTCGCACCACTTCACAAGCGGGCGGATGCGGTCGTCGCGAATATCGAGGTTGTAGCCGTTGAATTCTGCCGTGCCCGCGATGCGGAACCGATCCTTGCCAAGACGGCTGGTGACGACCTTGGCCTCATCATCCAAGAGGCTGATCCAAGGCGCCGCCTGCTGGCTGGCCTCGTCGTCGAGTTGTACGGTGATCGAATACCCTTTGACCGGATAGACGTTCACCCGGTCGCCCAACTGTGCGGCGATGCGGCGGCTGTCGACCCCCGCGCAGACAACGATCGCATCGAACTGGTCCGTCTGGCTCTCGCTGTTGCGGCTCCAGGTCAGGCGCACGCCCGTGTCATCCACCTTGATCGTCTCGACATCGGTGCCAAAGCGCAGCACGGCGCCGCCCGCCTCGATGGATTTCGCCAGCCCTGTCGTGTACCGGTGGATGTCACCCGTGAAGTCACTTTCGGTGTAGTAGCCGCCATAGAAGGCGCCGGTCAGCGCCGGTTCGATGGCGCGCACCTCGTCGGGCGCAACCGCGCGACGGTGCAAGCCCCCCTCGGCGAGCAGCTTGTTGACCTCTGTGGCGTGGTCGAATTCCGCCTTGTCGGTGTAGATGTGCAGGATGCCGCGATTTTCGCAATCGAAGTCGAACCCGTGGCGCGCGGCCTTTTCCCGCAACAGACCGCGCGCGGCGATGGCCATGCGCGTGGTCTCGACCGTATTGGCGCGGTAGTGCGGGATCGCGGCCACGAACTCGGCCATCCAGCTGTATTTGTGCCAGCTGGGTTTGGGATTGACCAACAGCGGCGCGCCCCGGCGCATCATCCATTTCAGGCCCTTGAAGATCATCGACCAGCGGTTCCACGTTTCGGCATTCGAGGCAGACAACTGCCCGCCATTGGCAAAGGACGTCTGCATCGCCGCATAGCGGTTGCGGTCGAACAAGGTCACGTCATGGCCCCGGTCCATCAGGCTCGACGCGGTGGTGACGCCGGTGATTCCGGCGCCGATAACGGCTATTCTGGTCATGGTATCCTCCCGCGACCCAAGGTTCCGTCCCGCCCGGAGGCAGGCATGATCCGCTCTGTCACGGGTGGCGGCAAAGGCGCGCCAGCGCTTCAGACGCCCGTGCCGATCATGGTCCTTTTGCCTGAGAGTTTCCGGGGGGTTGCTCCTTCGGCGCCGCGTGGCGGCCTCTCCCATGTCAGCTTGGTAGGCGGAGACTTGATTGCCGTTTTATATTCTCACGTCACGATTATTTTACGTTGTGATTATTTTTGGTCTCTTCCTGCAGAGCGCTGCGATAGTCTTCGGAGGTCACCCAAGCCCCCAGACGTTCGAGCACTTCGTTGAAAACGCGCAGCTCCTGGCGGGACAGCGGATCGGTCAGGATGACTTCCAGCCGGTCGGACAGTTGCCGCGCGACTTGGCGGACCTCCTTGCCCTTGTCGGTGGTCGACAGCAGGAAAACACGGGCATCCGCCTGTGAGTTTTCCCGCTGGATCAGCCCCGTCCCCAGCAGGGACTGGATGATTCTGGACGTCAAACTTCTTTCAAAACCAGTGGCTTTCGAGATCTCCGCAAAGGTGGTGCCGGGCGTGTCGTCGATCAGGCGCAACACGCGCAGGTCACGGATGCTGCATCCGGTCTCGCGCAGGAAAATCGCGTCATTGGCGGTGATGGCCTCTTGGGCGACGATGCTCAGACGGTAGGTCAGCCGTTCGTTTCTGAATGTCTTGTCGCGCTGCATATCTCGCCCCTCTGCCTGCGTCATACCCTGAGGGTATCACATCATACCCTGATTTCCACGCCATTTAGTCTTATAAAGCAACTATCTTATCCGACAAGTATTGGAGCGCAGAGGCCTTGATGCAAGACAAAACGGAGCCCGCGTCGCATGTTCGACACTTGGTATGATACCCACCGCGAAACGGCCCACGCTTGGCTGCGCGACCTGCACCGTCATCCCGAAACCGGGTTCGAGGTGGCGCGCACCGCACGCTTCGTGGCCGATCGCCTGCGCGATCTTGGCTATACGGTCGCAACCGGGATCGGCGGCACCGGCGTCGTCGGCACCTTGCAGGGCACCGGCCAATCGGGACGGTGCATCGCCTTTCGCGCCGAGCTTGACGCGCTGCCGATGACGGAAACGGCGCAGGTCGACTATGGACGTGTCGCGGTTTGATGCCGCTCCTTTGATAGCATTTATTGCAGCAAAGGAGACGAACCATGGGACTGAAACG
>NZ_RCTZ02000018.1 GCF_003667315.2 Tropicibacter alexandrii | reverse complement strand
TACGCGAGCATAAATGCTCTTGATCACGTCGCCTAAGTTTTGAACAAAAAACTCTCCGGCAAACCCGGGGCGGTTCATTCCTCTCGAAATTCTTTGGTGACGGCAAGTTCAAAAACCTTGTTCAGGTGGCTGAGAGCATGTCCCGCTGTGGTTGGTTTTGCACGAAATAGGGGCACCATGATGTCATGGATTTCGCGCCGTCGAATTTCATTAATCGGTCGGCATCCGATTTTGGGACTTATATGGTGTACGTGAATTGATCGAGGACGCTGTCGGCTTGGACCCGCTTGCAGCAGTGGCTCGACATCGGCGAACCATTCGCACCACAGATCATCATAGGTTGGAACCCGCATCGTGCCGCAATCTTTCAAACCGCCGAGCATTTCGCCCCGGACGATCTTCTCGAAAGTCGCCGCGTCCTTCGCATTGGCCAACCCGGCTTTTAGGGCATCAATGCCATATCCTTCGCCGCGCAGCCGCTTGGCGGCCAGCGCGATTTCGCGCGCTGCCGCAAGCTTCGTGTCAGGGTAGTCGCCCACCTTCAGCCAAGTCTTTGGCCTGAGGTAGAAGGCTTTGCGCCCTGTCGGCCAGCCACGAACATACAAGCCATCACGTCCTCCGACACTTCGAGCTTCACCAGCCGTTTCCGGGCGCCACTTCCTGATGGCAACATCGGTGGAAAGATGAGTGGTCATGGATACACTCCAGATACACTATTGGTGCAATATATGGTGAGATGACATAAGAACGCATGATGCAAGATTTCAACCTAATACCTTTATTTCAATGGCATAACGGTGAAACTTGCGCAAGATGTCATGGATAGTATCGCTCCCTTCGTCTCCGCCATTTTTCGGCTGTCAAGACATGTTAAGTGGCTGATTTTAAAAAATATACTAAAATCGGCCAGCCTCGCACCCTAAGATTTGCCACACATTTTGCCACACATTTGTGGCGGAATTCGATGCGTTCACGCCAACATGTCGCACCCTTGTGAAGTGTCTGTTGGCATCACGAAGCAGACATGGCGGACGCATCAGAGGGCATAGCTCCCCTCCCTCCTCAACAGCAGAATCGCGAATGGCCCGCGCGCGAATGCGCACAGGCCTTGATGATGTCAGCAGTGGGCACGGCCCAGAGTGGACATGACGAGGCGCTGAGCGTAGAGCCGATCCATCACCTCCTGCCAGGTCTGGTGGACAAACGTTAGTGCCTCTACGACCCTCGTGCGCGCTTCCCGGAATTCGTAGGGCATTCGCGCCGTCTCGAAGAACTCGAGCGCAGCTTCGAGGCTGTTCAGGATGTCGTCTTTCGGGATGTCCTCCCGCAGAACGAAGGCACAGAGCGAAGAGAGCGCATCGTCGATATCCTCGTCGCGCTCGTACGGCAGCGCCTCTATCGTGTTCATCGCCTCGCGCAGTCGAGCATAGATCATCGTCATCCGCAGGATTGCCTGCTCGACGGGATCGTTGGAGCTATCGAAGGCGTGGGTGATGCGGGACTTGTTGGGAGTGGAGGTCATGGGATTTCCTTGTCTGTGACTGATGGAATTCGAACGGGGCACCGAGTCCGGCCCCCGTTGAGGAGGGGCGGATCGTTTGCGCGGTCAGTGGTTGCTGGGGGTGTCGAGGACGGTCAGCTTGGGACGGCTGCGCCATCCTTCGACCAGTGCCTGCCGCACCTTGCCTTGCAGGTCTTGCAGGCGAAGCATCAGGTCCGGCGAGATGCGCCCGACGAAGGGATCGCGCCCTTCTGGGAGGAGGAATCCAGGGTGGTGGGGATGGACCAGCACCCTGCGTGCGCAGATGAAGCGCGTGGCCGACGTTAGCCCTGCGGCGTCGATATCGCGGCGGCGCGTGACGTGCAGCTCATAGCCAGCATTCGCCCGCGAGCGGCTGGTGGTGCCGTACGCGAGGTCGATGAACTCGTCACCACCATAGGTGCGGCGGTCAAAGACGAGGCACGGGCGGACCTTCGTCGCGGGGTCGTCGGTTCCCTCGGCAACCGGGAAGCGGAAAAGGGTGATGTCGCCCGGGGCCAGTGCGGCCACCGAGGTAGTGCTTGTGAGATCGAGCATACGATCCTCCGTGTCGATGTTGGGAAATCGACACGAACCCACCCGAATTAACTGTTCCGCCTCGGGTTAGGTGCGTGTCGAACAGGCACGCGCACCTGACCCGAGGCGGAACATGAGTTGTAGAAAATTCACCTTGCCGCACAGACCAACAGAGGTTGTGCTCCGTTCCGCGGCGTGCGTTGGCAATTGGCAACGAATTCAATTGCCCCCGACTTCGAGCACAGATCAATCAACTTTCAGCATTCGTCGGATTGCAGCGTTTAAGCCCCCCTCAAGTGCGCTCATTGCTGTCGCCGCTCTTTCGGCCTCCTCGTCCACACCTTTCTGAAGCTTCTTCAATTCCTGCTGCTGCGCAACTTTCGAACGCGGCATTCTCATGGCTTGCAAATGAGCTGGATACAGGCGGTCTCGAATTGAGCCAGTGGTTAACACGTCAATATACATTTTGTAGAACGGGGTGCGAAGTAGACCAACCAAGTACTCGGCATCAATTCCATCGGCTCGCACTACGCGATAATCTGGACTCACCAGGCCGCCATCCAGATCGCTTCCGACAAGCCCGATACTTCCGATATTGGCCCTCATGGGGTTGAAAACTATATCACCCTCGCAGGCAATCTTGTGCACCCCGGTTATATCTTCGCCTCGAACAGTTTCCCGAATTGTAATTTTTCCATCACTTGAAACCGTAAGGATATCATATTCTTGGTCAAGCTCTTCATCAGTGGACGGCCGAAATCTCTTCGACACCTCCTTCACTTTGGTGCCAATGTGCTCCATATTGCTCGACAAACTCGCCAACTTGGCGTCCAAAATGTACGACGACGGATCAAGTCTGTCCGTCAGTTCGCTCGCACGCTTAATAAAGGAAAACTTCAAGTCATCACCGCTGCCTCGCACCGTTTGCTCACGACGCCTCGTGCCTTTGGACTTGTACAGTTTTTCCGCATACTCAAAGATATCCAAGTCGGACATCTTTCCGCTTTCACCTTTTCGAAGGTCTTCCAGTATTAGATCCAGATCAGTCGTCCGTCCATTACCATTAGTGAGACGCCCGTTGGGCTCGTACCCGATATCCTCGACCATGCCCATAAAGATCGGATAGTCCAACTCCGGTCGCTTCGACGCCAAACTGCGATAGGCCGCCACAGTCTCGTCTTTAAGTTCCCTCTTTAATATCTTCTCGGTCTTTAGGGGATGTTTTTGAAGGTATAGGATGACAGTGTTTACCGTAGGGACGCCCGACTGAACAAACGCATGTGTTGGCAGGGAAATCACAGCATTGATCTGCGCATGGCGCAGAATAAACCCTCTTAGATCGGAAAAAGAATCCGCGCTAAGAAGCCCTGTGGGCAAGACTATTGCAAGACGACCTTCGGGGCGCAGCAGTTGTATCGCCCGTTCAACAAAGAGTATCTCTGTTTTCTGTGATTTCCGTTGCTTGACCCGAGACCCAAAACGATATTGCTTCAAAACCTTCTGGTCTTTTTCACGAGCCCCAAAAGGAGGGTTTGCAAGGATCAGAGTACATCCAGATCCTTCCATTTTTTCATCAAATGGCTGAATGGGATAGGGCTCTCCTGAAGAGTCCTTTTCAGCGAGAGCATTACCCCTCGTAACGCATCGGCCATCACCCCACAGCAGCATGTTCATGCGGGCGGTTCGAGCTGCTCGAGGTTCGGCGTCGATTCCGAAGATCTGTTGGTTTTTCACATCCTCGATCAAGCTTTCGCGCGTCTGCCCCAATCGACGCAGCGTACCCTCTGGGATAAGCTCGACCTCTTCGCGCATCCTTTCGTAGGCGTTGATAAGAAATCCGCCAGAACCACAGGAGAAATCCAAGAGCACATCAGAGACCGAAACCTCTGCTATCTCACACATGAACTCCACCAAAGGTCTTGGGGTGAAGTACTGCCCCAATCCCTTACCCCTTAATTGAGACGGCAAAAATTCTTCAAAGGCTCGCCCTTTTAAGTCGACGTCTTCACTGCGAACGCTGAACGGGCGAAGCTTCCCGAGTATCTCGGCGACTGTACCAGGAGATAGTTCTATAGAAGATTTTTTTTCTGAAAGGAGTGGAAATGCCTGCTGCACGACTTCATCAAAATGCAGATTAATAAGCCGGCTCGCTTTTTTTGACGTTGTCTTGATTGCAGATTCAACCGCAGCCTTGGACAAAGGTTCATGGTCGGGGTTCGCCGCCTTCAAAGCTTCGTCTGCCGCCGACAGCAAAAGCATTTTCCCCAATTCATCGAAGGCCGCTGCGGGATCAAGCTTATCTCCGTCACGGATAGCATTGTGAAGCCCCTTAAAAAATCGCCTATAGTCCTTAATTTTTTCGCGATCAGGCGATGTGATCGCCTGCGGACTTTCAGATGAAGATGCTGCAACCTCGGTGGCGCTGATTATTCGGGCTAATTTGTCAAATTCAGACGCAGTAATGTTTCCTATCGTACCCGACAGCAAGTCTACCCGCCGGTTTGCATGATAGTATCCACGCAACAGATACTCACGACCATTTGTAATAAAGCTAAATGGACATTGGAGTGCAAATGCATATGAATCCGTTTGACCAGTGGCCCCGAGGACCGGCTCCGTAGGCTTCTTTGCCTCCACGACAACGACGTTCGCACCTTGGTGACTAACAACGAGGTCTGCTTCTTTAGTCTTGACTTCGCGACCAAACTGCATGTCGACTGGCACGCCCCAGCTCATGTCCTCATCTGGGTAGCCAAGAATATCTCGAAAAAGTGGGGCGATCACCTTGGCTTCGACATCCCGTTCAGACCGGAGATTGAGTTCCATGTTCTGCTCTCGTAGTGTTTTTGTTCAAGTTGGCCGTACGTAACAGCGGAAATTGTGCGCATTATGCACATCTGGTGTGTTGCCGACCACTACATAACGGCGGGCGTCGGCGCTTTTCTGGTAGTCCGCGCTGATCGATCTCGGATCTCAACGGATCCGAGATCGACGCCTCAGGCCTCGTGAACGTCGCGGCGTAGATGACTACAGCAAAAGCTATTCGGCAACTAAAATTCAGTGAGATGTAATCGACTACACGGCACCCGCCGGGAGGCGCCTTGGGGGTGTCCAGAGGGGGGCATGGCGAATGCTCCCCCTCTGGCCCGTGCGGGGAGCACTCGATGGAGGGGGTTCGGGGGAGGAGAGCGAAGTCTCCTCCCCTGGGAGCAGGGGGTTCAGGGGGAGTGCGGAACGATGACCCTGATCCGGCGGAAGCCTCCCGCGGAAGCGCGGGGTCCCGGGGCAGCGCCCCGGGCGAACGACAGACCGAGCATAGGAACCGTAGGTTGCCGGTGCGCGGTCTGCTTATTGAGTACTTCCCCCTGCACACCCTGACCGCAGTCGATTTTTCCGGGCGCACAGCGTTCCACCAATCCTTCTCCCGATTTTTCACGGGAGACCCCTCATGTCCGCCACCACCCACCCTGTCGTCGCTCGCTACCGGGGCCTGCGCCCCGAGCAGCTGTCACGCTATGAACTCCATCGCCTCCGCAAGCAGACGGACCGCGGCGAGTTCGACCTCGCCCGCAGCAAGTTCAACAAGATCCTCGTCGGGGGCGACGACTGGGCGGCCTGCGTCATCGAGGAGATCGCCCACCGCACGATGCAGAACTTCGCCCACGAACTAGTCAAGCTCAAGCAGCGGAGACGGTCCAAGGAGATCGCCCAGCGGTCGCTCGAAGGCCCAAAGGATCCGTGGCGGGCCTCGCAGCATGGCCCGATGCGTGAACTGATCCTGACCGCGAACGCCGAGTGGTTCAACGAGGCTGGAGACCAGGCGACATGGCGCGGCATGCTGGCCAAGAGGCGCCGGGAGAAGGATTTCGAGAAGTGCGCCGTCGGCTGGATGAAGCACACATTCGGTGACGATCTGGTGCACGCGCGGTGTGATCGGGACGACAAAGCCTATCACATCCATGCGGTTATCCGGAGCTGGCGCGAGGACCAGCATGGTCGATGGACCTTGAAACCCTCGGCCCAGAAGGCGGTCAAGAGCTACGAGGTCACGCAGGATCTCGTCGGTAAGTGGTTTGCCCAGGTCGGTCTGACGCGGGGTCGGACTGGCGCGGCCGAGCGGCGGGAGGCCAAGGAGAAGGGCAAGGCGGTTCCGGCCATCGTCGAGAATACGCCGACGTGGAAGTGGCGCGAACAGCAGCAGGTCGAGGCGGTCAAGGAACAGGCCGCGCTCGATGCGCAGCGGGCGAGCCTCGTCGAGCGCGAGCGGCAGATTGCGGAGAAAGAGGCGCGACTGGCCAAGGGCTTCGCTGATCTGCATCAGCAGCACGAAGACCTGGAGGGGCGCGAGACGCTGGTGAACATGGCCTGTGACGTGCGCGAAGCAGAGGTCGGGGCCCGCGAGACGGCGATTGCCAGCCGGGAGGCAGAGGCCGACCGCAAGAGCGAAGAGGGTCACGCGGCGATCGCCAAGGCGGACCGGAGGGCCGCAGAGGCTGACGCCATGATCGCCGAAGCGGACCTGAGGACCGCCGAGGCCGATGCGACGCTTGCCGTGGCCGAGGGCATGGCGACCGGCGTGTTCCAGATCACGGCGCAGGACGGAAGGAACACGCTGACCGCGACGGAGGCCGCGAAAACGGCCGGAACGGCGAAGCCCCTGATCGCGCGGATAGCCAGGTCCGAGGGCGGGGCCCCGCGCGCCGTGGGCATCATCGGGCGCGCATGGGCGGCGATGACGTCGCGCGCACAGGTCGAGGCCGAGGAGCGCCTGCACGCGGAATTCGCGGCAGTCGAGGCCACGCGGACGGCGATCCTGAACCTCGTGAAGCGCCTGCCGCAGCCCCTTCAGGACGGGCTGGGAACGACGTGGAAGAGCGTCGCCAAGCACGCGGTTGCCGCGCAGCAATTGTTGCGCAAGCGTGGCCAATCGACGGGACCGGAGACCGGGCCCGGGCGGTCGGGAGTGGTCGATCCCAAGAATGATCCGCGTTGATTCAGTGGGTTGCAAGAAAGTTGGCCGAAAACGGTCATCTAATTTTTCCGGACGGTTGGAAACAAAAGAGCTTCAGAGGTAGGCCCCGGCAAGATGTCGGTGCCCCTGCAAGAGCAACCCCGGACTGAAAGGTTTCAACCATGTCCAAACCCGTCACCGCCGACCTCATCAGTCGCGCCCTCGCCATCCCGACCGACGCGGCTTCCATCGCCGCGGACCCGCTGCGGACCGTCCAGCTGATCCAGTCCGGGGAGGCAGCGAAGGCCGCCCTGACCGTGGTCAACCGCGATATGGCCTTCGCCACGGCGATCGGCAAAACGTTCGCCAAGGCCATGCCGCTGATGTCTGACGCTGCCCGCATCGAGGTCCCCGCGCTCATCGCCTGCCTCTCTTCCTCGAAGGGACGCCGCGCGATCCTGGAATACGTGGATTGCCCGCCCGAGGCGGAGGAGTTCGTCGCCGAATACGACGCGACCAAGGCCGCCGAGGCGGACGCCCGCAAGGCCGAAAAGGCCGCCGAGCGCGAGGCCAAGGAGCGCGCCAAGTACGAGGAGTTGAGGCTCCGGTTCGAAGGGGACGATGCTCAGCACCAGCCTGGATCCTGAGGCCGCCCTCGCGCGTTCCGGCCTGTCCGGGATGTGCGAGCCGCCTCGACCCTTCGACACCACGCCTTTCCCCGGACTTCATACAATGTTCAGCACCGTCACCACCCTCCCGCTCGCGGCCACCATGCCGCCCCCCACCTGTGAGACGCAGGCGAAAATCCAGCGCATTACGGCAGCGCGGTTCAAGCTCGCCTCCCGTATCCGCAGCCATGGCGAAAGCTGGCTGATGCCGCATGTCGTCCGGCTCACGGAAGAACTCAAAAAGCTGGAAGGCGAGCAGGATCTGCTGTTCCAGATCCTCGCCGAAGGCAGCCAGACGACCCACCTCCTGGTCGTCTGATCACCACCCGCTACCACCTGCTATACGAGGTGCTCGGGCACCGGCAGGACGATCTTGGACATGAGTTCCACTTTCTTCTCGAGCGGCATCTCATCCCCATACCAAGGCCGTTCCAGAGCCACCTCGACGCTGTGGCCCATCAGTTCGGCGCGCAGGTCGGGATGCAGGTCCGCAGCCTTGAGGCGGCTTTCGAACGCATGACGCGTCCCGCCAACCGTATGCTTTTCTGCCGGCAGCAGCCCGTTTTCCCGCAGGAACTTGTTCACGCCGCCCGAGTAGCTCCGGGTGTTCCGATAGCGCGGGAAACCCTCCGGGTGCCGCTTCATCGCCGCCAGTGCAACGCCCAAGAGAGGGACAAGGCGGGCGGCATGGGCCGTCTTCACCTCGCGCCCGCTTTCGCCATCCTTGGACAGCTCGTTGGCCAGCTTGAGGTGCGGGATCGGATGGTCTAGCACGATGGCAGAGGCGGGCAGGTCGTGGATTTCAGACTGGCGACAGCCGGTCTCGATCGACACCAGCATGATATCGCGCGCCTCGGCATTCATGCGGTCGAGAGCGCCCGGCCGGAACCAGCAATCAAGCATCCACTGCACCGGGATCTCCAGTTTGCGCTGCTTCTTGTGATGCTTGTCCTTCATGCGCAGCCCCCTGTAGAGTTCAGGCGGCTTGGCGATGTTCTGGCTCAGGTAGAACTTGTTCACCAGGCTCGACATGTTGTTCATGTCCTTGTTGATCGTCTCGAACGACTGCCCTTCCTTCGCGACCCGTTTGATCCACCAGTTGCGGTGTTTCATGGCATCTTCCGGCGTCAGGCTCATGACCTCGCGATCTTCTCCACCCAGCGCCGCCGTCAGGTTCGTGACCGCCCTCATGAGCGGAAGGCGCCACTTCCGCATCTGTGACGAGTTCTTGAAACGGTTCTCCGTGGCCATGAAGACCTCGACAGCGTCCACCAGCTCCGACAGTCGCACCGACGGCTCGGCGACTTCGCCCATGATGGCCTTCGCGGCCTCGCTGCCGTCACTCGGTGCCAGCGCCTCTGCGCGGTCCAGAATGTCTTCGACCGGACCCTCCAGAAGCACGGCCTTCGACTTGTATTCGAGACCCCGACGCGCAGCGATTGCGACCGCGGCCTTGTAGGTCGTCTCGGACCGCTCGGATGCGCCGATCTTCAGGAGGTCGTCGAGTTCCGAGATCACCTGGTCGACGACCATGGGCAACATCTCCTCGGCGCGCTTCCGGCTGTCGGTCTGCAAGGACCGATAGATGGTCTTCTTCGCGAACACGGCCTCGTAGCGGACAGGGCGGCGCATCCGCATGTGCCAGGTCTTGTTCCGCAGTTCCAACCCCGCCATGGGCAGCCTCCACGCTCAGCAGCTTCGGCAACCCAGCCCCCAGGGCTTGCCACACATTTTGCCACACATTGCGATGTGGCCCGCGGCTCCCTCATTTCATATTCGCGAATAAATTCAATAACTTCTCTTTCCAATGGTTAACGAGATGGCTGACTTCGTCTCCGCCATTCACCATGGATTTCATTGGACAAATGGCGCATCCGCTCGGGATGCACGCCAAGACCCCTGGCAACTCAAGTCGCTTGGATGCCTTAGGGGCGACACCTTGCGTAGCCGGACCTCGGTCATCATGGTGCCCGACGTGCGATCAACGACCATCAAGGCATCACGTCTTCCGAACTTTGGCCATTGGCGCTTCGCCTTTTCCAGTGCGGGTCGGAGCCGACCTCGAGCCGGGTCAATCAGTCCTGCGCCATCAGCTCGAATGGCCGACATTCAACGCGGTCGCGCCTTGAGAACGTCCGCGGGACGGCGCGGAGATCGCTGGTGACTTGCCTCGACCTCTACAGGCGGTCTGCGCGCAGCGTTTGGGGAGTCGTTCCCGTCCATTTCCGGAAGGCGCGCTGGAACGCTGTCGGGTCTCGATAGCCAACCAGATGCGCGATCTGCTGGTTGTTCAGGTCGCTCTTGACCAAGTATCGGATCGCCAGATCCTTCCGCGTGTCGTCCAGCAATGACTGAAACGTGACACCCTCGTCTGCCAGACGCCGCATGAGAGTGCTCCGGCTCAATCTCAGCCGTCCGCAGACATGGGCAATCGTGGGCTCGGTGACCGAGAACGCCTCGAGCAGCGTTGCACGGACCCGTTCCGACAGGGGCAGGCCCTTGGACTGGATCATCGACTGGGCGTGAAGGTCCGCCTCGGTGGCCTCCCACAACTCGGGATTGGCGGAGATGAATGGGATGCGCGCGTCTGCAAGGGCATAGGTCAGGGTCGCGTCGCCTGCCTCGGGAACCAGTCCGAAGACATCGGCCAGCCGTTCGCGTTCACCCTGTGGGAGGGGCAGGCACACCTTCAGAGGCCGGATCGGCTGACGTGCGAGCGCGTTGGCTTGGGCATGAAGATAGATCACCTGTGGGCTGCTGAAGGTGCTCGGCAAGGAGGTGCCGGGGCGGTCCGGGGCGACGCGAACGCTGAACACCGAGGTCGTGCGGGACATGTCGAACCGCATCGGCCCGAACAGGCTTTTGAATTTGGCCATTCGGCCGATGCCGGTCTCGAAATCGGGCGCCGTGGACAGCGCAAAGAGAACCGGGACGGCGGGACCGCTGGCCATCCGCAACCCAAGAAGCTTCGAGACGTCCTGTTGCCGTGACAGGTCCATCATCGTGGCCCAAAGCGCGAGGTACTCTTCGGCAGAGACCAGAAAGGCCCGGTCGTTGCGCTGTGTTGCAACGATCCCGACACGGGCCAGAACCGCGTCCCAACCGACCCCCAGCATGCCGCAGATCGGGCCGGACAGGATGGCGGATGTGTAAAGCGGGGATCGTTGCGGGTCCTGCATTCGGATGCCCTTTCGTGCGAGGCCGAGCGGGTTCACAAGAAACGCTTCTCCGTTCACTTGCAACGGGATTGAGACGATCTGCAAATCCATGAGCCGATCTGCACGTCGCCATCCGTAGATGGATGCCGTGCCCGAGGTCTAACCTGGCCATGACATTTGCGCTGGGAGAGATCGGCTTGGACCTGACATCGAAAATCATCCTCGTGACCGGCGGTGGCTCGGGTATCGGGCTCGAATTGACCCGCCAACTCGTGGCGCATGGGGAACACGGTCATCATCTGTGGGCGCGATGCGGACAAGCTGGCGACGGCGGCGCGCGAGACCGGGGCGCAGGCCATCGCGGGGGATGTGACGCGGGCCGAAGATCAGGATCGGATCCTGTCGGACATTCAGGCGGCGCATGGTCGGCTCGATCTGCTGGTCAACAATGCTGGTATATTCTTGGCCTACGACTTCGCGGCGGATCCCGACGCGCTGCAAAAGATCGAGCGCGAAATCGCGATCAACGCCACGGCTCCGCTGACCCTGACGCGACGTGCGCTGCCGCTGTTGCAGATGAGCGCGCAGCCCGGGGTTCTGTTCATCGGCTCGGGCGTCGCCTTTGTCGCCTCGCCGGGCACGCCGGTCTATTCCGGGACCAAGGCGCTGATCCATCACTGCGCACAAACCCTGCGCCACCAGTTGAAGCCCCACGGCATCGCCGTGTTCGAAGCCCTGCCGCCCGTGGTCGATACCGACATGGCAACGGTGCTGAAATCCGACAATTTCAAGAAGATGAAGCCCGCCGATCTGGTGCGCGACATCCTCGACGGGGTGCGCCGGGACCGGACCGAGATGCTGTTGGGACAGTCGCGCCAGATCAAATGGATGAGCCGGATCGCGCCTGCCTTCCTGTTTCGTCAATTCGCCAAGACCGAGTTTCATTGACCCCAACGACAGGGCTAACGTCATGCAATCCGACAGCTACCGCAGCCGAATGAACGGGTTGGCGGTCACCACATCAGCCGGCTTCTTCGGCGCAAATCTCTTCATCGGGACGTCCATGGGGGCTTATTGGCTCACACTCCCGCCTGTGGATTTCGTTGCGGAATTCTTCCCGCAGTTCAGCAATTTCCTCTACACGATCATGCCCCTGTTCTTGGCCATGTTGGTGGGCCTTGTCCTGTCCGCCCGGCTCGATTGGCATATCGCCCCGGCGCGGCGGAATTGGATGATCTCGTTGTGGCTCTATCTGGGGCTTTCGCTGATCACGATCCTGTACCACATGCCGCTCAACGTACAGCTTGCGGCGGCGGTCGGATCGCCCATTGGCGACGTACTGGCCCTCTACAAGGCCATCGCGTTGGTCGGTCCGGTGACCGAGGAAAACGCCACCACGATCCGCTTGATCTGGCTTCTGGGCCATATCCCCCGCGTCCTGATCACCCTTGCCATCCCCGTCTATGCCCTGCGCGCGATGCGCGCGCGATCGGCGTAGGTCCGACCCTGCGACAAGGAACGAAGTTCCATGAACGAGACTGAGTTCCACTGACCTCCACAGACAGGGCGCGCCCTGTCCGCAAGACTTCACAGGACCCTTCCATGCCCCTTGCCGCCCGCCAGAACCTTGTGGTCATGAACATCCAGATGACGGTCAGCCTTTTGGCGACGCTCATCCTGTGTCGCTGGCTGCTGCCCGACATCGTTCAGGCCGACTTTGCCGACGCGATCTGGCCCGTCGCGGCGCTTCACATGTTCCGCTTCATCGGCATGACCGTCGTCATGCCCGGACAGCTTGACGACGACATCACCAAGAGAGCCAAGGGTCTCATTGCCGTCGGCGATCTGGCCGTCGCGCTGTCTGCCGTGGTTCTGGCCTTTGCGATCACACAAGGCGGCTCAGAGCCGGTCTTGCGCGGTCTGGCATGGGTGTTCGTGCTGATCTGCTTCGCCGATATGGCCGTGATCCAGCGCTACTTCATCGCCGAGCAGTTCTGGAACAAGAAGATGGGCGTCGTCTGGCTGTTTCAGGTGCTGCTGTCGGTCCCGATGATCTTGGGAGAGGTCTTCGTGCTCTATCGCCTGATCGCGGGCTGAACAGACACGTTGGGCACCGGGAAGGTGCCCCTCGCCCCCCCAAAAAAAAGAATGACCCCTCCTTCGCCCACAAGATTTATGCCCCATCAACCAACCCGGGAGTTTTCCACGATGCACAGCCGAACATTCACCTCCGCCGCACTCGGGCTTGTCCTTCTTGCCGCTGCAACCCTTCCCGCCATGGCGCAGGAGCGCTTTCCCGACCAGATGGTCCGCACCCCGATCGAGGAGGAGCCCTTCGCGCCGCTCTTCCCGGGCGTCGAGGCCTTCACGCTCTACGGCGGCTTCGAGCAGGGCATCGCCACGGCGATCCTGTCCCGCACCGATCCGGGGCAGTCCATGGCCATCCAGCATACCCATAGCGACGGCTACTGGGGCTTCGTCATCGCGGGCCGTCACCAACACTGGGAGATGTCGGAACCCGACCAGGGCCCGATCCTGACCGCCGGGTCGAGCTGGTACCAGCCCGCCGATGTGCCCCATGCCGACCTCTGCGTCGGGCCGGAGCCCTGCATCAATCTGGTGATCTTCGAGGAGCGGGCAGACTTCATCCCCGTTCAGTGACGTTTTCGAACCCGTTGGAGGATACCTCAGATGCGCGACACCTACCGCACGGCCGTGAACATGACCGCCGTCATCGCCTCCGCGGCTTTCGCGGGCGGCGGCCTGCTGATCCTCGTGTCTTACGGCATCCGCTGGCTCGGGACCGATCCGCTGGTCTGGCGGGCGGGGTTCTGGGATGAGTTCCTGAACTTCGCCCTCACCATCATTCCGCTGAACCTGATCACCTTGATCGGTCTGGTGCTGTCGGTGCGGCTCGATTGGCAGACCCGCCCGGTGCGTCGGCTGTGGATGTGGGCGATCTGGCTCTATGGGGCCAACACCGTGTTCACGCTGGGCTATTTCATCCCGCAGAACATCCTGCTGATCTGGGACAGCTATACCGCAGCCGAGGCATCGACCGTTCGAGCCACCTGGTTGGGGCTGCATGTCATCCGGGTGGCGATTGCCGTGGCCGTCCCGGTCTTTGCCCTGCTTGCCGTCCTCAAAAACGCCGAAAGGCCTGCGACATGACACCGACGATCAAATGGGCGATCACGCTTCTGATGGGCGCCACGATCTTTCGCGCGCAGACGATCCTGTTCCTGCCGCAGGTGCAGATGTTCGGCGGCATCGCGCCCGATGGCTGGTTCGGCCCGTGGCTGAGCGACACGATCATCGGCTTTGCCGTGCCGGTGATGCTGTATGTGTTCTGGACCCGGCGCAGCGTCGCGGTCTGGGGCGCGCTTGTCGCCTACAACGCCGTGGGCGCGTTCGATTATTCGCAAGGCCTGATCACGCAGGTGATTAGCCCGATGCCGGTCGAAATGGCCTCGGCCGCGACGGTCTATCTGGGGATCGGCCTGTTCATGCTCGCACAGATTGGGGCGCTCGGGCTGCTGTTGCGGCGCGATGTGATCGCAGAGTTCAGCAGAGCCGAGACGGGATCGGCGGCTGTCACCTGACGGCGCGCCGTGATGACCCGGTGCCTATTCTGCGTCGTCCGGCGAGGTTGAGCGCGTCTGGTCCTGACGAAAGGCAAATGGCGCTTGCCCGGTCCATCGCCGGAAGCTTCTCGAAAAGCTGTTGGCGTCGCGATAGGCAAGCACCCGCGCGATCTCGTCGGCGCGCAGGGTGGTCTTGGTCAGATAGCGGACCGCCATGTCGCGCCGCGTGGCGTCCAGAACCGCCTGATAGGATGTTCCCACGTCGCGCAAGCGCCGCTGCAAGGTGCTGCGGCTGATCCCCAATGCAAACGCCACGTCTTCGGCGCCGGTGCGCCCGGCGGGCATCAGGTCGACCAAGGCACCGCGCACCCGATCGGCGATGGGCCAGCGGTCGTTCTGGGCGGCCAATTTCAGCTTCAGATCGGCCTCGATATCGGACCAGAGCGCCGGGTTTTCCGAGATGAACCGGCGTTTCGCATCTTCGGGGGCAAACGTGACATAGGCGGTGTGCGACCGTTCCGGCATGATCCCGAGATGACCGGCGATCATGCGCCGTTCCTCCTGCGATCCATCGAAGCCCGCCGCCACCGGACAGACAGGGTGGGCCGTTGCGCTCCGCATGTTCTCGACGGCGACCACCAGTTGCAGGGCCCCAAGGGTCGGTGGCATCGGCACTTGCGCGTCGACGCTGTCATATTCCAGCCTCAGCCGCCCATCCTCGCGGAACACCCGCAGAAGCGTCGGCCCGAGCAGCGTCTTGAACTGTGCCAGACGCATCAGCCCGGTTTCCATGTCGGGCGCGCAGGACAGCGTGAAGAAGACCGGGATCACCGGCCCGCGCGAGATCGCGATGCCGAGATGGGGCACGTAATCGGGGCGCGGCGACAGAACCTCCATCGTGTTCCAGCAGTCGAAATACTGCTGCGCCGTGCCGCGCAGCTCGGCCCGGCCATAGGGCAGCGCGCCCAGCCCGGCGGTTTCCAGCATCAACACCGGATCGACGCCGAGGATGCGGCAGGCCACATCGGTCGCCATGAAAAGGGAATAGGTCGGTTCTGTGTCCATGGCCTCGGTCTTCGATCTGACTTGACCTGCATGACACGCGCCGGGGATCGCCGCCAGAGGCGGGCCGGCTCGTGAGCGGATTTGCTTGCCGTTGACCGCATCTGCATATCGCTGGTGGGGGGTGGGGGGCCTAAGCTGGCTTCAACGACGCGCGACGCGTTCCCCACAATCCGGCCGGAGACCGCCATGGACCTTACGATTAACGGCAGTTCTCGCACGGTGGATCTGCCTGACGACATGCCTTTGCTCTGGGCGCTGCGCGACGGTCTGAACATGACCAGCGTCAAATACGGTTGCGGCATCGCCCAATGCGGGGCCTGCACGGTGCATATCGACGGTGAAGCGGTGCGGTCATGTCAGGTCGCCTTGGGCGATGTCTGGGGCGAGATCACGACGATCGAGGGGCTGGGGACACCCGACGCGCTTCATGCCATTCAGGCGGCTTGGATCGAGCACCAAGTGGCGCAATGCGGCTACTGCCAATCCGGCCAGATCATGCAGGCCGCCGACCTTCTGGCCCGCAACGCCGAGCCGACGGATGACGATATCGACGACGCCATGTCGGGCAACCTGTGCCGCTGCGGGACCTATCCCCGCATCCGCGCCGCCGTCCACGCCGCCGCCAGCGCCATGCGGGAGGCCTGAGCCATGGGACGTGCCAGAACCATTGCCCGCCGCAGTTTCCTGATCGGGTCAGCCGCCATTCTCGGCGGGGTTGCCTTTGGGGCGTATTTCGTGACCCGGCCCACGCCGAACCCTCTGCTTGAGGGGCTGGCCGACGGCGAGGCGGCGCTGACCCCCTTCGTCAAGATCACGCCGGACGGGATCACCCTGATCGTCCCGCGCGCCGATGTGGGGCAGGGGATCGCCTCGACCCAGGCCATGCTGATCGCCGAGGAGTTGGACATCGACCCGGCCACCGCAACGCTCGACCCGGGCCAGCCGCACAAGGCCTATTTCAACGGCATCATCGCAGGCGAGAGCATGCCCTTTCCGGCATGGGACGACGGGTTCGTGGCCCGCACGGTGCGGGACCTGATGATGAATGTCGCGCGCCTGACCGGCTCGCAATTCACCGGCGGCTCGTCCTCCACCGCTGACCTGCACGAGAGCCTGCGCATGGCGGGCGCCACGGCCCGGGAAACCCTCAAGGCCGCGGCGGCGCGCACCGGTCTTGCGCGTGCCGATCTGCGGAGCGAGGACGGTCACGTCATCCTGCCCGACGGAACCCGGATCGCCTATACCGAGCTTGCCGCAGACGCCGCCAAGATCGAGCCCGTCACCGATGTGACCCTCCGCCCCGCCTCCGAATGGACGCGGCTGGGCAAGCCTTATCAGCGGCTCGACATCGTCGCGAAATCGACCGGAACCCAAGACTACGGGATCGACGTTGCGCTGCCCGGCATGCTCTATGCCACGGTGCGCGCCAATCCGGGACGCGGCGGCGGTATGGCAAGTTACAGCCCCGATGCCGCGCTGGCGATGCAGGGCGTGCGGTCCGTCGTCGAGGTGAACGAGGGGCTGGCCGTCATCGCCGACAACACTTGGTTCGCGTTTCAGGCGGCGCAGGCGCTGGAGGTCGACTGGCTTCCCCCCGACTACCCGGCCAGCAGCGCCGAGATGTGGCAGGCGCTGGCGGAGGCGCGCACGGAGGAGTTCCAGAACAGCCGGTTGCGCGACGACGGCGATGTCGAGGCGGCGCTGAACGGGGCCACCGTGATCGAGGCGGACTACCGGTCGCCCGCCCTTGCCCATGCCGCGCTCGAGCCGCTCAGCGCCACGGTGCTGGTCGAGGCGGACAGGGTGCAGATCTGGACCGCCACGCAAATCCCCGCCGTGGTGCGCGATGCGGCGGTCGAAATGACCGGCCTCGACCCCTCGCAGGTCACCCTCCACGCCCTGTCCGCAGGTGGCAGCTTTGGCCGCAGGCTCGACCACGACTACGTGGTGCAGGCGATCCAGATCGCCGCGACCATGCCCGGCACGCCGATCAAGACCACATGGAGCCGTGAAGAGGACATGACACATGACTTCCCCCGGCCAATGCACATGGCGCTTGGCCGGGGCAGGGTGGGGAATGGCCGGGTGCTGGCCTATGACCTCGACAGCATCAGCGCCTCGCTCATCTCGTCTTGGTTCGGGCGTATCTTCGTCGTGCCGCCGGGGGCCGACACGATGCTGGTCTGGGGCGCCTTCGACCAACCCTACGCCATCCCGAACTATCGCGTGACGGGCTATGCCGCGCCGCCGATGATGCCGGTCGGGTCGTGGCGTTCGCCCGGGGCCTGCTCCAACAGCTTTTTCCATGAAAGCTTCCTGTCCGAGCTGATCCACGCCGCAGGGGCCGATCCGCTGGAGGAACGGCTGCGCCTGATCGCCGACGCCGACAGCCGCCGGGTTCTCGAGGCCGTGGCCGAGATGTCGAACTGGGCGGGTGCCGATATCGGACCGGGGCGCGGGCGGGGCATCGCCTTTGCCCATACGCACGGCGTGCCCGTGGCCGAGGTCATCGACGTGACCCTGACCGAGCGTGGAATCCGCATCGACGATGTCTGGATCGCCGCCGATTGCGGCACCGTCTTCGACCCGGTCAACGCCGAGGCGCAGCTGACCGGGGCCGCCGTCTACGGGCTTGGCCACGCGATGAATTGCGAGCTGACCTACGAGAACCACGCGGTTCAACAGACCAATTTCGACGCGTTCGAGGGGATGCGCCTCTACCAGACACCGCGGTTCCACACCCGGCTGTTGGGCCGGGCCGAACGGGTGCGCGGTCTGGGCGAGCCTGCAACCGCCCCCGCCGCGCCTGCTTTGGCCGACGCGATCTTTGCGGCCACCGGCCAACGCCTGCGCGAGATGCCGTTCAACAAGTTTGTGGATTTCGCGTGACCCCTAGACGACACGCGCCGGGGCAGGATCGCCCCCTCCGCGCCCCGCTGAAAGGACACATCCATGACCGCGACCGCATACCCCGAAGGCAAGACCGCGCTTCTTTGCATCGATCCCTATAACGACTTCCTTGCAGAGGGGGGCAAGCTGTGGCCCGCCCTGAGCGAGGTCGCGACGTCCGTCGGTCTTCACGCCAACCTCGCCCAGATCCGGGCGACGGCCCGTGCGGCGGGTTTGCCGATCTTCATCCTGCCGCATCACCGGCACCACGCCTCGGACTTCGAGGGATGGGCGCATCTGACACCGTCACAGGCGGCGGCCCATGAATACCAGTTGTTCGCCCAAGGCAGCTGGGGCGGGGAGTGGTATGACGGGTTCGGCCCCGACCACGGCGACATCGTCGTCAAGGAGCACTGGGGCGCGTCCAGCTTTGCCAATACCGATCTCGACGTGCAGTTGCGCCAGCGCGGGATCACGCATGTCATCTTTGTCGGGCTGATCGCCAATACCTGTATCGAGACCTCGGCGCGTCATGCGGCCGAACTTGGGTATCACGTGACATTGGTCCGCGATGCGACGGCGGCCATGTCCGCAGAGGCGATGCACGCCGCGCATGAGATCAACGGCCCGACCTACGCCCATGCCATCCTGACCACCGCCGAGATCGTGGGGGCACTGGCCACCGTGGACGCGGCCTGACCGCCGTTTGGCGTCCCGCGCCCCCGCCATGGCAATCGGCGGCGATGGTGTTTTTCACATCGTCTGCGTCCCGCTTCCCTGTATGATCGCCTTGCGCCTGCATCCTCGGTGCAAGGCACACCGATCAGACTGCAGTCAGGAGGCCGCATGGCCGAAGCACGCGCCGTTTTCCTTGAGGGCAACCTCTTTCGCCACATCACGGTGATGGCGCTGACCTCGTCGGTGGGGTTGATGGCGGTGTTCGCGGTCGACTTCATCGACATGGTCTTCATCGCGATGCTGGGCAATGCAGAGCTGGCGGCGGCGGTGGGCTATGCGGGCGCGATCCTGTTCTTCACCACCTCCTTCGGTATCGGCATGGCCATCGCGGCGGGCGCGTTGGTGGCGAGGGCACTGGGGCAGGGCGACCCTGATCTGGCCCGCGCCCAAGCGGCGGCGGCGCTTGTCTGGGGCGTGGTCTTTGGCGGCATCTTCGCGGCGGCAGTCTGGCTGAACCTCGAGGCGCTGGCATCGCTGATGGGCGCCACGGGCGAGACGCTGGACTTGGCCGTCCTTTATCTGCAGATCATCGTGCCGAGCCTGCCGTTCCTGATCGTCGGCATGGTGGGCGGCGCGATCCTGCGGGCGCATGGCGATGCGCGCCGCGCCATGATGGCGACGATCTGGGGCGCGCTGGTCAATGCCGCGCTCGACCCGGTCTTGATCTTCGGGCTGGGGCTTGACCTGACGGGTGCGGCGCTGGCCAGCGTGGCGGCGCGGCTGGTGATCGCAGGCACGGCGCTGATCCCGATCTTTCGCCACCATGGCGGGCTGGTGCGACCCGGCATCCCGGAACTGTCCGTGGCCCTGCGGCCCATCGTGACCATCGCCGCGCCCGCGATCCTGACCCAACTGGCCACGCCCCTTGGACAGGCCGTCGTCACCCGCGCCATGGCCAGCTTTGGCGAGGCGGCGGTCGCGGGCATGGCCATCGTCGGGCGGATGACCCCGGTGGCGTTCGGCGTGATCTTTGCGCTGTCCGGCGCCATCGGACCGGTGATCGGCCAGAACTTCGGCGCGGGTCGGATGGACCGGGTCAGACAAGCCTGGCGCGACGGGCTGTTGTTCTGCGGCCTGTTCATCCTCGGCGTGACGGCGATCCTGTTTGCCCTGCGCGGCCCGATCATCGCGCTTTTCGGGGCCGAAGGCGTGACGCGCGACCTGATCGTGCTGTTCTGCGGACCGCTGGCGCTGGCCTTCTTCTTCAACGGGGTGATCTTCGTCGCGAACGCGGCGTTCAACAACATGGGCCATCCGTTCCGGTCCACCTTGGTCAACTGGGGGCGGCACACGCTGGGCACGGTGCCTTTCGTGCTGGCGGGCGGCGCGCTGTTCGGCGCGCCGGGGGTGCTGATCGGGCAGGCGATGGGCGGCGTGATCTTTGCCGGTGTGGCCGCCGTGATGGTGCATCGGATGATGGTCAAGAAGAGCGGTACGCCCGTCCCACAAGGACCGTTCGACCGCCAAGCGCGGCTCATGAGCCTGATGCACCGCCGCCGCTGACCCGGTCGGGGCGCCTTTCATGCGCCCATGTCTCCGGCTCGCACCTCGGCGGGCTCCCAGACCCCTCAGGCAAAAGCAGGCGTGTGAAGTTTCTGTAACGGCACGTCGCGGCGCTTGTTCTGGTCATTATTTCTGATATTCGTGAAATATGGAAGAAATGATTCCCTCCCGCCTGTCCATCCTCGGTCACCCGCAGCGGCTGGCCGTCTTCCGGCTGTTGATGCGCCGGTATCCGGACCGCGTGCCCGCCGGGGAACTGGCGGAGGCGCTCGACCTCAAGGCGTCGACCCTGTCCGCATACCTTTCGGCGCTGAGCCAAGCCGGGCTGGTCTCTCATGAGAGGGTCGGGACATCGCTACGCTACCAGATCGCCATGACAGAGGTGCGACGCACCTTCGATTACCTGCTTCTCGACTGCTGTCGCGGTCGGCCAGAACTCTGCTCGCCCATCACTTTCCCCACCGTCACAGGGACCCAGCCCATGTCCGACACAAAGTACAAGGTGCTCTTCATCTGCACCGGCAATTCGGCCCGCTCCATCTTTGCCGAGTCGATCCTTCGGCAAGAGGCGGGCGACCGTTTCGAGGCCCATTCCGCAGGGACGCGGCCGCGCTCGGAACTGAACCCGTTCGCGCTCGATGTTCTCCAGCAGAAGGGTCATGACATCTCGGTTCTGCGCGCCAAGAACATCGCCGAGTATCAGGGCGAGGGGGCACCGAAATTCGACTTCGTGTTCACGGTCTGCAATCAGGCCGCGAACGAGGATTGCCCGGCTTGGACCGGTCAGCCGGTCAGCGCCCATTGGGGCATGCCGGATCCCGTGAAGGCCGAAGGCACCGATGCCGCGAAAAGCCTCGCCTTCCATCAGGCGTATGGTGCGCTGCACAACCGGATCAAGGTCTTCACCGCGCTGCCGATCGCCTCGCTCGACCGTATCTCGCTTCAGAAGGCCGTGGACGAAATTGGCCGGACCGACACAGGAGCAAGCGCATGACCGTCTATGCACTCAACGGCCTAGGCCGGATCGGCAAGCTGGCGCTCAAGCCGCTTCTGGAGCGCGGCGCCAAGATCGCCTGGATCAACGACGCGGTCGGCGACCCGGAGATGCATGCGCATCTGCTGGAATTCGACACCGTGCACGGGCGATGGGATGCCGTGTTCGACCACGACGCCGACAGCGTGACTGTGGACGGTGTGCGCCTGCCGTTCATCGGCACGCGGGACCTGTCGGCGCTGCCGCTCGACGGGGTGGATGTGGTCATCGACTGCACCGGTGTCTTCAAGACAGAGGCAAAGCTCGCGCCGTATTTCGATGCGGGCGTGAAGAAGGTCGTCGTCTCGGCCCCGGTGAAGGATGGTGGCGCGGCCAACATCGTCTATGGCGTCAACCACGACATCTACGACCCCAAGACGCACCGGATCGTCACCGCCGCGAGTTGCACGACCAACTGCCTTGCGCCGGTGGTCAAGGTCATCCACGAGGCGATTGGCATCCGCCACGGCTCGATCACCACGATCCATGACGTCACGAACACGCAGACCATCGTGGACCGGCCCGCAAAGGACCTGCGCCGCGCGCGCTCGGCCCTGAACAGCCTGATCCCGACCACCACCGGCTCGGCCACGGCGATCACATTGATCTATCCCGAACTGACAGGCCGTCTCAACGGCCATGCGGTGCGCGTGCCGCTTTTGAACGCCTCGATCACCGATTGCGTCTTTGAACTGGAGCGCCCGACCAGTGTCGAAGAGGTGAACGGGCTTTTCAAGGCCGCAGCCGAAGGTCCGCTCAAGGGCATTCTCGGATACGAGGAACGCCCGCTCGTTTCGGCAGACTACGCCAATGACACGCGGTCGGGCATCGTCGATGCGCCATCGACCATGGTGGTGAATGGCACGCAGGTCAAAATCTACGCGTGGTACGACAACGAGATGGGATATGCGCATCGGTTGGTCGATGTCGCGCTGATGGTCGGGGCCGACGCATGAGCCAGCGTCCCGAAGGCCTTTCGGCCTATATCGCGGTCACGGCATCCTATTGGGCATTCATGCTGACGGACGGCGCGCTGCGGATGCTCGTGCTGCTGCACTTCCACACGCTCGGCTTCACGCCCGTGCAGCTTGCCTATCTGTTCGTACTCTACGAGATCGCGGGAATGGCGACCAACCTTTCGGCGGGGTGGATCGCGGCGCGCTTCGGGCTGACCTCGACGCTTTATGCGGGTCTTGGGCTTCAGGTCGCGGCGCTGGTCGCGTTGGCGCAACTCGATCCGGGCTGGGCCATCGGTGTCTCGGCCATCTTCGTCATGGTGGTGCAGGGCGCGAGCGGCGTGGCCAAAGACCTTGCCAAGATGTCGTCGAAATCCGCGGTGAAGATCCTCGCCCCCACCGAGAATGGCGGCCTCTTCCGCTGGGTCGCGATCCTGACGGGGTCCAAGAATGCCGTGAAGGGCTTCGGTTTCCTGCTGGGCGCGGCGCTGCTTGCCACGGTTGGCTTCGTCTGGGCCGTTCTCGCCATGGCGGCGGTGCTGGCGGCGATCCTCGTGGCGGTGCTGATCGCGATGCCACCGGGCCTGCCGAAGGGACGCAAGGCCGCGAAGTTCTCGGAGGTGTTTTCCAAGTCGGCAAACGTCAACTGGCTGTCGGCTGCAAGGGTGTTCCTATTCGGCGCGCGGGACGTCTGGTTCGTCGTCGGCATTCCGATCTACTTCTACGCCGTGCTGTCGGACGGCACGACCGAGGGAAATCGCGCCGCCTTCTTCATGATCGGCACCTTCATGGCGCTCTGGATCATCCTCTATGGCGCGGTGCAGGCTTCTGCGCCAAGGCTGCTGCGCGCGGCCACCACCTCTGAAGGCGCGCTGGTGGCCCGCGCCCGCACATGGGCGTGGACACTTGCCGCGATATTGGCCGCGCTGACCGCATCGGCGCTGGTCTCGGGCGAGCCGCAGCCTTGGCTGACCGTGACGCTCGTGGCGGGGCTGCTCGTCTTCGGGGCGGTGTTCGCGGTGAATTCGGCGCTCCATTCCTACCTGATCCTCGCCTTCACGAAGGCCGAGCGGGTCACGATGGATGTGGGCTTCTACTACATGGCAAACGCGGGCGGTCGGCTCGCCGGGACAGTGCTGTCGGGGCTCACATACCAGATCGGCGGTCTGCCCCTGATGCTCGGCACCGCCACGCTGATGGTGGCGCTCTCTGCGCTTGCGGCTGGGCGCCTGACTGCAACAGAACCAGAGGTCACGCCGGCATGAATGTCTTCGAGCGGTATCTGACAATCTGGGTTGCGCTGGCCATGCTGGCCGGCATCGCCATCGGCGCGATGGCGCCCGCGCTGGTCGAGGCCATCGCGGCGGCAGAGGTGGCAAGCGTCAATCTCGTCGTCGCCGTCCTGATCTGGGCGATGGTCTACCCGATGATGGTGGGCGTCGACCCGCGCAGCCTGCGGGACGTCATCAAGCAGCCGAAGGGCCTTGCCATCACGCTGGCCGTGAACTGGCTCATCAAGCCTTTCACCATGGCCGCGCTCGGCGTGCTGTTCTTCGAAGTGGTGTTTGCCGACCTCATCGCCCCGGCGGACGCGCAGCAATACATAGCGGGGCTGATCCTGCTGGGGGCCGCGCCCTGCACCGCGATGGTCTTCGTCTGGTCGCAACTGACCCGCGGAGACGAGAGCTACACGCTGTTGCAGGTCTCGGTGAACGATGTCGTCATGGTCTTCGCCTTCGCGCCCATCGTGGCGTTCCTGCTGGGGGTCACCGACATCGTCGTGCCGTGGGGGACGCTGATCCTTTCGGTCGTGCTGTTTGTCGCCCTGCCGCTGCTGGCGGGCCTCTTGACACGGGCACGCTTGGGCACGCCCGAGCGCATCGCCGCCTTCCGCGACCGGGTAAAGCCTTGGGGCGTCGTGGGTCTGATCGCAACGGTGGTGATCCTCTTCGGGCTTCAGGGGCAGGTGATCCTCGACAGGCCGCAGGTCATCGCCCTGATCGCGGTGCCGATCCTGATCCAATCCTACGGCATCTTCGCGCTGGCCTATGCCGCCGCTTACGCCCTGCGCGTGCCGCACCGGATCGCAGCGCCCTGCGCGCTGATCGGCACGTCGAACTTCTTCGAGCTGGCCGTCGCGGTCGCGATCAGCCTGTTTGGCCTGAACTCCGGCGCGGCGCTGGCCACGGTGGTGGGCGTCCTTGTCGAAGTGCCGGTGATGCTGTCCCTCGTCGCCTTCGCCAACCGCACGCGCGCCGGATTCGCCTGATCGTGGCGATCTACGGTGGCGCCTAATCCTGCCCGGATTGGTCCGGGCGGGGTGTTGCGCGGGTCCTCGGCGACCAGACATCACTGCGGATGAGGCAGGCGCCGTTCCGACAATGACTCCTTTACAAAACTAGAATTGTGGTTATTTTGGTGCCATGACCACGACCAGCCCGAACGCCCGCGCCCTTGCCGCCTTGGGCCATGATGCCCGCCTCTCGATCTTTCGCCTGTTGGTGAAGGCCGGGTCTGACGGCCTGCGGGTCAGCGATATCGGTGACCATCTGGGGCTCGCCCCCTCGACCTTGGCGCATCACCTGTCGACGCTGGTCGATGCGGGTCTGGTGCTGCAGGACAAGCAGGGCCGCGAAGTGTTCAACCGCGTCGATTTCCCCGCGATGCACGCGCTTGTCGGCTTCCTGACCTCGGAATGCTGTGTCGGTGTCGCGATCCGCGCATCGGAGGACGCGGCGTGAGACCCATGCGCTTTTTTCTTGTCTCGAAACAACTGCAAATCCGGAGATTTGGTGATGACTGACACGACCCTAGCGGTGCCCGGCCTCCGGTCCATGCTGCGCCATCTGTGGCAGGACCAGCGGGTCTGGCTTGCTTCGGCGCTGATCCTTGCGGTGCTGGTGGTCTTCGACGCGCCGCAGGCCGCAGAGAGCGCGCTTTTCGCGGGGCGCGCGCTTCTGAGCACCGCGCCCTTCCTGATCCTGTCCATCGCCATCGCGGCTTGGGCCAATGCCACCGGCGCCGACAACCTGATCGCCAAGGCCTTCACCGGCGCGCCCCTCCTGATGATCGGACTGGCCGCGCTGGCCGGGGGCATTTCGCCGTTCTGCTCCTGCGGGGTGATCCCGCTGATCGCGGCATTGCTGGCGATGGGCGTGCCCCTGTCGGCGGTCATGGCCTTCTGGCTGGCCTCGCCGATCATGGACCCGTCGATGTTCGTGCTGACGGCGGGCGTCTTGGACCTTGAGTTCGCGGTGGCCAAGACCCTCGCCGCCATCGGTCTGGGCCTGTTCGGCGGTACGGTGGTGCACCTGATGATAAAGGCGGGAGCCTTTGCCGATCCGCTGCGCGCGGGCATCGGCAACGGAGGCTGCGGCGGGGCAAAGATCCGGGCGCCGAAACCCGTCATCTGGCGCTTCTGGGCCGACCCCGATCGCCGCGCCAAGTTCGCCAAGACCGCGCTGAGCACCACGGTGTTCCTCGCCAAGTGGCTGACGCTCGCCTTCATCCTCGAGAGCCTGATGCTGGCATGGGTCCCGGCGGAGACGGTCACCGCCGCTCTGGGTGGGGAGGGGCTGCTGCCCATCGTGACGGCAACGCTTGTCGGAGTTCCGGCCTATCTCAACGGTTATGCGGCGCTGCCGCTCGTGGGGGGGCTGATCGAACAGGGCATGGCGCCGGGGGCCGGGATGGCGTTTCTCGTCGCCGGTGGCGTCACCTCGATCCCCGCGGCCATGGCGGTCTGGGCCTTGGCGCGGCCACAGGTCTTTGCAGTCTACATCGGTTTGTCGCTGACCGGCGCTTTCGCCTCGGGCTTGCTGTTCCAACTCTGGACACAGCTGGCCTGAATACCGTCGTCGCGCCGCGCCTTTCCTGAACGACCCTCTGTCATCATACCGGGACGTTCTCAGGGCGCGGCCTAATCGTGGTCGTGTCCGTGCTCCTGTCGAAGGGTCTATTTTCCGACGGCGCCGCGATTTTCGACCGCAGTTGGTGTCATTGTTCGTCCATCTGGTCGGCAGCCCTTTGGACGCGTGTTTCGGCAATTCGAGGTGGATTGGTCATCAGAGGATAGGCGATCTGCGGCGGGCGGCGGCTGAAGGAGCCCCCCGTCTTTGATAGAGGTGAACGCGGGCAAAATGGTTCACAGCGGGTGGCATCTACAAATGCCAAAGCGAAACCAGAGCCAAATATTGGAAAGTGGTGCCCCTAAATGTAGAAACATCGAACTCTTTGAGGGCCGCACTTGCGGATTGGCAACACGCACTTGCGCCGCTCGAAGATCATATAGGAACCATCGTCAGTTTGGTTTTGGCGTCGGCGGACGGCGGGAGCCAAAGGAGTTAATTCTCTAAGCGGAAAATACTGGTCAGCTCGCTACCGATTAAGATGGTTCGGTTGTCCAGTTTGCTATGGTATTCTGCGCCGCAGCAGAACTCGGGCCCGTTTTTTCAGAAATATCGAGATGGATGAGCTGCCGCATCGATGTTTCATCCATCTCTACACAAACGGTTCCAAGTCGCCGCTCGTGGATTGCGCCGCAGAGGCCAGGAAAAGACCAGGAGCGGAGAAGCAGACCAGATGAAGTGAGACTTGGCTGCGCAGTAGCCTCTTGATTTTCCTTGACCATTGGTATCTCAAAGATTGCAAAAGTTCTTGACCAAATCAAGGTCTGGATGGCTGAAGGGGATGATGTGCGTATTATTGATCTTAATCGCAGTGGGGCGCAGCGTTTCGACGATGCAAACAAGGTGCTGCAGAACGAAGCCTTTGACCAGTTAAGTAAAATAATTTCCGCGCAGCTCGATCGTCTGGAGGACAGCGGCTTCACAACACAGTCGGCAACCGAGCTGAGTTACCCTCGTCCCCACGAAGGGATATTGATCGAAGGTGGGCGTGGAAGCGGGAAAACGACTTTTCTATTGAACGCTTTGCATGACCTCAGTAGTGCCAATGATGGGTGGGCCGCGGGCATGTACAGACGGCTCCATGTGTTGCCGGTGATCGATCCAACTCTGATCGAAACTAAGGAACACATCATTATCGTCATCATTTCGCTTATTGACGCAGCGTTGGACAAGTTGACCTTGGATGCGGATCAGCAGAGTGTCGACCAAGCACGGTCAGAAATGGCAGAGGGACTGGGACTGCTTGATGGTATCGGAAAATCTTCCCTCTATGGCGATGAATGGGAAGACCCTGCATGGATCATGAGCCGTGGGTTGCGCAAGGCGGCGAAGGGGCGAACATTCGAGATCAAGTTGCGAAAATATATCGGCGAAGCACTGAAAGTTTTGAATAAGAAAGCCTTTGTTCTGGCGTTCGACGATGTCGATACAAACTTCCAACACGGCCACTCCATTCTGGAAACAATTCGGAAGTATCTCGCCTCTCCGCAGCTCATTCTGATGATTTCAGGTGATCTCGAGCTTTATGGCCGCTTGGTTCGACGCAACATCTACGAGACCTTTGGCGAAGGGGTGATGAAGCATGATCCAAAGGTGATCGGTGAAGACAAGACCGGGCTCTCCGACGCCGTTCGCGAGTTGGAAGAGCAATATCTATTAAAGATCGTACCGCCGCAGAACCGCATCGCGATGCTTCCACTTAGCGGGATCCTGCAGACAGTCGACCCATCGGAAGTGCTTGTCGAACCAATTGGAAACGAAGACCAGCAAGAACTCGTAACTTGGGCCAGCAAGAAAATTCGGAAGCAACTTCTTGAAGCCGATTCTATCGATGGCCGAGCCCAGCCGCCGCATCCGTTCTTCAACGTCGTGTCGCGGGAGCATTTGCGCCTGCTTATCGGGTATCTCCGCGCGTTGGGAGACCCCGACCAAGGCGCCAGCCGCCGTGGCGTCTTTGCGGTCTTCGAAACTCGGCTACGCGCTGCAGGTTTGCAATCCGAACTGTTTTCTCATGCCAACTTAGACGACTCTCTCCAACGGGCGTTTCGGTGGCTGGTTGCTCAAGACAAGCCCACGTCTCTCATTCGATTTGGCGTTCCGAGCGATACGGAAAAGGCGATCATCCTGCATTGTTTTGCCCTGTCCATCGCCCCAAACCTGCACAAATCGCCTTCGGGATGCATGCGCGCGCTGTTTGCACTCAACTTGCCGATTTCCATGATGCAGCGCGAGCGCTACGCGATGCCAGATGTGCGCAAGTCCATCTTTGATTTCATTTGGGAAGACGCGAGCCCTGATCTTCTGGAAGTGGCTGGACGCCTCGGCTCCATCAGCCGGTCTGGAAAAGATGAAGAGGGTGCGAACATTGGCAACTTGCGGGCCAGTTCCTTTGGGTCTGTTGGTACGATGCGCGATGTGCGTGGAAACCGCTTTTCCCGATTGTTCGATTTCACACAGGAGCAGGTCAAAGCAGGGGCCAAAAAGATAAAGGACGTTGATGAGGTTGTAAGAAATCAGACTTCGAACTTCTCGAATTCGAAATGGGTTCGGAGTTTGGCAAGTGAAGGAGAAAGAGCCGAGTTAAGCGCTGAAAAAGGAATCCTCTGGTTCCCGCTCGAAGACCTCGAAGCGCGCAGCGGTCAATTCAAGAACGTGCTCGGCTTGGCCACATTTGACCGTTTCAGTAGTCGGGGAGAGCAGTTCCGCTCGATTTCTGCGCTCTCACTATTCGCGGCAATCGGTGAGCTTTTGGCGCGAGATGACGTCAGCGATCTCGGCTCAATGGCACCGACCTCGATAATGCCTGCCTTCATGCCAGACGCGAAAGTGGCCCGCGAAGGGTCGGTCGATGTCTCATCCACTTCAGCAGATGAGGAAGACGACAATAACGACGAGATCGAGACTGAAGACGAAAACTCTGAATATACTGCGTTTCTGAAAAACTTGCAGGCTTGGCATGAATTTGCGAGCGCGAACTCGGAACATGCTGCGTTGTCGCCGGCGATGCTGGCGCGTGTTTCTGAACGCATTCACGATCAACTGATCGCTCTGGATGAAGCCGTGAAGGTAGACTGGAAGACGGGTCACATTCTTCATCGCCAGATCACAAATATATTGCATGCTTTGCTCGTAGTCTCGTCAGGTTGGTCCGGGCGTCTCGACTCGCCCAAAACCTCTGATCGCCCCTTTGTTGAGGGCCTACAACGTGCCGCCGCAGATGATGCGCGCAGGTTCCATTCGCTGGCCGCAATTGTGATTTCCTGCCCACTTGTCTGGGTATTTCTCAATCCCGAAGAATCCTACAAGCAAAGCGGGACCAACCTTCAGTTTCTGCGCAATGAGGTCGAAAAAGCCCTGACGACTTGGCAGGAAGCGCGTGGCTCTAAAGAGGCGACATTCAATCCGGAGTGGCTAAAAGCTCCGGAAATAGAAATTGCAATTGGGCGCAGCATCAAAAGAAACTCTCAACGAACGTTACCACAGAATGGCTTTTACGATGTTCTAAACGTGGTGCCTTGTTATTCACCGAAATCCGGCACCTCAAAATGATCGACGGCGGGCCCGAGCAAAAAGCGCGACTTCGCGGTTTAATTGATGTTGCCAAGGCCACGCTCTCGAACGTGCATCTTGCCCGATTTCTCGAGCACGAGGCGTCGGGACGCCAGGCCGAAGGTCAGCTTCAATCAGTATGGGGACAGCACAGCAAGCGCGATGCGCTGAAGGCTGCTCATGCAAGCGGGCGCTTTCTTCACTACCGAAAGCTGAAGCCAAAGCTGACAGATGAAGCCATCGAGAACCGCATTGCCTTGACCGCGGCGGAATTGGATCAGGACACGCATGCAAGCCGTCGCAATATTCTTGATGACCCGTCCAAATGCCTGGTTCCAGTCCTCACACGTTTGGGAGAAACGTTCCTTTGCGAAGGACGCGACGGGTCCTTGCGTGTGCATACACGGCTATTGGCCGAATGGCAGGACTTGATCCTTGTTGTTCCTCCAATGTTGATCACTGCGGCTTGGATGGCGGCGCGCCGTCCAAAATCATGTGAAGACCGCCAATCTCTCTCAGCAGTGAAGAGCTTTCAGAAGAAGGTACAGGGATGGCTATGCGACAGCACTCTTCCAGTGGATGACGACCCTTTGTTGGATCATCTCTGCCGGTTGGAAGGGCTTGACGAGACGCACATGCACCTGAATGGCACCACAGAAGCGGAGAAGGTCTGGATCGATGCGCTACTGCGCCCCGAAGCCGTTGTCGGAGCGCTGTCGCACAAGGTCGTATCTCGGGAGAGCGGCTTGCATGTTGCAATCGGGAACGGCGTTGAGCGGCTGCTCCAGCAAGAAGACCAAAATCTCTCGCCAAGGCGCCTCAGATCTCGGGTGGCACAGGCAATTGCCCTTAAAGTCTTTCTTAAGGAAAAAGTGGGCCAAGATCGCCCGAAGGCTGCTCGAGCGGCGGGCCACTCTTACACACGTTCAGCCGAGAACCGTATTGCCGGATCGCAAGTATCCAGGACAACCGCTGAGGCGCTGCATCTGATAGACATTATCGGAATGCTTGATCAACCCGAGCCGCGCGAGATGTATGGGCTGGCTTTCTACTGGTATGCCCTACTGCGCGCACAATTTTGCCGCCTCTTGGTCCAGCAGGTTTCACAGAAGGGATTTGACCAGTTTCAACATATTACCTTGAACGAACTGCGGGAAACGACGGAAAAAGACTTCGCTGATCGGTTCCGGCAGATCGAACGGGGGGTGCAGTCGCCGGTCGATTTCTTGGAGGGGCGTTTTGCTCCAAAAATGACGCCAGACGCCACTGCAAAGCGATTGATGCAAATGCTGCGCGGCTATCTTGAGTTCTTGGACGAGAAACCAGACGGAACGCCGCGGAAGCATCGCCATGGCCATCTATCCGATCCCCAAAAGACCCCGATCTCACTTACCGAACTAATTAGATTGGTCCGAGTTTTCGAAAACGGTTCGGATAACTTACCGCTCAGCGAACGCCGCTTGCGGCTTGGTTTGGTTGCGCATTTTATCAAGCGAACTGACGGGGACGAACTGGAAAAGTTTTATCAACGGACGCAGCCTGCGCCAGTCTGTCGAGACGCCAAAGTGAGACGTGAAGTCGATCAGGCCGCACGGGCTCTGGTCGTCTTGATGAACAGCACCTCGGGTCTGTCAGACCTTATTCGCGGAGTAGATGCCGCAAGCAACGAGAGGCACGCTGGCCCAGAGGTCTTCGCACCGGTCTTCCGCAGAATGCGGCGGGCAGGCGTGAAACGCTTTACGTATCACGTAGGAGAAGATTTCGTTCACTTGGCATCAGGTCTCCGCGCTATTTCGGAGGCTATACATTTCCTGGATCTCTCCGCCGGGTGTCGCATTGGCCATGGAACTGCGGCAGGCCTGCCGCATGACAAATGGTGGAAAGCTCAAGGAGGAGCGGTAGTCCAGACCCTCGAAGAACGCTTGGATGATCTCGTCTTCGTGTGGGGTCTGTTGCGACAAAAGTCTTTGCTGCCAGAGAAAATTGTCATGCTCGATATGGAAATCCGTCGATTGGCTATGCGGATTTGGAAAAATCCCGCGCTCACGCCTGACGTTTTGCACCGTGCTTGGAAGCTGCGGCACCTTGATCCGATTGTGCGAACATATGGACGTTACGACGTAGATCCCGATCGAGACGAAGAGATCAAGTTGTTTCGGAATAGCGCGGCAAAGGATCCGGACGCACATTCTCAGTTTCTTCGGCGCCATGGTTTCGGCGTAGAAGCTGACGTTTTGACTCGTGCAAGGCAGCCAAATCTTTGTCGAGCAGGCTGCAGACGTCTTGTCCGCAGAAGTGCTTCCGGTCGTTCAATCTGCGGTTCTGGAACTGCTGCAATGCCAAAACGTCGGCATTGAAACCCTGCCCAGCAGCAACGTGCGCATCAGCATACATGAAACCTACGATGATCACCATGTCACCAGGTGGCTGGGATATGGCAGTAACTTCTGCCCGGCTTCGGTTGTTGTCGGCTCGGATGACCCAGGTATTTTCGCCACGAGCCTCCGTATGGAGTACGCCCATATCAAGCGAGCGCTGCAGGCCCAAGGCGCTGGAATCGATGCCGATGCCCACCTTCAAGAAATGTGTAAAGCCTCTAAAAGGTATCGCTTTTGACGGTCTATTTGGGCACGAAGTGAGTTCGTCTTTGCGTTGAGAAAGACGCGCAGGTGATTTCACCTCATCGTCGCAATAATCGCTCCCAGCGCATCTCATTCGTTAATCCTTGGTGCAGAGAAAGATTGCAGCCCACCCCCATTCTCGAAATCATCGGATAGATTTCTCCGTGAAGCCCAACGTAGTGGCGTTCTCAATGAGCGTCCGAACTTTTGCGCGATCGAGGCCACTTGGCACCTCTGCATCGATTTCAAGGCGCAAGGACACTTCAGCACCCTGTAGCGTTGTAAGTTGTTCCACGATAGCCTCGACGATTTGGTGCATGTCTCGCGCAGGACGGTCTGGAGACAGCATGACAGAGCCCACAAAACGGGTCGGTAGCCTCTCCGTTTGGGTTTCGGTTGTAGTGACTGGTTTGGTGTTGACCTCTGCTCCTGACGGAGTTCCGTCAATCGTATCCTCCGTACCTGTGGTGACAGTTGCTCCTGAGTTTAGACCGCCAGCTTCGGGCGCAGGTGCCGGTTTCGGTCGATGCGCTTCGGCTGTTTTCGGATCTACAATGACGGTGTCGCCGTCGATCGCAACTAAGGTGTTTTGAGCGTTCTCAATCGCGAGGCCAGCGTATGCTTGAGCATTTTCGTCCCAGTGCTCCGCGTAAGCAAATGGTCCCGGGAGCATCCCCGAAACTGCGGCTCGGACTGCTTTGATGAGTGTGTCCCGGTTCTTTAGCCGCGGAAGGTAAGTGTAGCGGTTCTGGTACTCCCAGAGGTCCTTCAGGTGAAGGTGGGGTTTGCCATTCCAGATGTACTTTTCAAGTTCGCGATTGAGGCGCTCTGGCCCGATCTCAGGAAGCAATGCTTCATCGCTGACAAGCTTCTTGCTTGCCCTGCCAAGGACGCCATCTTGCGCCGGAATTTTCGCCGATGCGAACTCAACGTCAGACTGAGCTGTGTCTTGGTAGGGATAGATCAGATAACACCAAGTTTCTTTCAAACGTGTGCTTGCTGTTTCGCGAGCTTCCTTGGCTTTATCCTTTGCGAGTGCGATTTCCGTTGTTCGCAGGTTTAGACGTCCCGTTTCCGCGTCGCGCAGGACACCGTCCCAGGCCAGTGATGACCTGACAGCATCTTTGAGGTTGTCGAGCTGGCGGTTGTCCGCCGCGAGAAAAACGAGGGTATTCCGATACACCCTTGGGGTTGCGCCACGTTGGAGGAGAATGTCTTTTACTTCCACCATGGCCAGCGACCCATCGCGACCAGAATGCGGATGGGAAACCCCCAGTACCACAGCACGCACCCCGCCTGGGTCGTCTGGGACTTCCGACGATCCATCGGGGGCTACCTGAACAGCGTCAAACTGACCTCGATCAGTCAAACCATTGATGTAGTTCGCCAAAGCCTTGTCGATTTCCACGGTAACAAGGGCCTCTTCGAGTTGAGCTGCCCGATCCGCTGCGACGCGGTTCAAGCTGGCTGACATCGAGTACCAATAACGGCCAAGGTCACTGTGCATGAACTTGGCTTGGTTCGTCAGGCGGCGAAGGGCATCCCCGAAAATGGCGACTTTCTCACCGGGCTGAACCACACCGAGGTTTATGCGCTTATCGTCGATTCCGCGGTTTTGTTGGCCTTCGGTGGGGGCAGTTGCCGCAAAAATCGCTCGTGCGACCCGTCGGGTCGCAGAGTATCGGTTTAGGTTCGGTGCGGCTTGGTCGATTTTGTACGGTGTGGAGTTCGCCCCGTCGACGTCGCCTGCAATGATCCCTTGCCAGGCATTCGGCAGGTAATGCAAAAGCTCGGGTTCGACGCGCGCGGAACTGATCGCTACACTACCCGGCATGATCATGACGGAGGGGTCACCCGACATCCAAAGCTCATGGATCACTTGAGCCATCAACCGCAGCACGCCGCGCGTTTTCTGGAACTTCTCCAGAGATCCCCAAGCAGTGTAGAGGTGGTCGAAGAGGTCCGGATGGATGGGATAGGCCTTCTCCAGTTTGCGGCGGTAATCTTCGTCAGCACAGCCTTGGGGAAAGTCGTTCGGACTTTCGCGATACAGCTTGGCGAACTGCTTCAGCGTATTGTCCCTATGCATGTACTTGTCGCCAGGAATCTCCTTGAACAGGCGCCGCCGGACGATCTCGTAGCTCTCCTCCTGCGATGCCGGACGCCACGAACTTTCGACACGGCTGAATGTCTGTTTCAATCGTGCCAGAGCCTCTTGGCCGCCCTCGCCGCCGACTTCGATCTGAGAGGCCGGGAGGGAGGCAACAAGAAGCGTTTGTGGCGAGGCCTTCACCGCTTCAGTCAGCGCCTGAACGAAAGACAGGTTGGCGTCGAATGAACCTGACGGCAGCCCTTCGACCTTGTAGATTTGGCGCAGGTAGGCGACCCATTCGTCAATCAGGATCAGGCTTGGCGCACATTTCTTGAAGATGGCTTCTAACAAGTTTGACCCAGGGGCGATACCTCGGGCATCGTTTTCGGCGATCATGTCGAATGCGTCTGGACCGCCAAGCTGCCACGCAAGCTCACCCCAAGTCGTCCTGATTTCTCGGCCATCTTCCAAACGGATGATGTCCTGCGGCCCGCGGGAGGTGCCTACAAGCACAGCTCGGCTGATCCGATCCGGAACAGTAAGCCCCTGTTCGGACAGAAGCTGATCGAGGCCCGGCAAATCCTGAACAGGCGTCTTCCCAACCATGTGGTAGAGCGCCAGCATCGAGTGCGTTTTGCCCCCGCCAAAGTTGGTCTGCAATTCGACCACCGGGTCCCCCGCTTTACCCGACAACCGCTTGGTAGCCCCCTCCAGCAGCTTGCTCAACCCGTCCGTCAAATAGGTACGGCTATAGAACTCGCGCGGATCGCTATACTCGAAAGGCGCGCTGCCGTTGTGCACCTTGGCGAGGTCGGCGGCGAACTCGGCTTGCTGGAACTCGCCGGTCGCCACGTCCTGGTGCGGTTCAACCACGTCACGCCATGGCAACAGCCCAGACACGGTCTCCGTTGAGATGGTCGATGTCTGCCCTTTCCGCTCCTCCGAACGCGCAAGCTCCCGGTACTTCGTGCGCAGGATGGTATCCCGCATCTTGCCGAGCTGGCCCGCCGTCTCACCGGCGCTGATCGCCTCGCAAAGGCGGCGCATGGAATCCAGCGCCCGCTCGGCATCGTCATAGCTGAACGTCTCGTTGTGCGAGAGGCGGTTCCGTACCTCCAGCAGCTCGGACACCATGGACCGCTCCATATGGCCCAGAACGCCGGCGAAACTGTCCTTCCAATAGGCCATCATGGTCTGCAGGAGGCCCTGTTGGTCCCACGCGACCTTGCCCTCGGAATTCGGACGCAGCCCACGAATTCGTTCGACAACCTCGATCTGCCAATGCCCCTGCAACGTGCTGTCGAGGCGCTTCTCCACGAACGGGGTCAGCGCGTCGGGCATCAGCTCCATGCCTTCGAAAACGGTTTGGCGTGCACTCTTTGCCATGGGAAACCTGCCTTAAATGTCCATCGCCGATTGGCGGTTCTTGTCTTCAATGTTGACGGTCGCGGCCAGGCGCGTCAGGTCGGTCCAGACCGCGATCAGCCCGTTGTAAGAGGTCGCCTCCTTCGCGTCCTTCCTCTTGTTCGAGCAGAGGTCGTAAAGGTAATAGGCGAGGTCCTTGACCATCTCGGCACGATCCGAACCCAGCTTTTTCAGCAGGACCGCGGCTGCGTATTCGCCGTCGTTTTCCATCACACGGATCAGGTGCTGACAGCATTCCCAGATCGTCAGGTGATCGTCCTCGGCCGGGTCCCAATCCGGATCCAGTTCGGCGCGCTTGAGGATGCGGACCTTGCCGGCGGAGCTGTCGACGATCCCGGCATGCTTCACGCTCTCGACCGAGATGCCGCGCGCGCGGGCGAGGTTGTCTGCCGCACCGTAGTCGCCTTTGTCGGTGCCGTGCTGCTCGAACCAGGTCGCGGCAAAGCGGGTGTCGGCGTCGAATTCGCCATGCAGGTCGTTCAGGAACTCGTCGAGCTCGGCATTGATCAGCTGCAGCGCAGTTTTGACCGTCATCGGGCTGTCGTCGGCCTCCAGCACCGCTTTGTAGCGCGAGAAGACGCCCATGCCGGGGCCGATGGCCGATTGAGGCATGTCGGCGGGGGAGACGTTTGCAGCCTGAAGCTCGGCAATGGCCGGTGGGAGTTCGCGTTTTAGGGCGCGGATGAACTCGGCGCGAGTAATGGTTTCTGCGGTGTCTTCCTTCTTTCGGCAGACCAGAACAACTGAGTTTGCAAGAGCATTAGAGCCCGTGGCACGCATTCTCCGTCCAAGTTCGGTGCGAACTGGCCAAGTGCCGGTTACAGAAAACCCTGCATCCAGTACAGCTTGGATAAAAGTAGCCCAGCCAGTCGAACTGATACCCTCACGCTCAATCTCACTCTGCTTGAAGGCGTAATATATAGTTGCTGGAAATTCCGGTGAGACCCTGCTTCCTAAACGTGAGATCGCGCTCCGCATACCATTCAAAAAAAAGCTCTCGGCTCCTTCTTTTCCGCCATGGCGATATGGAGCAGCTACGAGCTCTTCGGATTTGGGAGTTACCAGATAGGAAAACAGGTCCGGGTAAACATCCCGAGCCACCCTCTTGGCCCAAACATAGAAGAAGTCTGATAGGTCAGCGTAGCCAATATTGTCGTAGTAAGGTGGATCAGTTGAAAGTGCGAACCCGCTTAGCTCAGCTGATCCAGCTGAGGCTTGAAAAACCTCTCCATTGGGGGCCGCGAGCATTTTTGAGAGCGCATCAACGTTAGATTTGATCCCACCCAAAAAATTCCCACTGGAACTTGAGAAAACATTGCTCTCGGCGAAATCCCAAGTCATTGGAATAGCTTGACGTCCGAAAGTGTTTCGCGCGTGCTCCCGGCTCGTTGCCCACGTTGCTATAGTGGAGTTGCGATCAGCAACTTTATCAACTGCAAAACCCAGATAGATGCTGACTGCTTCCGCGTATGCTCTTGCGCCATGACCACCGCCTCGGAGTGGCTTGCCGTCTGCCTTTAATCCTGCTGCTGTTGCTTCAATCTCAATTCGCGTACGTGCTTCAGCAACTAAGTCGCTGAAAACGTTGAGAGCTACCAGCTGACGGTCTGTAAATAGATCTCCATATTCTGACATTCCATAGTCCGGAGGGGTAAATGCTCTCCTGTCTTCTGAAAGTGGCGTTGCTGGCCGCCAAGTTGGCTTGGCGTCCTTTGCTGCCTTCATCTGATCTGAGTTTGGCGGCAAATATACTCGGCCTTTGGGTCCATCAGCTACAACAGCCAAAAGGCATTCTTGAAGCCCGTTTTTCGCTTCCCTTCGAACGTGATCCATCGTGATAGCTGTATTTGAGAGTATACAGCGAAAGTTTGCTCCCCGTCCGGCTTTCGTGCCTTCTTTTGCCTTTGCCAATTCTTCTGAAGTTCCACCGCGTCTTATGCGGAAGGAAATGTTCTTGGTTGTTCGGTCAGCCGCCGCTTCAACCCATACTTCCTTGCCCTTTTTCCCGCTGAGAAGAAAGCTTGAAGCGATGGGTACTTGCACATCTGAAAACGCCGGGTCCGGGCTCGCCACAGTGCGCGCCCAGATCCAAGCGATCACGGTCGCCTTGCCGCCACCAAACTCGCTCGGCAGGTCGACCTTGGGGTAGAGATGCCCAATGCGCTCCCACGCCCTCTCGCGCATCCACTCGCCGTAGTATTTCACGTCCTCTGCCAAACCTTGGGCGTTCTTGTAGCCGCCATGTCCAGCCTCAGGTTCGCCCGGGTGGATCGGCTGCATGTCCTTGAACTTCGGCGGGATCTCGATCATCGCCTTGCCGATCATCACCGCCACCGGGTTCAGGTCGGACCCATAGGCGGGCAGCCCCAGCCGCTGCGCCTCCAGCGGGATCGATCCGCCGCCCGAGAACGGGTCATAGACCGGGGGCAGCTCGCCATCGCAGCTGGTGCGGATCTCGGCCCGCGCGCGCTCCAGAACCTCCTCGTTGGTCGAGTTCTCCCACTTCACCAGGTCCTCAATGATCTGGAACAGCCGCTTGCGCTCGGCCTCCACCGCCTCCTCGGTCGGGAACTTGTCAGGATGGCTTGACGGATCGTCCACCAGCTGCGCGAACAGCACCGCCCGACACGCCGCCAAAGGCCGCCGTGCCCACCACAGATGCAGCGTCGAGGGATGCCCATGCCGGATCGACTTCTCCCGCGCCGACGCAGCGTTGATCGCCTCGAGAGGAATGGCGACTTCGATGAGTTTTTTCTTGTACGTCGTGGTCATAATTATCGTCTTTCGAATGTCGCCTGGCCGGACGGGGTCAGGACGAACACGAGTTCGTTGTTGATCGTTTGACCCGAAATCAGATCCGCATCCAATAGGGACTTGATCAGGCCCTTGTCGGGGAAGCGGCGCTGCCCGTCAGCAAGGTCGAAGACCGCGGGGAAGCTGCCCGGTGGCAATGGGTCGGGGCTGTGGCTCGCCAGTTCGAGGTAGAACCCGATGGCAGCGAACTTGCGCGCCGTGTCGGCCCGTCGTTCTCCCCGCGGACTGCTTCGCCAGGACTCGGGGTCTTGAGGGTTCCGCACGCTGGTCGATTTCGTGAGGGGCTTGCTGGCGCCCGGATAACTGTCGGAGATCAGCTGCTCTGCGCGCTCAGCGCGAATGGCAATTCTCATGCCTCAGGTCCTTTCAAGAACTACCGGTCGCCTGATCAAGCAGACTGTTGATGTTGAATTGAATGGCGGTCTGCCCGAACTCGGGTTCGCGCGTCATGAGGCGGCCTGGCCGATAGATCGGTTGCTGGGCAAAGCCATTCGTGACCGAGACGAACACAAGGAAGAACTGATCTTCTTTGTTCAGCGAGGCCATCAACTCGTTGCGGGTTATCATTATTGTGTCGGCACCGTCCACCCGCCCTTTGACTTCGAGAAACCTGAGGTGGCCTGTCGTAGGGTCAAAGGACTCGATGTCGTAGCCGAGGCCGCGCAGGTGTTCTACGCTCCGGGGCTCATTGCCCATAGCCCGTTCTGCCGCCATCACCGCGTTGATAGCTTTGGTTTCGATCTCCTGCCTCGCAGCGGCGTCCTCCGAGAAACCCTTCCCTACCGTCGCAGGTGCCATCCGCCGTTGCAGAAGTCCTTTGGGCACAACAATCATGCCACCGCGGACACGGGGCGGTTGGGCGGAGATGAACCTCTCCTGTTCGATCAAGGCCAGACGCCGCTTGAGACGTTCGGCGAGGTCTTCCGCCCGCCTCTGCGCGTTCTGCCAGTTGAGGCGGGTCTTTTTGCCGGCTTTTTCTTGCTCCTTGAGCTCGAATGCACGCGAGTCCCAGTAGTTGATCTCTTTTTTGAGGCGCGCTTTGACCTCCTGCTCGACCTTGTCGATTTCCGGCACCCGCCGCGCGCGAACTTCGGAGACATGCGCCTGAGCAAGCTCGACTGTGGCGAATTGAACGACCTTTTTCTCGAGGTCAGTCCGCAACCACTCGGCGTTTAAGAGATCCTGCACGCTTTTAGTTTCTTGGGCAGTTGCTGGGCGCAAGCTCAAATGCGGTGCAATCCCCGCGTTTGAGACGTCTCCAGCCTCGTTGATCATCGCAAATTGGAGCTTCTGCGAAATCACGTTGGGTTTTCCGAGGGCGTTTGGTCGCCCATCTTGAACGCTGTGCTCCATGAGAAAGAGCGCTGAGACATCGCTTCTGTCGTCGGTGTCATCGATCAGCACGGCACCCTGTTTCATGAGGTGGTCGTTTTGCTCTCGAACGATGCTTATGACAGCATCCAAGAGAGGGTGTCCCGGGTAAACGAAGGCGGCGACCGGCTGCTGGTTGATCTTGTTCTTTTCGAAACAGATCCGCTCGTATTTTTTCTGTAGCGGCGCGCCCGTGCCGATCTGTCGGTCCCGTTCCCGAACGCTCAACGGAACGTGCTTGATTTCCCAACGCCCCTCTTCCCGCCGCTTTATCTGGCCGCCAAGACGTTCAAACGCTTCGACAAAGAAGCTTTGAATATGGTGAGGCTGAAGCCTTTGCGCATCCGCTCGTTCCATTTCGAGCCGCAACTCTTGAACGCGTGCTTCTGGCATCGTATCGCTGGTAAGCTGGCGCTTTTGCAAGAGCTGGAGCAGGTGACTTTGGTCGACCGCTCCATCAACCGTTTGGAAGAGACGTGCTTTCACCTCATCTTGTTCGCCGTATTGGATGGCATCGAAGAGAAGATCTTTGAGCGCGCGTTCCTCGAACAATTCGCCAAGAACATCGTACACGCGCCCCCCGAGCGCCTCGCGCGCAGCCTCAAGCTTCTCAAGAAGGCGCGCATAGACCTCACCCTCACGCGTATCTTTCGCCACAAGGTTCCACAGGTGGCATACCTCAGTCTGACCGATACGATGGATCCGACCGAAGCGCTGCTCGATCTTGTTTGGATTCCAAGGAAGGTCGTAGTTCACCATCAGATGGCCGCGCTGAAGGTTCACACCCTCACCGGCTGCGTCATTGGCGATCAACACAAGAAGGTCGCGATCTTGCATGAACCGTTCAACAATCTTGCGGCGTTCTTCGCGCGAAACGCCACCATGGATCACATCAACCGCTTCGGGGCGACCGAGCCTTCCAACGATCTTCTCGCGCAGATACTCGAGCGTGTCCTTGGGCTCAGTGAAGATGATGAGTTTTCTCCGGTATCCTTCTGGATCGAGCATCAAATCGTCGTCGAGGATGCGGTCCAGCTGCTGCCACTTCGTATCCTTGCCAGAGCGAAGCACCCCAAGCGCCATGCTCTCAAGGCCTTTGAGCGTCTCGACTTCGATTTCGAGCTGTTCGACGGTTTCGGCAGTCGTCGCCCCGGTTGAAATCAGTTCTTCGAGGTCATCAACTTCATCTTGGCCGTATTCGTCCAGATTGCGCAGCATTTCATCGCTGATGGCGGCACTCTTCAGAGCCGAAGATTTGCCAGCATTGGCCAGCCTGGCTTCCGACAACTCATTCTCAAGGCGCTCTCGGCGCCGTTTCAATGACTGGTAGATGGCAGCAGGGCTGGATGCGAGCCGCCTTTGCAAAATCTGAAGGGCGAATCCAACGTTGTTGCGTTTCTTGCCATCGTCCTCCGCGAAGCGCTGCACCCGGTTCATTTCGTTCCGCACGTACTCGGTTACAGCTGTGTAGAGTTCCGCCTCCAGCGCGGAGAGTTCATACTTCACCGTATAGGCGCATCGTTCTGGAAAAAGTGGTCGGCCGTCGAAACGAAGCAGCTCCTCTTTCGTAAGGCGGCGCATCATGTCTTCGACGTCAGCAACATGGACGCCATCACGGAAACGCCCTTCGAAGCGATCACCGTCCAACAAGGCCATAAAGAGCTGAAAATCCTTTTCCTTGCCATTATGCGGTGTCGCCGACATCAGCAGGAAGTTTCTGCAAGCTTTGCTGAGTTCCTGGCCAAGCTGGTAGCGCTTCGTGTACTTGACCTCGCTGCCGAAGTAGGTCGCCGACATCCGGTGCGCTTCATCAGCGATGATAAGGTCCCATTCGGTAGAGGAAGTCAGCTTCTGCTGCAGCTCTTGATTGCGAGAGAGAACGTCCAGCCGAGCAATCAGACGATTATTGTCCTCAAACGGATTTCCGGACCTGGAGCTTTCGATCATGTCGCGGGTCAGAATATCAAATTCGAGCCCAAACTTCTCCCCCAACTCGTCCTGCCACTGCTCTACAAGACTACCAGGCGCAACCACGAGGCAGCGTTCGAGGTCGCTTCTGGCGATCAGCTCCTTTATCAAAAGGCCAGCCATGATTGTCTTCCCTGCGCCGGGATCATCTGCCAACAGAAAACGCAACGGCTGTCTCGGGATCATCTCGCCATAAACAGCAGATATCTGGTGTGGCAGAGGGTCCACGAGGCTTGTGTGGATGGCCAAGTAGGGATCGAAGAAGTGGGCGAGCTTGATACGATTGGCTTCGGTCACCAGGCGCAACAAAGAGCCATCCGCATCGAACGACCACCTGCGTCCGGCAGCTTCCAAGGACAAACGATGCTCATCATCGCGGTAGATGGTAGTTTCCGCAATTTGACCAGAAGCATTTCGGTAGACGAGGTTGACGGCCTGATCACCGATCCACTCAACCGAAACAACGTCGGCTGAACCACCGGCAACTATGCCTTGGACGCGAGCGCCTGGCTTTAGGTCTTCAAGTTTTGTCACCGTAAGGCCTTGATGATTTTTGGCTTCGTTGGAATGACGGTTTCATACGTGATCGACAGTGTCGAGCCTGCGGAGAAGGTTTCATTTGTCAACGGCGGAACAAAACCCTGCCATTAGGGCGGAGCAAAATCCGGCCAGTTTGGGGTGCGCGCCTTGGAGCGTGCGGCCCTCATATAGCAGGCGCGTTCCAAGGCGCATTGGCCGCCAGGCCAATTCTTTGAGGATCAGTTTTGGGCAGTGGCGAGGCGAGCGCGGCTCTGGCTGAGGCGGTAGCTTTCGCCGTTCATTTCCAGGATGTTGACGTGGTGGGTAAGGCGGTCAAGCAGGGCACCTGTCAGGCGCTCTGTGCCGCGAACATGGCATGAGCAGCGCGATGAAGGCCACGTACACTGGTCGAGGACTTGCGCGACGGGATGCAAACCGAGCATGGCGTGATGTCGAAGCCCAACCCCGTCGCCAGCAGGGCCTCCGTTTCACAGGGATGATCCTGCACATCCAAAAAATCTAAGAAAAGCGCTTCGTCCTTTCTGAAACCAGCCAATCTCTTCGTTGCCAAGGCGCTGTTGGGCACCGCGCCAAGGTCTTGATGTCGGTCAGAAAGTTGCCGGCCACCCCCCCCCCGGCAATAGAGGAGTCTGCCGCCATGCCCAAAGACGTTTTCGTTCCGTCCCCGTCTGCGGAATTCATAGTCGCACATTGCAACGCACTCGACTGCGCCACGCTTTTACTCGGCGGCGCAGCGGCGCAAAAGCGCTTTCGTCGTCTGCTCGATGACGTGACGGCCTCCCCCATGACGACGCGCCGCCAAGAGCGAGAACTGGACGCGCTCGAAGATCTTCTGTCCCTCCGCCACGTGCATGACGACGAGCGGATCGAGGCGGAATGCTTTGCCGCAATCGACCCAGCCAGCCCCATCGTTGAAGAAATCTGCGCCTTGCTCGACGGACTGCAAGCCGCGCGCGCACAGGAAATCCTGCTGGCCTGAAGATCTCACCGGTGTTCAAGGCACCAGGAATTCCCCACCACACTGGTTCAGGAGACTGAAATGAAAAACCGTTTCAACATCGAAGACGCGGCCCTGAAAGCGTGCTGCGAATTGTCATACCTTCGGGATCTTGTTTCCGAGGCACGCGGACGCATGACCGTCTCGCTGGGCTCCAGCTTCGATCGGATGCTGAAAGAGGCCCATTCGTCAGGCTTCTTCGAAAAACCCGTTCTGGAACATGCTCAAGAGCTGCGCCAACGGGTTCTGCGCGACCTCCCCAGCCTGGGCGGCGCGCCGATCCCCGCGCGCAGCGATGAAGGCGATCTCATCTGGCTGGGCGGCACGGATGAAAGCCGCGAAATGTCCGAGATCGAGCGCAGCCTTGGGCGCTTTATCACGAATGCGAGCTGGGTGAACTGGGCGCTGGAAACAGAAGCCGCGCTTGATCGCCGGAGGGCACAACTGGCGGCCGGCTGAAGCACGTTTTTTGTGGCGATGAGGCTGCGAATTGGCCGTCGTCTCAGAATTTCGGAAAAACCTCGTGGGGCTGCCGGGGGCGGCCCCCTTTTTCTTGCCAACCGCTTGCTCGGGAGCGTCGGAACCTATCAGGTGGTCTTCCTGATCGCAGATTTTCATCTCTTCGCGCCCAGTATCGCGTAGGTCGGCCCGAACAGATAATCCCCACGGCACCGGTGGAATTTTCGGGCATTATGTCTTTTTGATCGTCCTTTGCTGCACGCTCGGACAACATCCGAGCAGGAATTTTTCCCATGTCTGTAAATGCACTGCCAACCCACAGCCAGACATCTCTGCTTTTTTCCCTGCTTCGATGTAAGTTTGGTAATCTACCGCAAATCTCCCGACTTTGAACAGGAAAACGGGCTGCCCCAGCATGGGGCAGTCCGTTCAATTGGTCAGCACTCTGGTGTTGATCCTGCACCCACCGCCTTGCGTGGAGCTGTTGCCGATTTCCCGAGTAACCAATCCTGATTTCGGGCTCGAAAGTCCCACGCTTGGTTCAATCAGTAATGGAGCTTGGCCTGAATACACTCAACTTTTGGCCGGCGATTTCCTCGATTTTGACCCACCTACGGCAGTGCAGAAAGGACCGCTCAACAAAGAAATTGTAGATGCAGACTTGAATACACCTCAGATTTTTTCCACGCGCGCTCGCAGACCACATTCATCAGATCAAAAAATTGATCATTACCCACATTGATCAGATGAAAGAGCAAGGGCACATTTTTTTGATTTTTTGCTTCGCCGAAAGCTTATATGGCCAACTTCAAAATCAAGACAACTGGCAAAGAGTGCCAAACTCGACAGTCAAGCAGAGTTCCAAACCGACATATTGACGGCCGCATTGGCAACTAATGCCGTTCTCACCCCGGCGCGGCCTCGGGCATGAAAGCCCCGGGAGCAACTGCTTGGAGACCTCCGAATGTTCTCACTTGTAAAGACCCATTTCGAAATACCCATGTCCTACACGGAAAGCCTCGAGGTCGCCTTGCAACGTCTTGGCAACTACCTCGATAGTGAATTCGACACCCTGCAAAGGGTACTTATTCTTATTGGCCAAACTGGAGTTGAGGACCATCTCTCGATCTTGTCGCAGCTGCACTTGTCGCCGCAAAATACGGCCATCACGCTGTACCGCCTCTTGGACGAAGCTTGCCTCCGGCTCAAAACACTCCAGCAAGTGGTCAATGCGATTCCCAACCGAGCACCCTTGGACGTCGCTAACGGACCTGCGGATTTCGATGCGATGGTCAGGTGGAGCGCTTCACGACTCCAAGACATCATTTCGACGATACAGCATGCGCTGCAGCACTGAAACGTACCGCCCCGGGTCCTTCTCCGGGGCGTCCATTCCTGTTGCTCCGCCCCGAAGACGTCTCCAAGGAGAATCCTTGACGAAACAAACGAGGAAAGCTACGCGGGGCGCGCAGCCATTAGGATGGCGCCTGCCCTTGTTCACCAAGCAAACGGACAAATCGTCCGGTCATCCTTCACCCCAAAACCTGCCGATTGCCGTCGGTTCAGGAGAGGAAGCTGTTTATGTTGCAAAAACCTAACATTCACAACCCCACTTCAGTGGTCAATGATCCTTCGATTTCATCCTCTGCTGCGGATGACAAATCCGTGCATATTGATGTCGAAAAGTATCAAAGATTGTTCGACAATCCAAAACTCAGTGAGACCGAAAAAGAGCAAATGGTTCGGTCAATCTGGGCCTTACTCATGGCAATGATTGATTTGGGTTTCGTCCTGAAAGAAGCCAATCTCGAGGGCTAACGTAAGCGCACAAGATCTGCCCGAAGGGTCGCTCCGACTGCTCGGGTATTGGATAAGAGAATAGAGGACGAAAAAGATGAGTCATGTTACTTCGATAGGATCGACTGGATTGAGGGCAGTGATTTATTGCCGTGTGTCATCCGTCAGGCAAACAAAAGATGGATCTGGGCTGGCGACTCAAGAGCAACGTTGCAGAGAATATGCTGACTCGGTCGGCTTGGATGTCACCAAGGTCTTCAGAGATGATATGACAGGCTCTGGCGACTTCATGAAGAGACCAGGCATGAGAGAGTTACTGTCATTTGTTGGTCGGTCGTCCAAGTGCAAGTATGTCGTCATTTTTGACGACCTCAAGAGATTTGCACGAGATACCGTTCATCACTTGACGCTGCGCGACACACTCATGTCGCATGGAGCTATGGTCAAGTGCCTGAACCATACCTTTGATGATTCTCCGGAAGGGCGTTTTCTTGAAACGATTTTGGCTGCCCAAGGTCAGCTGGAAAGGGAGCAGCTTGGGCGTCAAACCAACCAAAAAATGCGCGCACGGCTGATGGGCGGATATTGGGTGTTCAAAGCCGCGATCGGTTACAAATATGTTCGGGATCAAAAGGGCGGTGGCAAGGTGTTGGTTCGCGACGAGCCCTTGGCAAGCATTATGCAGACCGCGTTGAAAGGCTATGCATCAGGTCGCTTCGCCACACCAGCTGACGTCAAATGTTTTTTGGAGTCTGAACCAGAGTTTCCCAAAGACCTGAAAGGCGAAAGCGTACGTTTTGAAACGGTAGATCGCCTTCTGAGGAGAGTACTGTACTCAGGGCACCTCGAGCACAAAGAATGGGGGATATCGCTGCGCAAAGGGCACCATCCAGCGCTGATCACATTGGATGAATTTGAAATGATTCAGCAGAAGCTCGATGGAAAGAAGCGAGGCTTCACACGCATAGATGAACACCCGGACTTCCCACTAAGGGGCTTGGTGGCATGTAACGACTGTGAGCAACCCATGACGGGCTCATGGTCACGAGGAAGCACGAAGCGTTTCGCCTACTATCGCTGCCAGACGAAGGGCTGCGTCCGTTCCGGAAAATCTATCAGGGCAGAGCTTGTTGAGGCTGACATGGCGAATCTGTTGATGCAAATCTCGCCCTCACCGGAAACTCTAAGCGTTGCTAACGCCATGCTCAGTGATGTGGTGGCAAATCAAGAAAATGAAGTTGAGCGAACAAAGAAGGCTACGGAAAAACGTCTGCGTGAAATCGACCAAGCCGTAGATGCTCTTGTTGATCGCATCGCTGCAACCAAAGAGCCTCGGCTTATAGACACTTATGAAAGCAGGGTGCTCGACTTGGAGCGCAAGAGGACAATTCTCACCGACAAGCTGCAGACTTTGGTGGGGCGCGAACAAAGTCAGTCCGAAAGTATCGAACTCGCGCTAACGCTCCTTTCAAATCCTTGTAAAATATACAAAAAAGGCGATCACCGAGTAAGGCGGCTTGTAGCAAAATTAGCTTTTGAGCGACCTGTTCCGTACTCCAAGGAATCGGGCTATCGAACGCCCGATCTGTCCTTTCCTTTCAAAGCCTTAGAGGACTTTAAGCTGGGAAAAAACAAATTGGTGCCCCCACACGGACTCGAACCGCGGACCTACTGATTACAAATCAGTTGCTCTACCAGCTGAGCTATAGGGGCGCCCGCGCTCTCTTATGCCGACTCGCGGTGCTTGATCAAGGCCCAACTCTCAACGATTTGCTCGCGCCAGCAACCCGACGGCCAATAGCCCCACGAGGATCACCAGCATCGCCGCCGGGGCGGCTTCGCCCAGGGCTTCGAGCGAGGCCTGCTCATGCACGCGCGTCGCCAGCGTGTCGTAGTTGAACGGGCGCAGCAGCAGCGTGGCGGGCAGTTCCTTGACGCAGTCGACAAAGACCAGCAACAGCGCCGAGGCGACCGAGGCGCGCATCAAGGGGTAGTAGATGTCGACCAGCACCTGCCCTTGGTTGCGGCCCAATGACCGGGCTGCCGAGGCAAGGTTGGGGGACACACGCCCCATCGCCGCATCCGCCGCGCCCTGCGCGATGGCGAAGAAGCGCACGCAATAGGACAGGACCAGCGCAAAGGCCGTGCCCGTCAGGATCAGGCCCGGGTCCCAGCCGGTCAGGCCCCAGATCCCGTCCGCCACGAAATTGTCGATCGCGGCGAGCGGGATCAGGATGCCGACGCCCAGCACCGCGCCCGGCGCCGCGTAGCCGATGGTCGTCACCGGCAGCAAAAGGCGCGGCAAGCGCCGCCCGGACAGGCGCACGCCATAGACAAGGAACACGCCCGCCAGCACCGTGATCACCGCCGCGATGCCGCCGACCGACAGCGTATGCCACACGGCCAGCCACAGTTCGGGATCGGTCCAGTTCTCGGCATTTTCGACCGCATGGCCAAAGATCACCCCGGCGGGCAGGACGAAGCCCATGGCAAAGGGCAGGGCGCAGGCCAGCGTCGCCAGCCACGCCGCAGGGCCGCTCAGCGGCTTGCGCGGGACGGGGCGGTGGCGGGTCGACAGGTTGAAGAAGCGCATCTTGCGGCGAGAGACCTTCTCCATCAGCACGAGGAAGATCACGAGGAACAACACGACCGACGCGATCTGCGCCGCGCCGCCCGCGTTGTTCGCCTCGAGCCAGGTCGAGAAGATCCCGGTCGTCAGGGTCTGCACGGCGAAATAATCGACGGTGCCGAAATCGTTGACGCTTTCCATCATGACGATGGCGACACCGGCGGCGATGGCGGGGCGGGCCAGCGGCAGGCCGACACGCCAGAACCGGGCAAAGGCGCCGCTGCCCAGCGACTGGGCGACCTCTTCGGAGGCGGCGGATTGTTCGCGAAAGGCCGCGCGGGTCAGCAGATAGACATAGGGGAACATCGCCGCCGCCAGCACGAGGATCGCCGCGCCCATGGACCGGATTTGCGGGAACCAGTAGTCGCGGCTGCTTTCCCAGCCGAAGATGCCGCGCAGCGCGGTCTGGACCGGCCCGGCATATTCGAGGAAATCCACCAGCGCATAGGCGCCCACATAGGCCGGAATCGCCAATGGCAGCAGCAACAGCCATTCGAGCGCGCGCCGCCCCGGGAAATCGTAGCGCGACACCAGCCAAGCCGCCCCGGTCCCGACCATCGCCGACAACAGACCCACGCCGCACATCAGGATGAGCGTGTTCCAGAGATATCGCGGAAGGGTGGTCGAGATCAGGTGGGGCCAGATATTCTCGCGCGGGAACAGGGCGATGCCCAACACCGACAGGATCGGCGCCACGACGATCACCGCGATCACGACCGCGCCGACCGACCAGCGGCTCGGCCAGCGCCGGTGTTGTCCCTGCATGCCTGTCTCTGCCTGCGCCATGCCGCCCAATCCGCTGTTTCCCTTTGTTCAAATCCGGTTATAGTGCGCGCCCGAGCCAACAAAAACCCCGGAACGCCCGATCCATGCAGGTCATCCTACATACCGGTCTTCACTGCACGGATGAGGACCGCATCCTGAAATGTCTGTTGCGCAATTCCGAAGCCTGGCGGCATGACGGCGTTTCGGTCCCCGGGCCCAGCACCTATCGCCAGCTTCTGACCGACTCGATCAATCGCATCGGCGCGGCGCAACCCGCGCCCGACGTACGCGAGATCCTGCTGGACGCGATCCTGACAGAGGACCCGGCCCAGATCGACCGGCTTGTGCTGTCGAACGACAATTTCTTTTGCGTGCCCAAGCTGATGTTTTCCGGCGGGCGCGTCTATCGCAAGGCCGAGGCGCGGCTGGCCACCTTTGCCCGCATCTTCGCACAGGACGATGTGGAACTGTTCATGGGGCTGCGCGACCCCGCCAGCTTTTTGCCCGCCGCCTTTGCCGCCACGCCGCATACGGATTTCCTTGATTTCCTGTCCGGGGTCGAGCCGATGCACCTGCGCTGGTCCGACCTGATCCGACGCATTCGCGCCGATGTGCCGCAGATGCCGATCACCGTCTGGTGCAACGAGGACACGCCGCTGATCTGGGGGCAGGTCATCCGCGAAATGGCCGGGATCGAGATCACCCGCAAGATCACCGGCGCGTTCGATGTCTTCGCCTCGATCATCTCGCGCGAGGGGATGAAGCGGTTCCGCGCCTTCCTCAAGGAAAACCCAACGATCAACGAGATGCAGAAGCGCCGCGTGATGTCGGCCTTCCTCGACAAATACGCGCTCGACGAGGCGATCGAAGAGGAACTGGACCTACCGGGATGGGATGCGGCCTATGTCGACATGCTGTCGGAACTCTACGAGGACGACATGTACGAGATCAGCCGCATCCCCGGCGTCACGGTGATCGCGCCCTAGATCGCCAGCCGGATCACCCATGCGACCACGCCCAGCACCACCACGCTGGCCAGCCACAGCCCGATGAACCAAGCCCATTTGCGCAGCAGCGGGGGCATCAATGATAGCCCTCGTTCGGGTCCATCTTGCCCCGGAACACCCAGTAGGCATAGGCCGTGTAGGCAAGGATGATCGGGATCAGGATCACCGCGCCGACCAGTGCAAAGGCAAGGCTGCTCTCGGGGGCGGCTGCCTGCCATATGGTCAGCGACGGTGGCACCATCATCGGGTAGAAGCTGATGCCCAGCCCGATGAAGCCTACGACGAAGAATCCCAGCGCCGCCAGCATCGGCGTCACATCCGACCCGCGCGCCAGTCCCGTGAAGAACACCCAGACCAGCGCCAGCATCACCACCGGCACGATCATCGTCCACAGGCTGCCGGGCAGGCTGAACCAGCGTTGGAAATAGACCGGGTCCTGAAAGGGCGTCAGCAGGCTGACCAGACCGATCAGGACCAATGTCGCGATGCCCAGAAGCCGTGCATAGCCGCGCATCTGCATGTTCAGCGCGTCCTCGATCTTGAGCACCAGCCAGCAGGCGCCCAACAAGGCATAGCCCACGACCACCGCCACGCCAGTCAGCACCGAGAACGGGGTCAGCCAGTCGAACCAGCCGCCCGCATAGGCGCGGCCCTCGATTTCGATCCCCTGCACCAGCGCCCCCAGCGCGATGCCTTGGCACAGCGCCGCAAGGAACGATCCGCCGAAGAACGCCGCATCCCAGACCCGCTTCCAGCGTTTGGTGCGCCAGCGGTACTCGAAGGAGACGCCCCGGAACACCAGCGCAAGCAGCATCAGCGTGATCGGCATGTAAAGCGCGGGCATCACCACCGCATAGGCCAGCGGGAACACCGCGAACAGGCCGCCGCCGCCCAGTACCAGCCATGTCTCGTTGCCATCCCAGACCGGCGCGACCGAGTTCATCATCAGATCGCGGTCGCCTTCGGTCTTGGCGAAGGGAAACAGGATGCCGATGCCAAGGTCGAACCCGTCGAGAACGACGTAGACCAACACCGCAAAGGCGATCAGCCCGGCCCAGATGAAAGCCAGATCAAGTGCCATGGCGGCTCTCCTTCGATGGGCCGTGGGTTTGCAGGGCAGGGGTGATGCCAGCGGTCCGGATCGGGCCGTCCGCCAGACCGATCGTTAGGGCGCCGGGACGCTTGTTCATCATCCGCGCGATGTAATAGGTGCCCGCGCCGAAGACGAAGAAATAGACCACGATGAAGGCGATCAACGAGGTCGCCACGGCCGGGGCATCCACCGGGGCAAGGCTGTCCGAGGTGCGCAACAGGCCGTAGACGGTAAAGGGCTGGCGGCCGACCTCGGTCGTCACCCAGCCTGCCAGCACCGCGACGAACCCGGCAGGCCCCATGGCCAGCGCCGCCCGGTGCAGCAGCGGGCTGTCATAAAGCCGTCCGCGCCAGCGGGCCCACAGGCTCCAGACGCCCAGACCCAGCATGGCAAAGCCGAGCGCGATCATGATACGAAAGCTCCAGAACACGATGGCGACGGGGGGCTCGTCGTCGTCGGAGATGGTATCGAGACCGTCCAGCGGTGCGTTCAGGTCGTGCTTGAGGATCAGCGAACTGAGCTTGGGGATTTCCACCGCGTAATCGATGCGCTTCTCGGCGGCGTTGGGGATCCCGAAAAGGATCAGCGGCGCGCCGTCGGGGTGGCTGTCGTAATGGCCTTCCATGGCCATGACCTTGGCGGGTTGGTGTTCCAGCGTGTTCAGCCCGTGCGCGTCGCCCGCGAAAATCTGCAAGGGCGTGACCAGCGCCGCCATCCACATCGCCATCGAGAACATCCGCCGCGCCTCGGGATCGGCGCGGTTGCGCAGCAGGTGCAGCGCGCCGACGGCCCCCACCACCAGCGCGGTCGTCAGGTAGGCCGCCAGCACCATGTGCACCAGCCGGTAGGGGAAGGACGGGTTGAAGACGATGGCCCACCAGTCCTCGGGCACGAATTGCCCGTCCGCGTTTACCGAATAGCCCGCGGGGGTCTGCATCCAGCTGTTCACGCTCAGAATCCACGTGGCGGACATCAGCGTGCCAAGCGCGACCATGACCGTCGCGAACATGTGCAGACGCTCGCCCACGCGGGCGCGTCCGAACAGCATGATGCCAAGGAAGCCCGCTTCGAGGAAAAAGGCCGACAGCACCTCGTAGGCCATCAGCGGCCCGACCACCGGCCCGGCCCTGTCGGAAAACACCGACCAGTTGGTGCCGAACTGGTAGGACATGACGATGCCCGACACGACCCCCATGCCGAAGGCGACGGCAAAGATCTTTTTCCAGTATTGGAACAACGTCAGATAGGTCTCGTCCCGGGTCTTCAGCCACAGCCCGTTCAGCACCGCGAGGTAGCTGGCCAACCCGATCGAGAAGGCAGGAAAGATGATGTGGAACGAGACGGTGAACGCGAACTGCATCCGGGCCAGCGTCTCGGCGGAAAAATCGGCAAGCATGACCAAACTCTTGAGATTGCTGGTTGGTACAAGTGTAGGCGCGACAGGTGCCGCGTCGAAACCTCTGCGCGCATTGCGACTCTATGGCACGCGTGCGCTCTGCGTTGCGAAGCGTGGCAGTTTCGGGCATGATGCCCGCAAAGGCAGTTTGGCCATCAGACGGGACAACCCGCAAGGTCAGGACAAGAGACAGGTGTGATGAGAACAGCAGGGATGATCTTGGCGCTGGCGGCATTGGCCGCCTGCGGGGGCGGGGATCGAAACGCACGCTATTACGGCACATCGGGCGCAACGCTGCGCACGGCCCCGGTGATCGATACGTTCCAGACCTCGGGCCCGATCTATGCGGCCTGTCTGCGCTCGGGCCGCAAGGCGGCGAATACGCGCCTGTGCGGCTGCGTGCAGGGTGTGGCCTCCGGCACGCTCAGTGGCGGCGAACAGCAGAAGGCGGCGAGCTTTTACGCCGATCCGCACCGGGCGCAGGAAGTCCGGCAATCCGACAACCCCGCCAACGAGGCGTTCTGGCAGCGCTACAAAGGCTACGCCGCGCAGGCCGAACAGATCTGCCGAGGGTTGTAACGGACGGCTTGACCACGACGGGCCGATTGCGGAACATCCCGGCGCCGGGTGGGGATATATCATGCTCAAGGGAGTGTCATTGCGCGGCCTCGAAGTGTTCGAGGCGCTGGCTGCAACCGGGTCGGTTGCGGGCGCATCGCAGGCGACGGGTTTGAGCCTGCCTGCGGTCAGCCAGCAGATGCGCAACCTCGAAACGGCGCTGGGCGTCGAGCTTGTGGACCATGCCCGGCGGCCGATGGTGCTGACTCCGGCGGGGCGCAGCTTTCTCACGCGGACGCGGGCGGTGCTGGGCCAGCTCCGGCTGGCGCAGGACGAACTGAGCGTGATGGAGCTTGGCCACCTGCCGGAATTGAGTCTCGGCATGATCGACGATTTCGACAACGACCTGACGCCGCGTCTCGTGACGATGCTTGCAGACAGCATGGCCGGGTGCCGGTTCCGGCTGATCACCGCGCCCAGCCACGAGATCAAGGCCGAGGTCGTGGCCCAGCGGCTGCATGTCGGCGTGGCGGGGTCGTCGGGCGAAGTCATGGACGGCGTCGTGGAACACCCGCTGGTTCTGGAACCCTACATTCTGGTCTGCGGGCGCGGCAAGGCGGCCGAATTGGGCGGTGCAGAGGCGGTCATGCACGCGCTGCCCTTTCTGCGCTATGACCGGGCGCAACTGATCGGGCGGCAGGTCGAGGCGCAGCTGAAGCGGCTGGGGCTCGACTTTCCGGACAGGTTCGAGATCGGGTCGCACCTGTCCCTGATGACGCTGGTGGCGCGCGGGGCGGGATGGACGCTGACGACCCCCATGGGATACATGCGCGCCGTCCGCCAGCACGGCGCACTCGAGGCGCACCCGCTGCCTTTTGCCCCTTTCGCGCGCACGGTGTCGCTGTTTGCCGGGGCGGATTGGGGCGGGACGGTGCCGCGCGACATGGCGCGGACCTTGCGCCACCTGATCGGCGAAACCGTGATCGCCCCGGCGCTGGAGGTGCTGCCATGGCTCGACGGAGAGTTGCGCATCCTCGACACGTGATGCCTGCCCCCGCATAGGCGGTGGCCGGCCGTCAGCCCATCAGCCCGTCAATCCGCCAGTGGCAGGAAGGCCCGCAGGGAGGCCTCGAATTCGCGCGGCTTGTCGGCATGCAGCCAATGGCCCGCGCCGGGGATCTTTGCAAAACGCGCCTTGGGAAAGTATCGCCGGATGGTGTCGCGGTGCTCCGGCAGGACATAGTCGCTGTCGGCCCCGGACAGGAACAGGGTCGGACCGTCAAACTGGCCGTCCAGATCGGGAAAGGACAGGATCTTGTCCATGTCGCGCGTCAGGGTGTCGAGATTGTATTTCCAGCGTCGGCCGGCGACGTCCAGCGACTGGGTGAAGAAGCTTTGCAGCGCCTTGTCCTCGACATGGCGCGCCAGTTGTTCGACCGCGTCCGACCGGCGCGTGACCTGCGACAGGTCGACAGACCGCATGGCGTCGATGAATTGCATCTGGCTGTGGCCATAGCTGACCGGCGCGATATCGGCCACGACCAGCCGGTTGACCCGTTCGGGGTGGGTGATCGCCAGCGCCATCGCCGCCTTGCCGCCCATCGAGTGGCCCACCACGTCGGCCCGACCGCCATGGGTTTCGATCACCTCGGCGAGATCGGAGGCCATGTCCAGGTAGCTGTGCGTCTCCGTCTGCGGGCTGTCACCATGGTTGCGCATATCCGGCGTCAGGACATGGCGGTGATCCGCCATCCGCTTGGCGATCACGCCCCAGTTGCGCCCCGACCCGAACAGGCCATGGGCGATCAGCAGAGGCAGGGCATCCAGCGAGCCGGTCTCGATCACGTTCAGCATGGCTCAATCCACCATGGGTTGGCCGTGAATCCGCAGAAACAGGCTTTCCTCGTCATCGTTGCGAAAGAAGGGCACGCTGTCGGGCGGCGTGTCATCCTGCGCCCGCGCAGCGACCTCGGCCAGCACCACCTCCGTGATGAAGGGCAGGTCGAAATTGCGCACCTCGTCGACGGCGATCCATTGCAGGTGGCTCAACTCGTCCGTGGCGGCGGCGAAATCGTCCGGGTCGGACACCAGCGCCTCGGCATCGAGCATGAAGAAGCGCGCGTCGAAGCGGCGCGGACGCCCCGGCGGGGTGATGGCGCGGAACACGAATTGCAACGCATCGGCGGCGGGGCGGTGGCCCGTGCCCGCGAAGCTCAGCCAGTCTTCGGGGATGTTGCCCGGCCACGGGGCGGGCACGCCGAGGATCTGGCCCGTTTCCTCCCACAACTCGCGCACGGCGGCAGCGGCCAGCGCGCGGGCCAGCGCCGGTTCGGCGTCCTCCGACAGCCTCGCAGCGCAGAGCGGTGGCAGCGGACGGGCCAGCGGCACATGCGCGTCGGCGGCATCGACCGCGCCGCCGGGAAAGACGAACTTGTTCGGCATGAAGGCGGCCTTTGCCCCGCGCTGGCCCATCAGGACCCTCGGGCGGGTATGGCGGTCGCGCAGCACGATCACGGTGGCGGCGTGGCGGATGGCGGTCTTGTCCACCGGTCTGGTCGTGTCGGTCATGCGCTCTCCTCGTCAGGCCGAAGAGGAAAATCCATGCATGCCGCGCGCCCACTGGAACGCCACGATCACTCCCTTCAGCCGGGGCAATAGATAAAGCGACAAGGCGACACAGCCAACCGCGAAAGTGGTGAACAGGATCAATGGCTCCGGGCGGAACGTGGTGAAGACCGTCAGCAGCAGCGGCGCCATGATGTGGCCGACGATCAGGATCGTCAGGTAGGCCGGGCCGTCATCAGCGCGGTGGTGGTGGAACGGCTCGCGACAGACGGGGCAGTGATCGCGCACCTTGAGATAGCCACGCAGCAATGGACCGGAGCCGCAATTCGGGCATTTCCGGCGCCAGCCCTTCAGGACGGCGGGCCAGGTTTCACGGTCTTCGGTGGTTTCGGCGCTGCACATGCTAATACTCGGCTCCTGTCGCGGTCCGACGAAGATGGTGCAGGACCACGGCTGACGGAAGGGTACAGAATGTCCTTGCGTCCGTCTGTCACATGGCTCGGACCGCGGTGCCGGTCGGGGCAAGGCGCTTCGAAGCGCCTTGGGCCAAGCGCCTTCGAAGGCGCTTGGAACGCAAATTCGAATTTGCGTGGATCAAGGCCTTTCGAAAGGCCTTGGACGCCGGATCGTCTTTTTTCGCAAAAGACCGACGGAACCCGCCCGCTGCTGCGTGGAAGCTTTCATGAGACGCCTAGGAAACAGGCGGCTTGGTTGAAACGCAAGTAGGAAGGACCTTGCAGATGAAACGAGTGGTATACATGACTTCGGGTCTCGTGGCGCTGGCGCTCGCTGTTGGCGGCGTGGCGCATGCGCATGGCATGAAGGGCGGCGAGGGTGCGCGCGGGGCGGGACCGGCCATGCTGATCCAGCAAGCCGACCTGAACGGCGACGGCAAGGTCACCGCCGAGGAATTCTCGCAAGCGCGCACCGCGCGGTTTGCCGAGGCTGACGCCGATGGCGACGGCTTCCTGTCGTCCGATGAACTGGCGGCCGCAGCCGACAAGATGCGCGCCGATGCGCAGGCCGCGCGCCGGCAGGCGATGCTCGACCGGTTGGATGCGGACGAGGACGGCAAGCTGAGCATCGAGGAAATGGCCGCAGCAGGTCCGCAGCCGCAGATGTACGACCGTATGCTCGAGCGGTTCGACACCGACAAGGACGGCGCGATTTCCACCGAGGAACTGGAGACCGCCCAAGCGGGCATGGGCCAGCGCCGGATGGGCGGACGGGATGGTCACGGGATGCGTGGTCACGGCGATCACGGGCGCGGCGGCGAGGGCCATGGTCCGTGGTGGCTTCAGGGCAACTGAGCCCGGGGACACGCTGTCGGGGCGTTCTGCGGGACGCCCCGGCGATTGCAGGGCGGCGCCAAAGCGGGTAGCGCCGGGACATGAGCCAAGATGCCATATGATGCCATGAGCGATATCGCCGACGAGGACCTGCTTGCGGCCTATGCACGCGGCGACGCGCAGGCGGCGCGTGCGCTGACCGCGCGCCTCGGGCCGCGTGTCTTTGCGCATGCCATGCGCATGCTCGGCGGCGATCGGGCCGAGGCCGAGGACGTGACGCAAGAGGCGCTCCTGCGGCTTTGGCGCGCGGCACCGGACTGGCGCATGGGCGAGGCGCGGGTGACGACGTGGCTGTACCGTGTGACCGCCAACCTGTGCATCGACCGGATGCGCCGCCGCCGCGCGGGCCCGGCGCTCGACGCCATACCGGAGCCGGAGGACGGCGCGCCGTCGGTCGCGGCGGCGATGATGGCCCGGGCGCGGGCCGACGCCTTGCAAGCGGCGTTGATGACCTTGCCGGACCGGCAGCGCGAAGCGGTGATCCTGCGCCATATCGAGGGGCTTTCGAACCCCGAGATCGCCGAGATCATGGATCTCGGCGTGCGCGCCGTGGAATCCCTGACCGCGCGGGGCAAGCGCGGATTGGAGGCGGCCCTGTCGGGGCGCAAGGCAGAACTGGGGTTGGAAGATGACTGATCGCAAGGACGAGACCGGACTGGACGCACTGTTCGCCGCTGCGCGCGACGAGGCTCCGATGCCCTCGGGCGACTTCATGATGCGGCTGCAGGCGCAGGCCCTGGCCGAAATGCCGCAAGCCGGAGCGCGCGCGGCCGAGCCCGGGTTCTTCGCGCAACTGCGCGAGGCGCTGGGCGGCTGGAAGGGGGCGTCGGGGCTTGCGGCGGCGTCGCTTGTCGGCCTGTGGCTGGGCATCAGCCCGCCTGCGGCGGTCAGCGAGTATTGGCCCGGCGCATCGCAGGTGAGCCTTGGGGAAATCGGGCTGGACCCGGCCAGCGGTTATGATCTGGCATGGATCGAAGGATAGGGACATGAGCGAAAAGACGGGTATGCGGGGATGGGTGAAAGCGGTGCTGGTCGGCTCGCTGGCGCTGAACCTGTTGGTGGCGGGGCTGGCGGTGGGGGCGTTCCTGCACGGACCCCCGGGCCACCCGCCGCGCGACCGCGACCCGGCGCTGCCCTTCACCCGTGCCTTCGACGAGGACCAGCGGCGCGACCTGCGCCGCGCGCTGCATGCGGAATTCCGGCAACGGCGCGAGGATGGCTCGGGCCTGATCGAGGACTACCAGCAGGCTTTGACCGTCCTGCGCGCCGAACCTTTCGATCCCGAGGCGCTGCGCGCCGCGCTTGAAGCACAGGGCGCGCGGGCCGATATGCGCCGCGTGCGGGGGCAGGCGATCCTTGCACAGATGCTTGGCGACATGTCCCCCGAGGCGCGTCGCGCCTATGCGGACCGGCTGGAACATGAATTGCAGGACATTCTTGACCGGCGCGAACGCTGGTCCGGGCAGCGCGATTGACCGCAAAGGGCCCCGGCGATCGACCGGGGCCTTGTCGTTCATGGGTCAGGTGCGCGAGGCGTGCCGGGCCTCCGGCCCGATATGGGCCTCGGGCTGGATTGGCGCGGGCCTGCGGCGCGGCAGGGCGGTGACGCGATCGGCGATGACCAGCGTGTTGCGGCCCTTGTCCTTGGCGGCGTATAGCGCGCGGTCGGCCCGTTCGATCAGGTCCAGCGGCCCCGCTTGATCGCCCGGGCGCCCGATGGCGACGCCGATGGACAGGGTCACGGTCAGCGCGCGCCCGTCCGGCAGGGTCACCGGCTGCTGGGCCATGACCTGACACAGACGCTCGGCGGTGGCGCGGGCGGCGGGCAGGTCGGTGTCTGGCATCGCCACCAGAAACTCCTCACCGCCCCAGCGCGAGATCAGGTCGGCGGCGCGCAGATTGTCGCGCAGGCGTTCCGCCAAGGCGACCAGAACCGCATCCCCCGCACCGTGTCCGTAGCGGTCATTGACCTGCTTGAAGTGATCCAAGTCCGCCACCAGAAGCGTGTAGGGACGGCGCTGTTCAGCGGCGCGCTCGGCGAGCTTGCGGATATGCGGCATCGCGTAGCGACGGTTGTAGAGCCCGGTCAGCGGGTCGGCGACGGCGGCGCGCAGCCCGTCGCGCAGATTGGCGCGCAGCCGGTCGTTGGTGCGCTTGCGGGCGATCTGCTTCTTCAGGCGGATGGCCAGTTCGGTCAGGTCGGGCCCGCTGCCAAGCAGGTCATTGGCGCCCATGTCCAGCGCGCTGGCAGCCTCGCGGCGCTGGTGGGATTGGGCGACGTAGACGATCGCGGCCTGCCGGGTCAGGGACGAGGCCCGCATCTGCGGCAAAAGCATCAGCCCCTCGCCACGGCTGTCGGGCCCTTCGGCGATGACGACCACGTCGGGTGCCGGGGTGCGTTCGCGCAGCGCATCCTCGGCATCGACGAGTTCGATCCGGTGGTCGAGACGGTCGCGCAGCCCGTGCAGCAGGGCTTCGGGGTCGGTCAGGTTGCCGGTGGTGATCAGGTTCACCGTCGCGGGCTGGGTGAAGGCGTTGGTCTCTTCCTCGAAGCCAAGCCCCAGCGCGCGGCGGGTGTCGTCGCGCAATTGCAGTTCGGCCTCGGCGTCGCGGGCACGCAGCAGCGAGCGCAGCCGCGCCAGCATCACCAGATCGTCGATCGGACGCACCAGCACGTCATCGGCCCCGGCGCTGAGCGAGGCGAGCCGTTCATGGGCATCCTCCTCGCCATGGATGATGACGATGGGCGTGCGGGCATTGGCAGGATCGCGCTGAATGGCCGCGCAGAGCGCGCGACCGGACATGTCGGGCAGGTCCGAAGAGGTCATCACGAGATCGGGCTTGGCCTTGCGGATCATCGCGATTGCGGCGTGACCCGAGGCGGCCTGAACCACCTCGTAGAAGGCGGCAGACAGCTTCACCCGGAGAATGATGCGGTTCGTGGGCACCGCATCCACCACAAGAATCCGACCTGTCATCGTGTTTTAACCCCGCTGGCAGCACCATGTCGGGTGCTTGCACTTCGTCTGGGTCTCAGATTTGATGAAGATTGGTTAAGAAACCCTTTCGGGATTGTGGCAGAATGACAATTTCACAGGATCGTGCTGAAACGATCGGGATACAGGCCGTTGCTTGGTTGGCGGCGAATGACGAGCTTTTTCAGGTGTTTACCGGGGCGACTGGCGCGTCGGAAGCGGATTTTCGCGCATCCGTCAGCGACCCGGATTTTCAGGGATCGGTGCTGGATTTCCTGATGATGGATGACGCTTGGGTTGTGGCGTTTTGCGACGCACAAGGTCTGGGATATGACATGGTCATGATGGCGCGTCAGGCGCTGCCCGGCGGCGGGCAGGTGCATTGGACATGACGCGCAGATTCGACGGGCTTGTGTTCGACAAGGACGGCACCCTGTTTGCCTTCGGACCGACTTGGGAGGTCTGGGCGCAAGAGGTGCTGGCGCAGCTGTCGCGGGGGGATGGGGCACTGGCCGCACGGTTGGGTGCGGCGATCGGCTTTGATCTGGGCGCGGGACGGTTCGCCCCGGACAGCCCGGTGATCGCCGGCACGAATGCGCAGATCGCCGCCTTGCTCGCAGACGAATTGCCGGGCCGAAGCGCGGGCGAAATCGAACTGTACCTTGTTACGTCCGCGGCATCCGCCCCGCTGGCAGAGGCTGTGCCTCTTGCGCCGTTTCTGGCGATGCTGGCGGCGCAGGATCTGGCACTGGGAGTCATGACCAACGATTCCGAGCAGTCGGCGCGCGCGCAACTGGGCCGGGTCGGTGTGCTGGGCATGTTCGATTTCGTGGCCGGAGCGGACAGTGGCTTCGGGGCAAAGCCGCTGCCGGGGCCGCTTTTGGCGTTTGCCGAGGCGCTGGGGCTGGAGCCGGAGCGCGTGGTGATGGTGGGGGACAGCACGCATGACCTGCATGCGGGGCGCGCGGCGGGGATGGCCACGGTGGGTGTGCTGACCGGCATGGCCGGTGCCGAGGAACTGCACGGGCTTGCCGACGTGATCCTGCCCGATATCGGCCATTTGCCCGCTTGGCTGGCGGAAAGCTGTTAAAAGGGGCGCTGACGCGCACAGGTTGTCTCGGCGGCCTCCCTTTGGTCGTTGCCTCGGGTGGGCGCTCGTGGCGCGGGAGCGGCATCGCGGCGGGCAGTGCGTTGTTTGAAAGCGACGGAATCCGTCGCGGACCGACAGGAAGACGGGCTGCGGGCGGCGTCAGGGTAGGGAAAAGCTGTTGAGGAGGCTTTCATGCCCGACGATTCCCTGACCCAGTCCCGCCGCCGCCGCCATGGGGGCCGTTCGGGCAACACCCGCCGGACCGGACCCGCGATCGAACAGATGCCATGGCGGTTGCCGGTGAACATGGACCGACCGACCGAACCTTTGGACGCCGAGGGCGTCGCGCGGATGCACAATGCCGCGATGCGGGTGCTGGAGGAGGTGGGGATCGAGTTCCTCCATCCCGATGCGGTCGAGATCCTGCGCAAGGCGGGGTGCCGCGTCGAGGGCGAGAACGTGCGCATGGACCGCGACATGGTCATGGAGTTGGTGGCACTTGCGCCGTCGGAATTCACCCTGACGCCGCGCAACCCTGACCGGACCCTGACCATCGGCGGCAACACGATCCTGTTTGGCAATGTCTCCTCGCCGCCGAATTACTGGGACATGGAGATCGGGCGCAAGGTCTCAGGCACGCGGGAGCAGTGTCGCAACCTGCTCAAGCTGACGCAGTATTTCAACTGCATCCATTTCGCCGGAGGATACCCGGTGGAGCCGGTGGATATTCACCCGTCCGTGCGCCATCTGGACGTGCTCTATGACAAGCTGACGCTGTGCGACAAGGTCGTGCATGCCTATTCGCTGGGCCCGGAGCGGGTCGAGGACGTGATGGAGATGGTGCGCATCGCAGGCGGGCTCAGCCATGACGCGTTCGAGGCGACGCCGCGCATGTATACCAACATCAACTCGACTTCGCCCTTGAAGCACGACTGGCCGATGCTGGACGGCTGGATGCGCCATGCGCGGCGCGGGCAGGTCTGTATCGTGACGCCCTTCACGCTGGCGGGCGCGATGGCACCGGTGACGATGGCGGGCGCAGTGGTGCAGTCCATCGCCGAGGGGCTGGCGGCGGTGGTGCTGGCGCAATTGGTGCGACCGGGGACGCCCTGCGTGATCGGGACCTTCACCTCGAACGTGGATATGAAGACCGGCGCACCGGCCTTTGGCACGCCGGAATACATGCGCGCGACGCAAATGACGGGCCAATTGGCGCGGTTCTACGGCTTGCCGATGCGGTCCTCGGGCGTGTGTGCGGCCAATGTGCCGGACGGGCAGGCGATGTGGGAGACCGAGCACAGCCTGTGGGCGGCGATCCAGTCGGGCACCAACATGGTTTACCATGCGGCGGGCTGGCTGGAGGGCGGGCTTATCGCGAGCCCCGAGAAATTCGTCATGGATTGCGAGGTGATCCAGCAGTTGCAACGCTACATGGAGCCGGAAATCTGGGATGTCTCGGACGCGGCGCTGGCGGTGGACACGATTGCCGAGGTTGGTCCGCACGGTCATTTCTTTGGCGTGCAGCACACGCAGGACCGATACGAGACGGCATTCTACCAGCCGTTCCTGAGCGACTGGAAGAACTACGAGGGTTGGGAAATCGCCGGCGGCGTCTGGACCGCCGAGCGCGCCCATGCGCGGTTCAAGGCGATCATCGACACGTTCGAGGCGCCCGCCCTGGACGAGGGTATCCGCGAGGAATTGGAGGCCTTTGTGGCCAAACGCAAGGAAGAGGGGGGCGCACCCACCGATTTCTGAGGCGGGGCCGGGGCACGACCCCGGCCTACGGGCTGTCCCGCCTGTCGGACCCACCGCAGGCTTGACCGGACCGCTCCTCTATTTCCGCACAATTGAAAGCTTTACCCGAAAATTAAGCGTCCGTGGGGCACAGTCCTTTCCGAAGAAGGAAGGTGAGTCGCATGCATGGGCTGATACTGCGAACCTTGCAGGTCTACGTACAGGATACCTACGGGTTGGACGCGTGGACGCGGATCGCCGACGAATCCCGGCTCGATCCGCACGACTTCGAGGCCATGCTCAATTATGACGAACAGATCTATTTCAACGTTCTGAACGGCGCGGAGATCATCCTGTCCAAACCCTCCGAGGCGTTTCTGGAGGATTGTGGCACCTACCTCGTCTCGCACCCCAATTCCGAGGGCTTGCGGCGGTTGTTGCGGTTTGGCGGCGTCGATTTCATCGAATTCCTGCACTCGCTCGACGATCTTCCGGACAGGGCGCGGTTGGTCGTCGCGGATCTGGAACTGCCGGACCTCGAGTTGCGCGACAGTTCAGGCGGCCAGTTCCAGTTGAAGGTCGCCCGGGGTTTGCCGGGCTTTGCACATGTGATGGTGGGGTTGCTGCGGTCGATGGCGGATGATTACGGGGCGCTGGCACTGCTGGATTACAGCAGCGGTCTGCGCGGCACACATTTGATCGACATTCAGGTGGTGGAAACCGCCTATAGCGAGGGACGGGACTTCGAACTGGCGGCCAGTGCCCGCAGCGGGGAGGGGGCATGAGCCAGTTTCCCGAGGAGATGCTCCATAACCTGTTGCCGATGCATGCCGTGCTCGACCATGAGGGGCGCATTCGCCAAGCTGGTCCGACCTTGCACAAGTTGAGCGAGGCGCGGCTCGAGGGGTCATTTTTCCTTGACGTGTTCGAAGTTTACCGGCCGCGGGCCATCACCGGCATGTCGGGCCTGTTGCAGGCGGAGGGGCGCAAGTTGCATATCCGCTTGCGCGGAGGCGTGCGCACGCCGCTCAAGGGGATTCTGGTGGCCGACGGGCAGAAGGGCGCGATCGTCAACCTGTCCTTCGGGATCAAGATGGTGGATGCGGTGCGCGACTACGCGTTGACCAGCACGGATTTCGCCCCGACGGATCTGGCGATCGAGATGCTCTACCTTGTGGAAGCGAAGTCCGCCGCCATGGAATCGTGGCGCAGCCTCAATACCCGGTTGCAAGGTGCCATGGTTGCCGCCGAGGAGCGTGCGTACACCGATACCCTGACCGGCCTGCGCAATCGGCGGGCCATGGATGCCGCGTTGGAGCGGCAGGTGCGCAGCGGGCAGCGATTTTCGGTCATGCATATCGACTTGGATTTCTTCAAGCAGGTCAACGACTCGATGGGGCACGCCGCAGGGGATCACGTGCTGCGCCAGACAGGCCGCGTCATGTTGGAGGAAACCCGCGGCGAGGACACGGTCGCGCGCATTGGTGGCGACGAATTTGTTATCATCTTCCCGAATCTCGTCTCGCGGCGGCGGCTGGCCGATCTGGCCATGCGCCTGATCGAGCGCATTGAGAAGCCGGTAGTCTTCGAAGGGCGCGAATGCCGGGTGTCGGCAAGCATCGGGGTCGCGATGTCGGACGGTGACACGGCCGATCCGGTGCTGTTGATCCAGCATGCCGACGAAGCGCTTTACGCGGCCAAGCGCGCAGGCCGCGCTCAATTCCGCTTCTATGAGCAGGCCAATCCGGGCGGTGCGCGATTGAATGCGGGTTTATGAAAAAATCTGTATCTGGGGGCTTGCACCCGTCGAATCTAAGTCGTAATACCCGCGCCACGGTTGGGGTGTAGCCAAGTGGTAAGGCAACGGTTTTTGGTACCGCGTACCGTAGGTTCGAATCCTACCACCCCAGCCAGTTTTCCTTCAAGGGTCGATATTGCGAGGATTTCGGGCACACGCCGAAATGCCGTTTCCCCAGTGCATCACATGGGTGCGCAACAGGGGTGTGATACTGACCGTCAGGATGGCGTCCGCATCTCCCGAACGGGGAGAAGGACCGATGCACGGCTTGAACCATGTACACCGAAGGGGCGCGATCTACGTCTGGCGCCGCCGCCTGCCGAAATCATTGGGCGAAAACAGATATTTGCAGGTGAGTCTGCGGACGAACAACTTTTTTTCAGCAAATCGTCTTGCAGCGCTTGTAAATGAGAAGTTCGTGGCATTCTTACCGTGGGTGAAAAACGAGCGCATCTCCATCGCGGAGGCTCAGCGGTTCCTCTCGGCCGAGGTGGCCAGTGCCTTGCGGCAGATTGAGGAGGACCGTTTCCTTGAGCCCGACGCGACGTCACCGGATCAGTGGCGCACCAGGTACTTCAATGAGAGGTGCCGGTCGGTCGCTTTGCGCATCGTTGCCAGCCGCCGCTCCGGTGCCTGTCTTTTGGACGAAGACCGCCAAGAGCTCATGAACGAAGGGTTCACGGAAGGCCACCTGTTGCAGGTGTGTCGGGAGATCGAGATCCTTGTCCGGGAATTGGATACGGAAGACTTCGAACTCAAGACCCGTGCCGTAGCATCGGCAGTTTTCCTTCGTGATGACCTGTCCGCCCATGATCTGCGTGCGGCCAAGTCACTACGTCTTCAGGCCCAGGCCATCGCTCTCGAGGAAACCGACCGGCGCAAGACGACTGGTCCCTTTTTGGCCCTTAACGAAGAGGCGTGTGTCTCGGGCTGGATGACGCAGCAGGCGACAACCAGCGCGGTGCCGGCTCCAGTTCCCGACGTTGTAGCTGATGCCGAGGTTCCTATCGCCAATGCGTTTGACGTGGGCAAGTCCGAGGACGCTCCTAGGGAAGCGCAGAAGGAGGAGCGGAAGGATGACATCGCCGGTCTTGTCAAGGAGCACCTGAACGCCTTGGACAAGCAAGTCCGATCTGAAGCCGAGAGGAACAAGATTGCGAAAGATGTGCGCCAGCGACGTTCTGTGCTTCGGCATTTCCTCCAAGCGATTTCTTCGCGGAATCTGCTTGATCTCACCCAAACAGATCTCGCGAAATATGACGAGATTATGGACACTATCCCAATAGAGCATGGCAAGAGTCCGGAAGACCGTCAGCGCACGGTGCATGAACTGGTCGAGCGGGGCGAAGATCTTCCAGAAGAGGAGGTCGGATTGTCTTGGCGAACCAAGAACAGAAATTGGGGGATCGTTAAAAGCTTCCTTAAGTTTGCACGCGTAAAGCATGGCATCGTGCCTGTAGCAACGTTGTTCTTCGAAGATCTTTACGCAAAAGTTGACGAAGGAGAGGCCAATGTCCGCCTCGCTTTCACCAAAGAGGATGTGGAAGGGCTTAGCCAGCACCCCGTGTGGCGCAACGGACATTGTCCCGAACGAGATCAGGACGGCTGCCGTTTCGAGAGGTTCGGCCTATACTGGATGCCGATCATCGCAGACTTGACCGGCATGCGGCGAGAAGAAATTGCCGGCATGCGTCTGGAAGACGTCGTCACCGATCACGCTATTCCGCATTTCGATGTACGACCGAATCAGAATCGTAGGCTGAAGAACAAGTCTTCCAAGAGGGTGGTTCCAATCCATATGGCATTGGTCAAGCTGGGCTTTTTCGAATACGTCGAAGGCTTGCGCTCCAAAGGAGAGAAGGACCTGTTTCCGGACTTGAAGCCAGCGCCGGGTGGGTCTTTCGGTGGGGTGTTCTACAAAGCCTGGAAGCGGGTGCTTGACGAGCAATTAGGTCCGGACTTAGTCGGCAAGGTTTTCCATTCGTTTCGCCATAGGTTCATCACCTTGCTGCGCACTGAGGCAAGTATACCGAAGGATATCGTCCAAGATATCGTTGGGCACAAGCACCCTGACGAAACCGATGGGACGTACTTTGACAAAGTGCAATTCCGCGACCAGATGCTCATCAGACTGAATCCGGCAGTCCAGTCTGTTCCGTCGGCACATTGGCTTGGGCCAGATGTTTCACTGTAAATTTGACTGATCTTTGGCGGAGAGACGATTAATCGCCCGTGCCAGAAGCCGCAACGAGAATCGTGGATGCTGCCAATTTTCCTCGATGAACCGGCGAGCAAAATCCTGCATCAGTTCGTCGTCAGGGCACAGTACATCCAGCGCTTTGAGATACTGGGCCTTGGTCATTGCAGGCACTTGGATGACCTCAAGTCGGCTGAGAAACGGTTGGGACAGCTGATCCAGTTCGTTTGCAGTAAAGATCCAATTCAGCCGTGACATGTCGCATACAAGGCCGCTGGCGGGGCAGCGCCAGCTGGTCGCCGAATGGGGGTCAAGCAGGGGCAGCAGCGCGTGGATCAGGCTCGTGGCTGTGCCGTTGCTGCTTTGAGCGCCGCCTGCGGCCTTGTCGAGCTCGTTGATGATCATCAACGGATTTGCACAGCGCTGCTCTGCAATGAACCTAAGCGGTTCCCCGATCCGGCTACTGGACCAGCCGGCTTCGAGCCCCGCGACGCGAAATGCCGCGGAGCCTGCCGAACCATCCATCTCGTGCGAGGGAACGCCAGCGGCGTCGGAGATCAGGCTTGCGAGCATCGATTTACCGGTTCCACCGGGGCCATGCAGTAGGATCGGGGGAAATCCCAGACCCTCGCCGACGTGGGCCTTTGCCAAATGCCAGATGCGCTCCAGTTGAGCATCCATCCAGGGCGCCCGTGCATAAACGTCGGCGATCATGACGTCGATGTCATGCGCAGTTCGAGGCCCAGCCAATACAAGCGGACCCTCACCGCCTTCGAGCTGATCGACCCAATCATGGCGATGTCGGCTTGACGCGACCTTGGCGATTTGGTCCGGGGCCACTTCTGCGTGGACCGTTTCGAGGATTTTAGCTTTCAGGGCATTCAACTGGTTCTTGGGCAGCCGCAGCGCGTCTGTCATGGCTTGTTCAATGATCGAGGTGCAGCGACGGCGGTTCACAGTTTCCTCGGTGAAAAACTTCACCACATCGGCCTCGAACTGCGCATATGAACTGCAAATCCCGATGCCGAGAGCCCGGATCCGATCATCGGTGGCCGAGGAGAGATCTAGGCTTAGATCGGCGCCGTCATCGTCATCGGGCCAGGTCAAGGTTACAAATTCGTCAAACTCCAGTCCAGCGGCCCCGAAGATCTCAATCAAATCATTGATTTTAGGTTGAAGCCATGTCTTCAGAGCGTCTGGCAAACGTTGGCGGACATGCCATTCTTCAGTCCGCGGCATGCGATACACCGTGTGATGAGTGTTCATTTCAATTGTGTGTGCGAAAACCGGAGATTTCGAGCCGTTCCGACCCATTTCGTTATTCCAATTCTGGTAGAAGAGCTTTTCACTGTTATCGGCCGACGGTCCTCGGCGAGCAGATGATCACGGACAACATTCGCGAGTTGCGATGCCGTTATATGGCCTTGGGGTGGGCGAGCTCGCGCCAGTTGTAGACGAGATCGGAAATGATACTGTGAGATTGGCCTCGATGATGCGGGCGCGCTTGCAGCGCTCTCTCAGTCGGCGGGACAATGTCCCGTCCGTGACAATCACACGTCATAGCACCATGCCTCCGGCACCATGGTGGCGGCATGGACCTGAACCATGGCCTGCGACCCTTCGGACCAGATCTGTGCCCAGGCGATCTGATCCCGAGTGGTGGCGCCTGCGTCGAGGCACAGTGTGCGATGGGTGTCGATCCCGTCACATGGCTGGAGTCCGTCCGGATCGGTCAGCAGGGACATGCGGACGGCGGGTGTGTGGCCGTGAACGACCACTGTGTCTCCCCAACCGTAATGCTCCCCGTCCCAATTCCATCCTCCCTGCCAATTGAGGAAGGGGGAGCGGATCGTCGCCCAGTGTTGGTCGTTGTGTCGATGCGGGCGTGCGCGTTCGAGATGTTCATCCGGCGGCATATGTGGATGAAGGCCGGCATGGACACAAAGCACGTCTCCAAACTGGAGATGAGAGGGAGCGGCACGGAGCCGCTCCTCAAAACCTGCCGGGATAGCGGCGCGGAGCGCGGTCAGCGCGTCCGGCCATCTGAGATCGCGCCAGCCACGATCCACCTCATTCATCACTTTCAGACCACCGTTGACGACCCATTCACCCGGCGGATGGCCTGCGAGAACATCCAACAGCAGGAGTTCGTGATTACCGGGCAATACGCGCACATCGTCGTCAATGCCGCCCGCAGACATGGCGAGACGCACGGCGCCTAGGCTGTCTGGACCACGATCAATCAGATCCCCGAAAAAGACGATATTGCGCTGCCGACCGGGGTGTCGCTCGACGGCGTCGAGCGCTTGCAGGCAGGCTGAGAGGGCACCAGCCCTACCGTGGACGTCACCGATGAAGAACAAGTCGAGGTTGTCCGGAAAGTCACCCGGCAGCGTCCGGGCGTCCATGTTCAAGATCGAGTACTTCGCAGTGCTCATGCCAGAAGTTCCACCAGAAGCGTCGAGGCGGTCTCAAAGATGAAGACTGTCGTGTCCGAAATTCCGGCGGTCTGATCAAGACGATGCAGAGCGTTCAGGATGTTTTGGGTTGGCTGCATTTCTGCAAACCCGACCCAAGCCTCGCAGAGCGAGTAGACAAAGACCAACGCGTTGAGATTGAAAAACGCAAAGCGAGAGATTTTACGAACCATGATTTTGACTTCCTCGACTGAAAACGCAGTGCAGACAGCCGGAAAAATGAAATCAGGTGATGCGACCGTTATCTAGGCTTCACCTGCACACCACCGACTGCCCCTTGAAACGGGGTGCCTGCGTATCGAGAAGGTGAGCGTCTTCATGGTCATGCAACGCATTTGGGTGGTCGGTGGGAACCTGACAAGGGTTGAGCTGTGAAAAAGTATGCCTAGCCAAAGTTTTCTGAAATCAGAGATCTGATGTCTGACATGGGCTTCCCGTCTTCAAGCTGGAGGGAAATAAATCTGTGTGAGCCAGGATTCCAGCTCGCCATGGAAAGGTCTGCGAATTTTGTTAAAGCCGCTTGCGTAGATCTAATCTTTGCCCACGTCAAGACGCGAAGAGATATTGCTCTAATCATCGAGGATGAGTACGGGAGGCAGGCTGAAGGCTCTGCGAATAAAGGATTATTTCGCAATTTAGGTTGTACGCATCTTGCGGACCAGCAAGCGGTGAACGACAATTGGACAACGAAACGGAGGACACCATGATCCGCACTCTTTTTGCAGCCACGCTTGCAGTCCTTGCAGCCGCAGCCCCCAGCTTCGCCGGGAGCGCCCCTTGGGAAAAGAAGCAGCCCGCCGGCATGACGCAGGAGCATGCTGAAATCGCTGCCGCCGTGAACAAGCGGATCCAGAAGATCGGTCGCGAGGCATTTGGTTGGGATCCACTCGACGTTCTTTGGAAATTTCAGGGTGGTAAACGGGCAAAACAGCCGGTTTCCAACATGACCGCGACGACGGTCCAAAAACTCTTTATCGGGAATTACTGGATCTACGGGAACCCTGGTAAAGGTGGCGGAAGCGACTGGTCCATCCTGTATTTCAGCAATGACGGGGTTGATCATTTCTGTCGACGCCTGAATGGGAAAACCCATGAATTCGTCAATAATCGCGTGATTTCAAAGACTTGGCATGGTGAGGCGAGCTTCTTCCATATCAACCCTGGGCAGAAAGTGAAACGGAATGAGCTGGCATGGCCGATGATCTATGACAGCAAGACCGGGTCAGTTGCTGTCTATGCTTGGAATAAGGGAAAGAGAAAATACCTTCCCATGCAGGGCTGGGTTCAGGCCGAATACCCGGCGGCAGCACAGCAATATTGCCCGAACCTTCCGCGCAAGGCGAAAGTGAACGCGAGCCAAACGGGCAGCACCCTGGCCGAGATCGCGAAAGGCGCAAAGCCCATCCGTGGCATTCCTGTCGCCTACAAGCAGAACCTGATGAACCCGCTGACCGCCGAGATGCTCTACTGGGCCTACCCGCCGGTCAAGTGATCCGGGACATCCCCGAAACAGTGGGAAGGCGCCCGATGGGCCAGCCGTTGCGGTAGATGTTGATCAAGCGGAGTGCCGGTGCTTTTGGGTGTCGGCAATTTCTTCTTGGATGCAAAAATTCAAGAGTTTTTGGCGATGGTTGTCGAATCTTAAAACATCCCGAATTGATCGTCGACATATCTGCACTGTGATCGCCTCGGTATCTTGCACAACCCCACTGACCTCAGACTGAAATGTCTGATCGTTTAATAATCGCGAAGAGGTGAAACGCATTATTAAACGATCAACTTTTGGCAAGTGAGTTGACATGCGTTGGCAGAAAAGTCGTTCTTTGGGAACGACTGCCGGCGTTCAAGCATCCACAGGCTCTTTGCCATTCTTCCTTGTGAGCTTATCGAAAAGTTCCTCGTCTTCGCAAAGCCACAAAAGAGCTAGTGCGCCTTCTTCGCGATTCAGGAGTAGTGCAGCTTCGCGGTCTGGGCAGAGTTTTTCGCAACAGGCGCGAAGATGGTCGAGTTCGTGCGCAGTCGCAGACAACGATCGCTCCAGGATGTGACCGAATACGTTCAAGCGCTTTCCGGTCAAGGCCTCCAGATCTGCGGCAGCCGCCTCGACGTAGGCCATTTCACCTGCCTCGACGCTTTGCTCGAAACGCAGCTTCTTGTCGCGCAAATCTTGATCAAACTGTTCCGCGATGAAATGTTCATGAAGCGCTTCATCGATGGCCCGGTCATTTTCTTTTCGAGCGCGCTCCTGCCAAGTTGTCGATGCCTGGGGCATCGCGACAAGTTGCAGGTTGGCCGCAGCCTGTGCTTCGCGTTCGCGCCATTCTTGGACCTTGCGATACTCAGCGCCGTCGTAGGCCTCGTGGTCAGCATAGTTTATCATGGCGAGGTAATCTGCTGACCGGGGATCGTCATGCTGCGGCGCTTGAGCGCCGGGCGCAAACACATCCATCCTTACCCCGCAATGCTCGACCAAAGCATGGAGCAGCTTCATGACGCTTTCTCCATCGAAATGTTCGCAGTAGAATCGGTGGAACCTTTCAAAGTGCGCCTTCAAGCGTTCGTCGGGCGACTTGATCGGATCGATACCCTTCTCGATGCGTTCCACGGTTTCTTGGCACAGAATTTCGAAAAACTGCTGACTGAAAGCACGAAAGCCCCAGGCAGCAGCATTAGACTTCGCGAGATTGCGCGCCATTGCACGCTTTTCTTCCGCAGTGCCGGGGGCTGCCGAACACTCAATGCGCGCGTAGTCCTGGATTTGTTCATCATCAAGATGGGCTAGTGCTGCGCGACCAAAGCTGTCTCGAACTTCGATTCCCTTGTCATAAATGCGGATCGTGAACGTTCCGGACTTTGCGCCCTGCCTTTTTTCAGCTTTTGCGGGATCGGCGCCCTTGGCCTTCTTCTTTTCCGCTCGTGGAACATATCCGAAATATGCAGTGCGCCCGGCGGTAGGATTGTCGAAGTTGATGGATTTGTATTTCGGCTTTGGACCTTCGAACCAGGAGAGGCGGTGCGCCTGAAGAGAGTTCGTCATAATATTAAATCCGCCCCTTGATTGAACGTCCAACGCGCTATCAACCCTCGAGATGGCGATGTCGAGTCTTCAACGTGATCCCGGAAATGCTCCCAGGTTTGCTGTGCGAAACCGCCACTGCAATCCACGAATATGGAGTTTTGATGCTCGGTTTCGGTCTTCAAGTCAAAAAATACGGCGTAGTAAAACAGGTCATTCCGATAGACGTTCACCCGTTGTAGGTAATGTTTGTTCCCGCCATCCATGACCTTCCAGTGGAAACCATCTCGTTCGCCATTGATTGGTGCGACGAAAGCTTCCAGGAAATCGACGGTAGACTTTGGGGAGTGATGAACCGCGCGTGGCGTAAATGTCAGAGAGTCGATGAAAGGCTCTGATACGCCTTCAAGTTTGTCGATCCACAGGTGCATTTTCTCAGCGAACAACCCTAGTGTCCGACGGTACAAACTTTCGGCCTTTGCTTTGGACAGACCTGCGTAGACGAGGCGGGCGATTGTTCGACTCCGGTGTTCTCTCGGATCCGCCTTCTGCTCAATGTCGACGCCCGATGGCGACATGCAGACCATGAAGTACTCGTGCATGCCCTCGTAGAGCGCATCGGAAACGGTCTGGTTGAGCCCTTCAGCAGCGGCTTCGGCGCAGATCAAAAGAGTTTCGAGGCTTGCGGTGGGCGCTATCGACGAAATGTCGTACTGGGTTTCCTCATTCATGTGTGTTCTCTTTTCGTGGTATTTTTCGGTTCAAAGTTTCGCCAAGTCAGATTACGTGGTTGCACGAAAGAGTGGGATAAAATTCAATGTTCTCGAAGGAGAGTCTGAAATAAAGGGGGTGGTGTAACCCGGAGGGTTATTATTTTGAGTGTGAAATTTTATTTTCAGAATTAATTTTTCCCAAGGGTGATTCCTTTTGTGCCCATCGGGAAGGGGGTTGCACAGATATTATCTGAATTCAGCGGATCGCATCCGTCAGTACGCGGAGAGGTTAAACCCTTTGGGTAGAGATGGTAGCAAGTGTTCAGGGAGGAGAAGCCCATTGTGTAGGTGTGGTGCTTCTGGATTGCGGGATCACACTCTATGCAAAGTAGGCCATTTCGGTTGTTGGGGTTTAACCCTTTTCGAAGAGGAGGTGCCTTATGTTTTACCCTTGTTAATCAAAAGGGTGAAAGCGGACCATGACAGAACCCGTGACATCCGCTGCGCTAGGATGTCACAGAACCCGTCACCGGCCCGTCTGGGCCCAGTTTTTATGCCTTCGCAACGCTCGGCCCTGGACTGCAGTCCAGGAGGGGAGACCCCTCTGCGGCTGGAGCCGCATTCACCCACACTTAGAAAAAGGGCATGGACCATTTGAGTGGAATTTTGAAAAAGTAAAGAAATTTGAAGAATTCAAGGTGTTTGCGTTGCGATAATCACCTAAGAATACTTTTAAAACGATGTCGCAACCGCATCGCGGTGGGCGCAGGTGTTTTTGTATCGTTTAAGGTGACAATCTTGGGCGACAGTATTCGCAAAGCAGCAAGGGCACCCTTCATCGGCAGGGCCGAGAGAACTGCACTTGTGTTCTCTCGGCACAGCAAGTTACCACATATCGTCGTAGGGGATCTTCCAGTGGCTGATCCATCCGCGGATCTCGTCATCCGGCAGGATGTCATCGGGCCAGTTGCACATCGCACGATTACTGATCGCGACGAGCGTTGCATTGCGCGTTGCCGACTCCCCGCGGCTGCCAAAGTGATAGGATACCGCTCCCAAATCAATCGGCACCTGAACCCGGAATGCCAAGGAGATCAAGATCTTCATAAGCACCTGCCCGCCCCCGGTGCCCGGGTGCTTCCGGACTACGGCGGTGATTTCTTCGATAGCTGCGCGAAACTGCTCATTACGCGTCTGTTCATTGGTCATTGAGATGTTCCTTTCGTTCATCTCAAAGCCAGGTAGGCGCAAAAATTGAAGCATGCAAACCCCCATGCGGAAGTTTTTTGATCTTTGCGGCACACGCCAGCGCCGGATGCGACTCTGGTGCAAGCACTTGCGTATATTCGATCGTTACTTCATTCTCAGGAAGCATTTCATCAAGGTGCTTTATGTCCCCTGCTGTCAATCAGAACCCCGAACAGATCGCCCGCGATAGAATTGACCAATTGCTCGTCGCTGCTGGCTGGGTCGTTCAAGATAAAGCCGAAATGGACTTCAACGCTGGACTTGGCGTGGCGGTCAGGGAATATCAGACAGACATTGGTCCTGCTGACTACGTCCTGTTCGTTGATCGACAGGCCCTCGGTGTGGTCGAGGCAAAGCCTGAGGCTTGGGGGGAGAAGCTGACGACCGTCGAGGAGCAGTCCTCCGGATATGCGAACGCACAGTTGAAGTGGGTCAGCAATGCGGAGCCATTGCCCTTCGTGTATGAAAGCACCGGCACGATCACACGGTTCACCGATGGCCGGGATCCGTCACCGCGGTCTCGCGAAGTCTTCACTTTCCACAGGCCGGAAACCCTGAAGTCGTGGTCGAATGCTCCGTTCTCATTCAGGACCGGGTTGAGCAAGCTCCCTGACCTCAATACCGACGGCCTCCGAGATTGCCAGATCACTGCAATCACGAACCTCGAAACCTCTCTTCAAGCCGGGAAGCCGCGGGCCCTCGTCCAGATGGCGACCGGCTCGGGAAAGACCTTCACCGCTATCACCCAGGTCTATCGCCTGCTTAAACACTCCGGCGCGCGCCGCATCCTGTTCCTGGTCGACACGCGGAACCTGGGTGAACAGGCCGAGCAGGAATTCATGGCCTACGTCCCGAACGACGACAACCGCAAGTTCACTGAGCTCTACAACGTTCAGCGCCTGACCTCGCCTTCGATGGCTGGTGACACGCAGGTCGTCATCTCAACCATCCAGCGGATGTATGCCACGCTGAAAGGCGAGGACCTCGATGAAAGCCTCGAGGATGAGAACCCCGCCGAACAGAAATTCCGACCGAAAACGCCGAAGCCCGTCGTCTATAACCCGAAGCTCCCGCCCGAGACCTTCGATGTCGTGGTGATCGATGAATGCCATCGTTCGATCTACAACCTCTGGCGCCAGGTCATCGAATACTGGGATGCCTTCCTCGTCGGCCTGACCGCTACGCCGGACAACCGTACCTTCGGCTTCTTCAAGAAGAACGTCGTCAGCGAATACACCCATGAAAAGGCTGTTGCCGACAAGGTCAACGTCGGCAACGAAGTCTACATCATCGAGACCAAGGTCACCAAGGGTGGGGGCAAGGTGCAGGCCGAACAGCTGGTCGAGAAACGTGAACGGGCGACCCGTGCAAAGCGTTGGGAAACGCAGGATGTCGATGAGGCCTATGCCGCCACCCAGCTCGACCGTTCAGTCGTGGCGCCGGACCAGATCCGCACCGTCATCCGCACCTTCCACGATCAGTGGCCGGACATCTTCCCCGGCCGCAAGGAACTCCCGAAAACCTTGATCTTCGCCAAGACCGACAGCCACGCAGATGACATCATCCAGACCGTCCGCGAGGAATTCGGCGAGGGCAACGAGTTCTGCCGCAAGATCACCAACGGCGCGAAGAACCCGAAATCCTCGCTCACGTCCTTCCGCAACGAATACTACCCGCGGATCGCAGTCACCGTGGACATGATCGCCACCGGCACCGATGTGAAACCCCTCGAATGCCTGCTCTTCATGCGTGATGTAAAATCGAAGAACTACTTCGAGCAGATGAAGGGCCGCGGCACCCGCGTCGTCAAACCCGATGACCTGAAAAAGGTCTCCCCCTCAGCCGAGGCGAAAACCCATTACGTCATCGTCGATGCAGTCGGCGTCACCAAATCGGTCAAGACCGCCAGCCAGCCGCTCGACAGCAAACCCTCGATCCCCTTCAAGGATCTCGCCATGAACCTGATGATGGGCGACCGGACCGAGGAAACCGTCAGCTCCCTCGCAGGGCGTCTGGCGCGGCTGGATCACAAGCTGAACCCCGAGGATCAGGAGAAGGTCACCGACCTGGCGGGCAAACCCCTGTCCGCCGTCATCCGCGACCTCTTCGATGCCATCGACCCGGACAAGGTCGAGGCCGACGCCATCGCCGCTGGCCACCCCGAGCCTGACGATGCCGCCATGAACGCCGCCCGCGAGAACCGCATCAAGCAGGCCGCCAATGTCTTCACCGGCACGCTGATCAACACGCTGGACACCATCCGCCGCGACACCGAACAGACCATCGACCATGACACCATCGACGAGGTGATCACCGCCGCATGGGCGGGCGACGCGGATGAGAACGCCAAGGCCATAGCACAGGAGTTCGAGGAGTACCTGAACGACCACCGCGACGAGATCGAAGCGCTGACCATCTACTTCGACACGCCCGCCCGCCGGGCCGAGGTCACCCTGTCGATGATCAAGCAGGTGCTGAAGAAACTGACCGAGGATCGCCCCCGCCTCGCGCCGCTCAACGTCTGGCGCGCCTATGCGCATCTGGATGAGTACAAGGGCGAGACGCCGAACGGCGATCTGACGGCGCTGGTGGCGCTGATCCGGCGGGTAACGGGGCTGGATGACCGGCTGACCCGCAACTCTGACCGCGTGCGCCGCAACTTTCAGAATTGGATCATGCAGCGGCACTCGGGCGCGGGGACCAAGTTCTCTGATGCCCAGATGGAATGGCTGCACATGATCCGCGATCACCTGATCAGCTCTTTCACCATCGAACGCGACGATCTGGAACTGGCCCCCTTTGACGGCAAGGGCGGGATGGGGCAGATGTATCACCTCTTTGGGGATCAGATGGAGGACGTCATGACCGAGATGAATGAGGCGCTGTCGGCATGACGGAAATACCGAAGGGGTGGATGATTTCCCCACTTGGCGACGTCATGGACGTACAGGGCGGCAGCCAACCACCTAAAAGTAATTTCAAGTACGAACCGGAGGAAGGCTATGTTCGCCTTCTGCAAATCAGAGACTACGGAGAGAAGCCCGTTCCAACCTTCGTACCGAAGAACATGGTGACGAAGTTTTGCGCGAAAGATGACGTTCTAATCGCTCGTTATGGCGCCTCGCTAGGTCGTATTCTTACCGGAATGGAGGGCGCATATAACGTGGCTCTCGCCAAAACTATCTTCTCGCGCGATTTATTTAATAGCCGGTACATTTTTTGGCTCTTGAAGACAGAGGTCCTTCAGACACCGTTGAAGATGATTTCACGATCAGCGCAGAATGGTTTTGCCCGACATGAAATAGCCCATGTTGAATTGCCAATCCCTCCTGTAAACGAACAACGCCGGATCGTGGAGCGGATCGAGGCGATGTTCGACGAGATCGACCATGGGGTGGAGAACCTGAAGAAGGCCAAGGCGACCCTTGGCCTCTACCGCCAATCCTTGCTCAAATCCGCCTTCGAAGGCCACCTGACCGCCGACTGGCGCGCCCGCAACGCTGACAAGCTGGAAACCCCCGAAACCCTTCTGGCCCGCCTCGAAGTTGAACGAGACACATGGCACAAGGCCGAGTTCCAACGCTGGCAAGATGACGTTGCCCAATGGGAAGACCGAGGCGAAAAAGGTCCGAAACCCCGCAAGCCCGAAGCCTACAAGTCCGGCGCGGCACTGGCCGAGGAAGAGCTTTCAGTTCTTCCCGACCTACCTCCGGAGTGGCTCTTCGTGCGTTTGAACGACATTGCCTACATCGGTTCGGGCATGTCCGTCAGTAAGTCGCGAAAGCACGAAGACCCAGTCGAGATTCCCTATTTGCGCGTTGCCAACGTTCAGCGTGGCTTCCTTGAACTGGATGAAATCAAAGCCATGCCAATTGAGCGATCTCAATTGGCGGGATTGCAGTTGCGCGAGTGGGATATCCTTTTCAACGAAGGTGGCGACCGCGACAAACTCGGACGTGGCTGGATATGGGAAATGCAGGTCGATCTTTGCATCACCCAGAACCATGTGTTCCGAGGAACTCCATTCCGAACAGACAAAGACTGGTCGATCTACATCTCCCAATGGGGCAACAGCTACGGCCGCGGCTACTTCGAAACGGGGGGCAAACAGACCACGAACCTTGCATCTATCAACAAGACGGTTCTCAAGGCTCTGCCTGTCCCGATCTGCTCCCCCGAAGAACAAGCCGAGATCACCCGCATCCTCGACGAGCGCCTCTCTGCCGCCGATGCGCTGGAGGCCGAGATCGACGCAGGCCTCACCCGTGCCGAAGCCCTGCGCCAGTCCATCCTGAAACAGGCCTTCTCCGGCAAACTCGTCCCCCAGGACCCCAAGGACGAACCCGCCGCCACCCTCCTCGCCCGCATCAAGGCCGAGAAGGCCACCAAGCCAAAACGGCAAAGGAAACGCGCATGAGCCCCCACACACCGGTGATTGGTCGAGGAGCGGTTGTTTCCGCATGTGCCATCCTCGAAAGAGTGATCAAGACCAACGCTGAACTTGAAAGCCTATTGCTGGAATACGGGCTCTCTGGTCATGTGGGCAGCGGCGGGTCTATTGCCAAGACCATGCTCAACCTCCAGCGTTTCGCGGTGCAGACCCCGAGCTTCGGGGTTCAAACTGATTACGGCAACAAAACGCTTGCGGAACTTCTGCTCGACTTGGCAATCCGGTTGGACGGAAGCAATGCCGATCACGAGCAGTGGGGCAAACTGGAGCGCTACCTGAACCTTGATGGCTTCGCTCTGCTCAAAAACGTAAGCCAAGGCATGTTCAGTAAAGAAGAGACGATCACCGGGTTTACATTAGCACTGCCAAATTTCGTCGCCCTCCCCGAAAGTGCCAGCGAGGTTGACGTCCTTCTTGATCGGAATGATTTCTCGGTCGCCAAACGGCATTTGCAGAGCGCAAAGGAGAACATCACTCAAGCGGATTGGGAGGCCGCGAACAGTCAGTGCCGAACATTCCTGGAAGCCCTCACTAACGCCATCGCAGATCGTCTCCACCCATCAGAGGCGGCAACGCGGGCCAGCGGATTGGCCAAGCGGCAACTGCTTGCCGACAAAGGTTTCCTATCACGAGAAAAGCACGAGTTTGGCGACGGGAACAAGCAGACGTTTCTCCCAGGGTTGGCAAAGTTGCTACACCCGGATGGCGCACACCCAGGTATCTCGACACAGTATGACGCGATGTTCCGCCTGCAATTGGTCGTGGTAACTGCTCGGTGGATGCTGATGCGCCTGGAGAAAGAGCTGGGCAGATGAGCGACGTAGAACTGTTCCTGATGCAGGCAGGTAAGGGTGGCCAACTCAGGGCGTTACCTCTGCTGGAGCACATCCGAGCCATTCTCGCAGAGGCTCCCGCGGCGAAACTACGGGAAAAAACCGATGCCCGATGAACTCGTCAGTTTTCAAGATGCGATTGAAGCAACCGAGGGCAGGAATAGGGGCCTCCTCATCGGCAATGGCTTTTCCATTGATTATTTCAGCTACCACAACCTTCTTGAAGCCGCTGGCCTTGCAGAGGGCAGCCCGATCAAGAGGCTTTTTGATGCCTTGGATACCGTGGACTTTGAGGCCGTTATTCGCGCCTTGGACGACGCAATTGTTGTGGAGCAGGCCTATGGCAACCAAGATCACGCGGATGAACTTGAGCATGACGCCCAAGCGGTTCGAGAGGCCCTCGTAAAGGCAGTCAACGCCACTCATCCCACCCACCGCGATGAACTTACGTTCAAATATGCAAGCGCAGATGCATTCATCGGCCACTTCGGGACAATCTTTACACTGAACTATGACCTGCTTCTGTATTGGGTAAACCTGCATAGCAAGCGTTTGAACGATGGCTTTGGACTGGGGCAGGAGATCGAAAATGGTCGTTTTCGAGGCCCTTTCAACCAGCGCTCTTATTGCGACATCTTCAACCTGCACGGCGGGCTGCATCTCTTCCAAAATCGTCAGGATGAAGTCTTCAAGGCTCAGCATACCGACGAAGGTATGATCGCCACGATTTCCCGGAAGATTGTTGGGGAAAAGCGCCTTCCCCTTTATGTCGCAGAAGGCAGCTCAGTAGCAAAGGCGAGGAAGATTTTCGCCAGCCCGTATTTGCGTCATTGCTTCGGAAAGTTGCGCGAGCAAACGGGACATATTTTTGTGTTCGGGCACCGTGCGGACAACAACGACGCGCACATCTACCATGCAATTTTCGGAAACGAGAATATCGAATGCGTATGGTTCGGCATCTATAGGCCCGATCCAGCCAATATCCGCGAAGCCGACGCCAAATTGTCTCGTTTCAGCAAATTGGAAGGCAGCAAAGTCTCCTACAAATTTTTCGACGCCGAAACCGCCCGTGTTTGGGACGGCCCACCGGAGGAATAATACCTTGGACGCAGACGATCACCCCGTAGAAGTTGTTTTGAAGGAAGCCCGCCGCTTCATGGTTCCGCTCTATCAGCGGAAGTATCAGTGGGGCGACAAGCGGCTAGAGCCGTTCTGGGACGACGTGTCGGCCAAGGCCGCCGAGGTGTTGGACGGTGAGAGCAAGTTCGAACACTATATGGGCGCGTTGATCCTGTCTCCGGTCGAGGAAGGTTCTCAGATCGCCCGCACGCCTCGTGTGCAAGTGGTTGATGGCCAGCAGCGCCTGACCACCTTCCAAATCTTCCTGGCGGCCCTTCGCGAAGTGGCGCGGGACCACGACCTTGAAGACCTCATGGGGCACATCAACGGATATCTATTCAACGAGCCGAAGAACAAAGACAAGGACCCCCTGACACGTTTCAAGCTGACACCGACACCGTCGGACCGGGACATCTTTCACGACATAATCGAGATGTCCTACGAGGAAGTAACGCATAAGCACCGCAGCCTGTTCTATGGTCAGCGCGTGCCCAAGAATACCAGCTTTCCGGCTTTCCGTGCTTACCACCTGTTCTGCACCTGGATTGAGGAGTTTGCCTTCCACGGCCCGGAGGAAGATAGCGAACTCGATCTGGAAGGCGAGAGCAAGACCGGCGGTGAGGACGAAGTCGAGCTTGAGGTGTTGGAAGAACGCCTTGAGGCCCTGCTCAGTGCCGTCCTTGATCGGCTGAAGCTGGTGGTTATCACGCTCGGTGAGAACGACGATGCACAGGTGATCTTTGAGACGCTGAACTCGAAGGGTGAACCGCTGCTTGCGATGGACCTTGTGAGAAATAACATTTTCCATCGAGCCGAAAAACAGGACGCGCCCGTAGAGGACTTGTACGCCAAGCTGTGGGATCCTCTGGACGACATGTGGTGGCGCGAGCCTGCTCCCAATGCGCGCCCACGTCGCCCGCGTCTGGACCATTTCCTTGCGCACGTGTTGACCGCCGAAACGGGCAAAAAAATCTCGGTGCGGGAACTCTATGCCGAATACCGGGCCTTTGCGGTGCCGAAGGGCAGGCCTCGGTTCGACGATGTAGAGCACGAACTGAAACTGCTGGAGCAGTATGCGCCCCTCTATGAAACCTTGGAAGGAAGAGCCGAGGAAGACCCGGCGCTCTATTGGCTTGGGCGGAAGCTGGCAGAATGGCAGGTGACGACCGTCTTCCCGGTCGCCATGCAGATCGGCGGATCGGATTTGCCTGCACCTGAGAAGATGCACCTTGCCCAGTTGATCTATTCATTCTTGGCGCGGCGGACCATGTGCGGGCTGACCACGAAGAACCTGAACAAGGTTTTCCAGTCCATTGCTGACGTATTCTTGCACGAAGGACCCTCGGTGGCAGCCTTTCGAGGATACTTTGACCAGAGGTCCGGCGACAGCACCCGCTTCCCGCGCAATGATGAATTCCGGCGCGGCATCTTGGATGGAAACGCCTACAGCATCGCGCCTCGAACTCGCTTGGTCGACATCCTTTGGGAACTGGAAACGGCGAGCCGGTCGCATCTGGCAGAGAGCGCCACGAAGCCCAACGGCCTTTGGGTCGAGCACATCCTGCCACAGACTTGGACCGATGAATGGCCTTTCCCGGATGGGCAGAGCCATAACGTCTATTCGGATGAACCGGATGCCTTGGCCCGCCGCACCCTCGTTCATTCCCTCGGAAACCTGACCTTGCTCACCGGCGGACTGAACATCTCTTCTGGAAATTCTGGCTTCGCAGTGAAGAAGGAAAAGTTCGAAGAACACACCGGGCTATTTCTGAACAAGTGGTTTGCCAAAATCGACCGCTGGACAGAGACGGAAATCCGCCAGCGTGGAGAACGTCTTGCTGCTTTGGCGTCTCAAATCTGGATCGACCTGGAGTAATCATCCATGAACACAGCCCCAATTGTATCCAAAGTCTGGTCCTTCTGCACGACGCTCCGTGATGACGGAGTTGGGTATGGCGACTACCTCGAGCAGCTAACGTACCTAATCTTCCTTAAAATGGCTGATGAGTATTCAAGGCCGCCATATGAGCGCGACGTCGGCGTACCGGAAACCTACAACTGGGGTAGCCTTACAGCTCTGCGCGGAGCAGATCTCGAGGCACATTACGTCAAGGTCCTTCGCGAACTAGGCCAGCAGAAGGGAATGCTGGGACAGATTTTCACCAAGGCGCAGAACAAAATTACCGATCCGGCTAAGCTCTTTAGGTTGATCGACATGGTGGATGGCACCATATGGATCATGTTGGGCGCTGATGTGAAAGGCGACATCTACGAGGGCCTGCTGGAGCGCAACGCCGAGGATACCAAGTCCGGTGCGGGGCAGTATTTCACCCCGCGTTCGTTGATCCAAGCGATGGTGGAGTGCGTTCGGCCCGAACCTGGCAAGACCATTGCCGACCCGGCTTGCGGAACCGGAGGCTTTTTCCTGGCGGCCCATGATTATCTGACGGATCCCGATAACTATGCGCTCGACCGTGAACAGAAAGAATTCCTGAAGAACGGCACATTTCATGGGAATGAGATCGTCGCAGGCACGCGGCGCCTATGCCTGATGAACATGTTCCTGCATGGCATCGGGGAGATGTCTGGAGAGCCGAGCGTGTCGCCAGCCGATGCGTTGATCTCATCACCGTCAGACACAGTCGACTTGGTCTTGGCGAACCCCCCGTTCGGCAAGAAGAGCTCGATGACCTTCACGAATGCCGAAGGGCTGCAAGAGACCGAGGACTTGACGTATAACCGTCAAGACTTCTGGGCGACGACATCGAACAAGCAGCTGAATTTCGTCCAGCACATCAGAACGATGCTGAAGACCACCGGCCGTGCTGCAGTAGTGGTCCCTGACAACGTGCTGTTTGAAGGCGGCGCGGGCGAAACGATACGCCGCAAGCTTCTTCAGAACACCGACCTGCATACGATCCTCAGGCTTCCGACAGGCATTTTCTATGCACAGGGTGTGAAGGCGAACGTCATCTTCTTCGACAACAGGCCGGCCAGCAAAGAACCACAGACTTCCATGGTATGGTTTTACGACTACCGGACTAACGTGCATCACACACTCAAGCAGAAGCCGATGACCTATGCCCATCTTGAGGATTTCATTGCCTGCTACAATCCCTCCGACCGGTACGAGCGAAGCGCCACATGGACCGAGGACAAGCCTGACGGTCGATGGCGGGCATTTTCGCGTGAGGAGCTTCTGTCGCGGGATAAGGCTAGCCTGGATGTTTTTTGGCTCAAGGACAGTTCCATGACGGATCTCGACAGTCTGCCTGAGCCTGATGTCCTTTTGGAAGAGATCCTCGAAAACTTGGGTGCCGCCATGAGCAACTTCGCTGCGGTGCGTCAGGCTGGCTGATGCAGCCTTGAGTTGTACGGTCGCATCAGTGATTGGTTAAAGTCCATTGACCGTCGGTGGGGGATGTTCGGCATCGCCCACAGTTTCCGGCTCACGACGTCAAGCGGCTGCGAGCCACCTCCTTGACTGATGACGCCATGTGCGTCACAAGTGTGCAACATGATGAGGTGCGGACGATTGATTTTATTTGGAATCAATGTCTTGGCCGAAGGGACACAGTGGGGTGGGGATCCTACCACCCCAGCCAATTTAGTTTTTCCTTACATATCAGTGGTTTGCGTCCCGCCGTGTTGCGGCAACCGGAACACTTGTCCGGCGCATGACTCAGGCACCTAATGGGTGACAGACGCATACTTGGACCCAGCACGCAGGATCAACAACGAAAGCGTGTCATGGCATAGCAGATTGCGCAGTTTTGCTCGACGGAAGGCGTCTCGAATCAAATGTGCGCAGACCGTTCAACTGCGCAGCTCAGCGGAAAGATTTAGTTCATGGGACTCTGCGCCCAAGTCGCACGCAGAGGCTGATTTCTGGGCCGCCAGCGAGTCTTTCGCGCAAAACTCGGGCAGACCACTGCAAAACCAACAAGTTCGCTAGCGACTCTAAAATCGGCCTCTCCGTCGATCACTGGGCCAGCCGAACCCGGAGGGTTCGACCGCCCGCATGTCGTGGGCCCCGGCTGCATCCCCATCACACACCGCGCGTTTTCCTAGGACTTCGGTCTTTAGCGCAGACGTGGTGGTTGCTGAAAGTCCCAGCCGCATTCGTCACGCGCAGTCGTTACGGTCTCGGTATCGCAACCAATGAGATACCAGACCGAATGAAACACCCCTTTGAACAGACCGCCGCTGCCGTTTACCTGCGCGACCGCATCACTGCCCTGTCACACCGCAAGACCCAGGCCGAGATCGCCGCCGAGGCCGGGTTCGCTAATGCCAACATGATGTCGCTGCTGAAGGCGGGCAAAACCAAGATCCCGCTCGACCGCATCCCCTCGCTTGCCCGTGCTCTGGAATGTGACCCGGCGTGGCTGATGCGGCTTGCGCTGGAACAGGTGGTCGGCAAGACCTCGGCGCAGGCCATCGGCGACATCTTTGGCACACCCGTCACCGCGAACGAGCGGGCTTGGCTAGAGGAGCTGCGCGACGCCTCGGACAACAGCGATCCAAGGCTGACCGGACGCACCCGCACCGCCCTGCGCGCGATCTTCAACAAATGAGCGACGGAGCCATTGCTATTCCCAAGTCCCCGCAGGCGCTTGGGAGCAGTTGACCGCGAACGAGAAGGCGTGGATCGAGTTCATCCGCATCATCAGCGCTGGCCGCGACCCAAGGCTGCCACTGGACCGGATCAAAGCGCTGGCGGACCTGCTGGACGCGGGATGAGTCGCATGACCGGTGTGCAGCCGTTCCCCGTCGGTGGGGAACCTAGCTTGCGAATGTCCTTGCGTGATGCAAGCCAGTTAGACGCTGTATCACGCAAGTCACTATCTTGGGAGGAAACAACCCAACCGCAGGTTTTGATGGACCTGTCTCGTTTTCGTGCCGCCCCAGGTGCTCGTTTAGGCCACTTTTCTCTCGAAAGCGACGGGGCTTTTCCA
>NZ_RCTZ02000017.1 GCF_003667315.2 Tropicibacter alexandrii | reverse complement strand
GAAAAGCCCCGTCGCTTTCGAGAGAAAAGTGGCCTAAACGAGCACCTGGGGCGGCACGAAAACGAGACAGGTCCACTTCTCGATGCTCGCCATCCGATTCCCCCAAGAAAATCAACCTGAACCCATGCTGCGCCGTGGGGCCGCGCGTGGGGCCGATATGGGGCCAGAAGTGAAAAAAATGCGTTTCAGGGCAATCCAGAACATTCCGAGAACACCTCAAAACCCCTGTTTTGCAAGGGTTTAAAGCTCAATTCCGATCAACTGGAGGGTATCGTGGTGCGGGTGGAGGGACTTGAACCCCCACGCCTTGCGGCGCCAGAACCTAAATCTGGTGCGTCTACCAATTTCGCCACACCCGCACGGGCCGGGTGCCCCCGGCGAGACGCTGTCTAGCAAAGCCCGACAAGGCTGGCGAGCGAAAAATCATCGGAAAATTGCGTCTATTCAATCCGCAAAAAGGACGCGACATAAACCGGGTCTTGCCATATTGTGCAGGAAAACTGAGGCAGAACAGTACAGGAAGAACGCCTATGGAACCGAAAACGGTCCGGCGTGCTAATGGGGCTCTAGCCCCCGCACGTCATGTTGCGCCCGATTCCGCGGCCAATGCTCTGATCGCTGGCACCGTCGTGCTGACACTGGATGGGGCGCTGCCGGTGGAATTCATCGACGCGGGTGACCGGGTGATCACCCGCGATAGCGGCATGGCGATCGTGCGCCGTGTGCAGCGTCGCCGTCGCCACGTTGCCTGCATCGGGGTCAGGGCCGGCTCGCTCGGCAATACCCGCCCGGACCGCGATGCGGTCTTTCCCGCATCGCAGGAAATGCTGGTTCGCGACTGGCGGGCGGGGGCGCTGTTCGGCGCCAGCCAAGCCCTTGTGCCGATGGGGCGGCTGGTCGATGGCGAATTCGTGCGCGATCTCGGGATGCTCGAAGTCGACACCATCGAACTGGTCTTCGACACGCCGCATATCCTCTATGCCGATGGGCTCGAAGTGGCGTCCACCGCCAAGGTTGGCCAAGACGCGTGATCTGACCGGGCGCAGGGCCGGGTTTGGCCCCGCCGTCTAGGGCAGCCGGCGCAGAACCTTGGGCAATTCTTCCGGCAGATCCTCGGCGATCAGGCCCGGCCCGAAGGAAAGCGCGCATTCCACATGCAGCCATGCTGCATTTTCTGCCGCCGTCATCGCGTCGAAGCCACGGGCGAGCAGTCCGCAAACCATCCCGGCAAGGACGTCGCCCGACCCCGCCGTGGCGAGCCACGGGGCCGCGCGGTCATGGATCGCTGCGTTGATCGAACAGCGCCCGTCCGGCGCCGCAATCACCGTGTCCGGCCCTTTGAACAGCACGACGCATCCCGCCCGGGCTGCCGCCTCGCGCGTCGCATCGACCTTGGAGTAAAGCGCATCCTGCTTCAACCGGTCTGCCAGATCCGGGAAGAGGCGCGCGAATTCGCCGCCATGCGGGGTCAGCACACACTCCTTGTGCAGCATGTCGAACAACGCCTGAGGCTGGCGTTGAAAACGCGTCAACGCATCCGCATCGAGCACGGTCGCCCGCTCCGCCGCAAGCGCATGTTTGACCAACTCTCCCGTTGCGCCGCCCAGCCCCAGACCCGGACCAAGGCAGAGTGCCTTGATGCGCGTATCCTCCAGCATCTCGGCCAGCCCATGCGTGCCGTCCAGCCCGTGCACCATGATCGCGTTCAGATGATGCGCGTGTTCCGCCACCGCCCGCATCGGGCAGCCGACCGTCACCAGCCCCGCCCCGATCCGCAGCGCCGCCCGCGCCGCCAGCCGCGCCGCGCCGCCCTTGCCCGGCGGGCCGGACAGGACGAGCGCATGGCCGTGGCTGTATTTGTGCCCCTGCACCTGCTTGGTGAGGGAAGCAGACAGTTCATCCCGCGTCAGTTCCGAAACGACATGGCGACCGAGTTGCCCCCCCGGCTCCGACGGCGCATGAAGCGCGGCAAGGGCCTTGTGGGACAGACTGCCGCGATCGCGCACGCTGCTTAGACCAATGCCCTTGACCACCACCTTCCCGCAGGCCGCTGGCCCGTCCGACAGCAGATGTCCCGGCTTCTTGCTGTGAAAGGTCACCGTCAGGTTTGCGACAATCGCCTGATCCATGGGGTTGACGCCGCCGAGCCCGGGAAACTCACCCGTATCCGCGTTCAGACCGCTGGGCACATCGACGGCCACGACCTTACGGTCGGGGCTGGCCTGCGCAGTGTTCACGTCCATTTCGACGTGCGACAGGCCCTGCAACGGACGGGTCAGTCCGGTTCCGAAGAGCGCATCGATGACAAGGTTGGTGCCGGGATGATCGCATAGCCAACCATCGAAGGTCTCGTCCTCCAGCGGCGTGACGGCCCCGCGTTCCGCCCAGCGGCGATGGTTTTCCGCTGCATCGGGGGGCAGCTTGTCCGCATTGCCGAGCAGGAAAACCTCGACCTCCCAGCCACGCGCCTTCAGCAGCCGCGCCACCACGAACCCGTCACCACCATTGTTGCCCGGCCCACACATGACCACGGCGCGCCCGGACAGGTCGGGCCATTCCTCGACGATCGCCTCGACGACGCCCTGCCCCGCGCGCTCCATCAGCTCCAGCCCCGTCACGGCCCCGCTGTCGATGGCGGCCTGTTCGATGGCGCGCATCTGCGCCGCTGTCAAAACCTCAGTCATTCCACCCTGCGATTCAATTTCGCCCACTTTCAGGGCGTTTTGCACATTTTTTAATCACGCCATTTTTTTCAGCACAGCGCAACCGCCCCGAAAAACCCTATCCGATTGTGGACGCCCCTGAGAAGTGATCTGCCCTGTTCCGACGAATTTCGACCAGGAGGGCGGAGGCTCATGAAAAAGATCGAGGCCATCATCAAGCCATTCAAACTTGATGAAGTGAAAGAAGCGTTACAGGACGCAGGGATCCAGGGCCTTTCCGTGGTCGAAGTGAAAGGCTTTGGCCGTCAGAAGGGCCATACCGAACTGTATCGCGGGGCCGAATATGTCGTGGACTTCCTGCCCAAGGTGAAGATCGAGATCGTGCTGGACGACGACCAAGTCGACGGCGCGATCGAGGCGATCATCGGGGCCGCGAAGACCGACAAGATCGGCGATGGCAAGATCTTTGTTTCGCCCATCGAACAGGCTATCCGCATCCGCACCGGCGAATCCGGCTCGGACGCGCTTTAAGACATGAAACACCCACGAAACCCCGGTTTCGTGCACGAACTCCCAAATATCTGACAGAAAGGGACATGAGAATATGACCAATCCGGTTCTCAAGACCATCGCGGACGAAGGCATCGAATATGTCGATATCCGTTTCACTGATCCGCGTGGCGCGCTTCAGCACGTGACCGTGATGGCCGACCTTGTCGACGAAGACTTCCTCGAAGAGGGCTTCATGTTCGACGGTTCCTCCATCGCCGGCTGGAAGTCCATCGAAGCCTCCGACATGAAGCTGATGCCCGATGTCGACAGCGCCTATATCGACCCCTTCTATGCCGAGAAGACCCTCTGCATCCATTGCTCGATCGTCGAGCCCGACACCGGCGAAGCCTATGACCGCGACCCGCGCGGCACCGCGCAGAAGGCCGAAGCCTACCTGATCTCGTCCGGCATCGGTGACGTGTCCTATTTCGGCCCCGAGGCCGAATTCTTCCTCTTCGACGACGTCAAGATTTCGGTCGCACCGAACAAGATCTCGGCAGAGGTCGACGCCGATCACGCCGCATGGAACACCGATGCGGAATTCGAGATGGGCAACCTGGGCCACCGCCCCGGCTACAAGGGTGGCTATTTCCCGGTCAACCCGCGTGACGACGGTCAGGACATCCGTTCGGAAATGCTGTCCACGATGAAGCGTCTGGGCATGAAGGTCGACAAGCACCACCACGAAGTGGCGACCAGCCAGCACGAGCTGGGCCTGATCTTCGGGACGCTGACCACGCAGGCCGACGAGCTGCAGAAATACAAGTACGTCATCCACAACGTGGCGCAGTCCTATGGCCGCTCGGCAACCTTCATGCCGAAGCCGATCAAGGGTGACAACGGCTCGGGCATGCACGTGAACATGTCGATCTGGAAAGACGGCAAGCCGCTGTTCGCAGGCGACAAATACGCCGACCTGTCCCAGGAAGCGCTGTATTTCATCGGCGGCATCCTGAAGCACGCAAAGGCGCTGAACGCGTTCACCAACCCGTCGACCAACAGCTACAAGCGTCTGGTTCCGGGCTTCGAGGCCCCCGTTCTGCGCGCCTATTCCGCACGCAACCGCTCGGGCTGCGTCCGTATTCCGTGGACCGAATCGCCCAAGGCAAAGCGCGTCGAGGCTCGCTTCCCCGACCCGGCGGCGAACCCCTACCTGTGCTTCTCGGCGCTTCTGATGGCCGGCCTCGACGGCATCAAGAACAAGATCGATCCGGGCGAAGCCATGGACAAGAACCTGTACGATCTGCCCGCCGAAGAGCTGGCCGAGATCCCGACCGTCTGTGGCAGCTTGCGCGAAGCCATGGAAGAGCTGCAGAAAGACATGGACTTCCTGCTGGCCGGTGACGTGTTCACCAAAAGCCAGATCGAAGGCTATATCGCGCTCAAGATGGAAGAGATCGAAGAGTACGAAACCACCCCGCACCCGGTGGAATTCGCGATGTATTACAGCTGCTGATCCCCACAGGGATTTGCATCATGGCGGGGCGTCCTTTCGGGCGCCCCGCTTTCCGTTTGACGCCAATTGCCCTCGATTTGTCTGCTTTGCGTCCGGTCGTCGCCAAACGTGTCTGACATGAACCCCCAGACCGCAGGCGTTGTGCCGATTGGCCGTCTCCCCGATGAGCCACAAAGAGGCATTGCGATGAGTGACAGTTTCAAAGACCGACTTGCGCGATTGAACGCCACGGACGAGACGCACGCTTCGCCCCAAGCGGGAAGCGCGGCGCATGAGCCCCGGCCCGCGACGCCCCGCCCCAACCCGGCAAGCTCATCGTTCTGGGGCTGGCTGCAACGCTTCTTTTGCCATCCGTTCTGGCTGTCGGCTACATCGTGCTGACGCAGTCGATGCAGACCGCATTGAACACCGCCCTGCCGTAAGCTGCGAAACGCGGCCTTGCACCCGAAACGATCGAGTCGAACGCGCAGATCATGATGCTGTTGGCGCGTGGCGAAGCCTGACTGATCTGGGACGAGGACGTCGCCGATTATCAGACCCCCGAGGGCCAGCTTGAATTGCCGGTGCTGCAAAGCAAGGCTTTGGGCGGCATCCCCGGGCCCGAGGCGGTGGCCAAATTCGAAAACGAACACGCCAAACAGATGACCATCCTCGACAGGTAGGCCGCTCTGGATCGACGTTCTTTCGCTGATCCCACCCAGATCATGCGCGAAACCCCGCCTTTCGTGCGTGAAGTGCCGCTGCCCACCCACAGCCCCGTGCGCTCAGGGACGCTGCAAGGCACGGTTTTCCCCCTTTGACTGATGCGGCATCAAGGCTACCCTTTGGAAGGCCCGCAATATTCCGGAGTGTCCCCATGCGCCGTACCCTGATCGCCCTTGGCTTGAGCCTGTTGACCGCAACCCCTGCCCTCGCCGCGCAGTGCATCACCAGCAAAGGCGAATGGTCCGCGTACAAACAATCCCTCGCCGCCGAAGCCAAGGCCGCCGGCGTGGGCCAGCGTGGTCTGTCGGCGCTCGCCAACCTGCCCCTCTCGGATCGGACGTGGCGCTTCGCGGCCAGCCCCTCCGGGCAGGGTGTCGGTGCGACGTCGCCCGCGAAGCTGATCGAGGGCAAGACCCAAGTGTCGGTCGACCGTTTCGTCGCGCTGGCCCGCGGGAAAATTCAGGCAAACCAACGCCTTTTCACCGCCGTCGAGCAGAATTTCGGCGTGCCCTCCGAGTTGCTCGTGGTGCTGTGGGGCCTCGAGTCCAGCTTTGGCAACTATCTCGGGCGCGAACCTGTCCTCAGCGGGGCGATCACCTTGTCCTCGCATTGCCGCCGCCATCAGCAGTTTCGACCCAATGCGATCGCCGCCCTGAAATTGGTGGATCGCGGCGGGCTCGACACAAGCATGAAGGGCGGGCCCACCGGCGAGTTCGGTCATTTCCAATTCATTCCGATCCGCTGGACGGAATATGGCATCGACGCCAACGGGGATGGTCGCGCCGACCCCTACAACCTCGCCGACTCGATGGCCTCCGCCGCCAACATGCTGCGCAAGAACGGCTGGCGTCCGGGCCAGCCCTTTGGCGAGGGAACCGCCAATTTCCGTGTCCTGTCGGCGTGGAATGACAGCGGCAACTACCAGCGTGCCATCGCGTTCGTCGCCGAAAGGATCGGCCGGTAAAACGTTACCAAATATGAACTTTTTACTCACGGGGCCCGCGCGGCCCCGTTTGTTTACCTAAAGTTAACCAATAAGGCCGGGCCAGCGAAAGATTCACCCAAATTTACGCTATTTTGCCAGAATGTAACCAAGATCGACCGGCATACATGATCCTCAAAGCAGGCGTTCGGCCGGAGGATATTGAGATGAACCGTGTTGATTACCCGTATGCCGGCCTGATTTTGCCGGACACCCAGGATCTGGACCCCACCCCGTATCTCGATACAGCCGCTGCCGTGCTCGCCCGGCTGGATCGGGACGGTGGACAGGGCGTGACGCGCGGCTCGCATGCCGTTTTCGGCGCCACGCTCGGGGTCCAGGTGATTTCCGAAGAGGACAGCGATTACGGCCCGCGCGTCCTGATCGAGATCATCACCCGCGATGGCGAGCTGCCGGGCGAGGATATGGACGATGCTGCCTCGGCCCTGCTGTCCGAAACGGTGCTGCGCTGCCTCGACCATTCCTCGGCGGATATCCTCGAATGGTACGCGCCTGACGTGCTGCTGGATCGCGATGACTTCATCCGCCTGCGCAGCTATGTCTCGCCGCGCCGGGCCCGCCCGTCCAAGCCTGCCACCGAGGACGCCACCGTCACGCAGGACCTGCTGTCGGATTACGAGGCGAACGATCACGTGGCACAGGGCATTCGCGGCCGCCTCTTTGCCCAGTCCAACACCCGCGACGACGATGACCGCCCCAAGGTCACCGACCGCCTGTCGCAATACAAGATCACGATGGCCGCAACCGCGCCCGAGGAACGCCGGATTTCCAGCGCGGGCTGGCTGCTGACCGGCGCGCTGGCGATCTTCAGCTGGCCGGTCGCGATCTTTGTCGCCATCATGAACGGTGGCAGGGGGGCCGATCTGCGGCTGGTGTCGCAGGCGCTGGCCGTCACCGGCCTGTTCACCGTCCTGTATCACACGGACCGGCTGACCGATTTCATCCGCATGTTGCTGCACTGATCCGGGTCTGATCCGAAGCCGGAAAAACGACCCGTCGACACGTCGCAAACAGGCGCGCCTGACCGCTTTGCGCGCGCCAGCCTGCGGTCCAGGAGGATCGCCATGGACACCCATTACCGCGACATTCGCAAGATCGACCCGAGCCGCGGCGCGACCATCGGGGACAACACACCCAACGACATGGACCGGGTCGAGATCGGGCCGACCCGGCTGGCCTACGGCGAATGGGCGCAGGTCGGGTTGGAGTTGCCCGACCTTCAGGAGATGCGGCGTTTTCGCTGGCAGCGGTTGACCGATCACGTCGTCGCACGCGATCTGGCGGGGCTATTGATGTTCGACCCGCTCAACATCCGCTATGCCACCGACAGCACCAATATGCAGCTTTGGAACACCCATAACCCGTTCCGCGCGGTGCTGCTTTGCGCCGATGGGCATATGGTGATCTGGGATTACAAGAACGCCCCCTTCCTGAGCGAATTCAACCCCTTGGTGCGCGAGGTCCGGTCCGGCGCGGACCTGTTCTATTTCGATCGCGGCGACCGGATCGACGTGGCGGCGGATACCTTCTCGAACGAGGTGCGCGGCCTGTTGGCCGAGCACGCCCCTGGCAACACGCGCCTCGCGGTCGACAAGGTCATGCTGCACGGCTTGCGCGCGCTGGAGGCACAGGGCCTGACCGTCCTGCCCGGCGAGGAGGTCACGGAAAAGGCCCGCTCGATCAAAGGCCCGGACGAAATTCGCGCCATGCGCTGCGCCAGCCACGCCTGCGAGATGGCGGTGGCCGAGATGGAGCGGTTCGCGCGCGTGAACGTGCCGCTTGGGGAGACGTCGGAAGACGACATCTGGGCAGTGCTGCACGCGGAAAACATCCGACGCGGTGGCGAGTGGATCGAGACCCGGCTGCTGGCCTCGGGTCCACGCTCCAACCCGTGGTTTCAGGAATGCGGGCCGCGCATCGTCCAGAACAACGAGATCGTCGCCTTTGATACCGACCTGATCGGAAGCTACGGGATTTGTGTCGATATTTCACGCACATGGTGGATCGGCGATGACAGGCCCCGCCCCGACATGATCGACGCGATGCGGCACGCGCATGAGCATATCATGACCAATATGCAGATGCTGAAACCCGGCGTGCATATCGAGGAGTTGTCGCGCAACACCCATGTTCTGCGGCCCGAATTCCAGAAGCAGAAATATGGTTGCCTGATGCATGGCGTGGGTCTGTGCGATGAATGGCCGCTGGTCGCCTATCCGGACCATATCGTGCCGGGGGCCTTCGACTATGTGCTGGAGCCGGGCATGACGCTGTGCGTCGAGGCGCTGGTCAGTCCGGAGGGGGGCGATTTCTCGATCAAGCTGGAAGACCAGGTTCTGATCACCGAGGACGGGTACGAGAACCTGACGGCCTATCCGTTCGACCCTCGTTTGATGGGAGAATGAGGGGGGCCGGGGCATAGCCCCGGCCTACACCCTGTCGCGCATGCGGAGAAGACTGGGTTCGGTAGAATAGGTTTCGAGCCTGTCGAGCGGCACCCAGGCCAGAGCAAGGCTTTCGTCGGACAGGGTGAAGGCGCGTGTTTCCGCCCGGAACAGAAAGCGGATGTCGTAGTGCAGATGTGCCGGTTCCCGCGCGTTGGCGGGGATCTCGTGGATATCGACGTCAAACACCACGGGGCGCAGTTGCATGATGGCGGCGATGCCGCTTTCCTCCTGCGCCTCGCGCAGGGCTGTGGCGGCGGCGTTGCACAGCCCGTCGCAATGACCGCCCAGTTGCAGCCAGCGATCCAGCTTGCGGTGATGGGTCAGCAGCACCGAGTCACGCTCGGGCGACAGGACAAAGGCCGACCCCGTGACATGACCGCCAATGCCCGGATCGCGCGAGAACGCGCGATCCCCCCATCGTGCACAAAACGCCCTGATCCGGTCCCAATCTGCCCTGTCGCGCGCCGTTTCGGCCCGGAACTGCCCGATACCGTCGATCTCATCCCCCATCGAACCGCACCCCGGCCAGCACCCCGTAGTGATCCGAGCCATGCTTTGGCATGCGCCGGGTCCATCCCTGCCCGGTGCTCAGCACATGGTCGATGCCGATGGGCAGGCCGCCCGGCAAATCGAACGTGTTCATCAGCGCACCAATACGCCGGGCTTTCACCGCGCCCGAAACGCGCGCGACCGTATGCGACCATGCGACGGCGTTGAAATCTCCACCCAATACGACCGGCCCGGAAATCGGCGCCATGTCCGGCAGGATCTGTGTCACCTGCGCCGCTTGCCGGTGCGGCCAAGGCCAGTTGAGATGCAAAGAGACGACCCAGACCGGGCCATCCGCCGTCTCGACCTGCATGGCGGCGAAGCCGTCGCGCCGGGAACAGAACCCCTCGATCATCGGCAGGCGAGAAAGCACCACCTCGCCCAGCGGCTCCTGCGGGCAATGCACCCTATGCGGATAATCCGCCTCCAACGGCTTGAGCGCCGCAAGGGTTCGCGCGCCGACCTCTTGCAGTATCAGAACGTCGGGGGATGCGGCGCGCACGGACTTCACCCACGCATCCACGCCGTCGCGGGAATAGAGCATGTTCTGCTGGTACAGGATCAGCCCGCCATCGGCCGGCCCAGCCCGCGACGCCCAGACGAACGCGCCCAGCCAGACCAGCGCCCCGCCCGCCAGCCCCCAGCGCATCGGGCGCGGCCAGCCGGTCCAGACCACCGACAGGGCGAAGACGATCATCAACTCGCGCCGGAACACGGCGAGGCTGTCCCCCAAAGGGTGCAGCGCCCCGCCCCAGCTTGCGATCAGGGCAAGGCCGCTCGCGACCGCGACCAAGGCTGCAACAAATCTCATGTCCCCTCACCTTCGCGTGACGCGACTGTCACCTTGGTTGTTCCGCGACGCCGCCCCGCCCAATGTCAGAAAAAAGGAGGCACCCATGCCCACGGAACGTATCACCTTCGACGGCCATGCCGGGGACAGCCTCGCCGCGCGGCTCGACCTGCCCGAAGGCCCGTATCTGGCCACCGCCGTGTTCGCGCATTGCTTTACCTGTGGCAAGGATATTGCTGCCGCGCGGCGCATTTCTCAACGGCTGGCGGCGATGGGGATCGCCGTGTTGCGCTTTGATTTCACCGGGTTGGGGCACAGTCAGGGCGAGTTCGCCAATACCAGTTTTCGCAGCAATGCACAGGATCTGGTGGCGGCGGCGCGCTATCTGGCGGGCCGCGATATGGGGCCGGACCTGCTGATCGGCCATTCGCTGGGCGGCGCGGCGGTGCTGCGCGCCGCAGCCGAAGTGCCGCAGGCGCGCGCGGTGGTGACTATCGGCGCGCCCTTCGATCCCGGCCATGTGACCCATGTGTTCGACGGCGCGTTGGACGAGATCGACACGCAGGGCCGCGCCGAGGTGGTGCTGGCGGGGCGTCGGATCACCATCGGGCAAGGCTTTGTCGAGGACGTGGTCAAGCATGACCTGAGCGGCGCGATTGCCGGGCTGCGACGGGCGCTTCTGGTCTTGCACGCACCGCGCGACGAGGTGGTCGATATCTCCAACGCGACGCGGATCTTCGTCGCAGCGAAGCATCCCAAAAGCTTTGTAACACTGGACGAGGCGGACCATCTGGTCAGCCGCGCAAGCGATGCCGAATACGCCGCCGAGGTGATCGCCGCTTGGGCCGGGCGCTATCTGGATCTGTCGCCCCCCGCCCCGCCGATCGGCGCGCCAGAGGGCGTGATCCGCGTCTCGGAAAGCGATCCGGGGGGCTTCCTGCAGGATGTGCAAAACGGGCCGCATCACCACGTTCTGGCCGATGAGCCGGAGGCCTATGGCGGCACGAACCGGGGGCTGTCGCCCTATGGCTTCGTGGCGGCGGGCTTGGGCGCATGTACCTCTATGACGATCCGGATGTATGCGCGGCGCAAGGGCTGGCCTTTGACCCATGTGCGGGTCGACGTGACCCATGACAAGGTCCACGCGCAGGATGCCGGAACGCAAGCCGAGACCCGGATCGACCGGTTTACCCGGCGTATCACGCTGGAGGGCGGTCTCGACTCCGACCAACGCGCCCGCCTGCTGGAGATCGCCGACCGGTGCCCCGTACACAAGACCCTGAGCCACAGCGCCCGGATCGAGACCGAACTGGTCTGAGAATGCGAAAAGGCCGGGGGTGTCCCCGGCCTGTCCATCGATGCAAAAATCTGTGTCGCGGGGCTGTGCCCCATCGCCGCCGAAGGTCAGCCGCGGGCGCGGCCCACCAGCTTCCACGCGGCGGGCAGCAGCAGCGCCGCCAAGGCCAGCTTCAGCGCGTCGCCCATCAGGAAGGGGGTCAGGCCCCAGTCGAGGATCGGCTTGTCCCAGCCGTACAGCACGCCCAGCCACAACAGGCCCGGCACGTAGATCAGCACGTTGCCCAGCAGCATCGCGCCCGCCATCTTCGGCGCGGAGCGGTCCCAGCCCAAGCGGGCCAGCATCCCCAGCGCGACGGTGGCCAGAACATAGCCCACAAGGTAGCCACCGGTGCCGCCCATCATGTAGCTCAGGCCATAGGCCTCGGCCGAGGACCCGGCAAAGACGTCAAAGCCCAGCATGCCGACGATCATGTAGCCAAGGATGGTCACGAGGCCGAGGCGCGCGCCATAGGCCGCGCCCAGCGACAGCACGGCGAAGGTGCCCATGGTCATCGGCACGGGCCACATCGGGACCTTGATCTTGGCGGCCACGGCAAGGATCGCGATCCCCGCGACGACCAGCAGGGCCTGTTTGACGCGCAGCGCAGTGCCTTCGTTGGCGCCGAAGGCTTCGGCCAGCACGTTGCGGTGAGTGGTGACGTTCATGGGAACCCCCTGTCCTGTCTCGTTTCTCGCATGGTTCTGCCCGAAGCGTTGCAGTATCGCAAGACCGCTTGCGCTCACGACCCCTGATAAATTTGCAAATCCGAAATTAGCAGAAGCAAATCGGCGGTCAGAGCCGCGCCTCTAGCCAGACCTGTGCTTGGGTCAGCAAAAAATGCACCCGGGCCGCCGCCCCCGCCGACAGGCGCGACCGCAAGAGAAAGGTGTAACGGGACAAATCCGCGACGCGCAGGGCGTGAAACAGCGCCACCAGCCAACGTTCGTCAAAGCTGCGATCCGGTGACCCGGGCAAGCGCAGGTCCAGCTTTTGCGAAAGCGCGGTGTCCAGCGCCCCGAACAGGTCTGCCAAGGGAGTGGCCTCCCCCGACTGGCGAAGCAGACGCAGAACATCCAGCAATGGGTCCGCCTGTGCCAGTTCCGGAAAATGGTCTCGCCAATGCGGGGTCGGATTCGCGGCAGATGTCATGGGATCTCCTATTTCTGATTATTTTAATCGGAAATAGACGTCATGGCAATCCGGCCTGTCACGGAAACGAAAAGGCCCGCCCTGTTGCCAGAGCGGGCCTTGGGTAGGATGGGTGATCACCCATCCTACTTTCAGTCGATCTTGTTCAGAAGCGCCCCGATGCTGTCCTTGGCATCGCCATAATACATCCGGGTGTTGTCCTTGAAGAACAGCGGGTTCTCGATGCCCGAATAGCCGGTGCCCTGACCGCGCTTGGACACGAAGACCTGCTTGGCCTTCCAGACTTCCAGAACCGGCATGCCCGCGATGGGCGAGTTCGGGTCGTCCTGCGCCGCCGGGTTCACGATGTCGTTCGACCCGATCACGATGACCACATCCGTATCCGGGAAGTCGTCATTGATCTCGTCCATCTCCAGAACGATGTCGTAGGGCACCTTGGCCTCGGCCAGAAGCACGTTCATGTGCCCCGGCAGACGGCCCGCCACGGGGTGGATGGCAAAACGCACCGCCTTGCCCTTGGCGCGCAGCTTGCGCGTCAGTTCCGCCACGTTCTGTTGCGCCTGCGCCACCGCCATGCCGTAGCCCGGCACGATGATCACGCTGTCGGCCTCGTCCAGCGCGTTGGCTACGCCGTCCACATCGATCGGAACCTGCTCGCCCTCGACTTCCATCGCCGGGCCGGAGGACCCGCCAAAGCCGCCAAGGATCACGCTGACAAAGGCGCGGTTCATCGCCTTGCACATGATGTAGGAGAGGATCGCACCGGACGAGCCGACCAGCGCGCCGACGACGATCAGCAGATCGTTGCCAAGGCTGAAACCGATGGCCGCCGCCGCCCAGCCGGAATAGCTGTTGAGCATCGACACCACCACCGGCATGTCGGCGCCGCCGATGCCCATGATCAGGTGATAGCCGATGAACAGCGCCAGCAGCGTCAGCAGAACCAGCGTCCAGCTGCCCGCATCCGAGAAATACATGATCGCCAGCAGCACCGACAGGCCCGCCGCCGCCGCGTTCAGCATGTGACCGCCCGGCAGCTTCTTCGCGGCCGAGTTCACCTTGCCCGCCAGCTTGCCATAGGCCACGACCGACCCGGTAAAGGTCACGGCACCGATCCAGATGCCCAGCACCAGCTCGACCTTGAGGATGGTGATCTCCACCGCCGTCTTCTTGGCGACCAGCGTGGCAAAGCTGCCCTCGACCGCCTCACCGGCGGCTTTCGCGGCCTCGACCATGTTGATGGTCAGGTCGGCGTTGAAGCCGACGAAGACCGCCGCAAGGCCCACGAGGCTGTGCATGATCGCCACCAGTTCGGGCATCTGCGTCATCTGCACCTTGGTCGCCAGCTGGTAGCCGACAACCGCGCCGATGCCGATCAGCACGATGGACAGCCACCACAGACCGGCACCGGGGCCGATCAGCGTGGCCAGCACGGCGATCGCCATGCCGGTGATGCCGTACCACACCGCGCGCTTGGCGCTTTCCTGCCCCGACAGACCGCCGAGCGACAGGATGAAGAGGACGGCCGCGACCGCATAGGCCGCAATCGTGAATCCGAATTCCATATCAGCGCCTCCTTAGGACTTCTGGAACATGGCGAGCATGCGCCGCGTGACGAGGAAGCCGCCGAAAATATTGATCGAGGCCATGAAGATACCCAGCGCCGCGAGGATCGTGATCAGCACCGACGAAGACCCGATCTGGATCAGCGCGCCGAGGATGATGATCGACGAGATCGCGTTGGTCACCGCCATCAGGGGCGTGTGCAGCGAATGGGCGACGTTCCAAATCACCTGGAAGCCGATGAAGACCGACAGGATGAAGACGATGAAATGCTGCATGAAGCTGGCCGGGGCCACCAGACCCACCGCCAGCAGCAGCACCGCGCCCACTGTGATCAGCGTCACCTGGTTCTTGGTCTGCGCCTTGAAGGCGGCGATTTCATTCGCGCGCTTTTCCTCGGGCGTCAGTTCCTTGACCTTTTCCTTGGGCTTGGCGGCGATGGCCGCGACCTTGGGCGGCGGCGGCGGGAAGGTGATCTCGCCCTGATAGGCCACCGTGGCCCCACGGATCACGTCGTCTTCCATGTTGTGATTGACCTTGCCGTCCTTCTCGGGCGTCAGGTCGGTCATCATGTGACGGATGTTGGTCGAGTACAGCAAGGACGACTGCCGCGCCATGCGCGAGGGGAAGTCGGTATAGCCGATGATGGTCACGCCGTTGTCGGTCACGACCTTCTCATCCTTGACGGTGCCCTCGACGTTGCCACCCTTTTCGGCTGCAAGGTCGACGATCACGGAGCCCGGCTTCATCGCCTTGACCATGTCTTCGAGCCACAGCTTGGGCGCCTCGCGGTTTGGGATCAGGGCGGTGGTGATGACGATATCGACCTCGGGGGCCAGTTCGCGGAACTTCGCCAGCTGCGCCTCGCGGAACTCAGGCGAGGACACGGACGCATAGCCGCCGGTGGCGGAGCCGTCCTGCTGCTCTTCCTCGAAATCGAGATAGACGAATTCGGCACCCATGGATTCGACCTGCTCGGCCACTTCGGGGCGCACGTCGAAGGCCAGCGTGATCGCGCCCAGCGAGGTGGACGTGCCAATCGCGGCCAGACCAGCCACACCGGCGCCGACGATCAGCACCTTGGCCGGGGGCACCTTGCCCGCCGCCGTGACCTGACCGGTGAAGAAGCGGCCAAAGTTGTTGCCCGCCTCGATCACCGCGCGGTAGCCCGCGATATTCGCCATCGAGGACAGCGCGTCCATCTTTTGAGCGCGAGAAATCCGCGGCACCATTTCCATGGCGATGACGTTGCCGCCCTTGGCCTTGGCCTTTTCCAGACCCTCGGCATTGCCGCCAGGGTTGAAGAAGGTGATCAGCGTCTTTTCCGGGGTCAGCCGGTCCAGTTCCGCATCCTGCGGGATGCGCACCTTTGCGATGATGTCGGCTTGCGCCCACAAAGCGTCGGCATCCGGCACGACGGTGACGCCTGCTGCCTCATAATCCGAATCCGAGAAGTCGGCGCGCGCGCCGGCCCCGGACTGGATCAGGCACTCGTATCCCAGCTTCTGCAGCTGAAGCGCCGAGTCCGGCGTCATCGCAACGCGATTCTCGCCAGCCTCGACTTCGGTTGGTGTCCCGATTTTCACGTGTCTCATCCCCCTCGTTCAGGAAATTGTCGTGTTGTGACCCTGCGTCAGGGCCGTTCATCATGAATGGGTCTACAGGGCTGACCTGTTACCCACAACTGTACCGCGCCGGTCTAGATCACAGAAACGCGCAGAATTAAAGCCACCTTCTCGTTTGTTGCGCGTAGCGGTGAAACTCGGCAACAAACTTTCGTCGTAAACGCTCCTCTTCCGGCAGGATGAACCGGCGCTCGATCACCCAGACGAAGATCGGGATCAGTGGTAGCGCAAGCACCGCATCCCAATACAGGATCAGCCCGGCAAGGATCATCGAATCGCCCAGATAGATCGGGTTGCGCGAGCGTTTGAAGATGCCGGATGTCACCAGCCGATCGGCCTCGCGATGCGGAATGACGGTGGTGCGGTGACGGCGCATCTCGTAGACGGCCAGCGCCATCAGCACCAGCCCGCCCCCGACCAAAAGCCCGCCCAGCAGATCGGCCCAGACCGGGCCAAAGCCCCCCATAGGCCACCTTTCCTTCTGCCACCACGCGATGCCGAGGCAGGCCAGCAGCCAGACCGGCGGGATATCGATCCATTTCAGCACGTGTGTCCCCCTTTGAACGCAGGCCCCGTGTTCCCAAGCGCCACAACCCGGAAATAGCCCGGACATGGCACGGATGCCCTCATCTTCTTCCCTATTACAGCCATAGCCGGACCTTGGTCGCATGCCACCCCGGATATCTTCAGTCCGGACATAATTCGGGCCGGGAGTGCCCCCCGGCCCCGCGCCCCGGATCAAAAAGAGGGCAGGATCACTCCCACTCCATCTCCTCGTAGACGCGTCCGGCATTCTTCGTCGCCAGTTCCTCGTAGGTGTCCAAATAGGTCCATGCCGACTGGTCGACGTAATACGCCTCGGCCAAATCGCCGCCTTCATCGATATGCGCGCCGATCTTGTCGCGCAGATCGTGCAAGTAGCCGACGGTCTCCTTCGTCACCATCGCCATGCTGGTCGGGTGCCCGTGACCCGGGATCACATAGGTCGCGCCCAGATCGGTGAAGGGCCCTTCGAAGGTCTCGATCCAGCAACTGGTGCAGGTCCCCTCGAAGATCGGCGCCATGCGTTCATGAAAGGCGATATCGCCCGCGATCACCACGCCAAGCTCCGGCAACCAGACTTGTGTATCGCCCGGATCATGCGCCGGGCCCAGATGCAGCACCTCGATGGTCATGTCGCCCATCTCGACCGTATAGCTGTCTTCGAAGGACAGGTTGGCGTTGACGACCCGCGTGCCCTCGGCCTTGTCGCGGTTGTAGCGCATCATGCCTTGCAGGATGAAATCGCCATCTTCCTCGACCACGTCGATGGCATCCTGATGGGCGAGGATATCCACCCCCAGATCGGCCCAATAGGCATTGCCCAGCATGGCATGCCCCTGCCCGTTCTCGTTGATCACCAGCTTCACCGGCTGATCCGTGACCGCCTTGATCTCGTCATGCAGGGCCTGCGCCAGCCGCACCGAGGCGCCGCCATTGATCACGACCACCCCGTCGCCGGTCACGATGAAGGACAGGTTGTTGTTATGCCCCGAATTCTCATAGGTCGGCGGCGCGGTCGCCCCGATGGCGCTGTAAACCCCGGGGAACCACTCCACCGGCTTGTTGTACAACTCCGATTGCGGGTACTTGTCCGCAATATCCTCGTGGGCAAAAGCCGCCCCCGCCATGAGCGTCAATACCAGCGTCGTGCGATACATGTTCGATCCTCCCTCGGTCACGCGCAGACATTCGCATGTGTGAATGGCAATGACAAGAAAGACGGGGGCTTGCCTGCCGTGCGCGGGCCGATAAGTTGGCAGCCAAAGGGAGGACGCCATGCTGAACGGCAAACACGCAATCGTCACGGGCGGCGGCACCGGCATCGGTCTGGCCATCGCCCGCGCTTTGGCCGATCAGGGTGCACAGGTCACGATCACCGGGCGGCGCCTGTCCAAACTGCAAGAGGCCGCCGGGCCGAACATCCACCCGTTGGAAATGGACGTCCAGTCCGAGGCCTCGGTGGTCGACGGCATCGCGCAGGCGGTCGAGGCACGTGGCCCGATCCAGATCTGCGTCCCCAATGCTGGCATCGCCGAGGGCCGCGCGATCCTGAAAACCGACCTCGATTTCTGGCGGGACATGATGGCGACCAATGTGGACGGGGCCTTCCTGACCATCCGCGAGTCGCTGAAATCCATGACCACGACCGAGTGGGGCCGCGTCATCGCCGTCTCGTCCATCGCCGGGATCAAGGGGTTGAAGGGCGCGCCCACCTATACCGCGTCGAAACACGCGCTCTTGGGCCTGATCCGCGCGCTGTCGGCGGATTATGCGAAAAAGCCCTACACTTTCAACGCGCTCTGCCCGGCCTATGTGGACACGGCCATCGTGTCATCCAATGTCGACAGCATCATGGCCCGCACCGGCATGTCCGCCGACGAGGCGCGCGAGTTGATGGTCGGCGTCAACCCCCATGGCCGACTGATCACGCCCGAAGAGGTCGCGGACGCCGCCCTCTTTCTATGCGGGCCAAACTCTGGCAGCATGAACGGCCAAGCGATCCAGATCGCCGGTGGAGAGATATGAGATATACCTGCCGCAGACCCGATCCGCCGACACCGGCCCCTTTGCCCTGATCCTCCCGTCCCTTGCCGGACGGGCCCCGTTCACGTGCAAAGGACACGATAGATGACTGACTTCACGAAAACCCGCGCCCTCTTCGACCTGCCCGAGGGGGTCTGCTACCTCGACGGCAATTCCCTTGGCCCCCTGCCCAAGGCCGCCCCTGCCCGGATGCAAACCATGCTGACCGAGGAATGGGGCAAGCACCTGATCTCCGCTTGGAATGCCTGCGATTGGATGGCCATGCCACGCGCCATGGGCGACCGCATCGGGCGGCTGATCGGCGCCGAGCCGGGCCACACCGTCCTTGGCGACACCCTGTCGATCAAGGTCTTTCAGGCGCTTGCCGCAGCGCTGAAATTGCGCCCCGAGAGACGGATCATTCTGTCGGATTCCGGGAACTTTCCGTCAGATCTGTATATGGCGCAGGGCCTTTGCCGCCTGATCGGGGGCACTTACGAGCTGAAAATCGTCGCCCCCGAGGAGGTCGAAGACGCCATCACCGAAGAGGTCGCCGTGACCCTCATCACCGAGGTCGACTACCGCACGGGCCGCCGCCACGACATGCCACGCCTGACCGCCAAGGCCCACGAAAAGGGCGCATTGGCGATCTGGGATCTCGCCCATTCCGCTGGCGCTTTCCGCGTCGACGCAGCCGCAGGTGGCGCGGATTTCGCCGTGGGCTGCACTTACAAGTACCTCAATTCCGGCCCCGGCGGCCCGGCCTTCATCTATGTCGCGCCGCGCCACGCCGAACAGGCGGAACCGGCGCTCGCCGGATGGCTGGGCCATGACGCGCCCTTCGCCTTCGAGCAGGACTATCGCCCGGGTCAGGGTATCGAACGCATGCGCGTCGGCACGCCCCCCATTCTGCAACTGGCCGCGCTCGACGCGGCGCTCGACATCTGGGACAGCGTCGACCTCGACGCGCTCCGCGCCCGCTCGCTGCAACTGACCGACCGCTTCATCCAACAGGTCGAGGCCACCTGCCCCGATGTCACCCTCGCCACGCCCCGCGACCACGCGCAGCGCGGCAGCCAGGTCTCCTTCCGCCACGCCGAAGGCTACGCCATCATGCAGGCCCTCGTCGCGCACAAGGTGATCGGTGATTTCCGCGCCCCCGACATCCTGCGCTTCGGCTTCACACCGCTTTACACCACGGACGCCGATGTCGACCACGCCGCCGACACGCTCGCCCGCATCCTGCGCGACCGCCTCTGGGACACGCCCGACTTCAAGGCGCGCAAGGCCGTCACCTAAAGGCCTCTTCTGGCCACAAATACCGTCGGGGGAGTTTGAGGGGGCAGACAGCCCCCTCATCCCCGCAGGGCCACGCGCCAGCGAGGCCCGAGAAAACCTGCGCGGCGAAGCCGCCCCTTTGGATCACGACACCATGACCGACCCCTACAATCCCGAAACCGAAGGCGCCAAGATGTCCTTCGATGGCGCCATGTCCTACACCGACTATCTCGGTCTCGACGCCATTTTGTCCGCCCAGCACCCGCTGTCTGATGCCAATGACGAGCTGCTGTTCATCATACAGCACCAGACCTCCGAACTGTGGATGAAGCTCGCCCTGCACGAGCTGACAGAGGCCCGCCACCAACTGGCCGAGGACGACATTCGCCCCGCGTTCAAGCGTCTGGCCCGCGTATCGCGCATCTTCGAGCAATTGAATTCCGCCTGGGACGTGCTGCGGACGATGACCCCCTCGGACTACACCACCTTCCGCGACGCGCTGGGGCACAGTTCCGGCTTCCAGTCCTTCCAATACCGGATGATCGAGTTCACCTTGGGCAATCGCAACCCGGCGATGATCCGCCCCCATGCGCACCGGCCCGACCTCATGGCCCGGCTTGAGGCCGAACTGACCCAGCCCTCGCTCTATGACGTGGCCAACGCGCGGCTCGCACGGGCGGTCTCGATCGATCTCCCCGCCCGGGACCAAGCGACGCCCCATGCCCCCGACGACTGCCTGCGCGCCGCATGGGAACAGGTCTATCGCGACCCGCAGCGCTATTGGGATCTCTACGAACTCGCCGAAAAGCTGGTCGATCTGGAGGATTATTTCCGCCGCTGGCGCTTCAACCACGTGACGACCGTGGAACGGGTGATCGGATTGAAACGCGGCACTGGCGGAACCGGCGGCGCGTCTTATCTAAAGCGCATGCTGGAGGTCGAACTGTTTCCCGACCTATGGCATCTGCGAACGGCTCTGTGAAGCGTGACAAAAAAACGATGCGGCCTCATCCTGTGTCAGTCCATTTGAAACGTGTTGCCGCATTGGCTGTCTTTGCCTGTGCGGCCCCCGCCTCGGCGCAGACAGCGGACAGCGGCGTCGCTGCCCTGCTGACTGCGGCAAGCCAACCGCCGAACCACGTTCCCACACATATCTCGTTCACCCTCGAAGACTGCGTTCTGACAGAGGTCATCCGAAACATCGGATTTTGCCCGTCGCCTGAGCAGGGTCGCGACCGAGTGATCGTCACAAAGATCCACCTTGATGAAGTGAAGCGCCTCGACATCAAACAGGTCCAAGGGAACCAACTTGTCCAGTTCGAATTAGACACCGGCGCGCCACCGCCTCGGTTGACATGGATTGAACGGCTGCAGTTGGACCGCGAAGAAGCCATCGCGCGGGTCATTGAGCGTAGAAGGCAAGCTTTGGATCAGGCCAGCTTCAAAAGCGTCAAAACCATCGCAATTTGCGGCAATTCCCCGAAAATACAGCGCGCAACAGGAACCCTGTCACTGATCCTGATAAAGGCCATATCCGACCTCTCCCCATTGGTCGATAAGGTCCGAAGCTGTCGTGAAAACACGGGCAAAGCCCTTTCCTTCACGGAAAAACAACTCGACTGACGAGGCTTTTCGCCTACCTCGTGACGCTAGATAGGATTCCCCGATCCGCCCCTTGCCCCCGCCGCGCAACCTGCGAAAATGGCGGGAAAATGTGACAGGAGAGACCATGGCCACCTCCCTTACCGTGAACGGGCAGACGCATGACGTCGATCTGCCGGATGACGTCCCGCTGCTGTGGGTGCTGCGCGATGCGCTCAACCTGACCGGCACGAAATACGGCTGCGGGGTTGCAAGCTGCGGCGCTTGCACCGTCCAGATCGATGGCGAGGCCGTGCGGTCCTGTCAGGTCGCTCTGGCGGATGTCTGGGGCGAGGTCACCACGATCGAGGGGCTGGGCACGCCCGACACGCTCCACCGTCTGCAACAGGCGTGGATCGACCATCAGGTCGCGCAATGCGGCTATTGCCAGTCTGGCCAGATCATGCAGGCCGCGAGCCTTCTGGCCGAAAACCCCGCCCCCAGCGATGACGATATCGACGCCGCCATGAGCGGGAACATCTGCCGCTGCGGCACCTATCCGCGCATCCGCGCCGCCATCAAATCCGTCACCGAGGGGGCATAACCCATGGCCAGCATTGGAAAGATCGCGCGACGTACCTTCCTGTTCGGGGCTGTGGCCGTGGCCGGGGGCGCCGCTTTCGGCGCATGGTACGTCACCAGACCGGCCGCCAATCCGCTGGACCCGGAAAACGGTGCGCTGAACCCCTTCGTTGTCATCAACGCCGACGGCATCACCCTGATCGCGCCTCGCGCCGAGATGGGCCAAGGCACGCAGACCACATGGGCCGCCCTGATCGCCGAGGAACTGGACGTGACGCTCGACCAGGTCCGGATCGAGCATGGCCCCCCCGCGCAGGCCTATTACAACGGCGCGCTGATGGCCGAGGGCCTGCCACACAAGGGCTATGACGCGTCAGCCTTCCAGCATTCGCTGGGCGAGGCGATGGGCGTGATGGGCAAGGTCTTTTCCATGCAGGTCACCGGTGGTTCGACCGCGATGAAGGACGGGTTCGAGCGGATGCGTGTTGCAGGCGCCGGGGCACGCGAGATGCTCAAGGCCGCCGCCAGCGCGCGTCTGGGCGTGCCGGTCGGTGACCTGACGACGGCGGAGGGGGCGGTGACGGCGCCCGATGGCACCGTAATTCCGTATACGGACTTGGCCGCCGATGCCGTACAGCAGGATACGGGCAAGATCCGTCTGCGCGATCCGTCCGACTGGACCATCCTCGGCAAGCCGCAAAACCGCTTTGACATTCCCGGCAAATCCACCGGCACCGCGCAATTCGGCATCGACACCCGCCTGCCCGGCATGCGCTTTGCCGCCGTGCGGCTGTCGCCGACCCGCGCCGGGATCAAATCCTATGACGCGTTCGAGGCCGCGCGCATGCCCGGCGTCGACAAAATCGTCGAAATTCCCGGAGGGCTGGCAGCGATCGCCTCCAACACCTGGCTCGCCATGAAAGCCGTCGAGTCCGTCCCCGTCGAATGGCAAACCGACGCCGCCTACCCAGCCACCACCGACCTGATGTTCGAGGCGCTGGAGACGGCCTTTGACGCCGAGCCGGATTCCACCCTGCGCAGCACAGGCGAGACCGCACCGGAGAACCCTCATATCGAGGTCGAATATCGGGTCCCCTTCCTCGCCCATGCGACGATGGAACCGATGAACGCAACCGCTTGGTTCGATGGGACAAAGCTGCGCATTTGGTGCGGCAACCAAGGGCCGACCTTCCTGCGCGATGCCTGTGCCGACGCCGCCGGGATCGATGCCGAGAATGTCGAGGTCAACGTGACCCTGATGGGCGGCGGCTTTGGCCGACGCGGCGAGTTCGACTATGCAGTGATCGCGACCCATGTGGCCAAGGCCGTGCCGGGCACGCCGGTCAACGTCGTCTGGTCGCGTGAAGAGGACATGACCCACGATTACTACCGCCCGCCCGCCATCGCGCGGATGCGCGGCATGGTCGAGAACGGGCTGCCCACGCATTTCGACGCGGCCGTGTCCTCGCCCTCGATCAGCGCGCAGGCCTTGGACCGTTGGATGGGATTTGCGCCCTCCGGGCCCGACAAGGGAATTGTCGATGGCATCTATAACCAGCCCTACGGCATTCCGAATTATCATGTACGGGGCCACAAGGCCGAGATCGCGCCGCCGCTTGGCTTCTGGCGGTCTGTCGGGGCCAGTTACAACGGATATTTCCATGAATGCTTCATGGATGAGCTGGCGCACGAGGCCGGGGCGGACCCGCTGGAGATGCGGTTGAAGCTGACCCGCGACGAATGGCTGCCCGCTTTCTACTGCCTTGAGGCGGTGCGCGACATGTCCGGCTGGACCGGCCAGACGCCCGAGGGCACAGGCCGCGGGCTGGCCATGGTCTACAGTTTCGGCACGCCGGTCGCCGTGGTGATCGAGGTGCAGGATGTGGACGGGGCCGTGCGTCTGACCGGCGCATGGATGGCCGCCGATCCGGGCATCGCGCTGGACCCAAGCATCGTCGAGGCTCAGTTGACCGGCGGGCTGGCCTATGGCCTGTCGGCGGCGATCGGCGAGGAAATCACCTTTGCCGATGGCAAGGTCGAGCAGTTGAACTACCCCGATTACGAGCCCCTTCGGATGTCGCAGATGCCCCCGGTCGAGGTTCGTATCCTCGAAAATCAGGACCGGGTGAATGGCATCGGCGAACCGGGCACGCCCCCGGCGGCCCCGGCGCTTGCCAATGCCCTGTTCGACCTGACGGGACAAAGGGTGCGGGAATTGCCGCTCAAGAAGGCCTTTACCTTCTACAGCTGAGCAACACTCCACCCCCCGCAAGACCGGCAACAATCGGGGCCGCGCGTGTCTGATTTATGATCGGACCTGCGCGGCCCCTGCCCTTGTCGTGCTGATTTTTCCCTTCTCTGACAACGAGTCACCCTGAAACGCCCGTTTTCAGGCACGAAACGACCGCGTTTCCAAAACGGCCAATTTACCCTTATTTTGCCTCAATTGTTCCCGATCTCCGCCACGCCCGAACTGTAGCCATAGTGGAAACGGCCCCTCGCCGTTCGAAGGCAAGAGTAACGAGCACGGTGCCCTCACCGATCAAGGTGGGGGCAGGTAACCGGAAAAGCGGCCCTGAAGACCGCTCCGGGGAAGAGCAGGAGCAAGGCAATGCCAAGCGGCTATCTGGTCACCTTGGGTGACAACAGCCTCGACGCCGGGGATACGATTTCCGGTGGCGTCATCACCTTTACCACGCAGCAGACGCTTGGCGCGGGCAACTGGGTCTGGTCCGGAACATGGAACGGCCAGACCTTTACCAACACGCAGGAACCCGGCGTCTACTATCTGGCCACCAACGGCAATGTCTATTTCGTTCCCGATTACGGGGTGGTTGACACCCTGACCTCGTCTTCGGTCGTGAGCGCGCCAACCTATGTCGTTCCGTCTGACGGGATTGTCACCGGCACCAGCGGCGGCGACCTGATCGATCCCGATTTCACGGACGCTGATGGCGATTCCCCCGATGGTGGAAGCTCGAATGACGATATCCGGGCCGGTGGCGGCAGTGACACCGTCATGGCCGGTCAGGGCAATGATACCGTTCTGGGTGAAGGCGGCGACGACCTGATCTATGGCGACTACGGCACCTACACCCCGCAGACCATCGCCGGGGACCTGAACTGGAACCAGCAGGGCGGCAACGGCACCAGTGTCGCGGGCGGCTTTACGCAAGACACCGGCGTGATCGACGTCACGCTGGGATTTGCGAATGACGGCAACAACAACCCGACCTTCACCATCGATACCGGCACCCGCAACTATGCCGACGGTGGCTTCAACCCGAATTCCTCGCTGTTCATGTTCGGCACCGGCGACGGGCCGACCTCGACCGCGACGATGAGCTTTGCTGCCTCGACCGGTGCCTCGGTCGAGGACGAAGTCCTGGATGTCGCCTTTCGCATCAACGACATCGACTGGGCGGCGGGCAACCATACCGATATCGTCACCGTCAACGCCTATGATGCCGACGGCAACCCGGTGCCCGTCACCCTGACGCCCGCAGGCGGCGATACGGTCAGCGGCAACACCATCACAGCCAGCGAGGTCGGCAACACGTCGGCCGATGCGGATGGCTCGGTTCTGGTCGAGGTGGCCGGGCCGGTGGCGACGATCGAGATCATCTATGCCAACGGCCAAAGCAACACGCAGGGCATCAACATCACCGATGTCACCTTCGAGGCGGTGCCGATTGCCGGGGGCGATGACTCGCTGGACGGCGGCATCGGCAATGACACGATCTTTGGCGAGGCGGGCAACGACACGCTGCTGGGGGGCGCCGACGAAGACAGCCTGAACGGCGGCACCGGCAGCGACGTGCTGAATGGCGGGACCGGCGGCGACACGCTCGAAGGTGGCGCGGGTGGCGACACGCTGAGCGGCGGGTCGGGCATGGATTACGCATCCTATGCCGGGTCCGATGCCGGGGTGACGGTGGACCTGTCGACCAACACCTTCTCCGGCGGTCACGCCACCGGCGATGTCAATGGCGGCGGGCTGGACGGCCTGATCGGCTCGGATTTCGACGACAGCCTGACCGGCTATGACGCACAAGGCGTCGATGCCGAGGGCCCTTGGACCAACGTGCTGTACGGCGGGCTGGGCAATGACACGCTCGACGGGCGCGGCGGCGATGACAGCCTGTACGGCGAAGAAGGCTCCGACTCGTTGATCGGCGGCGCGGGCAGCGACCTGCTCGACGGCGGAACGCAGGCTGATACGCTGGATGGCGGCGACGGCGCGGATACGCTGATCGGCGGCGCAGGTGACGACGTGCTGATCGGCGGCACCGGCCCCGACAGCCTGACCGGCGGCGCGGGCAACGACACGATCTATGCCAGTGCGGGCGACACGGTCAACGCGGGCGATGGCGACGACGTCATCACTATCGTCGATCTGGCCGAGGGTCCGGGCACCATCACGATCGAGGGCAACACGACCTCGCAGACCGGCGGCGACGTGCTGGACCTCAACGGGCTGGCGGACCGCACGACGCTGAGCTGGACCGACACGGGCGGCGGCGAACTGACCGGCAGCGTTACGCTGCTGAACGGCACGGTCATCAATTTCTCGAATATCGACAGCGTGATCTGCTTTACGCCCGGCACGCGCATCCTGACGGAAACCGGCTATCGCCCGATCGAGACCTTGCGCCCCGGCGACCGGTTGGTCACGCGCGACAACGGCTTGCAGCCGCTGCGCTGGATGGGCAACCGGACGGTGATCGGACGGGGTCGGACCGCGCCGATCCGGATCGCGCCCGGCGCCCTGCCCGCCGAGACCGCGCGGCACCTGCGCCCGCTTGGCGGGGCGCGCGACCTGATCGTCTCGCCACAACACCGGATGCTGCTGGGCGGCTATTCCGCGCAACTGATGTTCGGCGAACCAGAGGTCTTTGCCGCCGCGACGCATCTGGTCGACGATGCGGGCATCGCCCGGCTGGACGGCACGCTGGTGACCTATATCCACCTGCTGCTGGACCGGCACGAGGTGATCTTTGCCGAGGGCCACGCGACCGAAAGCTTCTTCGTCGGGGACGAGGGGCTGGGCGCGCTGGATGACCGCGCGCGGGCCAGCCTGTTCGAGACGCTGCCGGGGCTGCGCAGCGACCCGGCGGCCTTTGGCGATACCGCGCGGCTGTGTCTCAAGGCGCACGAGGCGCAGATGATGATGGATTACGGCGCGGCGCGCGCGCGGGCGGCCTAGGCCGGAATGCGCAGCCCCGCCCGAGCGTCGCGCCACCGGTGGACCGCCTCGCCAAAGGCACGGAACAGCGGACGCGACACCGGGTCGTTGGCGGCGTCCCACTCGGGATGCCACTGCACCGACAGGGTAAAGCCCGGTGCGTCCTTGATCAGGATGGCCTCGGGCGTGCCATCGGGGGCGTGCCCCTCGATCACGACACGGGCGCCGGGCTGCTTGATCCCTTGCCCGTGCAGGGTGTTGGTCATGACCTCGTCGGCACCGAACAGGCGTGCAAACGCCCCCCCGGGTGTCAGCGTCACCTTGTGGCGCAGGGCGAATTTTTCCTCGAGCGTGCCATCGGGCGGCATGCGGTGGTTCATGCGGCCCGGCAGGTCGCGGATTTCCGGGTACAGCGTGCCGCCCATGGCCACGTTGACCTCCTGAAACCCGCGGCAGATGCCAAAGAACGGCTGCCCGCGCTCGACGCAGGCCCGCACCAAGGGCAGCACGATGGCATCGCGGGCGCGGTCATAGGCGCCATGCGCCTCGGTCCAAGCCTCGCCATATTCCTCCGGGTGGACATTCGGACGCCCCCCGGTCAACAGGAATCCGTCGCAGGTTTCCAGCAATTCCTCGACCATGACAAAGCGCGGATCGGCGGGGATCAGCAAAGGCATGCAATCGGACACGCTGGCCACCGCCTCTGAATTCATCGCCCCCCCCGCATGCGCGGGATACTGGTCGTTGATCAGGTGCTGGTTTCCGATGATGCCGACGATCGGGCGGGCCATGCGTTTGCTCCGTGCTTTTCGTACTATGTAAACCAGATCAGCGCCTTGGAAAAGGCGAACTGCCGTGCCACGCCGCACAGCCCCCCTGCGCCCGGCCCCGGATGGCCGCCTCTGCCGCTTTCAAAGGCGCATCGGGTGACGGTGGCCGCAGTGGCGGGAAATCTTCCCGGATTTAGCATCTTCAACGACAGCACGACTGCCGCTAGGCTTTTCGTCAGGGGACGCTTTTCCGCCCCGCTGACATGATTTGATGAACGGAGTTCCACGATGACCATTTTGAAGACCGCCCTCGCCGCCTGCTGTGCACTGGCCCTTGGAACCGGCGCCGCCACCGCATGGGAGAGCGCGCCGCATCCGCACCACCACCACGGCGACCCTGCAAAGATCGGCCCCTACACCTATACCCGCTACGCGCCCACGGTCGTGGTGTGCCCAAAGCACACCACCGTCGCCCGCGATCACGGTGTCCTGTATTGCGTCCCGAACACCCAGTTCGAGCACGCCGTCAGCCCGATCCACCACCATCACTGAGAACCACGCCGTCCGAGTTTCCTGAGGACTCGCGGCGTATCCACGAAAAGGGCCGGCTCCCAACGGGAACCGGCCCTCTTTGTGTCAGGCGGCGATCAGCCTTGGGCCTTCAGCTCCAACCGGCGGGCATGCAGGACCGGCTCGGTATAGCCGGAGGGCTGCACGCGCCCGTCAAAGACCAGATCGCAGGCGGCCTTGAAGGCGATCCCGTCAAAGCCCGGCGCCATCGGACGGTAGCTTGCATCACCCGCGTTCTGGCGGTCGACCACCTCGGCCATGCGCTTCATGATCTCCATCACCTCGTCGCGACTGACGACGCCATGGTGCAGCCAGTTGGCGATGTGCTGGCTGGAAATCCGGCAGGTGGCGCGGTCTTCCATCAGGCCGACATCATGGATATCCGGCACCTTGGAGCAGCCGACGCCCTGATCGACCCAGCGCACCACGTAGCCAAGGATGCCTTGGGCGTTGTTTTCCACCTCGGCGGTGATCTGCCTGGGCGTCCACTTCTGGTAGGAGGCCAGCGGGATATCAAGGATCTGGTCCACATGCGCGCGGCGCCCGGCCTTTTTAAGGCCCGCCTGCACGGCAAACACATCCACCTTGTGGTAATGCAGCGCATGCAGCGTGGCCGCCGTCGGCGACGGCACCCATGCGCAGTTCGCGCCCGCGCGCGGATGCTCGATCTTGGCATCCAGCATCGCGGCCATCTTGTCGGGCATGGCCCACATGCCCTTGCCGATCTGCGCCTTGCCGGACAGCCCGCATTCCAGACCGATATCCACGTTCAGCGCCTCATAGGCGGTGATCCACGCCTTGCGCTTGATGAAATCCTTGCGCGAGAACGGCCCGGCCTCCATCGAGGTGTGGATTTCGTCGCCGGTGCGATCAAGGAAGCCGGTGTTGATGAAGGCCACGCGATGCTTGGCCGCGCGGATACATTCCTTGAGGTTCACCGAGGTGCGGCGTTCCTCGTCCATAATCCCCAGCTTGACGGTGTATTGCGGCAGGTCCAAGGCCTGTTCGACGAAGGTAAATATCTCGTCGGCAAAGGCGACCTCTTCGGGTCCGTGCATCTTCGGCTTGACCACGTAGACAGAGCCGTGATGCGAATTGCGCAGGCCTTCGGTCTTTTGCAGGTCATGGCGCGCGATCAGCACGGTGACCATCGCGTCCATCAGCCCTTCGAAAATCTCAGAGCCGTCCTTCAGCAGGATCGCCGGGTTGGTCATCAGGTGGCCGACATTGCGCACCAGCATCAACGCGCGCCCCTTGACCGACAGCGCCGATCCATCCGGCGCGGTAAAGGTCAGGTCGTCGTTCAGCGCACGGGTCAGGGTCTGACCGCCCTTTTCAAAGGTCTCGGTCAGCGTGCCCTTCATCAGGCCCAGCCAGTTCGCGTAGGCCTGCGCCTTTTCCTCGCCATCGACACAGGCAACCGAGTCCTCGCAATCCATGATGGCGGAGACGGCGCTTTCGAGCCGGATATCGGCGAGGCCGGCCTGATCGCGGGCACCGATATTGTGGGTGCGGTCAAAGACCAGCTCTACATGCAGGCCATTGTTGCGCAGCAGAACCGCATCGGGGGCTTTCGGGTGCCCCTTGTAGCCCACGAATTTCTCCGGCGACACCAGCGGCTTGTCATCGACCAGCAGCGCGCCGTTCGACACGTGATACCGGCAGGCATCCGCATGGCTCAGCCCCTCCACCGGGAAGGCCTCGTCCAGAAACACCCGCGACCGCGCCACGACGCGCGCGCCGCGACCCCGCTCAAAGCCGCCTTTCGGCGGCAGCGACCCCATCGCATCGGTGCCATAAAGCCCGTCATACAGGCTGCCCCACCGGGCATTGGCCGCGTTCAGCGCGTAGCGGGCATTGGTGATCGGCACGACCAACTGCGGCCCTGCGACAGAGGCGAATTCGGGGTCGGTATTGGCGGTCTCGATCTCGAAATCCTCGCCCTCTGGGACGAGGTAGCCGATCTCGGTCAGGAAAGCCTTGTAGGCCTGATGGTCATGCGGCTGGCCCTTGTGGGCCTTGTGCCACTCGTCGATCTGGCGCTGCAAATCCTCGCGCTTGGCCAGCAGCGCGGCATTGCGCGGGCCAAACTCATGCGCCAATTCGCTGAGGCTTGCCCAGAAGGCATCCGCCTCGATCCCCGATCCGGGGATCGCCTGCCCCTCGATCAGCTCGCACAGGGTCTTGTCGATTTGCAGCCCGTGCCGGTCAATGCGTTCCACCATGTTTGTCCCTCCAAGTGCGGCCATGTCCCCAGATAGGCCGAAAGTTTCCGATAGGCAACAGGTGTGGTCAAGTGACCTTACCAATTCACCCAGAACGCCGAAAGAAAAGGCGCAGATCCGTCGATCTGCACCTTAGCGCGTAGAATGCCGCGCGATTATCAGGAAATCCCAGAAGATGCTTCTGGCTTAGGCAGCGGCTTCCTCGGCCTTCTGCCGCGCCCAAAGCGCCGCGTACCGTCCGCCGCGCGCCAGAAGATCGTCGTGGCGGCCTTCCTCGACCACCTCGCCGTCCTGCAAGACCACGATCCGGTCGGCATCGGCGATGGTCGACAGGCGGTGTGCGATGGTGATCACCGTGCGCCCCTCGCCCGCGCGGCGCAGCGCGGTCTGGATTTCCGCCTCGGTCTCTGTGTCCAGCGCCGAAGTCGCCTCGTCCAGCAGCAGGATCGGCGGGTTCTTCAGCAGGGTGCGGGCGATGCCCACGCGCTGCTTTTCCCCGCCGGACAGTTTGAGGCCGCGCTCGCCCACCTGCGTGTCGTACCCCTCGGGCAACTGGCCGATAAAGTCGTGGATCTGCGCGGCCTTCGCCGCGGCGACGATGTCCTCGTCGCTGGCCCCGTCCCGGCCATAGGCGATGTTGTAGCGGATCGAGTCGTTGAACAGCACGGTGTCCTGCGGCACCACGCCGATGACCGCATGCAGACTGTCCTGCGTCACGTCGCGCACATCCTGCCCGTCGATGGTGACCGCGCCGCCCTGCACGTCGTAGAACCGGAACAAGAGCCGCCCGATGGTCGACTTGCCGGACCCGGACGGGCCAACCAGCGCCACGTTCTCGCCCGCGCCCACCTGTACGTCGACCCCTTTCAGGATCGGCCGCGTCGGGTCATAGCCAAAGGCGACATCCCTGAAATGCACCCTGCCCCCGGTCACGGAAATCGCAGGCGCGCCGGGCTTGTCCGCCACCTCGGCGGGTTGCTCCAACAGGTCGAACATCTCGCCCATGTCCACAAGGCTCTGGCGGATCTCGCGATAGACCGTCCCAAGGAAATTCAAAGGCATGGTGATCTGGATCATGTAGGCATTGACCATGACGAAATCGCCCACGGTCAGCGCCCCGTTCTGCACGCCCACCGCCGCCATGACCATGACGATCACCAGCCCGGTCGTGATGATCAGCGACTGCCCGGTGTTGAGCATCGCCAACGAAGTCGCGGTCTTGACCGCCGCGCCCTCGTAATGCTGCATGGCGCTGTCATAGCGCGCCGCCTCGCGCCCCTCGGCCCCGAAATACTTCACCGTCTCGAAGTTCAGCAGGCTGTCGATGGCCTTTTGATTGGCATCGGTGTCCTGCTTGTTCATCTCGCGGCGCAGTTTGACCCGCCATTCCGTGACCTTGAAGGTGAACTGCACATAGAGGAAAATCACCGCAGCGACGACCAGCAAGTACCAGATATCGAAGAGGAAAAACAGAACCGCCCCGACAAGGACCAGTTCCAGAACCAAGGGGCCGACGCTGAACAGCATGAAGCGCAGCAGGAAATCCACCCCTTTCACGCCGCGCTCGATGATCCGGCTCAAGCCGCCGGTCTTGCGGGTGATGTGATAACGCATGGACAGGCGGTGGATATGGGTGAACGTCTCCAGCGCCAGCGTCCGCAGCGCGCGTTGGCCCACCTTGGCAAAGACCCCGTCGCGCAATTGCTGAAAGCCCACCGTCAACAGCCGTGCCACGCCATAGGCGATGGTCAGGCCGATCGCCCCCAGCGCCAGATCCGGCACCTCGCCCGACAGGCTGTCCACCGCGCGCTTGTACAGGATCGGCGTGCCCACCGCGATCAACTTGGCCACGATCAACAGCGCCATGGCCAGCACCACGCGGCGCTTCACCCACGGCTTGTCGTCGGGCCACAGGTAAGGCCCCACCCGGCGAATGGTGCGCAGCCCCGAGCGGCGCTCTTCGGCGGCAATCTCGGCGGCAGAGGTCTCTGGCGGCATGGGGCACTCCTCAAGTCAGCAGGACTGACTTAAGCCTTGCGCCCGGCAATGACCAGAACCCCTGCTTCTTTGGTCCCCAAATACCTCGGGGAGCGCGAGGGGCAGCGCCCCTCGTTCCCGCGCTCGACACAGGCACGACCGCATGCGGTCAGCGCGCCGGTGCGTCCTGCTCTTCGGGCAGGTCGAAGATCTGTCCGGGATAGATCAGGTCCGGATCGCGGATGCGGTCGCGGTTGGCCTCGAACACCTTGAAATATTCCAGACCGTCTCCGTAGCGGTCGCGCGAGATGCCCCACAGTGTATTGCCCGGCTGCACGGTGATGCTGGTGATCGGGCCGGTGATGGCCGCCTGTTCCAGCACCTCGGCGCTTTCGCGCAGGAAGGGGCTTTCGACCCGCGCCGTGACCTCGCCCGCCTCGTTCAGCTGATCGACGCGCAGCGTATAGGTGCCGCTGTCGATCTCGGGCAGTTCCAACCGCCAGCGGCCATCCTCGCGGATGCGCGCCGTGGTCAGGGGGGCGTTGTCCAGATAGACCCGGACAAAGGACGCGCCCGCGCCCCGGCCCGACAACAGCACCTCGCCCGCCTCGTCGTAGCTGATCGAATCCAACGCCACCTCGCCCGGGGCCAGCGGCGCGGTCTGCAAGACCTCGACCCCGCGCGGCCCCGACAGCAAAACGGTCGGCGCGGCAGATGACCCGCGCGGCACGTCCGAGGCTCCGGGCACCGTGCGCGCGGCCAGTTGCGGATCGGGATCGGGGCGTGGCGCCTTGGGGGCGGCGCTGGTGATCTCCGGGGGGGTTGGCGGCACCGGGCCGCCATTCTGTGCGTTCAGCGCTTCTGGCGCATCGACCGAGGCCGCCAGACCGGCAACGTCACCCGGGCTGGGCTCGGACACGGGCTGCGGCTGGGCCAGAGCGGTGGCGGCATCGCCCTGTGCCCGCGCGGGCGCCGCGCCGGGGTCGACCTCCGGCATGGCGGCAAGGCTCTCGGGCGCGCCGGGCACCTGCGGTTCGGGGACCGCCCGCGCCGCACTGTCGGGCTGGGGGGCCGGGCTGCCCCGGGGCACTGCCCCCGGTTCCGGCGCCGTCCCAAGCGCGGCGACCGCACCGGGAGAGGCCGAGGCTTCTGGCACCGGAGTGCCTTCGGGCGCGGCCTCTGCCACCGCCACGTCAGAGGGCGGCGGCGGGGCGATGATGACTTCGCTTTCGGACATCACAACGGTGCCGTCATGGGTCATGCGCAGCGTCAGGACTGCCGGAGCCACCAAGCCCGCAAGATCGAGGAACGCCACGAATTTTCCGTCGCCCGCGATCTGGGTATCGGCTTTTGGATCACCATCCACAAGGATTTCGAGCGCCGCCCCGGCAAGCCCCTGCCCGGCGACCAGCGTGTTGCCGTCGGGCTCTGCCCGGACAAGGTCGAAGCTGGGCAGGACCACCGCAGGGTCATCGGCGGGATCGGCGGCGTCCTCCTCGGCGACCTGTGGCGCATCGACCAGAGGCGGGCCATCTGCCTGCGCTGGGGCATCGGCCAGCGCAGGGTCGTCAGCCTGCGCCGGATCAACTGCCAGCGCCGGGGCGTCGGCCCGCGCCGGGGCGTCGGCCGCTTCGGTCGGCGGGTCTGCCTCGGGCGCTTGCGGCACGTCCGGCACGGCTTCGGGCGCGGGCTGGTCATCCGTCGCTGTTCGGGGCTGCGCCGCCGCGTCGGGTGCAGGCTCCGGCTCCGGGGCGGGCGCGACCAGCGCGGTCTCCTGAACCGGGTCCGGAGACGTCGCCCCGCCGATCCACCCATTCATCACGGCCACGGTGGCGATCCCCGCCACAACAGCGGTGCCCAACGTGCCGAATAGAACCTTGTTGCTCATCTTGAGGGAGGCAGCCTTTCGTCTGGTCGTGTCGCCCCGCCGCGCCCCTGAGGCCCCCCAGCCTGCCGGATCAACGGTTGAGCGTGATTTTTATCAAATGTATCAGGGAAGGAGGTGCCGATCCATGCTGCGAAGGAGCCCCGCGTGACGATGAAATCGATCTGTGTCTATTGTGGCTCACGCATGGGCACCCGCAAGACCTATGAGCAGGCCGCAAAGGATATGGGCCACGCGATTGCCAGCAACGGCTGGCGGCTGGTCTATGGCGCGGGGGATGTGGGGCTGATGGGCACCGTGGCCCGCGCCGCGCAGGAAGGCGGGGCCGAGACCTTTGGCGTGATCCCCGAGCACCTGTTGCGCCTTGAGGTCGGCAAGCGCGACCTGACAAGTTTCGTGGTGACCGAGACCATGCATGAACGCAAGAAGGTGCTTTTGCTGAATGCCGATGCGGTTGTGGTCATGCCCGGCGGGGCTGGCTCGCTCGACGAATTCTTCGAGGTGCTGACATGGCGGCAACTGGGCCTGCACGCCAAACCCATCGTCCTGCTCGATGTGGACGGCTATTGGGCGCCACTCAAGGCGATGCTGGATCATGTGGTCGATCAGGGCTTTGCCGATGCGAGCCTGCTGGATTACGTGCAATCGGGCACAACGGTCGACGAGGTCACCGACATCCTGCGCTCCGCCTTGGGCTGACACGTTAGCAAGCCCTTAAAATCGTTCACAGTTTCCGGCGATGATGCCGCAGTCCTGTCCCATTCCGAGGCTAGGTCCGACGGTGCCCCGCGCCCGTCGCGGGTATGTCAGACCACCCGCGGGACAGCCATGCCAGTATCCATCGTAGACCCTGCCTCGACCGAACTGCGCCACCTGACCTCCGTCGATGTGAAGTTCTCGGGCATTCATATCGGCGGCGGCATCTATTTCTCGGCCAACCACTATCCAACGCCCGGCGGCACGTCGAAGGCGATCCCTCAGCGGTCGCTCGATGGCGAGATCGAACAGCACGACACGGTCGAGATCGACTACACCCTGCCACAGGGGGACGATCCGTGGACCGCCTATCGCGACGATCTGAACGGCGATGGCACGCCGGACGCGATCAAGGCGGGCTATGACATGTCGATGCATGTGGGCGACCTGCTGAGCACCGGAAGCTTTTACGACGGCCCGGCCATTCCGCTGCTGATCGCCAACGACCCGACCGACCTGAGCGGACTGGTCTACATCACCGGCTATCCCGGCTCTGCGGTGTCGCTGGACGGTCAAGAAGGGACCCTGCACGAGACCTCGGGCACGCTGGCGGGCTATACCGGTCAGGATGTCAGCGGCGATCTGGGCGGATATTACACGGTGCAGGACGCGCAGGCCCTGACCGGCATGTCCGGCGGGGGCGGGTTTCTGGACTGGGACCCGGATGGTGACGGCTACGCCCAGACCTATGCCATCGGCACGGTGTCCCGCGCTTTGACATATGATTATCCCGACCCGATCCCCGATGAATACGCCGTGCAACTGACAAGCTTTTCGCCCAATTACGCCGATCTGGCCGCCGCCATCGAGGGGCTGACCGGCGCCGATGCCCGCACGGCGGATGACTTTGCCCGCATGACGCTGCTGTCCGGGCAAAGCGCCGGGTCGAGCCTGACCACCGTCGAGGGCCAGTTCTTTCACGAGGACATCTATGGCGGCGTGAATGCCGACACGCTGAATGGCGGCGGCGGCAACGACTCGCTGTTCGGGGCCGATGGTGCGGACCTGCTGAAAGGCGGCACCGGCAATGACAGCCTGTCGGGGGGCAGCGGGGACGACACGCTGGAGGGCGGTTCGGGCGCGGATCTCTTCGTGGCGGGCGGCTTTGGCGACGGGGCGACCGACCGGGTGACGGATTTCGACAGCGCCGAGGACGTGCTGGACCTGTCTCTGTTCTTTGCCGATATCGCGGATGTCATGGCCGCCGCGACCGAAAACCCCGACGGCTCGCTGTCGATCGACCTGTCGCAGGGCACCGAGGTTGCGGCCTTGGCTGGCGGGACGGTGATCCTCGACAACATGGTGAAATCGGCGCTTGGCGGGGCGAACCTGATGGTGGCCTGCTTTACCCAAGGCACCCTGATCCTGACCGCGCGCGGTCCGATGCCGATCGAGGCGCTGATCCCCGGCACCCGGGTCTGGACGCGCGATCACGGGCTGCAGCGGGTGCACCACATCTACGCGCGGTCCTTCACGCGCAAGGCCATGGGCCGCAATCCACAGCTTTGCCCGGTGCGCATCCGCGCCGGTGCCCTCGGGCCGGGCCGACCGGCGCGCGACATGCTGGTCTCGCCCCAGCATCGCATGCTGGTGACGGGCGAGGTCGTCCAGCGCATGCTGGGCGTGCCCGAGGCGCTGGTGCCTGCATGCAAGCTGACCCCCCTGCCCGGCATCCGGCAGGTCTGGCCGGATCATCCGGTGGTCTATATCCACCTCGCCTTTGCCCGCCACGAGATCATCGAGGCCGACGGCTGCCTGACCGAAAGCTTCTATCCCGGCGATGCCGCGCTCGGGACCTTGCCGCCGGAAACTGTCGCGGAATATCGCGCGCTGTTCGGGGTGCCAAAGCCGGTGCGCCCGCTCGTCGAGGAAGCGCGCGCCACCCGGCTCGTCATCCGTCACCGGCGCAACGCAAAGCCGCTGCAATCCCGGTCGACCGCCGCCACATCCGTGGAACGCGGGGAAGGCCGTTCGAACGGCCTTGGACCAAGCGCCTTCGAAGGCGCTTGGCGACGCGTCTTGCAAGACGCGTGATCCAAGCCGCTTCGAAGCGCCTTGCCCGCGCCTTGGGCCAATCGTCCCGCCATGAAAAAGCCCGCCGACATCGCTGTCGGCGGGCCTGTTTCGTCCGGTGGAACCGGCCGCGGATCACATCCGCGAAGCGACGTTTTCCCAGTTCACGAGATTGTCGAGGAAATTCGCCAGATAGGCGGGGCGCTTGTTGCGGAAGTCGATGTAGTAGGAATGCTCCCACACGTCACAGCCCAGCAGCGCGGTCTGGCCAAAGCAGACCGGGTTCACGCCGTTCTCGGTCTTGGTCACTTTCAGGCCACCATCGGTGTCCTTGACCAGCCAGCACCAGCCCGAGCCGAACTGGCCAGCACCAGCGGCGCTGAAGTCTTCCTTGAACTTGTCGACGGTACCAAAGCTGTCCTTGATCGCCGCTTCCAGTTCCGACGGCATCGCATTGCCGCCCGGGCCCATCATTTCCCAGAACTGCATGTGGTTCCAGTGCTGCGATGCGTTGTTGAAGATGCCCGACTGCGCCACGGCGTTCGCGTCGTAGGTCCCCTTGATGATGTCCTCGAGCGACTTGCCTTCCCACTCGGTCCCGGCGATCAGCTTGTTGCCGTTGTCGACATAGGCCTTGTGGTGGATGTCGTGATGGTATTCCAGCGTCTCTTGGCTCATGCCCTTGGACGCCAGCGCGTCATGTGCGTAAGGAAGATCGGGAAGTTCGAAAGCCATTATGGTCACCCCTGTTTGATATGCGACATTCTGCGCCAATACCTGTCCCGCGCGGGGGGCAAGGTCAAGGTCTGGCGTAAGATTTACCCAGCCGGTCTCAGTTCTTCAACTGGCCACGCTGGCAGGTGCCTTGCGCGATGTAGCTGTTCGCATAACCCAGCGGCTGGGCCGAAATATCCAGCTGTCCCGAGCTTTTCTGGATCGTCGCGCGGTATCTCATCTTTGCCCGCTGGTTCGTCGCACTGCGCGTCACGACCGTCCAAGCAAAGGTGATGCGCCGCGCGTTGTCCACCGCAAGCTTGCCGCTCATCGGTTGGCGGTCGTTGAAATACAGGATGATGGGATCGGAAATCGTGGCCGTCTTTGTGCCGTCTTCATGGGCGATGAACAGCACCTCGGGCACCCATGCAAGGTTGCTATAGGCCGGGGCCGTCTTGCATTGATAAGTCGTGGTCGCGGCCATGGCTGAACAGGCCGAAGCCATCAGGCCCAAGGCCGCGAATTTCAAAAGAGTCATACCGTCGCTCGTCTCGTTATTTGCGTTGTGGACACTGTCCACAACGCAACGAAGATGTGCAATGACTCTCGGCGGATCACGCCGAATAATATCCAACCGCGGATTGCGGATCGGACACGGTTTTCAACAGGTTGAACATGTATTCCGACACCGAGCGGAAGCAGAAGACCTGCGCGGTCTCCTGATCCAGCAGCCAGAACCCGGCGGCGACCTGCGCCAGACGGGTCCTGCGCACCATGCCGGGGGTGAAGACCGCCGGGTCCAGATCGACCGGGGCCAGCTTGCCCAGCACTTCGCGCACATGTTTGCCTTTCAGGCGGAACGCGGCGCGCGCGTCGCTGACATTGACGGCCAACACATGCTCGCCCGCCAGCTTTTCGGTCAGCGCGTCCACAAGGCCACCCGCTTCGGCATAGCCACAGATCAGCAGCAGTTCATCGGGCGACATCCAGATCACGCATGTGTCGCCATCCCCGGACACCTCGCGCAGACCCGGCACATCACGCCCCGTGACATCCTTGATCGCGGCCTTGACCGCCTCCGAGGAGAGATCACCGCGAAAGGTGACCTGCCCGATCGGGCCATGTTCGGACACGGTCACCAGACCGGAATACGACGCGCCGCCCAGCGGCAGGACAGGCTCAGACATTCTGCTTTGCTCCTTCCGGGTCAAAGAAGACCGGGTTGACGATTTTGGCGCGGATGATGGTTTCGCCATCCACCGCCATGAAGGGGATATCCTCGCCCATACGATTTGGCCCGTTATGCACGATGCCCATCGCGATGCCCTTGTTCAGGGTCGGCGAGTAGTAGGTCGAGGTCACGCGCCCTTGGGTGTTGCGCTGCTTGTTGGCATTGTAGCCCTCGCCCACCGCGTAAGCCCCATCGGGCAGAACCGACCCGTCCAGCGTCTCAAGGCCGACCAGCTGCCAGCGGTTCGGGTCCGCCATGTGCAGGCGTTCCTGTGCGCGCTTGCCCAGATAGTCCTCTTTCTTCTTCGAGATCGCCCAGTGCAGCCCCAGATCCTGCGGGATGATGGTGCCGTCGGTCTCGTCCCCGATCATGATGAAGCCCTTCTCGGCGCGCATGATGTGCAGCGCCTCGGTGCCATAGGGGGTGACGTTGAACTCGGCCCCGGCCTCCAGCAACGCATCCCAGAAGTCGCGGCCCTGGTTGGCGGGCACGGCGATTTCGTAGGACAGCTCACCCGAGAAGGAAATCCGGTAGACGCGGGCGTTGTAGCCGCCCAAGGTGCCGTCTTTCCATTCCATGAAGGCGATGGCCTCTTTCGAGACATCCATGCCGCCGAGTTTCTCCAGCACCTTGCGGGCGTTGGGGCCGACCACGGCGACCTGCGCGTATTGCTCGGTCACGTTGGCGGTGTAGACCTTCCAGTCCCACCACTCGGTCTGAAGCCATTCCTCCATATGGGCATGGATGCGATCCGCGCCGCCAGTGGTGGTGTGGCACAGGAACGTGTCCTCGTCGATGCGCGCAACCACGCCATCGTCCGACAGGAAGCCGTTCTCGTTGCACATCAACCCGTAACGGCATTTGCCCGGCTTCAGCGTGCTCATCATGTTGGTGTAGAGCATGTCGAGGAACTTGCCCGCATCCGAGCCCTTGACGATGATCTTGCCCAGCGTCGAGGCGTCCAGCAGGCCAAGGCTGTCGCGGGTCGCGCGGACTTCGCGCATCACCGCGTCATGCTTGGACTCGCCTGCCTTCGGGAAGCAGTACGGGCGGCGCCAATGGCCAACCGGCTCGAATTCCGCGCCATTGTCCATGTGCCACTGGTGCATCGGCGTCTTGCGGATCGGCTGGAAGATATCGCCGCGCGCCTCGCCCGCAATCGCACCCATCGAGAAGGGCGTGTAGGGCGGACGGAAGGTGGTGGTGCCGACCTGCGGTATCGCCTCGTTCAGCGCATTGGAAAGCGTCGCCAAACCGTTGATATTCGAAAGTTTACCCTGATCGGTCGCCATGCCCAGCGTGGTGTAACGCTTGGTATGCTCGACGGACTCGTAGCCCTCGCGCGCCGCCAGCTGCACGTCGGAGACCTTGACGTCGTTCTGGTAATCCAGCCACGCCTTCATCCTCAGGTCATAGCTTGCGCCCTGCGGCATCAGCCAGACCGGCTCCAGCGGCTTTTCCTCGGCATTCTCGGCCTTGGGCGCGTCGGTCATGGCGCTTGACCCGGATACCGATTTGCCAGCGGTATCCGCGTCTTCCAGCACGTCCTTCAGGCCCAGATAGCCATTGGCAGAGCCCGCAACCGTCACGAACGGCTTGCCGTCATGCGAGGTCGGCGCGCGGTCGTGATCGGGGCGGAACATCGCCTGGGCGTCGTCCCAGTTCAGCTTGCCGCCACAATGCGACCACAGGTGGACGACCGGCGACCAGCCGCCCGACATGGCGACGCAATCGCAGGCGATTTCTTCGATCATCGCGCCTTCGCCCTGCTGGTTGCAGATCGTGACGCCGGTGACGCGCTTGCCGCCCTTGACCTTGGCGATGCCGCGGCCGGTCTCGACGCGGATCCCCAGCGCCTTGGCCTCGTCCATCAGCGCGCCGCCGCCCATCTGGCGGGCGTCGACGATCACCGGCACGTCCATACCGGCCTTTTTCAGAGCAATCGCCGTGCGATAGGCGTCGTCATTGTTGGTCACGACCACGGTGCGGTCGCCGACGGAGACGCCGTAGTTCACGACATAATCGCGCACGGCAGAGGCCAGCATGACGCCGGGAATGTCGTTGCCCGCAAAGGACAGCGGACGCTCGATCGCGCCGGTCGCGGTGACGGTTTGCTTGGCGCGGACCTTCCACATGCGGTGACGCGGGCCACCAGCCAAAGGCGCGTGATCGCGGACGCGTTCGTAGCACAGAATATAGCCGTGGTCGTAGACACCGGCGCCCATCGTGCGGCTACGGACCTGAACATTGTCCATCTTTCCAAGCGCTTCGAGCGTGGTCTTGACCCACTCTTCGGCCTCCATCCCGTCAATCGTGCCGCCGTCGACAACCGCGCGGCCACCCCAATGGGCGGTCTGCTCGACCAGCAGCACCTTGGCCCCGGCCTCGCCCGCGGCCTTCGCCGCTTGCAGACCGGCGACACCGCCGCCGATCACCAGCACGTCGACATAGGCGTAGAAGTGTTCATAGGTGTCGGGATCGCGCGCCTCGGCCTTGGGCGCCTTGCCCAGACCGGCGGATTGGCGAATGAACGGCTCGTAGATGTGCTTCCAGAAGGGGCGCGGATGGATGAACATCTTGTAGTAGAAACCAGCCGTCAGGAAGCGGCTGAACAGCCCGTTCACCGCGCCGATATCCATGTCGAGGTTCGGCCAATGGTTCTGCGAGGTCGCCTCAAGCCCCGAGAAAAGCTCGGTCGTGGTGGCGCGCTGGTTCGGCTCGTGCGTGTCACCCTTGCCGAGATTGACCAAGGCGTTGGGTTCCTCGGAGCCGGACGCGACCAGACCACGGGGCCGGTGATACTTGAACGAGCGGCCCAGCATCATCTGGTCATTGGCCAGCAGCGCCGAGGCGAGCGTATCGCCCTCGAAGCCCGTCAGGCGCTTGCCGTCAAAGGAAAACTCGATCTGTTTGGAACGGTTGGTCAGGCGACCGCCCGATGCGAGACGTGTGCTCATCGTGTCAGACCCCCGCGCATGTGGCGCTGTTGGATTTGGGTATTTTGGCCAAGAAGAAACATCAGGAGAATTCTCTCCATTTGAAGCCGGGGCGCTTGTCGCGGATCTGGGCCAGCAGGTCCTCGGGCGGGGTGGAAGTCTGGGCGGTATAGGTGCCGAAGACTTCCATCGTGTTGGTGTCGCGCGCCGCGTGGAACCACTTTCCGCAGCCGTTCACATGCCGCCAACGTTCGAAATGAACGCCTTTGGGGTTTTCGCGGCCGAACATGTAGCCCTCGAACTCCTCATCCGAGGAGCCGGGACCAAAGCGTTTGATATGGGCCTCGCCACCGGCATGCAGCTCGGTTTCGTCGGCCATGACGCCACAATAGGGGCATTGCAAGATCAGCATTTTGGACCTCCTTCGACCCATTGCGGGACTTCTTGCTTGAATTCTTCTTCGGTGAGCCAGACCGCGTCCTTGTCACCAAAATTCACGGCAACCTGGAACTGATCCCTTTCAGGGTTGTACGCAAAGTCGATCGTATTGAACTGAACAACAGCCCCTGTCCGCATTGCGCGTGCTTTGGACAACGCGGGCCAAATGTCGTCCCAAGCTAGGCCTGCGCCTTTGAGAAACCCTGCAACCTCTTGAGGGAAGTAGACGTATCGGTAGGTCAATGCGCCACCCCCGCCGCAACGCTTTCATCGATGAATCGGCCTTCGCGGAAGCGGTTCAGGCCGAAATCGGCGGTCAGCGGCGAATGGCCGGTTGCCATCAGCTCGGCAAAGCCCCAACCAGAGCCAGGAATGGCCTTGAAGCCGCCGGTGCCCCAGCCGCAGTTGATGAACACGCCCTCTACCGGCGTCTTCGACAGGATGGGCGAGCGGTCGCCGGTCATGTCGACGATACCGCCCCACTGGCGCAGCATCTTGAGGCGGGAAATCATCGGGAAGGTCTCGACCAGCGCGCGGACGGTTTCCTCCACATGGTGGAAGGACCCGCGCTGGGTGAAGCCGTTATAGCCGTCGGTGCCGCCACCGATGACCATCTCGCCCTTGTCGGACTGGCTCATATAGCCGTGCACTGTGTTGGCCATGACGACGCAATCCATGCAAGGCTTGATCGGCTCGGACACAAGCGCCTGAAGTGGCACGGCCTCGATCGGCAGGCGGAAGCCAGCCAGTTCCGCGACCTGACCGGAATGGCCCGCGACGACGATGCCCAGCTTGTCACAGCCGATATGGCCCTTGGTGGTCTCGACGCCCGTCACCTTGCCGTTTTCACGGGTGACGCCGGTGACTTCGCATTTCTGGATGATGTCCATGCCCATGTCGGAACAGGCGCGGGCATAGCCCCAGGCCACCGCATCGTGGCGCGCAGTCCCGGCGCGGGCCTGCCAGAGGCCGCCCAGCACGGGGTAGCGGGGCCCGTCGATATTGATGATCGGCACGATTTCCTTGACTCGCTCGGGCGAGACGAATTCGGTCGTCACCCCTTGCAGCGCGTTGGCATGCGCCGTGCGCTGATAGCCGCGCACCTCGTGTTCGGTCTGGGCCAGCATCAAGACGCCGCGGGGCGAGAACATCACGTTGAAGTTCAGGTCCTGCGACATCGTCTCGTACAGGGACCGCGCCTTTTCATAGATCGCCGCTGACGGATCCTGCAGATAGTTGGACCGGATGATGGTGGTGTTGCGGCCGGTGTTGCCGCCCCCCAGCCAGCCCTTTTCGATCACCGCGACGTTGGTGATGCCGAAGTTCTTGCCGAGGTAGTAGGCCGTGGCAAGGCCATGCCCGCCCGCGCCGACGATGATCACATCGTAGCGTTTCTTGGGCTGGGCGTTGCGCCAGGCGCGCTCCCATCCGGTATGACCCTTCAGGGCTTCGCGGGCGATGGCAAAGGCGGAATATCGTTTCATGGCGCTCGAATCCGATCTCGTGTGTCTTGTGGCCTACATGACAAAATTGCTTCGGCGGCGAATGTCGCAACCGTCATTCTGACATACAGTTGCGACATGGGGTGCCAACGCGGCGTTTTGCCCTTTTTTTGAGGGCCTCAAGACCATAGATGTGGGCCACGCTAAAGGGAGGTCCCATGCTGTTCTGGATCCTGACGGGCGCGCTTGCGCTGGTGTTGACGGTTTTGCTGGCTCTAGCCGTGTTGCGCGGGCGGCGCGAGACCGGTCCGGCCGAGGCGTTCGACCTGCAGGTCTATCGCGATCAGCTGACCGAGGTGGAACGCGACGCCGCCTCGGGAAAGATCCCCCCCGAAGAGGCCGAGCGCCTGAAGGTCGAAATCTCGCGTCGCATCCTGTCGGCGGATGCCAAGCTGCGCGGGCCCACCGCCACGTCGGATCAGCCGAAGATCGGCAGCTATGCCGTGGCGGGGCTGATGGCGGCGCTGTTCCTTGGCGGCGGGCTCGGGCTTTATGCCACGCTGGGTGCGCCGGGCTACCCTGATCTGCCCTTGCAGGGCCGGATCGACGCGGCCGCCGAGGCGCGCGCCAACCGACCCGATCAGGCCAGCGCCGAGGCCCGCGTGCCGGCCACCGCGAACCCGGATGTGTCGGAGGAATATCTGGACCTGCTGGAGAAACTACGCAAAGCCGTGGCCGAGCGCCCCGACGACCTTCAGGGTCAGGTGCTGCTGGCCCGCAACGAGGCCGCGCTTGGCAACTTCAAGGCCTCCTACCGCGCGCAGGCCCGCGTGATCGAGTTGAAGGACAAGGCTGGCATGGAACCGACCGCCAAGGACTTTGCCGACCTTGCCGACATGATGATTCTCGCCGCCGGCGGCTATGTCTCGCCGGAGGCCCAGCAAGTGCTGGAAAAGGCGCTGGCGCTCGATCCAAAAAACGAGGTGTCCCGCTTCTATGGCGGCCTGATGATGGCGCAGACCGGTCGCCCCGACATCGGGTTCCGGATGTGGGACGAATTGCTGCGCAGCTCCGACCCGGACGCCCCGTGGGTACAGCCCATCCGCCAGCAAATCCAAGAGATGGCTTGGCGTGCCGGTGTGCAAGACTATGAGCTGCCCGAGGCACGCCCGCTGCGCGGCCCCGATGCCGGTCAGGTGGCCGCCGCTCAGGACATGACCCCCGAGGAACGTCAGGACATGATCCGGGGCATGGTCGGCCAGCTCTCCGATCGGCTTGCGACCGAGGGCGGCACCGCGCAGGAATGGGCGCGTCTGATCTCGTCTCTGGGCGTGCTGGGCGATACCGAACAGGCCGCCGCGATCTGGGCCGAGGCGCAGGGCATCTTCGCCGAGGCGCCCGAAGACCTCGCCACCATCCGGGCCGCTGCCCAATCCGCCGGGGTCGCGGACTGACCCCTGCTTCTTTGGTCCCCAAATACCTCGGGGTTCGGGGCAGAGCCCCGATCCTGCCTTCCCGGAAAGCACCCACGCCATGATCCACGAAGACATCACCGACTTCGCCCCCGCCCTGCCCGCCATGGGCGCGCTGGCCGGGCTCGATCTTGGCACGAAGACGATCGGCGTCGCCGTCACCGACAGCTTTCGCCAAGTGGCGACGCCCCTCGAAACCGTGAAGCGGACGAAATTCACCGCCGATGCGGAGGCGCTTCAGGCCATCCTGACCAAGCGCGGCATCACCGGCATCGTGCTGGGCCTGCCGCGCAACATGGACGGAACAGAGGGCCCGCGCTGCCAGTCGACCCGCGCATTCGCGCGCAACTTTGCCCGGTTGTGGCAAGGCCCGATCACCTTCTGGGACGAACGCCTGTCGACAGTGGCCGCCGAACGTGCGCTTCTGGAGGCGGATACGTCACGAAAGCGTCGCGCCGAGGTCATAGATCATGTCGCCGCGTCGTATATCCTGCAAGGAGCGCTGGACCGCCTGCGCCACCTCACGGCCTGACGGCCCCGAACACGAGACGAGCATGAGAGACGATCAGGTGTGGAAACGCGACGAAATCGAAAGCCCCTGCGTGAAGCTCTGCGTGGTGCATCCCGCCACGCGGCTCTGCACGGGCTGCCTGCGCTCGATCGATGAGATCACCCGCTGGTCCAAGATGACCAGCGAGGAACGTCGCGACGTGATAAAGGCCCTGCCAACCAGACAGGGCCTGCACCAGCAGCGCCGGGGCGGCCGCGCCGCCCGCCTTCGCAATCAGGATTAAACGATCGGTCCCAGCGTCACCAGTTGCACGTTCGACAGGCTGAAGCCGTTGGTCGCTCCACCCACCACGTAGGCCAGCTCCGTCACCTCGCCGCCATCCACGACCGTCAGGCGGATGTCGTTGGTGCCGGTCACCGGGTCGATGGACAAGGTGCCGGAATCCAGCCCGCCATCCAGCGTCTGGATGACCAAAGTGTCCGCTTCGGGGCCGGTCGCGGTGAAATCCTCGATCCGGGCGGTTTCCGTCTCGCCCGACGGGTTGTACACCGGCTCGAAGACCGAGAACGTGTCGGCCCCCGCGCCGCCGATCAGAACGTTGGCGCCCGTGCCACCTTCGAGGAAATCGGCGCCTGCGCCACCGGACAGCGTGTCGTTGCCCTGACCGCCAAGCAGCGTGTCATTGCCCGCTTCGCCCGACAGGATATCGGCCCGCGCGCCGCCGTCGATCTCGTCATCGCCCGCGCCGCCCAGCACCGTGTCATGACCGAGACCGCCCATGATGGTGTCGTCACCGTCATTGCCGTCGATCGAGTCCTGACCCGAACCGCCATCGATCACGTCGCCCAGATCGGTGCCGATGATGGTGTCTGCGCCGGAATTGCCTTCGATCGTGTCGCCGGCAATCGAGTTCGCATAGGTGACGCCGGTGATCAGGTCGTCGCCGTCGCCGCCCTTCATCTGGTCGCCGCCGCCGAACGCGATCAGCGTGTCGTCGCCGGTATCGCCCAGCAGCCGGTCCTCGCCAAGCCCGCCATCGAGGTAATCGTCCCCCGCGCCGGCATCCAGCGTGTCGTTGCCATCGCCGCCATAGCCCGAGTCATTGCCAAAGCCCATGTCGATGGCATCCGCACCGCCCTGCCCCAGAAGCAGGTCATTGCCGCCGCCCCCGATCAGCGTGTCGGCATCGTTGCCGCCATCCAGCTTGTCGTCATTGGCGCCGCCGTCGAGCGAGTCGTTGCCGTCCCCGCCGACCAGCTTGTCCTCGCCAAGGTTGCCGCCCAGCGTGTCGTTGCCCACGCCACCGCGCAGGGTGTCGTTGCCGCCATTGCCGTTGATCTGGTCATCGCCGGCATTGCCGGAAATGAAGTCATCCCCCAAGAGCGCGCGGAAGATGTCGTCGCCGTCACCAAGGCTGATGGAATCCGCGTCCTCGGTTGCCGTCCGGGCCGGTGTCGGATCTTCGGGACCATCCGGGGTTCCGCCGCCGCCACCGTCGCTGTCACCATCCGATCCGCCAGCATCCACGAGGGCCCCAATGAGCAGGAAAGGCAGCATGGTAAAAAGCCAGATCATAGCACTCAACCTCTGTTAACAATTCCTTAACGCTACCACAAACCGTTGCCAAAACGAATAAAATTTGCGGTCGCGGTTAACGGCGCGAACAATCCCGACCGCGGTTCGGGATTGGCGTCAAGATTGAGACAATTCTGGAAACAATCAGGCCCCGAGGGCCTTTCTGAGCATGTTTGCGGCAACAATCAGGATGAAGACCGCGAAAATCCGACGCAGAATCAGGGCGGGCAACGCATGGGCCAGCTTCGCCCCCCAAGGCGTCGTGATCATCGTCATCGACACAGCGATGACCAGCGCCGGGATGTTCACCGCGCCGACGGTCATCGGCGGTGCGCCCGGCACCTCCAGCAGCAGGAACCCGATCACCGAGGGCACCGCGATCAGCAGGCCGAACCCCGCCGCCGTCGCCACCGCCCGGTGCATCGGCACGCTGTAAAGCGTCATGAGCGGCACGCCAAAGCTGCCGCCGCCAATGCCCATCAGCACCGACAGGAAGCCTACCAGCGGCGACAGGATCGCGCGGGCGATGCCCTTGGGCATTTCCGGCCCGACGCGCCAGTGCTGCTTGCCAAAGGCCAGATACAGGCCGACCGCACCCGCCAGCACGCCAAAGATCACGGTCAACACGTCCGAGCGCAGCTGCGTGGCCGTTGCCACGCCGATGATCGCCCCCAGAACGATGCCCACGGCCCAGCTCTTGAGGATGCCCCAGTCCACCGCGCCCTTCTTGTTGTGCGAATGCACCGACCGGATCGAGGTGAACACGATCGAGGCCAGCGAGGTCGCAAGGCAGACCTGCATCAGCAGCGGCGTGTCATAGCCCAGCCCGGTCAGCACGAAGAAGAAGACCGGCACCAGAACGATGCCTCCACCGACGCCAAACAGCCCGGCCAACACCCCTGCAAAGGCCGAGGCCGCCATCAAGAGCCCGACCAAAGGGAGAAGGGTTGCCATATCCATGTCTTATGCCGCCTGTGCCTGTTCGATCTGCGCCAGCGCCTCTTCGACCACGTCCGTCCCGGCGCCGGGGGCAGTTGCCTTGGTCGACAGGACCTGCCGCCACCGCCGCGCCCCGGGCCGCCCTGCGAAAAGCCCCAGCATGTGCCGCGTGACCTGATGCAGTTTTCCGCCCGAGGTCAAGTGCGCCTCGATATAAGGCAGCATCGCGCGGGCCACGTCCTCGGCGGTCTGCGGGTGCGGATCGTCGTAGATCCGGGCATCAGCCTCGCCCAGCACGTTCCACGGCTCGTGATAGGCGGCGCGTCCGATCATCACCCCGTCAAGCCCCTGCGCCAACAGCTCCCCCGCCTGATCCAGCGTCGTGATCCCACCATTGATCGACAGATGCATCGCAGGAAACCGCTGCTTCATGGCGTGGACGAGGTCGTGGTCCAGTGGCGGTATGTCGCGGTTTTCCTTGGGTGACAGGCCCTGAAGCCACGCTTTCCGGGCATGGATCGTCACGCGGGTGCAGTTGATCCGATCCAACTGCCCGAGGAATTCCGGCAAGACCTGCGCCGGGTCCTGATCGTCGACCCCGATCCGGCATTTCACGGTGACCTCGACATCGACGGCCTCTTGCATCGCCGCGACACAGCGCGCAACCAGCGGTGCATCGCGCATCAGGACTGCGCCAAAGGTGCCCGACTGCACGCGGTCGCTGGGACAGCCGCAGTTGAGATTGATCTCGTCATAGCCCGCCTCGGCCCCGAGCCGCGCGGCCTGCGCCAGTTCGACCGGATCGCTGCCGCCCAGTTGCAGGGCAACCGGGTGTTCCTCGGGGCTGTGGTCGAGCAGGTGCAGCGCCCCGCCCCGCACCAATGCGGGCGAGGTCACCATCTCGGTATAGAGCAGCGCATGACGGGACATGAGCCGGTGAAAATAACGACAATGCCGGTCGGTCCAGTCCATCATGGGTGCCACGGAAAGCCGCGCCGCCGATTTGGCGTTGTTTTCTTTGCTCTTTTCCAACTTACGCTCCGATCCTCAACGTCGCACGATATCCGTCATTTGCCGGGATTTCCGGCCGCTTCCGGAGTTGCTGTGCCACGGCGCAGCACAGTTTCCATGCCCTCGCCCGGGCGCCGCCCGGAGGCCTCTCGATCGCTGTTCAGATAATAGGCGGATCGGTCAGCACGACGCGACCTCCGCTTCGACGCAATCAAGAGGCCGACATGACCTACTCACTCTCGACCCAAAATGAAACCCAAGACCTGCTGGCGCGCATCACGCGCGACCTCAGCGCTCGGCAAGCGTCATTTGCCGACGTTGTGCCGAATTCCACGACCCATCCGCCGCCTAGCGGTCGTCGCAATCTCCTTCGATCTTCGCCTACGCCCAGCGCCTGAACGGATACGAGACGTCATTCAAGGTCATTCTTTGCGCAGCGGTGACCGGTGACGCGCTCTATAGGGCACACAATGCATTGTCTTGTGCTCAAGGTCGGGTACCCTTGATCAAGGGCCAATCGTCATTCCGGTGTGACTCTGCCTTCGGCCTGCGGGCGTGAACCGGACAGGATGAACCCCACCCCATCACGATGCGTCGAAAGGTGCATTGCGACCAACAGCGCGGCTATCGTGCGGCTTAGATGGAGCGACGATCTGTGGTGAACAAGGTCTTCACACCGGCTGACCCGGCCCTGCCGATGAACTACCCCGGCTTTGTCTTCCGAACCCTTCTCGAAGACGGCTATCCAGAAGAGGCGCTGCTTGCGGGGACCGGCCTCGCGGCGGAACAATTGGGCGATCCGCATTTCAGATGCGGTTTTCAGCCGCTGCGCCGCCTGCTTCGCAATGCCATCGACCGAACGGACGATCCCGATCTCGGCATCAGGCTGGCTCAGAAGTTTCAGCCGACCTATATCGGGCTGCCATCCTATGCCGCAATGAACGCGGCATGTTTTGCCGATGGGCTCGCCGTTTTGACACGGTTCTTTTTCCTGAACTTCCCGGCGTTCGAGTTCAGCGTTTCAAGCCAGCAGCCGGGTCTGGACCCGGACGAAACCGCCATCCGACTGCGCTCCAAATTCCCATTCGAGGATATCGAGTATTTCGGACTGAGCAGCGCCATCGTCGCGATCAATGGTCTTTTGAAGGCGATGTTGCGGGCCGAAACCGTCGCGACCCGCGCGGAACTGACCGTCCAGCGTCCGGCGCAGGTTGCCGAGATCGCAGCTGGGCTGGGCTTTGAGTTCCGGTTCGAGGCCGCCGAAAACAGGATCGTCTTCCCTGCAGAGCTGCTGGACCGGCCGCTTCCCGGGTCCGATCCATTGAACCACGCGCGCCTCTTGGGGCTTTGCGAACAATTCGCCCAAGAGATGACCTTCGGCGAAACGCCTGTCACACAGGTGATCGCCGTTCTCGAAGGCACGCCCTCCCTCGCGGCCTCGCTGACCGACACGGCCACTGCATTGGGATATTCCGAGCGCAACCTTCGACGGCAGTTGGACCAATCGGGCACATCGTATCGGAAGCTCGTCGAACAGGTGCGCGAGCAGCGGGCGCGCGCGCTCTTGTCAGGCACCACGCAGCCGATCAAGGCGATCGCGGGCGCAACCGGCTTCGAGTCGTCTTCGAATTTCGCCCGCAGCTTCAAGCGCTGGACCGGCCTGACGCCGAAGGCATATCGGGACAAGGCTCTGCTCAGGGGCGATTCTGGCCGTTAATGAACATCCTCTGGCCGCTGGTGATCCTGACCCGTGGTCGTAGGACGCATCCCCTTCGAGGTATTCTGCACATGCAGAACACGTGGAGGGGCCAATGCTGCACAGACCACATACTTCAATGCAGACCGGAGAAATCCGCGGCCGTCTGGCCCGTCGGTCCTTCTGTGTCGTGCTGTCCTGCGCGGCCATCTTTGCCGCACCGAGCATGGCAGAGGTCACCAGCCTCGGGCTGGAAGATACGACCGAGGGGCGCGCCCTGCCGCGTGTCGCAGAGGGCCAGTCCGCAGAGCTCCTCTCCGCCTTCTTCGGCCTCGACAACGCGCTGCCGTTCCTAGCGCGATTGATCTGTCGCGGCGCCCCCGGCAAGGACGGGATGCCGGTGATCTTCTCCACCGAGATCGATCACGCAACGATGCAGGCGGGCGACTTCCTCGTGCGCACCGCCTCCGGCGCGACGGGGCAGATGCATTGCGTCACGCTTTTGCCGGCCACCGATGCCGGGGAAATGCGCACCGTTCTGCTGGTGGGTGAGTTCGGGGATGCGGACAACGATCCGCCGGTTGTGGTGGAGGTCGTCGGGCATCTTCATTCGATCGACGGGATGCTGGATTTTCGCGGCGCAAAGGTGGAGGTCACGCCGCTGGCGCCGGGTCCGAGCCTCGTAATGGCAGAGATCGCCGATCCGCAGGCGCGCGACCTTGGCCTTGGTCAGCGGCGCACCGACGGGACGGACTGCCCGACCGACGGCATTTCGCAGGCGGTGCGGGTGGTCTGGGCCGGGGGCGTGACGCTTGCAGACGGCGGCGAACCGGGCGCGGTCGAGCGCGACCTTTATCGTGTCACCGTACAGGCCGCCGATGGCATCAAGCGCGAGGTTACACCGCGCGCCCTTGCCGATCTCGGAGACGGGGACAACAACCACCTGCTCTGTCTGGACACCCCGGACACGCCCGTCTCTGTCTCTTTCCCGGCGGGCGTCTTCACCGATCCGAACGACGATCTGAACCCCGCAACCTCGGTTGCGGTCCGGCCCGCGCGGTGACCCGCGCCGCCGCCCTGTTTTCGAACACCGTTTTCATGAGGCTTTCGACATGATCAGACATCCCGTTCCGGCGCTTGGCGCCTCCGTGATCGCAGTGCTGGCGGCGCTGCCCGCACTGGCGCAGGAGACGCGCCCGAACATCCTTGTCGTGCTGTTTGACGATGTCGGCTTCACCGGTTTCGGGGCCTATGGTGCCGATGCCAGCACGCCACATATCGACGCATTGGCCGAACAGGGCGCGCTGTTCTCGCGCTACTACTCCTCGCCCTTCTGCGGGCCGAGCCGCGCCATGCTGATGACGGGCCAAGACAATCACCAGACCGGCATGGGCACGCTGACCGAGACGGTCACAGCCGCGCAAAGCGCATTGCCCGGCTACTCCATGGTCTGGGACGACGGCCAGCAGACGATCGCGAGCCATTTGTCGAAGGCCGGGTACCAGACCTATGTCTCCGGGAAATGGGGGATCGGCGCGAAGGGCAAGAACCTGCCCGACCGCTTCGGCTTTGACCGCTCCTATGTCATGGATTCCACCGGCGGCAGCAATTACGACCACCGTCACTACCTGCCAGGATACCCGGAGGTTTCGTGGTACGAGGACGGCGAACCCGTGCGCCTGCCGGAGGATTTCTATTCCTCCCGCAATCTCGTGGACAAGATGATCGCCTATATCGACGAAGGTGCTCCCGATCAGCCCTTCTTCGGCTTCCTGTCGCTTCAGGCGGTGCATATCCCGGTGCAGGCGCCAGCGGAGTTCATCGACAAATACGAGGGTGTCTTCGACGCCGGTTGGGACGTGATGCGCAAGGAGCGCGCCCAGCGCGCCATCGATCTGGGCCTCGTGCCGGAGACGACGACGCTGGCCCCGGTTCACGAAGACCACCGCGCATGGGACGACCTGACAGCACAGGAGAAGGCAGAGGCCGCGCGCGCCATGCAGGTCAATGCGGGCATGAAAGAGGCCGCCGATTTCCATATCGGGCGCTTGCTGGACCATCTGGACCTCACCGGGCGGCTGGACAACACCATCGTCGTCATCACCTCCGACAATGGCGCGGAATCCGGCGTGACATCGCTGGATAACCCCGTGGCCGATCTTCTGCTGAGCGGCCTCCACCGGCTGGAGGGCTACGATACCTCGCCCGAAAACATGGGCCTGCCCGGCAGCCTCACCGCGATTGGCCCGGAATGGGCGTCGGTCGAGGCGTCGCCCTTCAACCTCTACAAGTTCTACTCCAGCGAAGGCGGGCTGCGCGTGCCGCTGGTGATGTCGGGCCCGGGGATCGAAGCCCGCGGTGTGCTGGACGCTCCGGTGCATGTCTCCGACCTGATGCCGACCCTGCTGGACGCGGCGGGCGTCGACTATGACCCAAGCGCGCTTTACGGGCGCAGCATCCTGCCGGTTCTGGCCGGTGAGGCGACCCAGACGCGCGGCGATGTCGAAGGTTTCGGCGGCGAAGTCAGCGGCAACGCCTCGCTCTATCGCGGCAACTGGAAGCTGGTGCGCACCGCCCTGCCGCGCGGCGATTTCACGTGGCGGCTCTACGATCTGTCGGTCGATCCGGGTGAAACCACGGATCTGGCGGGCGAGAACCCCGAACTCTTTGCCGAGATGCGGGCCGAGTACGACGCCTATGCCGCCCAGACCGGCGTGCTCGATCTGGGGCCGGAGGACTACGCGGAGAAGCAGCTCTTCGCCAATCTTCTGGACCGGACGTTCAGCAAATACTGGCCTTACATCTTGGGTCTCGTGCTGGCGTCGCTCGCCGGGCTTTACGGCCTTTACCGCCTGATCCGGATGGCCGTCCGCCGCCCGGCCCACTGAAGACCAGCCCACGGAAACCCGTCCCATGCATGCCCCGCCAAGGGGGCCGTCCTTCAAACATCCAATTTTCGGAGAAAAGTCATGAACTGGATCGTCATCACCCTGCTCGTCTTGGCCCTTCTGGCCATTCTCACCTACCTTTACCTGCCCGCCTTCCTGCGCCTTCTGGGCATCCATCGCCACTACACCATCCCCGATTTCGACATGAAGGGGCGGCGCGCGCTGATGATCTGCACCAACCACAACCGGCTCGATCCGCTCAAGCGCGACACCGGTGCCTTCGGGTCGGAATTCACCGTGCCCTACTACGCCTTCGTCAATGCGGGCATGGAGGTCGACATGGCCTCGCCCAAGGGCGGCGTGATCCCGATCCAGCCGGGATCGTGGTCTTGGCCGCTGGCTTGCGACGACGACAAGCGCTTCATGAAGGACAAGAAGGCCATGCATGACCTCAAGAATTCCAAGGCCATCGCCGATCTCGACCCGAACGAGTATGACGTGATCTTCATGGCCGGTGGCTGGGGCGCGGCCTATGACCTGATGCAAAGCGAGGAACTGGGCGATTTCATCACCCGCGCCAATGCCGCTGGCAAAATCCTCGGCTCGGTCTGCCACGGGGCTTTGGGGCTGTGTGGCGCCAAGGGGCTCGATGGCGAGCCGCTGGTCAAGGGCCGCCGTGTCACCGGTGTGACCAATGGCCAGATCAACACCTTCGGCATCGCGGTCACGCCCAAGCACCCGGAGGAAGAGCTGCGCAAGCTCGGCGCGATCTACGAATGCCAGCACGCCTTCCGCGACCCGTTTGCCACCCATACCAGCATCGATGGCAACCTGATCACCGGCCAGAACCAGAACAGCGGCTACGAGACCGCCCACCGGATTCTGGAAAAGATGGCCACCCAGCGCAACGTCTGAGCGCGCCTCCGGAGGAGCCCCGAGATGCACACCACTCACGGACCCCGCATCGGTTGGCAGCCGGTTGAAAAGGCCGCCTTCGGGCTCATCTACGGCGCGATCATGGTGTTGAGCCTGCTTCTGGCCTTGGGTGATGCGCCCGAGGCCCCCTTCGAGCCGGCGCTGGTCCTTTTCGGATCGGTGCTGGCGGTGACGCTGGCCAAGGCCTTCTCCGAGCTTCTGGCCCATGGCATGGAGACCGGCGAGCGCATCCTGACTGCGAAGGCCTTCCGCACCGCTTGGGCGCACAGCCACCCGACATTGACGGTCGCCAATGTGCCCACGGTTCTGTTCATCGCCGTAGGGCTGGAATGGCTGGCGATGGAGACGGCGGCGATGCTGTCGCAGGTGTTCTGCGTGGCGATCCTGACGGTGCTGGGTGCGCGGGTCGGCTGGGTGATCGGTCACAGTTGGTGGCTGCCCATCGGCGGCGCGCTCTTTGCCGGGGCGCTGGGGGCCGCGCTCGCGGTCCTGAAATACGCCATTCACTGAACCGCACGGGGGCTGCAATGCTCACTATCCTCACGCATGTCCGCCTATGGTCCCGGTCGCGCAAAAGGACCGTGGCCGCAGGCGGCGCTCTGCTCGCCGGGCTTGTGGTTCTCACCCTGCCCCTGATTTGGCCGCAAACGCTGCGCTCCTCTCAGCCGCAAGAGGCCTGCGCCCTCGATCTGGAGACCCTCGGCGGATTTGTCGATATCCCCGGCGGCGGCTTCGTCATGGGGGTCGACCCGGTCTTTCCCGAGGAAGGCCCGCCGCGCAAGGTGCTGGTCTCTCCCTTCCGCCTCGCAGCGCATGAGGTCACCAACAGCCAATTCGCGGCCTTCGTGGCCGAGACCGGCTACATCACCGAGGCCGAGCGCAATGGCGGCTCAGCCCGGTTCAGCGACAGCGAGACGCCGGAGGCATTCTTGTCATGGTGGTCGCTCGACACGGAGGCGACATGGCGCACGCCGGACGGGGCCGGCTCTGACCTCACCGGGCGCGCCCTGCACCCGGTGGTGCATATCACGCAAAACGATGCCCGCGCCTATGCCGACTGGGCCGGTGGGCGTCTGCCCACGGAGGTCGAGTGGGAATATGCCGCCAGCCTCGGGCTCTTTGATCCGATGGACCCGGAATCGGGTGTGCGCGCCCCCGATGGCACGATGCGCGCCAACGTCTGGACCGGGCTGTTCCCGGTGCTCAATTCACGGCGCGATGGCTTTGCCGGGACGGCACCGGTGGGATGTTTCGAGCCGGGTCTGACCGGCGCCTATGACATGATCGGCAATGTCTGGGAATGGACGGACAGCCGCTTCGCCCCCGCCGTGCCCCGCTTCACCATCAAGGGCGGGTCCTTCCTGTGCAGCGAGGATTACTGCCAGAGATACCGCGTCGCAGCCCGCGAAAGCCTCGAACGCGATTTCAGCACCGCGCATATCGGCGTCCGCATCGTGCAGGACATCCCCTGATCCAAAAGGACCCCACGTCATGCCCGTCCGAATGATCCCCTGCCGCGTGGCTTCAGACCTGCTCGCAGGAGATGCCCCACCCAGACAGAAAGCGCGCGCCGACCTGCCGGAGCGCCTGACCGATTGCGCCGCGGCAGGTCCGAGGCCCGTGACCCCGGTCGCCCGGATTGTCGAGATCGAAATGGTCTGCGCCAAATCCGGCGCTGCAGCCTCAGGCGCTGCCAAACCCACTGCGGAGGGCTGAGGATGCGGACCGCCGGGATGCAACGCGCACTCTTGCTGGCCATGTCGGTCGGTCTGATCCCGGTTGCGCTGTCCTACGGCGCTTTGCCAGAGGTCAGCCTGCCGCTCCTTTTCGGGATCGAGGCGTCGCATGTTCCGACGCGCCACATCTTCCGTGCGATCATGGGGCTGTATCTCGCCCTGATCCTCTTCTGGCTCGTGGGCGCGTTGCGGGCCAACCTGCGCAGACCCGCCCTCTGGAGCCTGTTCGTCTTTACCCTCGGGCTCGCGCTCGGACGCGCCCTGAGCCTTGTCCTCGACGGTTGGCCGGGCCTCCTGCTGTTCGGCTACATGTTGGCCGAGTTCGCGCTCGCTGCCATGGCCATCTGGCTTCTTGCAAAGGCCCAAGGCCACCCCGATGCCCCCTGACTTCGCCCGATTTCTCGCGCGTCAGGAGCGCGCGGCCATTCCTTGCGCGCAACCGACAACGTCACCTGCGCCGGTAGAGCAACAGCACCACAGGGGCCAGCGTCACGGTCAGGACGACGGGCGCGATCAGGGCCAGCCCGATCTGCGACAGGCTGGACGTGCCCGACATCAGCCCGCGCAGCGCGGTCGTCATCAGCGACACCGGGTTCACCTCGACGAAGCTGCGGAGCCAGCCGGGCATCGTCGCCGGATCGACCATGATGTTGGAGGCGAAGGTGACCGGAAACAGGATGGTAAAGCCCAGGGTCATGACCGTCATTGGCGTGCGCACCAAAAGGCCCAGCACGATGAACACCCAGCCCATGCCAAAGCCGATCGTCAACAGCATGGCAAAGGCGGCGAGCGTGCCGATCAGACCCGCTTCGGGGCGGTAGCCAAGGATCAGCCCGATGCCCAGAATGATCCCGCCCGCGATCAGATGGCGCAAAAGGTCCCCGACCATCAGCCCCGCAAAGGGCGCAAGCGACCAGATCGGCAGGGTGCGGAAGCGGTCGAAGAGGCCCTTCTGGAAATCCGTGGACAGCCCCATGCCGGAATAGACCGAGTTGAACACGACGGTCTGCACCAGAATGCCCGGCAGGAAGAATTGCAGGTAGTCGCCCGTCGATCCGGCCAGCGCACCCCCGAAGACAAAGGTGAACAAGAGCGTGAACATGATCGGCGTCATGACCAGATCGAACAACTGTTCGGGCACATGGCGGAACTTCAGGATCGCGCGCCAGCCAAAGACCAGCGCGTTCGACAGCGGCCCGGGCGGCGTTGGCGGAGGCACCCGGCGCAGGGCCGCGATGCCGGGTGTTTGGGCGTCCGAGCTTTGGTCGGTCATGGCATGGCCTTTGGGTTTTCGGGGTCCGTTGCGTCCTGCTTTCCGGTCAGCGCAAAGAACACTTCGTCAAGGCTCGGCGTGCCCATGCGGAAGTCGGCCAGCGCGATGCCGCCCCCGATCAGCGCCGCGATGGCGGCGTTCGCCGCAGCCGCGTCACCGGCCAGCACTGAAAGCTCGGCCCCCTCGGGGCTGCGCTGCACCGCGCTTTGCAGATGGGCGGACAGCAGCTCGGCCGCGGCCTCGATCTGGGCATTGTCGGCCAGCGCGATATGCAACACGCCCGAGCCGGTGGCCGCCTTCAGCTCGCGGCTGGTGCCCTCGGCGATCTTGCGCCCGTGGTCGATCACCGCGATCCGGTCCGCCAGTTGATCGGCCTCTTCGAGATACTGGGTTGTCAGCAGGATCGTCACGCCAGACGCAGCAAGCTGCCGGATCAGCCGCCAGACGCCCTGCCGCGCCGAGGGGTCCAGCCCCGTCGTCGGTTCGTCCAGAAACAGGACCCCGGGTGTCACGATCAGCGACGCCGCGATGTCGAGCCTGCGCCGCATGCCACCGGAGTAATCCTTGACCTGCTTGCGCGCCGCCGCCGACAGCTCGAACGCGCCCAGCAATTCGTCCGCCCGCCCCCGCGCCGCACCGGGCCGAAAGCCCCACAGACGCGCCAGCATCACCAGATTTTCGCGGCCCGTCAGATCCTCGTCGAGCGAGGCGAACTGACCCGTCATCGCAATGCAAAAACGCACCTTCTCGGGCGCGGTGGCGATGTCATGGCCCATCACCGTGGCACGTCCGGCATCGGGCGGCGTCAAGGTGGCCAACATCCGCAACAGCGTGGTCTTGCCCGCGCCGTTCGGCCCCAGCACGGCAAAGATCATGCCGCGCGGCACCTCGAGGTCGATCCCCGCCACGGCGGTCAGATCGCCAAAGCGGCGCACGAGCCCGCGGGCATGGATCGCAAGGTCTATGTGTTCGGTGTCCACGTTCGGCGTCCGGGGTTGCTGCGGGGTCTCTGGCATGCCGCAAGGTACAGCAGCCGCAGGATTAGTCGATAGCATCGTGGAAAGATCGTCGTCAGACCGACCTGCGGCAGAGAGAGCCCGGGAGGGTGAGCAAAACGTCATGCGCCACATTATTTGTCGTATGGCCTGCAAGGCCGCGTCACCGGCTGATGCCAACCTGTTCCGCGCCGCCGTGCGACCGCGATTTGTCGTGAAACTTTCATGCCGGTTTCGTCTTCGGGTTATCTGCCGCTGCTCATTTGAGCGCGACGAATGTGGAATCGAGCATGGCAGACAGGAAAGCGCGCATATTGGACGTGGCCCGACGCAATGGCCGCGTGTCGGTCGACGCATTGGCGGACGTGCTGGGCGTGTCGGCGCATACGGTGCGCCGCGATATCAACAGCCTATGCAGCGAGTTGAAGCTGCGCCGCCTGCACGGCGGGGCCGAATTCGTCCAGCCTCAGGCCAACATCCCCTATCCCCGGCGCGCCGTGCTGAACTTCGAGGCCAAGATGGCCATCGCGCGCGCGGTCGCCGATATCGTGCCGGACGGCGCGACGGTCTTCATCTCGGTCGGCACGACCCCTGCGCTCCTGGCGGGTGCGTTGGCCCATAGACGCGGACTGACCGTGGTGACCAACAACCTCAACGCGGCGATGGCGCTGTCGGACGCCGAAGACGTGCGGATCATTCTTGCAGGCGGTGAACTGCGCCTGCCCGACCGAGACGTGCTCGGCCCGGACGTCATCGCCACGTTCACCGCCTATCGGGCCGATTTCGGGATCTATGGCGTCGGCGGGATCGACCGCGACGGCAGTCTGCTGGACTTCCACGAATCCGAGGTCCGCGTGCGCGAAAGCATCCATGCCCGCAGCCGCGCAACGATCCTTGTCGCGGATCACAGCAAATTCGGCCGGATCGCGGCTGCGGTCGGCGGGCATCTTGCGGACCCCGATCATGTGGTGATCGACCGCAGGCCCGGACCGCCATACGCGGACGTGCTGGACCCGATGGGCGCGCGCGTCACCGTCGCGATGGAGCAAGACCGCGATGTCTGAGCCCGTCTTTGTCCGTCTCGACGGTGTGACACGGCAATGGAATGGCGCAGGCGGCGTGCGCGATGTCTCGCTTGAGGTCCCGCGCGGCGCGTTCGTCGCCATTCTGGGGCCATCGGGCTGCGGCAAGTCCACGCTGTTGCGGCTGCTGGCCGGGCTCGAGACGCCAGAGGCGGGCCGGATCGAGATCGACGGGCGCGAGGTCACGCATCTGCCGCCCGCGCAGCGGGGCCTGTCGATGGTCTTTCAGTCCTACGCGCTGTTTCCGCATTTGAACGTGCGCGAGAACATCCTGTTCGGGATGAAGGTGCGCCGCGTCTCGCGCGACGCACGAGAGGCGGCCCTCGCCCGCGCCACGAAGATGACCGGGCTCGAGGGGCTGGAACGGCGCAAACCGGCAGAACTGTCCGGCGGCCAAAGGCAGCGCGTGGCCTTGGCCCGCGCCGTGGTCTCGGGCAAGCCGCTATGCCTGATGGACGAACCGCTGTCCAACCTCGACGCAAAGCTGCGCCATTCCGTGCGGCGCGACATCAAGGCGCTGCAACGGCAGCTCGGCCTGACCGTCATCTACGTGACCCACGACCAGACCGAGGCGATGAGCCTGTCGGACACCATCGTCCTGATGCGCGACGGTCGCACCGAACAGATCGGCCCGCCCGAGGCGCTTTACCACGCGCCTGCGACCCCCTTCGTGGCGCGCTTCATCGGCGATCCGCCCATGGCGGTGGTGGACGGTGCGGCGCTTGGCGTCGCGGCGCATCCGGTCGGCATCCGCATCGAGGCCATCGAACGCGTCCCTCTGAACGAGGCCGATATCGAGGCCGAGGTGGTCGAGACCGAATATCTCGGGGCGCGCACGCAGGTGCTCTTGCATCACCCGGCGGCAGAGGGTCTCGCCTTGATCCTGCCCGACCGCGTGCCCCTGCCCCCGGGCACGCGACTGGGCCTGCGCCTACCCCAAGAACACCGGGTCCGCTTTGCCGCCGACCCGCACCGGAATCACGCCCCGCATCCGCCTTTGCCCGGGGACCGTGATGGCCATGTGGCCGACCCCAACCCGAACACCCACCCAGAGGATCAAGCATGACCCGCATCATCACCGCTGCCGCGCTGCTGGCCGGCACTGCCCTTGCCGCGCCCGCCATGGCGCAGCACACCGAACTGACCATGTATTACCCGATTGCCGTCGGCGGCCCGCTGACGCAGGTCGTGGACGGCATCGTCGCCGATTTCGAAGCCGCGCACCCCGAGATTTCGGTGAATGCGATCTATGCCGGCAATTACGACGACACCCGGATCAAGGCTTTGGCCGCTCTGAACTCGGGCGATCCGGCGCAGCTGGCCGTGATGTTCTCGATCGACGCCTATGACCTGATCGAGCAGGACCTGATCGTGCCCTTCGAGGACGTGACCGACGACGCGGCGTGGCTGGGCAGCTTCTACCCGGCGCTGATGGCCAACGGAAAGATCGAGGGCAAGACCTGGGGCATCCCGTTCCAGCGCTCGACCATCGTCGCCTATTACAACAAGGACATGTTCCGCGAGGCCGGGCTCGACCCGGAAAAGGCGCCGACCACGTGGGACGAGATGGTCGAGATGGGCAAGGCGCTGACCAATGACGATCATTTCGGCCTGATGATCCCGTCGACGGGCTACCCGTACTGGATGTTCCAGGCGCTGGCGATCCAGAACGGTAAGGAAGTCATGTCGAATGACGGCCTGACCACCTATTTCGACGATCCCGCTGTCGTCGAAACGCTGGAATTCTGGAAATCGCTGAGCCAAGAGCACGGCATCATGCCAGAGGGCACCGTGGAATGGGGCACCTTGCGGCAGGCCTTCCTCGAAGGTCAGACCGCGATGATGTGGCATTCGACCGGCAACCTGACGGCGGTGAAGAACAACGCCAGCTTCGATTTCGGCGTGGCCATGCTGCCCGGCAACGAACGTCTGGGGTCGCCCACCGGCGGCGGCAACTTCTACATCTTCAAGGATGCCTCCGAGGATGAGCGCGCAGCGGCGCTGGAACTGATCAAGTTCATGACCGCCCCGGAACAGGCCGCCAAGTGGTCGATCGAGACCGGCTACATGGGCGTGTCGCCCGCCGCCTACGAAACCGAGGCGCTGCAGGCCTACACCGCCGAATTCCCGCCGGCGCTGGTGGCCCGCGATCAACTGGAACACGCGGTCGCCGAATTCTCGACCTTTGAGACCGCGCGCGTGCGTGAGGGCTTGAACAATGCCATCCAGTCGGCGCTGACCGGGCAGATGTCTGCCGCCGACGCGCTGGCCGAGGCGCAGGCCGCCGCAGAGCGCCTGCTGTCGGCCTATCGCTGAACCCACAAGGGGCGCGCCGACGCAGCTTGGCGCGCCCCACTGACCGGAGCCCGTGATGACCGACAGCACCAGACAGTTGCAGCAGATGGCCCGCCGCCGACAAGCGGTGCATGGCTGGCTGTTGCTGTCACCGGCGCTGATCATGTTGTCGACCTTTGCCTTCTACCCCTCGGTGGCGACGGTCTGGACATCGCTCTGGTCCCGCGGAACACGGCGCAACCCGTCGGAATTCGTGGGGCTTGAGAATTACCAGCGCCTGCTGGACGACCCGACCTTTCGCGAGGTCGCGTGGAACAACCTGCTTTATGCCGGTGTCACGATCCCCGTCTCCATCGTGCTGGCGCTGGTCATGGCGCTGTGGGCCAACGCAAAAATCCCCGCGCGCGGCTTCGTGCGCACCGCCTATTTCACGCCGACCATGCTGCCGATGATCGCGGCCGCCAATATCTGGCTGTTCTTCTACACCCCCGGTTTCGGCGTGCTGGACACGATCGGCGGGCTGTTCGGCGCGCCCTCGGTCAACTGGCTGGGCCAGCCGGAAACCGCGCTTTGGGCGATTTGCGCCGTGACGATCTGGAAGGAGGCGGGCTTCTTCATGGTCTTCTATCTGGCCGCGCTGCAAACCATCCCCGAGGACCTGCGCGAAGCCGCGCAGATCGAAGGCGCAAGCCGCTGGACCTACCTGCGCCGGATCGTGCTGCCGCTCTTGATGCCGACGACGCTTTTCGTGCTGGTCAATGCGCTGATCAACTCGGTCAAGCTGATCGATCACCTGTTCATCCTTACCAAGGGCGGGCCGTCGGACAGTTCCAAGCTGATCCTCTACTACATCTGGGAAAGCGCCTTTGCCTTCTTCGACGCGCCGTCGGCGGCGGCCATGACGGTGCTGGTGCTGATCGTGCTCGGTGTCGGGGCAGCGGTGCAGTTCCGGATGCTGGACCGCAGGACACATTACAGATGACCGGCTGGATGCGACATGCCGAGGCGGCGCTTGCGGTGCTCGTCGCGATCCTGTGGATCTCGCCGCTGGTGTTTGCCGTCTGGGCGGCGTTTCACACGCCCACCGACGCGATCAATTTCAACCTCACCGCGCCGTGGACGCTGGAGAATGTGCGCACCGCATGGGGCGGCGCACCGTGGCTGCGGTATTTCCTCAACACCTTCCTGCTGGTGACGCTTGTTCTGGTGGGGCAGTTCTTCTTCTGCACATTGGCGGGCTATGCGTTTGCGCAGATCGACCTTCCCTTCAAGGACACGCTGTTCCTGTTGGTCCTGTTGCAGCTTTTCATCCTGCCAGAGGTGCTGATCGTCGAGAACTACGACGTCGCGGCCCGGCTTGGCTTGCTCGACACGGTGCTCGGCATCGGCGCGCCCTACATGGCTTCGGCCTTTGGCATCTTCCTGATGCGCCAGACCTTCAAGTCGGTGCCGAAAGAACTGGACGAGGCCGCCCGCATCGAAGGCTGCGGCACGCTGGGTGTGCTTTGGCGGGTCTACGTTCCGGCGGCGCGACCGACCTATCTGGCCTATGCTCTGGTCTCGATCTCGACCCATTGGAACAATTTCCTCTGGCCGCTCATCGTCACGAATTCGGACACCACCCGTCCGCTGACGGTGGGCCTGTCGATCTTTGCCGCGCCGGAAAACGGTGTGAACATCTCGGCCATCTCGGCGGCGACCACGCTGGTCGTGGCCCCGTTGCTGATCCTGTTCCTCGTCTTCCAGCGCCACTTCGTCCAAGCGTTCCTGCGGGCGGGGATCAAGTAACTAACCTGCATTGGGCGCCTGCCCACGCCACCCCTCAGCCTGCCTTCAAGAGACCGAAAAAGGCGTCCAGAGTCTCCATCTCGCGATCCACCGGCGCAAAGACGGCCTCCGTGCTGGAGGTGTTGCCGCCCAACAGCGTAAGCTGCTTGACGTCCTCGTTGCGCCCCGTCCCCGTCTGCCAGACGAAGCCCATCCCCATACCGTTCACGACCGCCTCGTAGACACCTTCGCGCGTGTCGAGGGTCAGGAAAGGCTGCGGTTTCGCATCGTGAAGGCGAAAGTATCGGTCAACCACCCGTTGGGTGGAGGACCCCGCAGAGCGAAAGATCAGCCGCTCGCCCAGCAGTTCAGAGCACCCGATCGACGTGCGCGCGGCCAAGGGATGCCCCAGCGCCACGATCGCCACCACATTGTTGGTCAGCAGGTCCTTGCGCCGAAAGCGCCCGTCCGTCGGCACGTCCGGCAAGATGCCGACATCCACGGTATGGTCGATCACCTGCCGCATGATCTTGTCATGCGAGCCGGTGGTGACGCGCAGCTTGACCTGCGGAAACGCCTTGTTGAAGGCGGCGATCACCGACATGCCGGGCATGGCATTGCCCAACCCAACGGACAACTCGCCCCGCGCCAGCGATCCGTGCCGTCGCAGCATCCGTTCCAGCGCATCATGTTCGTGGATCACCCGCGCGGCGGCATCGCAGAGCCGGTCGCACAGCGGCGTGGCGCGCAGCCGCCCCTGTTCGCGCACGAACAGGCGCACACGGAACTCGTCCTCGAGCTTGCGCACCTGTTGCGACACGCCCGGCTGCGTCAGCCCCATGACCCGCGCGGCTGCGGAATAGGAGCCGGTTTCCGACACGGCGAGCAGCGCTTCCAAGGCACGAAGGGACAGGGTCATCGCGTGAACCAAAGCAAGGGTTTGAGACAGCCAAAGCGTAGCCTTGATTCGTCACAGCCATGTCACGGCGAACTGAAAATCCTTCTCTTGTCATCAACGACACGCCGAATCCGAACGAACGCACATCGCACAGCCCCCGCATACCGCCCCCGCGGTTGCGGCCAAGGGAGCATTTGCCGTGACACAGGTCCTGAACCGCGCGGACAGCATCGTCCACAGCCTTGCCTCCGAAATGGTCGAGAGCGACCGGCTGGTGCTGTGCGATCTCGATGGTTGCCTCATGTCCGAGGGCCGGGCCTTTGGCGACGCCGCCGCGTTCGTCCGTGCCTGCGCGGACCGGTTCTGGATCGTGTCGAACAACTCCACCCACAGCGCCCACGGTCTGAGCACCGCGCTGGCGCGGCTGGGTCTCGCGGTGCCGTCCGACCGCATCCTGCTGGCTGGCGAGGAAACCCTGCGCCACATCGCGGCAGAGCGCGCGGGCGCGCGGCTTGCGCTGTTCGGCAGTCCCGAGATGGAACGCCTTGCCCGCCTGCTGGGCTTCGTCCTTGATTTCGGGCGCCCCGACCTTGTGCTGCTGTGCCGCGATACGCAACTGAGCCTAACCCGTCTCGACGCGCTGACCGCCGCGCTTCGCATGGGGGCGGAGTTCTGGATCAGCAATCCCGACACCGCGCATCCCGGCGCGGACGGACAGCCCATCGCCGAGACAGGCGCCCTGTTGGCAGCGGTCGAGGCGATCCTTGGCCGGATGCCCTATCACAGCCTCGGCAAGCCCGACCCGCACATGGCCAATGCCGCGCTGGATCGCAGCGGCTGTGCGCCAAGCGATGCGGTCTTCATCGGGGACAACCCGCTGACGGACGGGGCCGTGGCAAAGGCCGCCGGGGTGCGCTTCATCCGGTTGGCGCGGGACGCACGGCAAACGGAGGCCTGCGCATGACGCTCTACATCCTGCGCACGCTGGTGAAGATGGTGGTCACGCTGTTCGTGATCGTCACGCTCGTCTTCTTCGCGACCCGCCTGTCGGGCAGCCCGCTGGATACCTTCCTTGGCGAGGGGCTGACGCCAGAGGACCGCGAGGCGATGATCCGCTATTTCGGCCTCGAGGGCTCGATCTGGCAGCAATATGTCAGCTATCTGCGCGGGCTGCTGGAGGGCAATTTCGGACTGTCCTTCCTCGAACGCCGCCCGGTGGCACAGATCGTGGCCGAACGCATCGGGCCGTCGTTGCAACTGCTGGGGTCCTCCTTGGTCCTGACGATCTGCGTTGCGGTGCCTTTGGGTGTGATCGCGGCGCTGAACCGTTCAAGCTGGGTGGGCAGCGCGGTGATGGCGCTGGCCTTCGTCGGCTACGCGGTGCCGAATTTCGTCATCGCGACGTTCATGGTGCTGCTCTTCGCCTTCACGCTGAACTGGCTGCCGGTGGTGGGCAATGGAACGGCCCTGCATTTCATCATGCCGACCATCGCCATGTCGGGCGTGCTGATCGCCGCGCTGACGCGCTTTACCCGCAACGCCATGCTGGACGTTCTGGGGCAGGATTTCATGCGCACCGCCCGCGCCAAGGGCCTGCCCGAGACGGTGGTGATCCTCAAGCACGGGCTGCGCAACGCGGGCGTCACGGTGCTGTCGGTTCTGGGCCTGCAGATCGCGGGCATGGCGGCGGCGGGCAACGTGGTCGTCGAGGCGATCTTTTCTTGGCCGGGCATCGGCGAGCTTCTGGTGAAGGCCGCCATCGTGCGCGACTACCCGGTGCTGCAATTCGGGGTCATCACCGTGTCCTGCGCCGTCGTGGTCATCAACGCGGTGACCGACATCCTCTACGCGGTCGCCGATCCGCGCATCCGCATGGCGAAGGGATAGGGCATGACCGTCAGCACGCATATCCCGACCCGTGGCGCGTCCTTGATGACGCTCTGGCGCGAAGCCGACGGCATCCAGAAGGCCGCCGCCCTGATCGGGGTGACGCTGGTCCTGCTGGCGCTGTTCGCGCCGCTGATCGCGCCGTTCGACCCGCTGAAGCAATCGTTGATCTCGCGCCTGCGTCCACCCATGGGCTTCGAGCGCTACAAGGACGGGTTCTTCCTCGGCACCGACGAGCTTGGCCGCGACGTGCTGTCGCGCAGCCTCTTCGGTCTGAGGCTGACGCTGGGCCTTGCGTTGCTGGGGGCCATCATCGGCCTGCTGGTCGGCGGAACCCTCGGGCTGGTGGCAGGCCTGCGGCGCGGTTGGGCCGAGGATACCATCATGGGCGCGGTGGATCTGCAGATCGCGGTGCCCTTCACGCTGGTGGCGCTGTTGATCCTCGCGCTGTTCGGATCGTCGCTGACGGTGATGATCTGCGTTCTCGGCATCGCCGGGTGGGAGCAATACGCCCGCATCGTGCGCGCCGAGGTGCGCAAGATCACCGAACTGCCATTCATCGAGGCCGCACGCGCGAGCGGCGGGGGGCCGCGCTACATCGCGCTGACCCATGTGCTGCCCAACATCGTCTCGCCGCTGGTGGTGCAGTTCACCCTGTCGCTGTCGAACATCGTGATCCTCGAAAGCACGCTGTCCTTCCTCGGTCTCGGTGTGCAGCCGCCCACCGCCACGCTGGGCAGCATGGTGGGCTACGGGCGCGACTACATGCCCACCGCGCCGTGGATGGTGAGCGTCCCGGCCGTCCTGATCATCCTCATCACCTTTTCCGTGCAGATCCTCGGCGACTGGCTGCGCGACCGCGCCGATGTCCGCCTGCGCGCCCGATAAACCCAGAGGCCGAAGATGCCCGCCAAACCTGACCAAGGAGACCTCAAGATGAAGACCTTCCTGATGACCACTGCGGCGGCCCTCATGGCGTCCACCACCTTTGCCCAGTCGATCACCGTCGGCGCCGCCAACGTGTCCGATTACCTCGATCCGGGCCGCGACCATTCCAACGTCGGCTCGCAGTTCTACTACAACGCCTTCGACACGCTGATCGACCGCGACCATTCCAAGCTGGAACCGGAATGGGTGCCCGCTTTGGCGACCGAGTGGGCGATGGTCGACGACACCACCATGGAATTCAAGCTGCGCGAAGGCGTCACCTTCCACAACGGCGAGGCCATGACCGCCGATGACGTGGTCTTCTCGCTCAACCGCATGTATCAGGCGAGCTTTGCGCCCTATCAGGTGCGCGCCAAGGACCGTCTGGCCAATTTCGCCGAGGCGGTGAAGATCGACGACTACACCGTCCAGATCAAGGTGCACCGGGCCGAGCCGCTGTGGGAAACGCTGGTTTCCCTGCAGCAGGTCATGATCATCCCCGAGGAATACACCAAGGCGCTGTCGGGCGATCCGCTGGTGGCCGAGGATGGCGATTACGAGGCGTTCAGCCTCGCCCCCGTCGGCACCGGCCCCTATGCGATCTCGGAATTCACCCCGGGTCAGAAGGTGGTCTACACCCGCTTCGACGACTTCTGGGGGGACCTTGCGCCCCTGGAGCAGGCGACCGTGATCCGCATCCCCGAGACCGCGTCGCGCATCACCGCGCTCAAGACCGGCGAGGCGGACATCGTGACCAACATCGCGCCCGACCAGTTGGCGCTGATCAATGCCGATGCGAACCTGAAGACCGAAGGCTCCGCGACCGCCCTGTTCCACGTCATGATCATGAACGTGAACCACCCCAACCTGACCGATCCCAAGATTCGTCAGGCCATGTCCTATGCCATCGACCGCGACCTGCTGAACGAGGCGCTGTGGCTGGGCAAGGCGGTCGTGCCCTCGACCCACACGATGGAAGAGATGGGCGCGCTGCACATGCCCGAACTGACCACCTTCGAGTATGACCCCGAGATGGCGCGCAAGCTGCTGGCCGAAAGCGCCTATGACGGCGAGGAAATCGTCTTTGATGCCTTCCCGGTCTACTACACCAACGGCGTGCTCGCCGCGCAGGCGATCATCGAGATGTGGGCCGAGGTCGGCATCAACGGCAAGCTGAACGTCACCGACAAATGGACCGGCAACGATCCCGAGATGATGGCGCGGTCGTGGTCGAACCCGATGTATTTCGCCGACCCGTTCGGCAGCTTCGGCGTGATGTGGGCCCCGGACGGCCCCTCCGAGGGCGCAGGCCGCTTCAACACCGACGACGCCTATGCCGAAGCGTGGGAGCGGTTCCGCTTTTCCAAGGATGTCGACGCCCGCCGCGCCGCCTATGGCGAGCTGATGGAGCGTATCAAGCAGGACCCGCCGGTGCTGCCGCTGTACCGCCCGTTCGAAAGCTGGGGCATGAACAAGTCGATCAACTGGAAGCCGCAGTCGGGCCATATCCCCTACGTGCTCGACTTCCGCGCTGGCGCCATCGCGCTGGCCGACAGCTGATCCGATCGGCGCGTCCCCTCGCGGGGCGCGCCACACTTTCCCGGAACCAAGGACACGCCTCATGCCGCTGCGCATCGCAATCGTCGCCGACATCCACCACGGCACCCCCAGCCACACCAAGCGCGGCGACGCCGCCTTGCCGCTCATGGCGCGTTTTGCCGAGTGGGCGAACGCCGAGACGCCCGACATGGTGCTGGACCTCGGCGACCGGATTTCCGACATCGACGAAGAGACGGACCTGCGGCTGGAACGCGAGGTGGCCCAAGCGTTCAAGGCGGTCGACGCGCCGATCCACCACATCTGCGGCAACCATGACCGCGATCATCTGAGCGTGGCCCAGAACGAGGAGATCCTCGGGCAGCGGCTGGTCTCCGAGGTGCTGGATTGCGGCCACTGGCAGATCGCGCTGTGGCGCGCGGATGCAAAGATTTGCCGCGACCCCGAGCGGCGCGGGTTCGCCCTGCCCGAGACCGACCTGCTGTGGCTGTCGCGCGTGATGCAATCGGCGCAGAAACCGACTCTGGTGGTCAGTCACGTGCCAGTGTCCGGCCATGACCAGACCGGCAATTACTACTTCCAGCGCAACCCGCAATTCTCGCGCTATCCCGAAAGCGACCGCGCGCGGCAGGCGCTGGCGCAGGCGCGGGTTCCGGTCGTCTGCCTTGCGGGGCACGTTCACTGGAACACCGTCACCACGGTCGACGGCATCCCGCACCTGACGCAGCAATCGCTGACCGAAAGCTTCACCACCCAAGGCGCGCCCGCCGAAGCGTGGGGGATGCTGACGCTGAGCGATACCGCGCATTGGCAGGTACATGGCCGCGACCCGTTCGAGGCCCGCGTCACCCCGACAGCCGGGCGCTGGACGCCCCCGCTGGCACCGTTCTGAGGCAGGTCACAGACATGATCGAGGCACCCGTCCTGTCCGTCAAATCGCTCTCGGTGGCCTTCGGGGCGCACGAGGCCGTGCACGATCTGTCCTTCGACATCCACGCGGGCGAGACGCTGGCGCTGGTGGGGGAAAGCGGCTCGGGCAAATCCGCGACGGCGCTGGCGGTGTTGCGGTTGATCGAGCGCGAGGGCGGACGCATCACGGCGGGCCAGATCAGGCTGGGCCGCGACGCACCGGTGGACCTTGCCGCGCTGTCGGACCGCCAGATGCAAGTCTATCGCGGCAACCGCATCTCGATGATCTTCCAAGAGCCGATGACCTCGCTCAATCCGGTGATGCGCATCGGCGAGCAACTGGCCGAGGTGCTGCGCCGCCATCAGGGCCTGTCCCGGGCCGAGGCGATGCGCGCCGCCGGTCAGGCGCTGGATCAGGTCCGCATTCCCGATCCCGCCCGGCGCCTGCGTCAATATCCGCACGAATTGTCGGGCGGGCTGCGCCAGCGGGTGATGATCGCCATCGCATTGGCCTGCCGACCCGATGTTTTGATCGCGGACGAGCCGACCACCGCGCTGGATGTAACGACGCAGGCCGAGGTGCTGCGCCTGCTGAAGGCGCTTCAGACCGAACTGGGCATGGCGGTGCTGTTCATCACGCATGACATGGGCGTGGTGGCCGAAGTGGCCGACCGCGCCCTCGTGCTGCGCCACGGCAAGACAGAAGAGGTCGCAACCGTCGCCCAGCTTTTCGAGGCGCCCCGGTCACGCTATGCGCGCGACCTGATGGCCGCGACGCCCCGGCTTGGAACCGCGCCCCTGCGCGCGCCGGTCGCGCAGGCCGAACCGGTGCTGACGGTCGAGGGGCTGAGCAAGGGCTTTGCCCTTGGCGGCGGCCTGTTCCAGCCCAAGACCGTCACGCAGGCCGTCGACGACGTCTCGTTCGAGATACGCCCGGGCGAGACGCTGGGCCTCGTCGGCGAGAGCGGCTGCGGCAAGTCCACCCTGTCGCGCGCGCTGATGCGCCTGATCGAACCGGATGCGGGCCGCGTGCGCCTCGCCGGGCGGGACATCACGCAACTGGACGCCGCCGCGCTGCGGCAGGCGCGGGCCGATATCCAGATGGTCTTTCAGGACCCGTTCGCCAGCCTGAACCCGCGCATGAAAATCGCCGATCTCGTCACCGAACCGGCGCATCTGCATTCGGGGATCATTGGTGAGGCGCGGCGCGCCCTGGCCGAGGACCTGCTGGAGCGTGTCACCCTGTCGCGCGGCGATGCGGATCGCTACGCGCACCAATTCTCGGGCGGGCAACGCCAGCGGCTTTGCATCGCGCGCGCGCTTTCGGTGTCGCCCAAGGTGATCGTCGCGGACGAGGCGGTCTCGGCTTTGGACGTGTCGACCGCCGCGCGCATCACCGCGCTTATGCAGACCCTGCAAGAGGAGATGCGCATCGCCTTCCTCTTCATCAGTCACGACATCGCGGTGGTGGAACGGGTCAGCCATCGCATCGCCGTCATGTATCAGGGCCGGATCGTCGAGACGGGCCCCGTGGGCGAGGTGCTGCACGACCCCAAGCATCCCTACACGCAAAAACTGCTGTCCGCCGTGCCCGCTGCCGTGCCGGGCGCACGGCCGGTGTCGACCGCGCGGATGCCCCTGTCGGAGCCCGCAGAATGATGGATGCCCCCTACACCCCGGATCGCTTCGACGCGGCGGTCGGTCACTACGTTGCGGCGCGTCTCGACTATGCCCCCGCGCTGATTGCGTGGCTGGCGCGCGAAACCGGCATCGCGGGCGGGCGCGTGCTTGATCTGGGCTGCGGGCCGGGCTTCATCGCCAATGCCATCGCACCCCATGCCGCGCATGTTCTGGGCCTCGACCCGAGCCCCAACATGATCGCCGCCGCGCGTGACCGGGCCGCGCCGAACGTGCGGTTCGAGATCGGCAGTTCCGAAGATCTGAGCCTTGTCGATGCCCCGCTGCACCTCGTCACCATCGGGCGGGCCTTCCACTGGATGGACCGGGCGCAGACGCTTGCCGATCTGGACGGGCTGATCGCCCCGGGCGGAGCCATCGCCCTGATCAATGACAGCCCCGTCAAGGCGCCGAGCAACCAGTGGTGGCACGCCTACAACGCGCTGGCCAAACGCTTTGCGGTTCTGGACGACTACAACCGGCACCGCGCCTCCGACGCGTGGGTGCCGCATGAAGAGGTGCTGTGCCAATCGCCCTTCGACAGGCTGCGCGCCATCTCCGTCTACCAGCGCCATGACTGGAGCTTCGACCGGCTCATCCGCCACACACTGTCGCGCTCTGCCACGACAGAGGCCCTGCTGGGTGAGCGCGTCAGAGAATTCGAGGCCGCCGCGCGGGACCTGCTGGCGCCCTATGGCCCCGGCCCGTGGACAAGCCTCAACCAGCACATCGCGCTGATCGCCACGCGGTCGGCGGATGACCCGTCCGGAGGGGACCGTGATGTCTGACCTCCGGGCACAAACCACCAAACCGAACCTCTGGGGGACAAACCCATGCTGAGAAGCATCATCAAGGCCGTCGCGGTCGCCGCGGTCGCATTGACCGCCGCGCCCGTTCTGGCTCAGGACGACACGCGGCCCGATCTGGTCGTGGCCGTCAACAACCTGCCCGGCTCGCTCGAAGGCATCGAAGAGATGGGCAACGTCGCCGTGCGCATCACCTACTCGATGTTCGACAGCCTGATCCGTCGTGACTTCCTCGCCGATGGCACCGGCACCGCATCCAAGCTGGTGCCCGGTCTGGCCGAAAGCTGGAAGCGCATCGACGACCGCACGCTGGAACTGAAGCTGCGCGAAGGCGTCACGTTCCATGACGGGTCCGAGCTGACCTCCGACGATGTCGTGTTCAGCTTCAACGCCGGTCGCGGCCACGGATACGATCCGCTGATCGGTGCCGCCGCCCGCTTCATGCTGACCGTAAGCCATATCGAGCCGGTCGACAGGTACACCGTCCGGGTCGTGTCCAAGGAACCCGACGTCCTGCTGGAACAGCGCCTTGCGGGCTATGCCTTCTGGGTCGTGGAAAACAAGAGCTACCTGACGCAAGGCAAGGATGCCTTTGCCCGCAACCCCGTCGGCACCGGCCCCTACAAGATGGATGAGTGGGTCGAGGGCGAATACATCCGCCTTGCCAGCCATGACGACTATTTCATGGGCAAGCCCGCTGCAAAGACCGTCACCTTCGTGCAGGTGCCCGAGGTCTCTGCCCGCATCGCGGGTCTCGTGTCGGGCGAATACGACATCTCGGTCAACATCCCGCCGGACCAGATCCCCACGATCGAAAGCTATGACGACCTGAAGGTCGAGCAGATCGTTCTGGACAACACGCATATGCTGGTCTTCTTCACCACGGGCCCGCTTGAAGACAAGCGCGTGCGTCAGGCGCTGTCGGCCTCCATCGACCGCGACCTGCTGCGGCAGGCGCTTTGGGCGGACAAGAACTACACCCCCAACGGCCACCAGCTGCCCGCCTACACCATGTGGATCGAGGACTATCCCGAGTTCGAATATAACCCGGAAAAGGCCAAGGCCCTGCTGGCCGAGGCCGGATATGACGGCGAGGAAATCGTCTACAAGTTCCCGCTGAACTACTACCTGCTGTCCACCGAAGCGGCGCAGGCCATGCAGCAGATGTGGAAATCCGTCGGCCTCAACGTCAAGCTGGAGCCGGTCGAAAACTGGGGTCAGGTCGAGGACCCGAACGGCACCGTCCACATCCGCCCGTGGTCGAACACCCACCGCATGCCCGACCCGCTGGGCAGCTTCGTGCCGCAATGGGGCAAGGCCTCGGGCATCCAGAACAACAAGCAGGATGCGGACCGCGCCTGGGACGCACCGAAAGCGTTCAACGACGCGCAGGACGTCATCGTGACGGCCACCGACTGGACCGTGCGTCAGGACGCCTATCGCAAGGCGCTGGACATCTGGATGGACGAGACGCCCGGCACGATGCTCTACAACCCGCTGGAAACCTACGCCATGCGCAAGAACATCGAGTGGAAGCCCTACGGCCTCTACTACATGGACCTGCGCCCGGACAACCTGAAGATCGCCGAGTGATCGGATGATCGCGGGCGGCCCGGGAAAGCCGGGCCGCTCCCCTTGAATTCAGCGGGACCTGCTTGCCATGACGCTTTATGTCTCTGATCTCGAAGTGACCATCGACCGGCGCGCAGGCGCGCCCGTGCGCCCGGTGCGCGGGGCGTCGCTGTCCGTCGAACCGGGGCATACTCTGGCGGTTGTCGGTGAATCGGGCTGCGGCAAGTCGATGACGTGTCTGGCGATTGCCGGGCTGCTGCCACGCCGCGCGCGGATCAGCGCCGGGTCCGTGCTGTTCGACGGTCAGGATCTGGCCGCCCTGCCCCTGCGCGAGGCCGCGCGGATACGGCGTCGCGCCGTGGCCTCGGTGTTTCAGGATGCAACGGGCGGGCTGAACCCCGTGCGCACCATCGGCTGGCAGGTCGCCGAGGCGGTCCGCCTGCGCATCGGCGCCACCCGTCACGAGGCCACGCGCGAGGCGGTGCGCCTTCTGGGGCGTGTCGGTCTGCCCGATCCGGAAAGTCGCGCCCGCGAATACCCGCACCAGTTTTCCGGCGGCATGAACCAGCGCGCCATGATCGCGCTGGCCGTCGCGGGCAATCCAAGGCTGCTGATCGCCGACGAAGCGACCACCGCGCTGGACGTCACGCTTCAGGCGCAGATCCTCGACCTGATCGCGGACCTGCGCGACAGCATGCGGATGGCCGTGCTCTTCGTCACCCATGACCTCGGCCTCGTGGCGCAAAGCGCGGACGAGGTCGCCGTCATGTATGCCGGTCGCGTGGTCGAGACGGCGCCGGTGGCGGGTCTGTTTGCAGACCCCCGGCATCCCTACACGCGCGGTCTCTTGTCCGCCCTGCCGCATGGCGCCGCGCCCGACACCCGGCTGCGGACGATCGAGGGCACCGTGCCTCCGATCGATGCACTTCCGCCCGGCTGTGCCTTTGCGCCGCGTTGTCCGCGCGCGAACGGCCTGTGTCGGCAGGACGACCCGGCGCTTGTCACCGGCGTCGCGTGCCATCACCCGCATGGCTCCGCCTCGAAGGTGGCCCCCACCCGTCATCTGGAGGCGGTTCAATGACCCAACTCGTCGCAACCGATCTGGCACGCAGCTATGCGGTGGGTCGCAAGAGGCTCTGGCGCCGCCAGAGGCGGTTCTTCGCAGTGGATGGCGTGTCCCTGACGCTGGAAGCCGGGCAGACCTTGGGCATCGTCGGTGAAAGCGGCTGCGGCAAGTCCACCTTGTCCCGGCTTGTCCTTGGGCTGATCGAGGCGGATCGCGGTGCCGTGACGCTGGACGGTCAGGACATGTTGCACGTCTCGGACGCCGCATGGCGGGCACAGCGGCGCCGGATGCAACTGGTCTATCAGGATGCTGCCGGGTCGCTCGACCCGCGCCTGACCGTGCGCGCGCAGGTGCAGGAGCCGCTGCGGATTCACAACCTGCCGCTCGACGCCGCCGAAGAGGCGCTGATCGCCGTCGGCCTGTCGGGCAAGATGGCGGATCGCTACCCACACGAGATGTCGGGCGGTCAATTGCAGCGGGTCGTGATCGCGCGTGCGCTGGCGCTGGACCCCGATGTGCTGGTCCTGGACGAACCCGTCTCTGCGCTGGACGTGTCGATCCAGGCGCAGATCGTCAACCTGCTCATGGACCTGCAGCGCGACCGTGGCCTGACCTACCTGTTCGTCAGCCACGACCTGTCGGTGGTGCGCCATATCGCGGACCGGGTGGCGGTCATGTATCTTGGCCGCATCGTCGAAGAGGCCCCGCGCGAGGCGCTGTTTGCCCGACCCTTGCACCCCTATACGCGCGTGCTGATGGACGCGGTGCCGCGACCCGATCCTGCTACCCGCCGCGCCCGCAAGCTGCAGATCGGCGACCCGCCCAACCCGGCTGACCCACCAAGCGGCTGCCGGTTTCACCCACGCTGCCCGCTGGCCCTCGAACGCTGCCGGACCGAAGACCCAGCCCTGCGCAGCTTCGGCCCGCGTCGCGCGGCCTGTCATCTGGTGGAGGATTTCGGCTGATGCGCTGGACCCTGATCAAGACCATCCGCGCGGCACTGACGCTGCTTTTGGTGGTGAGTTTCGTGTTCTTCGTCCTGCGGTTGTCGGGCGATCCGACCTACATGCTGCTGCCGGACGATATAGACGAGGCCACGCGCGACTTCTATCGCAGCAAATGGGGGCTCGACGCGCCTCTGTTCGAGCAGTATCGCAGCTACCTTGTCGCCCTGCTGCACGGCGATTTCGGAATATCGTTCCGCAACAATCTGGACGCGTTCGATCTGGTCTGGGACCGGGTGCCGAAGACGGCGCTGCTGATGGGAACCTCGCTGCTGATTGCGCTGGCCATGGGCATTCCGCTGGGCATCATCGCCGCCCTTTACCGCGACAGCTGGCTGGACCGAGGGGTGATGACGGTGTCGGTCTTCGGCTTTTCGATGCCGAACTTCTTTCTTGGTATCCTTCTGATCCTCGTCTTTTCCCTGAACCTGCGGGTCCTGCCCTCGTCGGGGTCGGACACGTGGTGGCACCTGATCATGCCCGCCGCGACGCTGGGCATCAGCTATGCCGCGCAATTCGCGCGCTACACGCGGTCGTCGATGATCGACGTGCTGTCGAAACCCTACATGCGCACCGCCCGGTCCAAGGGGGCGGCCCCGGCGCGTCGGGTGAACCTGCATGCGCTGCCCAATGCGGCCATTCCCGTGGTCACGATCCTTGGCTTCAAGGTCGGCGAGATGCTGGGCGGCGCGGTCGTGGTCGAAACGGTCTTTGCGTGGCCCGGCATCGGGCGGCTGCTGACCAGCGCGGTGGCGACGCGCGACCTTGCGGTGGTACAGTGCATCATGATCCTGCTGGCGATCACGATGATCGCCGCCAATACGCTGACCGACCTGCTCTATGGCTGGCTCGATCCAAGGGTGCGCGTCGGCGCGAAGGCAGGTGCGCGATGAGTGTCATGGAACGCATCACCCCGCGTCGTCTGCCGCTGCCGCGTTGGCTGACACGGGCGCCGCTCGCCGTGACGCTGGCAGCCGGGTTCATGGTGCTCATGCTGTTCGTCATGGTGTTTGCGCGGGTGATCCAGCCCTATGCCTTCGACTATATCGACCTGATGAACCGCATGGCCCCGCCCGTGCCGCTGGAGGGCAGCACGTGGCTGCACCCCACGGGGACGGATACGCTGGGGCGCGACCTGTTCTCGCGGCTGCTGGTCGGCACGCAGACCTCCATGTTGCTGGCATTGCTGGGCACCTGCCTTGGCGCGGTTCTGGGTGTGACGCTGGGCTTCGTCGCGGCGCATAAGGGGCGGCTGTGGGACGAAGCGATCATGGCGCTGGTGGATTTCCAAGCGGCGATGCCGTGGTTCATCATCGCGCTGGCGGTGCTGGCCTTCCTCGGCAATTCGATGGTGATCTTCATCGCCATCATGGCGCTCTATGGGTGGGAGACCTACGCCCGCATCACCCGGGGCCTCGTCCTGTCGGCACGCGAACAGGGCTATGCGCTGGCGGTCCGGGGCCTTGGTGCGCGACCGCGCTGGGTCTATCTGCGCCATATCCTGCCCAATATCTCGGGCCCGCTTCTTGTCCAGCTTACCGTAAATTTCCCGGCCACGATCCTGTTCGAGACCTCGTTGAGCTTTCTCGGCCTTGGTATCCGGCCACCGATGACCTCGCTCGGCCAGATGCTGGGAGAAGGGCGCGACTACCTCATCAACGCGTGGTGGCTGGCCGTGGTGCCGGGGATGACGATCTTTTTCATCACGCTCAGCATGTCGATCCTCGGCGATTGGCTGCGCTCGAAACTCGACCCGTCTCTGGAGGACTGACCATGGGTATCATCACCGGCTGCGGCCTCAACCTGACCTCCGTGCCGCCGGGGGATCTCGACGCCGCCGACCGACTGATGGCCGAATGGGCCGAGATCGGGTGCAGCCATGTGGAGATCAGCGCGCGGCGGCTCGACATCATCGTCGGCGGGCGGCTGAACTTGCCCGCCCTGCGCCGCGTGGCCGACATGATCGACCGGCATGGCATGGCGCCGGTGCTGCATGCGCCGCACGGGATCAACCTGATGGACCGCGCGCGCCGCGACATGCACCTTGCCGCCGCAGAGGCGTCCGTCGAATTCTGCCGGATCACCGGCTGCGCCTCGATGGTGCTGCATTCGGGGCATGTGCCCGCGCCGGACTGGGTGGTTCAGGCCGACGCGCTGCTGGCCGAGGAACGCGACCTGCTGTGCCACCTTGGCGATCTGGCGGAGGCGGCGGATGTGAACATCGCCGTCGAGAACCTGATCGCCAGCCCCACCAATGCCGGTCGCGTCATCTATGGGGCCGACCCGCGCGCGCTGGCCGCGCAACTGGCCGCGACGCAGCACCCCCGCATCGGCGCCTGCCTCGATTTTGGCCATGCCTTCCTGTCGGCGGCAACGCTCGGCTTCGACTTCATCGCGGGGTGCGGCGCGCTCTCGCCGCATGTGTGGCATCTGCATCTGCACGACAATTTCGGACGGCCCAGCGGCGGCACGGCCATCGGGGATGCGGGCGACGAGGTCGTGCTGGGACAGGGCGACTTGCACCTGCCGATGTTCTGGGGGGCCATCCCTTGGGCAGAGCTGCTGCCCGAAATGCGCTTTCGGGACGGCACCTTTGGCATGATCGAACTCAACGGGCGCTACAACGCCCATGCGCGCGGCGTTCTGGACGCCGCGCAGGCCATCGCCGCGCATCTGGACGGCGCGCCGCTCATCAACCCGTGGGAAGAACAATGACACAGATCATCGCGACCGGCTTCAATACCGGCATGACCGAGGGCGACCTGTCGCGCCTTGAAACACGTCTTGAACACATGGTCCGGATCGGCTGCACCGGGGCCGAGATCACGGCGGTGGGGCTCGACGCCGTGGTGGATTGCCGCCTGATCCCGCATCGCGCCGCCATGCTTGCGAAGATCATGGCGCGCCACGACCTTGCCTATTCGATGCATGCGCCCATCGCCATCAACCTGATGGACGAGGCGCATGCCGACATCATGCAGCGCGCCGCCTTGGTATCGATGGACCTTGCCGCCGAGATCGGCGCAAAGGTCGTCGTCATCCATCCCGGACGGGTCGCGCCGCTGGACTGGATCAATCGCCGCGCGGCGCTGTTGCAATTCGAGATCGACCAGCTTGGTCCGGTGGCAGAGCGCGCCGCCGCCTTGGGCATCCGGATCGCTTATGAGAACATCTCGCCCAATCCGCGCGTCATTGCCGGGCAGGAAACCTCTTATTCGCTCGACCCCGCACAACTGGCCGATCAATTGCAGCGGCTGAACCACGAGGCCGTCTGCGCCTGTCTCGACATCAGCCACGCCCAGCAGGGGGCCGGTCTGTTGGGGTTCGACATGATCGCCGCGTGCAAGGCGCTCGGCCCATGGATTGGCCATATCCATTTCTCGGACAGCACCGGCATCCCGGCCAGCTTTCCGACCGGGTCGCGCAACGAACAGCACTTCTTCGGCGTGGGCGACATGCATGCGCCGCAAGGCTATGGCCGCGTCGATTTCGAGGCGCTGGCCGCCGCGCTGCCCGTCCGCCCGGACACCCGTATCGTCATCGAGATCAAGTCGAACTTCATCGCCCACGCAGAAACGGACACGCTCGCGGCGGCCAAGGCCTTTGCCGTGGCTGTCAACGCCGCCCGCGCAGAGGAGGCCGCATGAGCAAGGTTGACCGCGCCGTCATCGTGGTCTTCGACGGGCTGCGCCCCGACAGGATCGCCGGGCTCATGCCCAACCTCGAAGCCTTTGCCCAAGAAAGCCTTTGGTTCACCGAGGCGCGCTCGGTCTTTCCCTCCATGACCCGGGTTGCGACCACATCCTTTGCCACGGGTGACTGGCCCGCACGGCATGGCATCGTCAACAACGCCTTCCATCGCCCCCAGATCGTCAAGGGCGAACCGCTCGACACCTCGAACTTCGACCACCTCGCGCGGCTGAAGGCCGCCGAGGAGGCTGTCGTGACGACCACCAGTCTCGGTCAAGCCCTCGCCCGGGCGGGGCTGCGGATGGGGGCGGTGCATTGCGGCTCTGCCGGGTCCGCCTATCTGGTCAATCACGAGGTGGCGTCGAACGGGCAATGGACCTTCTCCGTGCATGGCGAGGCCGCGACCCAGACCCCGGAGGCCGTGCGCGAGGCGATTGCGCGCTGTGGCCCGCTGCCCGGACACGCCGTTCCGAAATACGAAACCCTGAGCTATGCGGCACGGGCGTTTTCCGAGATGGCCCTCGGGCCGGACGGGCCGGATGTCGCGCTGATGTGGCTGCCCGAACCGGACACGACCTACCATCAGTTCGGCATCGGCTCGGCTCAGGCGCAGGCCGTGACGCGCGCCGCAGACGATGTCTTTGGCATGGTTCTGGAACAGGTGGCCAAGCACGACGGGCGGACTGCGGTCATCGCCATGTCCGACCACGGCCAGATCACGACGACGTTTCAGACCGACATCACCGCCGAAATGCAGGCCGCCGGGCTTCCGGCCAGCCACCGGCCCGACGACACCCACCGCCTCGCGCTGACCCGGGGCAATATGGGCGAAGTCCGCAGCCTCGACGGCGACCACGGCCTGATCGACGCGGCCTGCGCATGGCTGATGTCGCGGGACGATATCGGGATGGTCTTTGCCCGCGACGACATCGCGGACAGCCTGCCCGGAACGCTGCCCATGTCACTGGTCAACCAAGGGCATCCGCGTGCGCCAGAGCTGTTCTTCCTGATGCGCGCCTCGGATGCGCCGGACGGGCATGGCGTGAAGGGGACCTGTGGGCTGATCGCAGGCGTGCCTTTGGGTGGCGGGATGCATGGCGGCCTCAACCGCTATGAATTGAAGACCACGCTCATCATGCGGACGCCCGGCGGGCGGCAGGGCAAAGACCCCTGTCCCGCCGCCTTGGTCGACATCGCGCCGACGGTCTGCGATCTGCTCGACGTGCCGTTTGAGGCGACGGGCCGTATCCTGCCGCTTTTCGAGCCGGACAAAGCGACGGTCGGCACCGAAACCCTGAGCACTGGATGCGGCGCGTTCCGGCAAGTCCTGCACCGGATACATGTCGGAAACTCGGTCCTTATCGATCATGGTGGCCGTGCCCCCGAAACCGGCCCCCTGCCCGCGGTCTGACCTTGTCATCGGGTCGTTTGCTAAATTGTCTTGACCGGTCCTGCCGACACTGTCGGCTCGGTGTTTCGGCACGCAGCGGGGTGAGGGTGGACCTGAAAACATCGGTCTCATACGATCGGCAAGGTCGCACAATAAACGCTTCGGTGCGCGCGCGTCGAAGTGGCGGAACACATCGCCGCCGTCGCCCCATCCGTGGCCAAGACCCTTTTCTCCGTCGGGCCGGACGGCGGGCAGCGGTCGGTCCGATACATCGCCGTGCATGGATTTGACAAGCGCAAGGTCAGCCCCTACCCCTGCGCAACAAAGGCAGATCAGGCAGGTCATGACCAAGGAATTCCTCCGCTCCGCCGCGCCCGACGCATTGGTCGCGCATTTCTCCGGCCCAGAGGGCGAGCAGATGCTCTGCGACCTCATGGTGCGACGCGGTATGCAGGTCGACCTGATGGTCGCCGCCGACCGTCTGCTGTCGGTCGCGCCCGACCTGTCCGACCGCCTGTTCGCGCATGCCATGCTGGCGCAAGGCAGTCTTGAGGCCGCCAGCACCGCACTGGCCCAGTTGTTGCCCGAGGGCCGCGTGATCGACAGGCTGGCCTGCGCCACGGCGCATCGGCAAATGGGCGACATCGTCGAGGCGCGCCTTTTGCTGCGCGACGACCGGGCGGACCTGCCGCTGTGGCAGTTGGAAAAGGCGCGTCTGGCCGTGCTGGCGAATGACCACGCCGCCGCAATCGCGCATCTGGACCAGCTCACCGACCCCGGCACCTTGAAGGCCGAGATCACATGGCTGAGCGGCTACCTTGGCGGGCTGACAGGTCGGGACGGGCCGAAGGTCACGCGCAACCTGTCGGAGCGTCTCGCCGGGGCGTCGCGGGCCGGGGACCGGGTGCAGCTGGCGGTGCTGGACTACAAGACGCCAGAGCCGGGATCGTCGTCGATGAATATCGGCGACTGGATGCAAAGCGCCGCCCTGCTGCGCCATCTCGTCCGGCATTTCGGCGCGGACCTGACCTGCGACCATCCCGGCCTCGACCTGCGCCCCCTGCGCGACAGCTGGCCCATGGCCGAACGGATCACCGGCGCGCCGCCTGCGCATCTTGCCCTGATGGATCGCGACTTTCCCGAGATGCTGGCCCAGACCCATCCCGGCCAGCCAGTTCTGGCCCTGCTGCATGGCTGGTTCCTGCACCGGGTCTGGGGCCAGATCCGCGCCCTGCCACTGCCCGATCAGGTCACGCCGATCATCCTGAGCTTTTACCTGCAACGGGCCGAGGACCTGACCCCCGAGGTGGTGGATTTTCTCAAGGCGAACGCCCCCATAGGCTGCCGCGACCGCCCGACCTGCCACTGGCTGCTCAATAGCGGGATCGAGGCGTTCTTTTCGGGCTGCGTCACGACGACCATGGGGCTGGAGGTCGCGGGCCGTTCGGACGAGGTGCTTGAGGTCGATACCGACAGCGGCGGGATCGAACAGAACGCCCCCGCCTATCGCCGCATGGATTTCGCCGAGGCCATCGCGACCTGTCTCGACCTGCTGACCCGCTACGGGCGCGCCGCGCAGGTGACGACCTCACGGCTGCATTGCTATCTGCCTGCGCGCGCCATCGGTGCCAACGTCGCCTTCGCACCCAAGGATGCAAGCGACCGCCGCTTTGACGGTCTGATCTTTGACGGGCCGGGATTCGAGACGATCCGGAGGCGCGTCACCAACCTGATCGACACCGTGCTGGATGCGGTGCGGGCGGGTACGCCGCCGGACGGGCTGCGCGCGCTCTGGCGCGAGACCACCGCACCGCTGGTCGCCGAGGCGCGCGCCGACCTCGCCAAGGCGCAACCGCTGCGCCGCGCCGCGCGACCTGTCCCGCCCAGCCCGACGCGGCCCGGCGTGGACATTGTCATCGCGCTGGATCAGAGCTTTGTCCACCGGGCGGGTCCCTTCCTGCGCTCGGTGCGCGCGCATTCCGATGCGCAGATCGACATGCATGTCCTGACCCGTGGGATCGACGCGGCGGGCTTTGCCCGTTTGCAGGCCGAGGCACCTGCCCTGCGCCTGCACCAGATCACGATGGATGGGCGAAAAGCGCCCTTCGATGCGGCGCTGGCGGGGGGGGCCAACTCGGTTTCGACGATGGACCGGCTGCTCTTGCCAAAGCTGCTGCCGGATCTCGACCGGGTGGTCTATCTGGATTGCGACACCGTCTTGCTGGCCGACGTGGCCGAGCTTGCCGCGCTGCCGGTATCCGCGCTCGGGATCGCGGGCCGCGCCACGCCCAACCGGCAGTTCCGGACGCTGACGCAATGGATGGAACGCGCCATCCGGCTGCGCGGCTACCCGCAGGACGTGACCCGCGAGCTGCGCCGCCGCATCGCCGCGCATGGCCGGATCAACGCGCGCTACATCAATGCCGGCGTGATGGTGCTGTCCCTCGACCGGCTGCGCGCCCATGGCTTCGTCGAGACGGTGCTGGCGCTGGTCGAACGCTATGGCTTCGAGGATCAGGAAGCCATCAACATGTACCTGCAAGGCGATTTCGCCCCCATGCCAGAGGCGTGGAACATGCAGCCCTATGGCGACCACATGGCAGCGCCCAAGCTGATCCACTGGGTCGGCGCGCGCAAACCGTGGATCACCGCCCGCCCGATCCGCTGGGCCGGCGAGTGGCGGCGCTACGCCCGGAACGAGGCCTGACATGACCCGCAAGACCGCCCGCCCCACCGAATGGAGCGACCCGGACAAGTTCAAGCGCAACTGGGACAAGCGCGCCGAAGCGGTGCGCGACTGGCTGCCCGATACCGGCATCGTGGCCGATATCGGCTGCGGACCGCATCAGGCGCTGCGCGGGATGCTGGCGCCGGGAGTGGGCTACCAGCCTGCCGATCTGACCGGCTGGACGCCCGAGGTCGCCGTGATCGATCTCGATCAGGGGCAATTCCCCGAGGGGGATTTCTCGGCCAGCACCTTGCTGGGCGTGCTGGAATATCTCGAAAAGCCGGGGCTGGCGCTGCGGGCGGCGCGCAAGCGATCCGGCCGCCTGATCCTGTCCTATGTCCACCCCAAGGGCGAGGATTTCGCGCCGGTTCGGGAAAAACGCCACTGGATCAACGCCTTCAAGCCGCATGTGCTGACACGCCTGCTGGCCCGGCAGGGCTGGCAGATCGCCGAGCAGCGGGTCTTTGGCGAAACCAACCACGGCATCCAGATGCTCTACCTGTGCACGCCCTGCGCGCCGGTCAAACCGCCCGCGCTTGGCCCGCTGGCCAGCCGGGTCCGCGAGGAAGGTCTGACCTACCTGCGCCCGGAAAAGATGGCCCGTCTGGAAACGGTGCTGACCGGGATGGCAACAGTGCCCGAGGGCGATTTCGTGGAATTCGGCCTTGCGCTTGGCGGGTCGGGCATCGTGATCGCGCAGGCGGCGCAGGCTCAGGGACGGCGGTTCCTTGGCTTCGACGTCTTTGGCCAGATCCCCGCGCCCAGTTCGGAACATGACGACCCGCTGTCCCGCGCCCGCTACCGCGAGATCGCCGAGGGCAAGTCGAGCGGCATTCGCGGCGCGCTGTATTACGGCTATCGCGACGACCTGCTGGGCGAGGTCACCGACAGTTTCGCGCGCTTTGGCCTGCCGGTCGATGGTGACCGGGTGCAGTTGCACAAGGGCCTGTTTCAGGACACGTGGCCCGCCCTGCCCACCGCACCGATCGCCTTTGCCCATGTGGATTGCGACTGGTACGACCCGGTGGCCTTCTGCCTGACGGCGCTGCACGCCGTGCTTGTCCCCGGCGGCGCGATCCTGCTGGACGACTACCACGATTACGGGGGCGCGCGACTGGCGGTGGACCAGTTCGTCGCCGCCCACCCCGATTACCGGATGGAAGACGGCGACAACGTCATCCTGTGGCGCAATCAGCCCGGCTGACGGGCCAGGGTCAGCGCCTCGGATAGGGCCTCGCGGTCGCCGATGTGGTTGGCCAGCAGCAGGATCAGGCGCGCGTTCAGGGCGGCGCTGTCGTCATCGCTCAGGCCCTCATGCGCGGCGATGAGATCGGCATAGAAATCGTCCGGCGCGGCGATATTCGGCTGTGTGTTCAGGCGCATGGCTTATCCTCTTGCGGTGGCGCGGCGCAGGGCGTCGCGAACAGCGGAAGCGTCGAAGCTGTCCCACCGCGCGGCGACATGCTGGTCGGGCCGGATCAGGTAGACGGCGCGGGGCGCATCACCGAGATAGCGGGCGGCCAGCGCGCCGGTGGGATCGTCCGAGGCGCTCAGCGCCACGCGCGTGACCGCGATGCCATCCTCATCCAGCGCATCGGGCGCGTCGGCGTCGATGGTCAGAAGCTGGAAGCGACCGCCAAGCTGGCCGAGCAGGAACCGATCGCCCACTGGCGCATCCGGGCAAGGCGAACCGGGGCGCGTGCGCGCCGGGCCACCGGTCAAGGCGTCTGCGCCGTTCAGGCTGAGCCCGTCATAGGTGCAGGGCACGCTGAGGCGCCCCGAATTGACCAAGGGCCGGGCAAAGGCGTGGTGCTCGGCCAGATCCAGCACCGCGTTGCGGAAGATATGGCTGGTCTTGGATTTCGGCGTGATGAAATCGGTGGACCGCGTGGAATTCAGGATATTCTCGTCCGCCCCATAGGCGCGTTCCTCGTGATAGCTGTCGAGCAGGCGCTCGGGCGCCTTGCCTTGCAGCACCAGCCCCAGCTTCCAGCCGAGGTTGTCCACATCCTGCATGCCGCTATTGGCCCCGCGCGCCCCAAACGGGCTGACCTGATGCGCCGCATCCCCGGCAAAGATCACCCGGCCATGGCGGAACTGCTTCATCCGGCGACACTGGAACGTGTAGATCGAGGTCCAGACGATGTCGTATTCGACGCCCGGAAGCATGGCGTCCAAACGCTTGCGCACGTTTTCCTCGCGCAGTTCTTCCTTGCGGTCGATATTCCAGCCGATCTGGAAGTCGATGCGCCATTCGCCATCGGGCTGCTTGTGCAGCAGGGTCGAAGCGCCGGACTTGAAATGCGGCTCGAACCAGAACCAACGCTCGGTCGGGAAGTCCTGATTGTTCATCTTGATGTCGGCGATGAGGAAGCTGTCCTCGAAGACGCGACCCTCGAAATCGAGCCCCATCATGCCCCGCAAGGGGCTGGAGGCGCCGTCGCAGCCGATCAGCCAATCGGCCTCGATTGTGTAGGGGCCGTCGGGCGTGGTGATGTTCAGGCGCACGTGGTCGTCATGGGTTTCGACGCTGTCGACCCGGTTCTTGCCCCGGATGTCGATGGGCGCGCCTTCGGCCTGCGCCTGCCGCACGCGGTCCACGAGGAAGCGTTCGAAATAGGGTTGCTGGAGGTTGATGAAGGCCGGGAACTTGTGGCCGTCCTCGGGCAGCAGGTTGAACTCGAACACCTTGCGGTCGTCGTGGAAGACCTTGCCGAGGTTCCAGACCACGCCCTTGTCCAGCATCTTGTCCGCCGCGCCGTAGCGGTCGGCGATTTCGAGCGAGCGTTTGGCGAAACAGATCGCGCGGGAGCCCTGCCCGATGCCCTCGTGATCATCCAGCACCACGACCGGGATACCCTGAAGGCCAAGGTCCAGCGCCGTGGCAATCCCGATGGGACCACCGCCCATGACGACGACCGGGTGACGGACCGGCTGGGCGGCGTCCTGATCGGATGAGCGTTCATAGGGGTAGAGTTTGAAGGCGAGTTGATAGCGGTCGTGGATCATGTCGGCTCCTCCTTGTCCCACGGGCAGACGGGTCAAAGACCGCAGTCTGCGAGTGACATCATTTTTTCAGGCACGACTGGATCGTGCGTCCGTCGTTGAGGCTGTAGCTTCGATATTCGAGGCAGGGTTTGTTCAATTCCCCGACAATCATCATTGCTGTCCCCAATGCCGCAGAGATTGCAACTGCCAAAACCAAGCGAGTCTGGTACCGAAGCAGTTGGTTTCTGGCATGCGTGTTCCGAGAGTCGAACCAAACCCGAAACGCGTTGTAGTAGCCGCCGGTCAGCACGGCCTTTTCAGGTTCATCCAGGGCACTTTTCCGGAGCGCGTGCGTAAAGCTTGAAAGCCGCGCAATAGCCTGGAGGAAAAACACGAGCGCACACAGTACGCTCACGCACAGGGCAAGTGCCAAAGCGATTTTCAGGCCAGACATCCCCACTTCTCCCCCTTGAGTTGACCGGTTGGGTTGACGCTTGGTGTCAGCCCGTTCGATAGATGGAACGCCCAAACAGCGCCCCATCCATGCCGGACTGCGCGGAGTCACCCCTGCAGGCTTGCCCACATGTCCTTGTCGCGTTGGGCGGTCCAGACGCGGGGTGTGTCGATGCCGCGGGCCTCGTCATAGGCGCGGGCAACGTTGAACGGCAGGCAGTGTTCGTAGATGGCGTAGTCGCTGAACTTCGGGTCGCATTCGGCGCGGCAAGCGTCCCAGGCCTCTTTCAACGTGCCGCCACGGGCGACGACGCGGGCGATGGGCTTGTAGGTCGAGTTGACGAAATCCGCCGTGGCGGCGATGGCCTTGGCGACCATGTCCTCGCCGACCAGCGCATCGCCGCGCCCCGGCGCGATGGCCTTGGGCTCATAGGCCGCGATGTTCATCAGCGTGTCTTCCCAGTCGCCGAAATGCCCGTCGCCGCAATAGCAGGCAGAGTGGTATTCGACGATATCGCCGGTGAACATGACCTCTTGATCCGGCACCCAGATCACCGCGTCGCCCGCGGTATGGGCGCGGCCCAGATGCATGATGTCGACCCGGCGCTTGCCAAGGTAGACGGTCATCCGGTCGGAGAAGGTGGTCGTGGGCCGCGTCAGGCCGGGAATTTCCTCATGGCCCTGAAAGAGCCGTGGAAAGCGGTCGAATTCGCTGTCCCAGTCCTCCTGACCGCGCTCCTCGACCATCGCCGCTGCCACGTCGGACATGATGATTTCCCGCGCGCCGTAGGCGCTTGCGCCCAGCACGCGGACGGCGTGGTAATGGGTCAGGACGAGGTGGCTGATCGGCTTGTCAGTGACGCTGCGCACGCAGTCGATCACCTTGCGGGCAAGGCGCGGGGTGGCCTGCGCCTCGACGATCATGACGCTGTCATCGCCGATGATGACGCCGGTGTTCGGGTCGCCCTCGGCGGTGAAGGCGTAAAGCCCCTCGCCCACCTGCGTGAAGCTGATTGTCTTTTCTTCCATGTCTCCGGCAGAGGCGAAGGCTTTGGTCATGGTGCGGTCCTTTCGCGCCCCGGGCCTGATCCGGGGCCTCTTGGTCAAAGGTGGAGGTCCCGGATCAAGTCCGGGACGGGGTTATCTCTTGTAAGGGTCCTCAAGCGCGGGCAGCACCTTGGCCGAGCAGGCGCCAAAGCCCACGCGGTAGCCGTCGCCCAAGGCAGCGCCGCGCAGGGTCAGCGTGTCGCCGTCCTCGACGAAGCTGCGGGTCTCGCCGCTGTCCAGCGTGATGGGCTCCTTGCCACCCCAAGTGATTTCCAGCAGCGCGCCGCGCTGGTGCTTTTCCGGACCGGAAATGGTGCCCGATCCCAACAGGTCGCCGACATTCATCGGGCAGCCCGAGGTGGTGTGATGCGCCAATTGCTGCGCGCTGGAGTAATACATCTGGTTGTAGTTGGTCCGGCTGATGACGGTTTCGTCCTTGCCTTCGGGGGCAAGGCCGACCTCCAGCGCGATGTCATACAGCATCGGACCCGGTTCCTCGAGATACGCCAGAAGCGGGCGCTTGCGCTCGGGCGTGGTGGTGCGGAACGGCTCCAGCGCCGCCTTGGGCACGATCCACGGGCTGATCGTGGTCGCCGTCGCCTTGGACTGGAACGGGCCGAGCGGCATGTATTCCCAAGCCTGGATGTCGCGCGCGGACCAGTCGTTGAGCAGGACATAGCCAAAGATCATCTCGTCCGCCTCGGCCACGGTGACCGGCCCTTCGGATTGTTGGCCGACAATCGCCCCCATCTCCAGTTCGATATCGAAGCGTTTGCACGGCGCGAAGACCGGCAGGTCCTGATCCGGCGCCTTCAACTGTCCCCACGGGCGGCGCAGATCGGTGCCCGACACCTGAACCGAGGACGCCCGCCCATTATAGCCGATCGGGATCGACAGCCAATTCGGCGGCAGCGCGTTTTCAGGGCCGCGGAACATGGTGCCGACATTGCTGGCGTGATGATAGGAGGCGTAGAAATCGGTGTATTCCGCCACGGTGAAGGGCAGGCACATCCGCGTGCCCACCTGCGGCACCAAATACTGCGTCAGCCCCTGCGGGTCCTCGTAATCCTCCGCCAGCAATTCCGTGATCGCGGCGCGGAAACCCGCCCAGATCTGCGGCCCCAGCGCCATGAACTCGGACCAGTCGCCGAAGAAGAACACCTCTTCCTCGTCCGGCACGGCGATCACCCCATCCGCCTCCAAAGCGGTCACGTCGAGGATCATGTCCCCGATGGCAACGCCGCAATGCTGCTCGCCATCCTGCGTCAGAAAGGCACCGTAGGGCAGGTTGTTCAGGGGGAAGTCGGTCTCAGACGTGTTCGCGCTGTCGACCCAGCTTTTCATCAGGGGCATTTGGGCTCCTTTATTGGGCATCGGGTTGGTGTTCGGGCAAGGCGGCGTGGATCGCGGGGATCGCGCGCGCGGCCTCATCAATCTCTACAAGCCTTGCGAAGGGCGTCATGTCCAGCCCCCAGCGCCGCGCATTGACCATCTGCCCAACGAGGCACAGATCGGCCTGCGTCGGCGCGTCGCCAAAGCCGAACCGGCCTGTCGGCGCGATCAGCCGCTGGAAGGCGGAAAACCCCTCGGCCATCCATTGGCACATCCAGTCGCGGACCTCGTCGGCGGAGTGGCCCAACCGCTTGAGATGGCCCACGACCCTGAGGTTGTTGACCGGGTGAATGTCCATCGCGATCACCTGCGCCGCCGCCCGCACATGGGCGCGCGCCACCGGATCGGACGGCAAAAGGGCCGGGTCCGGATAGGTTTCTTCCAGCCAGTCCAGAATGGCCATCGATTGGGTCAGCACGGTGCCGTCGTCCAGCACCAGCGTCGGCACGCCCCGACCCGGGTTCAGCGCCGCGTATTCGGGCGCGCGCTGCGCCCCGTCCAGCAGGTTCACCGAACGGGTTTCATACACGACCCCCTTCAGGTTCAGGGCCGCGCGCACGCGCAGCGAGGTCGTCGACCGCCAATAGCCGTAAAGGATCACGCGCCACCTCTTGCTTCTTCTGGCCACAAGTACCGCGGGGGAGTCACGGCCTGCCGTGACGGGGGCAGCGCCCCCAAGGCCCTCACTTCTTGCCCGGCGTCCCGTCGAACTTCTTCTCGAGACTGTCCCAGCAGTCGATGTAATCATCCTGCAAGGGGGCTTCTTTCGCAGCGAATTCCGTAAGATGCTGGGGGAACCTCGTCTCGAACATGAAGGACATGGTGTTGTCCAGCTTCTCGGCCTTCAGATCGGCATTGGACGCGCCCTCGAACGCGTTCTTGTCCGGGCCGTGCGGCAGCATCATGTTGTGCAGTGACATGCCGCCGGGCACGAAGCCCTTGGGCTTGGCGTCGTACTGGCCATAGATGTTGCCCATCAATTCGGACATGATGTTCTTGTGGTACCACGGTGGGCGGAAGGTGTCCTCTGCCACCATCCAGCGTTCGCGGAACAGGACGAAGTCGATATTCGCGGTGCCCGGCACACCGCTTGGCGCGGTCAGGACAGTGAAGATCGACGGATCGGGGTGGTCGAACAGGATCGCACCCACCGGGCAATAGGTCGACAGATCATACTTGTAGGGGGCGTAGTTGCCATGCCACGCGACCACGTCCAGCGGGCTTTGGCCGATCTGCGTCTCGTGGAACTGGCCGCACCACTTGATCGTCAGGGTCGAGGGCACCTCTCGGTCCTCGAACGCCGCCACCGGCGCCTTGAAGTCGCGCGGATTGGCAAGGCAATTCGCCCCGATCGGGCCGCGCCCGGGCAGTTCGAATTTCTGGCCGTAATTCTCGCAGACGAAGCCGCGACACGGGCCGTCGAGCACCTCGACCCGGTAAACGAGGCCACGGGGCAGGATCGCGATTTCCTGCGGCGCAAGGTCGATGATCCCCAATTCTGTGCAAAAGCGCAGGCGGCCTTGTTGAGGAACGACCAGCAACTCGCTGTCGGCGCTGAAGAAATAGCTGTCCACCATCGACTCGGTCACGAGGTAGATATGCGAGGCCATCCCCACCTGCGTGTTCACGTCGCCCGCCGTCGTCATGGTGCGCATGCCGGTCAGCCAAGTGGTTTCCCCTGACGCCTCGACCGGGTCCCAGCGATACTGGCCCAAGCTGATGACATCGGGATCGACGCATGGCGCGCTTTTCCAGTATGGCAGGTCGATCTTGGTATAGCGTGCCGAATGCTTGACCGAGGGCCGGATGCGATAGGTCCATGTGCGTTCGGGCGGGTTCGCCGTGAAGGCCGTGCCCGACAACTGCTCGCCATAGAGCCCGTAATTGCATTTCTGCGGGCTGTTCATCCCCTGCGGCAGGGCCCCCGGCAGCGCCTCGGTCTCAAAGTCATTCCCGAAACCGGGCATGTACCCATCATGCGTCCCCACAACATGCGGCGCACGGATCATGCCTGTCGGCAAGGATGATACGGTCATGGCGTCCTCCCCAGGTCTGGTTACCATCTCGCGGGTCGTTTAATCATTGCACATGCAACGATGTCAACGATAATTGTTGCATATGCCACGGACCTTTCGCTAAGGCTTTGATATGACGGAAAACGTTCCCCTGCCCGATTTCGACCTGTCGCGCTTCATGCCCTATCGGCTGGCCGTGGCGGCGCAGCGCACCTCGGAGGAGTTGGCGCGGCAATATCGCGACCGGTTCGGCATCTCGATCCCGGAATGGCGCGTGCTGGTGCATCTGGCGACCGCCGAGGATGTGTCGGTGCGCGATATCGAGGCGCGCGTGGCGATGGAGAAATCCAAGGTCAGCCGGGCCGCGACACGTCTGGAAGCGCAAGGATACGTGACCAAGACGCAGCATCAGGGCGACCGCCGCCTTGTCCGCCTGAAACTGACGCCGCGCGGGCGCGAACTGATGGCGGAACTGCTGCCCTTGGCCCAAGCCTATCAAGACGAGATCGAAGCGCGGCTCGGCGCCGCGTTCGCGCACCTCGAATCCGGGCTGACGGCGCTGTTGCAGGATAAATGAGGGCGGATGGGTCAAACCCATCCTACAGACCTGTCACTCGATCAGGAAACGGTCCGACAGGGGCAGGCTCGCCGCGCCAAGAACGCGCGCATCCGGCCCCACACTGCCGGGCAGGACCCGCGGCGGCACCACGCCCGACAGGTCCATGCGCGCCAGCGCCTCGGAGGCCGCAGCGACGAGACCGGCCCGGACCGGATGCGGAATCCAGCCGTCGATCCGCACTTCGGGCAGGTCCAGCACGCAGATCGCCGAGGCAACGGCATGGGCCAGCCCGGCCCCGGCACGCGTCACCCAATCCTCCAGCAGGTCGGTCGGCACCTCCCATGCGGCGGGCGGCTCCCACAGGCAGGCGGTGTCGTGACCATCCTCGGACATCGTGCGTTCCAGCACGCATAGCGAAGCCATGTCGATCAGCTGGACCGTCCCCCCGCCCGGTTGCGGCACCGGCATCGAGCCCAGTGCCCCGGCATTGCCCGTGCGTCCGGTGAACAGCTGATTGTCCAGCACCACCCCGCCACCCGCGAAGTAACCGATGTAGAAATACAGGAAATCCGGAGAGCGATCCGACGATCCAAAGACCAGTTCTGCCCCGCAGGCCGCCGACGCGTCGTTCTGCATGAACACCGGCAAAGCCAGATCATCGGCCAGTTCGGCACAGATGTCGCGGCTTTGCCAGTCCGACATCTTGAGCGGGTCGAGCCCCAGTGACACCGCCCAGTCCCAAAGCTGGAACGGCATCGCCACACCCAGCCCGCCAATGCGGTCGCGCTGCGCCGGGCTGAGTTGCGCGGCCAACTGGCCAAAGCTTTCGCGGGCAAAGCGCACCGTCGCATCCGGCGTCGGATAGGCATAGGTGATGCGCGCCCGCGCCCGCACATGGCCGAGGAAGTCCGTCAGCACCAGATCCGCCGACCTTCGCCCGATCTTGAGACCCGCGAAAAACGCCCCCTCTTCGGCCAATCGCATCGGCACCGAGGGCTGACCCACCCGCCCGCGCACCGGCTCGCCCTTGGCCAGCAGGCCCTCGTCTTCGAGCTTGCGCATGATGACGGAAACGGTCTGCGCCGACAGACCGGTGGATCGGGCCAGATCCGCCTTGGCCATAGGGCCATGACGGCGCAGAATCGTCAGAACCAGCCGTTCATTCTGGGCCCGCATGAGCCCCTGATTGGTGCCCCGAGCAACAAATTTTAAATTATTGTCAGTGACTTGCACCGCGTCCTTGGTATTCACGCGACGTCCTCCCTGCCCGTACACTGACCCCGAGTGCGACCTTCTGTCAATAATAATTCACTGAGATTTATTTATTGACAGCCGCCGCGAATCCGCGTTTGTTAACGCTGAGAGAGGCGGCAAGATGCCTGTTTGAACGGCAAGCGGCCCTGCTCACACGACCTTAGGGAGGATTATCGTGAAAACTCTGAAGAAAACCCTTGCGCTCGGCGCATCTGCTCTGGCCTTCACCGCGATTGCTGGCGCGGCAACGGCTGGCAGCCACGGCATGACCTCGGCCTGCCTGATCACCAAGACCGACACCAACCCGTTCTTCGTCAAGATGCGCGAAGGCGCAATGGCCAAGGCCGAGGAGCTGGGCATCGAGCTGAACGCCTATGCGGGCAAGGTCGACGGCGACAACGAGACCCAGGTTCAGGCCATCGAGACCTGCATCGCCAACGGTGCCAAGGGTATCCTGATCACCGCGTCCGACACCTCGGCAATCGTGCCGTCGGTGCAGCAGGCCCGCGACGCCGGCCTTCTGGTCATCGCGCTCGACACCCCGCTGAACCCGATCGACTCCGCCGACATGACCTTTGCCACCGACAACTTCCTTGCAGGTGAGCTGATCGGCAAGTGGGCCGCTGCAACGCTGGGCGACGCCGCCGCAGACGCCAAGATCGGCATGCTGGACCTCGCGATTTCCCAGCCCACCGTCGGCGTTCTGCGCGATCAGGGCTTCCTGACCGGCTTCGGCATCGACGTGAAGGACCCCAACAAGTGGGGCGACGAGGATGATCCCCGCATCGTCGGCAACGACGTGACCGCCGGCAACGAAGAAGGTGGCCGCAAGGCGATGGAAAACCTGCTGGCGAAAGATCCGATGATCAACGTCGTCTACACCATCAACGAGCCCGCCGCCGCAGGTGCCTATGAGGCGCTGAAGGATATCGGCCGTGAGAATGACGTGCTGATCGTGTCCGTCGACGGCGGCTGCCCCGGCGTGCAGAACGTCAAGGAAGGCGTGATCGGCGCGACCTCGCAGCAGTACCCGCTGCTGATGGCCTCGCTGGGCATCGAAGCGATTGCAGCCTGGGCGAAGGACGGCACCAAGCCGGAAGCGACCGATGGCAAGGACTTCTTCGACACCGGCGTGGCGCTGGTGACCGACAAGCCCGCCGAGGGCGTCGAGTCCATCGACACCGCCGAAGGCATGGACAAGTGCTGGGGGTAATTGCCGGATCGGGGCGTCAATGACGCCCCGACAAACTCTCCGGGGGAGAGTTTGAGGCAATTACGGGCGAAGCCCCGGGGCCTGCCAGTGGCGCGCCCCGCGACCCGCCCAAGACCGGGCATTTGGGGGAGGATACGGCCCCTGCCCGGCCACAGCCTGACAACACGACAATCCGGGGGGCAGGCGCCTGCCTGCTCCCCGTTTTCTATTCCGGCGGCCAAAGCCGCCCGCGCCTTGGAGAGGGGAGGCAGACATGTCCAACTCGGACAACTACGAAGCCGCCGCAAGCGGAGCATCAACCGAAGTGGCATCCTTTGCCGACACCAAGAAGGGCTTCGTCGGCCAGTTCCAGCACGCCTTGCACGTCAACCCGGCCATCGTGCCGCTGATCGTGCTCGTGGCGGCCATCATCATTTTCGGCCTCTTGCTAGGGTCGCGCTTCTTCTCGCCCTTCGCGCTGACGCTGATCTTGCAACAGGTGCAGATCGTGGGCGTTCTGGCCGCAGCGCAGGCCCTGATCATCCTGACCGCAGGCATCGACCTGTCGGTCGGCGCGCTGGCGGTGCTGTGCACCGTCGTCATGGGCCAGTTCACCTTCCGCTACGGGCTGCCCGCGCCTGTGGCCGTCGCCGCCGGTCTGGCCGTCGGCACCGCGATTGGTGCTGTGAACGGCTGGCTGGTCAGCCGCATGAAGCTGCCGCCCTTCATCGTGACGCTGGGCATGTGGCAGATCGTTCTGGCCGCCAACTACCTGTATTCCAACAATGAAACCATCCGCAGCCAGGATATCGAGGCCGAGGCCGCCTTCCTGCAATTCCTGGGCACCAAGATCAATATCAGCGGCGCGATCTTCACTCTTGGCGTGGTCTTGATGATCGGTCTGGTGTTCGGTCTTGCCTATGCGCTGCGCTCGACCGCATGGGGCCGCCACGTCTATGCCGTGGGCGATGACCCGGAGGCGGCAGAACTGGCAGGCGTGAATGTCCACAAGACGTTGATGTCGGTCTACATGCTGGTGGGGTTCATCTGCGGTCTCGCCGCTTGGGTGATGATCGGGCGCTACGGCTCTGTCTCGCCATCCGCCACGACCGGTGTGATCGGCAACATCCAGTCCATCACCGCTGTGGTGATCGGGGGCATCTCGCTGTTCGGCGGGCGTGGCTCGATCATCGGGGCCTTCTTCGGGGCGCTGATCGTCGGCGTGTTCGAACTGGGCCTGCGCATGGCCGGGGCTGACCCGCAATGGACCTACCTGCTGATCGGCGTGCTGATCATCGCCGCTGTCACCGTGGATCAGTGGATCCGCAAAGTCACCGCCTGAGCGTTCGGGGAGGATATTCAAATGACACAACCCATCCTGAAAGGCCGCAACCTGACCAAGCGCTACGGCAAGGTCACGGCGCTCGACAATTGCGACTTCGAACTGATGCCGGGGGAAATCCTCGCGGTGATCGGCGACAACGGCGCGGGCAAATCCACCCTGATCAAGGCGCTTTCGGGCGCCGTGATCCCCGATGCAGGGACCGTGGAACTGGACGGCAAGCCCGTCAAGTTCCAGTCGCCCATCGACGCGCGGGAAGCGGGGATCGAGACCGTCTACCAGACGCTGGCCATGTCCCCTGCCCTGTCGATCGCCGACAACATGTTCATGGGGCGCGAGATCCGGCAGAAGGGCCTCATGGGCCAGCTGTTCAAGCGGCTCGACAAGAAGGAGATGGAGCGGATCGCGCGCGAAAAACTCAACGATCTGGGCCTGATGACCATCCAGAACATCAACCAGGCGGTGGAAACCCTGTCCGGGGGCCAGCGTCAGGGCGTGGCCGTGGCCCGCGCCGCCGCCTTCGGGTCCAAGGTCATCATCCTCGATGAACCGACGGCAGCGCTAGGGGTGAAGGAAAGCCGCAAAGTGCTCGAACTGATCCAGGACGTGAAGTCGCGCGGCATTCCGATCATCCTGATCTCGCACAACATGCCGCATGTGTTCGAACTGGCGGATCGCATCCATGTCCACCGTCTGGGAAAGCGGCTCTGCGTGGTCGATCCCAAGAAATACTCGATGTCGGATGCCGTCGCCTTCATGACCGGCGCAAAGGAACCGACGCAGGCCGAGGCCGAGGCCGTCGCGGTCTGATCTTTCAAGTAGGATGGGTGATCACCCATCCTACCCCATCTCGCGCCAGCCCCAACGGTTGGCGCGGTCAAGACAGGCCTTGGCGCCGTCGACCCCGGAATAGGTATCCGCCGCCCTGAGACTGGCCGCAGCCGTCGCATGCGCCATCGCAAGACAGTCCGACAGCGGCTGGTCGTGATACCGCCCGTAAAAGAACCCCGCCGCAAACGCATCCCCGGCCCCGTTCGCGCCCACGCGCTGGTCGTCGGGCACCCGGACCGAGGGATGGTGCAGAGCGCCGTCCCGGGTGACGGCCACCGCCCCAGCGGTGAAATGCACGACGACCACCTCCATCGCCCCTTTCCCAAGCACCTCGCGCGCGGCGACTTCGACAGCGGCGATATCGGTCACCCCGTCGGTCACGGTGATCCGGGAGGCCAGCGCGCCGATTTCCGAGTCGTTGACCACAAGCGTATCGAGATGCGGCAAACAGGGCAGGACGATCCGGCGGATCGTCTCGTCGGGCGCGGTGACAAGTTCGAGATTGGTCTGCATCCCCGCCGCCCGCGCCCGGCGCAGGCAGGTCACCCAGCCATTGGAGTCGTCCCCCCAAGGCGCATCCATGCGCGGGTGAATACCCGGCAGGCCAAGGTGAAAGAAGCGCGCGTCGCTGTCCTCTGGCACGATGTGATCGGGGCAAAGCAGCGCGCCGGTGCCCGGGAACAGGATATGCGTGCGCCGCCCGGTCTTGGCCGACAGATAGGCGTCGGTCATCTGGGTCTGCGCCTCAGCGGTGCGGTGCAGGTTCGGATGGGTGATGCCGTGGGCATCCGCCACGTTCAGCAGGAAATCCCCCCATTCGCCCGCGCCGATCAGCCCTTGGGTCTCGACCGGGATGGCCGGGTCGAGCCGTTTGAGGTCACAGGCAAAGTTGCAGGCCGGGCCGCCCCCTGCCGGGACGATTTCCGTGACCGTGGCGAGCATATCCTCACCCGGCCAGTGATCGACGGTGATGTTGCGGTCGACAACCCATGTGCCCGCCGCCAGAAACCCGCCGGGCATCAGGCGATGTTCGGGCGCAGGATGTCCTCGGTGACTTGCAGATCATCGTCGAGCGACCGAAAGGGCGCGATGCCCGCCGCCTGCAGATCACCGTGATAGGCCTTCACCCCCTCTTCCGAGGTCACCCCCTCTTCCAGCACGCGGCGCATGGCGCGCAGCATGCAGAGGCTATCCTCGGAGCGATAGATCTTGCGCCCGAACAGCGCGACGCGCGCGCCGTATTTCTCGGCCTGTTTGATCAGTTCCAGACAGTCGCGGGTGGTGCCTGCGCCACCGCCAAGGATGCCGAAGATCAGGTTCTCGGGATCGTAGCCGGCAATTTCCTCGGTCGCGGCGGGGCCGTTATAGGCCGCCTTGAGAAACACGGGCCGGTCGATATGGCTGACACCTGCGAGGCAGCGCGCGATCATGTCGTTGTTATAGGCGGCAAAATCCGGGCACTCGACGGGGATCTGCGGGTTGAAGACTTCGAGGAAGTGGCGCATGCCCGCCGCCGTCGCCTCGTCCCGGAAGCGGCTATACGCTTCGAGCATGGCGATATCCCGGTCGAGATCGTTGTAAAAGGTCACCGAGAACAGACCCAGATCCGCAACGGCGCGCACGCGGTCCAGCCGGGCGCTGCGGAATTGTCGCGCCGGATGCGACGGGTAGACCGCACCGCGCGCGTGCCAGATATCGGTGGTGTCGTTCAGCCGCGCCGCCGGCGTGACGGGCGTGTTGGCAAAGGCCCCTTCGCGGGTCAGCACCTCAGTCGAGGAAAGCGACATCAGCATGATGTCGACCAACCCCGATTGCGTCACGCGGATCATGTCGTCGCGATAGGCGCGCAGCGGCTTGGCCTTACCATTGGCATCGGTTCCCGCAACCACGGCGCCAAAGGCCATGTCGCCATCCTTGGCGTCGGCGATGATGAAATCCCGGGCGGTATATTGGCCGCTTCGGATACGGGCCAGCTTGGCGTCGAGACTTTTCATGGTGGTCCTCCCTCTGACGGCACGCTAGCGCCACCAGCCGCCAAGCGGAAGACCGATTCCGGGCGGAGCCGCCCCGCGTCCCTCACGGCCCGGCAGCGTGACAAGGATGACGGGTCTGACGCATAGCGGAGCGGCGCTTAGGCCGCCGGAGCGTTCTACCTACGTCCGGAAAATGAAAAGCCCCGGGCAAGGCCGGGGCTTTTGTCACGCCGGAACCGGCTCAGGCCAGCGATGGCAGCCAGAGCACGATCCATGGGAACGTCACCAAGAGCGCGATGGTCACCGCGTCGGCGATGAAGAACGGCGTCACCCCCCGGAACACGTCCTGCACGCTCAGATCCGGGCGCACGCCTGCCACGACGAAGCAGTTCAACCCGATGGGCGGCGTGATCAGACAGAACTCCGCCATCTTGACCACGAGGATGCCGAACCAGATCGCGCACATCGTCCCCGACATGCCAAAGGCACTGTCCGCCGCCGCCACCGTCTCGCCCCCGTTCAGGGCCATGACCGCAGGATAGACCACCGGAAGGGTCAACAGCAGCATCCCGATCGCATCCATGAACATGCCCAGCACTGCATAGGCCAACAGGATGCAGACGAGGATCAGCATGGGCGAATAGTGCAGCGAGGTGATCCAGTCGGCAAAGGCGTTGGGCAGGTCGGCAAAGCCGAGGAAGCGTACATAGATCAGCACCCCCCAGATGATCGAAAAGATCATGATCGACAGTTTCGCCGTCTCGACCAGCGCGTCCTTGAGCTCTTTCAGGCGCATGCCCCGAAAAACCGCCATGAGGAAGACGATGAACGCGCCGATGGCCCCGCCCTCGGTCGGTGTCCCCCATGCATCGCCGCCAAACGGGTTGTAGACGAAGAAGATGATGATCACGACCACCGCCACGATGGGCAAGGCAGGCGGCAGCGCGGCAAAGCGTTGCCTCCACGTGAACCCGCGCACCGGCGGGCCGAAATTCGGCAGGACCAGAGCCAGCCCGATGATCAGCGCGGCATAGACAATGGCCGAGAACATGCCCGGAATGAAGCCCGCCAGCAGCAGCTTGCCCACGTCCTGTTCGACGATGATGGCGTAGATCACAAGGATGGCCGAGGGCGGGATCAGGCTGGCCAGCGTCCCGCCTGCCGCCACGACCCCCGCCGCGAACCGCTTGTCATAGCCGATCTTGAGCATCTCGGGGATGGCGATGCGGGCAAAGACCGCCGCCGTCGCGACGCTCGCCCCCGACACGGCGGCGAAACCGGCGGTCGCGAATACGGTCGACACCGCAAGGCCGCCCGGCACCCATGCGATCCAGCGCTTGGCCGCCTCGAACAGCGCGCGCGTCAGCCCTGCGTAATAGGCCAGATAGCCGATCAGGATGAAGGTCGGGATCAGGCTCAGCGCCTGACTTGCCACCTTGCCATGCGGCACCTGCCCCGCCGTCTTGACCGCGACGGTCAAGGCCCAGCCGAATTGCTCGGGGTCGTAGGACTTCTTCTCCCAGAAGATCCAGATCAGGCCGACCACACCGGCAAAGGCGGCAGCAAAGGCCACGCGCATGCCCAGCACGACCAGCAGGAACATGCCCCCCGTGACCCACAGGCCAATTTCAACACCGTCCATCAGTCGTGCCCCTGTACTTGATCCGCCTCGGCGGCGGCGATCTCGGCGGCGCTGAGCACCAGCGGCACGGCGACGGGTTCGGACAGCCCCAACAGGAAAGCCCGCCCATAGCCCCACAATTGCAGGACAAGCCGCAGGCACATGACCGAGAAGGCCACCGGCACCACCAGCTTGGCCGGCCAGATCGGCAAGCCGATATCGATCGAACTGTCGCGGCTGAAATTCGGGGCGTTCCAGTCAAAGCTGCGGTCGAAATGCGCCCAAGTGCCCCAGACCAGCAGGACCATCAGGACCAGAACCGCCAAGGTCGTGACGAACTCGGCCAGCCACAAGGGCCGCCCCTTGAGCTGCCCAACGAGGATGTCCATGCGAATATGGCCGCCATTGCGCTGCACGTAGGCAATGCCAAAGATCGCGATCAGCGGCATCGCCGTCTGAATCCAGTCGACATATCCCGGCAAGGGCTCGTTGAACAGGTTGCGCCCGGTCACCGACACCACCGCAAGCACCATCAGCCCGAAAGCGCCGATACCCGACACGAAGGCCATGCCCCATTCAAGCTTCTGCAGGCCGCGATCGCAACGCGACAACAGGCTGCCATCCTCCAGAACCGATGCTGCTCCGGCCATTCACCCCTCCGTCATTGTTTTCGTTGCCCGCCCCGAACGGATGCCGGGGCGGGATGGGCGGCCTCAGTTCGAGGCGCGCACCTCGTCGAGGGTCGTAAAGACGAGGTCGTAAAGCTCCTGCGCGGGCAGGCCTTGCGCGGACATCTCGGCGATCCATGCGTCATGGATCGGCTTGCCGGCGACCTCCTTGAACTTGCTCAGTTCCTCGTCCGAGATCATGACCTTTTCCACGTTCTTCTCGGCCAGCACGTCATCCCACTGCTTCAGCAGTTCCCCGTAGTTTTCGAGATAATAGGCAATCGCCTCGTCGACCGAGCTGTCGAGCGCCTCACGCTCCGCATCCGAAAGCGACTCGTAGGCGTCGATGTTCACTACGACCGGGCAGTTCACCGTGCCGGGGTTCAGGTTCGCCGTCCACCAGGCCGCCTGGTTGATCGTGCCAAAGGACAGGTGCGCGTGCTGGGCAAAGGCCACGGTGTCGACGACACCCGACTCCATCGCCTGATACGCCTCGGAGGAGGTCACAGAGGTCGGCACGCCGCCCACGGCACTGAACGCATCGCCCAGACCACCCGTCGCGCGCACCCGCATGCCGTCGAATTCCGACAGCTCGTCACGCGCCTCGCCGGTGCCGACAAGGTTGTATTGCGGCATGGGCGAGGTCATCAGCATCTTGGCATTCCACTGCGCCATCTCGTTGGCGACGGCGGGATGGGCGTAGACCGCGTGGCTGACGGCGACTTCTTCGTCAAGGTTCGCAACGCCGAGGAAGGGCAGTTCCAGCACGGTGATCGCGCGGTTCTTGTCGGCGTGGTAGCCGGCGCAAAACTGCGCCATCTCGAAGGCGCCGATGGAAATGCCGTCGAGGTTCTCGGTGTTCTTGGACAGGCCGCCATAGCTGATATTCATGGTGAATCCGCCGTCGGTCTTTTGCTCGACCAGTTCGGCGATCTTGTGGATGTGTTCGGTGAAGGCGCGGCGCTTGCCCCAGACGGACACGTTCCATTCGGTGGCGGCCGCCTCGGTGACGAACGTGCAGGCGATCGCCGTGCACAGCAGTTTTGCCGTGAGATGGGACATGGGTATTCTCCTCCTTGTTGTACGGCGGTTTTCCGCCTTGCTGCGAAGCGTAGAGGATCATCCGACGGGTTCAAGCCTTTATCACCCGCGCGGGATTCGCGCCGGGGTGGAACCGTTAGCGGTATACATTGGCATACCGCAGCGATTTGTCACACCCGACGCGGGTCAGGGTTTTGCAGGGATTAGCCGCTGCGGGAATAAATCAGCTAACTTAGCAAACCCGGAGATTGACTTTGAAAACACGGCGATTTTGGGCCGGGCCGCAAATTCATTTACAGATTGCCAAGCGCACCTGAAAATTATTTACAGCTAAACCATTATTTTTACGGTGCTTATTCATTTTTTTTCAATGGTCGCTAAAGTGCGCGTATCAGCCGGTGACGCTACGGCACGTATTCCGGCACAGCGTGACTTCTCAAAGGGAGGACCTTCATGACCGATCAGACGCCCGCCAAGGCCGCCAGCTACCCCCCATCCGCCACCATCGTATCCCAGGCGCATGTGGACGCTGCGAAATACGAGGCGATGTATGCGCAATCCGTGACGGAGTCCGAGAGCTTCTGGGCCGAACAGGCGCAGCGCATCGACTGGATGAAGCAGCCGACCGAGATCAAGAACGTCGATTTCACCCTGGGCCAGGTGTCGATCGAGTGGTTCCGCGACGGCACGCTGAACGTCGCCGCCAACTGCATCGACCGCCATCTGGAAACCCGCGGCAACCAGACCGCCATCATCTTCGAGCCCGACGATCCCAACGAGCCCGCGCAGTCGATCAGCTATAACGACCTGCACCGCCGCGTCTGCCGCATGGCGAACGTGCTGGAGTCACTCGGCGTGCGCAAGGGTGACCGGGTCATCATCTACCTCCCGATGATCCCCGAAGCCGCCTATGCCATGCTCGCCTGCGCGCGCATCGGTGCGGTGCATTCCATCGTCTTCGCCGGCTTCTCGCCCGATGCGCTGGCCGCGCGCGTCAATGGCTGCGACGCCAAGGTCGTCATCACCGCCGACGAGGCCCCCCGCGGCGGCCGCAAGACCCCGCTGAAAACCAATGCTGACAAGGCCCTGCTGCATTGCAAGGACGACGTCAAATGCCTGGTCGTGAAGCGCACCGGCGGGCAGACCACCTGGGTGGACGGGCGCGACTACGACTATAACGAGATGGCGCTGGAGGCCGACGATTACTGCCGCCCCGCCGAAATGAATGCCGAAGATCCCCTTTTCATCCTGTATACCTCGGGCTCGACCGGGCAGCCCAAGGGTGTTGTGCACACGACAGGTGGATATTTGGTTTACGCCAGCCTGACCCATGAGATCGTGTTCGATTACCACGCGGGCGACGTCTATTGGTGCACGGCAGATGTTGGGTGGGTGACGGGTCACTCCTACATCATCTATGGGCCGCTGGCCAATGGCGCGACCACGCTGATGTTCGAGGGCGTGCCGACCTATCCCGATGCCAGCCGCTTCTGGCAGGTCTGCGAGAAGCATAAGGTCAACCAGTTCTACACCGCGCCGACGGCGATTCGCGCGCTGATGGGCCAGGGTGACGAATTCGTAACGAAATGCGATCTATCCTCGCTGCGAATCCTCGGCACGGTGGGCGAGCCGATCAACCCGGAGGCGTGGAACTGGTACAATGACGTGGTCGGTGGCGGGCGCTGCCCGATCGTCGACACCTGGTGGCAGACGGAAACCGGCGGGCACCTGCTGACCCCGCTGCCGGGCGCACATGCGACGAAACCCGGCGCGGCGAT
>NZ_RCTZ02000016.1 GCF_003667315.2 Tropicibacter alexandrii | reverse complement strand
GAGGTCTCCGCCCTGCCCGGCTGCGCTCACGGCGCTCCAGGTGGGACATTTCTGCTTTGCCAACCACGCGACATTTCAACTTGGTTGCAACAGACCGCGTTCAGCTGCGTCCGTCGATCAGATCCTGCATCATCGCGATTTCTTCCTCGGTCAGGTCGGTCAGAGGCGACCGCACCGGGCCAGTGGCAAAGCCCCGCAGCTTGACCCCGGCCTTGATCGCCGAAACCGCGTAGCCGGTCTTGCGGTCGCGTATCTTGGCGAACGGATAGTAGAAATCCCGCAGCATCTGTTCGCAGGTCGCATCGTCCCCGGCCTGAAACGCCTTGTGAAAGGCCAGCGCGGTTTCGGGGACGAAGTTGAACACAGCCGAGCTATAGGTATCCACCCCGGCACCGCGAAACGCCTGCGCGAACAGCTCATGCGTGGGCATGCCGCCGATATAGGCCAGCCGGTTGCCGTTGTTCACCGTGATCCGCTTGACCGTGTCGATATCGCCCGTGCCGTCCTTGAAGCCGATCAGGTTGGGGCAATCGTCCGCCAGCCGCGCCAAGGTGTCGGCGCTGACCACCGATTGCCCGCGATTGTAGACGATCACGCCCATATTGGTGGCTTTGCAGACGGTTCGAATATGCGCCTCGATCCCGTCTTGCGGCGCGCCGATCAGGTAGTGCGGCAAGAGCAGGATACCGTCGCCCCCCGCCGCCTCGATCCCTTGGGCGATCTCGACCGCCATGCGCGTGCCATAGCCGCAGCCCGCGATGATCGGGTCATTCGGCTGCGCCTCTTTGGCCGTCTTCACCACCTCGACGATCTCGGCCGGGGTCAGCGAGAACAGCTCGCCCGTGCCGCCCGCCACGATCAGCCCGGCGATGGGATGCGGTTGCAGCCATTCCAGATGCGCGCGAAAGGCGGTCGCGTTGAACTGGTCCTGATCGTCGAACGGCGTGACGGGAAAGGACAAAAGGCCGGATCGGATGATCTCGCGCAGGTCGGTGGGGGCAATCATGTCGGGTGGTCCTTATTCTTCGTGGATTGTGTCGGCGCAGAACATACCGCCCTGCCACAGCACGTCGGGCGCGTCGGGGGCGGGTTTCGGCGTGTTGGCATCGACCTGCGCGCGGTAGGATTCAGAGTTGTCCTGCGGCTGCCAGCCCAGCCACGCGACCTTGGAATTGTCCCAGAAGGTGGCGGTATTGGCCGAGGCGCCGTAGATGATCGGGCAACCCAACTTCGGCACGTCAAAGATGCGCTCGATCATCCGGGCGAAATCGTCATAGCTCATCCATGTGGACAGCATCCGGTGGTTGCGCGGTTCGGGGAAACACGACCCGATGCGCACGATGGCGGTCTCTTGCCCGAATTTGTCGTGATAGGCATTGGCCATCGCCTCGCCGAAGACCTTGGACACGCCATACAGCCCGTCGGGGCGCGGATAGACCGTGTTGTCGATCACCTGATCCTGCCGGTAGAAGCCAATCGCGTGGTTCGACGAGGCAAAGACGATGCGCGGCATGCCATGTTTGCGCGCCGCCTCGTACAGGTTCACGACGCCTTGGATATTGGCGTTGTTGATGACCGACCACGGGCCCTCGGTGCTTTTGCCGCCGAAATGCACGATGCCGTCGCACCCTTTGACCAAGTCCTCGACCGCAGCCGCATCCCCCAGATCACATGTGACGATTTCCTCGTTGGATTTCGCCTCGCCCATGTCGGACATGTCCGACAGGCGGATCGTGTCAGCCAGATGGGCCAGCTTGTCGCGCATGACAGAGCCAAGCCCCCCCGCAGCACCCGTGATGAGCAATCGTTTCATGTGGTCTCCTTTCCGGCTGCGCGGGTGAGGAAATCCATCACCGCGCGGCGCATATCTGGGGTTTCTTTGTGCCCCGTGTCGGGGATGTGTTTGACCTGCAAGGGGCTGCCTGCATAGGCCTGCGTCAGGCGGTCGGTGGCGGGCAGGCGCGCGAAATCGGGGGTGAAGCGATCCTCGCCCCCGGTGCCCACGAATTGCGGGCGCGGGGCGATCAGCGCGGCGACGTCGCCCACATCGCCATGCTCCAGCAGACCCGGCACCGTCAGATAATGCCCGTGCGGGTCGTGCATATCGGCGTCGATCAGCGGGCCTATATCGGAGAAAAAGAACAGGTGGGCCGACCCGGCGACGCGTTCGTCCAGCGCCGCCAGCCACAGGGCATGCGCGCCGCCCATCGATCCGCCCAGCGTATAGATCCGCGCGCTGTCGATCCTTGGATCGGCGCATAGCCGGTCCAAGCCACTTTGCAGGTCCTTCAACATCGCCCCAAAAAGGGTCTGCCCCCGCCACAGCGCAGCCTTGCTGGCAGCACTTTCCGGCCCCTCGTTCTGGCGCTCCTCGAAACAGGCCATGTCGAGGCACAGCACCGCAAAGCCCGCCGCCAGCAGGTCGGGCGCATAGGGCTTGCCATCGGTCCAGCCGGAGCCTTCGGTCAGTTCCGACTTGCCCAGCGGGTAGTTGCCGCCATGCGCGTGGCAATAGAGCACCGCCGGGAACGGCCCCTCGCCCTCGGGCAGCAGGAATATCTGCGGGATATCCGCCTGGGCGGAGGCAGGCTGGCGCAGCAACCCGCGCAAGGTCTCACGCGTCAGCATCACACATACCCTGTCGAGCCATCGGGCCGCACAGGCAGTTTGCGTTCCCAATGCACGTAGCGGTCGGTTTTCAGATACGCCTCGTCGATCTCGACGCCCCAGCCGGGGCGGTCGGGGCGCAGGTCCAGATAGCCGTCCTTTGGCAGATACGGGTCGACCACGTAATCCGCGCTGTCCGAGCCGCCCATGCCGTCGGAATGGTAACTCGCCCCCTTGGGCAGGCGGTATTCGAGGATCTTGAAGTTGGTCAGCGCCGCGCAGAAATGCAGGTTCACCGCCGTCGCCAGCGGCCCCATCGGGTTGTGCGGCGCGACATTGACGTAAAATGCATCGGCCAGCGCCGCGATCCGCCGCATCTCGGTGATGCCGCCCACGGCGCAGATGTCGGGCTGGACGATATCCGCGCCCTTCGCCTGCAAAAGCCGCAGGAATTCCCAGCGGTTATACAGGCTCTCGCCGGTCGCAAGCGGCACGGTCAGCTGCGCCTTCAGCGCGCCCCACGCGTCGATATTCTCGGGCCGCATCGGCTCCTCGTAGAACAGCGGATGGAACTGGCCCAGCACCTGCCCCAATTGCACCGCCTGCCATGGCTCATACAGCTTGGCATGGGCGTCATAGGCAAATTCATAATCCGGGCAGGCGGCGTGCAGCACCGCGACCCAATCAGCGGTGGCGGTCAGGACCTTGCCCCACGGCGCGCTGTTCGGGTCGATCCGGTAGGGCGACATCTTGAAGGCGGTCAGGCCATAAAGCTCCTGCTGGGCGGCGCAGAAATCGCGCACCTCCAGCGGATCGGGGGCGCTGTAGACGCCCAGATAGACCCGCACCCGGTCGCGCACCGCGCCGCCGAGCAATTGGTAGACCGGCACGCCCAACGCCTTGGCCGAGATGTCCCACAGCGCGTGGTCGATGGCGCTATGCGCCGCCAGACCCAGCGCGCCGGGCGGAAAGCGCGCCTGTTGCAAGAGCTTCAGCATGATGCGCTCGATCCGGCGCGGGTCCTCGCCCACGATCTGGAGGAAGAGGTAATCCAGCAGCGGGATCAAGGCTTTGTCCGGCCCGTGATTATAGCACTCGCCCCAGCCGGTGATGCCCTCATCGGTGTCGATGGCGACCAGCACGCGCGGGCGGTCGCGGTCGCAGGTCATGAAGCTGCGCAATCCGGTGATCTTCATCGCCCTACCCCTTGAACCGTGTCTGAGCCACACCCTGACAGCCATGCCCGGTGATGGCGAACAGGTTTCCTGCGCCCGGCTCGCTCTGCCCCGCGCCGATGGAGGTTACGTACAGCGTCTTGAAATCCGGCCCGCCGAACATCGGCTTGGTCGGCTTTTCGACGGGCACGTCGATGACCATATCGACCGCACCAGCCGGCGTGATCCGGTACAATTGTCCGCCCGACACCCCCGCCTGCCAGTAACACCCGTCCGAATCGACGGTGCCACCATCGGGGCGGCCTTTGACCGCCCGCGTATCAAAGAACACCCGGACATCATGCGGCGTGCCGGTATCCCCGTCATAATTGGCGGCCCAGATCGTGCGCACGCCCGGATTGCTGTCCGAGAAATACATCGTCTTGCCGTCCGGCGAAAACGCCAGCCCGTTGGTGGTAAAGACCCGATCCCGCCATTTCGTCACGCCGAAATCCGTATCCATCCGGTAGAATGCGCCGAGCGGCTCGGGGTCGCCGCCATCCTTCATCGTTCCGGCCCAAAACCGCCCCTGCGCGTCGGTCGTCCCGTCGTTGAAGCGGTTTTCGGGCAGTCCGTGTTCCGGATCGCTCAGCGCCTCGCGCGTCTCGGTCTGCCAGTCGTAGATGTAGAACCCCGATTTCGCCGCGACGATCATCCCGCCGCTCTCCCTCAGGGCCAGACATCCGACAGGTTCACCAAAGCTCTTGCCCTGATTCGTCCCCGTGGCAGGGTCGAATCTGTGGATAAGTCCCGCCGGGATATCGACCCACCACAAAACCTGCGCAACGTCGTCCCAGACGGCCCCCTCGCCCACGCCGGACGGCAGGTTTACCACGCTTTCCACGGTGATAGCGGTCATGTCAGGCCCCTCAGACTCACGTCTTGTCTTATAACTTGTCGGACATGTCGTATTAAACATTTGACAACTTGGCAAATGAAATGTCACCAATTCGGCCACGGGTCGAAATGGCCCGGAAAGGGAGGAAAACACCAATGTCATTTGCAAGACGCATTCTGGGGACGGCCGCCGCCTTGGCGCTCATGACACCCCTTGCGGCATTCGCCTATGAACAGGCACCCATGCTGGACGCAGCCGTCGAGGCGGGCGACCTGCCCCCCGTGGACGACCGCCTGCCCGCCAAGCCCGAGGTCATCGCGCCGCTGGAGTCCATCGGCACCTATGGCGGCACGCTGCGCCGGATGCTGGGCGGCTCGAACGACCACAACTCGATCCTGCGCGTGGTCAGCCCGCAGGGCCTGACCCGGTGGAAGCCGGATTTCTCCGAGGTGGTTCCCAATGTCGCCGAAAGCTGGGAGGTCAACGACGAGGGCACCGAGTTCACCTTTCACCTGCGCGAGGGGATGAAATGGTCGGACGGCACGCCCTTTACCGCCGATGACATCGTCTTCTTCGTCGATGACCTGTTGCACAACAAGGAATTCTACCCCAATCCGCCCGCGCGGTTCGTCGTGGCAGGCGAGGCGATGCGCGCCGAGAAGGTCGACGACCACACGGTCAAGCTGATCTTTGCCGCGCCCTATGGCACCTTCCTGACGGAACTGGCAACGCCCTTGGCGCAGGAACCCGTCCTGTGGGCAAAGCATTACTGCCAGCAATTCCACCCGAAATATAACCCCGACGTCCAGAAGATGGTGGACGAAACCGAGGCGGTCGAGGATTGGCCCGCGCTCTACCGCTTGAACTGCGGCGAGGTCGAGGCCCCCAACCGCTGGTCCAACCCCGAGCGCCCGACGCTCGACCCGTGGCTGGTCACGGGCGAGGGCTATTCCGCCGGGTCCACCCAAGTGGTGATGGAGCGCAACCCCTATTTCTGGCAGGTCGACACCGAGGGCAACCAACTGCCCTATATCGACAAGCTGCAAATGGGCGTCGCGCAGGACAACCAAGCCCTGCTGCTGGAGGCCGTCGCCGGCAATATCGACATGCAGCGCCGCAAGATTTCCAACATCTCGAACAAGCCCGTGCTGGCCGAGAACATGGAAAAGGGCGGCTACAAGATCCTGAACATGATCAACTCGAACTCCAACTCGATGGCGATCCATTTCAACATGACCCACAAGGATCCGGTCATGCGCGACGTGATCCGCAACCGCGATGTGCGCGCGGCGCTGTCGTTGGGCATCGACCGCGAAGAGATCATCGACATCGTCTACGCCGGTCAGGGCGAGCCGTGGCAGATCGGCCCGCGCCCGGATCATGTGCTATATAACGAAAAGCTGGGCCGCCAGTTGACCGAATACGATCCCGACCGCGCCAACGAGTTGCTGGATCAGGCGGGCCTGACCGAGCGCGACGGCGATGGCTATCGCCTGCTGCCCGATGGCCGCCGGTTCACCTTCAACGTGAACTACACGGGCATCGAACAGCCGGATTGGGGCGACAGCCTCGAAATCATCAAGGAGCAGTGGGAAGAGATCGGGGTCGAGCTGAACGCAAGCTCCGTCGAACGCTCGATCTACTACTCGCGCGGCGAGGCGAACGAGCATGACTTCATGGTCTGGGGCGCGCCCGGCGGGCTGGACCCGACGCTGTCCCCGCGCGACGTGCTGGCGGTACATCCCCAGGCCTCGTGGTTCGCTATTCCGTGGACGCGCTGGTACCTGTCCGGTGGCTCGGAGGGCGAGGAGCCGACCGAGGCGATGAAGAAACGGCTGGCGCTGTACGACGCCTACAAGGCCGAGGCCGATCAAGGCAAGGCGCTGGATATCTTCCGCCAGATCCATACCATCGCGGCCGAGGAACTGGAAGTCATCGGCATCTCGCTGGCCCCGAACCTCGTCGGTGTGGTGAACGCCAAGCTGCGCAACGTGCCGGAGGCCATCCCCGCCTCGTGGATGTATCCCGATCCCGGCCCCACCCTGCCGCAGACCTACTACTACGCAGAGTGAACCACTGAGTAGGATGGGTGATCACCCATCCTACTTTCCGGAACTGCGGCCCTGAACGGGGCGCAAGACCCGACAAGGACCCCCTCATGATCTGGCGCTATATCCTGAAACGCATCCTCTGGATGGTCCCGTTTCTCTTTGCCGTCTCCGTCGTCGCCTTCCTGCTGATCCAGGCCCCGCCCGGCGACTACCTGACCACCTATATCGCCAAGCTCGGTGAATCGAACGAGGTGCTCGACCAAGCCTCCGTCGACAATCTGCGCGCGCGCTTCGGGCTCGATCAGCCGCTCTATGTGCAATACTTCAAATGGGTGTCGAACCTCGTCCAAGGCGATTTCGGCATGTCCTTCGAATGGCGGCAGCCCGTGTCCGACCTTGTCTGGGAACGCATGGGCCTGACCATGATGCTGTCCTTTTCTACCCTGCTGTTCACATGGGCCGTCGCCCTGCCGATCGGCATCTTTTCCGCCGTCCGTAAATATTCCATCGGCGATTACGTCGTGACCACGCTGGGCTTTATCGGCCTTGCCACCCCCAACTTCCTGCTGGCCCTCGTCCTGATGTATATCGGCGTCGTGCATTTCGGCGCGGATGTGGGCGGGCTGTTTTCCTCTGAATATCAGAACGCGCCGTGGAGCTGGGCCAAGTTTGTCGACCTGATGAAGCACCTCTGGTTGCCGGTCGTCGTGCTGGGCACCGGGGCCACCGCCAGCCTGATCCGCGTCATGCGCGCCAACCTGCTGGACGAGTTGCACAAACCCTATGTGGACACCGCCCGCGCCAAGGGCCTGTCCGAATTCGCTTTGCTGATGAAATACCCGGTCCGCGTGGCGCTGAACCCGTTCATCTCCACCATCGGCTGGGTCCTGCCCAACCTCGTTTCGGGCGCGGTCGTCACCGCCATCGTGCTCAGCCTGCCCACCGCCGGGCCGCTGATGCTGCAAGCCCTGCTGTCGCAAGACATGTATCTGGCAGGCGCATTCGTCCTGCTGCTGTCCTCGCTCACCGTGATCGGGATGCTGATTTCCGACATCCTTCTTGTCCTGCTCGATCCGAGGGTCCGCTATGACTAATCCCGCCGAGACGACCTCTGGCGAGACGCCTGAAACCAACGCCCTGCCCGCCGACAGCCACCTGCCGGTCGATGCCCAGCCCGACAAGCTGGCCGTGGCCAGCCAATGGCAGCTGACATGGTGGGCCTTTCGCAAGCACAAACTGGCGCAGTTGGGCCTGTGGATCATCGGCCTTTTGTACCTGCTCTCGATCTTTGCCGAGTTCGTCGCCCCCGACGACCCGACCAAGCAGAACCGCCGCGCGGTCTTCCACCCGCCACAGATGATCCATTTCGTCGACCGGACCGAGGATGGCCTGCGCCTCCGCCCCTATGTCTACGAAATGGACCGGCAGCGCGACCCGGACACGCTGGCCATCAGCTACACCCCCTCGGGCGAAAAGATCTACCTGCGCCTGTTCGGACGCGGGGCCGAGTACAAGTTCTGGGGCCTGTGGGAGACCGACATTCACCTGTTCGCCACCGTGAACCCGCGTGACAAGTTCTTTCTGTTCGGGGCAGACCGGCTTGGCCGCGACATGTTCAGCCGGGTCATGTACGGCACCCGCATTTCCATGAGCATCGGTCTGGTGGGCGTCGCGATCTCGCTGGTCCTTGGCATCACGCTGGGCGGGATTTCCGGCTATTACGGCGGGCGCATCGACGCGGTGATCCAGCGGCTGATCGAGTTCGTCCTCTCCCTGCCCACCATCCCGATCTGGCTGGCGCTGGCCGCCGCCTTGCCGCCCTCATGGCCGATCTACCAGCAATATTTCGTCATCACCCTGATCGTCAGTCTGGTTGGCTGGACAGAGCTCGGGCGCGTCGTACGGGGCCGCTTTCTGGCGATGAAGAACGACGATTTCGTCATTGCCGCGCGGCTCGATGGGGCCAGCGAGCGGCGGATCATCTTTCGCCACATGCTGCCCTCGCTGACCTCGCACATCATCGCCTCGCTGACGCTGGCGATCCCGCTGATGATCCTCGCGGAAACCGGCCTGTCCTTCCTTGGCCTCGGCCTGCAACCGCCGGCGATCTCGTGGGGCGTGCTGCTGAAGGAGGCGCAGAACATCCTGTCGATCTCCCAAGCGCCTTGGCTGTTCATCCCCGGTGGCTTCGTCGTGATCGCGGTGCTGGCCTTCAACTTCCTCGGCGATGGCATGCGCGATGCCGCCGATCCCTACAGCCATTGAGGACATGCCATGACCCCCCCCATCATCTCTGTCCAAGACCTCAATGTCGGCTTTTCCCTGCGGCAGGGCGTCGTCGATGTGCTGCACGGCATCAGCTTTGACCTGCACCGGGGCAAGACCACTTGCATCGTGGGCGAAAGCGGCTCTGGCAAATCCGTCACCGCGCGCACGATCCTGAACATGGTCCCGCGCCCCGGTGTCATCAATGGCGGCCGGATCGAGTTCACGCCCAAGGATGGCGACACCGTCTGCCTGACCGAGCTTGACCCGAGGGGCAAGGAAATCCGCGCCATTCGCGGTGGGCGCATTGGCATGATCTTTCAGGAACCGATGAGCAGCCTGTCTCCGGTCCACACCATCGGCAGCCAGATCATCGAGGCGATCCGCCTGCACCGCGACGTGTCCAAGAAGGAGGCCCGTGAGATGGCGCGCGACCTGCTGGCGCAAGTCGAAATCCCGACGCCAGATAAGGCGCTGGACCGCTATCCGTTCGAGTTCTCGGGCGGCATGCGCCAGCGCGCCATGATCGCCATGGCCCTTTCGTGCCGCCCCGACGTGCTGATCGCGGACGAGCCGACCACCGCGCTGGACGTGACCACGCAGGCCGAAATCCTCGACCTGATGCGCAACCTGCAACGCGACCTTGGCACCGCGATCATGTTCATCACGCATGACATGGGCGTCGTGGCCGAAATCGCCGACGAGGTCGTGGTGATGGAAAAGGGCCACGTGGTCGAACAGGGCGACGTGCACCAGATCTTCGACACTCCCCGCCATCCTTACACGCAAAAACTGCTGGGCGCGGTCAAACGGCTTGAGGAACCCGCCGCCGCCAAGGTTCGCCCCCCGGCGGATGCGGGCCCCATCCTGACGGTCGACGACCTGCACCTGCATTTCGAAAAGCGCGAAGGGTTCTTTCAGCGCGTCACCGACGTGACCAAGGCCGTGGATGGCGTCAGCTTTACCCTCAAACAGGGCGAAGCCTTGGGGATCGTCGGCGAAAGCGGATCGGGCAAGACCACCGTCGGGCGCTGCATCGCCCGTGTCTATGACCCCAACGCCGGGTTGATCGACTATCGCGGGCGCGATCTGGTCAAGGCCGGGCCGGAGGTCCTGCGCGACACGCGGCGCGAGGTGCGGATGATCTTTCAGGACCCGTTCGCCTCGCTCAACCCGCGCATGACCGTGCAACAGATCATCGCCGAACCTTTGGTCGTCAACGGCATCGCCAAGGGGCAGGAACTGGAGGATCGCGTGGCCCACCTGCTGCGCGAGGTCGGCCTCGACCCCGCGATGATGGAACGCTACCCGCACGCGTTCTCCGGCGGGCAACGGCAGCGCATCGTCGTCGCCCGCGCGATTGCCTTGGAACCCAAGCTGGTCATCGCGGATGAGCCGACCTCGGCGCTCGATGTGTCGATCCGGACCCAAGTCCTTGACCTGCTGCTGAAATTGCAAGCCGAGCGCGGCTTGTCCTTCATCTTCATCAGCCACGACATGGCGGTGATCCGCTATTTCTGCGACCGCGTGGCGGTGATGTATCAGGGCCGCATCGTCGAGATCGGCGAGACCGAACAAATCATCACGGACCCGCAACACCCCTATACCAAGGCGCTCTTGTCCTCGGTTCCCCTGCCCGACCCCAAGCTGCGCGGCACGCGGGCCCGCCACCGCTACCGCCCGGAGGTCGCCTAGATGCTGGCCGAGGGCGTCGCCGAGGCGCAAGCCGTCAATGCAGGCTTCCTGTCGAATACAGAGGCGGCAACCTTCTGGGCCGAGGGCATCCCGGAAGGCGACGAGCACGACCTGACCTATCCCGGTGGCGACGGCACCCCCCGCGCCGCGCGGCTCTACAAGGGCGGCACCGGGGGAACGCTGCTTTACATCCATGGCGGTGGCTGGACGGGCGGGTCGATCGCGCTCAACCACCGCGCCTGCCGCCTGCTGGCGCGGACCTCTGGCTGGGACGTGGTTTCGATCGCCTACCGGCTGGCACCCGGCCACCCCTTCCCCGCCGGTCTCGACGATTGCCGCGCCGCTTTGCGCTGGCTGCGCCCACAGGCCGGGCGCATCGCGCTTGGCGGGGCCTCTGCCGGGGGCAACCTCGCCCTCGCCACCGTTTTGGCGGACGGTGCCGAAGCGCTCTTGCTGTTCTACCCCGTCACCGGGGCGGATTTCGACACCGACAGCTACCGCCAATACGCCGAGGGCTTCGGCCTGTCTCGCGCGCGGATGGCCGAACTGTTCGACCTTTATGATCCGACCGGCACCCACCGCGCCGACCCCCTGCTGACCCCGCTCAACGGTGACCTCACAGGCCTGCCCACAACCCATATCATCGCCGCCGAATGCGACGTGCTGGCCGATGACAGCCGCGCGCTGGCGGCCAAGATGCCCCAAGCCAGCCTGCATATCGAACCCGGCGTCACCCACGGCTTCATCAACCGGGGTCGCCTGATCCCCGCCGCTGACCGCTGCCTGAGCCAAGCCGCCCATTTCCTGAGAGACCTGCCATGAAGATCACCGACATCACCGCCCTGACATTTCGCCACAAGACCAACACCGTCCGCGACAGCGACGGGCACGGCCATCCCGGCCCGGAAAGCGACACCACCAGCGCCCTGCTGACCATCACCACCGAGGACGGCACCACGGGTCACGTGATCTGCCGCCCCGGCGAGGTGCGCGAGGACCTGCTCGACCGCTTCATTCGCCCCAACCTGCTGGGCCAAGACGCGCTGTGTACCGAAAACCTCTGGTACAAGGTCTACAAATGGCAGCGCCTCTCGGGCGGGCAATTGCTGGACCGCACCCTGACCGCCATGGACCTCGCCCTGTGGGACCTCAAGGGCAAGGCCGCAGGCATGCCCGTCTGGAAGCTGCTCGGCGGCGCGCGGCCCAAGATCCTCGCCTATGGCTCGACCATGTGCGGCGATGATCTGGAAAACGGCCTCGCCACGCCCGAGGACTACGCCCGCTTCGCCGACTGGATGGTGAACACGCGCGGCTACAAGGCGGTCAAGCTGCATGGCTGGATGCCCCCCATGCCCGGCGCCCCCGATCCCAAGAAGGACTACAAGGCCTGCGCCGCCGTGCGCGAGGCGGTCGGCCCGGACGTGCCGCTGATGCTCGACCCCCACCATTTCTACACCCGCACCGACACGCTCTGGCTTGCCCGCAAGCTGGCCGAGCTGGACTTCCGCTGGATGGAGGAGCCGATGGAAGAGGCCTCGATCTCCTCCTACAAATGGCTGCGCGACAATACCGACCTCAACATCCTCGGCCCCGAGACCATGACCGGCAAGCACTGGATCCGGGGTGAATACGTCAAAGCCGACGCCATCGACCTCGTCCGCGCGGGCGTCTGGGATGTGGGCGGCATCACCCCCGCGATGAAGACGGCGAACATGGCCGAGTGCTTCCACATGGCGACCGAAATGCACGGCACCGGCGCGGGCAACCTCTCCGTCGCGCTCGCCATCCACAATACCAGCTTCTACGAACGCGGCCTGCTGCACCCGTTCATCGATTATGACAAACCCAAGGAATACCAGAACCGCATCGACGACGAGATGGACGCAGATGGCTATGTCCATGGCCGCGACGATCCCGGTCTCGGGCAGGATTTGAACATGGACTACATTTTGGCCAATCAGACCTGACCCCCGTTTCTTCTTGGTCCAAATACCCAAACTCCGACCGCGCCACGCAGCGCCACGCCAGAGGTCCCATGCCCGACACCCGCATCGCCGATATCCGCGTCACCCCCATCGCCTTCGCCGACCCGCCTTTGCTGAACAATGCGGGCTGCCACGAGCCCTTCGCCCTGCGCTCGATCATCGAGGTGGAAACCGAAAGCGGCCATATCGGCCTTGGCGAAAGCTACGGCACGCTGCCGGTGCTCGACGGGCTGGCCAAGGCCACGCCGCTGCTGATCGGCATGGATGTGACCGATCTCAACGGGCTGTGGGCGCGCTGCGGGCAGGTCGTGGGCGGCACGATGATGCAATATATCGGGCAAGAACGCCTGCTCCCGCGCATCGTCGGCGCGGTCGAGGTGGCGATGTGGGACGCGCTCGGCAAGGCGCTGAACCGCCGCGTCGTCGACCTGCTCGGCGGGCAAGTGCGCGAGACGGTCCCCTTCTCCGCCTACCTGTTCTACAAATTCGCCGGCCATCACGGGGGACAGCCCGATGACTGGGGCGAAGTCCTGACCCCCAGCCAACTGGTGGACGAGGCCTGGCGCATGATCGACGCGCATGGCTTCAACGCGATCAAGCTCAAGGCCGGTATCCTGCCCCCCGAGGAGGAAATCGAGGGTCTGCGTGCCCTGCGCGCCGCCTTCCCAGATGCGCCCCTGCGGATCGACCCGAATGGCGGCTGGACGGTGGACACCACTTTGAAACTGCTGCCGCAACTCGACGGCCTCATCGAATATCTCGAAGACCCGACCGTGGGCATCGACGGCAACGCGCAGGTGCAGGCGGCGACGAGTATTCCGCTGGCCACCAACATGTATGTCGTCGAAACCGCGCATTTGCCGCCCAACATGGCGCAGGATGCCTTCCGCGTGATCCTGTCGGATCACCACTATTGGGGCGGGCTCAAGGCCTCCCGCGATCTGGCCGAGATCTGCCGCATCTGGGGGTTGGGCCTGTCCATGCACTCCAATTCCCACCTTGGCATCAGCCTCGCGGCCATGGCCCATCTGGCCGCCGCCACGCCGAACCTGACCTATGATTGCGACACCCATTCACCGTGGCAGACGGACGAGGTGATCGAGGGCGGCAAGCTGCCCTTTCAGGGCGGCGCGCTGACCCTGCCGGACGGCCCCGGCCTTGGCGTCACGCTTGACCGCGACGCGCTCAAACGCCTGCATCAGAATTACCTCGACTGCGGCATCCGCGTGCGCGATGACGCGACCGAGATGAAAAAGCACCGCCCCGACTGGCAGTTCGGCCGCCCCAAGTTCTGAGCCCATGACCCCGCGCCTGATCCAGATCCACCCTGCCGATACCGTCGCCGTCGTCGCGAATGAAACCGGCCTGCCCGAAGGCACGCAGGTGCAGGGCCTGACCCTGCGCGAGCGCGTGCCGATGGGCCACAAGGTCGCCCTGACCGACCTGCCCCAAGGGGCCGAGGTGCGCCGCTACAACGTGGTGATCGGCTTTGCAGCCGAACCCGTCGCGGCGGGCACTTGGGTCAACGAACACCGCCTGACCCTGCCCCCTGCCCCGGACGTCAACGCCTTGCCCATCGGCACGGCCCTGCGCGATCCCGGCCCGCCGATCCATCGCACGTTCAAGGGCTATCGCAACGCCGATGGCAGCGTCGGCACGCGCAACCTGCTGGCGATCACGACGACGGTTCAGTGTGTCTCTGGCATCGTGGAACACGCCGTCCGTCGCATCCGGTCTGAGCTTCTGCCGCGCTTCCCCAATGTCGACGGCGTCTTGGCGCTCGACCATATCTACGGCTGCGGCGTCGCCATCGACGCGCCCGACGCCATCATCCCCATCCGCACCCTGCGCAACATCGCCGCCAACCCGAATTTCGGCGGCGAGGTCATGACCGTCAGCCTCGGCTGCGAGAAGCTTCAACCCGACCGGCTGTTCCCCGACCTGCCCGACTTTGTCCGCCTTCAGGATGAGACCGGCTATGACGCGATGATCCGCCAGATCATGACGCAGGCCGAGGGCCATCTGGGCCGCCTCAACCAGCGCACACGCGAGGACTGCCCGCTATCCGCCCTGACGGTCGGCATGCAATGCGGCGGCTCGGACGCGTTTTCCGGCATCACCGCCAACCCCGCACTTGGGGCCGCCGCCGACCTGCTGGTGCGCGCGGGCGCGACCGTGATGTTCGGCGAAAACACTGAGGTCCGCGACGGCATCGACCAGCTGACTGCCCGCGCCGCCTCGCCGCAAATCGCCCAAGACCTGATCGGCCACCTCACATGGTACGACGCCTATCTTGCGCGCGGACAGGTCGACCGCAGCGCCAACACCACACCGGGGAACAAGGCCGGGGGCCTGTCGAACATCGTGGAAAAGGCGATGGGCAGTATCGTCAAATCCGGCACTTCGCCGATCACCGCCGTGATCCCGCCGGGGGAACGCGCCGTGACCAAGGGCCTCAACTACGCCGCCACGCCCGCCTCGGATTTCGTCTGTGGCACGCTGCAACTGGCCGCGGGCTGCACCTTGCACGTCTTCACCACCGGGCGCGGCACGCCCTACAGCCTTGAAGCCATGCCGACGCTCAAGGTTGCCACCAATTCCAGCCTCGCGCGGCGCTGGCACGACCTGATCGACCTCGACGCAGGTCCCATCGCCACCGGCGAGACGACCATCGACGAGATGGGCGAGGCGCTGCTTGATCTCTACATCGCCACCGCCTCGGGTCAGCCCACATGGGCCGAGCGGCACGGCCTCCACAACAGCCTTGCGCTGTTCAACCCGGCCCCGGTCACATGAGTTGTCGGACAACTGGTCCCAAGCGCCGAAAAGCCCGGCTCAGACGGCAAAATCGCCCGATATTGACCCTGTTCCACTCATGAGACATATTCAAAAGTCATAAGACAAGCGAGGCGCACCATGGCAGAGACGAAACAGAAAAGAGGCACTTTGGTCGTCACTGTCCTGCGCGCGCTGCGCGCCCGGATCGAGCGGGGGGAGTTCAAACCCGGCGACCGCCTGCCGTCCGAGGCCCAGCTGACCGCCGAATTCGACGTGTCCCGCACCGTGGTGCGCGAGGCCATCGCCAGCCTGCGCGCCGATGGGCTGGTCGAGCCGCGTCAGGGCGCGGGTGTCTTCGTGCTGGACCGGCAAATGCCGACCCCCCTGCCCTTCCACGACGTGGACCCGACGCGGGTCTCCTCGGTCATCGAACTGCTCGAAGTCCGCGCCGCGGTCGAGGTCGAGGCGGCAGGTCTGGCCGCGCAGCGCCGCTCCCCTGCGCAGGAGGAACGCATCATCGAGGCGTTCCGCACGGTCTCGGACCTCGCCAAACAGGGCGAGCCGACCTCAGAGGCGGATTTCGACCTGCATCTCGCGATTGCCGAGGCCACCAACAACGCCCGATTCACCGAATTCCTGCGCATGCTCGGCCCGTCTGTCATCCCCCGCCGCGCGCTGCGACCCGATGCGGCGCGGCCCACATCCGGCAGCTACCAGCAGATGATCGACAACGAACACCGCGAGATCGTCAACGCGATCCTGACCGGCGACCCCGACGCCGCCCGCGAGGCCATGCGCACGCATCTTCAGGGCAGCATGTCCCGCTACCGCGCCCTCTTGCGTGAAACGGTGAACGTCGCGTGACGGGCGATGATGTGATCGTCACCTTTGTCGGTCTTGCGCTGGCGCTTTGGTTTGCACGCCGCATGCGGCGTACGCGGCGGCGCAAGAAGTCGCTGCGCAAAGGCGAGAATGGCGCATGGTACTGGACGGATTTCGACGGCACCGAACGGTCTTCGCCCACCCGGCCCGACAGGCCCGGCGGGGAATGGGACAGCGATGGCGGGGGCGGTTTCGACGGTGATGGCGGCGGCGACTAAAGCGCGCTCCACGACCCGTCCGCATAGGCGAATTTCAACGGCAGTTCCGCCTCGAAGCCCGACATCCGCGCCACCATCCGCGTGATCGCCAGCCGGTTTTCCGACACGTCCAGCACGGCGAAGTCGTTTTCCTCGCCGCGCAGCCGGTTCGACAGGCCGGTGCCCACATGCACCTGCAACATCGACTGGCCGATCTCGGGCGTGACAAAGGGCGCGGCCTGCCATTTGTGCAGATGCCCCGACAGGATCAGGTTCGCGCCCGCGTCGTTGAGCGCGCGCAGCGCGGGACCGGCGCGCTTCATCGCGGCCTTGTCGCTGTGCTCGGGTTCCTCGAACGGATGATGGGCCAGCACGATGTTCAGGCCCGTGTGTTCGCGAAACGCCGAGCAGGCCCGCCACAATTGCCAGCGCCGTACCTTGCCCGCCTGCCATTGCCACGGATCGGCGGTGTTGAACCCCTGAAGGCACACGCCCGGCGCCTGCCAGACCGGCGCGAGATTGCCCGATACGTGGCGCTTGTACCGACGGAACGGCCAGAGCATCCGGTGCCAGACAACGTCCAGCGGCATGTCGTGATTGCCCGGCACGCAGATCCAGTCCCGGTCCAGCCCGTCGAGAAACGCGACCGCCGCGCGGAATTGGCGGTTGCGGGCGCGCTGGGTCAGGTCACCGCTGACCGCGACGAGGTCGGGCTTGGCCTGAAGGATCGCCAGCCGCAGCGGTTCCAGCAATTCCGGCCGCTCGCGCCCGAAATGCAGGTCCGAGATATGCACGATCCGCGTCATTCCGCCGGGGCCAGCACGTCCAGAGGGTGCTCGGACCAGTTGATGCGGATCGGCCCGCGGATCAGTCGCCGCTCGCCATCCATCGCGACCACGTGCCGCTTGCGGCTGGAGGTCAGCCGGATATCGCGCGCCGTGCTCAGCTGGAAATCCGCGTCGCGCCGGGCCGCCCCCGCCGCCAGCGACAGTGCCGCCCGCACAAGATCCCAGCGGCCCGCCGACGGCGCCGCGAACAGCGCGAACTGGCCGTCCCGCACCGCGTCGGACCCGTCCAGATTGAAGCGTTCCAACTGGAATGCCGAGGCGGCGATGAACACCAAGGGCGTGCGCATCTCGCTGCGCTGCCCGTCAAGCTCGGCCTCCAGCCGCAAGGGGCGATGGACCCCCAGCAGGGTCAGCAACGTCGACCAATGCGCCGCGATGCGCGAGCGCCCGTAGCGGCGATAGACCCCTTCACGGGTCGAGAGGATCGAGGGGTAGATGCCCAGCGACACGTTGTTGAGAAAGGCATGCCCGTTGACCATGCCAAGATGCACCGGGCGCGTCTCGCCGCGCGCAAGCTGCGCCACGGCAGCGTCCAGATCCAGCGGCACCCCAAGAGAGCGCGCGAAATAGTTGAAGGTCCCCATCGGCAGGATGCCCATGCGTTGTCCCGGCCCGTGCTTCAGCAGCGCATCGGCCACACCCGAGATCGTGCCATCGCCCCCGGCGGCCACCACCGTTTCGCAGCCCTGCCCCAACGCCTCTTCGACGACGTCATGCATGTCGCGCTTGGGTGGAAGATCGATCAGGCGCGCCTCCAGTCCGGCGGAGTCGAGCGCCCGCGCGATCCGGTCGCGGCGCGACGCGCCCCCTGCCCCATCGCCGCTTTTCGGATTGACGAGGATACATACACGTGAGGCGGTCATGAGGGCTCCGGGTCGCTGGTTACGTCATTCAAACGCCGCACCGCAGCGCCGGTTCCCGGGGATATAGGAAACCGCCCGGAGGTTTCCCACCGGGCGGTTCTGTTTCTTGCGCGGATTATCCGATGATCGCGTTCAGCGTCTGGGACGGGCGCATCACGGCAGCGGTCTTGGCCGCGTCACCGTGATAGTAGCCACCCAGATCCGCGGGCTTGCCTTGCGCGGCGGCCAGCTCGGACGTGATCGCCGCCTCGCCCTCGGCCAGAGCCTGAGCAATCGGGGCGAAATGCGCGGCGAGGTCCGCGTCGTCGGACTGTGCGGCCAGCGCCTCGGCCCAGTAGCGGGCGAACCAGTAATGGCTGTCGCGGTTGTCCGGCTCACCCACCTTGCGGCTGGGGCTGCGGTCATTGTCCAGAATGCCCTGCGTTGCCGCATCCACGGCCTCACCCAGCACGCGGGCCTTTTCGTTGCCCTTCTGGTCGGCGAGGAACTTGAAGCTTTCCCCCAGCGCGCAGAACTCACCCAGTGAGTCCCAACGCAGGTGGTTTTCCTCCTGCAACTGCTGGACGTGCTTCGGCGCAGAGCCACCGGCACCGGTTTCGAACAGACCGCCGCCATTCATCAGCTTGACGATGGACAGCATCTTGGCCGAGGTCGCCAGTTCGAGGATCGGGAACAGGTCGGTCAGGTAGTCGCGCAGCACGTTGCCGGTGATGGCGATGGTGTTCTCACCCTTGGTGATCGTCTCCAGCGAGGCAATCGTCGCCTCGCGGGGCGCCATGATCTCGAACTTGTCGGCAACGCCCTTGGCTTCGAGGATCGGCTTGACGTAGTCGATCAGCTGCGCGTCATGCGCACGGTTCGCGTCCAGCCAGAAGATCGCGCGATAGCCGGTCTGGCGCTGGCGGTCGATGGCGAGGTTCACCCAGTCCTCGATGGGTGCCTTGCGGGCGGACGCCGACCGCCAGATGTCACCAGCCTCAACGGCATGCGAATGCAGCACGGTGCCATCGTCGAGGATCATCTTGACGGTGCCATCCTTGGGGATCTCGAACGTCGTCGGGTGCGAGCCGTATTCCTCGGCCTTCTGCGCCATCAGGCCGATATTCTGAACGGTGCCTGCGGTGGCCGGGTTCAGCTTGCCATTGGCTTTGAAGAACTCGATGGCCGCGTCATAAACCGGCGCGTAGGAGTTGTCGGGGATCACGCAATTGGTGTCGTGCTCCTTGTTATCCGGGCCCCAGCCCTTGCCGCCGGCGCGGATCAGCGCGGGCATGGAGGCGTCGATGATGACGTCGGACGGCACGTGCAGGTTGGTGATGCCCTTGTCGGAATTCACCATATACATCGGCGGGCGCTGCTCGCGACAGGCCTCGATGGCGGCCATGATCTCCGGCTCGTCCTTCACCCGCTCCAGCAGGGAGCCCAGACCGCCGTTCGGGTTAACACCAAGCTCGGCCATCTTGTCGCCGTACTGCGCGAAGACCGGCTTCAGCCAAGCCTTGACCGCGTGGCCAAAGATGATCGGGTCAGAGACCTTCATCATCGTTGCCTTCATGTGCAGCGAAAACAGCGTGCCCTCGGCCTTGGTCTTTTCGATTTCGCTTTCAAGGAACGCGTCCAGCGCCTTGGCCGACATGAAGGTCGCGTCGACCACGGTGCCCTCGGGGTAGGACACACCCTCTTTCAGCACGGTCTCGCCCTCGGCGGTTTCCAGCACGATTTTGGCGGTCGCGGCTTTCGGCAGAGTCGCCGAGACTTCGTTCGAGAAGAAGTCATTCCCGTCCATCGCCGCCACGCGGGTCTTGCTGTCGGCGGTCCACTCGCCCATGCGGTGCGGGTTGTTCTGGGCGAATTTCTTCACCGCAGGGGCGGCGCGGCGGTCCGAGTTGCCCTCGCGCAGGACGGGGTTCACGGCAGAACCCTTGATCGTGTCGTATTTCGCGCGCACCGCCTTTTCCTCGTCGGTCGAGGGGGAATAGGGGTAGTCGGGCAGCGCGTAGCCTTGGCTTTGCAGTTCCTTGACGGCGGCGACCAGCTGGGGCTCGGATGCCGAGATGTTGGGCAGCTTGATGACATTGGCGTCGGGCTGTTTGACCAACTCGCCCAAGGCGGCCAGATCGTCGGACTGGCGCTGGTCCTCGGTCAGGGCCTCGGGGAAGGTCGCAATGATGCGGCCCGCAAGCGAGATGTCCTTGGTGCCCACCGACACGCCCGCGGCGGCGGCGAATTTCTGGATGATCGGCAGGAACGAGGCCGAGGCCAGTTCGGGCGCTTCGTCGACCTTGGTGTAGATGATATCGGCAATCTTGTCAGACATGGAAATGACCTTTCTGCTGGTTGCGCTTGCCATAGCCCAACACGAAAGGATCGTCCATAGTATACACTGGTATACAGTGTCGCAGAGTGCGGATTTTACCCGTGCGCGGAATCAAGGCGAAGCCGCCGCGCATCGCAGCCGCGCCCCCACGCGGCGGCGATTTGGTGGCATCAGGCGCACAGCTTTGATCTTCTTCGGATTTGGCCGGGATAAATCGAGGGATTCACAGGTCGGGATCGCCACCGCGCGCGGCTACGATGCGCGGCTCCGTTTCATCCAGCCCAGGGTCGCCTCGGTCGGCCCGCCGGGTTTGTATTCCGCCCCAAGCGGCCTGTCCCAACCAAGGCGCTCGATGGCCTCGAACACCGTGGGGTAATGCAATTCCCCATGATACGGCGCAGCCCGGTCCGGAACGGAGGCAAACTGGATATGGCCGATGATCGGCAGCAGATCGGCGGCACGGGTGGTCACGTCGCCCTCGGTCCGGCCCACATGGTAGCAGTCGAACATCAGTTTCAGGTTGGGCGCGCCCACCTCTTCGATGATCGCCCGCGCCTGATCGGTCGTCCTCAGGAAATAGCCCGGCGCGTCGTGCCGGTTCAGCGGCTCGATCAGGATCACCAGATCGGGCGCCTGCGCGCAGGCATAGGACAGGTTTTCGACATAGACGCCATGCGCCTCTTCCCCCTCGGCGAACCCAGCCATCACATGCACCGTCCCCGCGCCCACAGCCCGCGCATAGCCCACCGCCTCGTCAATCGCGGCGCGCGCATCCGCCTGCCGCCCCGGCAAGGCCAACAAGCCATTCTCGCCCGGCGCACCGCGCCGCGTGTTCAGCCCCAGCATCGGCAGGCCGGTTTCGTCCAGCGCGGCCTTCACCTGATCGGCAGGCACGTCATAGGGCCAATGGCACTCGACCGCATCGAACCCCGCCGCCGCCGCCGCGCGGATCGCGTCGGGCAAGGGCAGCTCGGTCCACAAAAACCCCAGATTCGCCGAATACCGCATCAATCCCACTCCACGTTGAATTCCGTCACCACGCGGCTCACCTGATCCGGCGTCAGCGCGCGCACCGACATGCCCCGCGTCAACAAGGCAAGCCGCGCCGTGTCTTCGAGTTCTTCGATGGCGTTGCAGGCCGCCTCGACATCCTTGCCCGCCACCACCGGCCCGTGGTTCGCCAGCATCACCGCCGAGCGTTTGCCCGCCAAGCCGCGCACCGCCTCGCCCATCGCCGGATCGCCGGGCAGGAAGAACGGCAGCAGCCGCACCTTGCCCAGCTTCATGATCGCATAAGGCGTCAGCGGTGGCAGAAAGTTGTCCTCATCCACCTCCGGCAGCATCGACAGCGCAACGGAATGGCAGGAATGCAGATGCACCACCGCGCCTGCTGTGCTGCGCGTGTCATAAAACGCCGTATGCAAAGGCATTTCCTTGGTCGGCTTGTCACCGCCAATCAACACGCCCTGCGCGTCGAACCGCGACAACCGCCCCGGATCGAGCCTGCCAAAGCTTGTCCCCGTGGGCGACACCAACAGCCCGCCATCCTCGGTCCGGGCGCTGATATTGCCGGTCGAGCCGCCCGTCAGCCCCCGGTCGAACAGCGACTTCGCCAGCAGGCAGATCTGGTCGCGCAGCGCCGCCTCGCTCATGCCGCCCCCGCCAGCATCGCATCCGCCTTTTCAAAGAAATCCTCGGCCCCGAAATTCCCCGATTTCAGCGCCACGACCAAGTCACCGGACGCGCGCAAACACGGCACGCCCGGCGCGATTTCCGGCCCGATTTGCAATTGCTCCAGCCACAGCCCCTCGACCACCGCGCCAGAGGTCTCGCCCCCGGCGGTGATGATCCGCGTTACGCCGCCCGCCACGCACAGCTTGGCCACATCGGCAAAGAAATGCTCCAGCGCGTCCGACGCGGCCTCACGGCCATAGTGCGCCTGCACCTCGGCCACCGTCTGGGGATCGGCCGAGGAATAGGCCAGCGGCAGGCCCTCCTGCGCCATCAACCACCCGGCCAGATCGTCGGCGCTCAGGCGGCCTTCGATCACATCCGCCGCCAGCACTTCGCGCGCGGGGTGGCGGTCGCGATGCCGCGCCACCTGCGCGCGGGTCATGTTCGAACATGAGCCCGACAGCACCACGCCGCGCCCCCCCTGCCACGTCCATGCGACCTCTCCGGGCGCAATGCCCCAATTCGCGGGCAGGCCAAGCGCCACGCCTGACCCGCCGGTGATCAGCGGCAGCCCCTTCGCCGCCGCGCCAATTGCCATCAGGTCCGCATCGCGGATCGCGTCGACCACGATCAGCCGCTTGCCTTCGGCCTCTTGGATGGCCAGCGCCTCGCGCACGGTCTCCGGCCCGGCAAAGACCTGCCCCGCCGAGACATGCCCCACCGCGAAATCCGTCTGCCGCGCCAGCCAGCGCCGCAGGTCCGAATCCGTCATCGGCGTCAGCGGATGGTTCTCCATCCCGCTTTCGTTCAGGGGCTTGTCGCCCACGAACAGATGCCCCTGATAGACCGACCGACCCGTGCCGGGAAAGGCGGGGCAGACGATGACCCGCTGCGCCTCCAGCCGCTCGGCCAAGGCCTGCGCCACCGGGCCGATATTGCCCTCGGGCGTTGAATCGAATGTCGAGCAATACTTGAAGAAGATTTGCTCGCAGCCCTGCGCGATCAACCAATCCAGCGCCTCCAGCGATTGGCGCACGGCCTCCTGAGGCGCAATCGACCGCGATTTCAGCGCCACGACCCCCGCCTGCACACCCGGTTCCGCCGCCGCGTGCGGCACGCCGGTATATTGCACGACGCGCATCCCCTGCTTGGCCAAGGTGTTCGCCAGATCGGAGGAGCCGGTGAAATCGTCGCCAATACAGCCTAGCAGCATCACTCTTCTCCCGGCAGGGTCAGGCCCGCATTGCGCGCGTACAGTTTGGCGAGCGCCGCGTCATCCTCGGCCCCCAGCCCCATGCCAGAGGCCGCAAGGAATTGCTGCAAGGCCGCCGCCGTCACAGGTGCGCCGAACTTGGCGGTGCGCGCGATGTCCAGCACGATGCCCAGGTCCTTGGGCCAGATGTCGATGGTGCTGCGCGGAGTGTAATCGCCATCGACGATATGCGGCCCGCGATTTTCCAGCATCCAGCTGGTGCCCGCGCATTTCGGGATGATCTCCATGAACTTCTCGGGCGAGACGCCTTGCGTCATGCCAAAGGTCATCGCCTCGGCCATGGACGCGATATGCACCCCCGCCAAGAGTTGGTTCACCGCTTTCATGGCGCTGCCCGGCCCAGCGTGATCGCCCAGTTCGAACACCGTCTCGGAAATCGCATCCAGCACCGGGCGCGCGGCCTTGAACGCCGCGTCGGACCCCGAGGCCATCACCGACAGCGTCCCCGCCTCGGCCCGCACCGCGCCGCCGGAAATCGGCGCGTCTAGGTACAGCACGCCATGCTCGGCACAGCGCGCCTCCATACCCTTGGCAAAGTCCGGCGCCACCGTCGCGGAGGAGATCACCACAGCGCCCTTGGGCAGATGCGGCACGATCCCCGCCTCTCCGAAGAGCACCGTTTCCGTCTGCGCCGCGTTCAGCACCACGACCAGCACCGCGTCGAGCGTAGCCGCGACCTCGGCCTGCGTGCCCCCTGCCCCGCCCTCGGCGCGCAACCGCTCGACCGGACCCGGCGCGATGTCGAAGCCGTGGGTGATCAGCCCCGCCCGCAGGCAGTTCACCGCCATGCCGTAGCCCATCGAGCCCAGTCCGATCACGGCGAGTTTCGTTGCAAGCGTCATGGCGTTCCTCCCCTTGGTCCTGCCGTGATAGCGTTACCGGGCTGACCTGCCCGTGTCCAGACGATGCGGGGAATCGGCCTTGTAACGCGAAACCGCGCCAGATGCGGGCCGAGCCTTTGCAATCCCCGAGTCGCCGGTCCGCTCCGGCAAAGGACACGCTAGCCCCCACAGCGCGCCATTTCGCGTTACAGGCCCGGAACGACCCACAGCCAGCCTGTGGACAAGTCGTGTATAAATTAACCGAATAAATTCAGTACTTTGGAAACCGCTTCCTAGTCATCGCGGCGACGATCGTCTCTGTTGCGCCCCGCCGCGCCCGGCCGCCCCGCGAGAATTTTCTTGAGTTTTCAGTCCGCTCTCGGCATAGCTGTAACGCGAAACGGATAAAAAACACGTGCAGCGCGTTTCCAAAGGCCCCGAGCAGAGAACAGGCCCAGTAACGCGACAGCACCATAAGAGCGGGCAGACCATGACGCACCCTGTGTTGCATGACAAGCTCAGGCAGGACGCCGACCGGCTGTCCGAAGCGCTTGAGCATATGTCGAAACTGTTCCTTGCCCCCAAGGAGCAAAAGACGCTGCGCAGCTTCACCACCGCCGAGGTGGCCGAGCTGCTGCGCGTGTCCGACGGCTATCTGCGCAAGGCGCATTTCGACGGGCGCATCCCCGAGGTCACCCAAGGTCCCGGCAACAAGCGGCTCTATACCGCCGAGGAAATCAATGAGATCCGCCACCTGCTGGCGCAGAATGCCAAGGACCCGTTCCAATTCCTGCCGGGGCGGCGCGACGGCGACAAGCTGCAAATCTGGTCCACGGTCAACTTCAAGGGCGGCTCGTCGAAGACCACGACCACCGTCACCCTTGGCATGCGGCTGGCGCTGCGCGGCTATCGCGTCTGCCTGATCGACGCCGACCCGCAAGCCTCGCTGACCACGTTTTTCGGCTACCAGCCAGAGATCGACTTTCGCCATGGCGGCACGCTTTATGACGCGATCCGCTACAATGACGGCGACACCACGCGCGTGCCGATCACCGATGTGCTGCGCAAGACCTATTTCCCCGGGCTCGACCTTGTCCCCGGCGGCATCCTTCTGTCGGAATTCGAGACCGAGACGCCGACCGCCCTGTCGCGCGGCGAACAGCCCGTCTTCTTCAATCGCATCCGCGACAGCTTGCGGCAGGTCGAGGATGAGTATGACATCGTCTTGATCGACTGCCCGCCGCAGCTTGGCTATCTGACCATGGCCGCCGTCTGCGCCTCCACCTCGCTGTTGATGACGATCATCCCCGAGCGCGTCGATCTCGCCTCGGCGAGCCAGTTCCTGACCATGGCGTCCGGCATCCTGGAGGTGCTGCATTCCAACGGCGGCATCGGCTCCTATGACAATTTCGCCTATCTCCTGACGCGCTTCGACACGGCGATCAGCACGCAGCAGGATCTGGCGGAATGGATCCGCGAACTGCTGGGTGACAGCGTCATTCGCACGCCTTTCGTCAAATCCTCGGCCGTGTCCGAGGCGGGGCTGTCGCAGAAAACCCTGTTCGAGGTCGATCTGGCCGGCACCAAGAACCGCAAGACCTATGACCGCGCCTTGGAGTCGGTGATCAGCTTTTCCAACGATATCGAAGTCATGATCCAATCCGCATGGGGACGGGAGGTGAAACGTGAAACGTGATCTTCTGGCAAAGAGCCTCGCCCAGATGGGCAGCAAGGCCGAGGTCCCCGACAGCACGCCGAAATCGCTGAAAAGCATGTCGGATGTGCTGAGCCAGGTCTCGGCGCAGGCCGCGCAGGATGTGCCGGTCAGCGATATTGCCGACAGTGACATCGCCGACCGCTTCGACGTCACCGAGGGGCTAGACGACCTGATCGCGTCGATCAAGGCATCGGGCCAGCAGCTCCCTGCCCTGCTGCGCTATCGTCGCGGCGCCGGGCCGCGCTACGAGGTCGTCTATGGCCGCCGCCGCATCGCCGCCTGCCGTGCGCTGGGGATTCCGGTCAAGGCCTTCATCCGCGAGATGGACCAGCGCGAGGCGTTGGTGTCTCAGGCGCTGGAGAACTCCGCCCGGTTGGAGCGCAGTTTCATCGAGCAAGCGATCTTTGCCACCCGGCTGGAGGAACAGGGATTTACCCGCGCCGAGATTGGCGAGGTTCTGGCGGTCGACAAAGGCACGCTGTCCAAGCTGATCGGCGTGGCGCGCGATGTGCCCGGTGAGGTGATCTATCGCATCGGGGCCGCGCATGATGCGGGCCGCCGTCCATGGCTGGAACTGCGCAAGCTGGTCAAGGATGAGGGCGCGCCATCGGGTGACGCCCTGTTGGCCTTGGTGCCTGAGGACGGCACCCCGGCGGAGAAGCTGGCCCAGACCATCAAGGCGCTGCAATCGGGCCCGCGCAAGCCGCCCAAAGCCCCCGAGCCGCCTTTGAAGCCGGTCTATCTGACCACGAAAAACACCGCCTACAACGCGCAGCGGCAGGGGTCGAAACTGGTGGTGGAGATGGCCTCCGCCAAGGAAAAGGACTTCGTCCGCTATCTCGAAGAGAACCTCGATATTCTCTACGAGACGTGGAAGTTGGGGCGCTAACCTATTGATATAAAACAGTTGGCCACGGCCAACACCCACGAGCAGCAAGGAGGCAGACAGTCAAGCAAAAAGAAACCCCCCGAAGGCGGTGAAGCACTCCAGAGGGTCCCGATTTACTAGCACTTCATTGGTACCCGCAAATCCGAATCACTGCAACACCGATTTCGGTGGCCGGTCCAATTTTGCCGTCTGAAATGGCATGAAACACGTCACAGTTTCGGCACAGGGTGCCGGGGCGCAGTCGATCTGTGCCCAACCCCACGGTTTCACCGGTTTGGGGAGCGTCGATCTGCAACCCTATTTCCAGCCGGTCGAGCGCCGCGCCCTGATGGCCGCGGTCAACACCTGCGCGCGCGATCTGGGCCTGTCGCCCAGCGGCGTTATGGTGGTCGATGCGCTGCTCTCCTGCCTGCCGGACAGCACCATTCGGCCCACGACCCTGCTGACGGTCTTTGCCGCCAATGACACGCTATGCTTTCGGGCGAAGGGGCTGACGGACAGGCAGTTGCGCCGCCATCTGGCGCGGCTCGAAGAGGCCGGGCTGATCCTGCGCCGCGACAGCGCCAACGGCAAACGTTTTCCCATCCATCGCGGCGGCAAGATTGTCGGCGCATTTGGCATCGACCTCTCGCCGCTTCTGGCGCGCGCCGCAGACCTGCTGGACCTCGCCCAACAGCGCCGCGACGAGGCGACTGAGCTACGCGGGCTCAAGGCCGTGATCCAACGCCTGCGCGCCGATTGCGCCGCCCTGCCCCTGTCTGGCGATGATCTCGAATTTCTCGACGGTCTGCGCAACCTGCTGCGCCGCGCTACCCTGACCCTGACCGAGGCCCGCGCCGTCATCACCCGCCTGCGCGACATGTTGAAACCAGACCAGACGCCCGCCACGGACGGACAAACTGTCCGGCACAAAGAGCCAATAAATCCAGATACAAAAAAATCTGAAAGCTGGGACGATCTGCCGACGCTCTCAACCTTCTATCCGCAGCCCCCGCAAAGCCCCCATGCCATCCGGCAACTTGTCTTTGAGTTCGGGAAAATGCTGGGGATCGGAGAGCGCATTTTGGCCAAGGCCATCGCCACGCTCGGCGCGTTTCAAACGCTGAAAGCGCAGGACAGGATCGCCGCGAAGATCGATCAAGTGACCAATCCCGGCGGCTACCTGTCCCGCATCATTGCCGACATGGGAAAAGTTGGCCATGGCCAACTTACGTGAACATCCCCGCATGATCGGCGCGCAAGGCGTTCTTCTGGACCTTGCCCATGGTGTTGCGCGGCAGGGCGTCCAGCATGACGAAGGCGCGCGGGTGCTTGAACTTCGCAAGGCTGTCGGCGCAGGCCTGCCTCAGCGCGGCCTCGTCCACCGATGCGCCCTTTTCCGGGACGATCACGGCGACGACGGTTTCGCCGAAATCCGGATGCGGCACGCCGATCACAGCGCTTTCCAGAACCCCGGGCTGGTCGTCCAACACCAGTTCGATTTCCTTGGGGTAGATGTTGAAGCCGCCGGAAATGATCAGGTCCTTGTTGCGCCCGACGATGGTCACATAACCATCCGCATCCATCGAGGCCAAATCGCCGGTGATGAAAAACCCGTCTGCGCGCAGTTCCTCGGCGGTCTTTTCCGGCATCTGCCAATAGCCCTTGAAGACGTTCGGCCCGCGCACCTCGATGATGCCGATCTCGCCTTGGGGCAGCGTTGCGCCGGTTTGCGGATCGCAGATTTTCAGCTCGACCCCCGGCAAGGGGAAGCCCACGGTCCCTGCCCTGCGCTCGCCCTCATAGGGGTTCGAGGTGTTCATGTTGGTTTCGGTCATGCCATAGCGTTCGAGGATGCGGTGACCGGTACGCTCTTCGAAGCGGATATGGGTTTCGGCCAAGAGCGGCGCAGAACCAGAGATGAACAGGCGCATCCCTTGGGTCAGGTCGCGGGTGAACCGGGCATCGTCCAGCAGGCGGGTGTAGAAGGTCGGTACGCCCATCATGGTCGTGGCCTTGGGCATCTGCGCGATGATCTGGTCGAGGTCGAATTTCGGCAGAAAGATCATCGCCCCGCCACAGAGCAGCATCACGTTGGTGCCGACAAACAGCCCGTGCGTGTGAAAGATGGGCAGGGCATGCAGCAGCACGTCGTTTTGCGTGAACCGCCAGTAGTCCAGCAGGACCTCGGCATTGGACAAGAGGTTGGCTTGGGTCAACATCGCGCCCTTGGACCGGCCCGTGGTGCCCGAGGTATAGAGGAAGGCGGCAAGGTCATCCTCGCTGCGCGCGACAGTCTCAAACTCCTCCGGCTTGGCCGTGGCCGCGTCGGTGAAACTGCCGCTGCCATCCCCGTTCAGGGTCAAAAGCTGCGCGCCAAAGCTCTCGACCATCGGGCGCAGATCGGCCTCTTTCGCGTCGTCGCCCACCACCAGCCGCGCGCCGGAGTTCTCGACGAAATAGGCCAGCTCATCGCGCGTATAGGCGGTGTTCAGCGGCAGAAAGACCACGCCGGTCTGCGCGCAGGCGGCATAGAGCGCCAGCGCCTCGGGCGATTTCTCGATCTGCGCGGCGAGCCTGTCACCCGGTTCCAGACCCGCATCGCTGAGCACATGGGCGAACCGCGCGGCTTTCCGCAGGAACGCGTCATGGGTCAGCGTGCGCCCATCGGGCAGGTGCAGAAACGGGGTGTCTTTGCCGGCATGTGTGCCAAACAGACGGTCGTAAAGCGGGTTCATCGGCGGGCTCCTCTCAATGCTCGCCATGTGCTAAAGCGAAACCCCGCGCAGGCCAAGCAAATCCCCCTTGGCGGGGTTTGCACGGGCGGCTATCACGGGCTTCCGATCTGACAGGAGGCCCCCTTGGACACCCAGACCCGCATCGCCCGGACCATCGCGACAGAGATCAACGCCACGCCCGCGCAGGTGACGGCGGCCGCCGAATTGCTGGATGGCGGGGCCACGGTGCCCTTCGTCGCGCGCTACCGCAAGGAGGTGACGGGCGGTCTGGACGATACCCAGTTGCGGACGCTGGCGGACCGGCTGGGCTACTTGCGCGACATGGAGGCGCGGCGCGCGACGATCCTCAACAGCATCAAGGAGCAGGGCAAGCTGACGGATGACTTGGCGAAGAAGATCGCCGGGGCCGAGACGAAAGCAACGCTCGAAGACATCTACCTGCCCTACAAACCCAAGCGCCGCACGAAGGCGATGATCGCGCGGGAAAACGGGCTGGAGCCGCTGCTGCGGGCGATCATGGATCAGCGCGGGGCCGATCCGGCAAAGTTGGCCGCGGCCTACGTGACCGGCGATGTGGCCGATGTGAAAGCGGCGCTGAATGGGGCGCGGGATATCCTCGCCGAGGAACTGACCGAGAATGCCGACCTGCTGGGCCGCTTGCGCGATTTCATGATGCGCGAGGCGGTCGTGACCGCGCGGGTGCAGCCGGGCAAGGAAGAGGCGGGCGCGAAGTTCTCGGACTATTTCGACCATTCCGAAAACTGGGCGACGATGCCCGCGCACCGGGCGCTTGCGCTGCTGCGCGCGTCCAAAGAGGAAATCGTCACGCTGGAAATCGCGCCAGAGCCGGAGGCCGGTCAGGACCGCGCGGTGAACATGGTGGCCGCCGCCATCGGCATCAGCGGCGACGGGGCCGGGGACACATGGCTGCGCGAGGCGGCGGGCTGGACGTGGCGGATCAAGCTGTCGCTGTCGATGTATGTCGACCTGCTGACCGAGATGCGCAAACGCGCCCATGAGGAAGCGATCAACGTCTTTGCCCGCAACCTCAAGGACCTGCTCTTGGCCGCGCCTGCGGGCGGCAAAGCGACCTTGGGCCTCGATCCGGGCATTCGCACCGGGGTCAAGGCGGCGGTGGTCGATGCCACGGGCAAGCTGCTGGAGACGGCGACTCTGTATCCCTTCCAGCCCAAGATGGACGTGCGCGGCGCGCAGGCCAAGATCGCCGAACTGGTGGCGCGGCATGGGGTCGAGTTGATCGCCATCGGCAACGGCACCGCCAGCCGCGAGACGGAGCGTTTGGTGGGGGACACCCTGTCGATGCTCAAGGGCAAGAAACCGACCAAGGTTGTCGTCTCCGAAGCCGGGGCGTCGGTCTATTCCGCGTCCGAACTGGCCGCGAAGGAATTCCCCGATCTGGATGTCAGCTTGCGCGGGGCGGTGTCGATTGCGCGGCGTCTGCAAGACCCCTTGGCCGAACTGGTCAAGATCGAACCGCAAAGCATCGGGGTTGGCCAGTACCAACACGATGTCGACCAACGCCGCTTGGCGCAGGCCTTGGCCGGTGTGGTCGAGGATGCGGTGAACGCGGTGGGCGTGGATGTGAACATGGCCTCGGCCCCCTTGTTGGCGCATATCGCGGGGCTGGGGCCGGTGACGGCGCAGAACATCGTCCTGCATCGCGACGCCAACGGGCCCTTTGCCACGCGCAAGGCGCTGCTCAAGGTCTCGGGCCTTGGGCCGAAGGCGTTTGAGCAATGTGCGGGCTTTTTGCGCATCCGCGATGGGAAAGAGCCGCTGGACGCCTCCAGCGTCCACCCCGAAGCCTATGACGTCGCCAAGCGCATCGTGCAGGCCTGCGGGCGCGACCTGCGGCAGGTGATGGGCGATGCGGGCGCGCTCAAAGGGCTGCGGGCCGAGGACTTTGTCGACGACCGTTTCGGCCTGCCGACGGTGCGGGATATTCTCTCGGAACTGGAAAAGCCGGGCCGCGACCCGCGCCCGGATTTCAAGACGGCGACGTTTACGGACGGGGTCGAGGACATCAAGGACCTGAAACCCGGCATGATGCTGGAAGGCACCGTGACCAACGTCGCGGCCTTTGGTGCCTTTGTCGATATCGGCGTGCATCAGGATGGCTTGGTGCATGTCAGCCAGTTGGCGGACAGGTTTGTGAAAGACCCGCATGAGGTCGTCAAGGCGGGCGATATCGTCAAGGTCCGCGTGACCGAGGTCGACATCCCGCGCAAGCGCATCGGCCTGTCCATGCGCAAGGATGGCGGCGGGCGCGAGGCCGCGCAGGAGCGCAAGGCCGCGCCCCAGCAAAAGAAGGGCAAGGGGCCGCGCGGGCCGATGTCTGCGGGGCCGAAAAGCTCTGGCCAAGGCGCCTTGGGCGCGGCGCTGATGGACGCGATGAAGAAGAAGTAAGGATTTCGGACCTTTCCAGACGGGCAGGGGGGCCGTTAGGCTCCCCTCGTGGTTTCAGGGAGTCCGAGATGCTGCGATATGCCTTGGCGCTGGGTGCGCTCTTCATGGCCCAAGGGGCCAATGCCGGTCAGTGGGAAACCGTCGAGGGCGACCCGTGGACCGGCTGCCAGTTCCGGTTCACCGGGCAAATCCTGCCCGGCGATTTGACGGGCTACATGGATCAGTTGGCGAACGGCCCCGCCGTGCTGCCACGCATCTGTTTGGACAGTCCCGGCGGGTCGCTGTCCGAGGTGTACCGCTTCATCAAGGGGGTGAATGACGGCGAGGCAGGGTTGACCGTGGCCACCCGGGTCGAGTCCGGCGCGGTCTGCGAATCCTCCTGCGCGATCCTGTTCATGTTCGGCCAGACCTTTGGCGCGAACAGCCCGTACCCCTCGCGCGAGGTGGAACCGGGCGCGCGGTTGGGGTTCCATTCGCCGTTCATCGCGCCGGGGCAGGGCGCGGGTGCCGCGGCGGATGAGGTGTTTCGCGTGGCGCTCGATGTGTCGAAGCTGCTTGCGGACAGTTCGTACAAGGCGCTGACGGCGGCCGGGCCCGCGCTGCCGCCCGAACTGGTCGGGCTGGTGCTGGGCACGCCGGGGGATGAGATGCGCTATGTCGATACGGTCGGCGAGTTGCAACTGCTCGGGATCGACATGATCGCGCCGCCCGAAGAGGGCGTGGTGCTGCCGAACGCGCGCGGCGCGCTGAGCGCGGCGGTCACGCGGATCTGCGCGTCGAGCTACGTGCTGACGAACCGGACACATTTCGTCGAGGAGGGCTATGATTTCGCCGACCTCGTGGCGGCGGTGAACGGGATCCAGCGTGAGGCGGTGACGATGCACCACCTCGAAATGCAGAATGACGGCGGGGTGCAACGGGTGACGGCGATGGCCTCGGGACCGTTTTTCGTGCCGGGCTGGTACAGCGCCGGGGCGGTGCTGTTCTGTCAGGTCGACATGGGCGTCGAACCGGTGGCGGGTGGCTTGCGCGTGACCCACTATAACGTCGGATTCGGCGGCCCGTCCTTTGACTGGGACAGCCGTCTTGCCGAGTTTGAGGAGATCGAGCGCAACGGCCTGTCGGTCGGTCTGGTGCCGATCGATACGCCGTTTCGATAGGGGGCAAGGCCCTTCGAAGGGCCTTGGATCAAGCGCATTGCAATGCGCTTTTACGCGTCTTCTAAGACGCGTTCCTCAAGGCGCTTCGAAGCGCCTTGCACGCCGATGTCAGGACCAAGGTCCTGACCGGCGCCGTCCCGTGCGGGGAATGCGGGTGCTGCCGGTGGCGACGGGGCGCGGAGGGCGGGCCTGCGGGGCAGGGCGCGCGCCCATCTGCCCGGCCATTTCGCGCAGCGCCTTGATGCGGTTTTCCGTCGCCGGGTGGGTGGCGAACAGGTTGTCGCGTTTATGCGCGTGCAACGGATTGATGATGAACATATGCGCCGTGGCCGGGTTGGCCTCGGCGCGGTCGTAATCGATGCGCGCCGCGCCCTGCGCGATGCGCTCCAGCGCCGAAGCCAGCCATAGCGGGTTGCCGCAGATTTCGGCACCCGCACGGTCGGCGGCGTATTCGCGCGTGCGCGAAATCGCCATCTGCACGATCCCCGCAGCCATCGGGGCAAGGAACATCATCGCCAGCGTGCCAACCAGCCCGACACCATTGTCGCGCCCGCGAAAGAACAGTGCGAAATTCGCCAGCATGGTGATCGCGCCTGCAAAGGCCGCGGTCACCGTCATGATCGCGGTGTCATGGTTGCGGATATGCGCCAATTCGTGGGCGATCACGCCCGCCAGTTCCTCGCGCGAGAGGCTGCGCATCAGACCGGTCGTCACCGCCACGGCGGCGTTTGCGGGGTTGCGCCCGGTGGCGAAGGCATTGGGCTGCGCCTCGTCGATGATGTAGACGGCGGGCATCGGCAGGTTGGCCTTCTGCGCCAGATCCGCCACCATCTCTGTCAGGCCAAAGCGGTCGCCCTGCGTGACGACTTGCGCATTGTGCATGCGCAGCACCATCCGGTCGGAGCCCCACCACGTGAACACGTTCATCCCCGCCGCCACGACCAGCGCCAGCAGCGCGCCGCCCGACCCGGCCAGCGCGTAGCCGATCCCCATGAACAGGGCCGTCATCACGGCCATCAGAATTGCGGTCTTGGTATAGCCCATCTGCGAACCCTCCTGATCGACACCGATATAGGAAGCGCGCGGCTCCGGGGGAAGATCACGGTTAGCCGTTGACAGGCTCCGATGCAGCGGGTCCTTTAGGGGAAAATTTTCGTAAAACAGTCATCATATCGGTCGGGGACCTTTTCCATCATGCGCCACATGTCGGTCATTCTTGTCAGCAGCCTTTTGACTTCGCTCGCCTGCGCGGCGACAGCCCAAGAGGACGGGGCCGTTTCCAACGGCCAGCAATTCGGCGAATGGACCGTGTCCTGCGAGGCGATCGCCGTGAACCGGACGGCGTGCGTGCTGACACAGGCGCTGCTGCGCGACACCGATCAGGCTTTTATCGCGCAGATGCTGGCCTTCTGGTCGGGCGATGGCACCCAGAGCTACGTGGCCGCGCGGGTGCCGGTCGGGGCCTATCTGCCAGCGGGCTTCGCCATGCGCAGCGAGACCAGCGAAGAGGTCATCCAGTTCACATGGCAGACCTGCACCCAGCAATTCTGCGAGGCGATGGCCGCGCTTGGCGCGGAGAAGATCACCGAACTCGCCACGGGTGAGGCGCAGATCGTGGCCAGCTATCGGCCCGGGCTGGCGGTCGATCCGATCGTCTTTTCCTTCTCGATGGCGGGCGCGGGGGCGGGTCTCGCGGCGCTGCATCCGGACAAGGGCTGAGCCGTGTCGACACCCGCGCGCGGCAGGGGTTTAGAAATCCCTTACGGCGCGTCAGGGCAGGAAAAAAAGGGCAACCTTGGCCGAAATGTCACAGTCGCCCACAACCGGGGAATGTCGCCGAGGGAAGTGTTGCGCATTGGCGTCGCTCTCTGCGATTTAAAATTAACGCGTTTTGGAGGGTGAATGATGTCGAAAATTACGTCGGCGGCCAATGTGAACGGTAATTCGAACGAATATTCGGCAGACAAGGCCCCGCGCAATTCGCGTGCCCGCCTGCTGGGAGGCACCACCGCCGCGGCGCTGATGCTTGTCCCGGTGCTGGCCTTTGGCCAGACATGGAACGGGCCGGTCAACGGGTCCTGGGGCAACAACACGAACTGGTTGCCGATCGGCATTCCGAACTCGGCGCTGGCGGATGTGATCGTCGACGGCACCGGCGGGATCGGCCAGATCGATCTGGGCGGTGCGTCCTTCCGGATCAACACGCTCGATATCTCGGACGCCAGCACCCTGTCCAATGGCCGTCTGGTGTTTGACGGCGCGGTGTCCACCTTCACCTATTCCGGCGGCAATGCGGGCATCGACATCCAGTCCGACATGCGCCTCGCGCTCGACAACTCGGTTGCGTTCAACGTGACGACCGGGCTGATCGCCAATTCCGACGTGCAAGGCATCAACGGTCCGGTGCAACTGACGCTGAACGCCGATGGTGCGGCGTCGACCATCCGCATGAACGGCGCGCTGACCAATGGCACCGGCACGCTGTCGCTGCGCGTCACCGGAAGCGGCCAAACCGAACTGGCGGGGGCCAATACCTTCACCGGCGGGACCTTCGTCGATGCCGGGGCGCAACTGACCGTCTATGGCGCGATTGGCGATGCGACCAGCGAAGGCACTCTGGCCTTCCGCGGTGGCGACGGGGGCCGCATCACCAACCGCGCCGGAGCGATGCTGATCATCGATGCGACCAGCAATGTCGACCATGTCGACAATGCCAGCGCCGATGCATGGAACGCGGGCACGCTGGGCACGCTGCGCAACACCGCCGGGGCCTTTGTGAACCGGGGCCAGATCACCGGCCTGTCGACGGTGCTGGATGGCAGGCTGACCAACTTTGGCACCGTGGGTGACGTGGTCACCACCAACGGGATGTTCATCAACCAGTCCACCGGGGTCGGCGCCATGCTGACGAATGGGGGAAGCGCGCTGAATGTCGGCACGCTGGATTCGGTGCTGAACACCGGCGACTTCCTCAATACCGGGCTCGTGAACGACGATGTCGTGGTCAATGCGGGCATGGTGGTCAACGAAGGCACCATCGGCGACGACCTGATCGTGAACGGCGGGAATGCGATCAACCGGGGCACCGTGACCGATATGGGCGTGGTGCGCGCCACGGCGGGGCTGATCAACAACGGCATCATGGGCGATGTCAGCGTGGCTGCGGGGGGCGAGTTCTTCAACGCGACCGGGGCCAGCGCGCAGGCACTTTTCAACAACGGCGTGTCGACCAATGACGGCACGCTGGTTTCGGTCTTCAACACCGACGAGTTCCGCAACCTCGCCAATGGTCAGGTCACCGGCGACGTCGTGAGCACCGGCGACCTCTACAATGACGGCATCCTGATGGGGAACCTGACCGTGCGGGGCGGCAGCGCCTACAACCGCAACGAGGTTCAGGGCTTCAGCACCATTGCGGCTGGCGCGGATATGACCAGTTCGGGCACGATGGCGGATGCGCTGGTGGCGGGCACGCTTTGGGTGACCGGCGGCTCGGCGGGCGATATCCGCTCTGTCGGGGTCGGCCAGTACGGCATCTCTGCCGGGGTGAGCGCCGGGGACATCCTGCAGGGCGGCGCGCAAGGCTTCAACGCCGGCAGCGTGCAGGACGTGCGCATCGATGCGGGCATGTTCACCAATACCGGCACGATCAACGGCACCTTCGTGATGAACGGCGGCTCGGCGCTGAACGGCGCGACCGGCATGGTCATCGGCGACACCACCATCCGCTTTGGACAGGAGCTGGGCAATAGCGGGACGCTGGCGGATGTGCTCGTCTCCGGTGGCGGCGAGTTCAACAACCATACCGGCGGCAGCGCCGGGGCCGTGTTCAACAACGGCATCACGCTGAACGCTGGGACGCTGGCCTCGGTCGTCAACACCGGCACCTTGCGCAACGTCGCGGGCGGTGTCGTCAGCGGTGGGGTCCTAACCTCGAACGCGTTGGTCAATGACGGCCAGATCTCCGGCGCGCTGAGCGTGATTGCGGGCGATGCGACCAACCGGGGCGTCGTCCTCGGCCAGAGCACGATCGCCGCAGGTGCGTCGATGGTCAGCTCTGGCACGATGGCCGATGCGCTGGTCGCGGGCACGTTGCTGGTCAGCGGCGGCAGCGCCGGAGACATCCTGTCGACGGGCGCGGGCGTCTTTGGCATCGCGGCGGGCGCGATGGCCGGGGATATCCGGCAATACGGGGCGCTTGGCCTGAATGCGGGGACCGTGGGCACGGTGCGCGTCGAAGCGGGCACGTTCACCAATATCGGCACGATCAACGGCCAGAGCCGGATCGCCGCGGGCGCGTCGCTGCTGAGCACCAACTCCATGGCCGATGCGCTGGTTGCGGGCGACCTGCAGGTGACGGGCGGCACGGCGGGGGACATCACCTCGACCGGCGCGGGCACCTACCTGATCGCGGCGGGGGCCTCTGCGGGGGATATCCTGCAGAACGGGGCGTCGGGCTTCAACGGCGGTGACGTGAATGATGTGCGCCTTCAGGCGGGCACCTTCACGAATGTCGGCACGGTGAACGGCACCTTCTACATGAACGGCGCCACGGCCTCGAACTTTGGCACCCTCACCGGCGATGCGACGATCTTGGGTGGGATGCTGTCGAACAACGGCGCCATGGCCGATGCCTTTGTCGGGCTGGGCGGTGGCCTGACCAACAACGCCACGGCGCTCGACGTGGTCAGCCATGGTTACGTGCGCAACAATGGCACGATCGCGTCGCTCTGGAGCGACGGGCTGGCCGAAAACGCGGCAGGCATCGTCAACGGCGATACCGTGATCGCGGGGGGCACGCTCTATAATGACGGCGCGCTGGCCGGGAACCTGACCGTGCGCGGCGGCGGCGTCGTGTTCAACCGTGGCAATGTTGGCCTTGCCACGACCATTGCCGCGGGCAGCGGCGTGATGAGCTCGGGCCTGCTGGGGGATGTGACCAACCGGGGTATCCTGAACATCACCGGCGGCAGCGCCGGGGACATCCTGAACACCGCAGGCGGCGTGGTGACGATCTTCGACACCGCCACGGCGCAGGTCGTGACCAACCAAGGCAACGGGCTTGGCGGCAACTACGGCACCATCGCGGCGCTGGAGAACTACAACAACGCCTCCTTCCTGAACAACGGTCTGGTGACCGGCACCGTTCTGGTCGGCAATGGCGACGTCACCAATGGCGGGCAGGGGATCGTCACCGGTCTGCTGACCCAGAATGGCGGCATGGTGCAGAATGCCGGGCAACTGAACGGCGGCGCGCTGGTCAATGGCGGTGTCTTCGCCAACCTGTCGGGCGGCACGATCACCGGCACGCTGGTGACCTCGGGCCTGTCGTCCAACGCTGGTGAGATCCTCGGCGACGTGACCATCGCGGGCCGGTCGCTGACAAACAGCGCGACCGGTCTGATCGTCGGTGACGTGGCGAACCAGTCGGTGCTGGTTTCGGATGGCCGCATCACCGGCGATCTCGACAACCAAGCCGGGGCGATCGCCGTGCTGACGCGCAACCTCGACGGCGGGATCACCAATGCCGTCGGTGGCTCGGTGCTGGTCGCCGACCAGCTCTTTGGCCTCGACAGCATCGACAATTCGGGCGCGTTCATGATCGGCGAGACCGGCGGCGCGTCGGGCTTTGTCGTGCGGCTGGATCACGATGCCGCGGTCTTCAACGCGGCCACGTTCCGCATCGTCGAAGGCACGCTGCGCGGCTCTGGCAGCACGGTGTTCCAGAACCAGACCAACGCCCTGCTGAACATCGGCGCAAACGGCACGCTGGACATGCCGCTGGACAACGCCGTCGGTGGCGGCGTCAATGTCGAAGGCACGCTGAACGGCGATGTCAGCAATGCCGGGCTGATGCTGTTGTCCGGGCTCGTCACGGGTGACGTGGACAACTCGGGCTTTCTCGGCCTGTCCGGCACGCTGGATGGCAACCTGCTGAACCAAGCCGGGGCGGATGTGGGCGTCGATGGCCCCTCGGCCATCACCGGCGACGTGGTCAATGACGGCACCTTCATCATCGACAACACCCTGAGCTTCGGCCTGTTCGAGAACAATGGCGGCCCGGCTGTCACCGCGCTGACCAGCGTTGGCGGCGGCGGCACGCTGATCACCTCGGGCAGCACGGTCACCGGCACCGCCCTGACCAACAATGGCCTGCTGGCCATGCAGGACGGGTCCACGCTGAACGCCGCGCTGGTGAACCTCGGCGCGTTCGAGGTGGATGGCTCCGTGACGGTGGGCGCTGGCGGGGCCAATGGCCTGACCAACGAGGGCATCCTCAGCATGGCCGATGGCCGGACCGGCGATGTCATCACCGTCAACGGCGACACCGTGCTGAACGGCACCCTGCGCTACGACATCAACCTGTCGGGCATCGCGGCGCCGAATGGCGATGCGGTGGACTCGACCGACTTCATCTTCGTCGATGGCGATGTCACCGGCACTGCGACGCTGGCCTTCAACAATGTCGGCTCGTTCTTCAGCCAGCTTGGCAGCGACCCGACGCTGATCGCCTATACCGGCAGCAGCGCCGGTCTGGACCTCAGCAGCAGCGGTCTGCCGGTTTCGGGCGCGGTCCTCTACGAGGTGGTGAACAACACCGCCGCAGGCGAGATCCAGCTGAACAGCGGTGCCAACCCCGCAATCGGCGGGCTGGCTTCGGGCATCGCGCTGAACCAGTCGTTGATCGGCTCGGTGATCAACCGGCCCTCGGCGGCGGCGGTCGGCTTCTACGCCGGTCCCGACGCGGCGGAACGTCCCTGTGGCTTCAGCGGCTGGGGCCGGGCGACCGGTGGGCGCGCGGAATCCTCGGGCCAGACCACGACCGGGCTGGGTGTCTATGACAGCGAGTTGGATGCCAGCTATTCCGGCATGATGCTGGGCTTCGACCGGGCGTGCTCGAACGGCTATTACAACGGCTGGAGCATCGGCTATGGCGGCCTGCTCGGCCTGAACCAAGGCAAGATGGAACAGCCGGTCTTTGCCTTCGACCCGACGACCGGCCAGATCAACTCGAACATCGTCACCAGCCTCAACGAGACGGATTTCCGTCAGACCTTTGGCGGGCTCTACATGACGGCGGTGCGCAACCAGTTCGCGATCTCGACCCAGTACCGCTACGAGCACACCTCCTACGACCTCGAGAACAACCCGTTGGGTGGCTTCCAAGGTCTGGGTGTCGCCGACCAGAGCTATGAGAGCCGGGGGCATACCTTCGCGGCGGAGGCGAGCTATACCCACCGCCTGATGCAGGACAAGCTGATCTTCGTTCAGCCGCGCCTTGGCTTCTCGTATTCCAAGGTCGAAACGGATGACATCCTGTTCGACAACAATCCCGGCGCAGGCGATGACGGTCTTCTGGTCATCGACGAGATCGAGACCAAGATCGGCTACCTGTCGACCACCTTGTTCACCCAGAAGCCGGGCGCGGACGGGCGGTCGATCTCGACTTACTACGCCACGCTGACGGGCTATCGCGATTTCGCCGACGAGGTGACGACCGAGTATTACCAGAACCTGGTCGGGGGCCAGCCCGTGGGCGCGCCGCTGGTCAGCAGCGGGACCAACCTCGGCACGTTCGGCGAATTCAGCGTCGGCTGGAACTTCCAGAAGTTGCTGGATGGCGGCTCGGCCCTGCCGGCGCGGCAGATGTCGACCAATATCCGCGCAGATTCGCGGTTCGGCGAGTCGCTCAAGAGCTGGGGTCTGACCGCCCAGTTCCAGTTGCAGTTCTGAAGAAAACTTCTGACCAAGGCGCTTGACCGCGCCTTGGTCAGGACCCAAACTGCGAATAATTCAAGATTATTCCGCCCCGCAGCCGCGCCGGGGGCCGATTTCAAGCAAGGGTCCGCTTTTACCATGTCATGGTTCAGCAAAGTTGCCTGGAAAGAAGGTCTGTTCCTGCAGCCCCATCATTTGCAGCAGGCCGACCGCTACCAGGAACATCTGCTGCGCATGCGGACGGCGCAGATCACCCCCTATCCCTGGGGCGTGGCGGAACTGGTCTTTGACCGCGATCTGGCACAGCAGGGGCGCATCGGCTTGCGCTCCGTGGTGGGGATCATGCCCGATGGCATGCCGTTCGATGCCCCCAATGCCACGCCCTTGCCGGTCCCCGTCGCCGTCCCCGAGGACGAGGCGTCGGGCCTTGGCATCTGGCTGACCCTGCCCGATATCGAGATCAACGCGCAGGACGTGGCCGCCGCCAGCGCCGACACCGCCACGCGCTACCTGCTGGGGGCGGAAACGGTGGCGGACAATGCCTCATCCGCGCGCAGCGAGCAGATGATCGAGATCGCCACGCCGCGGCTGGAGATCGCCCTGCGCCAGACGCCGCGCCCGGGCTATCAGAACATCTTTCTGGGCCGCATCACCGAGATGCGCGATGGCGTGGTCAAGCTGGACGATACCGTACCGCCGACCGGGCTGATCCTGGCGGTGCATCCGGGCTACGAGGGCTACCTCAGCCGGGTCATCGGCTGGATGGAGGCCAAGCTGGCGACGCTGTCGCGCTATGCCTCGGACCCGTCTTCCGGCGGTGGGATGCAGGCGACCGATTACCTGATGCTGATGGTGCTGAACCGCGAATTGCCGATCCTGCGCCACCTGAAGGGGCAGGGGGCGGTGCATCCCGAACGGCTGTATGAAAAGCTGGTGAGCCTTGCCGGGGAACTGACCACCTTCGATCAGGGCGACCGGCGGGCCAAGGATTACGGCGGCTATCGCCACGACGCGCCCAAGGACAGCTTCACGCCCATCGTCTATGACATCCAGTCGCTTCTGTCGCTGGAGGTGGGTCGCGCGATCCGCATCCCGCTGGAGGAAAAGCGCGCCAATTCCTATCTTGCCACCGTCAACGACCGCAACCTGTTCGCCAATGCGACCTTCGTGGTCGAGGTCAGTTCGGGCCTGCCGCTGACGCAGGTGCAGCAACAATTCCCTCTGCTCTGCAAGGCTGGGCCCAGCACGCGGATGCGCCAGATCATCAACGCCAACCTGCCCGGCGTGTCGCTGGTCCATCTGCCCAACCCGCCGCGCCAGTTGCGGGTGATTTCGAGCAATGTCTACTTCCTGATGGACAAAAGCTCGGACCTGTGGCGCGAGTTTTCCACGGCGCCGGCGATCGGCATGCACTTTGCCGGGAACTGGCCGGATCTGAAGCTTGAGCTTTGGGCCATACCGGAGAACGCGTGATGGCCGAGGACGACGACGACAAGACGGTCTTCGGGCAGCCCTTGCCCGTCCCGCCGCGTCCACAGGCGCAGCCCCGGCCTCCGGCGTCTCCTCCGCCGCAGGATGATGGCGACAGGACGGTGTTTGGCACGCCGCTGCCCCCGGCGCAGAACCCGCAACAGCAGGCGCCGCGCCCGGCGGCACCGCCGCCACAATCCCAACCGCCGCAATATACTCCGCCTCCGCAACCGCCCCAGCCGCAATACCGCCCGCCGGTCAACCCCGAGCCGCCGCGCGTTGCGCCCACGCCGCCGCCCCGGTCGCCGATCCAGCAACCGCCGCATCAAACCACCAATTGGGGGCCGCCCCCGCAGGAGCAGGACGACACGTGGCTGGGCGGGTCTTTGCCGCCGCATCCGACCCCGCCGCCGCAACCGGGACCTGCGCCCACTCCGCCGCCGCAGCCCACCCCCTATCCCGGCCAGTCCTATCGGCCCGATACCGGACAGCGCTCCGCCTCGGAGCAGATGTTCCCGGAAATCCGCCATCAGGAAGAACAGACCGCCCCGCGCCAGCACCGCAAGATCCCGCTGGCCGATGCTTTGCGCGCCTCGGGGCTGGGGGAGGGCGGCTCGACCAACCCGCTGCTGGCTTCGGCGGCGAACCTGCTGATCCTGTTGGGCCGCTTGCGCACCGGACTGGTGGAAATGCAATCCGCGCCGCTGCTGGAACATGTCGCGCGCGAGATCGACCTGTTCGAGCGCAACGCGCTGCAAAAGGGCGTACCGCCGGACGATGTGCGCGACGCCAAATACGCGCTGTCGGCCACCGCCGATGACATCGTCCAGAACCTGCCCGGCGCGGATCGCGGCATGTGGCTGGAATATTCCATGGGCGCGCAATTCTTTGGCGAGCGCAATTCCGGCGTCGGTTTCTTCCAGCGCATGGATGCCGCCATGAAGGCGCCGGGGCAGAAATTCCACCTGCTGGAACTGATGCTGACCTGCCTGTCGCTGGGTTTCGAGGGGCAGTACCGCGCCATGCCCAACGGCACCGCCGATCTCGCGCGCATCCGCGCGGCGATCTATGACACGCTGCGCCGGGTGCAGCCGCGCGCGGACGAGGATATCTCGGTCCGGTGGTTGCCGGTGGTGCTGCGCGGCAAGACCCGGCGGGGCGGGCCGCCGATCTGGGCCATCGCGGGTGTTGGCGCGCTGATGGTCGTGGCGCTGTTCGCGACACTCTCGACCCTGCTGGCGCGGCAGAGCGACCTGACCGAACAGGGCATCGCGGCGATGCATTTCGATCTCAGGCCGGTGGCGATCGAACGCACCGAGCCGGTGGTGCGCAAGCCCGAGCCCCCCAAGACCAGCCAACTGGACCGCCTGCGCACTGCGCTGGCCGCGCCGATCGAGTCCGGCGAGGTCGAGGTGGATGTCAAGAACGAGTGGATCTTTGTCCGGGTCGGCGACTACCTGCAATTTGCCCCCGGCAGCGCCGAGTTGCGCAGCGATTTCCAGCAATTGGCGGCGACCATCGGTGCGGCTCTCGATGACGAATTCGGCCCGGTGCGCGTGGTCGGCCATACGGACAGCGTAAAGCCGTCCGGGCGCGGGCGCTACAAGACCAACCAGGATCTGTCCGAGGCCCGCGCCACCACCGTGGCCGAGATCCTCAAGACGGTGCTGGCCGATCCCGACCGCATCGCCGCCGAGGGCAAGGGCGCGGTCGATCCGATTGCCGATAACGGCACCAAGGAAGGTCAGGCCCGCAACCGACGGGTCGAGATCATGATCCCGCGAGAGGACTGAGATGTACCTGTTTCGCTCTCTCCCGTTCCGACTTCTGGGCAAGATGTTCCGGTCGAAATGGGTGCGCATCCCGCTGATCGTGCTGGGGGTGCTGGGGATTTTCCTCGCGATCTGGTTCGGCTTCCCGATGACGGGGGTCGAGGCGCTGTTCAGCCCGTGGCTGCGTGGCGGGCTGATCGTCGGCATCCTGTCGATCATCGCGCTGGTCTATGGCCTGCGCTGGCGCCGTCGCCGCAAGCGTGCGCAGGCGCTCGAAGACAGCCTGATGGACAAGCCCGCCGGGGACGGCGACGTGCTGGCAGAGCGCATGTCCAAAGCGCTGGACAAGCTGAAGAAGTCCGGCGGCAAGAACTATCTCTACGACCTGCCATGGTACGTCATCATCGGCCCGCCCGGCGCGGGCAAGACGACGGCGCTGCGCTATTCCGGGATCGAGTTTCCGGGGCAGGACGCGATCCCCGATCAGGCGCAGGGCTTTGGCGGGACGCGCAATTGCGATTGGTGGTTCGCCGAGGACGCGGTGCTGATCGACACCGCCGGGCGCTATACCACGCAGGACAGCAATGCCGAGGCCGACCGCAACAGCTGGACCGCCTTCCTGAACCTGCTCAAGAAGGGCCGCCCCGACCAGCCGATCAACGGTGTGATCCTCGCCTTTTCGGTCGAGGACATGATGCGCGGCACGCCCGAGCATATCGCCGCCCATGCCGCCATCGTGCGCGAGCGTCTGGCCGAGATCCACGAGGTGCTGCGCATCGACTTCCCGGTCTACGTGCTGTTCACCAAGGCCGACCTGATTTCCGGCTTCCGCGAGTATTTCTCGTCCTTCAGCCAGAACCGGCGCAACGGCGTCTGGGGCGTGACCTTCCAGACCCGCGACCGACGCGAGGCCACGCATGAACGCGTGCCCGAGGAATTCGACGCGCTGTTGAGCCGCCTCTCGGACGAGGTGGTCGACCGCATGAGCGAGGAACCCGACGGGATCGCGCGGATCGCCATTTTCGGCCTGCCGGGCCAGATGGCGATGCTGCGCAGCAATCTCAGCGAGTTCCTGCGCCGGGTGTTCGAGCCGACGCGCTATGCCTCGAACGCGATCCTTCGGGGCTTCTATTTCTGCTCGGGCACGCAAGAGGGCACGCCGATCGACCAAGTGCTGGGCATGATGGCCAGCGATCCGGCCGATCACGCCGAATTCCAGCCCGCCTTCATGTCCGGCAAGGGCAAGAGCTTTTTCCTGCGCAACCTACTCACGCAGGTGATCTTCGCCGAGAAGGACTGGGTGAACTACGACCGTGGCGCGGTGCGGCGGATGACCGTGCTGCGCACGCTGGCGATGACGGTGATCGCGGTCTGTACGCTGGGCGCCATGGGCGCGTTTGGCTATTCGTTCTGGCAGAATGCCAGCCTCGTGCGCGAGGCGGACGCCCATGCGGCACAGTATATCGACGCTGCCCGCAACGAGCTGAACGCCTCGGTCATCTCGGACCCGGACCCATCGCCGACGCTGGTGCATTTGCAGAACCTGCGCACCATGCCCGGCGGTTTTGGCGACGACCGCGAACCGGGCTTTTGGGAACGGCTGGGCCTGTCGCGGCAGGCGGCCTTGCGGACGGCGGCGCTTCAGGCTTATTCGGATGCGCTGGAACGGATGCTGCGGCCGCGCATGATGCTGCATCTGGAAAACGAGATCCCCCAGCTGATCGTCGATGAGGATACCGAAGGCACCTATCGCGCGCTCAAGGTCTACATGCTGCTCGCGGGTGAGGGGAAAGGCGATGGCGACGAGGCCATCAAGACCTATTTCGAGGATGTCTGGCTGCGGCAGGTCCCCGGTGCGACCCGCGCCACCGACCGCGACGAACTGAACGCGCATCTGGCCGCGATGCTGGAACTGGACGGCGACCAGACCCCGCGCATTGCCACCGATGAGAACATCAAGCTGCGGGCGCGGGAATCCATCGTAAACCTGCCGCTCGCCGATCAGGCCTATGCCGCGATCAAGGAGAAATCCGCGCTGTCCGGCGTGCCCGATTTCAACCTCGTGGAACGGGTGTCCGGTTCGGTCATGCAGGTGTTCCAGACCATCGACGGCACCCCGCTGGAGGATCTGGGCGTGCCGGGCATGTATACGTTCGAAGGCTATTGGGGCTTTTTCGTCGACCAGATGGCGGTGGCCGAAACCGAGCTGCGCGAGGACAGCTGGGTGCTGGGCGAAAGCGGCGACCGTGTCGGCTATGACCAGCAGTTGGCCAATCTCGAAAACGACCTGTTCCGCAAATACCGGTCCGAGTTCAAGCAGGCTTGGGACAAGGTGTTTGACAAGATGCGGCTGGCGCCGATGTCGGTCGATCCGCCGGAATACCGTCTGTTGGGGCTGGCCTCGTCGCCGGTGGCCTCGCCGCTGCTGGAGCTGGCCGAGGCGGTGGACGAGGAAACCCGCATGACCCGCATCTATGATGAGATCGCGGGGATTTCCGCCGAGGATGCGGCGACGATGGTGGCCACCGGCGACCTGTCCGGCGATATGGGCAATGCCGTCTTTGGCCGCATCTATTCGCGGCAGGGCGTCTTTGGGCGGGTGTTCATGGACAGCCTGCGCAGCCGGTCCAAGAACCAGAGCCGCGCGGGCGCCGGTGGGCTGGCCGAGGATATCGACCGCCGTCGCGCCGAGCGGCTGACCTCGGATTTTGCCCGCTGGCACATGATCCTTCAGGGCGCGCAGGGCAGTCGCCCCATCGACCTCGTGCTTCAGCAATTGGCGGCGGTGCAGGAAAACCGCACCAACGCCTTCCATGTCAGCACCCCCGCCGACGAGACCATGCTGAACCAGACGCTGACCGCGCTGACCCGCAACAACTCGGCCATGCCCGACGTGATCGGGCGGATGCTGACCGGGCTCGAAAAGGAATTCCGCGCCGCCGCCGAAGACGCGACCATGGCCGATCTGAACGCCGCGCTGAATGACGAAATCGCCGTGTTCTGCCGCACCGAGGTCAAGCCCCTGTTCCCGTTCAGCCGGTCGTCGCGGCATATCTCGCCGTCGCTGTTCGGGCAGTTCTTCGGCCCCGGTGGCCGGATGGACCAGTTCTATTCGACACATCTGCGCGGCCACGTGGTGCCGACCGCCTCGGGTTTGCAGCCCGACCCGGACAGCAATATCGGCCAGCGCCTGTCGCCCACGACGCTGCGCGAATTCGACCGCGCACAGAAAATCCAGCGGGCGTTCTTTGCCAATGGCGGGGCAGAGCCGCAGGTCAACATGACGGTCAAGCATCTGACCTCGTCCCCGACCGTGGCCTTTGCGACGCTGACCGTGCATGGCAGCAGCCCGCCGATCTCGACCCAGCCGGACAGCACGCCCGCGGGCGCGGTCTGGCCGGGCAGCGCCTCGGGCGTGTCGATCGACCTGATCCCGGCGGAGTTGGGGCGTCAGAACACCTATTCCATCGCCGAGGGGCGCTGGGACATCGTCAGCTTCTTGCGCAGCGGCAAGCCCCGGATCAAGGGCAGCACGGTCGATGTCACCTACGGCGTGGGCGGGCGGTCGATCAGCTATCGCTTCATCTTCGACGGCGCGACGGTGCCGTTCCTGATGCCGGAACTGCTGGATTTCAACTGCCCCACGGCGCTTGAATGACCGGTGGGGCCGGAGACATCCGGGTTGGCCTGATGGGCAAGCACCCGGCCTTCGGCGATTTCCTGTCGGCGCGGGTGCTGTACGAGGTCGAGACCGCGCTGACCGCATGGATCGACCGCAGCCTGACCGCGCTGCGCGCCGAGTTGCAAAAGGACTGGGCCGAGTTCTGGCGCCACGGGCAGGTGCTGCGCTTCTGGATCGGGCGCGAGGTATTTGGACAGTCGGTGCTGGGCATCTACCGGCCATGGCACGACAAGGTGGGGCGCGAATACCCGCTGCTGCTGGTGGTTCAGGGCGCGCGGGTGGATTTTCCCGGCTATGGCGGTGCGGTGGATCAGACCCCGTGGGAGGCGCTGGAAACCCATCTGGCGAACACCCGGGCCGCCACGGGCGGCGGGGCGGCCCTGCTCGAAGGGCTGGAGATCGATCTGCCGCCCGAGACCGACGCGGAGCGCCTGCAGGGCAAGACGATCTGGGCGCATCAGACCGATGGCGACCTGTCGACCCTGTTGCGTCAGGCGGCGCAGGCAGATCCGGCGCGGGCGGCGCTGGGGCGGTCCTACTGGTGGTCGCCGGGGGACAGCTATCGCACGGCGGTGTGGTTGGGATGCGATGGGCTGCCGGACCCGCGCGCGCTTGGCTGGCTGCTGGGCGGAACAAGAAAAACGGGAGGCGCAGTTGGCGAATAACGAGTATTTCACCTTCGAGACCGGGCAGGTCTCGGATGTCGGTTGCCGGCGCACGGTGAACGAGGATTCCTTCATGACCCGCGAGGATTTCGGGTTGTGGGTGGTGGCTGACGGCATGGGTGGCCATGCGGCGGGCGACTATGCCAGCCAAGCCATCGTCCGTGAACTGATGTCGGTCGGCGTTGCGGCCTCGGGCGAGGATCTGCAGGCGCGCTTCATGGAGCGACTGACCCGTGCCAATGAGCGCATCCTCGACCATGCGGCGGAATTGCAGCGCGGCACCATCGGCGCGACGCTGGTGGCGCTGTTGGTGCATGGCAACCGCTATTCCTGCATCTGGTCCGGTGACAGCCGTGTCTACCTGCTGCGGGGCGGTGTGCTGGTCCAGCAGACCCGCGACCATACGGAAATGCAGGAATTGCTGGATAATGGGGCGATCACCCCCGAAGAGGCGGTGAACTGGCCGCGCCGCAACGTCATCACCCGCGCCATCGGCGTGACGCCGGTGCCGCATTGCGATATCGTGACCGGGACCGCCGAGATCGACGACACCTTCATCCTGTGTTCGGACGGGCTGACCGAGCACCTCTCGGATGCCGATATTGCCGAGATTGCGGGCGCACTCCCGCCCAAGGAAGCTTGCAAGGCGATGGTCGACTTGACGCTGGAGCGCGGCGCGCGAGACAATGTCACGGTGATCGCCATGCGCTGCCTGCCACCGCCGCCGGTCGAAGACGAAGAAACCCAAGCGCTGCTGGAGGCCGAGGCCGCAGACCGCGCCCCTGACGCATCCGACGGTGAGACTGCATGACTGGCCAGAACGACGATCCGGACGACGACGACCGCACGCGGATGGCGCCTTTGCCGCCGCAATACGCGCCGCCGCAGCAGCCTGTGCAGGATCCGTCGGTGTCCGACTCGGCCCTGCCGACGGGCTGGCCCGGGCAGTCGATGCTGGGCCCGGCGCATGGCGGCAAGCTGCCGATCGGCACGCTGATCAACAACAACTACCGCATCGAAGAAGTGCTCAAGGCCGGTGGCATGGGCGAGGTCTATCGCGGCATCGAGATCGGCACCGGCGATCCGGTGGCGATCAAGGCGATCCTGCCGGAAAAGGCCGAGGATGCCGAGGCGGGCCTGCTGTTCAAGCGCGAGGCCAAGACGCTGCGCCAGTTGGTCGATGACACCATCGTGCGTTACTACAACTACGTCCACGACCCGGCGCTGAACCGCTATTTCTTGGTGATGGAGTTCATCGACGGCGTCCCGCTGAAGGATCACGTGGCCGAAGAAGGCGCTTTGAGCCTTGCGGAAACGCAGACCCTGCTGCGGCGTCTGGCGGGCGGTCTGTCCAAGGCCCACGCCAAGAAGGTGATCCACCGCGACCTGTCGCCTGACAATGTCATGCTGCCGCATCGCGCGGTGGCCGAGGCGCGCTTGATCGACTTTGGCATCGCCAAGTCGACCATGGTGACCGAAGGCACGATGCATGGCCGGTTCGCGGGCAAGTTCAAATACGTGGCCCCCGAACAGCTGGGCCATTACGGCGGCCATATCGGCCCCGCGACCGACATCTACGGCTTGGCGCTGCTGACCTGCGCGGCGGTGATCGGGCGACCGCTGGACATGGGCTCGTCCATCGCCGAGGCGGTGCAGTCGCGGCAAAGCATCCCCGACCTCTACGAGGTGCCGCAGGAATTGCGCCCGCTGCTGTCGTGGATGCTGGAACCGGACCCGGCGGCGCGCCCCAGTTCCATGGCCGAGGTGCAGTACCTCGTCGACAACCCGGCGGAAATCCCGCCGCAATACCTCGATGGCTGGCAGCCGCCTTTGCCCGAGCCGGTGACGGGAACCGGCACGGGGGCGATGACCGGCTCGCTCAATGCGCCGGTCACCGTGCCGCACGGATTGCAACTGCCCGGCGGCACCCTGAACACCGGCGCGATGCCGCTTGAGCGCACGCAGACCCAGCAGCGCACCATGACCCACACCCTGCCCCCCGAGGAACCGGAGGAGCAGGACAGGACTGGCGGACGCCTGCTGCTGATCATGGGGCTGGTCTTTGTCGCGATCCTTGGCGGTGCCGGGTGGTTCGCATGGCAAGAGGGACTGATCGGCACGCCTGCGGGCCCTGCGGTCAGCCCACCCGGGGTGCAGGCCTCGGCCGGGGGGATCCCCGAGCCGGTCACCGCCACGCGCGAGGGGTTCCTTGCCGCCTTCGATACCGGCACGTGCGGCTATGTCTCGCGCGTGACCGGCGGCGAGAATGCCGGGATGCTGGAAGGGATTGCCGCCGATGATGCGCGCTTTGACGCGGTGCGGCAGGCCTATGCCGAGCAGTTCGGGTCGGGCGCGGATATTCTGCAACGCGAGATCGAAGAGGCGCAATGCCCGGCGCTGGACTTTGCCCGCGCCTTGCAGGGCCGGGGCCGCTCGGGTGTCGAGATGTTCGTGACGCCCGATAGGGTGGCCAGTCGCGCGCCTGTGACGGCGCAACTGACGGTGCCCTTGGGGCAGGCGGTCTGGCTGATCCTGATCAGCCCCAAGGGCGGGATCTACAACCTGACCGACCGGATGTCGCAGCCGGTGGGCGACCAGCGCAACGTGACCTTTGGCCTGAACCTCAGCGCCGATGTGGACGAGGCCCCGCAACTGGTGCTTGCGGTCGAAAGCGACACGCCGCTGGCCGCAGCGGCCACCGCGCGCAACGGCGATCAGGCGGCGGCGCTGCTGCCGCTGGTGCTGGACGAGATAGAGAAGCGCGACGGCGCGGCCAGTGCGGCCCTGTCTTGGGTGCTGCTTACCCACGAACCGCCCGCCGCCTCGGACAACTGACGCGTCACTCCACCACGAAGGTCACGATGGCCAGCGCCGCCTGCGATGCGATCGCGGGCGGCAGGTCGCTCAGCGCGGTTTCGGCCAGTTGCCCGGACCGCTCGCGAAGCGGGTCGAGCGAGGTGGGCGAGGCGATGGCCAGCAACAGCTGCGCCGTGTCGCGCTGCTGTCCGACGCGGGTCATCGGCACGTCGAACCGGGCGAAGTTCCCCGAGAAGGACAGAAAACGGTTGAGGCTTTGCATCACGCCGTTGTTGTCGATCAGCAGAAGGGCGACATCGCGCCCCGCCGTGCCGCGCATCACGCCGGACAGGCGCCCGCCGGTTGGGATCACCTCAGTATCCAGCCGCAACCCGATGCGGGTCGCCGGGTAGTCGCGGTTTTGCCGGACAAAGGTCAGGGCCGCGCATTGGCGCGGATCGACCAGCGTGCGGGTCTGCGGGATCGCGGCATCCTCGCCGGTCAGGACCTCGTCCGAGAAGTTCTGCATCGCCGCATCATCCGGCGCGACCAGCGCCAGTGCCGCGCCGTCATTCCCGGCGCGGCGGGGCAGGGCCAGAAGGCAGGGATTGTCGGCGGCGGCCCGGATCCGCTGGATCAGGTCGCCAAGCGCGAGGTCCTGCGCCGAAGGCGGCGGCGGGGCCGGTCGGGGCGATTGCCCGGTCAGCGCCTCGGGCTGGATTTCCAGCGGCTCGGGCGCCTCGGGTGCGACGGCCAGTGGGGCAGGGCTCTCGGGCGCGATGGCGAGCGGCTCGGACGCATCCGGCGCGACCGGTTCGGGCGCGGAGGGTTCGGGCGCGACAGGCAGGGCCGCAAGGTCGGCGCCCGGCGAGACCGGTTCTGGCTCTGGCGCGACGGGGGCGATGATGGCGGCGGATTCGACGGGTTGCTCGGGCAGCGGGTCCAGCCCCGGCGCGGTCGGCACGGCGGAAATGACCGGCGCGACCGTCTCGAACGTGTCGGGCAGGATCGGGATGGCGCCATCGTCCGGGGGCAAGGCAGAGATCGCCGCGCCGGGGCCCGCCTCGGCAGAGGCATCGGGCAGGATCGGCGAAGCAGCCTCGACCGGCGGGGCGACAACCGGGGCCAGCGGCTCTGTCCGGGTCAGATCCAGCGGTTGGTCCTGCACGACCGGGGCCTGTTCGGCGACCTGCGCGGCCACCGCGTCTTCGGCAAGCGGGGCCGGGGCGGGCTGCTCGACGGGCGCCGCCTCGATCGGGTCGGGCGCGGCGGCTTGGGGTAGTTCGGTTTCCGGCAGCTCGGGCTGGGCGGCCTCGACCGGTTCGGGCAGGGTCGGTTCAGGGTCCTCGACGGGCAGGTCCGCCGGCGCGGGCTGCTCTGGCGCGTCGGGTTCCACGGGTTCCGGTTCGGCAGGCTCCGGCGCCTCGGGGGTCAGTTCCTCGGTCGGGGCGGGCTCTGGCAGGTCCGGTTCGGGCAAGGGCGGCGCGTCCTCGGCGGCAAGCGCGGCCAATTCGTCGAATTCCTCCTCGGGGGCGGGGTCGAGCGTATCGGGCTGCTCGGCACCGCCCGCGATGCCCAGCCGTTCGACCAGCCCGGCCAGCGTGTCGGTTTCCAGCCGTTCGAGCGTGATCTGGTATTCGGCGCGGGGCCGGTCCATGGCGTCGGGCGGCGCGTACCAATCCCGCGCGCCGGTCAGCACGCCGAACACGACCGCGCCGTGCACCACGGCGGAAACCGTTCCGGCGGCGATCCAGCCAAAGGTTCCGGATCCGCTATAGGGCAGAAAGTTCATTCCTCGCCGCTCCGGTGGATGGTGACAAGCCGCACCTCCAGCGTGCTCAGCTCGGGTCTGGCCAACAGGTCCAACAGGATCCCGGCCCGCGCTTCGCGATCACTCAGAACGTGCAAGACCGTCATATCCTGAACCGCGCTGCCAAGCAATTCCGGTGCCACCGGTTCGCCATCGATGCTGATCACATCGCCTTCCTCGACGATCAGGATCGGCTTGGGCAATTGTTCGATCGGCAGGTCGGCGGTCTGCGACAGGGCCAGCGTATGTTGCGGCGTCGCCGTCATCGAGCCGGTGGCGAGAAAGAAGAAGATCAGCAACAGCACGATATTGACGATGGCAAGCGACGTGTCGGGCGGTTGCCGCGTGGGCCGGGGGGGCAAGAGCGCGCGGCGGGCCATGTCAGTACGCCCCCTGCGCGACGCGCACCGCGCCGACATTGGCGGCGCGCAGCCGTTCCAGAACGGTGGTCACATCCTGCACCTGCGCGCTGTCGCGCACCAGCAGCAGCACGTCCTGTGGAACACCGGACGCGCCGAGTGCCGCCGCCAGCCCGTCCAGCGCGTCGAAATCGAAGCTTTGGCCACCCACCAGCACGCGCCCGTTTTCCAGCGCCCAGATCGCCGTCTCGCCGGTGTCCGGCGCGGGGGCAGCCGGGGCGGGGGCACCTGCATTGCCCGGCTCGGGCGGGGCCTCGGCGGTTTGCAGGGTGATCATCGAATAGGGCGTCAGGCTGGAGGACAGCATGAAGAAGATCAGCAGCTGGAACATCGCATCCGCCAGCGGCGTCATCGCAAAGCGGTAGCGCCGGGGCCGTTCGGGCAGAAGGATGCGCGAGGTCGCCATGGCCGCGCTCCGCTCAGCGCAGGCCGGCGGACGGGTCCAGACGACCGTGGATCGCAGCCGAGATGACGGTTTCGATCAGGTTGCGCTCGCGGTCGATCTTGGCCTCGAACCAGTTGGCGATGAAGAAGGTCACCAGCGCGATGGCCAGCCCCACGGCGGTGGTGGACAGCGCCACCCAGATGCCACCCGCCAGCATGGTCGGATCGACCGCGCCCTCGGCCATGGACAGCGCCGAGAAGGCGTCGATCATTCCGATCACCGTGCCCAGAAGGCCCAGCATCGGCGCCGATTGCACGATCATTTCCAGCACGCGCATCCGTTCCGTCATGGTGGCCAGCTCGATGATCGCGGTCTGACGTCCGAGTTCCTCGGCATAGGTGGTGTCGTTGGGCTTGGCCTGCACGCCGGAAAACACCGCCTGAAGGATGCGCGCCAGCACGGATTTGCGTTGCGAGGCGAGGCGCACCGCCTCTTCGGCGCGGCCCGACAGCCAGCTGTCGAGGATCTGCTCGGCCTTGCGGCGGCGTCCGACGCCGAGGCGGATGAACTGGACCCATTTGAACAGCGCGACCGTGATGGCCAGCACCGACAGGATCGCCAGCGCGCCAAAGACGATCAGCGTCGGCAGGTCGAACGCGTCCGGCTGAAAGAAGTCCATACAGTACCTCTACTGGGATTGCGTGGCCGGGGCCCGTGTGACGAAAACTCAGATACCGAAGTCGATCGGGGTCCGCGAACTGGGTTTGATCCCGGACATGCAGAAATCGGACTCGCCGCCATCGCGGGTCAGGCAGGCCGCTGAATCGTTGACGACGATGCGCGAAATCGAGTCACAGGATGTGCCGGACAGGTCGAATTGCAGGATCTTGGTCTTGCCTTCGACCAACGCCCCGAATTTCAGCACGAGGATGCGTGACACGACGCCCTTGTCGTCGAAGATCGCGACCTCGTATTCCGTGCGTTCCAGCGGGATGTCGGAGTCGTTCTCGGCCACGTAGGTCAGGCGGCAACTGCCGACATTGGCCTCTGTCGCGGCGTTCAGTTCGAGGGTGAAGGCCTGTTCCGTCCCGGTCTGCGCGGCAGCGCCGTGCCACCCGAACCCAAGCAGCAGGCTGGCCGCGGCAATAGCCTGAATAACCCTTTTACCTGACATGTCGTCCCCAAATACTGTTATTCCAATATCGCTATTTACAATATAGGCAGGCATCAGCATTGCGCTGTCAATAAAAAAAGCCCGCGTCGTGCGCGGGCTTCGGGGCAAATGGACGGGCCTGATCTATTGAAAGACACCGATCATGTATTCGGGTCTGAAATACCCGCCGGGACGCCGGGGCGCCGCGTCCTGAACGGCGCGGTAACGCTTTGACGTGGCGACGGGTTTCGGCGTCCGTGGCTGCGGCGCGGGGGTGTAGACGCGATAGACCGGCTGGGCATTGGACGACACGATGTCGACCGGGGCGGCCGTTGCGCCATCCTGAAGGACGGCCCAGCCACCGGGCCGCGCCACCGGTCGCAACGCCTGTCGCGGCGCGAGCGGCGAGGCCGGCAGGCCTTGGGTCGACAGGGTGGGCTGACGCAGAACCTGCGCGGTTTCCGGTGTCGTGTAGGTCAGGCCGGGTGCGGCAGAGGCCAACCGGGCCTTGCCGGAGTCCTGCGCCAGAACATCCGACAGACGATTGCCCGAGGCAAGCGCCTCATGGCTGGAAAACAGGGCGACACCGGCAATTGCGGAAAGAGCGATGAGACCAAACGAAGTTGCGAACATTTTGAACATAGGTTGCATGGTACAGTAAAACCGGTGAAGAATGTGTCGAAATTGAGGCCGACCCGCTTCGTTAGGCAAATTGTGGCCGATATGGCACCCCAATACCACTTGTTTACCCTTTGTTTACGGTTTCATTCGGCGATGTGCCGACGAATCCCGGTGCTGGGCCTTGTGCTTTTGCTGGCTTGGCCCGGTGCGGCGGCGGCGCAGTTCTCGGTCTGCAACCGCACGCTCGACGTGCTGAACCTTGCGATCGGGCGCTACCAGTATGACGGATTTGTCAGTTCGGGCTGGTGGACGGTGGGTCCGAACCAATGCTCCAACGTCATCAAGGAGGCGCTCGACGCGCGCTATGTCTACGTCTTTGCGCAAGACGTCTTTGGCAAGGTGATCCTCAGCGGTGCGACCCCGATGTGCGTGGCGCCGGACCGCTTCGACATCCGTGGCGAGACCGATTGCCTGCTGCGCGGCTATATCGAGGCCCGCTTCCACGAAGTCGACACGCTGCGCAGCGAACGGTGGACCTTGTTCATCAACCCGCCTTGACACACGTTTTACGGTAGGGGTGCGGCAGGAAGGGACTCGTTATTTGAGCCGAAGCGGCTATACTCGACCTGTCGGTTTGTCGAAGTTCATACGCTCTTGCCATGAAACACCTGCTCGTTGCCCTGCTCTTGATGACCATGTCCGGCATTCTGCCGGTGCCGGCGGCCGCGCAGGACCGATGGCATGCGCTGGTGATCGGCCAGTCGGGCGGCACGGGATTCGGGGATGCGTTCCACGCGACGCAGATGCTGGATCGCGGTGGTCTCGACGGCATCCTGACGCTGCGCGACGGCACCCGCCCCGAGGTGGAGCGCGCGATTGCCGCGCTTGGGCGGGTCGAGAATGCGCTGATCTATTATGCCGGGGCGCTGAACGGCGACGGGATGCGCTTTGACGGGGGCGATGACCTGCGGTTCAGCGACGTGCTGGCGGCCCTGTCCATCGGGGATACCCGGCGCGTCGCGCTGCTGGTCGAGAACTGCACGGGTCCGGGCGCCAACGGTTTTGCGACACCGCAGGTGCCGCGCGGCATGGCGTTGCAGGTGCTTGCCAGTGCCGGACCCGGCCGCGCCTGTCCCGCCGACGGGATGCGCCTGTCGGACCGGATGCAGCGGCTGGCCGCGCGGCCCGACCTGTCGGGCGGGCTGTCGACGCTGATGGCCGGGATCTGGCAGGGTGGCACGGCCCGCGACCTGTTCGAACTGCCCGGCCGCGTGCAGGAGGACTGGATCATCATCGAGCCAGACCCGGTGGCGCGGGTGGCCGATGACATCGTATCGCTGGTGCCGATCATCGATACCGCCGCGCAGGACGAACAGCTTGTCCCGGCGGGCTTTGCCCGTCCCGCGCCGAGCCCGACCCCTTCCCGCGCCGAGGATTTCGTCGTCTTTGCCGCCCCGCCGCAAAGCCAGCTGGCCGCCCTGCCGCTGTCACAAGACCTGCCCGCACCGTCGATCATCGTCGGGTTGATCGGCGGCGTGACCGAGGTCGCCTATGCCCCCGAACCCGAAAGCGCCCCGGCCGACGCGGATGGCGACCCGATCAACATCGCCTATGACAACCTCGCCGCGCGAAAGGCGCTGCGCGACCAGAACCGCGAGCTTTTCGTCAGCCTGCTGGACAGCGGGGCCTTCGACCCACCTGAGGAGGCGCTGAAGGTCGCCTTGCAGCGCGAGTTGAAGGCGATGAACTGCTATCGCATGAGCATCGACGGCGATTGGGGCCCGGGTTCGCAACGCTCGGTTCGTGAGTATTACACGGAACTCGGGCAGGATGCGCCCTCGGTTCTGGATGCGACGATCGCCCTGTTCCGCGACATCGTGCGCAACGACACGGTGGAATGTCCGACCCCGGTGGCCGCCCCGCGCCCAGCGGTCAACCGACAGCCGTCAAGATCGGCAGCGGCGCCGGTGCGTCGCACCCAGCCCGCCCCTGCACCAGCCCCGACACCCAGAGCGGCGCCGACCCCTACGCCCACTCCGCGCAGTGGTGGTATTGCGACCGGGGGGGCCATGGTCGGAAATTTCTGAACATGACTGCGACGAACCGGACAGGCGACGCAGATGCCAATCGAGGTTGATCCGGCCTTTCGGTCCAGCGGTCTGCGGGCCCGTCAGCGCCAGCGCAAGAAGCGGTTGGTGCGGACCATCGCAGGTGCGATCCTCGTCGTGGGCGGGCTGATGGCCGTCGGGCTGGGCTGGGCCGCCTTGCGCGGCTCCGGGGGGCAGCAGGACGCGGGGCTCGACGATTTCGTCATGGTCCAGACCGAGGTCGCCCCGGACGAGGCCCCTTCGCGCGCGCCACCGGTGCAATCCGTCGATCTTCAGACCGACCCGATGATCCTGCGCCTTGCCGACCGCGATGCCCCCGCGCTCAAGGCCGTGCCCGGCCCCGAGGGGTTCCTGCCCGACCGGTTCGGGGTCCCGGCGTCGGACCGCTTTGCCCTCCTGACCGAGGACCTGCTGGCCGCCGAACAGCGCGTCGATCTGGTGCTGCCCTCCAGCCGAGAGGATTTCGCCCTGTTTCAGGCGCAGCGCAGCGCCGCCGCGCCGAACGCAGAACTGACGGCGGCTGCGGCGCAGGGGCCGGTCGAGGCGGGCAACCTTATCGCCGTGGACGAGGAAAGCAGTTGGGGTGATTTCATCGCCTCGGACGGGGACGGCCCGCATGGCGATCAGGACGGTCAGGCGGTCTATGTCGAGACCCGCATCCAGAATACGACGACAACGGTGCTCGCCCTGCGCGACAACCAGCGCCAACCCTTGTTCGATGACGTGGTGACGGCTGTCAACCATGCGCGCAAGCTGTCCTCGGTGCTGGTCTCCAGCGGCTTTTCCGAAGCGGTGTCCGAGACGCTGGCCGCCGCCACCAATGCCGAGCTGTCGCTGCCTGACGACCTGCCCCCGGGCAGCGTCGTCGCGGTCCGTCACGCGCCGGATCTGGACGGGCCGAAGCTGTTGCAGATGTCGGTCTACGGGCCGGACGGGTATCTCGGGTCGGTTGCGCAAGTCGGTCCGGGTCGTGTGGCCCAGTCGGCGGACCCGTGGTTGCAGGACGACCTGCTGGAAATGACCGGCACCCTGCGCAGCGCAGGCGCGGCGAAACAGGATGTGCGCCTGATCGATGCGCTTTACAGCACGGCTTTGCGCAATGGCCTGTCGTCCCGCATGGTGGGCGAGATCATCGTTTTGATGTCGCAGCGCTTCGACCTCGACCGCTTTGCCAGCGCGGGCGACAAGCTGACGGTGCTGTTCGCGTCCGAGCCGGGATACGAAGGCACCGGGGCCGGGCAGATCGCCTATCTCGCCTTGACCGGGCCGTCCGGGGAGATGATCTGCTATGTCACGCCGGTCGCGCCCGACAGCCCGGATTTCGCCTGCTTCGACTTCGAAAAGGCACCGGGGCCGGGCGGTGGCGGCGGGCAGCTGGGCCATGGTTTCGTCGTGCCGGTGAAGGGGGTCAAGACCTCGGGCTTTGGACCGCGCCACCATCCTATCCTGAAGCAGGTGCGCAATCACAACGGCGTCGATTGGGCCGCGCCCACCGGCACGCCGGTCATGGCTGCCGCCGGGGGGACGGTCAGCTATGCCGGGCCTGCGGGGGGCTATGGCAATGTCATCTATATCGACCATGGCGGCGGTGTGCAGACCCGCTACGCCCATCTCAGCCGCTTTGGCGACAAGGGTCAGAAGGGCACCCGCGTCGCGGCGGGCGAGGTGGTGGGCTATGTCGGCACCACCGGGCGGTCCACCGGGCCGCACCTGCATTTCGAAGTGCGCGTCAATGACAAGCCGGTCGATCCGCTGACCTATCAGCGCCAGCAGGTCGTGTCCGCAGGCGGGCAGCCGGGCTCTCAGGCGGTCGAGGCGCTGGTCAACCAGATCATCAAGGTCGAAAGCGCGGGCAATGCGCGCGCCAAGAACCCGCTGTCCAGCGCCACGGGTCTGGGCCAGTTCATCGAAAGCACATGGTTGCGGATGATGCGCGATTACCGCCCCGATCTGGCCAATTCGATGAGCCGGGCCGAACAGCTGAACCTGCGCTTCGACCCGGCGCTGAGCCGCGAGATGGTGCGCAACCTCGCGCGCGAGGGCGAGGCCTATCTGCGCGCGCGCGGGCACGAGATCACGCCGGGCAACCTGTATCTGTGCCATTTCCTTGGTGCCGGTGGCGCGGCCAAGGCGCTGTCGGCCAGCCGGTCCGCCACCGTGCTGGAGGTGATGGGATCGGGCGTCGTCAACGCCAACCCCTTCCTGCGGGGCAAGACGATTGGTGATCTGGTGGCGTGGTCCGACCGCAAGATGCGCGGCAGCGGCGCGGCTCCGACGATCCGCAACGCCCCCGCCGCCGCCCCGGTCGTCACCGTCTCTGCCGAGATCCGCGCCTATCGAGAGGCGGTGGACGCGATGCTCGAAGGGGTTTGACGCAAGGGGCCGGGCGGGTCAGACTTGGCTCAGGTTTTTTCTCAGGGGGACGTCATGCCTTCGGTTTTTTTTCATTTCAGGGGCCTGCAGGAACCCGCCATAGACCTGAAGAAATTCGAAAACCCCCGATGCAAGGTCCAGTTGGAGGACATTCGCCAACTTTCGCGCCGCATCCGCGAGACACAGGAACGCATGAACCGGCTCGAAGCCATCAATGACGAAGCCGGGCTGTTCTCTGCGGGGGTGTTTGCGCTGCGCCTCATTCGCGATGTCTGTTACGAGGGGCTTGGCGTGATCTCGGCCCTGACGCCGATCAAGGCCTTGGATATCGCGGGCATGGGCCGGGCCGCCATGGAGGTGAACGAAGGTTTCTGGTCGTTCCGGAACGGCCATACCAGCGGCGAGGAACTCGTCGCGAATTCGGCTCACAGCGCGTTGAGTGTTGTGCGCATCGGTCACCCCGCCGGGGCCATGTACAAGACAAACGCGCAGGGCATGACCGGCGCGGCCAAGATTGCCGCCGCCAAGCACGGGTCGGGCGAAAGCGAGGCAAAGAAGGTCGCGCGCAGGCAGGCTTTCGAAACCGGCGCCGATGCGGTTGGCAATGTGTTCGACGCGATGGAGCGCAGCGGCAACAAGACCGGGGCTGTCGGCAAACGTGTCGTGACCGGGCTGAAGACGCTGGAAAGCGCGGCAAGGACGTTCGAGGACACCTTCAGTTGGGGCATGAAGATGTATGACAGCTACAGCCAGGGTCAAAGGCTGGTCAGGATCATGAAGGTCGAAATCGAGCGCATGAACAAGGAGTTGCTCGACGCGCTGCGGGCCTTGGAAAGCTGCGACCTATAGGGCTGCCGTCCCGCGTGCGGGTCAGTCGAACAAGCCCTGAAAGATGTCCTTGTCCTTGCTGCCATATTCGTCGTGCAGGGCGTCCCCGATGGCGCCACCGATTTCGCCCCCGGCATAGCCAGCGGCCCCGGTGATCAGCACCGATCCGACGATCACGCCCCAGCCCACCGGGTTGCTGACAAGCGCCGCGCCAATGGCGATCGACGCAATGCCGCCAAGCGCCATGCTTCCGGCGGTTTCCAACAAGATCGAGGACCGCTCCCTTGCATCGTCTTCGGCCATGTATCGGGCGGCACCCACCCCCACGCTGAGCGCGGCAAAGCCCTTGCCCGCGTATTTGGCGCGTTTCGACAGGCCATCCGCGAATTTGAGCGACTTGTCGAGGCTCTTGGTATGGCGCACCGAGTTCTGTGAGACCCGCATGAGCTTGCCAGTGGGTGTCAGTTCTTTGCCGAGCTTGTTGCGGATTAGCGAAAACCGTTGGTCAAGCTTGCCAAGCCGCTGTGACCGGTCGCCGTAATAGGACGCCTTGGTCAACTTGTCCTGCTTCATCAGCGCCTGTGTGAACTGAATGTCCTTTGTGGTTCTTGTGTATTGGTCGCGCGCCAGATTGGCGAGTTTGCCCAGCCCGCTATAGGCCCCGCTGAGCCCGTCGAGCCCCATCCCCGCGTTTTCGAGAAACCTCGTCGCGTCATCGGCGCTTTGGAGCGACGACAGCACCTCGCGGTTCATCGGTGGCTGGTTCATGATCCGCTGACAGGTCATCGCGTTGGCGGCCTGCTGCGCGCTGCTTGCCTTGGGGGCGCTGTCGGCTGGCTGGCCGGGGCGCAAGACCGGCAGAACCAGAGGTGTATTCGCATAGATCAAGTCGACGTCGCTGATTTGCGGGTTCTCTTCCTTGACCCGTTCCAGCAATTTGTCCTTGTTATGGACGAACTGGTCGCGGCCATAGTGCTCTGCCATGATACGGAACAGCGTGTCACCGGGTTTGATCGTGTACAGATCGTAATCGTTGGACATTCCAAATCTCCACCTTGAAACAAGACGTGGTGCCTGGGATCAGGCGGCGGTCACGCCGACTGAGATGCCACCCAGCCCGACCAGTTTCTGGGTGGGGCCGACAAAGGCCGTCGCAATGAAGGATTTCTTGGCTGTCAGCGTGTATTGTACCACGCCGCGTCCCGGCGGGTAGTCCATCTGGTCCGGCTTGTCGAAGATCAGTTTGCACACACGATCCAGCCCATCGCGATTGAGCCGCTCGACCGCCTCCCGCTGAATCCGTTTCCAGTTGTCCTGATCGATCTTGTGGCCGGAATAGCTGTTCCTGAGCGTCTCATGCACGTTCTGGCTTTCGCCTTTGGGGATGCCGTCCGAAAAATGAGTATAGCCGCGAAACTCGAATTGCCCCAGCGCGATCCGTTCCTGCGGGGCGAGAATGAACAGCCAGTAACCCCCCGCCATGGAGCCGGGAGAAAAGCCCATCTTGCTTTCCTGTTCGGTCGGTGTGCTGCCGCCCACCAGAACCGATTTCAGGGTGGTGACGTATTTGTCCATCGGTACCGACTGGCCGATGCTGAAGCTGGAACGGGTCATGACATGTCCTCGCGGTCTGAACCTGCTGGCTCCGGGATCATCGACGCATCGTGGCGATATAGGCGAGGCCCCGCGCGGGGTCCCCGGGTTCAATGACGCACTGGTTCATGGTCTTGTCCTCCACTGATCAAAAACAGGTCTTCTGGGGCTGTGCCCCGATTACCCGAACTCGTACCCGAACACGCCATCCTCGACCTTGACCGTGACCGAGCGCAGCTGCTCCCCCTCGACCATGCGGCCCAGCACCTGACGGGACATGTCCGGCAGGATCGAGTTGGTGATGATGTTGTCGATCATCCGGCCGCCGCTGTCGGGGTCGCGGCATTGCTCGACGATGTGGTCGATCACGTCGTCGCCATAGGTCAGCACCGCGCCATGCGCCGACTTGAGACGCGCCGCGACAGAGCCCAGTTTCAGGCGCGCGATGCCGCCCAGCACCTCGGCGCCCAGCGGGAAATAGGGGATCGAGACGATGCGCCCCAGAAGGGCAGGGGGGAAGACCTCCAGCTGGAAGGGCTTCAGCGCGGTTTCCAGTTCCTCAAGGTCGGGGGTGGTGTTGCCGCCTTCGGCCATCTCCATGATGACATCGGTGCCGACATTCGAGGTCAGCAGGATCAGCGTGTTCTTGAAGTCGATGCGGCGGCCGTTGCCGTCCTCCATGATGCCCTTGTCAAAGACCTGAAAGAACAGTTCATGCACGTCCGGATGGGCCTTTTCGACCTCGTCCAGCAGCACGACCGAATAGGGTTTGCGCCGGACCTGTTCGGTCAGCCGCCCGCCCTCGCCATGGCCAACATAGCCCGGAGGCGCGCCTTTGAGCAGGGAGACGGTGTGCGCTTCCTGAAATTCGGACATGTTGATGGTGATGACGTTGTCCTCGCCGCCGTATAGCTGTTCGGCCAAGGCCAGCGCGGTTTCGGTCTTGCCGACGCCGGACGGGCCGCACAGCATGAAGACGCCAATCGGCTTGTTGGGGTTCGACAGGCCCGCGCGGTTGGTCTCGATCCGCTTGGCGATGGCGCGCAGGCCGTGATCCTGACCGATGACGCGCTCGCGCAGGTGGTCGGAGAGTTGCAGGACCGCCTGCAATTCGTCCTGCACCATGCGGCCCGCCGGAATGCCCGTCCAGTCCGAGATCACGGTGGCCACGGCTTGCGCATCCACATGGGCATAGACCATGCGGTCATCGGGATTGCCGGATTCCAGTTCCTCGATACGCGCCTTCATCTCGGCGCGGGCGGCGTCCGGATCGGCGGGTTCGTCCTCTGGCGCGGCGTCGTCCTCTGGCGCGGTCTCGGCCTCGGGGCGGTTGTCCATGACCTCCTCGGCATCGCCGCCCTTGCCCGCGGCCAGCCGCTTGCGCAGGTCAAGGACCTGATCCACCAGCGCCTTTTCTTTGTCATACATGGCTTCCAGATCGGCCAGCCGGGTTTGCAGATCGGCCTTCTCGGCCTCGGCCTCGGTGATGCGGTCCTCGTCGGTCTCGCCCAGATCGCGCTCGGCGATCTTGCCTGCAATCTCGGCCTCCAAGGCCTTGATCCGTTCGCGCGTGTCCTCGATCCGGGCGGGGATCGACGACTGGCTGACGGCGACGCGGGCGCAGGCGGTATCCAGCAGCGACACGGCCTTGTCGGGCAATTGCCGGGCGGGGATGTAGCGATGCGACAGGTTGACGGCGGCAACGATGGCCTCGTCCGAGATGCGCACATTGTGGTGCTTTTCCATCGGTTCCAGCACGCCGCGCAGCATGTAGCAGCATTGCTCGACCGAGGGTTCGTCCACGTTCACCGGCTGGAACCGCCGGGTCAGCGCCGGGTCTTTCTCGAAATACTGGCGGTATTCGGACCAAGTCGTCGCGGCGATGGTGCGCAGGGTGCCGCGCGCCAGTGCCGGTTTCAGCAGGTTGGCGGCATCGCCCGTGCCCGCAGCCCCGCCCGCACCGATCAGCGTATGCGCCTCGTCGATGAAGAGGATGATCGGCACCGGGCTGGATTGCACCTCGTCGATGACGGATTTCAGGCGTTGCTCGAATTCACCCTTCATCGAGGCCCCGGCCTGCATCGCCTGAATGTCCAGCATGTGCAGGCGCGTGCCCTTGAGCTTGGGCGGCACGTCACCCGACGCGAGCCGCTGGGCAAAGCCCTCGGCCACGGCGGTCTTGCCGACGCCGGCCTCGCCGGTCAGGATCGGGTTGTTCTGGCGGCGGCGCAGCAGCACGTCAATCACCTGCCGGATTTCGTCGTCGCGCCCGACGATGCGGTCCATCTTGCCCGATTGGGCCTCGGCGGTCATGTCGACGGAAAAGCGCGCCAGGGCGGTGCTGCCGCCGCGCGGGCCGTCGTCATCGTCACCCGCGCCGCTGCCGCCCGCCGACAGGCCCGAGCCGTCCATCGGGCGCATGGTTTCCTCTTCGGAATCGGCCCAAAGCGTGGTGCTTTCGCGGGCCAGTTGATCGACGGAAATGTCGCCGAAGACCTTGGAATATTGCAGCAGGTGGCGGCGCAGCTTGTCGTCGTTCAGGATCGCGGTCAGCACATGGCCCGAGCGGATCTGCGTTTCGCCGAAATGCAGGGTGGAATAGGTCCAGGCGTGGCGCAGCGCGTTCGACAATTCGTCCGAGATGGCGGGGATTTCGGCCTTGTTCTTGGCCAGCGCTGACACCGCCTTGTCGAGGTCGATCAAGACCTGTTTGCGGTTCAGGCCCAGCTCGCGCAGCGTGACCGAGATGTCACAATTCTGGTTCTCGACCAGCGGCAGCAGCCAGTGGCACAGCTCGATCGAGCGGTTGCCGTCGCCGCGCGCCCGCCGCATGGCGTGGATGAACGCATCGTATCCGGCGCGGTTCATCTTGTGCAGAAATGTTTCGACTTCAATCCCGGCCATCTAGTCCCCCTCGCGGCAATTCTTGCCTGCTTGTTTCAATCAATTTCCGTCATGCGGCCCAATCAAAAAGGCTGCTGTCATCGGTGTCGCCATCCGGCGGCTCCAGCTTGTAATGCGTGGCGCAAACCAGTGTGTCCGGGTCGCCGGGCTGCGGCGCGATGCAGGCCATCCAGCCCAGTTGCGCGGTCTCGCCCAGCTTGGCAGGGCGGATTTCCGGCTGTGGCAACCACAGCGCCACCTCGATCTCGTAGGCCAGACCCAGATACCAGAAGGTCAGGTCGCGCAGGTGCGCGTGCAGGTCGCCACCGGGAAGCAGGCGGAAATAGGTCTCGATCTTCTGCACGCGTAGGTTCAGTCGGATCTTTTCCGAGACCGTGCGCACCCGCGATCCAAGATGCATGTCACGCCCAAGGGACGCGCCCTGACGGCCCAACTGGCTGAGCGTGTCCGGCTCGAAATCGAGCCATGTGGGCACCATTTCGTCGATCTCGACGCGGGCGTGATCCTCGAAATGCAGGCGTAGGATCTGCGCCAGCCGGGTCGGGCTTTTGATCCGGCCCGAGGCCAGCCCCGCAAAGCGCAGCTTGACCGTGTCGGGCACGGAGTCGCGCCCGCGCATCGGTTCGGTCCCGTTGCCCAGCAGCGACAGCATATAGGTCTGAAAGCGGTCGTCGGCGGGGTGGTCGAACTGGGTGATCGCGCGGGCATCGGCCCATGCGCGGTAGAACAGCTCTTGAAAGCGGGTGGTGAAGATGTTGACGAAGGCGGCAAAGCTTTCATCGCCGCTGTCGAACCAGCGCACCGCCTCTTCGGTCCAGTTGAGGGGGAAGGCGCCGAAGGGGCCGAAGAACCCCATGAATTGCGCGCGCACCATGGGCGGCTGTTGGGCCGGGTCGTAGCGGGCGATGTCCTTGGTCGGGAAGCCCAGATAAGGGTCCTGCCCGAGCGAGACCACGGCCTGATGCAGGCGCGCATTGCGCCCGATGCGCGGCTTGTCCCCGGCGCGGCGTTCCAGATCGCGCAGCAGCGAGAACAGCCCAAGGCCGACCGCCTGCAACGATTGCATCTCATGCGTGCTGCGGCTGCTGTCATAACCGACAGGCGGGTCGGTCAGGTCGCCCTCGGGTTCGGGTTCGCTGTCGAGCAGGCTTTGCAGCGTCGCCAGAACCTGATCGTCGGGCACCGCGTCGTCGGGATGGCGCAGCAGGGTTTGGCTGCGCCGGGCCAGCCGTTCCAGCGTTTCCGGGTGCAGACCCGCGCCGTTCCGCCGCCGCGCGGCCTGCCGCAGCAAGGCACCCAGCCCGTGGCCAAACAACGCTCGCGCATCGGGCGAGGCGGCGATGTCAGCGGCAGCTTGCGCCATGTCGGACCGGCAGGCGGCGCGCGTACTGTCCTGCCGCGTCTCGGCCTGTTGCACGCCACGCTTCAGCGCCTCGGCCAGTTGCTCGTACCACGGCAGGTCCTCGGCAATGGGGTCGGGAACAGGCGCCGGGGCCGCAGGCGCAATCGGCACGGGCAGATCGGCAATGACGGTGCGGTCGTCATCCGCCTCGGCGGCGGGCGCCGTGGGAAGCTCCTGTCCCTCATCGTCGAAAGGCCAGCTCACAGGATATGGCCTCCGCCCAGTCGGGGGGGCCATGTCTTGACATGGCCGCGTTGGCGGGTGCGGATCACCGTCTTGGTGAACGAATTGACCGACACGTATTCCGCAAGGAAGCGATCCAGAACCGCCCCCATCAGCATCACGCCCGACCCTTCGAAGGCGTCCTCGTCGAAGGTCAGCGTCACCTCGACGCCGCGCGCGGTGTGATAGCCTTCGGGATGGGGGATCGAGGCGGTGACCTGCCGGGTTTCGACCAGATGCAGACCAGCGATCTGCGCTTCGGTAAAGGTGTCCGAGAGGTCGGCGAAGAGCGTCAGCATCTCGCGCAGCGCGGCGGCGCTTTCGGTGCCGTCACGGCCAAGAATGCCGTAGGCGTTCAGCGACAGGTGGCTGATGAGCCGCCAATAGACATCCCCCGCCTTGTTGCGATGCGCGGTGCTGTTTTCCAGATCGGCCAGACTGTCGCGGGGCAGGGTGGGGCCCTCGATGCAGGCCAGCTTGATGCTGGTCTCATCGCAGAAATAGAAATCGTCCGAGCCCTGCTTGATCGGCAGGTATTCGGGCAGGTGCCGGTTCGAACACAGGCCCCGGACCTCCAACCGCTGCGCGGGTTCCTCGTCGGGCGGCTCGTATAGCGAGATCAGCGTTTCCGTGCCGCGATAGCGATAGCGCGACACGCCGTGGCGCAATTCCTGACTGGTTTGCCGTCGCCGCCGTCGCCGTTGGGTGAAATACAGCGCGGTGCGCGGGTTCGAACCGTCCTTGGGCAGAGCATAGAGCGGCAGCACGCGGGTCCAGTTCTGGCTGCCCTTGTAATGCGCCAGCACGTCGGTCAGCCGGTGGAATTCGTAATGGGTGACCGGGCTCGACAGCGGTGTGACCACGTGCTCGTGCCGCTTGCGGTCAAGCCGGATCGAGCCTGCGGTTTCCTCGAACAGATTGATCGCGGGCGCGGCGTTCAGGGTCAAGTGGTCGCGGTCCAGCTGTGTCGCCAGCCGGTGGTTCGACGTGTCGAACTCAAAAACCAGTTGCAGGTTGGCGCCCGGGATACGCGGCCACAGGTTGCGCAGGCCGGTCAGGCGAAAGCCAAGGAAACTGCGCGGAAACACGAACATGTCCCGCAGCAGGGCAAAGCCCCGGAACAGCCGCGCGTCGTGCCGCAAAACCTGCTCATCCTCGCCAAAGCCGATCTGTTCGATCGCATGCGGCGGCAAGGTCATGAAGACATCGTCCCCCAGCGCATTCTGCCAGCGCAAAGAGGCCCGGACCCGCCCGCAGAAGATCTGTTCATACAGGGCGACGGCATCCTCGAACGGGCCCATCAGGCGAAAGGTCAAGGCGTCTGCCGTCAACTCGGTGAGGTTCGCGGTGCCATCGGCCACGCCGCCGATCCCCAGCCGCGCGATGTCCAGCAGCAGGCCGGCCCGGGTGCCCTTGGCGATTTCCTGACCCACCGCGCCGACCTGTCCGGGGCTGGACAGATAGCGCAACTCGGCGATCTCCAACGGCCAAAGAGACAGCGGACCGGACAGGGAAAACCGGCAGGGCACGCGCTTTTCCGCGTCGAGATAGCGCGCCTCTATATAGTCGCCGCGGTCGAAATGCACGCCGTTGACCACGTCGGGATCGTCGCAGGGCACGCGGGCGCGGACCATCATCACGCTGGGCGTCGGCTCCATCAGGCCGGGCAGCAACTGGTCGAGCATCTCGCGGGTGAAGCCCCGGAATTCCTCGGCCATCTTCAGCTGGACGCGGGCCGCGAGAAAGGCGCTGCCTTCGAGAAGGCCCGCCACCGTGGGATCGAGATTTTCCTCGAGCAGCCCACCCAGCCGATCCGCAAGCCCAGGATATTCCTGCGCGAAATCGCGGGCGCGCTCCTTTAGAAGCGCAAGTTCGGTGTTGTAGAGATCGCGGAACGCCTTCTTCACACTTGTACCCGTAGTTTCGACATGCGCAGCTTGCCTGCGCCGATATCCACCTCGGCTTCGAAATCCAGCGGCACATCGACCGGGTCGCCCATCAATTCGGCCTCGACGAACAGTTCCATGCGCTGGTCGCCGCTGCGTTCCTCGGTCAAGACGCGCACCCGGATGGTTTCCGGGACAAGGCGCGGTTCATGGCAGATCAGCGAAAACCGAATGGATTCCGCCACGTCCGGCTTGCCCAGATCGCGGATGGTGACGTTTGACAGGTCCTGAAAGCCGTAATTCAGGATCGAGCGCGCCACATGCGGATGATCCTTGAGCGAGACGATGGAATCCAGCCGGATGGTGTTCAGAAGCGCGTTCAGATCGTTCTCGATATGGGCGCGCAGCTGGGTTTCGGTCACGCCCTCGCGGACCTGAACCCGCCGGGTTTCGTCGCTTTCGATGCGTGCGGATTGCGCCCGGCGACGTTCGACATAGTTCGACCGGAAAATCTGCATCATCGAGACCTTGGCGCGGTCTTCCTTGCGCCAGACCCGTCTGACCGTCTGAGTCGTTTCGTTGTCTGTCATCAAACGTCCCGGCCGAGGCAAGACCCCCGGTGCAACGGTTCGAAAAACCCGACCTTAGGTCACAGTGAATGGCGCGAGGACGGCAGCAAAGCCGCCCTCGTCCGTCATTTTCGGAAACCGGAAATGGTTGGCCCTGATCAGGCGCTCCATTCCTTGTTTTCGGCAATTTCCCAACCGGCCGGGAATTCGCCATCGGGCGAGCCCTTCTCGTTCTGCTTGGTATAGGTCAGCTCGAACGCGCGGAAGTTCAGGGTCAGGGTTTCCTGAACGCGGTCGAGACCGTCCTTCATGCCGCCGGTCTGGTAGGAGGTGATCATCACGTCCTTGATCTTGATCTTGAGATAGTCCAGCGGCTTGGCGCCACCGGCCTTGCGCACGACCAGCTCGCCATCGGCGATGTGTTCACCCGAGCAGCAGCGCTTGATCAGGTCATGGGTCGCCGCATCGACGTATTTGGTCAGGGTGATGTCATTGACATTCACCTTGCCGCCGCCGCCGCCGCCGCCCATGTGGGTGGTGCCCGACTGGGTCATGCCCCAGTTCCAGGACAGGACGTCGATCCAATCCTTGTGGGCCTCGTCCTGACATTCGCCCTTGATGCCGTTGCCAAGTTTCAAAAAACAATCAATAGCCATTTACTCTCTCCTTATGGCACGTTGCGCGCCCCCGCGGGATGACCGCGGGACCCATTACTTACCGGCGGGCAGCTTGGACACCAGGCTCATGCCGATATCCATGCCCTCCATCTGAAAATGCGGCTTTAGGAAGAACTTGCCCTGATAATATCCAGGGTTGAGTTCGTCTTCCACAACCTGAACCTTGGCACCCGCCAAGGGCCGTTTGGCCTTTTCCATCTCCGACGCGGTTTCCGGGTTCCCGGTCACGTATTTGTTGATCCAGGTCTGAAGCTGGTCTTCCAGCTGTGCGCGGGTCGGGCTTTGGCCAATCTTGTCGCGCACCATCACCTTGAGATAGTGGCTGAAGCGCGAAACGGCGAAGATGTAGGGCAGGCGCGAGGACATGTTGTCGGACGCGGTGGCCAGATCGTCGACGTATTTCTTGGGGCGGTACAGGGTCTGCGCCCCGATGAACGCCGCCTTGTCGGTGTTCTTGCGGTGGATCAGGCCGATCAGGCCCGCCTTGGACAATTCGCCCTCGCGGCGGTCGGTGATCGACACCTCTGTCGGGCACTTCATGTCCTTGGACCCGTCGCCGGTGTCGAAGATATGCGTGGGCAGGTTGGTCACTTCGCCGCCCGAGGTCACGCCGCGGATACGCACCGTCCAGCCATGTTCCTTGAAGGCGCGGTTGATGTTCGAGGCCATCGCATGCGCGGCATTCATCCACGAATACATCTTGCCGTCATGGCCGTCGGTTTCCTCGCGGAACTCGAATTCCTCGACGACGCTGCTGCTGTCGGGGCCATAGGGCTCACGCGCCAGCGTGCGCGGCAGGCACAGCGAGATGAACCGCGCGTTTTCGCTGTCACGCAGGCTGTTCCACTGGGCATATTCCGCGTTCTCGAAGATTTCGGACAGGTCCGGCGGGGTGCTGATCTCGTTCCAGCTGTCGAGGCCCAGCAGTTCCGGCGCGGCGCCGGAAATGAACGGTGCCAGCGACGCCTCGGAAATCTTGCCGACGAAGCGCAGGATGTTCACGTCCATCGAGGAATGGCTGAAATGGTAGTCGCCGACGATGCAGCCATAGGGGTTGCCGCCGAGCTTATCCAGTTCCTCGCCGTAGATCTGCTTGTAGAGCGGCGAGTTCTCCCACTTGTTCTTGGGAAAGGCGCGCGTCATCGCGGCCAGTTCCTGCTTCGAGATGTTCATGACCTTGACCTGCAAGGTCGCATCCGTCTCGGCATTGTTCAGCGTGTAGGCCAGACCGCGCCAAGAGCTTTCGAATTGCTGGAAATCCTCGTTGTGCAGGATCGCGTTCATCTGGTCGGACAGCTTCTTGTCCAGCTTGGCCAGCATCGCGTCGAGCGTGTCGAGCACGTCTTCCTCGATGATGGTCTGGTCGTCCATCGCCTCGCGGACCAGCGCGACCAATGCATTGTCGACCTCGCGCTCGGCCACGTCGGTGCGCGGCTTGATCGTCTGTTTCAGGATGTCGGAAAATTCCGCCAGCTCGTCAACGGCGCCCGAGGGCTGTTGCGACTGGCTTTCCAATTGCGCGTCATTTGCCATCTGTACGTGGCCTCCTGTCTGTCCCCTGTCGGTCGAATTCGGTCAGAGGCCTCAGCCCCGATCGTCGTCCGCGTCCTGGTCTTCGGTCTTGACCTTCTCGCCAAGCGCGGCCAGCAGGTCGGGGTCGTTGAGCAGGCGCTTGATGTGCTCCTGCGCCTTGGGTTTGGAATTCATGTAGCGTTGCAGCGTCGCCAATTGTTCGCGCGCCTCCAACAGCTTGCGCAGCGCGGGGACTTGCCGCGCGATGGCGGTCGGTTCCAGATCCTGCATGCTTTCGAAGCGCAGGTTCACGCCCAGCTTGTCGGTGGAATTCGGGTCCAGCTTGTTTTCCACGGCAAAGCTCATGCCGGGCTGGATCGAGGCCATATAGTCGTCCAGCGTGTCCTTGGTCTGGGTCGAGAATTCGCGTTCGCCCACCTCGGGCTTTTCGACGCCGGGATTGTTGCCCGAGAGGTCCGACATAACGCCCATGACAAAGGGCAGTTCGACCATCTTTTCGCTTTCGTATGGATCCTGATACTGGATCGACACGCGGGGTGGCCGATTTCGTTTGATATAGCTTGACCCGGAATCGGACATTGAAACACTCCCAATCGGACTTTTGATCTGTAATTCCCGGATTATGAGGCTACGAACCCCCCGCGAGTCAACGACTCTTGTCGGAAACAATGCGATTTACGGCTTTTTCACGGCGTTTTACGCCCGGCTGCCGGGCTAGTCGTCCTTGGGAATAAGTTCGTCGATGATCGACTGGAAATCCCGGTCGAGATAGGATCGACCGCGTTGCAGGAGAACCGGAATGGGGCTGCTGCGTTCGACCTGCCGGAAATAATCCTCGACCGACTTGATCGCGGCAGAGGCCTCTGCCGGGGTGTCGACCTTGGGCTCCGGCCCGGGATCGGGTTCGGGCGTATCATCGGGTTCGGTGTCGTCCGGGCTGACATCGGAGAGCGATTTCAGCCGCTCGCTGGTCAGCATGAAGCCCGATTGCGGCCCGAAATCGATCACCGCATTGCTGGAATGCTCCGGCAGCAGCGTTTCCAGCGCCTCCATCAGGGGGCGCCCGATCAACAGCCGCGCCTGCGTCACCAGCAGCAAGGTCGCCGAGGACGGTTCGTGCTTGCGGTAATATCGCTCGCAGGCCTCCAGCAGGCGCCGGGCATGGGCGTGGCTGACAACCGCGGTGGCGCTGGCTGCAACGGCGGGACGCGCGGCGGGCGCGGCCCCGTCCTGATCGTCGTCGGCGGGTGGCTCGGCTGTCTCGGCGGGCACATCCGCCACACGCAGGTCGGCGCGGGCATCCGAGATCGCCCTGAGAATCGTGTCGATGGCCGGTTGCAGACGTCCGAAATCCGGCGTGAACTTCGCGGTGTCGCTGGCCTTGCAGGCGGCGACGATGCGCGCCAGCGCGTCACGGATTTCGGTCACGGTGGCAAAGGTCTTTTCCACCGCCTTGGCATTGCCGCGCGACCCCAGCGAATCCATCAGCGCCGCCAGATCGAGGTCGGTTTCGGCCTGAAGCGGCGAGGATTCGCCCTTGGCCACGCGCAGCTTGCGCAGGGTCACATCGGTCGTGCCGGTCAGCCCCGCGAACTCGATCGGCTGCACCATGCAAGTGACGTTGTCGAGATCGTTGATCGCGTCGCGCCGGTCCTGACTGTCCGTCGGGTGTACCTGCGCGCCATGGGTTTCCAGCAGCGCCGCGATCGCGGTCAGGCTTTCGGAGACGGCGGGCAGCTGTCCGGACAGCGCCGCCCATTGCGCCCGCAGCACCAGCAGTCGCACGTCGCGGGTCCGCGCCAGCACCGCGTCGAGCTTTTTCGATTCCTCGCGGAAATTGACGGTTTTCGGGTCGAAGATCCGGTCCGGTTCACGTCCAAGGTCGCCGCCGCGATCCATGCCTTGACGGAAATATTCCTCGGGCAGTTCGTTGATGGCGTCGTAATAGGCCATGTCGTATTCCGCGTCGAACGCGGTCGACAGGTCGGGGCCACAAGGCGCATCGTCCGAAACCGGACTGAGCAGCGCGTCGATATCCATCACTCGTACTCCCTTGACTGAATGACCCTGATGTCGCGATCAGCCCGCGCCGCCGCCGCGGCGCGTCGCCTGTGCATAGGCATTTGCAAACGCCTGCAGGAACGCGCTGAGCAAACCGTGTTCGCCAGCCTGTTCCTTTTCATTCCAGCGCTCCACGTAGACCGACCATTGTTTGCCCTTGCGTCCGCCGCTCAGCAGGTTGCCCGTCCCCTCCGACGCGGCCTCGATCTCTTCGGGGGAGAGCCCGGAAAAGACCTCGGCCAAGGCGGGTTGCAGCGCCTTGAAGATGGCGTCCTGATGGTGCCGGATATCCTTGAGCGCGTCGTCGAACCCGTCCGGCCCCTGCATGAAGCCGTCACGCCGCGCGACGAACATCGCTTCCAGTGCCTGCTGGCTGTCTGGCAGGAATTTCAGCGGGTTGTTGGCCGTCGCGCTGAGCATGGTGCGGGCACCGCCGCGGGTGAAGTGCTTCACGTCGGCGCGGCTTTGCAGCATCTGCATGATCTCGTCGGTGGCGGTGCGCAGGCATTGGCCGACGGCGCGCATCAGGGTCTCGGGATCGACCGAGTTGACCAGCGCCGGGTCCATACGCGCGCCCTCGAAGAAGGCCGCCATCGCCGCCGAGGCATCGCCGCGCGCGGGCGGTGGGGCGGGTTGGCTCGGCGGGTATTGCGGGGCATGGGTGACGGGCCGCGACGGCTCTGGCATCGGCATGGGGATGGCCGAGGGGGTGGGCGGTGACATTGGCGGCGGGGCCGTGTCCGGCTGGCTGACCGGGCGCGGTATCGGTGCGGGCGCGGGCTGAGGCACCGGGGGCGGTGACCAGGCCGGTTCTGGCGGTGCGCTGTCCGCCACGTGGGGCGGTGCGTAGTCGCTCGGCATGGGCGGCACCGCTTCTGGCGATGGCGGTGCATAGCCCGTAGGCATCGGCGGCACCGCGCTGGCCGGTGGTGTGTAGGGTGGCGGCGCCGGGTCGGGACGGGGCGGCTGGTAGGGTTCGGGCGCGGGGGGCGCATAGCTGGGCTGTGACGGGGCAGGCGGGTCGACGGCGGGCAGCGGATCGGGCGAAGACCATGTGAATTCCGGGGTCTGGATGGACGGGGTGCCGCTGGGGCGCGGTGGCAGCGACAGCCCGTCGGGGCGTTGCAGGCCGGATGTCCCGTCCGAAGATGGCATCGACGGTGGACGCTGCACCTGCGAGCCTTGGCCCCCCGACAGGCCCGGCAGGCCGGTGCCGCTGCCCCACAGGTCGGTCATCTCGCCCGGCGGCGGCGCTGGTTCGGGCTGTGGTGGAGCGGGGGGCTGCACCGGCTCGGGTTGGTACACCTCGGTTACGATGATGTAATGGCCGACCGCGAACCGCTCGCCACCACGCAGCGGCTGCCGACCGTCCAGACGGTGCCGCTGGCCATGCACGAAGGTGCCGTTGGTCGACACATCGGTGATCCAATAGGTTCCGTCTTCGTAGGCGATGTCGAAATGATGCCCCGAGATCATCTTGGTCGGGTCCGGCAGGACCCAGTTCATCGACGACCGACGACCAACGCTGGCACCGTGCTGGTCAAGCTGCAGCATGGTCGGGCCGCCGTTTTCCAGCTGATCGTAATTCTCTATGCGTAAAATCAGTGTCATCAGATGTCAGGATGCCTTATTTGACCGCGCGCTTCCAGTGGCGTCGCCGTGGCGGCGTGTCAGAAGACACGGAACAGAGCCGAGGCCTGTTCGATGAACCGCGCAAGCCGGACCGAGCGTTGGTTCAGCTCGGAATGCGCGAGGCAGGACAGCACCGCCGAACTGATCGCGCGCGGCGTGCGGTGCACCGGCACGGGCGCCGGATCGTTGGGCGCGATGGCGCCGCCGGACCAGCCGACCGCGAGCCCGAGATAGACGGCGGGCGTGGCCACCGGCGCGTACAGCGCCGCCTGCATGGTGCGATAGCGGTTTTCGTTGCCGGGGAAGGTGGTCCAGTTGGCGACCAGTTCCATCATCTCGCGATCCGCCTGGCTCATCTCTTCGCCAGCGAGGCGCAGGCACTCATAGGCCCACCAGATCGCCATCTTGGGGACGGCGGCAAAGGCGGTGAAGGTCACGGCGTCCTCGGGCGTGGTCGAGGCCCTCAGCCGCAGCAGGTAATCCAGCGCATCCTCGTCCTGTTCGGGGCGGTGCTGGGTCAGCTGTTTGACATGCGGTATCTGGGCATACAGCTCGAACGGGGTATCGAAGCGCAGCGCCGATACGGGGGGCTGGGTCTTGTCCGCGTCGAGCGTGATGTCCTGAGTTTCGCTGTCCATGGGAAAAACTTTGCCCATGAGACCTTTGCCGCGTCAATACGGTCCGCGCAGGCCTTGGCCGTCCAAAGTCACTTTTCCGCTGTTGCGACGGTCGCCATGCTTTGGGATTTGCGCGCATTTTTTTGACGACACGGGGCGGATTGGCTACGATACTTGCCATAACGGTATTATTTCAGGTCTCATCGATGAACGCATTTAGCCAAGACCAGCGGATGGGGCGCCTGTCGACCGAACTCGGGAAGGACGTTCTCGTCCTGCAACGGTTCGAAGGGATTGACCGTATGAGCGGGCTGTTCGAATTCGGGGTCAGCTGCCTTGCGGCGACATCCAACATCGATTTCGACAGGCTGATCGGCACTCATGCGACGGTGACCCTGATCGGGCGCGACCGAAGCGAGCATTTCTTCGACGGGATCGTCACCGAGGCCCGCTGGATGGGGGTCGGCGAGAACGGGCACCGCTATCACCTGACGCTGCGGCCATGGTTGTTTCTGGCGGGATTGCGCCGGAACCAGCGCATTTTCCACGAGAAATCGGTCATCGACATCCTTCAGGAATTGCTGTCGGCCTATGCGGATGCGGGCACTTTGGCGGTGAATGTGTCGAACCAGTATCCGGTTCTGGAATACACCGTCCAATATCGTGAAAGCGATCTGGCCTTTGCCTGTCGGCTGATGGAACGCCATGGCATCAGTTATCATTTTAAACACTCGCTCGGCGCGCATGAAATGATCCTGACGGATTCCTCGGACAATCACCAAAACCTTGGCCCATTTCCATACCGCCCCGTGGATGGCCACCATCAGGAAGATATTGAACATCTGTGGGAATGGTTTCCGGCCCGGCGCATCTCGACCGGTGCGATTCGCCTGACCGATTACAATTTCAAGACGCCCACCACGGAGATGGAAAAGGAACATCTCGGGCGGGCGGCCCATCCGCATGGCCAGATCGAAAGCTTCGATTGGCCCGGCGATTACCTCGATCCCGGGCGCGGTGCCGTGGTCGCGCAGTTGCGGCTTGACCGCGAGCAGGGCAATGACCGGCGCTTCGAGGCGCTTGGCGATATCATCAACCTGACATCCGGCAAGCGGTTCAGCCTGACCGGCGACGAGGTGCCGGGCCACGGTGACGAATACCTCTGCCTCGTGGCGCATCACAGCTATACGTCCGACAATTACGGCACGGGCGGGACGCAGGGCGACGGCTATGCCTATACCGGTCGCTACGTCCTGATGCCGTCCAGCGCGCCGCTTTTGCCGGAACGCAAGACGCCGCTGGCCGATGTGCGTGGCCCGCAGACGGCGGTCGTCGTCGGCGAAGGCGAGATCGATTGCGACGAATACGGGCGCATCCTCGTGAAATTCCACTGGGATCTGGCCGGGGCGTTTTCCATGCGCTGCCGTGTCAGCCAGAACTGGGCCAGCAATGGCTGGGGCGGCATGGTCATCCCACGTATCGGGATGGAGGTTGTCGTCGAATTCCTCGACGGCGATCCGGACAAGCCGCTGATCACCGGCTGCGTCTTCAACGGCAAGAACAAGGTTCCCTACGACTTGCCCGCGCACAAGACGAAATCGGTGTTCCGCACCGACACCCACAAGGCGTGGGGCTTCAACGAGGTGGTGTTCGAGGACGAGAAGGGCAAGGAACACATCGCGATGAAGGCCCAGAAGGACGCCTCGCGGCTGGTGCTCAACGACTCGCTCGAACGGATCAAGCGGCATGACGTGCACTCCATCGGTGCCAACCAGATGATCGAGGTCGGCGCCAACCAGAAGACGGAGGTGGGCGGGTCGTTAAACCTGACGGTCGGCGGCACCGGTCCGGCAGCCAAGGGGCTGATGTCGGGGCTGTCGGGGCTGGCGAGCCTGACCAAGAAGCTGATCAACAAGGGTGCCAGTGACGGCGGCGGCGGCGGCGGCCCGCTGGGTACCTTTGCCGGGACGGTCGGCAAGTCGGCGCTTGGGTTCCTGAATTCCGATGGCAGCAAGGGGCGCGAGGGTCTGCACAAGGCGGATGAGACCGGGCAAGATGCCAATCACAACATGCGTCTGGCGGGCAGCAAGCTGGGCGAATCCGGTGCATCGCTGTTTCAGGCACCCGGCACCATGAACACCTTCGTGTCGAATTTCCGCTCCGACACCACCGGCATCGTCTCGGCCGAACAGATCGGCCTGACGAAGATCGTCAATGTCGGCGGCGCGGCGGTCGAACAGGTCGGCAAGGTCAAGCGCGTGACCGTGGGCAAGAAGCTGTTCACCACCGTGGGCGAGATGATCCTGAACCGCACCCGGAAATACACGCTGGTGGCGACGGAGAAATTCACCATTTCCGCGCCCGGCGGCTCGATCGAGATCGACAAGTCCGGCATGACGATCAAGGCGTTCCAACTCAAGGTGCTGTGCCCCTCGGTCGATTTCAATCCCGGCGCGCCCTCGCAGTCCGAGGTGCTGAAGGCCGAACAGGCCTTTTGTGAGGAGTGCCGTGGCAGTGTGGGGGGCTGACACGTGACCGTTCAGGACCTGCGTCACCAAGTGACGGGCGAGAGCTTGGCCGAGGCCGTCGCCGCCGGTATCGCCAGCACCATCCGCCCGGACAAGCATGCCTACCTTTTGGTCGACGCCTCGCGCGCGCCCGAAATCGCGCCGGTGCTGGGCGCCTTGACGGACCATGCGCTGTGCCTCTTCGAAGGGCAGGCGCGCGAGGACCTGTCAGAGGTCGCGCCGTGGCTTGTGCCTTTGACCGCCGATGGCGAGGATGACGTGTTTCACTGGTTCATGGACGAGGGCTGGGGCAAGGATTGGGGCATCATCCTGTTCGCGGGGCCGGAACCGGCGCGGGTCAAGACCGGCCTGAAACGCGCGCTCAAGGCCGAGGACGAAGAGGGGCGGACCCTGTTCTTCAAGTATTACCGGCCTTCGGTGTTCCGCACCTATCTGCCCGCGTTCGAGCCTGAACAGGCGGCCTATATCATGCGCGACCTGTCCGAGGTCTGGACCGAGGACGAGGCGCGCCCCGACCTGATCCGCCGTTTCGCCGTCCGGGACGGGCGGCTGTTGACCCGCGATCTGAACATTGTCGCGACCGAGACCGACTAGTCACCGGGACCAGCCAGCAAGGAGAATGACCATGCCTGCCAGACCCGTATCCCTGCTGGGGGACAACCACATCTGCCCGATGATCAATCCGGGACCCATCCCCCATATCGGCGGGCCGGTGGTGCAACCGGGCCAGACCATCGTCCGCGTCACCGGGCGCCCGGTGGCGGTGGTGGGCGGTCAGACGCTGTGCTCCGGTGTGCCGGTCACCGATCCGATGGTGCAGGGCTCTCCGATCGTGCGGATATGCGGCATGCCGGTCATGCGCATCGGCGACAGCACCGCCCATGGCGGCAAGCTGGTCATGGGCTCACCCATCGTGCGGTCCAGCTGAGCGGCGTCAGTCCTTGCGATCTTCGAGGCCGGGGGCGTCCTGATAGACCGACCAGCCGACGGGCCGCCCGGTGGGCGACAGTTCATCCTCGCGCTTGTGCATGCGGATATAGGTCTGCGCCATGAAATGCGCGGTGATCGGCGCGGTGATGAACAGGAAAATGGTGATCAGCAGCTCGTGGAACGAGATATGCCCGTCGACCATAGCGAACCATGTCATCGAGGCGATCAGCACGCCGCCGACGCCCAGCGTCGTCGCCTTGGTGGGGGCGTGCATGCGCTGCATCGTGTCCTGAAGCTTCACCAGCCCGAACGATCCGACAAAGCCGAAGATCCCCCCGACCACGAGAAAGACCGATACGATGATGTCTGCGAATTGTTCCATCAGACCCTCACTCGATGATGTCGCCGCGCAGCAAAAAGCGGCAATAGGCGACGGTAGACACGAAACCGACCATGGCAACCAGCATGGAGGCCTCGAAATAGACGGCGGTGCCCTCTTTCAGGCCGTAGAGCACCAGAATGGCGATCATGTCGATCACCATCGTATCCAGCGCAAGGATACGGTCCGCGCGGGTCGGGCCTCGCAGCAGCCGCCACAGGCAGAACAGCAGGCCGGCCCCGAAACAGAACAGGGCAAAGGTCAGCGCATATCCGATCATGCAAAGATCTCCTTCAGGCGGGCCTCGTAGCGGGACTTGATGCCTGCGACTTCCGCCTCGGGGTCGTCGGTGTGCAGGCAATGCACCAGCAGGCTGCCCGCATCCGCCGACAGCAGGGCGGTCAGCGTACCGGGCGTCATGGTGATCGTGCCCGCCAGAACGGTGATCGCCTCGGGCGAGGTCACGTCGAGCGGCACGGTGATCCATTGCGAGCGGACCTTGTCACGCCGCATGAACAGCACGATCCGCGCCACGGTGATCGAGGCCATGATGATGTCCCAGACCACGATCAGGATATAGGCGGCCACCCGCAGCGGGCTTTTGACGATGGCGCGGTCGGGCCAGTAGGCGGCGGTCAGGATCGGGATGACGATACCCAGAACCCCGCCCAGCAACAGGTTGCCCAGCGTGATCTTGTTGACCAGCAGCGTCCAGACGATCAGCAGCGTCAGGGACAAAAGCGGGTGGGGGAAGATGCGCTTCATCTCAGTGGCCTCCCTCGCTGGCGGGTTTGTCCTCGCCGTAATCGTCGCCTGTTTCATCGCCCTTGGACAGGTCCTTGGTCGAGGCGTCCGGATCCAGCACCGCATCCACATAGGCCTGCGGGTCGAACAGGGCGTTGGCGGCGTTGGTCGTGTATTGCGTCACCGGACCGGCAAAGGCGGACAGGGCGACCAGCATGGCGATGGCGACCATGGTGGGAGCAATTTCCATGCCGCGCGCCGCGGGCGGCGGGGGCAGGGCGTCGACGGGGCCTGTGCCTTCGGGCGCGGTGACCTCTTCGGCTTTCCAGAAGATCACAGAACCCGCGCGGGCAAAGCCCACGATCGTCACCAGCGAGCCGACAAGTATCGCCGTCCATGCCGGGATCAGCCAGTCACCGCGCAGCGTGTCGAGCAGCAAGAGCTTGCCAAGGAAGCCCGACAGCGGCGGCATCCCGGTCATGGCGATGGCTGCGGCAAAGAACAGCGCCGCGAACAGCCCGTTTTGCAAGGTCTTGGGCTGGGCGTTCAGGTGGTCATTGCCGCGCCGCGTCACCACCAGATCGGCCAGCAGGAACAGGGCCGCCGCCGAGAAGGTGGAGTGGATCAGGTAATAGAGCGCCGCGCTGGTCGCCTCGGGCGTAAAGATCGCCACGGCCAGCATCATCGTCCCCATCGACCCCACGACGGAATAGGCCAAGAGCGCCATCAGGCGCTTGGCCCCCAGCACGCCGATGGCACCGACCGCAACGGTGATCAATGCGGCGGGGAAGAGCCAATCCGACACCATCTGCTCCAAGGCAGGCGCGTCCGGGCCAAAGATCACCGTATGCAGGCGGATGATCGCATAGGCGCCGACCTTGGTCATGATCGCGAACAAAGCCGCGACCGGGGCCGGGGCGTTGGCATAGGTGGCGGGCAGCCAGAACTGCACCGGGAACAGCGCCGCCTTGATCGCAAAGACGATCAGCAGCAGCACGGCCGCGACCCGGATCAGGGCGCTGTCATCCGGCGCAATGGCCGAGACTTTGTCCGACAGATCGGCGATGTTCAGCGTGCCGGTGGTGGCATAGAGCGTCCCCAGCGCGAACAGGAACAGGGTCGAGCCCGCAAGGTTCATGACCACGTATTGCAGGCCCGCCTGCAGGCGCACGCGGCCCCCGGAATGGATCATCAGACCGTAGGATGCGATCAGCAGCACCTCGAAGAAGACGAACAGGTTGAAGGCGTCGCCGGTCAGGAAGGCGCCCGAAATGCCCATCAACTGGAACTGCCAGAGCGCATGGAAATGCCGTCCGCGCGCGTCCCATCCCGTGGCAATCGCGTGCCACAGCACGATCAAGGCCAGCGACGAGGTCAGCAGGACCATCATCGCGCTGAGTTGATCCAGCACCAGCACGATGCCGAAGGGCGCGGGCCAATGGCCCAGACGGTAGACCTCGACATGGCCGTCGGAGGTCGTCCAGACAAGGCCGATCCCGATCAGCAGCAGGGCCACGTTGCCCGCCACGGAAAACACCCGCGCCAGCGAAATGTCGTGGCGCATGACAAAGCCCAAGAGCGGCGCGAGGATCGCGGGCAAAAGGACGGGGGCAATGATCCAGTGGTTCATGACCGGCGCTCCTCGCCCTCATCGCTCATGTCGAGCGCGAACCCCTCGACCGTGGGGGCATCCACGTCTGGTTCGACCTCGTCCATGTCGATCTTGTCGTTGCCTGCCTCAAGGAAGGCCCCCAGCGCGAACATCACCAAAACGGCGGTCATGCCAAAGCTGATGACGATGGCGGTCAGCACCAGCGCCTGCGGCAGCGGATCGGTATAGGTCACATCGGTTGCGTATTTGTTCAGGATGGGGGCGGCGTCGATGGTGATCCGGCCCGTCGAGAACAGGAACACGTTCACCGCGTAAGACAGCAGCGCAAGGCCAAGGATCACGGCAAAGACGCGCAGCCGCAGGATCAGGTAGATCCCCCCGGCGGTCATGACGCCGATGGCGCTGGACACGATCAATTCCATTTACAGGCCCTCCTCTGCGCGGTTCTGGAAGGTCTTGGGCGCTTTCGACGGGTCGTAATCCATGGGTTCCTTGTTCACGGTTTCCCCGGCATGGCGCGCCAGCCGCGAGATCGAATAGAGCATCAGCATGACGGCCCCCAGCACGCACAGGAACACGCCAAGGTCGAACAGCGCGGCGGAGGCGAGCTCGAATTCCTCGATGGGGGGCAAGTGGACATAGCCATACCACGAGGTCAGGAAGGGCACACCGGCGAGCCAAGCGCCCATGCCGGTCAGCCCGGCGATCACGACGCCGATGCCGATCAGACCGTGATATTCCAGCCGTTGACGGCGGGTCGTCCAGGCAAAGCCGCTGGCCATGTATTGCATCAACAGCGCGATCGAGATCACCAACCCGGCGACGAAACCGCCCCCCGGCTGGTTGTGCCCGCGCAGGAAGATGTAGACACCGACGACAGCGGCGATGGGCAGCATCAGCCGCGTTGCGACCACCATCATCAGCGGGTGCCGGTCATGGCTGCGGTCGTTGTTGTATCCCGAATTGCGCAGCCGCGCCCCTGCGGGTCCGTTCAGCAGCGTCTCCATCAGGGCAAAGATCGCCAGACCCGCGATGCCCAGAACGATGATCTCGCCATAGGTGTCGTAGCCCCGGAAATCCACGAGGATCACGTTGACGACGTTCGTGCCGCCGCCGCCGATATAGCTGTTGGCAAGGTGGTAATCCGAGATGGTCGAGAAATCCCGCATCATGAAGGCATAGGACAGCCCCGCAATCGCCACACCCGCGCTGAGCGCGATGGCTGCATCCAGCCCGCGACGGCCCACGCTGCTTTCGACGGGGGTTTCCTTGGGCAGGAAATGCAGCGCCAGAAGCAGCAGCATGATCGTCACGGTCTCCACGCTGATCTGCGTCAGCGCGAGGTCGGGCGCGGACATGTAGACGAAGCCCGCCGACACCATCAGCCCGATCACCGAAATGATGACCAGCGCGGCAAAGCGCATCCGGTGGAACCAGACCACCAGCCCCGTCGCCAGCACCAGCAGGAACCACCCGATGCCGACCAGCGGCGGCACGGGCAGCATCTCGCGCGTTTGGGGGCCAAGCGGCGACATGGTGTAGGCGGTGTAGCCGACGATCACGGTCGCGGCGGTGAAGATCGCCAGATAGCGCGAGATCGCGCCATTGTGCAGCGTTTCCGTGACCCAGCGCGTCGCGCGCACCACGGCCCCGATCAGCGCGTCAAAGATCACCTTGGCCTCGGGGCGCGGGGTGGCCAGCCACGCCTTGTCCAGCGGGCGGTGCAACAGCAGCAGCACGATCCCGCCCGCAATCGCGATCAGCGACATGATCAGCGCGGCGTTGACCCCGTGCCAGATGGCGAAATGCGGGTCTTGCGGCGTGCCGGTCACGGCGGTGGCGGCCATGGCGACGATGGGCTCCGCAAGGAAGGGCATGACGCCGATGGCCACGACCAACACGCTCAGCAGGGCAGGGGCCGCATACATGCCGAAGGGCGGGTCATGGGGATGATGCGGATAGTCGTCGCGCACCTTGCCGCCGAATGTGTGGAAGATGAAGCGAAGCGAATAGGCGACCGAGAAGACCGAGCCAAGCGTCGCCAGCCCCGCCACGATCCACGGGTTTTCCCACCACGTGGTCTTGGCTGCCTCGTACAGCATCAATTCCTTGGACAGGAAGCCGTTGAACAGCGGGATACCGGCCATGGACAGCGCGGTGATCGTGCCGATGGTCGCGGTGATCGGCATCAGTTTTGCCAGACCGCCAAGGCGCTTGATGTCGCGGGTATGGGTCTCGTGGTCGACGATCCCGGCGGTCATGAACAGCGCCGCCTTGAAGGTCAGGTGGTTGAGGATGTGGAACACCGCCGCAATCGCCGCCGCCTCGGTGCCAAAGCCCAAGAGCATGGTCAGCAGACCCAGATGCGAGACGGTCGAGAAGGCCAGCAGCGCCTTGAGGTCATCCTTGAACAGCGCGATCACCGCGCCCAGCACCATGGTGATCAGGCCAGCGGTGGCGACGATGTAGAACCACGCATCGGTCCCGGCCAAGGCGGGCCACATGCGCGCCATCAGGAACACACCCGCCTTCACCATCGTCGCCGAGTGCAGATAGGCCGACACCGGCGTCGGCGCGGCCATGGCGTGCGGCAACCAGAAGTGGAACGGGAACTGCGCCGACTTGGTGAATGCGCCCAGCAGGATCAGGATCAGAGCGGGCAGATACATCGGGTCGGCCTTGATCAGATCGCCCGAGGCCAGAATGTCGGTCAGGTTGTAGCTGCCCACGATATTGCCGAGGATCAGCATCCCGCCGATCATCGCAAGGCCCCCTGCGCCGGTCACGGTCAGCGCCATGCGCGCGCCCTGACGGCCTTCGGGCAGGTGCTTCCAATAGCCGATCAGCAGGAAGGAGGACAGCGAGGTCAGTTCCCAGAAGATCAACAAAAGCAGGATGTTGTCCGACAGGGTGATGCCCAGCATCGCGCCCTGGAACAGAAGCAGATAGGTGTAGAACTGCCCCATCGGGTCCTCGCCCGACAGGTAGTAGCGCGCATAGAGCGTGATCAGCAGGCCGACGCCAAGGATCATGCAGGCGAACATCAGCCCAAGACCATCGAGGAAGAACGCCGCCTCCAGCCCCAGTTGCGGAATCCACGGCAGCTGTGCGGTGTAGACCGTGCCCTCCATCACACCCGGCGCAAGCGTGCCCAGCATCACCAGCGCCAAGATCGTCGGCACGGCGGTGAACCACGCGCAGGCGGTGCGGCCCGCCCGGATCATCACGCCGGGGACCAGCGCGCCGAGGAAGGGCAGGATCGCGATGATCGGCAAGAGGGAACTTGTCTGGGTCATGCACGGCTCCGGGGCGGTCAGAAATTAAGGCTTTTTCAGGGAAACCGCGCCCAAAGGCAACGGCCCATCGGATTTTGATCCGAGTTAGTGACAAACGCGCCGGGTGCAAGCCGGAATCCGCGGTTGCGGAACGGCGCGATTTTCCTAGTGTTAATAAGTGTGGTTCGGAGGGATTTTTTTTGCGATTTCTTCTGTGCAGCTTGTTTTTGACGCTGTCTCTGGCCTCTGTCGCCGGTGCAGAGGGGCTGCGCATCGACGCCACCGGGCAGGAATCCTATGCCGGGGCGCAGGCCGTGGGGCCGATTGCCGGAGAGGTCGAAACCCGCTTTGGCGGCTATGTCCAGCGCCTGCCGCTGCCGGGCATCGCGCCTGATCGGCGGCATGTGTTTCTGGACCCGGATGGGGGTGTCGCGACTGTCGGAGAGACCGTCCTGACCGCGCGCGATCTGGGGCAGGTGGGCGGCCATGCATGGCTTGACGGCGACCTGTATCTGGCGGCCAGCGCTTCGCGGGGGCTGCATCTCGTCGGGCCGGATCGCGACGGCGATGGTCTGCCCGATCGCCTGCTGCGCGGCGCGCCCGGTGCGATGTGGATGCCGGGCCAATGGGGGCCGCATGTCGATGCCGGGCCGGGCAGCATCTGGAAGATCGACGGCGCAACCGGAGAGATCAGCCATTTCGCGCTGCTGGATGTGGGTGCAGCCGGGCTGGGCGCCGTGCGGGTCGAGGACGGGGTGCTGGTCGTGCAGGACCTGCACCGCGACGCAGAGGTTCGGATTGACCCGACCGGGCAGGTTCTGGACGCGCCCGAGGGGCCCTTGCCCTTGCGTCGGACCGAACCGGCTCTCGAAACCGCTGGCGGGCCGGGCCGTATGCTGGACGCGCCCCTGATGACCGACCGCCTGACCCTGCGATGCGGCGCGCTTGACCGCCCCGGCCACGAAGGCGCGAATGCCCGCTGCGTGACGTGGGTGTCTGGCACCGCAACCCTGTCGCCGGTGGCGGGGGATGTGACGCGCGTCGCCTATGAAACCGATCCGGGGGTTTCTTGCTACGCCACCCAAGGCGTGCTGCTGTGTCGGGGGCAGGGCCGGGTCGTCGAACATCTGAGCGCGCCCTTGCCTTTTGTCACCTGCGCGGATCGCCTGTGCCAGACGGTCGGCGGCGATGCGGATCTGGAAATCATCCAGCGCGCGGATTGGGGACGCGGCGGGACCTGCTCGCGCACCGAGCCTTGCGTCTTTACCTACGAGGTCCGGAACGCCGGACCCGAAGCCTTTGTCGGTCCCGTCACCCTCCGCGCGCGGATGCGTCTGGATCAGGTGCCGGTCGCGGGGCGGTTCGACGGCATCGCGCCCGCGATCTGCGATCCGGCTGATCTGACCGGCTCGGGCTGTACCGCCGAGCTTCGGCTGGCGGCGGGCGAAACCCGGTGGTTCGCGGTGCGCTATGTTCCGCCCGAGGGCCGCACGGGCTACCTGATGAACTGCGTCGAACTCTACGACCCAAGCCTGCAACCGGGGGCGGACCCGGATGGCATGGACTGGCAAAGCAGCTGCGCCGATATCGCCGTGGTCGAACCGGCCTTGCGTCCGGAGGCAGAGGGGCCGATGCCCGTCGAGGTCAGGCGCCTTGGCTGCGACACCACCTGCCGGTTCGAGATAGAGCTGTCCCAGTCCGATGGCCCGGTTGCCTTGGATGTCGGGTTTGCACAACCGGTGGCGGGGGAGGTCACGGGCGAGGGCATGGATTGCCTGCGCGGCGACGCGCTGGGGCTGCCCTGCATCATCCCCGAGACCTCTGGCGCCACCCGCGCGGTGCTGCACCTGCCCCATGAGCCATACGGGGTGACACAAACGGTCTGCGTGCGTGCGGGGGTGCGCGGCTTTGCCGTGCAGCGCGCACAGGTGGTGCAGGCGTTGCTGAATGCGCGCGGGATCGATGCCGGGCCGGTGGACGGCCTGCCCGGCTCCAAGACCCGCAAGGCCATCGAGGCGCTGCATGAGGAACTGGACTTGCCCAAGGCCAATGGGCTGGACGACGCCATCGCGGCGCTGTCCTTGCCTCTTGGGCCACAGTCCTGCGCCACGGCGCGCCTGCCGGCCGCGCCCGCGCCCTGCCTGCCATGGGAACAGCGCGACGAGACCGGCGCGTGCCGCACCCCCGGCACCAGTTGCGCGCCGGGCCAGACGCGCGATGCCAAGGGCGATTGCATCACCCCCGCCGCCGCCTGCCCGCCGTGGCAGGAACAGGTGAACGGCACCTGCCAGCCCGCGCCGCTGCGCTGCGATTTCCGCACCACTTGGTTGCAAAAGGGCTGCCCGTGCCGTTTTCCGACCATGACGCAGGCCGCACCGGGGCGCTGCACCTGCCCCAAGGACACCGCGCTGATCCCCGGGCAGGGCTGTAAACCATTGCCTTGATACGGGCTTCGCATTAGGTGGCTGGCCAAACAAAGGAGCGGAGCCATGCAAACCCCCTATTACCTGATCGACAAGGCCCGCCTGCTGCCGAACATGGAGAAGATCGCGTGGCTGCGTGAAAACTCCGGGGCGAAGGCTTTGCTGGCGCTGAAATGTTTCGCCACGCATTCGGTCTTTGACTTCATGTCGGAGTATATGGACGGCACCACCTCGTCGTCGCTGTTCGAGGTCAAGCTGGGGCGCGAGAAATTCCCCGGCGAAACCCACGCCTATTCCGTCGCTTGGGCCCCCGAAGAGATCGACGAGGTGCTGGCCTCTTCGGACAAGGTGATCTTCAACACCGCGCAGCAATTGCAGCGGTTCGAGGAGGTTTCGCGCGGTCATACGCGGGGGCTGCGCGTCAATCCGGGCGTGTCGACCTCGGGCTTCGATCTGGCCGACCCGGCGCGGCCCTTCTCGCGCTTGGGCGAGCACGCGCCCGAAACCATCGAACCGGTCGCCGACCTCATTAGCGGCTTCATGTTCCACAACAATTGCGAGAACGCGGATTTCGAACGCTTCGACGCGATGCTGGGCATGATCGAGCAGCGCTTTGGGCATTTGATCCGCCGCATGGACTGGATCAGCCTCGGCGGCGGCATCCACTTCACCGGCGAGAGCTATCCGCTGGACAAGCTGGCGGAGCGGTTGAAACGCTTTGCCGGACAGAACGAGGTGCAGGTTTACCTAGAACCGGGCGAGGCGGCGATCACCAAATCCACCACGCTCGAAGTCACCGTTCTGGACACGCTGTTCAACGGCAAGAACCTCGCCATCGTCGACAGCAGCATCGAGGCGCATATGCTCGACCTGCTGATCTACCGTGAAAGCGCGAAGATGGAGGAAGCGGGCGATCAGGAATGGATGGTCTGCGGCAAATCCTGCCTTGCGGGCGATATTTTCGGGGAATTCCGGTTCGATCACGCGTTGCAACCGGGCGAGCGGTTGTCTCTACAAGACGCCGCCGGTTACACTATGGTCAAGAAGAACTGGTTCAACGGGGTGCAGATGCCCTCGATTGCCATTCGCGAATTGGATGGAACCGTGCGCAAGGTGCGCGATTTCACCTATGACGATTTCTCGGCGGCGTTGTCGTGAAACCTTTGCCTTCGGGCGCGAACATTACTGAAAACGGAGGTTCAGACGGTTGAAAAAGAACGTTCTCATCATCGGCGCAGGCGGCGTCGCTCAGGTCGTGGCGCATAAATGCGCGCAGAACAACGATGTGCTGGGCGAGATTCACATCGCCAGCCGGACGGTGTCGAAATGCGACGCCATCCTTGAGTCGGTCCGCGAAAAAGGCGCGATGAAGGTCGAGGGCGTTCTGAAATCGCATGAGCTGGACGCCACCGACAGCGCAGCTGTCGCGGCCCTGATCCGGGAAACCGGCTGCCAGATCGTCATCAACGTGGGCACGGCGTTTGTGAACATGCATGTGCTGGACGGCTGCATCGAGGCGGGCGCGGCCTATATCGACACAGCCATCCACGAAGAGCCCGACAAGATCTGCGAGACCCCGCCGTGGTACGCCAACTACGAATGGAAAAAGCGCGATCTGTGCGCCGAAAAGGGGATCACCGCGATCCTCGGCGCAGGGTTCGATCCGGGTGTGGTCAACGCCTTTGCGCGCTTTGCCATCGACCAGATGGACGAGGTCAAGTCGATCGACATCGTCGACATCAACGCAGGGAGCCACGGCAAGTATTTCGCCACGAACTTCGACCCCGAGATCAACTTCCGCGAATTCACCGGTGTGGTCTATTACTGGGAGGATCAACAGTGGAAAGAGACGACGATGTTCGCCTCGGGCCATCTGTGGGATCTGCCGGTGGTGGGCCCCTCGCAGGCCTATCAGTCGGGCCATGACGAGGTGCATTCGCTGGCGACGAACTATCCGCAGGCGGATGTGCGGTTCTGGATGGGCTTCGGCGACCACTACATCAACGTCTTCACCGTGCTGAAGAATATCGGCCTGCTGTCCGAACAGCCGGTGAAGCTGGCCGATGGTGGCGAGGTCGTGCCGCTGAAGGTGGTCAAGGCGTGCCTGCCCGATCCGGCGAGCCTTGCGCCCGATTACACCGGCAAGACCTGCATCGGCGATCTGGTCAAAGGCACGAAGGACGGCAAGGAGATCGAGTTGTTCGTCTACAACGTCGCGGACCACAAAGAGGCGTATAACGAGGTCGGCTCGCAGGGCATTTCCTACACTGCGGGCGTGCCCCCCGTTGCCGCCGCGATGCTGGTGGCGTCGGGCGAATGGGATGCCGGGACGATGAAGAACGTCGAGGAGCTGGACCCCAAGCCGTTCTTCACCCTGCTCGACGGCATCGGTCTGCCGACCCGCGTGGTCAAAGGCGGCCTTGGCGGCGAGGACATGGCTTGGACCGAGTATCAAGGATAAGGTGACACCCGCCCCGGGCTTGACCCGGGGCCTCCACCTCGGGTCAAGCCCGGGACGGGCTCCTTACGCCCACTCGCCCTGACGGAACACAGGGACGCGGGTGCCGTCGGGTTTGATCCCGTCGATATCCGTGTCCGGCCCGCCGATCATCCAGTCCACATGGATCAGGCTGGAATTTCCGCCTTTTGCAGTGACCTGCTCGGGCGTCAGCGTGTCGCCATCGAGGAAACACTTGGAATAACACTGGCCCTGCGCGATATGGCAGGCGGCGTTTTCGTCGAACAGCGTGTTGTAGAACAACAGCCCCGAATGCGAGATGGGTGAACTGTGCGGCACCAGCGCGACCTCACCCAGACGGGCCGCGCCCTCATCGGTGGCGATGAGTTCCTTGAACACTGCTTCGCCCTTGGTCGCAGACGCCTCGGTGATGCGGCCATCCTCGAACACCACCTCGATATTCTCGATCAAGGTGCCGTTGTGCGACAAAGGCTTGGACGACCGCACGCGACCCGAAACGCGCGCGGCGTGGGGCGTGGTGAACACCTCTTCGGTCGGGATGTTCGGGTTGCAGGTCACGCCGTTCTGTGCGGTCGACGCCCCGCCCATCCATTCGTGATCATCCGCCAGACCAACGGTCAGGTCGGTATGCTCGGACTTGAAATGCAGGGCATCGAACCGCTGGGCGTTCATCCAATCGGTGCGCTCGCGCAGCTTCGCATTGTGCACCGCCCAGTTCGACACCGGGTCCTCATCCAGCACGCGGCTCGCGGCAAAGATCGCCTCGGCCAGCTTGTGCTGTGCCTCCTCGGCGGGCAGGTCAGGGAACATGCGTTGCGCCCATGCCTCGCCCGGCCATGCGCAGATCGTCCAGTTGATCTCGAAATTGGCGATCTTGGACAGGGCGGGTTTGTAGGCGGCAGAGTTCGCGCGGTTGGCGCGGCCCACCTTGCCCGCGTCCATCTCGGACAGCAGCATCGGGTCTTCGCCGACGATGGCCATGCGCGCGGCGCCGTTGCCAAAGGCCTCGGCCATGCCGTTATACAGCCAGCCCGCCGCGTGGTCGAAGCTGTCATTGCTCGCGTTTTCATACCGCGCCAGAGCCACTTCGGGGTCCGACAAGAGCGGCGTCACAATGGACGCGCCCGCGCGATAGGCGGCGGCGGTCACGGCGCGCACCAAAGGCAGGGCGCTGACCGGGGCGGTCAGGATCAGTTCCTGCCCCGGTTGCAGGTTCAGCCCGGTGCGGACGGCGACCTCGGCGAGTCGGTCGATCAGTTTGGGGTCGATTGGGGTGCTCATATCTGTGCTCCTGCTCTTTGCCGTGAGAGTAACACCCCGCGCGGCAGTGGCAACTGCGCGCGGGCCGCGCTAACGATAGGGCAGGGAGGACAAAGATGACGAAACCCTTGGTGATTTGCGCGCCTGCGCCCCGGTCCTTGGACCTAATTTTTACGCCCGAGCGGCTGGCCGCGCTGCGCGCGCGCTATGAAATGGTCGAGACGACCGACGATCAGGTGGCGGGCCTGCCTGCCGACGTGCTTGGACAGGCGCGCTATATCCTTGGTCAGCCGCCCCTGTCCGAGGCGACCTTGGCGCAGATGACCAGCCTGCGCGCCGTGCTTAACGTCGAATCCAACCTGATCGACAATATGCCCTATGAAGAGGTCTTTCGCCGGGGCATCCATGTGCTGACCACGGGCGCGGTCTTTGCGCAGCCGGTGGCCGAGATCGGCCTTGGCTTTGCGCTGAATCTGGCGCGGGGGATTTCACCGGCGGACCGGGCCTTTCGCGAGGGGCGCGAGGCGTGGGGGCTGGAGGGCAACGCGCGGGCGCGATTGCTGGCCGGGTCCGATGTGGGGATCGTGGGCTTTGGCGATCTGGGGCGGGCCTTGAACCGTCTGCTGAGCGGGTTCCGCTGCAAGGTCAAGGTCTTCGATCCGTGGTTGCCGCCGTCGATCCTGCGCGATCACGGCGTCACGCCTGCGCCGCTGGACGAGGTGCTGACGGGCAGTGATTTCCTGTTTGTCGTCGCGGCGGTCACGTCCGAGAATGCCGGGTTTCTGGGGGCCGAGGCCTTTGCCACGATGCGCCCCGGCGCGGCGTTCATCCTGCTCAGCCGGGCCGAGGTGGTGGATTTCGACGCGTTGATGGACGCCGTGCGCAGCGGGCATATCAAAGCGGCCAGTGACGTCTATCCGCAGGAACCCTTGCCCTTGGACCACCCGGTGCGCAGCCTCGACGGGTTCCTGCTGTCGGCGCATCGGGCGGGCGCGCTGGACGTGGCCTTTACCCAGATGGGCGACATGGTGCTGGAGGACATGGCCCTGATGGACCGCGACCTGCCGCCGATGCGCTGCAAACGCGCCGAACGGGAAACCGCGCGGCGGATGCGCTCCAAGCCGGTGGAGAAGAGTTAACCGGGATAGCCGAACACCCGTGGCAGCCATAGCACGATGCCGGGAAACAGGATCATCGCCAACAGCGCCGCGATCAGTACGAAGAGGAAGGCCCAGATTTCCCGGATGATCTCGGCCAGCGGGATGCGCGTCACGGCGTTGATGACGAACAGAAGGATGCCGTAGGGGGGCGTAATCAGCCCGATCATGCAGTTCACCACAGCCACGACCCCGAAATGCACGAGGTCGATGCCCAATTCGCGGCAGGTCGGGATGAAGAGCGGGATGATGACTAGGATGATCGTCGTCGCATCCAGAATACAGCCCAGCAGCAAAAGCAGCAGGTTGACACACAGCAGGAAGACCAGCGGATGCACGTCGAGGCCCACCAACTGCGCGGCGAGCATGTTGGGGATGTTTTCGGACGCGACCACGTAGTTCAGGATCAGCGCCCCGCCGATCACCAGCCCCACGGCGGCAGAGGACCGCGCGCTGTCGATCAGAATGTCCATCAGCGCGCGCAAGGACAGCGCCCGGTAAAAGAACGCCGCCAGCATCAGCGCGTAGAACGCCGCGACGGCGGCGGCTTCGGTCGGGGTCGTGACGCCGCCATAGATGCCATAAAGCAGGATGGCAGGCATCAGCAGGGCAGGGAAGGCGGTCAGTGTACGGCGCGGCAGCTCGGATAGCGGCACCGGCTCCTCCAACGCGAAACCGCGGCGCGTGGAAATCACCGTGTTCATCATCATCAGCACGACGCCCATGACCAGCCCCGGCACGATGCCCCCCAGAAACAGGTACCCGATCGAACTGTTCGAGACGAGCGCATACAGAACCATCGGGATCGAGGGCGGGATGATCGGGCCAATGGTGGCGCTGGCGGCGGTGATCGCGGCGGCGTAGCCTCGGGTATATTGGCCGGAGCGGGTCATCATCTGGATGATGATCTTGCCAATCCCGGCGGCATCGGCCACGGCGGAGCCAGACATGCCGGAAAAGATCAGGCTGGCCACGACGTTCACATGGCCCAGCCCGCCGCGAAACCGCCCCACCAAAGCGACGCAGAAATTCAGCAGCCGGTCCGAAATCGTCCCGGCATTCATGATATTGGCGGCGACGATGAACAAGGGCACGGCCAGCAGGATGAAGCTGTTATACAGCCCGTCCATCAGCACCTTGCCCGCCAGCCCGATATCGCCCCCAGCGGCGAACATGTAGACCAGCGAGGCGATCAGGATCGCATAGGCGATGGGCATGCCGATGCCCGCGATGAAGAAAATCGTGCCGAGGCACAGCAGGAAAGCGATGCTCATTCGTCGGTCCGCCCCGGTCCGTGATGGACTTCTGGCGCGCCAAACCGCACCGCTTTCGTCACCGCCCACGCATAGCGCAGCGTCACCGCGATCAGGAACAGCATGTAGACGGAATAGACGTCGCGCATGCGAATCCAGTCGCCGAACAGCGCCTTGAGCGTCGCGGTCTTCTTCAGGCGCAGGATGTAGAATTTCGACCATGTCGGCTCGATGCTGGCGGCAAGACCCCCGGCGATCATCAGCCCGCCAATGATGACAAAGGCGCGGCGCTTGCCCGGTGAGACGTGGTTATAGAGGACGTCGAATGTCACATGATCCTGATCGCGCACCACAAAAGCGCAGCCAAGGAAGATGATCCAGACCCAGAGCACAAGGCAGAATTCCAGCGTCCAGCCATAGCGGGACGGGTCCAGCAGCGGCACGGCCTCGGCGATCCACGACAGCTTCGCGCTGTAGCGGATGGCGATTTGCAGCACGAATGTCAGGAACATCAGCGCCATCATCACGCCGACGATATATTCCGCGACCCGGCGCAGCAGGTGAACCGCTTGTGTCATGTGCCCCCCGTGAAACAGAAAGGCGGCCCGAAAGCCGCCTTTCGGATCAGGTCAAACGGCTCAGTTGCCGAGCGCGTTGATCTTTTCCAGCACGCCCTCGGGCCAGCTTTGTGCGAATTCCGACCCGACATACTGCGCCTGCACATGCTCGCGGAAGGCCTTGAGGTCGGGCTCGTAGATCTTCAGCCCCTGCTCGGTCAGGAACGACACCAGATCCTCTTCCTTCTTCAGCTGTGCCTGACGCCCGGATTCGGCGGCGGCATCGGCGGCGGCCTGCACGGCCTCTTGCTGCTCCGGCGTCAGCCCGTCCCAGACCTCCTTGGAGAAGGCGATGTAGTTCAGGTCGACCAGATGCGAGGTCAGCGCGACCTGGCAGGTGACCTCAAAGAATTTGGCATCCACCACGGTGGGCAGCGGGTTGTCCTGCCCGTCGACCGAGCCGGTCTGAAGCGCGGTATAGACCTCGGTGAAGGCCATCGGCGTCGGGTTCGCCCCCAGCGCCTTGCCAAGGAACTGCCACGCATCGGTGCCGGGCATCCGCAGGTTCACACCGGCCAGATCGGCGGGGGTCTGCACGTTCACCTCGTCGGGGCACTGGCGCAGGTTCACGTGGCGGCGACCCAGATACATGACCGACAGCAGCTTTACGCCCAGCTCGTCCTCGACCGTCTTCTTGAACGGGTCCATCAGCGCGTCATTGAAGACGGCGACCTGATGCGCGGCGTCCTGATGCACGTAGCCAGTGGCAAAGATCGAGAATTCCGGGAAGAACGTCGCCAGTTCCTGCGCCGAGGCAATCGACATTTCCAGATCGCCCGAGGCAATCGCCTCCAGTTCCGACCCCTGCGCGATCAGCGAGGCGTTGTAATGGGGTTCGTAGGTGGCGAAGTCGGACACGGCGGGGGCGAACACCTCGGCCAGTGCGACGGAGCGTTGATCGGTTTCCGACGCGGGCGTCGACATGCGCAACGTCACCTTGTCCTGCGCCAGCACGGGGCCGCCCAGAACGGCGGCGGTCATCAGCGCCAACGCGCTGGTCTTGAGCGTGAAAGTCATGGTCTCTCCTCCGGGGTCGCGGCCGTTTTCGGCCTTGCAAACGTGGTATACCATTCTGGAAAGGCGACCTCGGGGCAAGCAGCTTTTTCGCTTTGTCCATGGCGCAGCCCGCAAATAGCTGCTTGCGCAGAGGGGCCTGCTTGACCACAACTCCCCTCGACCGAATTTGGAAAGGGCGCCCCGGCCCCCAGATCCGCACCGGAGGAGACCGACATGACCGAAGCCTATATCTGTGCCTATATCCGCACCCCGATCGGCCGCTACGGCGGCGCATTGTCCAGCGTGCGCGCCGACGATCTTGCCGCCGTCCCGCTCAAGGCGCTGATGGCGGCGCATGACATCGACTGGACCGCCGTCGACGACATCTACTACGGCTGCGCCAATCAGGCAGGCGAGGACAACCGCAACGTGGCGCGCATGGCGGCCCTGCTGGCGGGGTTGCCGGTGGACGCGCCGGGCACGACGATCAACCGCCTGTGCGGGTCGGGCATGGACGCGGTGCTGGCCGCCGCGCGCGCGATCAAGGCGGGCGAGGCCGACCTGATGATTGCGGGCGGGGTCGAGTGCATGTCGCGCGCGCCCTTCGTCATGCCCAAGGCGACCACCGCGTTCAGCCGCTCGAACGAAGTGTTCGACACGACCATCGGCTGGCGGTTCGTCAACAAGCTGATGAAGGCACAATACGGCACGGATTCGATGCCCGAAACCGCCGAGAACGTGGCCGAGGATTACAACATCTCGCGCGCCGATCAGGACGCCTTTGCCCTGCGGTCGCAGGACAAGGCCGCCGCCGCGATTGCCTCGGGTCGGCTGGCGCAGGAAATCACCCCGGTCACGATCCCGCAGCGCAAGGGCGACCCGGTGGTGGTCGATACCGATGAACATCCCCGCGCCACGACGCTGGAAAAGCTGGCGGCGCTGCCGACGCCCTTCCGTCAGGGGGGCAGCGTGACGGCGGGCAACGCGTCGGGCGTGAACGATGGCTCCGCCGCGCTGATCATCGCGTCCGAGGCCGCGATCAAGACCCATGGCCTGACCCCCATCGCCCGCGTGCTGGGGGGTGCCACCGCCGGTGTGCCGCCACGCATCATGGGCATCGGCCCCGCGCCCGCCTCGCAAAAGCTGTTGGACCGGCTGGGGCTGAAGACCGACGACCTGTCGGTGATCGAACTGAACGAGGCCTTCGCCGCCCAAGGTCTGGCGACCCTGCGCCAGTTGGGCATTGCCGATGACGATCCGCGCGTGAACCCCAATGGCGGCGCCATTGCGCTGGGTCATCCGCTGGGCATGTCCGGTGCGCGGATCACCGGCACGGCGGCGCTTCAGTCGAAGCCGGGCGAAAAGACCCTGTCGACCATGTGCATCGGCGTCGGTCAGGGCATCGCCATCGCGCTGGAACGGGTCTGACCCTTAGAGCAGCCTCAACACGCGGCCGAGCACGTTCTCGGCCGCTGTCGACAGCGGGCGATATCTGTCGCGGATCACGAAACAGGGCGTGACGGAGATGGGCTCGCGCAGGTCCAGCCGGGTGATCCGCGCCTGCAACGGCCCTTCGGTCAGCATCACGCCGACCTCGCGCGCCTGCGGCGCGATCAGGCGGGGGTCTTCGAGCAGGGACAGCACCACCAGCAGCGACGAGCTATTGGTGATCCGCTTGGGCGGTGCCTCGCCACGCAGGTGAAAGGCGGTCTCGACCGCCGAGCGGATCGGCGAGCCCAGATCCTGCACGACCCACTCGAACCCCGACAACTGGCCCAACGACAGGTTCGGCACTCCGGCCAGTGGGTGATCGGGGTTCACCAGCAACGAGACTTCTTCGCTGCGGGCCGGGTAAAGCCGGAAATCGCGGCTGTCATGTTCGGCCGGCAGCCGCGAGATGACGAAGTCGAACCGCCCCTCGACGACCCCCCGCACCAGTTCCGTGGACGGGCCAACCTCGATCGTCAGGTCGAGATCGGGCGAGGCGACGCGGATTTGGCGCAATGCCGGGACCAGCACACCGACCGCCGGTCCGGTCACGGCCCCGACCCGGACATGCCCGATCTCGCCCGCGGCAACCCGTGTCGCCTCGCGGTCAAGGGCCTGATATTCCTCCAAGATCACCTTGCCGTGCCGCACGCATAGCGTCCCGAGCGTGGTCATCGCCATGCCCTTGGGGTGGCGGTCGAACAGTGCACCACCCGCGCGGGTTTCGATTTCGGTCAGGATGCGCGAGGCGGCGGGCTGCGACATGCCGACCATCTGCGCCGCGCGCTGCAACTGCCCGGTTTCAGCGATCCGCAGCAAAAGATCGAGATGGGCGGGCTTGAGGCGACGGGCGAATTCCATGAGGCGGCCTGTATATCGGGAATGGTATGCAGATCGTCGATAATCTTATTTGTGCATTATGCAAACCTATTGTTACCGTTGCGCCGTGGGTTCTTCCGGACCCGCTAGGGAGACCCGGCGCCGATTCAAAAAACATGCGGCGCTTCCAGTGGAGGAAATCATGAGCTTCAAGAAAATCCTGGCTTCGGCCAGCGCCATTGCGCTGTTCGCCACCGGTGCTTTCGCCGATGGTCTGGTCGGCATCGCCATGCCGACGAAATCGTCCGCGCGCTGGATCTCGGACGGCGAATCGATGGTCGAGCAGTTCGAAGAGGCCGGCTACGAGACCGACCTGCAATACGCCGAGGATGACATTCCCAACCAGCTGGCCCAGATCGAGAACATGATCACCAAGGGCGTCGACGTGCTGGTCATCGCCGCCATCGACGGCACCACCCTGTCGAACGCGCTGGAAAACGCTGCCGCGTCGGGCATCAAGGTCATCGCCTATGACCGCCTGATCCGCGACAGTGGTGACGTCGACTATTACGCCACCTTCGACAACTTCAAGGTCGGCGTGCAGCAGGCCACCACGCTGGTCGACGGGCTGAAGGAACGCTTCCCCGATGTCAGCCCGTGGAATGTCGAGCTGTTCGGCGGCTCGCCCGACGACAACAACGCGTACTTCTTCTATGATGGCGCGATGTCGGTGCTTCAGCCGATGATCGACGACGGCTCGATCAACATAGTGTCGGGCCAGATGGGCATGGACACGGTCGGCACCCTGCGCTGGGACGGCGCAGTTGCACAGGCGCGCATGGATAACCTCCTGTCCGCCAACTACACCGACCAGCAGGTGCATGGCGTGCTGTCGCCCTATGACGGCCTGTCCATCGGCATCCTGTCCTCGCTCAAGGGCGTGGGCTACGGTTCCGGCGACATGAAGATGCCGATCGTTACCGGTCAGGACGCCGAGGTGCCGTCGGTCAAGTCGATCCTCGCGGACGAGCAGTATTCCACGATCTTCAAGGACACCCGCGCGCTGGCCGGTGTGACCGTGGGCATGGTGGACGCCCTGCTGAAAGGCAGCGAGCCCGAGATCAACGACACCTCGACCTATGACAACGGCGTCAAGGTCGTGCCCTCCTACCTGCTGGAGCCGCTTCCGGTGACCAAGGAAAACTGGGAAGAGCGCCTGATCGACACCGGCTACTACACCATGGACCAGATCAAGTAAGATCACTCCCTGGCCTGTCCGGGCATGGCGTCCGGGCAGGCTTTTTCTTTGGACTTCTTTCGACGGCAGGGAAGACAGGCGGATGACAGCCCTTCTTGAGATGCGCGCGATCACCAAGACCTTTCCGGGCGTCAAGGCGCTGGACAAGGTCACGCTGAGCGTACGCACAGGCGAAATCCACGCGCTGGTCGGCGAGAACGGCGCAGGCAAATCCACCCTGATGAAGGTGCTGTCGGGTGTCTACCCGGCGGGCAGCTACGAGGGCGAGATTCACTATGACGGGCAGTTGGCCGAGTTCCGCGACATCGCGGACAGCGAGGCCAAGGGCATCATCATCATCCATCAGGAACTGGCGCTGGTGCCGCTTTTGTCGATTGCCGAGAATGTCTTTCTGGGCAACGAGCGCGCCTCCAACGGCGTGATCGACTGGAACGAGACGAACCGCAAGACGGTCGACCTGCTGCGCAAGGTCGGGTTGCGCGAAAGCCCCACTACGCTGGTCGACAAGCTGGGCGTGGGCAAGCAGCAATTGGTCGAGATCGCCAAGGCGCTGTCCAAGGACGTGCGCCTGCTGATCCTCGACGAGCCGACCGCCGCACTGTCCGAATCCGACAGTCAGGCGCTTCTGGACCTGATGCTGGAACTGAAGGCGCAGGGCGTGACCAGCATCATCATCAGCCACAAGCTGAACGAGGTGCGCCGCGTCGCCGACACGGTGACGGTGATCCGCGACGGCACGACCGTTTCGACGATGGACGCGCGCACGCAGGCCATCACCGAGGATGCCATCGTCCGCGACATGGTCGGACGCGACATGGCCCACCGCTATCCCGATCGCGAACGCCGCGCGGGCGAAACCCTGATGGAAGTGCGCGACTGGAACGTCTGGCACCCCGAACATGCCGACCGGCAGGTGATCACCAATGCCAACCTGACCGTCCGCGCGGGCGAGGTCGTGGGCATTGCCGGGCTGATGGGCTCGGGTCGCACAGAACTGGCGATGAGCCTGTTTGGCCGCAGCTACGGGCAGAACATCTCGGGGCAGGTCTGGATCGACGGCACGCAGGCGGATGTCTCGACCGTCGACCGCGCGATCAAGGCCGGGCTGGCCTATGTGACCGAGGACCGCAAGAGCCTTGGCCTGATCCTCGAAGAACCGATTGTCAGGAACGTCACGCTCGCCAACCTGCCGGGTGTGTCGTCGGGCGGCGTGCTGAACGAGAACGAGGAAACCGAGGTTTCCGAGAAATACCGCCGCGCGATGAACATCCGCACGCCGTCTGTTTTCCAGAAGGTGATGAACCTGTCGGGCGGCAACCAGCAAAAGGTCGTCCTGTCGAAATGGCTGTTCGCCGGGCCCGAGGTGCTGATCCTCGATGAGCCCACGCGCGGCATCGACGTGGGCGCGAAATTCGAGATCTACGGCATCATCAACGACCTCAGCGCGCAGGGCAAAGGCGTGCTGATGATCTCTTCGGAAATGCCCGAACTGTTGGGCATGTGTGACCGCATCTACGTGATGAACGAGGGCGAGTTGGTGGGCGAACTCACCGCCGCCGAGGCCAGCCAAGAGCGCATCATGTCGCTCATCGTGACGGAATAAGGGGAGGCAAGGCGCATGGCACTTGCAGAGAATTCGGGCGAGACTCGGGCCAGCATCGGGGCCTATCTTCTGGCCAACCTGCGCGAATACGGGCTGTTGGCCGCCTTGGTGCTGATCATGGTCTTTTTCCAGATCACCACCGAAGGCGTGCTGCTGCGCCCGGTCAACATCACCAACCTGCTGCTGCAAAACAGCTATATCATCATCATGGCGCTGGGGATGCTGATCGTCATCGTCTCGGGCAATATCGACCTGTCGGTGGGGTCGGTGATGGGCTTCATCGGGGCGCTCGCCGCCGTGATGATCGTGAATTACGAACTCAACTGGCTGCTGACCATCTTCGTCTGTCTGGTCGTGGGCGGGGTGATCGGTGCGGCGCAGGGCTATTGGGTCGCCTACTGGAAGATCCCGTCCTTCATCGTCACGCTGGCGGGGATGCTGGTGTTCCGGGGCCTGTCGCTGTGGCTGCTCGAAGGGCAGTCCGTCGGCCCGTTCCCGCGTGAGTTCCAGACCATCGCCAACGGCTTCGTGCCGGACCTCTTCCCGGCGGGCATCGGCGAAAGCCTCGCGCCTATCTTTGACGCGCGCAAGGTCAACGTGCTGGCGCTGCTGACCGGCGTCGTCGCGGCGGGGCTGGTGATCTGGGGCGGGCTGCGCCAGCGGGCGCGCGACGCGGCCTATGGGGTCGAGGGCGAGCCCAAGCCCTTCTTCATCGCCCGGATCACGGTGATTTCCGTCGCCCTTGTCTTCATCATGTTCAAGCTCTCCACCTTCCGGGGTCTGCCCAATGTGCTGATCACCATGGGGGTGCTGACGATCATCTACGCCTTCCTGACGGAAAAGACGGTGATCGGCCGCCGCGTCTATGCGCTTGGCGGCAACCAGAAGGCGGCGAAGCTGTCGGGGATCAAGACCGAGCGGCTGACCTTCCTTGCCTTCACCAATATGGGCATCCTCGCGGCGGCTGCGGGCCTCGTCTTTGCCGCGCGTCTCAACACCGCGACGCCCAAGGCAGGTTTTGCGCTGGAACTCGACGTGATCGCGGCGGTGTTCATCGGCGGGGCCAGCATGTCGGGCGGCGTCGGCAAGATCGTCGGCGCGGTGGTTGGCGCCTTCCTGATGGGGGTTCTGAACAACGGCATGTCGATCATGGGCATCGGCATTGATTACCAGCAGATGATCAAGGGCTTGGTGCTGCTCGCCGCCGTGATCTTTGACGTCTACAACAAGTCGAAACAGGGGTAAGTCATGGCCTTCGAACCGGCGGAATGGCCGCGCAAGCTGCGGTCTCAGGAATGGTATGGCGGCAGTACGAAGGACGTGATCTATCATCGCGGCTGGCTGAAGAACCAAGGCTACCCGGACGATCTGTTCGATGGCCGCCCGGTGATCGGCGTGCTGAACACATGGTCCGACCTGACGCCCTGCAACGGCCACCTGCGCGAATTGGCGGAAAAGGTGAAGGCCGGGATCTGGGAGGCCGGGGGTTTCCCGGTCGAGGTGCCGGTTTTCTCCGCGTCGGAAAACACCTTCCGCCCCACGGCGATGATGTTCCGCAACCTCGCCGCGATGAGCATCGAGGAACAGATCCGGGGCCAACCCATCGATGGTTGCGTGCTGATGGTCGGCTGTGACAAGACCACGCCAAGCCTGCTGATGGCCGCCGCGTCTTGTGACTTGCCCTCGATTGTCGTCACCGGCGGGCCGATGCTGAACGGCTGGTTCCAAGGCGAGCGCGTCGGCGCGGGCACGCATCTGTGGCGCTTCTCCGAGGCGGTGAAGGCGGGCGAGATGACGCAGGACGAATTCCTCGATGCCGAGGCCGCCGTCACGCGCTCCAGCGGCACCTGCAACACGATGGGCACCGCGTCCTCGATGGCCTCCATGTCCGAGGCGCTTGGCATGGCGCTGTCCGGCAATGCGGCGATCCCGGCGGTCGACAGCCGCCGCCGCGTCATGGCGCAACTGTCCGGCCGCCGCATCGTACAGATGGTCAAGGACGACCTGAAACCGTCGGACATCCTGACCAAACAGGCGTTTGAGAACGCCATCCGCTGCAACGGCGCGGTGGGCGGTTCGACCAACACCGTCGTCCACCTGCTGGCCATCGCCGGGCGCACCGGGGTCGAGGTTACACTGGACGACTGGGACCGCTGCGGGCGCGACGTGGCCACGATCCTCAACCTGCAACCCTCGGGCAAGTACCTGATGGAAGAGTTCTTTTACGCCGGTGGCTTGCCCGTGGTGCTGAAACGTCTGGGCGAGGCGGACAAGCTGCATCGCGACGCGCTGACCGTGTCGGGCGAAACCATCTGGGACGAGGTCAAGGATGCCAAGAACTGGAACGAGGACGTCATCCTGCCCGCCGACAAGCCCTTGACCGCGCAGGGCGGAATTGCCGTCTTGAAGGGCAACCTTGCCCCCAAGGGCGCGGTTCTGAAACCCTCTGCCGCCTCAAAGCATCTGATGCAGCACCGGGGCCGGGCGGTCGTCTTCGAGGATATCGACGACTACAAGGCCAAGATCAACGACGACGCTTTGGACATCGACGAAACCTGCATCATGGTGCTCAAGAATTGCGGGCCCAAGGGCTATCCGGGCATGGCCGAAGTCGGCAATATGGGTCTGCCGCCCAAGGTGCTGAAGAAGGGGATCAAGGACATGATCCGCATTTCCGACGCGCGCATGTCCGGCACCGCTTACGGCACCGTGATCCTGCACACCTCGCCCGAAGCCGCCGCCGGTGGCCCGCTGGCCGTCGTGCGAAACGGCGACATGATCGAGGTCGACGTGGCCGCGCGCCGTCTGCATCTGGACATTTCCGACGCCGAACTGGCCGAGCGCCTGTCTGCGTGGAAACCCTCCCACGACGTGCCCGATAGCGGCTATGCCTGGCTGCATCAGCAGCATGTGCAAGGCGCCGATACCGGGGCGGATCTGGAATTTCTGAAAGGCTGTCGCGGCGCGCCAGTCGGAAAGGACGCGCATTGATGGATATTGCACTCATCGGCATCGGCAAGATCGCGCTCGACCAACACGTGCCCGCGCTGACTGCCAGCGCCGACTGGAACCTCGCGGCGACCTGCTCGCGGCATGGCGCGGTCGACGGGGTCGATGCCTATACCGATTTCGACACCCTGCTTGCCGACCGCCCCGAAATCCGCGTGATCTCGCTATGCCTGCCCCCGGCGCCGCGTTTTGACTACGCCGCACGGGCCATCGCTGCGGGCCGTCACGTCATGCTGGAAAAACCCCCCGGCGCAACCCTGAGCGAATGCCACCGGCTCGAAGATATGGCCCGCGCGGCGGGCGTATCGCTGTTCGCCACATGGCATTCGCGCGAGGCCGACATGGTTCCCGCAGCGCAGGACTGGCTGGCGGACAAGGTTGTGCACAAGTTGCATATCGACTGGCGCGAAGATGTCCGCAAATGGCATCCGGGTCAGGACTGGTGTTTCGAGCCCGGCGGGATGGGGGTCTTTGACCCCGGCATCAACGCCCTGTCGATCATGACGCGCATCCTGCCGCGCCCCGTGCACCTGAGCTCGGCGGTGCTTGACTTCCCCGCCAACCGCCACACCCCGATCACCGCCGACCTGCGGTTTTCCGACGGGGTCAGCGCGTGGTTCAACTGGGCCCATCAAGGCACCGAGCACTGGGATATCGAGGTCGAGACCGACTCTGGCACCCTGACCCTGCACGAGGGCGGCGCGCGGATGGTCATCAACGGCGAGACGCAGGGCAGGGCGGACGGCCTGCACGGCGAATACCCCCGTCTATACAAAAACATGGCACAGCTCGTCGCGGCGGGTGGGATCGATATGGACCTCGCCCCGCTGCGCCACGTGGCCGATGCCTTCATGCTTGGGGAACGCCGCGAGGCCGCCCCCTTCGACTGGTAAGGAGAGATTTCGATGGACCGTCTGACCGGCATTCTGCCTGTTGCGCCCACCCCGTTTCACGCCGATGGCACGCTTGATGTTCCGGGTTGCGCCCGCGTCATGGATTGCATGGTCGACCAAGGCGTGGATGCAATATGTATACTCGCCAACTATTCCGAGCAGTTCCTGCTCTCGGACGAGGAACGCACCACCGTGATGCGCAGCTGTCTCGAACAGGTCGCGGGCCGCGTTCCGGTGATCGTCACCGTCTCGCATTTCTCGACCGATGTGGTCGTGGCGCGGGCCAAGGCGGCGCAGGCCATGGGCGCCTCCATGCTGATGATGATGCCGCCCTATCACGGTGTCGGGCTGGTGCCCTCTCCGGACGGCATCTTCGAGCATTTCAAGGCCGTCTCGGATGCGATCTCCATCCCGATCATGGTGCAGGACGCGCCCCTGTCGGGCGTGTCCCTGCCGGTGCCCTTACTCGTCAAGATGGCGCAAGAGATTGAAAACGTCAGCTATTTCAAGATCGAAACCCCCTTTGCCGCAGACAAGCTGGCCGCGCTGATTGCCGCGGGCGGGGAGCACATCGTCGGGCCCTTCGACGGCGAAGAGGCCGTGACCCTGTTGGCCGATCTGGATGCCGGCTGCACTGGCACCATGACCAGCGCCTTGCAACCGGAGATGATCCGTCCGATTGTGACGGAATACCTCGCGGGGAACCACGACGCGGCACTGGAGCAGTGGAAACGCTGCCTGCCGCTGATCAACCACGAGAACCGCCAATGCGGCCTGCGCGCGGCCAAGACGGTGATGATGGAGGGCGGCGTGATCGGCTCCGATTTCGTTCGCCACCCGTTGACGCCGCTATCCGCACGCACCAAAGATCGCCTGCTGTTGCTCTCTCGTGAACTCGACCTCATCGCTCTGCGTTGGGGCAAATAAGGAGACTTGCCATGACCTTCACCCCCCACGGCCGCCACCTGATCGCAGGTGAGTGGGTCGCGTCCGACCAGATTTTTGCCTCGGAACCGGCGCATGGGCCCGTGCACCAGTTCAGCATCGGCACCCCGGAACTGGTCGATCAGGCCGTCATCAAGGCCGAGGAGGCCTTCTGGGAGTACGGGTATACAACTAGTGCACAACGTGCCGCCTTTCTCAACGCCATCGCCGACGAGATCGAGGCCCGCGCCGAGGCCATCACCGAGATCGGCACTCAGGAAACCGGCCTGCCCGAAGCCCGCCTGCAGGGCGAGCGCGGCCGCACCACCGGTCAGTTGCGCCTGTTCGCCGAGCATATCCTCAAGGGCGACTGCCGCGACCGGCGTCATGACGATGCGCTGCCCGACCGAGCCCCGCTGCCGCGCCCCGATCTCAAGATGATCCAGCGGCCCATCGGCCCGGTCGCCGTCTTTGGCGCGTCGAACTTCCCGCTGGCCTTTTCCACCGCCGGCGGCGACACGGCTTCGGCGTTGGCGGCGGGCTGCCCCGTCGTGGTCAAGGGCCATTCGGCCCATCCCGGCACCGGCGAGATCGTCGCAGAGGCGATCCTCGCCGCGATGAATACATGTGGTATACACCCCGGCACCTTCAGCCTGATCCAAGGTGGCAAGCGCGATGTCGGCACCTCTCTGGTGCAACATCCGCTGATCAAGGCCGTGGGCTTCACCGGTTCGCTCAAGGGCGGACGCGCGTTGTATGATCTGTGTGCACAACGGCCTGAGCCGATCCCTTTCTTCGGCGAGCTGGGCTCGGTCAACCCGATGTTCCTGCTGCCCGAGGCGGCCAGTGCGCGCGGCGCGCAGATCGG
>NZ_RCTZ02000015.1 GCF_003667315.2 Tropicibacter alexandrii | reverse complement strand
CGATTGCCGTCACGATCCTCGATATGGCAGCCGGAGCCGCCGGTGATGACGCGATTGGGCAGGTTGCCGCGCGCGAACTCGGCCAGATGCGTCGAAGGGTGAAAGAACGTCTCGCGATCCCATTGCGAAAGCTGGTCGTTGGGCAGCATGTCATCTCCTGCGGGTTGGATTTGCGCGCAGCATAGGCGCAGCGGGCACGGTCCGAAAGGCCCGGACCGACCACGAGATGCGTACAACCGACGTCAAACCGGGCTTATGGCGATTGTTGTGGTCTGGTGATACGGCGCGTCCGGGCTGCACAGCACTGAGCCGAATTGCGGCATGTTCACCGTGTTTGGCGCGGCCTGCGCCTCCAGACACAGGCCTGCAAAGGGGCCAAAGCTTTGACCCGGCCAAGGCGCGCCATGGGCGGTCAGCATGTTCGATGTATACATCTGCACCCCCGGTTGATCGGTCCACAGTTGCAGGCGCAGCCCGTCGCTGGTGACCTCTGCCTTGGTGCAATTGCCCTCGTTCAGCATCAGGTTGAGATCGTAGCCTTGGCCGTCGGGGTCGATTTCGGACAGTTTCGCGCCCTCGCGAAAATCGTAGCGCGTGCCCTCGACTGGTAGAATTTCCCCGGTGGGCAGCAGGCTGTCATCGACCGGCGTATAGGTGGGCGCGTCCAGCCGCACCACATGATCGCGGATCGTGCCCTGACCGGCGAGGTTGAAATAGAGGTGTTGGCACAAGGCGATGGGCGTCACGCGGTCCGGCGTTCCGGTCATCTCCCATGTCAGGGCCGACCCGTCGAGGCTGATCCTGACGGTGAAATCGACCGCACCGGGATAGCCCTGATCGCCATCGGGGGAGTGCAACCGCAGCGTCACCGCGCGGTCGTCGGTCTGCTCCATCTCCCATATTTGTTTGCCAAGCCCCATCGGCCCGCCATGCAGGTGATGGATGCCGCCGGGATTGATCGGCAATTGGTACGTGACGCCCTCCAGCGCAAAGCGGCCAAAGCCCGTGCGATTGGCCAGCCGTCCGGCGATGATGCCCATCGAGCCGATGTTTTCGCGGTACTGTTCGACGTCGGAATGGCCCAGAACCACGCGCCGCCCGGCCACCTGCCAATCCTGTACGGCACAGCCGATGTTGAGCACGGTCACTTGGGTATCGCCGTCGCGCAGGATGGCGGATTTGATCTGATCGGTCATTGGTCTGCTCCTGATGTCGCTTTTGGCTCTATCAGAGCGCGGGCGGGGCGCATAGTGTTGCGCGCATGAGCTTTCTTGACAGTCGATATTCGTGGATCCGCCTCGGCCTGACCTTGCTGATCGCCATCATGGCGAATGTCGGCATGTGGTCGATCATCGTGATCCTGCCGGATGTCGGGACCGAGTTCGGGGCGGGCCGGGCCGAAGCCTCCTTGCCGTATACGACGACGATGATCGGCTTTGCGCTGGGCAATATGTTCATCGGGCGGGCAGTGGATCGCTGGGGCATGGCTTGGGCCATGACCGGGGCCGGTCTGCTGATGGCGGCGGGCTATGCACTGGCTTCCTTCGCGCCGTCGATCGCGGTGCTGAGCGCGGTGCAATTGCTGATCGGGTTCGGCACGGCGGCGGGGTTTGGTCCCCTGATCGCCGACATCTCGCAATGGTTTCAACGCTGGCGCGGCATTGCCGTGGCGGTCGCGGCGTCGGGCAATTACCTGTCCGGCGCGATCTGGCCCGTGGTGCTGGGCTGGATGGCCGGGGACGAGGGCTGGCGCTGGATCTACATGGCCTTGGCGGGGCTGACGGTGTGCATCGTGTTGCCGCTGGCGCAGGTCCTGCGCCGACGCTTGCCGGTGGAGGACATGGCGCGGGCCGATGCCGCATCCAGCGCCCGGGCCAAGGCGACCGGCTTCAGCCCGCGACAGTTGCAATGGATGCTGGGCCTTGCCGGGATCGGCTGCTGCGTGGCGATGTCGATGCCGCAGGTGCATATCGTGGCGCTCTGCGTCGATATGGGCTTTGGCGCGGCGGTGGGCGCGGAGATGCTGTCGCTGATGCTGCTGGGCGGCGTTGCCTCGCGGCTGGTTTCCGGCGTGCTGGCGGACCGGATTGGCGGGGTGCGGACGCTGCTAATCGGCTCGACCCTGCAATGCATCGCCTTGTTCCTGTACCTGCCCGCCGGGGGCATCGTCAGCCTCTATGTGGTCAGCCTGATCTTTGGCCTGAGCCAAGGCGGCATCGTGCCCAGCTACGCGGTGATCGTGCGCGAATACCTGCCCGCGCGCGAGGCGGGGGCACGGGTTGGCTTCGTCATGATGATGACGATCATCGGCATGGCCTTGGGCGGCTGGCTGTCGGGGGTGATCTACGACCTGACCGGCAGCTACGAATGGGCCTTCATCAACGGGATCGGATGGAACCTGCTGAACATGGCGCTGATCGCGGTGATCCTGTTCCGGGGGCGGCGGGCCTCAATAGCCCAGCCCGTCCAGCCCGTGTCCTGACAAAAGCGCGTCGTAGACGGCGATGGTGCGGCGGCCCTTTTCGGCCCAGGGGAAGTAATCCTCGGCATAGGTGCGACCACGCGCGGCGGTGTCTGCCATGGCGTCTCGGTCCAGCAAGCACGCCTCCATCTGCGCGGCAAAACCTTTGACCAGCGTGTCGAACGGAGCCATCGGGACTGCGTGACCGCGACCCTCGGCCACCAGATCGCCAGGCGCGCCATAGTCGCTGACCAGCAGGGTCTGCCCGCAGGCCATCGCCTCGATCACCACGCCGGCCCCTAGTTCACGGATCGAAGGGAAGACAAACGCGTCGGTGATGCGCATCATCTGCGCCACTTCGGCTTGGGATTTACGGCCATGCATCGTGATGCAGTCCGACAGGCCGTGCTCTGCGATCACCGCCTCCATCCGCGCGCGCTCCGGCCCGTCGCCGACCACGTGCAGGTGGTGCTGGCGCAAGGCGGGCGAGGCGGCAAAGGCACGGATCGGCAGTTCGGGCAGCTTGTAGGGCACCAACCGCCCGGCATAGAGGAATTGCACCTTGTCACCGCCACGCCGACCGGCAGGGGCATCTCCGTCGTGGAAGATCGCGGGGTCAAAGCCGATCTCGGGCATGGACACGATGCGCGCATCGGGCACGCGGGTCAGATCGGCGCGGGTATGGGAAAAGGCAGACAGCACCGCCGAGGCCCGGTCATAGGTGGACCGCGCATAGGGCAGGTATTTGTAGAGGTTGCGCAGCTTGCGCAGCTTTTCCTTTTCGCGGGCCTGCTCGGCGGTAAAGGCCTTGGGCCAGTCGAGATTGCCATTGAGCGGCCCGATGACGAAGGGCTGGCGGCATTTATGCGCGATCCATGAGGGCAGCGTGGGCGACATGGGCGTGATCCGGTGAACCACGTCGAAGCCCGACAGATCACCGCCGAAATGCCGGTAGACCCCATGCTCGAACGCCAAGTAGGGCAGGTAATTCATCATCATAGAGGTCGACCACGCGACCTCCTCTCCGCCGCGCAACCAGCGGGCAAGGCGGAACATCGGCCCGGCCAGCCATTCCGTGTCGATATAGCGGATGTCGAGCCCGTGGGGCTCTTTCTCGATATTCTCGCGGTTGCGCACATGGGTCGCCAGCACGACCTGTGCGCCCTCGGCAATCGCCTTGGCGTATTTCCATCCCACGATCGGCAGCGAGGGCCATTCGGGGTTGCACTCATCTGCCAGCACCAAAACCTTCATGTACCCTCACATCACCGAACGCCATTTCAGGCCGGTCGCCATACTCGCAAGATGCAGACGTTCGGCCCGCAGTTTTTCCGCATACCCCGTCAGCGCCCCGACCATCAGCCATGTCAGCGGCGTGATCGTGCCGTTGGGGATCATGTCCGCCACGTTGATCGCCAGCATAAGCGACAGCGGCCCCACAAGCCGGGACACATCGCCGCCCGACCGGGCCATCACCTCGCGCGCGATCAGGACCAAAGGCAGCAAGAGCAGGCCGAACTCGGCGAAGAAGCCGATCCATCCATAGGTGCCGATGGTGATGATCCAGCGCCCGTCCGTCACCGTCAGGATCTGGCCGGAATACGGGTCGAGGATATGGTTTCGGCCCCAACTGCCCCAGCCGAAGATCGGCTTCAGCTTGGCGCGGTCCAGCAGCGTGTTCTCGTTGTCAAAGCGGAACTCGATGCTGCCGGCGCGATCTGGGTCGATCGATGCGGCCTGCGCGATCAGCCATTTCTCGGGGACCAGCTCTGCGCCTTTCAGCGTCGGATAGGCCAGCGCCAAGGCACCGATCACCAGCGCCACGCGCAATTGCAGTTTCTGGCTGAGCAGGATGACCAGTGGCAGCACGACGAGGCCAAAGATCAATGCGCCGAGCGACTTGGCCAGCACGAGGATGGCGGTCAGGTAGAGCGCCACCAGCAACAGTTTCACGCGATGCGCGTCTTCCTCGGATCGCCACAGCGCCCAAGCCGCCGTCACCGCCATGAAGGCAAAGAAGGCCACCCACAATCCGTGGTACAGGAAGACCACCGGGCGATAGCCGCCAAAGCGGATGCTTTGCCCGAAGAAGTGCTGGTAATAGCCGTAGACCCACAGGTTCAATTGCGGGGACAGGCGCATTTCGATCAGCATCAACAGCGAATAGACCAGCCCGCCGGTCATCAGCGCGATCATCAGGGTGCGCAAGGAGTCCGCGTCGCGCAACAGCTTGCGCGCCAGAAGGAAGGGCAGGACCAGCAGGACCTGTTGCAGCAGCAGGGCCACGGCATCTTTGATGCCAAGCCCGGGCAGTCCGACCTGCCCGTAGAAGACGGGCTCGTCATTGGTCGCAACCGTGGCAAGCGGGGACAGGACGAACACGCCCAACAGGATCTTGCCCATGCCCGATTGCGGCAGCCACGACCCGGTATCCCGCGTGCGCCAGATGACGAACAGGAAGGCCGCGAAAGCCGGCAGGTTGTGTTTGTTCAGCGGTGGGAAGAGCGGCGGATCGAAGACCGCGGGCGGTTCCGGCAGGAACAGGTAGCACCACATCAGCGACCAGATCAGCGCGCGGTCGGGCTTCATCCGGCCGAACATCGCCAGAACGAGCAAGGGCGTCAGCGCCAGGGCAAGATAGGCGATCGGGTTGGGCATGGGCCTGTGGATTAGCGTTCGAACGCGATGACTTTACCAAGCGCAGGGGGCAAAGTCGCGGCAACTTTGGGCCGAAACAAAGGATTTGGAAACGATTGCGCGTGCAGCTTGGAGAAAATCATGGTTTGCGGCAACGGTTTCACGGAAGGTCCCTAAAATTGCCGCATTATCCGGCCAAGCCTTCTGCCCGAGGTACGAGTGAGGGATCCGATGGGTCGGGATAGATTACGTATTGCCTATCTGTGCGACATGTCGCCTTTGGATCGCAATCTGTATTCCGGCGGCAACGCCCGGATCTTCGAGGCCCTGCAAAAACATGCTGGCGACGTGACGATCCTGCCCAGTGACTGGGGCACGGCAGAGCCGCTCCGGCGGCTGATCCTGTCGACACCGGAGCGGGTCAATCTGCGGGTGCGCTGGAGGGCCCATCTGGCCTTGCGGCGCATCATCGGTCGGCGCGTGACGCGGACATTGCGGCGCGGGCAATATGACGTGGTGTTCGGCGCTTATTCGCTGCATTCGATGTGTGGTCTGCGCGTGCCCGACGGCATGTTGTCTGCCTTCACCTCGGACGCGACGCAGACGGTCTATCGCTGCTCCGAGGTCGGCAAGGCGCATGACCGGCATTTCCCGTTCGGCCATCTTCTGGACGGTTGGGTCGAGAGCTGCGAGGCGCGGGCGCTGCGCAATGTCGACCTGCTCCTCTGGCCCTCGAACTGGTTGCAGGAGGCGGTGGCGGATCGCTATGGCATTCGCGGGCAGCTGGTGTCGTGGGGCGCGAATATCGACACCCCGCCAGAAGGCCTGTCGCGTCAATTGACCGGTCGGCTGGAACTGCTCTTGATCGGACGCGACTGGTTCGCCAAGGGCGGCCCGGTCGCCTTCGAGACGATGCAGCGGTTGCGGGATGCCGGGGTGGATGCGCATTTGACCGTGATCGGCTGCACGCCGCCCGACTGTCATCGCAACGGCCATGTCACGGTGCATCCGCAACTCGACAAGGGCAAAAGCGCGGAGCTTGCCATCTTCGACGCGGCGCTCGCGCGGGCGCATTTCCTTGTGCAGCCGTCTTACGAAAGCTACGGATTCGCATTCTGCGAGGCATCCGCTTACGGCCTCCCTGCGCTGTGCCTGAACGTTGGCGGGGTGCCGGTCTGGAATGGCGTCAATGGCGAGGCGCTTCCGGTCGGGTCGGGCGCCGATGCCTTTGCCGCCGTCATCCAGTCCTATCTCGACGCGCCTGCGCGTTATGCCGTGCTGTCACGTTCCGCGCGTGAGACCTTTGAGACGCGGCTGAACTGGGATGCGTGGGGCAAGTCCGTGGCGGAGCTGCTGAACGAGGCGGTCACAGAGAAGCGTCAGACCACTCTGGCCTGCAACCACAGCAGCGCCGGAAAGGCGCTGAACCATGCCCAGACGAACCGGTTCAACCCGAAAAAGCAGGCATTCGACAGGTGAAACACGGCGCAGGCCAATAAAGCCACCGCCAAAGCCAAGGGGTGCAGCACCGCCAAGGGGAAGGCCAGTTCCAGCCCCATGACAGCCCATGACGCGGCAAAGGTTGCCCCGCGCCAGTCGGCGATGCGGCGCAGGCGCACGCTGACCGGATAGGCGGAAAAGCGGAACACATCCGACAGGGCAATGCCGCTGCGCCAGTCGGGGTTGATGACCTTGATCCAGCCCGAGACGAAATAGGACAGCGCCAATTGCACGGCGAGGTAGGCCAGCGCCAGTTCACGCCAGTAGATGTCCAACGGCAGGTGCGCGCAGGCGAGGCAGGTCAGCACCAGCAGGGTCATCTTGTCCGAGCCGCCATTATACGGCCCGTCGAAGCGGCGCAGGATCAGCAGGCCGATTCCCCACAGCGCCCATGTGACCCACGCCGTCGCGATCCCGGCCAGCATCAGCAGCGCCAGCGCGATGCGGGGCGCGAACAGGCGGCGATCCTCGGGGCGGGTCATATGCTCGGCGCTGTGCTGGAGCAGGGCCAGCGCCAGCAGGATCTCGGTCAGACGAAGGGCAAGGTCAAAGCTCATCCCGGCACCTCGACGGGGTCGCTGCGATACAGCTCCTCGGTCAAGATGGTCGCGCCGCTCCGGGTGACGAATGTCAGCCGGAATTGCAGCCGCGCGCCCGGCGGCGCGCCGGTGATGCGGGCGATCCTCGTGTTCAATTCGTGCAGGCTGTGGGCGGAGCCGGTTTCGACCAGCCGCTCCGACAGGGTCACCAAATACAGGTCCTCGTTCCAGTCGGGGTTCCAGACCAGTCGTCGCAGCATCGTCGCGAACGCAACCCGCTCGGGCCGCGGTCGCACCGGCGCCCAGTCGCCACCCTCCAACCGCCACCATAGGCGCGGGCTTGGCGCGACGGTCTTGAAGAAGCGCCATGACGGGATCAGTGCGGGCAATAACAGCGACAGGGTGCGCAGCACGGGGGCCTCCGGAGTTGGGCTGACCCTAACCCGCTAGGATTAACCAAGCGTTCCCGCGCTGGCCCTAAGGCAGTCGTTCAACTGGTCCTATCCCACCTTGCATACTGGCCTTAACGTGGCAGCAAAGCGGCCCCCGGGCCGTGCCTCAGCTGTGGAGCGCCTTCTATGAAAATGACCACCGAAGAAGCCTTTGTGAAGGTCTTGCAACGCCACGGGATCGAGCATGCCTTTGGCATCATCGGCTCGGCCTTCATGCCGATTTCGGACCTCTTTCCCAAGGCGGGCATCATGTTCTGGGATTGCGCGCACGAGGGATCGGGCGGGATGATGGCCGATGGCTATACCCGCGCGTCGGGCAAGATGAGCATGATGATCGCGCAGAACGGCCCGGGCATCACCAACTTCGTCACCGCTGTAAAGACCGCGTATTGGAACCACACGCCGCTGCTGCTGGTCACGCCGCAGGCCGCGAACAAGACCATCGGGCAGGGTGGTTTCCAAGAGGTCGAGCAGATGGCCCTGTTCAAGGACATGGTCGCCTATCAGGAAGAGGTGCGCGACCCCTCCCGCGTGGCCGAGGTGCTGACCCGGGTGATTTCCAAGGCGAAACAGGCCAGCGCCCCGGCGCAGATCAACATGCCGCGCGATTTCTGGACGCAGATCATCGACATCGACATCCCCGAGCCGATCATCTTCGAACGGTCCCCGGGCGGTGAAAATTCCGTGGCCGAGGCGGCGGCGCTGCTGTCGGACGCAAAGAACCCGGTGATCCTGAATGGCGCGGGCGTGGTCCTGTCCAAGGGCGGGATCGCCGCCAGCATGGCCTTGGCCGAGCGTCTGGATGCGCCGGTCTGCGTCGGCTACCAGCACAACGATGCCTTCCCCGGTTCGCATCCGCTGTTCGCGGGGCCCTTGGGCTATAACGGGTCGAAGGCCGGGATGGAGCTGATCAAGGAGGCGGACGTGGTGCTGTGCCTTGGCACCCGCCTGAACCCGTTCTCGACCCTGCCGGGCTACGGGATGGAATACTGGCCCGCCAATGCCAAGATCATTCAGGTCGACATCAACCCCGACCGCATCGGCCTGACCAAGAAGGTTACCGTGGGTATCGTCGGTGACGCGGCAAAGGTGGCGAACGGCATCTTGCGGCAACTCTCGCCCGGTGCGGGTGACGAAGGTCGCGACGACCGCAAGGCCCGCATCGCCGAGACGAAATCGCGCTGGGCGCAACAATTGACCGAGATGACCCACGAGGACGACGATCCCGGCACCACATGGAACCAGCGCGCCCGCGACGACAAGCCCGACTGGATGAGCCCCCGCATGGCGTGGCGCGCGATCCAGAGCGCCCTGCCGCGCGAGGCGATCATCAGCTCGGATATCGGCAACAACTGTGCGATCGGCAACGCCTATCCGTCTTTTGACGAGGGGCGCAAATATCTGGCGCCGGGCCTGTTCGGGCCGTGCGGCTATGGCCTGCCCGCCATCATCGGCGCCAAGATCGGGTGCCCGGATGTGCCGGTTGTGGGCTTTGCCGGGGACGGGGCGTTCGGCATTTCGGTGACGGAACTGACCGCCATCGGGCGCAAGGAATGGCCCGCGATCACTCAAGTCGTCTTCCGCAACTACCAGTGGGGCGCGGAAAAGCGCAACTCGACCCTGTGGTATGACGACAACTTCGTCGGCACCGAACTGGATGAGCAAGTCAGCTACGCCGCCATCGCCAAGGCCTGCGGGTTGCAAGGCGTCGTCGCCCGCACCATGGACGAGCTGCGCGATGCGCTGACGCAGGCCATCGCCGACCAGAAAGAGGGCAAGACCACGCTGATCGAGGCGCTCATCAATCAGGAACTGGGCGAGCCCTTCCGCCGTGACGCGATGAAGAAACCCAACGTCGTGGCCGGGATCGACGCTTCGGACATGGTGAAGCAGTCGGTCTGAGAGCATCGCGCCCCGGGCTTGACCCGGGGCCTCTACCCCAGCGCGACCGTGACGGCGGTCGCTGCGACGATATCCTCTACCGTTGCCCCGCGCGACAGGTCGCAGACGGGGCGGCGGAACCCTTGCAGGATCGGCCCCAGCGCCTGCGCGCCCGCCAGTTCCTGCGCCAGCTTGTAGGCGATGTTCCCCGCGTCCAACGAAGGAAAGACCAGCACATTGGCATCCCCGGCCCCCATCCCCTTGGTCCCTGCGATGCGCGCATTCAGTGCCGCATCCGCCTGGATCGGGCCGAGAAAGCCGGTTGCCTCGCAGGCCGCACGCACGGTCTCGACGCTGCCGCCCGCGCCGCTGGTGCCGGTGGAAAAGCTGAGCAACGCCACCCGTGCCTGCCCCAGCAGGGCCTTGGCCGAGGCCTCGGACGCCCGCGCGATGCTGGCCAGCGCGCCCGCATCCGGGGCAACGTTCACCGCGCAATCGGCCCAGACCATCTCTCGCCCATCCGGGAAGACCATCAGGAAAAAGCTCGACGCCACGTCGACGCCCTCCGCCAGCCCGATACCGATGCTGGCCGCCTCGATCACCCGGCGGGTCGGGCTGTCAGCCCCGGCGACCATGCAATCGGCCTCGCCCGCTGCCACCATCGCTGCCGCGCGGTACAATGGCCTGCCCAGCATCCGCCGCGCCACGCCCTCCTTCATGCCGCGCCCCTCGACCAGCGCCGCGACCTGCGCATCGCTGACCTCGAACAGGGCCAAGGGCTGGCACAGCCCTTCGGCGTCCAGCCGCGCACAGGCCTCGGCCACGCGGGGCTCGTCGATCTCGGGGAAAACCACCCGCGCCTGTCGCGCCCGCGCGACCTCGAACGCCTGTTCCAGAACTGCCATGACCGTGCCTCCTGCTCGAAGGAAACCATGATGAGCGATGACGTAAAGATCAACCGCGGCCTCAAGGGCATCTATTTCGAACGCTCTGGTGTCAGCCATATCGACGGGGCCAAGGGCGAGCTTTTGTATCGCGGATACACCATTCACGATCTGGCCGAACACGCCACCTTTGAAGAAGTCTGCTACCTGTTGATCCATGGCGAGTTGCCCAACGCGCGCCAACTGGCGGTGTTCGACGCGCAGATGAAGGCGGGCCGCGAGCTGCCTGCGCAGGTCTACGACATCATCCGCGCCTGCAAGGATGGCCACCCGATGGACGTGCTGCGCACTGCCGTCAGCGCGCTGGCCGCGCTCGAACCGGCCAGTGTCGAGAAGGGTGAGGACGGGTTCCTCAAGAACGGCATTCGCCTGACCTCGCAAGTGCCGATGATCATTGCCGCGCATGAGGCGATCCGCAACGGGCGCGAGCCGGTGCCCGCCGATCCGACCCTGTCCCATGCCGCGAATTGGCTGTGGATGCTGAAGGGCGAAAAGCCCTCTGACGACGCGGCGCGGCTGGCCGATGTGGATTTCATCCTGCACGCGGAACACGGTGCCAATGCGTCGAGCTTCGCCGCGCGCGTGACCGTGGGGACAGAGGCGAACCTGCACGGTGCGATGGTCACGGCGCTCAGCACGTTGGCCGGGCCCGCCCATGGGGGCGCCGCCGAGGACGTGATGAAGATGGTCCACGAGATCGGCTCGCCCGACAACGCGAGCGCCTACGTGAAAGCCAAGCGCGCCAACCGCGAGGCGGTGACGGGCTTTGGCCACCGTGTCTACCGGGCCGAGGACCCGCGCGCGCGCCACATGCGCGAAGGGGTCCGCAAGCTGGGGCAGGAAATGGGCGCGCCGGAATGGTACGAGATCCTGCAAGCGGTCGTCGAGGCGATGAAGCCCTACGCCCGCCACGGCCTGAACGTGAATGTCGATTTCTATTCCGGCGTGATCTACCAGCTGCACGGCATCCCGATGGACCTCTACGTGCCAATCTTTGCCATCGGGCGGATGCCCGGCTGGCTGGTGCAATGCCTCGAACAGCAGCGGTCGAACATCCTGATCCGCCCTCTGACCTTGTATAACGGACCGGAAGCCCGCCCTTATGTGCCCCTTGCAGATCGATGAATCTCCCGTCCCGGGCTTGACCCGGGGCCTCTGGGCGGATTGGGGTAGAGGTCCCGGGTCAAGCCCGGGACGGGTTTCACCTGTGAAGGAGACCACATGACCCAGCCGCAACTGGATCTCTCGCCGCCCGTCTCCGACGAGGTGCGCAAGACGACGTGCTACATGTGCGCCTGCCGCTGCGGGATCAACGTGCATATGACGTCCGGCAAGGTCGCCTATATCGAGGGCAACCGCGATCACCCGGTGAACAAGGGCGTCCTGTGTGCCAAGGGCAGCGCGGGCATCATGCAGCACAACGCGCCCTCGCGCCTGCGCGCGCCGTTGAAGCGGGTCGGGCCGCGCGGGTCGGGGGAATTCGAGGAGATCAGCTGGGACGAGGCCTTGGACATGGCCGAGTCGTGGCTGCGCCCGCTCAGGGAAAGCGCGCCGGAAAAGCTGGCCTTTTTCACCGGGCGCGACCAGTCGCAGTCCTTCACCAGTTTCTGGGCGCAGAATTACGGCACGCCGAATTACGCCGCGCATGGGGGGTTTTGTTCCGTCAACATGGCGACGGCGGGCATCTACACGATGGGCGGTGCCTTCTGGGAGTTCGGCTCGCCCGATTGGGAACATACCAAGCTGTTCATGCTGTTCGGCGTGGCCGAGGATCATGATAGCAATCCGATCAAGATGGGGATTGGCAAGCTCAAGGCGCGCGGGGCGACGGTGATCGGCGTGAACCCGATCCGGTCCGGCTACAACGCCGTAGCCGATGAATGGGTGGGGATCACGCCGGGCACCGACGGGCTTTTCATCCTGTCGCTGATCCATTGCCTGCTCAAGGCGGGCAAGATCGATTTGGATTACCTCGCGCGCTACACCAATGCGCCGGTGCTTCTGGACGGTGATCCCAAGTCACCCGATTACGGGCTGGCCCTGCGGGACGAGGACGGCAAGCCGCAGGTCGTCGACCGCGCGACGGGCAAGCTGGCGGCTTGGGATGCGCCCGGCATCAAGCCCGATCTGCGCGGCCATATCCGCCGCGCCGGGGTCACGCATGCCAGCGTCATGCACAAGATCGCCGAGACCTACCTGTCCGACGATTACGCCCCCGAAGCGGTGGCGACGCGCTGTGGTCTGACCCCGACACGCATCCGCGCGATCGCGGGGCTACTGGCGAAAACCGCGTTCGACGAGGCCATCGTGATCGACCAGCCTTGGACGGATTTCCGGGGTGAGCGGCATGAGCAGATGATCGGGCGGCCCGTCTCCTTTCATGCCATGCGCGGGATTTCCGCCCATGCCAACGGGTTCCAGACCTGCCGCGCGCTGCATCTGCTGCAAATTCTGCTGGGCGCGGTGGAAACGCCGGGCGGCATGCGCTTCAAACCGCCATACCCCAAGCCCGCCCATGCGCACCCCAAGCCCCACGCCAAGGCCACGCCCATGTCGCCCTTGGAGGGGCCGCATCTGGGCTTTCCCATGGGGCCGGAGGATCTGTGTCTGTCCGACAACGGCCAGCCACAACGCATCGACAAGGCGTTTACATGGGAAAACCCGCTCAGCGCCCATGGCTTGATGCACATGGTCATTTCCAACGCCCATGCGGGCGACCCCTACACCATCGACACGCTGATGCTGTATATGGCGAACATGGCGTGGAATTCCTCGATGAACACCCGCGCCGTGATGGAGATGCTGACCGACACGGATCAGAACGGCGACTACATCATCCCGCGCATCATCTATTCGGATGCCTACAGTTCGGAAATGGTCGCCTATGCCGACCTGATCCTGCCCGACACGACCTATCTGGAGCGCCACGACTGCATTTCGCTGCTGGATCGCCCGATCAGCGAGCCCGAGGCTGCCGCCGACGCCATCCGCTGGCCGGTTGTCGAACCCGACCGCGACGTGCGCGGTTTTCAATCGGTGCTGGTCGATCTGGCCAACCGGCTGGACTTGCCCGGCTTCGTCAAAGATGGGCAGCCGCTCTATCGCGACTACGCCGACTACATCACCAACCACCAGCGCAAGCCGGGCATCGGCCCGCTGGCGGGGTGGCGCATGGGGGAAACCGGCCTGACCGACGGGCGCGGCGCCCCGAACGAGGCGCAGCTTGACAGCTATATCGCGAATGGCGGTTTCAAGACCTTTCCCATCCCCGAGGCCGCGCAATATTACAAACCGTGGAACAGCGCCTATCAGGATTACGCGGTCGGCATGGGCTTTTACGACAGCCCGCAGCCCTACCTGTTCCAGCTTTGGTCCGAACCCCTGCGCCGCTTTCAGCGTGCAGGCGAGGGCATCGGCCCCCACCAGCCCCCGGAATACCTGCGCCAGCAGGTGGTCGAAAAGTTCACCCCTCTGCCGACATGGTACGACACCGCCAGCGACGACTTCCCCACCCACGCGCTGACCCAACGCCCGATGGCGATGTATCACAGCTGGGGCAGTCAAAACGCGTGGCTGCGGCAATTGCATGGCCACAATCCGCTTTACCTGCCGACGAAACTGATGCGCCAGAACGACCTGAAAGACGGCGACTGGGCGCATGTCACCTCGCCCCATGGCCGCATCACCGTGCCCGTGGCTGAAATGGCGGCGCTCAATGAGCACACCGTCTGGACATGGAACGCCATCGGCAAGCGCAAGGGGGCGTGGGCGCTGGACACGGACGCGCCCGAGGCGACCAAGGGCTTTCTCCTCAACCATCTGATCCACGAACTTCTGCCGCCCAAGGGCGACGGGTTGCGCTGGTCCAACTCCGACCCGATCACCGGGCAGGCGGCGTGGTTCGACCTCAAGGTGCGCATCGAAAAGGCCCCGCCGCAGGAGATCAGCAAACCCGATACCGACGCACAGGCCAGCCCCGTTCCCGCGCCACCGACAGAATTGCGATGGAAGGTCGGAAAATGATTAACCTTTTTCCCGGTGAAGCCCTTTTCCCGTCACACCGGTCGATGTTAATTGACGCCAATTCGCATCGAATCTTTCAGGGTTATTGGTATGTCGTTCTGGGACAAGCTTCGGCGGATGCTCCGGCGTGCAGGCAAGCGCGACGCCATGCGGCCGAAGGTCGCATCCGACACGCCGAACACCGAAACATGGACCTATCCGGGCGCGGGCATTTTTTATCGGTGCCAGCTCTGCGGCGGCATCCACGAGGCGGACCAGCCCGACGATTTCCTCGACAAGGTGGCCCGGTGCAGCGCAACGATCAGCGCATCGACGCAAGACCTCTATCGCGCGCTCCAGATCCCCGGCGAGGGCGGGCGGTGGAACATCGCCCCGCAGGAGGCGACCTTCGTCTTCACCCGGCCGGGTGGCGAAAAGTGCTTTGCGGATTACGGGCTGATCGGCTCGTGGAACCCGGAAACATGCAGCTGGCTCTGGGCTTGGCACATGCCGGACTTCTTCGACACGCACCGCCCGCCCGAGACCGAGCTGACGCTGGTCCGGCGACTGCGAGAGCATGGTGCACAATGGGGCTGGCAGCCCCTGACCGAGCCGCTTCTGTATCTTGGCGAGCCCGACAGTTGGCACATGGCCGACCTCGCGGCAGACCTTGCCGGCTGGCCGATGGTCTACCGTGCCAAGGTGAACGACAGCAATTATCACTACTTCGCCATCTCGCGCCCCGTCGTCGCCAGCTGAGCGACTCCCTGCTTCTTCTGGCGCAAAATACCGCGGGGTCCGGGGCAGAACCCCGGTCCGCCCTTTCCACAGGTGCGCCATGACGGACTTACCGCAACAGACCCAACGCCAGCTCGGGCTGGTCATCGACCTCGACACCTGCGTCGGGTGTCATGCCTGCGTTGTCTCCTGCAAAGGGTGGAACACCGAGAATTACGGTGCCCCCTTGTCGGATCAGCAGCCCTATGGCGCCGACCCTTCGGGGACCTTCCTGAACCGCGTCCACAGCTACGAACTGACGCCCGAGACCGGTCCGGCGCAGCTGGTGCATTTCCCGAAATCCTGCCTGCATTGCGCCGATGCGCCCTGTGTCACCGTCTGCCCGACCGGAGCCAGCTACAAGCGGGTCGAGGACGGGATCGTTCTGGTCAACGAATCCGACTGTATCGGCTGTGGGCTGTGTGCTTGGGCCTGCCCCTACGGCGCGCGAGAGCTGGACCTTGCGGAAGGCGTCATGAAGAAATGCACGCTCTGCGTGGACCGGATCTACAACGAAAATCTTCCCGAGCGGGACCGTGAACCCGCCTGCGTGCGCACCTGCCCGGCCGGGGCGCGGCATTTTGGCGACTTGGGCGACCCGGACAGCGCCGTTTCGGCCCTCGTGGCCGAGCGGGGCGGGATGGATCTGATGCCGGAGCAGGGGACACGGCCCGTGAACAAGTATCTTCCCCCCCGGCCCAAGGACCAGATCGATGAACAGGTCGACATACTCGCGCCGTTGCTGACGCCGGTTGCAGAAGAGCCCAAGGGCTTTCTCGGCTGGCTCGACCGCGCCTTAGACAAGCTTTGACCCAAAGTAGGATGGGTGATCACCCATCCTACCCCAAGGACCCCACGATGCACCCAGCCCCTTCGATCATCCTGTTCACCACGCTTTCGGGTCTAGGCTTTGGCCTGCTGTTCTGGCTGGGTATCGACCCGACGCCGCCGACCGGTTGGGTCGCTTTCGCCTTCTTTGCCATCGCGTTTGCCTTGTCGCTTGGCGGGCTGGCCTTCTCTGCGGGCCACTTGGGCCGCCCGGAACGGGCGCTCAAGGCGTTCACCCAATGGCGCAGCTCGTGGCTGTCGCGCGAGGCTTGGGCGGCAGCCGCGACCTTGATCATGGCCGGTCTTTACGCGGCGCCGCTGGTGTTCGTCGGAACGACCTTCTTGCCACTCGGCTGGGTCACAGGCTTGCTGGCCCTCGCGACCATCGGCACGACCTCGATGATCTACACGCAGCTCAAGACCGTCCCGCGCTGGCATCACGCCTCGACCCCGGCGCTGTTCCTTGCCTATGCGCTGGCTGGCGGCGCGCTCATGTCAGGACGCGTCACCGTGGCGATTCCGCTGCTGCTCGTTACCGGCGCGTTGCAGGTCTGGGTCTGGTGGGACGGCGACCGCCGTCTTGCGCGGTCCGGCACGGACATGAACACGGCCACCGGCCTGTCGGGCCAAGTCCGCGCGTTCGAGCCGCCGCATACCGGCAGCAACTACTTGCTGCGCGAGATGGTCTTTGTCGTCGGGCGCAAGCACGCACTGAAATTGCGCATCATCGCGCTCGTGCTGGGCGCCGCCCTGCCTGTGGTCCTGCTGCTGATGCCCTTCGGACATTGGCTGGCAGCGCTCGCCGTCCTCAGCCATGTGGCGGGCGTGCTGACCGCCCGCTGGCTCTTCTTTGCCGAGGCCGAGCATGTGGTCGGCCTCTATTACGGCAAACGTTAAAAGACCCGGTCCAGCGTCGGCGCCACGCGCCGTTCCCAAAACCGCTTCCACCGCACGTAGAAGGCCCAGACCAGCGCCGCCAGCACCAGCAGGATCACGATGTTCATCCAAGGGATCAGCGTCACGTCCGGCCCGTCGACGGGACGCAGCGACACCGCGTTGGGAAAGATCGAGATGAATTCGTTCCGCCAGCCGTAATGCCGGATCGCCACCCAGCGCGGGGCCTCGGCGGTCGAGACCAGATCGGCGGCTTCGGCCTGCAGGTTCGCGGTGTCGAACTTGAAGAAAGGCGGCCAGCCCCAGCCGGTATCCTCGTTGCGATAGACCATGACATCGCCATCCGCCCGCCGCGTCTGGATGAAGAAGATCAGCCGTTCCGAGCTGACCCCCGGCGTGGTCGAAGGTGACCCGGCCCAAGCCCAGCTTTGGTCGGAAATGTCGATCCGATCCTCGTAGGTGCCGGTGATCCGCGCGATGTCGGTCTGCGGCAGGGTGTAGTGCAGGAACGCGCCCACGATCAGCCAGAACAACACGATGAGGGTCCATTTGACGTATTTCATGGGGGCGGGCCTTTGTTACCGGAAGTTGGTCATATAAACGATGAAGGCGACAAGGAAAACCGGCAAGCCGAATACGACCAGCGGCAGCAATCGCGACCGCCTTTGATCGAAGCGCGCCAGCCGTCGCCGGACCCATGTGTCTCGGGGTGCGCCTTTGCCGTCGTCCTCCCAATCGTCTTCCAGAATCTCGCGGCGGCGTGCGCGCAGGACGTACCAGAGGATGCCATACAACGCCCCCAGAACGAGGGCACCGATCAGGGCAAAGCGCAGAAAGGCCAGCATCCGGGTCTCCTTTCGCTCAGGTGATCAGATAGGGTGGTAAACGCAACGGGAAAAGGTGTCGCGCCATTCTCGCACGGCGCAGATGTCACATTCCTGAATCCCAAGTGTCATTTCCGCGACTCCCCCATGTCATTCGGATGAATCTCGCCGGTGCCAAGCTCGCCGCATGGTGCAACAGACCGAAGCGGGGCCGATCACCTTGCTCGCATCTCCTGCGCGACTGCACCCGTGTAGCAGAGAAAGGATGTGACATGTCGACCGAAACCAGTTCGATCTGGGTCCATATCGAGACCCTTTTGGCGGCCCCCGGGCGCTTGGAATTGTTCCTCGCCTTGGGATTGACGATGTTCGTGGTGGTGATCCTGGCGCTGGTGCTGGTCCTGCGCGAAGTGCGTCACCTCAGAACCGGTTGAAGTGAAGTATAGGGGCGGTCCGGCGGTGGGCCTACCACACCGCCTCTTTCCACCGCCGGGGCGAGGTGCCCACGACGAGGATCAGGATCGGTGCCCAGACCAGCGCCGCCTGCGCCCCGAGTGTCAGGAAATGCCGCAGGCCCGCGCCGGGGGCCAGTTGAAACACGGTCCAGACCTGCGGGCCTTGCAGATGATAGAGCCACGCAAACAGCCCCGCGCTGCCCAGCCAGACGAGCAAGGCCGCCACCACGCCGCCCACCAGCACGCCGGTCAGCGTTTCGGGCACGACCCGCTCGATAAGGCGGGGGATGGCGATGGCAAGGACAACCAGTCCAAGCGCAGGCAGGATGAGCGAAAACATGGATGAAAGATGGTCGGCTTACGCGGCCTGCGCAAGGGTCCTGTCCACATAGAGGCGCGATCTGGGGAGGGCGGGATTTCTCCCCGCCCTCTGGCCGGATCAAACCACGTTGAACCCCGGCCCATAGGGATAGCCGGTGATGTTCTCGTTTCCGTCTTCGGTGATGATCAGGATGTCATGCTCGCGATAGCCGCCCGTGCCGGGCTGGCCGTCGGGAATGGTCAGCATCGGCTCCATCGAGATCACCATGCCGGGTTCCAGCACCGTGTCGATATCCTCGCGCAGTTCCAGCCCGGCCTCGCGCCCGTAGTAATGCGACAGCACGCCAAAGGAATGCCCGTAGCCAAAGGTCCGGTATTGCAGCAGGTCGCGCTCGGCGAAGAAGCTATTGATCGCCTCCGTCACCTCGGCGCAGGAGGCCCCCGGCTTCAGCAGGCTCATGCCGTATTCATGGGCGGCGACGTTGGCCTCCCATATCTTCAGGCTGGCCTCGTCGACCTCGCCCACGAACAGCGTGCGTTCGAGCGCGGTGTAATAGCCCGAGATCATCGGGAAGGTGTTCAGGGACAGGATATCGCCGCGCTGCAACTTGCGCGCCGTGACCGGGTTATGCGCGCCATCGGTGTTGATGCCCGACTGGAACCAGACCCATGTGTCGCGATACTCGGCCTCGGGAAAGCGTTTCGCGATTTCCAGTTCCATCGCGTCGCGGCCTGCCATGGCCACGTCGATCTCGCGCACGCCTTCGCGGATCGCCTCGCGGATGGCATAGCCACCCACATCGGCGACCTGCGCCCCGGCGCGGATGATCTCAAGCTCGGCGGGGGATTTGTGCATGCGCTGGCGCATGGTCATCGGTGCGACATCCACCGCCTCGGACGGCGCAAGAAACGCGTCCATCAGCGCCTTTTGGGCCAAGGTCATATGGTCGGCCTCATAGCCCGCACGCTTGCCGGTGCCGGTCACCGACACGATCGCGCGCCAGAAATTGTTCCGCTCCCAGTCGGTATAGGTGATGTTGTCGCCATGACAGCGCCGCCACGGCTGCGCGGCGTCGATGCCCGCGCTGATCGTGACGCTTTCGGATGCGGTGACGACCAACCCGTAAGGCCGCCCGAACGAACAGTACAGGAAGCCCGAGTAATAGGCGATGTTGTGCATCGAGGTGAAGATACACGCCTCGACACCGGCCTCGGCCATGCGGGCGCGCAGCCCGGCCAGACGCGCATCGTATTCCGACGCGGCAAAGGGCAGCACGCGGTCGCCCTGATGAAAACGGTAGAACTGGGGACGGTCCATATTGATCCCTCCTATCGACCGGGGGATCTCGTCCACGCCCCGGCCAGGTGCAGAAAGATCCCGGCGTTCAGGATGGGTGAACTGGGCCCTATATCGGCGACGCCATCGCCAAGGCTTGTCGCCAATTTGTCCAAGTCGCGGCGTTTGGCAAGAGGGATTCTGCGGACGGGTCTACAAAGGCCAGCCAGCGCGCAACAACGCGCTGCGGATGCCGCGTTTTGCATCATCGCCCGCGGCGCGGATCGCCATGACCCGAAAGAACCACCACAGGTAGGTGGCGTAGTCGGGGGTCAGATCTGGGGCGGCGCGGATCGCGTCCATGCCGGTCTCTGGGACCTTCGCGGCGATGTGGTGGAAGTCGACCTTGCCGAACAGCACCGCCGGTTTTCCGATGAAGTACCCCTGCAAGGCCACCGACGAATTCATCGTCGCCACGTAATCGCAGGCGGTCAGCAGATCGGCGGACGCGGCGCGGGCCACCTCGAAGCGGGGGGCGATCCGCTCCAGCCGTTCCAGCGCCGTGATCTCTGCCGGTGTGTAGGTCTCGCGCGGGTGCAGGGTGGCGACGATCCGGCGCTTGGGGTCGTGGTCCAGAAGGGCCTCGATCATCGCGACCGGCGTCATGGATTGAAAGGATCGCTGTTCCAGCAACCGCCCCTGTAGCGGCACAAAGACAAAGCCCTCGCGCGTGACGGGGCGGTCGGCAAGCAGGCGACCGGCTTGCGTCTTCATGAAGCGCGCGGCCTTGTGGGCGGGTTGGTCCGGGTCGAACGCGGCGCGGGCCACGGGCCAGTCCCAGCGATTGGCGGTGGTCTCGATATGGTAGAAGGGTTCGAGATAGGTCCGGCGAAAGGTCACCCCCTGCGGCCCGAGCGGTGCGATCATGCGCACCACGGAATAGCCGTCCCGGCCCGTGTGCAGGTTCTCTGGGCTGTCCTCGTGCAAGGACACCTCGAACCCGGACTCGCGCAACAGGTCGATCATGGGGCAAAGCAAGCCATGCCGTCTGGCCTCCACCCGCCGCAGCAAATCGGGATACAGGAAAACGCGCACGTCCCTCACAGCAAACCCTTTCCCACTTGCCCGGGCGACAGGTTGCGAGGCGGGCCTATGCGCCGCCACCCTTTCGCAGCCAGATCTTGTATTGCAGCCGGGCGCCATCCTGAACCGCCTGCCGCAGCTTGCGCCGGAACAGTGCGCAGGCCCGCGCCGGATCGCGGTGTTCCTCCCAGTTCCAGCCCGCAGGATCGGCCCCAAGGATTTCCCAACCCGCCTCTCGCGGGGGCTCGTGAAAGGTGTAGGCCGCAGCCTCCATCATCGCCACGCCCTCACCGCGCGTCAGGGCATAGCGAACCAGCAGGTCCGCATCCGCCGCAGATAGCCACGGTGTCCCAGCGCCGGAATGGGCCGCGTCGAACCACGCGGCCAACTCCCGGTCCATCGTCACACGCTGAGGCAGACGTATTTCATTTCGAGGTAATCCTCGATCCCGTGATGGCTGCCCTCGCGGCCCAGACCCGATTGCTTGACCCCGCCAAAGGGCGCGACCTCGGTCGAGATGATCCCGGTATTGACCCCGACGATGCCGTATTCAAGCGCCTCGGCCACCTTGTAGACGCGGCTCAGGTCCTTGGCATAGAAGTAGGAGGCCAGACCAAAGATCGTGTCATTCGCCATGGCGATCACGTCATCCACGTCCTCGAACTTGAACAGCGGCGCCAGCGGGCCAAAGGTTTCCTCGGTGGCAAAGGCCATCTCTTGCGTTGCGCCGGTCACGATGGTCGGCGGCAGGAAATGACCCGGCCCCTGCATCGGCTCGCCGCCGCCAAGGATGACCTTGCCGCCCTTTGCCTTGGCGTCGGCCACGTGTTCCTGCACCTTCTCGATGGCGTCGCCATTGATCAGCGGGCCAAGGTCGGTGCCGTCCTCTAGGCCGTCTCCGACCTTCATGTCCTTCACCTTGGCGGCCAGTTTTTCGGCAAAGGTGTCGTACACGCCCGCCTGCACGTAGATGCGGTTCGCACAGACACAGGTCTGGCCGTTGTTGCGGAACTTGCACATGATGGCGCCCTCGACGGCGGCATCCAGATCGGCATCGTCAAAGACGATGAAGGGCGCGTTGCCGCCCAGCTCCATCGAGCATTTCATGACCTGATCGGCGGCCTGCTTCAGCAGGATGCGCCCGACTTCGGTCGAGCCGGTGAAGGTCAGCTTGCGCACCTTGGGGTTCTCGCAGAACTCCTTGCCAACCTCGGACGAACTCGACGAGGTCACGACGTTGAACACGCCCGCCGGGATGCCCGCACGTTCGGCCAGAACGGCGAGCGCGGTGGCCGATAGCGGCGTTTCCTTGGCGGGACGCGCGACAAAGGCACAGCCGGCGGCCAGTGCCGGGCCGGCCTTGCGCGTGATCATCGCGGCGGGGAAATTCCAAGGTGTGATCGAGGCCGCCACGCCGATCGGCTGTTTCAGCACCATGATCCGCTTGTCGCGCTGGTGGCCGGGGATCATCTCGCCATAGACCCGCTTGGCCTCTTCGCCGAAGAACTCGATGAAGCCTGCGGCATAGGCGATCTCACCCTTGGACTCGGCCAGCGGCTTGCCCTGTTCGGCGGTCATGATGATGCCCAGATCGTGCTGGTTCTCCATCATCAGGTCGAACCATTTGCGCATCACGGCGGCGCGTTCCTTGCCGGTCCACGTGGCCCAGTCCTTTTGGGCGGTGTAGGCGGCGTCGATGGCCTCGGCCACCTGATCGCGCGACAGGTCGGTGACCTCGGCGATGACATCGCCGCGCGCCGGGTTCGTCACCTCGAACGTGTCACCCGCGATCCATGCGCCGTTCACATAGGCGCGCGGTTCGAGCAACGTGGGATCCTTGAGCAAGGATTTGAGATTTGTGGCCTGGTCCAGCATGTCGTCTCCGTGGGTCTTGTCTTGTCGAAAGGTTCATCATCTGTTGGGGTGAAAGTATAGAGCCAGAGAAGGGAATTTCATGGAACTCGATGATGCCTACGCAAACGCCGCGTATATTCCCGGCGCGGCCGATTACCCGGATCGCTGGGTGTCCGATGCCGAAGCGTACCGGGCGCGGATGTCGGTGGCCGGGCGTGCGCGGTTGGGGGTGATGTACGGGCACGGAACGCGCGAGGCGCTGGACCTGTTCCTGCCCGACGGCCCACCCCGTGGGCTGGCGGTGTTTGTCCATGGTGGCTACTGGCTGAAATTCGATCGTTCGTACTGGAGCCATCTGGCCGAGGGCGCCCGGGCGCAGGGCTTTGCCGTGGCGCTGCCAAGCTACGATCTGTGCCCCAAGGTCCGGATCACCGACATCACCCGGCAGGTGGCGCAGGCGGTGACCGTGATCTCGCGCGAGATCGACGGGCCGATCTATCTGGCGGGTCACTCCGCCGGTGGTCATCTTGTGGCGCGCTTGGCCATGGATGGCGTGCTGCCCGACGATGTTGCGGGGCGGCTGGCGCATGTGCTGCCGATCTCGCCGGTGGCCGATCTGCGCCCGCTGATGCGGACGTCGATGAATGCCGAATTGCAGATCGACGACGACGAGGCGCAGCGCGAAAGCCCGGTTCTGGGCGCTGCGCCCAAGGCCAAGGTGACGGTCTGGGTCGGTGGCGATGAGCGGCCCGCCTTTGTCGAACAGGCACAGGCGCTGGGCGAGGCTTGGGGCTGCGATTGCGTTGTCGAGCCGGCCAAACACCATTTCGACGTGATCGACGCGCTGGCCGACCCTGACGGCGATTTGACCCTGCGTTGGCTCAAGTAGGATGGGTGATCACCCATCCTACCTCAGGCTGCGCGAAAAAAATCGGTAAGGTATCCAAGAATTGCGGGGCCTGCCGCGTCTCAGTCACAAGATGCGGATGGATGTAAGCGATGAAACCCTGGCCCGCGCGGCCGCAGACGGCGACCGGCAGGCGTTCTCGCTGCTGGTCGAACGTGTCTATGACAAGGTCTTTGCCTATGCTTGGCGGGTCACCGGCAGCCGGGCCGAGGCCGAGGATCTGGCGCAGGACATCTGCGCGGCCCTGCCGGTCAAGCTGCAGCACTATCGTGGCGAGGCCCGGGTGACGACCTGGCTCTACAAGATCACCGTCAACGCCGCGCGCGACCGCTTCCGCCGAAACGCCACCCATGCCAAGGCCGCCGAGGGCTGGGGGGGCTGGGAAATCGCCCGCCGCGCCGATGAGGCCGAGCGGGCCGAGCGCGCCGACTGGTTGCGCACCGCCATGACCCGGCTGGGGCAGGACCTGCGCGAGACGCTGGCGCTGGTTCTCGACGGGGTCACACAGGCCGAGGCCGCCGCGATCCTCGATGTGCCAGAAGGCACCGTGGCGTGGCGGATCTCGGAGGCCAAGAAGAAACTGAAAGCGATGAACGAGGCAGAGGAAAAGGAGGCAGAGGCATGAGCGACCGTGACACGCACGACGATCTGGACGATCTGAAATCCCTTTTCGAGGGTGTGGAAACACCCGCGCCCGAGGCATCGAAAAAGGCCGAGGCGCTGGCGCTGGCGATGAAAAATTTCGACCGGCTCCAAGAATCCACCGCTCCGGCCCGTCCTACTTCCGAGCGCCCGAAAACGGGCCTTTTCAAAGGAGTAAGACAGATGATCGCCAACCTGCCGACCCGCGGAATCCTGACCGCCTCCACCGCCCTCGCGGCCATCGCCATGGTCACCGTCCTGCCCGCCCTACGGGAGCAGCCGAGCTTGATCCAGCCGGGCGCGGGTGTGTCCTATACTTCGGACGCACCAGAGCCGGAGGCCCCCGTGATGGAACCCGTCATCGTCGAAGAGGCGCCCGCCTTCAGCTTGGACGACCTGCAGGCCGCCGCACCGCCGCAGCCGCAAGCCCAACCGCGCAACAAGACGCTCAGCGCCGCGCCGCAATCGGGCTATTCCGGCGGTCTCACCAGCCTGACGGCCCGTGGGCCAGCGCCAATGCCGTTGCCGGACCGCTACGTGGCACCCGAAAGCGACACCGAGGCCTTCCCCGACGCCGATGCCAACCCGATCAAGGTCACGGCCGAGGACCCGGTCTCGACCTTCTCCATCGACGTGGATACGGCGTCGTGGTCGGTGATCCGCAACTCGCTGAACCGTGGCATGCTGCCCCCGGACGGTGCGGTGCGGATCGAGGAGATGGTGAACTATTTCCATTACGACTACCCGGCCCCCGCCGCAGGTCAGCCGTTTTCCACCAATGTGGGTGTCTCTGACAGCCCGTGGCGGGAGGGCACGCAACTGGTGCATATCGGCCTGCAAGGCGCCGAGGTGGTGGAACGCAAGCCGCTGAACCTCGTCTTCCTCATCGACACGTCCGGGTCGATGAACGAGCCGTCCAAGCTGCCGCTTCTGGTGCAAAGCTTCCGCCTGATGCTGGGCCAGCTTCAACCCGAGGACAGCGTCGCCATCGTCACCTATGCGGGCAGCGCGGGCCGCGTGCTTGACCCGACCCCGGCGTCCGAGCGCGAGACGATCCTTGCCGCCTTGAACAACCTGCAAGCGGGCGGCGGCACGGCGGGGCAGGCGGGGCTGCAGCAGGCCTATGCCACCGCCGCCGAGATGGCTGAGGAGGGCGATGTCTCCCGCGTGATCCTCGCCACCGATGGCGATTTCAACATCGGCATCAGCGATCCCGACGACCTGAAGGACTACATCGCAGACCAGCGCGACAGCGGCACCTACCTGTCGGTCCTTGGCTTTGGCCGGGGCAATCTGGACGACGCGACGATGCAGGCGCTGGCGCAGACCGGCAACGGCATGGCCGCCTATATCGACACGCTCCCCGAGGCGCAGAAAGTGCTGGTCGACCAGTTGACCGGGACGCTCTTCACCATCGCCGATGACGTCAAGATACAGGTCGAATGGAACCCGGCGCAGGTCGCCGAATACCGGCTGATCGGCTACGAGACCCGCGCGCTGAACCGCGAGGACTTCAACAACGACAAGGTCGATGCGGGCGAGATCGGCGCAGGCCATCAGGTGACCGCGATCTACGAGATCACCCCGGTCGGGTCCGACGCCCGCATGACCGACCCTCTGCGCTATGGTGCCAACCCGGTGGCGTCCGACAGTGACGAACTCGGCTTCCTCCGCCTGCGCTACAAGGCCCCCGGTGAGGAGGTCAGCCAGCTGATCGAAACGCCGATCCTGTCCGATGCCGCGCCGCTGGCCGAGGCGAACTGGGCGACCGCGATTGCGGGCTTCGGGCAACTGTTGCAAGGCTCTGACGTGATCGGCGACTGGTCGATGGGTGATGCGATTGCCTTGGCGCAGGCCTCCAAGGGGAGCGACCCCTACGGCTATCGCCAAGAGGCAATCACCCTGATGCGTCTGGCGGAAAGCCTGCAACGGTAATCCACGCGCCCCGGGCTTGACCCGGGGCCTCCACCCCGTCCCTGTAGTCTGCGGCTGTGCATTTTGGTGCAAAATGTCGCAGGCTTTTCTTGATCGAAATGCCGAATCCGTCAAAAATTCCCAAGAGAGGCGCATTATTTTGCATCTCTTCGCCACGAGACCGGGAAGAGGAGCCCGCGTGGCGGACATTCTTGGGAGGAAAGACATGTTCACCAAACAGCACCACCCGCTTGCCGCGGGGGATATCGTCAACGCGTTGGAGGCCGCGCTCTATCGCGGCAAGATCGGGCGGCGGCGCTTCATGCAACTGGCTCTGGCGGCCGGGGCGTCGCTGTCTGCCGTCCGCGCGATGGCGCAAGAGGGCGGCGATGCGGCGATCACCCAGCTTTATAATGCGCAGGCTCTGAAGGACAGTTACGATGCCATCGTCGTGGGCTCGGGGACGTCTGGCGCGGTCGTCGCAGCCCGTCTGGCCGAGGCGGGCGCGCAGGTGCTGGTGCTGGAGGCGGGCGAGACCGATCAGGTCGAGGCCGTGCTGAACCCCGCCATGTGGCCCACCAACCTGCGCAGCGAACGCGACTGGGGCCACACCGCCGACCCCGCCGACAGCGTCAACGGGCGTTCCCTGATCCTGCCGATGGGCAAGGTCGTGGGCGGTGGCTCATCGGTCAATGTCCAGATCTGGGCGCGTGGGCACAAAAGCGACTTTGACATGTGGGCCGCCGAGGCTGGCGACGACGCGTGGAATTACGACTCTGTGCTGGAAATCTACAAGCGGATCGAGGATTGGCAGGGCGCGCCCGACGCCGCCCGCCGTGGCACCGGCGGCAAGGTCTGGGTCGAGCAGGTCCAGAACCCGTGCCCCATCGCCCCCGCGATGCTCGACGCCTGTGAAAGCGTAGGCATCAAGGCCTATGCCGACATGAATGGCGAAATGATGGAAGGCGACGGTGGCGCGGCTTTGGCGAACGTCCGGATCAAGGACGGGCGGCGGGTGAACATCGCTCAGACCTACCTCTATCCCGTGCTGCGGCAAGGCAATGTCACCCTGCTGACCGGCGCGCATGTGACCCGCCTGACGTTGGAGGGCACCCGCGTCACCGGGGTCGACTTCGTCAAGGATGGCGCGGCGCACTCCGTCAGTGCGGGTCGTGTCGTGCTGTCCGCGGGCGCGATCAACACGCCGAAAATCCTGATGCTGTCGGGCATCGGCCCCAAGGCCGAACTGGACCGGATCAATGTCGAAACCGTGGTGGATCGTCCGGGCGTCGGTCAGGGCTTTCAGGATCACGTTTTGGTCGCGGGCTGCATCTGGGAGTACAATGAACCACAGGCGCCCAGAAACAGCTTGGCCGAGGCGACCTATTTCTGGAAATCCTCGCCCGATCTCGACAGCCCGGACACCCAGCCCTTCCAGATCGAGGTGCCCTATGCGACCGAAGTCACCGGTCCGCAGTTCAACCCGCCCGCTGCGGCGTGGACGATCTCGCCCGGCCTTGTCCGACCCAAATCGCGTGGCCGCGTCTACCTGACCAGCAACGATCCCATGGCGATGGCCAAGGTCGACGCGCAGTTCCTCAGCCACGAGGACGACCTTACGGCGGTGATCCGCAGCATCGAGAAATGCCGCGAGATCGGCAATTCCGCGCCGCTGAGCGATTTCGTCAAGCGCGAGGTCATGCCCGGTGCGCTGTCCGCCGACGAGATGCGCGATTTCGCGAAGAATGCCGCCGGGACGTATTTCCACGAAAGCTGCACCTGCAAGATGGGGCAGGACGACATGTCGGTCGTGGATGCCAACCTGAACGTATACGGTGTCGAAGGGCTGACCATCGCCGATGCCTCGATCATGCCGCGCGTGACCACTGGCAACACCATGGCGCCCTGTGTCATCATCGGTGAACGCGCAGGCGACATCCTGACGGCGTGATCAGGGGGTGCGGGCGGAACCTTGCTGCCCGTGCCAACCTTTTTGCAACCTCTGAGCCGTATCGTCGTTGGAGTCAAAGCGGAGGATGCGATGATGGAACGTGATCTCGGATGTGTTTTGGGGGCGGCGCTGCCCATGGCGATCGCCGGGCTCTTTGCCCTGAACCTGCCTCCGGCTTTGCTGGCGTTGATCGGAATGGTGGCGATGATCCGGTTGGGTTGGGTCGATGACAACGTCGCCAACGATCTCGTCGACGCAAAGGCACTGCCCGGCAGCTACGTCAATTCCGTCAAGCGGCGGCAGGTTTGGGCGTGGCGGCTGTTCGGGCTGCGTCCGGGACTGGACCCGAACCAGATCGATCCGGCGTTGCTCGCCACCCGCTACCGGGCCGAGGCGCAGGTGCTTCAGGTCGCTCTTCTGACGGGTCTTGCCGTGGCGGCGGGCCTGCTTTTGCCGCTGGCGATGGGCCTGCCCTTTCTGGCGCTGATGCTGGGGTTTGCGTGGTTGCACATGGACCGGCTGTACCTGTCGCTGGTGGCACTGGACCGGGGCACACCGGTCGCGCGTCACATCCTCATGTCGCGGGTGCGCTGGGCGGCGTCTTGGTTGCCAGAGGACCGCTAGGACTTCAGCAGTTTCGGCATCATCTCGGCGAGCGTGTCCCAGACAAGGCGGATACGCGGGCTCGTGTGCAATTCGCGATGCGCGACCAGCCAAACCGGATAGCGGAACAGCAGGTCGGGCACGGCGCGTCGCAGGCGGGGCTCGGCATCGCCAAGCCCGCAGGGTCCCACACATATGCCCAAGCCAGCGCAGCCCAACGCCCAGTGCACCGCATGAGAGTTGGTTGTGTTCACGAAATTGTCCTGCGTGACAGGCACGCCCTTAGCATTCAACGCCTGGATCATCCCGTCGGCCCCATCGAGGCCGATGATGCGCGCGCGCGCCAGACCGGCGGCGTCGATCGGCCCCAGCGCGTCGAGATAGGCATGCGTGCCATAAAACGTCCCCGCATCCTCGGCCACCTGCCGCGCGATCAGGTCGGGCTGATCCGGGCGGGCGTTCCGGATGGCAATGTCGGCCTCCCGGCGCTTCAGGTCGCGGATCGCGTTACTCGCCACCAGTTCGACGGACAGGCCCGGCGCTGTCTCGCGCAAGCGGGCCAGCACCGGCGGTAGAAGCCATGCCGAATAGATTTCCGACGCGGTGATGGCGACATGCCCGGTCAGGTCCTGCTGCTGGCCGCTGGCCGTCAGACCCGCCGCCGCCGCCGCCTCGCCCATGGCGCGCATATGCTCCAGCAGGCGCGTCCCGGCTTGGGTCAGCACTAGTCCGCGCCCCACCCGCTCGAACAGGGTCACGCCCAGCTCGGTTTCCAAAGCGCTGACCTGTCGGCCAAGCGTCGGTTGCGTCATCCCAAGCGCCCGCGCGGCCGCAGACAGCGACCCTTCCTCGGCGGTGACGAGAAACGCGCGCGCGTGATTCCAGTCGAATCTCAAAGACGTCCAATCCATGCGAATATGCATGGATACTATCCGGATTCTGTCAATATGCGTATTCATCCGCATGGGGTAATCTGCTTTCAAACGAAAGGAGACACCATGAAAGCCGCCATCTACACCCGATACGGGTCCGCCGATACCGTCCATCTGGCCGAACATCCGACCCCCGCCCCCGGACCGGGCCAAGTGCTCGTCCGTGTTCACGCCGCCTCTGTCACCACGGCGGATTGGCGCATGCGCGCCGCCGCCTATCCGGGCATCCTCTGGCTGCCCGGACGCTTGATGACCGGGCTGTTCAAGCCCAAGCAGCCGGTGCTGGGCACGTCCATGGCGGGCGAGATCGTCGCCACCGGCGCGCAGGTCACCCGGTTCCGCACCGGCCAGCGCGTCTTTGGCTTTGTCGGTTCTGGCGCGCACGCCGAATACGTCGCGGTGGACGAGGACGGGGCCTTGGTCGAAACGCCGGAAGCCCTGACGGATGCCGAGGCCGCTGCGCTGCCCTTTGGCGCGCTGTCGGCGCTGGTCTTTCTGCGCGATGTGGCGCAGGTCCAGCCGGGACAGGACGTGCTGATCGTGGGTGCAAGCGGCGGCGTCGGCGCCTATGCCACGCAGATCGCCAAGGCGCTGGGGGCAAGGGTCACCGCCGTGGCGGGCCCCGGTCGCGAGACCCTGCTGGGCGGGCTCGGCGCGGATCGGATCGTGAACTATCGCGAGGAAAACCCCGCCGCCGCACGGCAGGCCTATGATGTCGTGTTGGACACGGTCGGGGCTACGACGTGGCCCGAGATGCGCAGGGCGCTGAAACCGGGAGGGCTGTTCGTGCCGTTGAACTTCACCGGAAAGGACATGCTGCACGCGCTCCGCGCGCGGTTCGACAAGACCCGCGTGAAGCTGGCGGTCAGCGGTGACACTGCGGATGACCTGCGCGCCCTGACCGACATGATTGGCAAGGGCGAGGTGCGCGCCGTGATCGACAGCCGCTGGCCCTTTGACCGCATTGCCGAGGCGCATGCCCATGTCGAAGCCCGCCACAGCGCCGGAACGGTCATCGTCGAAATCGCGCGCGGCACCAGCCACAAGGCGGCCGCCTGAGCCGCGCGCGACACTGTGCAGGCCGGGGGTGAACCCCGGCCCGGTTCAGGGTCAGTTGACGCTTTCGGCGTCGACGACATCCTTGGCGATCTGCCGGGTCTGCGGCTTGGCGATCTCGATCCGGCGCGGTTTCAGCGCCTCGGGGATCTCACGCACAAGGTCGATATGCAGCATGCCGTCCTCGTGCACGGCGCCGGTCACACGCACATGATCGGCCAGCTGGAAACGCCGCTCGAACGCGCGGGTGGCAATGCCGCGATGCAGATAGGTGCGGTTTTCGTCCTCTTCGGCCTTGCGGGCCGACACGACCAGCGCGCCTTCCTTGACCTCGACCGAAAGGTCGTCATCCGAGAAACCGGCCACGGCGATCGAGATGCGATAGGCATCGTCGGCGGTCTTTTCGATATTGTACGGGGGGTAGCCCGCCTGCGGCGTGTCGCTGGTCAGCGCACGGTCCAGCATCTGGGCAATCTGGTCAAAGCCCACGGTGGAACGATACAGGGGGGCAAAGTCGAACTGTCGCATGGAATCCTCCTTCGAAGCGATCCTGTTTGGCGGCGCCTTCCCGTCCGGGACAGGCGTCTTTGCATGCCGGAGCCCTGTCACAGGCGCCCCGGTGAAGGAGATGTGTGTATCGCTTTTTGCGGTTTCAAGCCCTCTCAGGGCTTGATGAATTTCGCGCCGGTCTGGCGTCGTTGCCCGGCGGACATGCGCTCCAGCCCGACGCCGGCATTCTCGGCGCTGCCCATCAGCGCGCGCAGAGTTTCCAGCGGCGCGGCAAGGTCTGTCGCAAGCGACACCTTTTCGCCGTCCGCCTCCGCCTTGGCCGACACCACCGAGACGATGCGTGGCGTGCCATCCGCGCCAAAGGTAAAGACAGGCGAGCCCGACGCGCCGAAATCGACCTCGCAGGACAGCACCAGCATCCCGTCTTGGACCGCAAGAACCCCGCACAGTTCCTGAAGGGACGGCGCCTCGGACCGGTTATGGGCGTAGGACACCAGCCCGACGCGGTCACCCTTGGCCGGGCGGGTGTCCGTTTCGAACGGTTCGATCGTGGTGTTGCGGACCGGGTGCTGCAATTGCACCAGCGCGAGGTCGTTGCGCACCCGGTCCGGGCCGACGGGGCTGGTATAATCGTAGTCGGGATGGGCGATGGCGCGGCGCACCCGTCGATAGGCGGCGGCCCGGCCATTGCGCCAACCCGCGAGGAACTGGATTTCGTCGACGGGAACGCGAGACTTCGTCTCGGGGTCATAGAGGCAATGCCCGGCGGTCAGCACGAGGTCCGGCGCGATCAGTGCGCCGGTGCAGAACGCGGTTCCGGCGATTTCCAACCGGCCCACGGCCTCCCATTTTCGTCCGTCTTCGTTCGAATTGAGCGAAAACAGCCCCTGCGCAGACACAGGTGCGCAGAGCATGGTCAGAATGATCGCCAGAATGCAGCGCAAGACGCAACTCCCCCGAGAGTGCCGTCTGAGTAAAATCAGATTAAGGCAGAAATACGGCAGAGAGCGTGTCTCATTTCCGGGACACAGTCAATCGGCAGGGGTCAGCGCAGTCGGTTTCGGCCCGCCGGTTGCCCAGTCCAGCAGTTCGACCGTATGGACGACGGGCACGCCGGTGCCAGACCCGATTTGCATCATGCAGCCGATATTGCCCGCCGCGATCACATCGGGCTGCTTTGCCTCCAGCGTGCGCACCTTGCGGGCCTTCAGCTGTGCCGAAATCTCGGGCTGCATCAGGTTGTAGGTGCCCGCAGAGCCACAGCACAGATGCGAATCCGCTGGTTCCACCACCTCGAAGCCCGCGCGTTTCAGCAGGTCCTTGGGCAGGGTCTTGACCTTTTGCCCATGCTGCAGGGAACACGCGGCGTGATAGGCAACCTTGATGCCCTGCGCTGCGCCTTCGGGGATCTCCAGTTTCGTCAGCAGTTCGGATACGTCCATCGCCAAGCCCGACACCCGCGCGGCGTCATCGGCCAAGGCGTCATTGCGGAACATGTGCCCGTAATCCTTGACGGTGGTGCCGCAACCGCTGGTGTTGATGACGATGGCATCCAGCCCGTCGCCATCCATCTCTGCCACCCATGCCTTGATGTTGGCCCCGGCGCTGGCATGGCTTTCATCGGCTTTGCCCATGTGATGGGTCAGCGCCCCGCAGCAGCCCGCCCCCTTGGCCACGACGACCTCGCAGCCCAGACGGCGCAGCAGGCGGATGGTGGCGTCGTTGATATCGGTGTTGAGCGCCTTTTGCGCACAGCCGGTCATCAGCGCCACGCGCATGCGGCGCTGGCCGGTGGGGGCAAAGCTTTGCGGATCGTCGTTGCGCGACACCGGCGGCACCTGTTTCGGCGCCATCTCCAGCATCGCACGCAGGCGGGGATCGGGCATCAGCCGGGCCAGCGGACGCCCGAGCTTGGCGCCGAGCAGCGCCAATCGGAAGCGTCCGGGATAGGGCAGGATTCGCGCCAGCAGCCAGCGCAGCGCGCGGTCCGACCACGGGCGGTCATAGTGTTTTTCGATATACTCGCGGGCATGATCGACAAGGTGCATGTAATGCACACCCGACGGGCAGGTCGTCATGCAAGCAAGGCAGGACAGGCAGCGGTCGATATGCTTGACGGTCTTCTCATCCGGCACCCGCTCGTTTTCGAGCATGTCCTTGATCAGGTAGATGCGGCCACGGGGGCTGTCCAACTCGTCGCCAAGAACCTGATAGGTGGGGCAGGTGGCGGTGCAGAACCCGCAATGCACGCAGGCGCGCAGGATCTGGTTGGCGCGCTCGGTGCCGGGGTCTTGCAACTGCTGTTCGGTGAAATTCGTCTGCATCGTCTCGCTTTCGCAAAAGGTCTCAGCCGGCGATCAGCCGGGCGGTGGCCAGCCCGAACCACGGCAGGGTGGTGGCCAGTAGGGCAAGGATCAGGATCAGGCGCCGGGCCCGCCTGTCGCGGATCCGGCGGCGCAGGGCGAGCGCGACCATGGCGACGGCCAGCACCCAACCCAGCCACATCGCCGTCAGCGACAGCGCCGGGTTCGCGCCTTGGCGGGTCAGTCCGAAGGCGGTGATGCCGATCATCGCCAGCGCCAGCACCGCGACGGTGCTGACCCTTTCCGGCAGGCGCAACGCCGCCGCGCACAGCAGCGGTCCCGCGACGAAGCTCAGGACAAAGGCGATCAGCGTCGGCCCGGTCACGGCATCAGGCCCGTGTTCAGAATACCCTTCGGGTCGAATTTCGCGCGGATGCCACGGGTCAGCGCCGCGACGGGCGCCGCTTCGGGGTGAAAGCGCGGGAACGCCCCGCGCAGGCAGGTCGCGTGCCCGTCAAACGCCCCCAGCCGCGCGCGCAGGTCCGTGCCCTCGGTCAGGCGCAGCCAGACAAGCCCGCCGCCCCAATCGTACAGGACCTGTGCGGCACCGGCCTTTGCCACCAGATTTGGCGCGTCAGAGGGCTTGCAGGACAGCCGCCAGATGTCGCCCGGCTGGCCGTGCATGATCTCGACATCCCGGACCCAAGCCCAGCCTGCCCGCAACCGCGCCGGATCACGCTCGATGCTGACATCGCCCTCGAACAGGGCGCGCAATTTCTCGGCGCGATAGGCGACCGACCCGTCAAAGCCCTCGATCCGGATCATCGTCACCGGATGCCCGTCGACCCCAACCGGCGCATGCGCCGCACCCGTCACGTCAAAGGGCGAGCCCAACGCGCGCGCCATGGCCGCCACGGCCTGTTCATCGGACAACCCGTTGATCACGATACAGGCAGCGGCCTCTGGCTGTGGCAGGACCTTTAGGCTGACCTCGCTCAGAACGCCCAGCGTGCCATGCGCGCCCGCCATCAGCTTGACCAGATCATAGCCGGTGACGTTCTTCATAACCCGTCCACCATTCTTGACCACGGCCCCCGTGCCATCGACAAAGCGCACGCCCAGCAGGAAATCACGCGCGGCGCCCGCCTGCACCCGGCGCGGGCCAGAGACATTGGCGGCGAACACCCCGCCAATGGTCGGCTCTCCAGTGGTGCCCAACAGCCCGCGATGATCCATCGGCTCAAAGGCCATCCGCTGCCCCTCGGCCTCCAGCGCCGTCTCGACCTCCGCCAGCGGCGTGCCCGCCTGCGCCACCATGGTCAGCGCGCCGGGCTCGTAGAGCGTGATGCCAGACAGACCGCCGGTTTCCAGCATATCGCCCTGCGAAACCACGCCGCGCGTGCCACCGCCACGAACGGTCAAAGGCCCTTGCGCGCCCGCCACGGCCTCGGCCAGTTCCGCTTCGCTCTCAGGTCTCATTCCACCGTCCATGCTTCTTTGGTCCAAAAATACCTCGGGGGTGAGGCGCGCCAGCGCCGAGGGGGCAGAGCCCCCTCACTCCGCCGCAAGCGCCGCGCTCCGCCGCCCTTCCGACGCGCCCAAGGGGAACACCTTCGCCGGGTTCAACAGCCAGCCCGGGTCGAACACATCCTTCACCGCCATCTGCGCCTCAAGGTCGGCAGGCGCGTATTGGTGGCTCATCAGGTCGCGTTTCTCGATCCCGACGCCATGCTCGCCGGTCAGGCAGCCGCCGACCTCGACGCAGAGTTTCAGAATGTCGGCACCCAACGCCTCGCACAGCTCCAGCTGGCCGTCCTGATTGGCGTTGAACAGGATCAGCGGGTGCATGTTGCCGTCGCCCGCGTGAAAGACATTGGCGACCTCCAGCCCGTATTCCTTGGACATCTCGCCGATGCGTTTGAGCACATAGGGCAGTTCCGTCACCGGGATCGTGCCGTCGAGGCACATGTAATCGTTGATATTGCCCATCGCGCCAAAGGCGGATTTGCGGCCCAGCCAGATGCGGGCGGCCTCGTCGGCGTTCTGTGCCTCGCGCAATTCGACGGGGTTGTGGCGGCGGGCGATCTCGGTGATCTTGGCCAGCTGCTCGGCGATCTCGGTCTCCGAGCCTTCGACCTCGACGATCAGCAGCGCCTCGCATTTCGGATAACCGGCCCCGCTGAAGTCATCCGTTGCGCGGATGCAGGGGGCGTCCATGAACTCGATCGCTACGGGCAGAACCCCGGCCTTGATGATGTCGCTGACACAGGCCCCGGCGACCTCGTTGCTGTCATAGCCGATCAGCACGGGCCGCGCGCCTTCGGGCTTGCGCAGGATGCGCAGGGTCGCTTCGGTCACGACGCCCAGTTGACCTTCGGACCCGCAGACTACGCCCAGCAGGTCAAGCCCGCCCGCATCCAGATGCGCGCCGCCCAGTTCGACCACGGTGCCGTCCATCAGCACCATCGTCACGCCCAGCAGGTTGTTGGTCGTCACGCCATATTTCAGACAATGCGCCCCGCCGGAATTCATCGCGATATTGCCAGCAATCGCGCAGGCCAGCTGGCTGGACGGATCGGGCGCGTAGAAAAAATCCGTCTCCTCGACCGCGCCTGTGACGCTCAGGTTGGTGCGTCCGCTCTGCACCCGGATGAACCGGTTGTCATAGTCGGTTTCCAGCACCGCGTTCATCCGCGCCACCCCAAGGATCACCGAATCCCCGGTCGGCAAAGCGCCCCCGGCCAGCGAGGTGCCCGACCCGCGCGGCACCACCGGCACGCCCTCTTCAAAGCAGATGCGCAGCACGTCCGAAACTTCTTGCGTGGTCGAGGGCAGCACGGCGGCCAGCGGCGGGCAGCGATAGGCGGTCAGCGCATCGCATTCATAGGCGCGCGTTTCGGCCAGTTCATGCACCACCGCGTCGGCGGGCAGGACCGACAGCAGGCGTTCGACGATGCGCGCCTTCTTCGCCAGAATGACGGGGTTCGGTTGGGGCATCTGCATGTCGGGTCCTCCGGCGGTGTTCCAAGAACGGGCGAATTGGTCAAGTCATATAACCAATCGCGCCATAAAGCGAGGGGCAATCCTGTCACATCTTGCAAATCCTCGCCGCCTTGGGCCATCTGCGCCCATGGCATGGGTCAAGATCATACACATTCTCTGCGTCATGGGGTGGATGACCTCCATTTTCGCGGTGCCGCGCGCGCTGATCTACTGGAAGCGCGACTTTGCAAGGACCGGAGAGAACGGGCCGCTGGGCGATCTGACCTTTCGGCTGTACCGATTCTCCTTCGGGTTGGGCGTGATCGGCATCGCCACCGGCATCTGGTACGGCACGTGGCTGGGCTGGCCCGCATGGCTGCATCTGAAGGCGACGCTGGTTGCTGCCTTGGCCGTGCACTACCTGTGGACGGGCGTGCTGGTGCGGCGGGCGCAGCGCGGCGAGTTCCGTGAAAGCGACCTGTGGCTGCGCATCTTCAACGAGGTCAGCGTGATCGCGACCATCGCGGTGCTCTGGGCCGTGGTCGTGCAGCCGTTCTGATGACCGGGGCCGAGATCCTGCGAGCCTTCGCGCCGATGGATTTCGCGGCGCTGGGGCTTTTGGTGGTGTGCTGGATTGGCTCGACCCTGCTGATCGAACATGCCCCTGCGCGCTGGCCCTCGACCTCTCGGCTGATGGCGCAGTATCGGCGGATGTGGATGGTTCAGTTCCTGACGCGCCAGCCGCGTATCTTCGACAGCCAGATCATTTCTCAGCTGCGGCAGGGCACGGCGTTTTTCACGTCGGCCTCGATGATTGCCATCGGCGGTGGGCTGGCGCTGTTGGGCAACACGGACCGGCTGCGTGTCGTGGCCGAGGACCTGACCCAGACGACAGAGCCGCTGATCGTCTGGGAGATCAAGGTGATCGTCATGCTGCTCTTTGCGGCGAACGCGTTCCTGAAATTTGTCTGGTCGCACCGGCTGTTCGGCTATTGCTCGGTGCTGATGGCGGCGGTGCCGAACGATCCCGAGGACCCGGTGGCGCTGCCGCGCGCCATGAAGGCGGCCGAGATCAACATCACCGGCGCGCGCGGCTATAACCGGGGGTTGCGCTCCGTGTATTTCGGCATCGCAGCGGCGGCTTGGCTGGCGGGGGCGTGGGCGTTGATCGTGGCGGTCGTGTTTACGACGGGGGTGATCCTGCGCCGGGAATTCGCCTCGAATTCGAGGGCGGTCCTGATGGAGGCAACGGACCGCACACAGACGTGAGGCAGGTCGCCGCCATGCTGCGCTAAGCTGTGACCCATGAGATGGATTGTCCTGCTTTTTCTGGCCCCGCCCGCCTTTGCCGATGCGCCTGTGATCGAAGGGGTCGAGATGACCCGCACAGGCGACACGTGGCGCCTGTCCGTGACGCTGTCGCATCCTGATACGGGATGGGATCACTACGCCGATGGATGGCGCGTGGAACTGCCGGATGGGACGGTGTTGGGCACGCGGGAGTTGGTACACCCACACGTGCAGGAACAGCCGTTCACGCGATCGCTCTCCGGTGTCGCGATCCCGTCAGACGTGGAAGAGGTGCACATTCGTGCGCGGTGCATCGTGGACGGTTGGAACGCGCACAGCTTTGGTGTCGACCTCAAGTAGGATGGGTGATCACCCATCCTACCTCAGTTTCGCCCTTCGCGCAGCCAAGCACCCACGATCAGCGATGCCGCCAGCAGCAACACGGCCCACGCCGGCAAGAGCGCAGTCTGGCGCACATCCAGCGTCTCATAGGCCTCGCGCGGCGTGATCCCGATCCAGCCACGCCCGGCGGCAGGGCGGCCCGCGCGGACTTCGCGAATCCCCGGCACCCCGTCTTGCAGCCGCATCACGCCGCCACGGGTGCCTTCGATCAGCGGCGACAGCGCATCGCCGCTCGCAATCGTCTGGACGAACTCGCGCGGGGCCGCAGGGCCAAGGCCCACGACCGCGTTCAGGTCACCCTCTTCCAGCCGATAGAGCCCGATTTCCGGCCCCTCGTAGACCCCTTCGAACCGGCCCGGCGTGACCTCCTCCAGCGGCACCTCCACCTCTTCGCCCAGCGGCCCGGTCACCGTGACGCTGCCGACATCATCCGTCAGCGAGCGGCGGATGATCCGCATGGTCTGGCCGGTGGGTTCCGCCCAAAGCGCCTCTTCCTCCAGTTCCGGTTCCTTCATCATCCAATGCGCCAGCCTGCGCAGCAGCTCCAGCTGCGGGCCGCCCCCCTCGAACCCGCGCGACCACAGCCATGCCTGATCCGAGGCCAGCAGCGCCACGCGCCCCTCGCCCACACGGTCCAGCACCAGCAGGGGGCGGTCGTCGATGCCGGACATGACCACGTCGCCCTGCAAGGGCTCGACCTCGATCTGGCGCAGCCAGCGGCCCCACGCCTCCGGCCCGGTCAATCCGGCGGTGACCGGGTGACGTTCGCCCAGATCGGTGACCACGGGCTGATAGCCCTCGTCCAGCACCCGCGCAGTCGGCTCGGCGGGCAGGATTTCCGACAGGGGCGAGCGATAGATCGAATCTGCACTGGCAAAATCCGGCCCGGCAGCGACCAGCACCGCGCCGCCCTGTTCGACATAATTGCGCACGTTGTCGAGGTAGATCGACGGCAAGATGCCCCGGCGCTTGTAACGGTCAAAGATGATCAGGTCGAAATCGTCGATCTTTTCAAGAAACAGCTCGCGCGTGGGAAAGGCGATCAGAGACAGCTCGTTCACCGGCACGCCGTCTTGCTTTTCCGGGGGGCGGAGGATGGTGAAATGCACCAGATCGACGCTGGAATCCGATTTCAGCAGGTTCCGCCAAGTCCGCCCGCCCGCATGTGGTTCGCCCGAGACCAGCAGCACGCGCAGCCGGTCGCGCACGCCGTTGATCTGCACCAGCGCGGTGTTGTTGCGGTCGGTCAATTCGCCGGTCGCTTCGGGCACGGTGAACTGGATCACGTTCAGCCCGCCATGGGGCAGGGTGATCGGCAGGCTCAGATCCTCGCCAATCGGGACGTCGAAGGTTTGCGGTTCCTCGCCATCGACGGAAATCAGAATCTCGGTCTGCGTGTCGCCGGGGGCCGCGCCGTCATCCTCGATGCGCAGGGTCAGTTCGACTTCCTCGCCAAGGATCGCAAAGGCCGGGGCGTTCTGGACGATCAGGCGGCGGTCCCAGTCGTCCTCCTGCCCGGTCATCAGCAGGTGCAGGGGCGCGGGCAGGTCGGGGGCCTGTTCCAGATCGTGCAAGCGCCCGTCCGACAGCAGGAACATGCCCGCGATGCGCCCGCGCGGTTCCTCGGCCATCGCGGCGGACAGCGCGGTCATCAGTTGCGTGCCCGCGTCGCCCTCGGCATCGCCAACCTCGATCCGGCGGATTTCCGTGTTGGGGCGGGCGTTGATCATCGCCTCCAGTTCAGTAGCGGCGTCTTCGGTGACGCCTGCGCGCTCGGCCAGCCGTTGGCTGGCGCTTTGGTCCACGACCATCAGAACGATGTCGGACAGCGGCGCGCGGTCCTCGACTTGCCACGAGGGTTGCGCCAGCGCCGCCAGCAGCACCACGGCCGCCAGCCCGCGCAATGCCCAGCCCGACAGGCCACGCCACAGCGCAAGCCCCACGCCTGCCACAGCAAGCACCGCCAGCGCGACGATCAAGCCCCACGGCAGCAGGGGATCGAAAACGATATCTCCGGTCATTGGCCCAGCCTGTCCAGCAATGCAGGCACGTGGACCTGATCGCTTTTGTAATTGCCCGTCAGCACATGCATCACGAGGTTCACGCCAAAGCGATAGGCGATCTCGCGCTGCCGTTCGCCGGTGAACCCGCGCCCCAGCGGCACCAGCGGATTGCCGTTCTGGTCCACAGCCCAAGCCGCCGCCCAGTCATTGCCGCCGATCACCACGGGTGTGACGTTGTCGTTGAGGTCGCGAAACGGCATGCCCTCGATCAGTTGCGCATCCGGCGGCGCGGCCTCGACCCAGACTTGCTGGCCGACATAGCGCCCGGGGAAGTCCTGAAGCAGGTAGAAGGTGCGGGTCAGCACGTGGTCCTGCGGCACGGGTTCCAGCGGCGGAATGTCCAGCGGCGCGGCCAGCGCCTGCAGCTTGCGCCCGTTGGCAGTGTTCGATCCGAACCCGGCGATATCGGCATCGCGCGTGTCGAACAGGATCATCCCGCCAGTACGCAGATAGGTGTTCAGCTTGGCATAAGCCTGTGCGGACGGTGTCGGCTGATCCGGCGTGATGGGCCAATAGAGCATTGGGTAGAAGGCCAGTTCGTCCGTCTCCAGATCGACGCCGATCGGTTGCGCCGGTTCGACCGAGGTGCGGAAGAACAGCGTATCTGACAGCCCGCGCAGACCTGCGGCAGCCATGCGGTCGAGTTCCTCGTCCCCGGTCAGGACATGAGCCAGCACGACCTCCGACGTCGCGGCGATGGCCAGCGCATCCTCGTCCTGCGCGTAACCTTCGCGCGGGATCAGGGCGAGCGCGAGCAGGACGGAGGCCGCGCGCGCGCCGACCAGCCGCCCCGACAGCGCCAGCGAGGCGATCACATCCGCCGCCAGCAGCGCCAAGGCCCCGGCCAGCAGCCACCCGGCCAAGGGGCGTTCCTGCGGCTGGGTCAAGCCCTCGACGACGGTGCCTTGGGGCCATGCGACCGGGGTCAACTCGGTATCGGTGAGGATCACGTTGCGCGCCAAGGTCCGGTCCTCGCCCTGATACAGACCGGGGCGCAGGTCCGGCCCGAGCGCGTTACCGATCAGCGCGGGGCCGTCGATGCCGGGCAAGGTGTCGCCGTCGCGCAACCGGCCAAAGCCGTCCAGCACCATCAGCGGCTGCCAGACTGTGCCTTCCATATCCTCGATCTCGGGGGCGGCCATGGTCGAGGACACCGCGAGACGTTCCAGCATCTGCACGAACAGGCCAGAGATCGGCAGGGTCGACCATTCGGCATTCGCCGTGACGTGGAACAGCACGATCTGACCCTGGCCGACGCGCTTGCGCGTGACCAGCGGCGTGCCATCGGTCAGCTGCGCGATCACGCGGTCGGCAAGGTTCGGATCGGGTTGGGCCATGACTTGGGAATTCACCGTCACATCGTCCGGGATCGGCAGCCCGGCAAAGGGGCTTTCCTCGGGGAAGGGGGCCAGCGCCTTGGGTTCCCCCCAGCTCATGGCACCGCCCACGGTGCGGCCCCCGGCGCGCAGGCGCACGGGCATCAGCGGGTCTTCCTCCCGCCGCGAAATGTCGGACGCGGCGAGGCGCGGCCCGGCAAAGCGCAAAAGCATCCCGCCGTTTTCCAGCCAGTCGGTCACTGCGTCGGCCTCCGCCGCCGAAAGCGTCGCGACGTCCGCCAGAACGATCACATCGGGGTTCGCGGGCAGCACATCGGTCAAAGCGCCGTCAAGGATATCCGCCGACGGCTCCAACGCCTTGTGCAGGTAGTGCAGGGGCGAGAGCAGTTCGAGCCCCTCGCGGTCGGTGGCCCCGGCAATCAGGGCGACCTCGCGGCGGCGCAGGCTGTCATCGGGGAGCGTCACGGTGCCGGCGCTGCGCTGGCCCTCGATTTCAAAGCGTTCGACGCGGGCGCGCAACTCGGCGGGCATGGCGATTTCGACCTCGGCCTCGGTCTCGCCGCTGGCAAAGCGCAGCGGCGCGCGCAGCAGGGTGGCAGGGTTGCCCGCCGGGTCCTTGCCTTGGGCGGCGAGGCTCAGTTCGGTTTCGCCCCCGCCGCGCAGACGGCGAGCGGGCAGGGTCAGGTTGCCATCCTCGACACGGGCAGGCGCGAGGGCATACAGCATGCGCGGGGCTTCGAACACGGTCACAGCGCCCCGGCTGTCCAACTCGGCCAGCAGGTCGGCGCGGCTGTCCCGCTGCAACCCGTCGCTCATCCAGTAGCTGTCGAAATTGCCGTCGGGCAGCATCGCCGGGTCGAGCGCTTCGGGTTGCCATGGCATCGGTTCAAGCCCGCTCAGGCGGGTGCGCAGCACGTCCGCCGACAGGAATTGCACCGGCTCCGGCTCGGTCAGGCGCAGGATCGCGGCAGGGCGGCCATCGCGGCCCGCTTCAGCCAGAATGCCGTCCAGCGCGGTGATCCGCGACCGCCAGTCGCTGGCCGAGGCCCAGCTGGCATCCATGACGACCAACAGCGGGCCGTTGCCCTCCGCCTCGTCCTGATCGCGCGGGTTCAGGATCGGCCCGGCAAGGCCGATGATGACCGCCGCCACCGCCAGCATCCGCAACAGCAGCAACCACCACGGGGTGCGGTCGGTGACCTGTTCCTCATCCTTGAGGCCCAGAAGCAGCGCCACGCCCGGGAACATCCGGCGGATCGGGGCAGGGGGCACGGCGCGCAGGATCACCCACAATACGGGCAGCGCCAAGAGCCCCAGCAAAAGCCAAGGCGCGGTGAATCCAAGCAGACCGCCAAACAGGGTCATCCATGTCCTCCATCCAGCGCGCGATAGACCCATAGAAGGGCGCTTTGCGCGCTGTGATCGGTGTGATGCACAAGGTGTTGCCAGCCGGTCAATCGCGACAGCTGCTCCAGCCGGTCCTTGCGCTCGGCCAGACGGTGCAGGTAGCGCTCTTTTAGCTCACCGGCTTTCAAGGTCTCGTGACGCAGCGTGCCGCCGACGCTTTCGAAGATGGTGCGACCGGTGAAGGGGAAGCTTTCCTCGGACGGGTCGAGCACCTGCAAAAGCACGCCGCGCACGCCCCGGTCGGCAGCCTTGGTCAGCGCGGCCTCGACCGGCGCGATGTCGCCAAGGAAATCCGAGACGAACAGCGCGCGGGCATGGGGCAGCATCCCGCGCGCCTCGGGTTCGGCATAGTCGTCCTCGCCATCGGTCGAAAAGGTCTCGGCCAGTCGAAGCATCTGTTCCTCGCCCCGGCGCGGGGGCAAAGCCCAGCCGGTCAGGCCGACACGCTCGCCGCCCCGGATCAGCAGGATCGCGGTGGCCAGCGTCACCAGCCGGGCGCGGTCGGCCTTGGTGGGCAGGTCCTTGTGCGAGGCGAACCGCATGGAGGCGCCGGGGTCGAGCCAGACCTGCACGCTTTGCGCGATCTGCCATTCGCGTTCGCGCACGAACTGCTCATCCCCGCGCGCGGACCTGCGCCAGTCGATCTGGCGATAGCTGTCGCCCGCGCGCAGCGGACGGTATTGCCAGAAATCGTCGCCCAAGCCCGCCCTGCGCCGCCCGTGATCGCCCAGCAGCACCGTCCCGGCCAATTGTTCGGCGCGGGCCAGCAGCGCGGGAAACCGGCTGGCTTCCTCCTGAGCGCGGGCGCGAAGCTGGGCGACGTCGCTCATGCCGCGGCTTCGCGGGTATTCAGCGTCGCGGCGACCTGATCGATCAGCTTGCCCAGATCCTCACCCCGGGCGCGCGCCGAGAAGGTCAGCGCCATGCGGTGCACCAGTACGGGCTTCGCCATGTTCAGCACGTCCTCGGGCGAGGGCGCGAGCCGCCCTTGCAGCAGCGCCCGTGCCCGCACGGTCAGCATCAGGGCCTGCGCGGCACGCGGACCGGGACCCCACGCGACCATGTCGCGCACGGCATCCGGCGCGCTGGGATCGTCGGGGCGGAAGGCGCGGACAAGGTCGAGAATCTGTTCGACCACCGCCTCGCCCACCGGCATCCGGCGCAGCAGGCGTTGCGCGGCGATCAGTTCGTGGCCGGTAAAGACACCGTGGCTTTCGGCCTCTTCGGTGCCGGTGGTGGCCATGATGATCGCGCGTTCGGTGTCGCGGTCGGGATAGTCGACGTTGATCTGCACAAGGAAGCGGTCAAGCTGCGCCTCGGGCAGGGGGTAAGTGCCCTCCTGCTCGATCGGGTTCTGGGTGGCCAGAACGTGGAACGGCGCCTCCAGACCGCGGGTTTCCCCGGCCACGGTCACCTGCTTTTCCTGCATCGCCTGCAACAGCGCCGACTGAGTCCGGGGCGAGGCGCGGTTGATCTCGTCCGCCATCAGCAATTGGCAGAAGATCGGGCCGCCGATGAACTTGAACGTGCGCTGCCCGTCCGCGCCGGTTTCCAGCACTTCGGAGCCGAGGATATCGGCGGGCATCAGGTCGGGCGTGAACTGCACGCGATTGCCCTTCAGCCCCATCACGGTGCTCAGCGTTTCCACCAGTCGTGTCTTGCCCAGACCGGGCAGGCCGATCAGCAGCGCGTGCCCGCCGCACAGCAAAGACGCCAGCACCAGCTCGACGACGCGTTCCTGACCGATGAACCTCGCCTCGATCGACTTTCTGGCACTTGCCAGCTTGTCTTCCAACGCTTCGATCTCGGCAATCAGGTCTTCGGCCATGTCATTTCTCCGTTTGCACCCTAGGTGATTAGGTAGGAGTGTATCGCCCAGAGTCGAAATGGCAAAAGAACTATGTCCGAACAAAAGAATGTGACTGTTGACGCCGAAGGCCTCGCCGCCTCGGCCCGTGCCGCGAAAAAGGGCAAGGGCCTGCCGCCTGTGCATTTGTGGAATCCGCCGTTCTGCGGCGACCTCGATATGCGCATCGCTAGGGACGGGACGTGGTTCTACCTTGGCACACCGATTGGACGGTTCGAACTGGTCAAGCTGTTCTCATCCATCCTCAAGATGGAAGACGGCAAGTATTTCCTTGTCACGCCGGTCGAAAAGGTCGGGATCACCGTGGACGACGCGCCGTTCGTCGCCGTGGATTTCACGGCGAGCGGCGAAGGCACGGCGCAGGTGCTGACCTTCACCACCCATGTGGGCGACGAGACCGTGGCCGGGCCGGACAACCCCATTCGCGTCGAGCGTGACCCCGAGACCGGCGAGCCGTCGCCCTATGTGCATGTGCGCGCCGGGCTGGAGGCGTTGATCGACCGCAAGTCCTTTTACCGGCTGGTCGAGATCGGTGCGCATCACGATGGTTGGTTCGGGCTGTGGTCGCAGGGCGCATTCTTTCGGATCATTCCGTCGGATGAGTTGCCCGGGTGACGTGATCGGTGCAGTTAAGGGGCGCTGAACCGGAGCCCCAAGATGATTCCACCCCGATTTGCCCCTGTCGTTTTCGGCCTGCTTCTGTCCGGGTTGATGTCGCTTGTCGTGTCCGGCGTGGCGACCGTGCGCGCGGTCGGTCTGGTCGACGGCGTCTTTGGCCTGTGGATGAGCGCATGGGCGTCGAGCTGGCTGATCGCCTTTCCGACGGTCCTGATCGTCGCGCCAAACGTGCGCCGCCTTGTCGAGCGGCACACGCGCAAGGCCTAATCGCCCAGCTTGGCGTGGACCTCGTCCAAGTCGATCTCGCCGATCGGCATCTTGTTGGACGGATCGTCGAAGTCGTATTTGAACAGCGCGAAATCCCGATGATAGATTTCCTTCATCAGGTGCATCGACAGGTCGTCAAAGTAATCCTCGACCGGGTGGGCGCGTTTCGGCCCGTGCCCCTCGGATTCGTTGAAGCGCGGGATGCTGGCCAAGTCGATGGTCTGGGGCGTGTTCACATGGTCGAGCACGCTTTGCATGCCCTCGTTGAACTTCTCCGTCCAGAAGATGTTGTTGTAGCGCCCGCCATTGACGATGAAGGTCGAGACATGGCCCGCCATGGCCGACCAGTGAATGTCGGGCTCCATCGGGCGGCGCCAGCGGATGGTGTCGCGGGTGAACAGCAGGAATCGGCGGAAACTGCGGATCTGGTCGAACTCCTGCTTGCCGTCATCGCCGCCGACCTCGATCCCGTATTTCTGGATCAGAAGCGGCACGAGGTTGCCGCGATAGCGCCGGCCGTTGCGCTGGATGCCGCAGATCTTGTCGAAGAAGGATGACAGGATGCGCGTGTAGGGATTGCGCACGCAGGTGAAGGTGTACGAGGTGCGCGTCTTGACGTTGGCCTTGATCGCGGCTTGGCTTTCCTCGCGCGCCCACTTGTGCAGGCCCCCCGTGGCGTCGTGAATGTCGCCGTCGAAGAATTCGCCATGATCGCTGTAATACATGATCTGGCCGATGGTCGAACAGGCGCATTTCGGCACGACCCGATACACCATACTCTCACTCTCGGTCATCCAAGTGCCTGGAAAACCCATGCCCGTTGCCTCCGGCTTGCTGCGCCTTTGTTCTTTTTGGCGCTTTACTCGTTACAAAAAACCAAAGAAAGCAGGTTTATTCAACGCTCGTTCATGCTTATCACGGTAAACAATCGGGAAAATTCTGGGGATCGTGTTTCCTGAATGGCAAAAATCGCCTTCATACTGCTGTGTCATAAGGACCCTGACGCCATCATCAAGCAGGCGCAGAGCCTGACGGCTGTCGGTGATTACATTTCGATCCATTTCGACGCGCGCGCCAAACCCGAGGCCTATCGCAAGATCCGCAACGCGCTGGACGACAACCCCAACGTGACCTTTGCCCATAAACGCATCAAATGCGGCTGGGGGGAATGGTCGCTGGTCGAGGCGACGATCTACGCGGTGCAATCGGCGGTCGAGGCCTTCCCGCGCGCCACGCATTTCTACATGCTCTCGGGCGATTGCATGGCGATCAAGTCGGCGGAATACGCGCATGAGTTCCTCGACCGGCGCGATTGCGACTATGTTGAAAGCTTTGACTATTTCCAGTCCGACTGGATCAAGACCGGCTGGAAGGAAGAGCGGCTGATCTATCGCCACTGGTTCAACGAACGCACGCAGAAACGCCGGTTTTACGCGATGTTCGAGATCCAGAAACGGCTGGGCCTGACCCGCGAGATCCCGCAGGACATCGAGGTGATGATCGGCAGCCAATGGTGGTGCCTGCGGCGGCGGACGATCGAATGGATTCTCGACTTCATCAAGCAGCGCCGCGACGTGATGCGGTTCTTCGCGACCACATGGATTCCCGACGAGACGTTCTTTCAGACCTTGGTGCGCCATCTGGTGCCAGAGCATGAGATTCAGTCGCGCACGCTGACCTTCCTGATGTTCACGGATTATGGCCTGCCGGTGACGTTCTACAACGATCACTATGACTTGCTGCTGTCTCAGGATTTCCTGTTCGCGCGCAAGATCAGCCCCGAGGCGGCCGATCTGAAACGGCGGCTGGGCGTGCTATACGCATCGGACGGAACGAAGTTCCAGATCTCGAACGAGGGGCGGTCGCTGTACAAGTTCCTGTCGACCAAGGGCCGGATCGGGCGGCGCTTTGCCCCGCGGTTCTGGGAAAAGGAAAGCTCGCTCGGGCGCGAACGCGAATTGCTGATCGTGGTGTGCAAGAAATGGCACGTGGCCAAGCGGTTGGTGGATCGCATTCGCACGATGACCAACATCCCGTGTATCGAGTACCTGTTCAACGAGGAAAGCTGTTTCCTGCCTGATCTGGGCGGCATCCAGTCGACGATGGGCAAGCGGCACCGGCATCGGCGGGCGCTGATGCGGATGTTGTTCGATTATTACGACACCGACCGGCTGGTGGTCTGCATGGACCCTGCGAACCTCGACCTGTTGGAGGATTTCGGCAATGACCGGTCCTTGACGCGGATCTTGGAGATCGAGTGCCAGTTCTCGGACGACTACCTGATCGGCCACGCCATGCGCGTCGGGCTGGCCGGGGACCGCACCCCGTATGAGACGCTGATGCGGCTGTTGCCGACGGTGCGCAATGACATGGTCCATGAGAGCGACCGCATCCGGGATGCGGATTTCGACAATCACCTGCACATGCGCGAGATCGACGGGGTCGAGATCAACGCGCGGGCGGTGTCGCAATTCCTGACCGTGCCGGAGGAGAAGGCGCGCGAGATCGTGGCGCTGGATCATCTCTTTGCCGATTGAGCCTGTGCGCGGATTGGGTGACAACAGGCGTCAAAGACCTTTCGGAGAGTGACATGGCCTACGCTTACGACGATCAGAACATCTTCGCCAAGATCCTGCGCGGCGAGATTCCCAACAAGACCGTGCTGGAGACCGAGCACACGCTGGCTTTCGAGGACATCCAGCCGCAGGCGCCGGTGCATGTGCTGGTGATCCCCAAGGGGCCGTATGTGTGTTTCGACCATTTCGCGCAGGAGGCATCGGATGCGGAAATCGTCGATTACGTGCGCGCGGTGGGCGAGGTCTGCAAGTTGAACGGGCTGGAGGCGGACGGGTTTCGTCTGATCGCCAATGCGGGGCGCGACGGCGTGCAGGAAGTGCCGCATCTGCATGTGCACATCCTTGCGGGCCGTGGACTGGGCCGGATGCTGGCCCGCGCCTGACCTGCCGGGGCGGCTGCGCCGCGCAGGTTGGTTTGCGGCTGCGCGCCGCGTGCGCCGGGGCTGTGCCCCGGACCCCCTTCAGGGGCTCTGCCCCTCGGCCTGCGGCCTCACCCCGAGGTATTTGAGGACCGAAGAAGCCGGGATCAGCGCGAACTTGTGAGAGACAGGAAGACTTCTTGAAGGTCGGCCTGTTCGGTGCGGACGTCGCGGATGGTCAAGCCGGTTGTCTTGGCAAGGTCGAGCACCTGTTCGGCAGAGGTGTCGGAGGCGTTGTAGGTGAAGGCCAGCGTGCCGTCGCGGCGCTGCTCGACGGTGATTCCCGGCTGATCCGGGAGCGAGGCGGGCGCACTGTCGGGGGTGATGACCATCGTTTTCGCGGTGATCTGGCCCAGCAGGTTGGTCTTGGTGTCGTGAGCGACCAGTTCGCCGTGGTTGATGATGGCGATCTCGTCGCACATTTCCTCGGCCTCTTCGAGGTAATGGGTGGTCAGGATGATCGTCATGCCGCGTTCCTCGTTGAGGCGGCGGACATTGCGCCAGAGCATCTGGCGGAGTTCGATATCGACGCCTGCGGTGGGCTCGTCGAGGACGAGGACCTGCGGGTGATGGACCAGCGCCTTGGCCAGCAGCAGGCGGCGGCGCATGCCACCCGAGAGGGTGCGGGCATAGGCCTCGGCCTTGTCGGAGAGGCCCACCATTTCAAGGATATCCGCCGTGCGGCGCTGGGATTTCGGCACGCCGTACAGACCGGCCTGCACCTCCAGCGCGCCGCGCGGGGTGAAGAACGGGTCGAGGTTCAGCTCCTGCGGCATGACGCCGATGGCGGCGCGGCTTTGGCGGGGGTTCTCGTCCTGATCCCAGCCCCAGATCTGCACCTTGCCGTGGGTCTTGGTCACCAGACCGGCGAGGATGTTGATCAGGGTCGACTTGCCCGCGCCATTGGGGCCGAGCAGGCCAAAGATCGATCCAGCGGGGACGGAGAGGTCGATCCCCTTGAGGGCCTGTTTGCCACCCTCGTAGGTTTTCTTCAGCCCGTTGATGCGGATCGCGTCCTGTGTCATGCCGTCTCTTGCCCTGTGCCGTTGCTTGCCTCATAAGGCACATAGGACGTCAGCCACAAAAAGGGAATGATCCCATGACCATCGAAGCCCCCGAGACCAAGATCGTCAACACCTGGCGCGTCGCCTGTGATGGCGGCGAGGGGGCGTTGGGACATCCGCGCGTCTGGCTGGCCATTCCGCATGACGAGGGGTTCGTCGAGTGCGGCTATTGCGACGCCAAATACGTGCACAAGGATTTCGAAGGCAAGGTCTGAGGATCTGCGCCGGTCGGTCTGGCGTGCCGCTTGGCTTTTGCCCGGCGCGATCATCGCCTATTTGATCGCGGCCTTGATCGGCGCCCTCTGGCCCAACGGCGAAACTGGCGGTGGGGCGGGAGAGGTGACGGTGTATCTCGTCGCAGGCCCGATCCATTATGATTTCCTGCTGCCTGCCGATGCGGAAACCCTTGAAGCCTTCCACTTTGCGAAAGGTCATGTGCCATTGGACGCGCCGGGCGTGGATTGGGTTGTCGTCGGCTGGGGCTCGCGGGCCTTTTACACGGCGACCGGCGGTTACAGCGACCTGAGCCTTGGAACCGTTTGGAGGCCTGCGACCGGGGATCGGTCTGTCTTGCACGTGTCTGTCGCCGGTGACGTGACAGGGCATGTCGACCGTCAGCTGAGCCTGACCGCACAGGAATATCGCGCGTTGCGTGCCGCGATCTTGTCCACCGCCCCCGATCCGACGCCGATTCCGGGGGCAGGGTTTTCAGAATGGGATGCGTTTTTCGAGGCCGAGGGGCGGTTTCATCTTTTGCGCACCTGCAATGTCTGGGTGGCCGAGGTCCTGCGCGCGGCGGGGCTGCGCTTTGGCAGGTGGACGCCAACCCCCTACGCGGTGACGGTGTCGCGTCTCATCCATCACTCAAGCTGACAGACTGCGACTGGCACGCGCCGCAGGATCGTGGCACATAGTTGCGAAACGACACGCGCGGGAGGCCGGACATGGCGGGGAACTTTGGCAAGGGATGCCATCTGCATCTGATCGACGGCTCGGCCTTCATCTTTCGGGCGTTCCATGCCCTGCCGCCGCTGACGCGCAAATCCGACGGGTTGCCGATTGGCGCCGTGTCGGGGTTTTGCAACATGCTGCAACGCTATGTCGAGGGCAATGCCGGGGGCGATGTGACCCATGTGGCGGTGATCTTTGACAAAGGCTCGCACACCTTCCGCAACGATCTGTATGACCAGTACAAGGCCAATCGCGAGGCCATGCCAGAGGACCTGCGCCCGCAGATCCCGTTGACGCGCGAGGCGACCGAGGCCTTCAACATCGCCTGCAAGGAGATCGAGGGTTTCGAGGCCGACGACATCATGGCGACGCTGGCCTGTCAGGCGCGCGAGGCCGGGGGGCGGGTGACGATCCTGTCCTCGGACAAGGACCTGATGCAGTTGGTGGGCGACGGGGTCGAGATGCTCGACCCGATGAAGAACAAGCTGATCGACCGCGAGGGCGTGATCGAGAAATTCGGTGTCGGACCCGAGCGTGTGGTGGACGTGCAGGCTTTGGCGGGCGACAGCGTCGATAACGTGCCGGGCGCGCCGGGGATCGGGATCAAGACGGCGGCGTTGCTGATCAACGAATTCGGGTCACTCGAGGTGTTGCTGGACCGGGCCGAAGAGATCAAGCAGCCCAAACGCCGTCAGACCTTGATCGAAAAGCGCGCGCAGATCGAACTGTCGAAGAAGCTGGTGCAGTTGGATGAGGGCATGGACCTGCCCTTTACGCTGGACGATCTGGAGGTGCGTGACCCTGATCCCGAAAAGCTGATGGCGTTTCTGACGGCGATGGAATTCCGCACCCTGACCAAGCGGATCGCCGACAGTATCGGGGTCGAGGCCCCTACGATCCCCGAACCGGCCCCCGTGGCCGATGCCCCCGACGCGCCGGACTGGCCCGCCATCGACCCGTCGAACTACGAGCAGGTCAGCGATATGGAGGCGCTCAACCGCTGGATCGCGCGGGCGCATGAACGCGGTTACGTGGCGGTGGATACCGAAACGACGGGCCTGAACGAGATGACCTGTGATCTGGTCGGGATTTCCTTGGCCATCGATCCGGGCGAGGCCTGCTACATCCCGCTGACACACAAGGCGCAGGGCGGCGACGACCTGTTCGCCGATCACTCGCTGTTGCCGGGGCAGATTGCGCTGGACGAGGCGCTGGCCGCGCTGAAGCCGCTGTTCGAGGATGCCAGTGTTCTGAAAATCGGCCAGAACATGAAATACGACGCGAAGGTCTTTTCGCGCTACGGGATCGAGGTCGCGCCGATCGACGACACGATGCTGATGTCCTACGCCATGCATGCCGGGCTGCATGGGCATGGGATGGACGCGCTGTCGGAACGCTATTTGAACCATACGCCCATTCCGATCAAGGACTTGCTGGGAACTGGCAAGAAGCAGATCACCTTTGATCTGGTCCCGTTGGAGGACGCGGTGAAATACGCCGCCGAGGATGCGGATATCACCCTGCGCCTGTGGATGACCTTCAAACCGCAACTGCATCAGGTGCGCGTGACGCGGGTCTACGAGACGATGGAACGCCCGCTTGTGCCGGTTCTGAAGGCGATGGAAATGGCCGGGGTGCAGGTGGATCGCGGGACGCTGTCGCGCATGTCCGGGGCCTTCGCGCAGAAGATGGCGCAGCTGGAAGAGGAAATTCACGAGCTGGCCGGGGAAAAGTTCAACGTCGGCTCGCCCAAGCAGTTGGGCGAAATCCTGTTCGACAAGATGTCCCTGCCCGGCGGCAAAAAGGGCAAGACCGGGGCCTATGCCACCGGCGCTGATATCCTTGAGGACCTCGCGACCGAGCACGAATTGCCGGGCCGCGTGCTGGACTGGCGGCAATTGTCGAAGCTGAAATCGACCTACACGGATGCGTTGCAGGAACATATCAACGCCGAGACGGGCCGCGTGCACACGTCCTATGTGCAGTCCGGGGCCAGCACTGGGCGTCTCGCCTCGACCGATCCGAACCTGCAGAATATCCCCGTGCGCAGCGAGGAAGGCCGCCGCATCCGCGAGGCCTTTGTCGCGCCCGAGGGCAAGGTTCTGGTTTCGCTCGATTATTCCCAGATCGAATTGCGCATTCTGGCGCATATGGCCGGGATCGACGCGCTGAAACAGGCCTTCCGCGAGGGGCAGGACATTCACGCCATGACCGCGTCAGAGATGTTCAACGTGCCGCTGGACGAGATGACGCCGGATATCCGGCGGCAGGCCAAGGCGATCAACTTTGGCGTGATCTATGGGATTTCAGGCTTTGGTCTGGCGCGCAATTTGCGCATTCCGCGTGCCGAGGCGCAGGGCTTCATCGACCGCTATTTTGAGCGTTTCCCCGGCATCAAGACCTATATGGACGACACCATCGCCTTTGCGCAGGAACACAAACGGGTCGAGACGCTGTTCGGCCGCATCATCCACACGCCGGAGATCGGGGCCAAGGGGCCGCGCGCGGGCTTTGCCAAGCGCGCCGCGATCAACGCGCCCATTCAAGGCACGGCGGCGGATATCATCCGGCGCGCCATGGTGCGTATGCCCGACGCGATTGCGGGTCTGCCCGCCAAGATGCTGCTGCAGGTGCATGACGAACTGATCTTCGAGGTCGAGACGGGCGCGGTCGATGACCTGATCGGCACCGCGCGTGACGTCATGGAAAACGCAGCCGACCCGGTGATCAAGCTCGACGTGCCTTTGGTCGTCGATGCCGGGAAGGGGGCGAATTGGGCCGAGGCCCATTGACCTTCGCGCCCCGGGCTTGACCCGGGGCCTCCACCTTGATGCACCTTGACCATGAGGCCCCGGGTCAGGCCCGGGGCGGGTGTTGCCTCAGATCAGGCCCTTTTCGCGGAACAACTCTTTCAGATCGCGTTCCGGGCGTGGGCCGATATGGCTGATGACTTCGCCAGCAGCAGCCGAGCCCATCTGCCCGGCGGTCTGCATATCCGCGCCGGTCACGAGCCCATAGATGAAGCCGGCGGCGAACTGGTCGCCCGCGCCGGTGGCATCAACAGGCACGACCTTGGTCACTGGCACATTGGTGCGCACGCCGTCGCGCATGATCGACACACCATCGCCCGAGCGGGTGCAGACCACCAGCGGGCAGGTGGCGGCGACGGCGGCGAGGTCCTTGTCCAGATCATTGTTCTGGAACAGCGACTTGATCTCGTCCTCGTTGCCGATGACGAAATCCATCTCGTTGGCGATCAGGCGCAGGAAATCCTCGCGGTGGCGTTCGACGCAGAACGGGTCGGAAATCGCGATCCCGGCCTTGCCGCCCTTGGCGCGGCAGGTGCGGGCGGCGCGCAGGAAGGCATCCTTGCCCTTGTCCTTGTCGAACAGATACCCTTCGAGGAAGATCACGTCGGTATTGCCCGCCACATCCTCGGCCACGTCGTCGGGGCCGAGTTCCGCGGAGATACCCAGATAGGTGTTCATCGACCGCTCGCCATCGGGCGAGACGAAGATCATCGAGCGCGAGGTGGGCAGTTCGCCCCCTTCGACCGGCGCATTGACGAAATCGATGCCGTCATTGGTCATCGCATCGGCGTAAAAATGCCCCAGCGCGTCGTCCTTGACCCGCCCGATGAATGCAGAGCGCAGGCCCAGATTGCCCGCGCCCGCGATGGTGTTGGCGACCGAGCCGCCGGGCGTCTGGATGCGGTTGCCCATGGCGGCATACAGGACCTCGCCGCGCTCGCGCTCGACCAGCTGCATGATGCCCTTTTCGATGCCCATATGGTCAAGAAAGGTATCCTCGGCGCGGGCGATCACGTCGACCACGGCATTCCCGATGCCGACGACCTGGTATTTCTTCTGGCTCATGCGGTTTTTTCCTCGAATTGGCAGAGATCGGCGATCAGACACGCCTTGCATTTGGGTTTGCGCGCGACACAGATATAGCGGCCGTGCAGGATCAGCCAGTGATGCGCGTGTTGCTGGAAATCGACCGGGATGTGATCCTCGATCGCGCGTTCGACGGCGACAACGTCCTTGCCCGGGCAAATGCCCGTGCGGTTGCCGACGCGAAAGATATGGGTGTCGACGGCCTGCGCGGGATAGCGCCACCACATGTTCAGCACGACATTGGCGGTCTTGCGGCCCACGCCCGGCAGGCTTTCCAACGCGGCGCGGGAACAGGGCACTTCGGAGCCGTATTCCTCGACCAAGATGCGCGACAGTTTGATGACGTTCTTGGCCTTGTTGCGGAAAAGGCCGATGGTCTTGATATGCTCGATCACGCCCTCTTCACCCAAGGCGAGCATCTTTTCCGGTGTATCGGCGATCTGGAACAGCTTTTCCGTGGCCTTGTTCACGCCCGCATCGGTGGCCTGCGCGCTCAGCGCGACCGCCACCACCAGCGTGTAGGCGTTGACATGGTTCAACTCGCCCTTGGGCTCGGGTTCCGACGCCTCGAAGCGGGTAAAGATCTCGCGGATCGTGTGATAATCAAGCTGCTTGGCCATGCCGCAGCTATGCCCGCCTGCGCGCAGGGTCGCAAGCGATACAAGGCCGCAGCCGTCAAAAGCGCAATATTCGGGTCGATTGTGCCCGCGCCTCCGGCGTATTCTGGCGTCAAAGGAGACATGTCATGGACACCGAAGGCTATCATTACAAGGTCATGGCGCGTGCCATCGAGGCGGTCGACCGGCTGGGCCCGCAGGCCAGCCTCGACCAGATCGCAAGCGAGATCGGCCTGTCCCCGGCGCATTTCCAGCGGGTGTTTTCAAGATGGGCGGGCGTGTCGCCCAAGCGGTATCAGCAATACCTGACGCTGGGCCATGCCAAGGCGCTGCTGGCCAACAGGTTCACGACGCTGGAGACCGCCCATGCCAGCGGCCTGTCCGGGTCGGGCCGCCTGCATGACCTGTTCCTGCGGTGGGAGGCGATGAGCCCCGGTGACTTCGCCCGCAGCGGCGCGGGCTTGGTGATCTATTGGGGCTGGTTCGAAAGCCCCTTTGGTCCGGCCTTGGTCATGGGCACAGACAAGGGCATCTGCGGCATCGGCTTCGCAGCCGAGACCACCGCCGAACATGCGATGGAAGACCTTGTATCGCGCTGGCCCCTTGCGGACTATGTCGAGGACCCGATGCGGCTGCGGCCTTGGGTGCAGGCGGCGTTTGGCCTGCAGGAAGAGGGCGAAGTGCCGCTCTTCCTGATCGGCGCGCCGTTCCAGATCAAGGTCTGGGAGGCGCTGATGCGCATCCCGTCCGGCCACGTGACCAGCTATTCCGAGATCGCCCAATCCATCGGCCACCCCAAGGCGGTCCGCGCGGTCGGCACGGCCGTGGGGCGCAACCCGATCAGCTACCTGATCCCCTGCCATCGCGCGCTGCGCAAATCGGGGGGCTTGGGTGGCTATCACTGGGGGATTCCGGTGAAACGCCAGATCCTTGCGTGGGAAGCCGCCAGACTCGAGGGCGAGACGGAGGCTGCTATCGGATAACGGGCGCCTCGCAAGCCTTTGGTTCCAAATGCTTTAACCCGGCTTCACGGCGATGATGCGCGGAGTCCCGCCGATTTTCCCCTTCACCCCCCATGGTCGCGGCCCTACTGTGTGGTTAATCATGACCGCGACCCGTGAAGGGCTGCAATCGAGGCGAAGAGAGAGACAGATGATCCGAGCATCCAAACCCATCATTCTGGCCGTTGTCGGTGCCATGACCCTTGGGGCCTGCACCACCGGCCCCATGTTCGACCAGAACGACCCCAACCGTCAGGCCAAGACCGGCGCACTGGCCGGCGCTGCCGTGGGCGCGCTTGCCGGGCGCGCGCTGGGTGGCGGCGACAAGGGCGAGCGCAACCGCGCCACCGTCGCTGGTGCCTTGGTTGGTGCCGCCGCCGGTGCCGCCATCGGCAACCAGCTGGACAAGCAAGAGGCCGAACTGCGCCAGCAGCTTGGGCCGGACACGTCGATCCGCAACACCGGTGATCGGCTGATCGTGACCATGCCGCAGGATATCCTGTTTGCCACCGACAGCGCCGATCTGCGTCCGGGCCTGATCCCCGACCTGCGCGATGTGGCGCAGAGCCTTCTGGCCTATCCGAACACCACGGCGCAAGTCATCGGGCACACCGATTCCGACGGCGACGCGGCCTATAACCAGAACCTGTCGCAGCGCCGCGCGCAATCCGTCGCCAATGTTCTGACCGGCTCCGGTGTGCCGTCGTCCCGCCTGCAGGTCATCGGTCGCGGCGAGGATCAGCCGATCGCGTCGAACCTGACGCCCGAAGGCAAGGCGCAGAACCGCCGGGTCGAGATCGTGATCCTGCCCAACGCCTGATCTGTGCGCTGACGCACCCAACCTATGAAACGCCGCGGCTTGCCGCGGCGTTTTTTGCGGCCATGTCATGGGTCAACGCACAAATCCAAAGGTGACCACATGAGTGACTTGACCCTTCTCGGTATCAGCGGCTCGCTCCGCAAGGCCTCGACCAACCGGCTGCTCCTGCGCGAAGCCGCCCGCCATTTCGACCCGGCGCAGTATATCGAGGCCGATATCAACTTTCCGCTCTTCGATCAGGATCTGGAGAATGCCGAGGGTATTCCGGCCAAGGTCAAGACGCTGGCGGACCAGATCGCGCAGGCCGATGCCATCGTCGTCGCCAGCCCGGAATACAACAAGGGCATCACCGGCGTGCTCAAGAATGCCTTTGACTGGGTGTCGCGGGTGGAGGGCAATCCGTGGCGGGACAAGCCTGTGGCCCTCGTCAGCGCCGCAGCGGGGCGCGCGGGGGGCGAACGCTCGCAAAGCATGGCGCGGCTGGCGCTGAACCCGTTCCGTCCGCATGTCATCCCCGGACCGGAGGTGTTTGTGGCGCAGACCTCGAAGCAATGGGACGACGACGGTCGCCTGACCGACGAATTCGCGACCAAGCTGCTGAAGGAGCTGATGGAAGAGCTGCACGCGGCGGTGAAGCTGCGCGCCTAGGCCGGGTTCGCGATCTCGATCAGGTTGCCATCGGGGTCCCGAAGGTAGATGGACAGGATCGGCCCGGTTGCGCCGGTGCGGCGGATTGGGCCTTCGATCACGGTTAGGCCTTTGCTGCCGAGGTGCTCTTGCCAATCGATCAGGGGCGTGTCCGAGAGAAAGCACAGGTCGGCGCTGCCCGGCGTTGCCTTCTGCGCCTTTGGCTCGAAACCGGGCAGGGGGTGCAGGTTGATCTTTTGCGCGCCAAATATCAGCGCGGTGCGGGTGCTGCCATCGGCCACGGTGAACGCCTCGGCCTGCATCCCGAGCGCGGTGTAAAAGCGGATCGTGGCGTCCAGATCGGCCACGGTCAGGACAAGATGATCGAGCGACTGGACGGCGGGCGCTTTCATGAGGATAACTCCGGTCAAAGGAGACGACCCATGCAAGATGCCGCCCCGGTGGAACACCGTCAAACCGATGTGATGGACCCAAGCCGCGCGCAGGCGCTGCGGATCGCGCTTGGAATGGGCGGGGAGGTCATGCGGGGCACGGTGCTGCCCACGTTCTTCCATCAGATCTATTTCTGGGACGCCCGAGCACCCGAGGCGTTGGGGCGTGACGGCCATCCGAAGGTCGGCGGCTTGATCCCCGATATGGGCCTGCCCCGCCGCATGTGGGCGGGGGGCGCGTTGGAGTTTCACGCACCACTGCGTGCCGGCATCTTGGCGGAAAAAGTCACGCGGGTCGAAAACACCGCACGGAAAGAGGGGCGCAGCGGGCCCTTGGGCTTTGTCACCCTGCGGCACGAGGTGTTTCAGGACGGTGCGCTATGTGTGTCCGAACGGCAGGACCTCGTCTATCGCGAGGACCCGGACCCGGCCGCGCCGGGCCCCGTGCCGCCCATGGCGCGCACCGACGAAGCAGAGGCGCAGGAGGCGGGCTTCGACAGCACGCTCTTGTTCCGCTACTCGGCGCTGACCTTCAACGGCCATCGCATTCACTATGATCTGGACTATGCCCGCGATGTCGAAGGCTATGGCGGGCTGGTGGTGCATGGGCCTTTGCTGGCGCAAAAGCTGATGCTGATGGCCGAGGCTGCCGGGCCGGTGGCGCGGTTCGATTTCCGCGCCTCGTCGCCTTTGATCCATTTCGAGCGTGGCACGTTCTGTCGGAACGGGTCGGATATGTGGGTGCGTGGGCCGGATGGGCGGCAATGCATGACCGCCACCGTCGCATGAAAAAGCCCCGCCAATGGCGGGGCCTGTCAACGCATCTGGGAGGTGTGTTTAGTAGCCAGTGCCGCGGATCACGACGCGCACGGTCTTGAGCAGGATACGCAGGTCGGTGCCAAAGGACAGCTTGCGCAGGTAATCCCCGTCGAACTCGGCGCGCTGGGCAAAGCTGCTTTCGTTGCGGACCGAAGTCTGCCAGAAGCCCGTGATGCCGGGGCGCAGCGCGTAGTACGCGGTGCCGGGATAGATCTCCTGCTGGCAGGGCATCATCGGACGCGGACCGACCAGCGACATGTCCCCGCGCAGCACGTTCCACAGCTGCGGCAGCTCGTCGATCGAGGTCTTGCGGATCACGTGGCCAATCGGGGTGATGCGCGGATCGTGGCGCAGCTTTTGGTCGCGGTCCCACTCGGCGCGGGCGGCGGGATTGTCGGCCAGATAGGCATCCAGCAGGCGATCCGCGTTCGGCACCATCGAGCGCAGCTTCCACATGAAGAAGGTCGTGCCGTTGCGGCCGACGCGTTCCTGACGATAGAAGGGCGACTTGCCGTCAAGGGCGATCACCGCGGCAAAGGCCAAGGTCATCATCAGGACCGGCAGGGCCGCCATGAGGACGAGGGTGACGTCAAGCACGCGCTTGAAGGTGTCACGATATGGGGTCGGGGCGCGATCGGGGCGCAGAGCGTCCTCGATCAAGGCTTCGAATTTTGCCGTCGGCAGCGGCTGGCGAAAATGCAGTGTCAAGATGACCTCCCAAGTCATGCGTTGACGAGAGCAACGATCGGTAAATCAATTCTACTTTCCAAGGCGTATGAGAGCCGTTCGGAGCATCCGCACCGTTCAACCATTACGGCACGAGGCCGTGTCATTCACCCACCCGTTCAGGCAGATCGTATCAGACTTACCGTTCAACTCCCAAGTGGAAGCACCAACCCCCAAGTGCCGTGGCTACGCGAAATAAGACAAGATTATGTTCTTACGCTCGACACATTCAGTTATGACGCTGCTCCTCTGACACGTCAACAAAGACATGGCGCTGCACCTTTGGGTTGTGTCTCTGGTTGGCGACAGGATGGCGCCGACCAGTGCAACATGGTTAATACGCCACTGTTTTTGCGGATGTTTTTCCACGCGGGGTGACGGGGTCAGCGCGCTGTCCCTTGGCATTGCCGCGCCCGAGGCTTACGCTCAATTGATGTACGTCAGCGAACAATTCCTTTGGCGCCCAACGGGCATTTGTTGCCGGTTAAGAAACAATGAATGTGGAATCTGGAAATAACGCGGCTGAATCGGCGAAAATTTGCTGCGAATGCCGGTAAGTGCCCCTTGGACGCGTTTCAGCAGGAAACAATCGACATGCGTGCAAATGCTTGGGATCAGGCGATTCCCGGCATCCTGCCGGATCGCCCGCAACTGCGTCTGGCGCTGTTTGGCGGCAGGTCGGGACGGGCCTCTCGGACAATCCTAGGGGGAACGTTTCCGCTCACGAAATGTTACAATTTATCAGAACTTGCGAGAAACGCGCCCGAATCGGGGCGCCTCCGGGCCAAATTCCTGCCGCATTTGGTCCGAATCTCGCCCAGATTCCGGGGGTGGTCGGTCAAATGTGACGGGTTTGCCCCGTTTGCCAGAGTTGAAAGCAACCAAGCAGGGGTCTATGTCCGGCCCATTGTCAAAACAGGAAGGCTGTCCGTGGCAAACCATCTGTACAAGGGAGACCTGCCCGACGATCTCGACCTGGGGCCGGTGGTCGCCATCGATTGCGAAACCATGGGGCTAAACCCGCATCGCGACCGGCTTTGCGTGGTGCAACTGTCGTCGGGCGACGGCCATGCGCATCTCGTCCAGATCGCCAAGGGTCAGACCGCAGCGCCCAACCTGTGCCGTTTGCTGGCCGATCCGCAGGTGCTCAAGCTATTCCACTACGGGCGCTTCGATATCGCCGCCATGTACCAGACCTTTGGCGCGCTCGCCGCGCCGGTCTGGTGCACCAAGATCGCCAGCCGTCTGGTGCGCACCTATACGGACCGGCACGGCTTGCGCTCGCTCGTGCAGGAGTTGCTGGGAACCGATATCTCCAAGCAGCAGCAATCCAGCGACTGGGGGGCGGACACGCTGACCGACGCGCAGCTGTCCTACGCGGCCTCGGACGTGCTGCACCTGCACCGGCTGCGCGACGCGCTGACCGAGATGCTGGAACGCGAAGACCGCAGCGACCTTGCGCAGGCCTGTTTCGATTTCCTGCCGACGCGGGCCCGGCTGGACCTGTCGGGCTGGGCCGAAACCGACATCTTTGCCCATGGCTGAGCGTGACTGACATGGCGCGGCCGGACGGCATCTATTCCCACGTGATCGCGGGGCTCAAGATCGGGCTGCCGCTGGTGGCGCTGGCGATGCTGTCGACCATGTTCATGCTGTCGAGCCAGCGCGAACCCGCGACCAGCGTGCCCTTTGCCGATGCGCTGTCCGGGACCGAGACCGCACGCCAGCAGGTCGGCGCGCCGTACTACGCCGGCACCACGGATCGCGGGGACATCCTGACGATGACCGCGCGCACCGCCCGGCCCGAAGCCGAAGGCGTGATTCGCGCTGACCAGCTTGAGGCCCGCCTGCGCCTGCAGTCCGGTGGCGAAATCCTGCTCGATTCCGCCGAGGCCACGGTGCGCGACGACGAACGCAAGGCTCACCTGCAAGGCGGGGTCCGGATCGAAAGCTCTCAGGGCTATGTGGTGACGACCGATGCGATGATTTCCGGGCTGGACAGTGTCGAAGCCGAAACACTGGGGCCAGTGCGGGGCGAGGGCCCGCTGGGCACGCTTGAGGCGGGCAAGATGCGCATCCAGCCGACCGAGGATGGTGGCGATGTGCAAATGCTGTTCACCGGGGGCGTAAAACTGGTATATCGGCCCAGATCAGAAGAGAAAGCTGCCCAATGATCCGTGTTCTTGCCGTTCTGGCCGTCATGTTCCCGTCTGTCGCACTGGCCCAGCAGGTGGCGTTCGGCTCGATGCAACAGGATACCAGTGCCCCGGTCGAGGTGACGGCAGATGCGTTGTCGGTCAACCAGTCCGACGGCACGGCGCTGTATACCGGGAACGTGGTCATTATTCAGGGCCAGATGCGGCTGGCCGCGCCACGCGTGCTTGTCGTCTATGTCAAGGGCGGTGGCCGGATCGAGCGGCTGGAGGCCACGGGCGGCGTCACGCTGGTCAGCGGCGAAGAGGCCGCCGAGGCGCAGCGCGCCGATTACGACATCGATGCCGGGTCCGTGGTGATGAGCGGCAATGTCCTGCTGACTCAAGGCGAGAACGCGCTGACATCCGAACGGCTGGTGGTCGATCTGGAAAGCGGCACCGCGCAAATGGATGGCCGGGTGCGCACCGTGCTCCAGCCAGCCGGGGATGAGGGCCAGTAAATGGCGCGTCCTGAATTTTCCGTCACCGAGGGCTCTTCGGGCCTGCGCGTCAAGCATCTGCGCAAGAGCTATCGCAAGCGCGTGGTGATCCGCGACGTCACGATGACGCTGGACCGGGGCGAGGTCGTGGCCCTGCTGGGGCCGAACGGGTCGGGCAAGACGACGTCCTTCTACGCGATTGCCGGTCTGGTGAACCCCGATGCGGGGCAGGTGATGATCGACGGGCGCGACGCTACGTGGCTGCCGATGTATCGGCGCGCGCGGCTGGGGATCGGCTACTTGCCGCAGGAGATGTCGATCTTTCGGGGGCTCAGCGTCGAGGACAACATCAGGGCCGTTCTGGACATCGCCGAAAAGGACAGCCACCGCCGCCGCGAGCGGCTGGAGGAGCTGTTGGGCGAATTTTCCATCGAACACCTGCGCCGCGCGCCTGCGCTGGCGCTGTCCGGTGGGGAACGCCGCCGGGTGGAGATCGCCCGCTGTCTGGCGGCCGATCCGAAATACCTGCTGCTGGACGAACCCTTTGCCGGGGTCGATCCGATCAGCGTCGGGGACATCCGCCACCTCGTGGCCGACCTCAAGACGCGCGGCATCGGTGTGCTGATCACCGACCACAACGTGCGGGAAACGCTGGAAATCGTCGACCGTGCCTATATCCTGCATGACGGGCATGTGTTGATGTCCGGCACGCCCGACGAGGTGGTGCGCAACGAAAATGTGCGCCGTGTGTATCTGGGCGACAACTTCCGTATCGGTTGACACGCGGCGGCGACAGATTGTTTGCCGGAAAGCGAAATTTTGAGCGCGGCCTCCATTGACAGACGCACGTCATCGTACCTTCATATAGGTATGGCTCTTCGTTCTGTTGCAGTGCTGATCGACCGCTTCCTTGTTTCCGGGGACGGTCGAGATCAAACCGCAGGAACGGCGGGCCTTTCCCGGACCATCACTGCCTGATTGCGGCGGGGGCGCCAGCCCTCGGCGTGTGGTATGGTCGTAAAGAGAAAAGGACCGAACATGCGTTATCAGATCACGGGCAAGCATATCGACATCGGCGAGGCGCTTCAGACCCATGTGAGGAACGAACTGGGGGAGGTTTTGGAGAAGTACGGGCAACGTCCGACAGACGGCACCGTGATCTTTTCCAAGGACGCCCATGAATACGTATGTGAAGTGGTCGTCCATCTGTCGAGCGGCCTGAACGCCGCCGCCAAGGCGCGCGCCACCGAGATCTACGCCGCGTTCGACGAATGCGGTGAGAAAATGGACAAACAACTGCGCCGCTACAAGCGCCGCCTGAAGGATCACCACAAGGATCGCCCAGACCCCGTTGAACATTTGATGGGCTCCTCGTATATCCTCGCCGGAGAGCCGGATTCGCATGATGACGAGCCGGACTCGCTGCAACCGATGATCGTGGCCGAGATGGAAACCAAGATTCCGTCCCTGTCCGTCGGCGAAGCGGTGATGCAGATGGAACTCGCGGGCGCCCCGGTGCTGGTCTTCCGCAACGAGAAGAAAGATGGCGTGAACGTCGTATATCGCCGGGATGACGGCAATATCGGCTGGATCGATCCGTAACAGAGCAGGCGGCGCAAGCGCCCAGTCAGGCAGGTTAACTCCATGAAGTTCTCTGATCTCCTCAAGCCCGAGGCCGTGAAAGTCATTTCTGCCGTTTCCTCGAAGAAACGTCTGATGCATGATGTCGCGGAGCTGTCAGAGAGCGCCTATGGCCTGCACGCCCCGACCGTGGTCGAGGCCCTGATGGAACGCGAAACGCTGGGGCCGACCGGTGTCGGCCACGGCGTGGCGCTGCCACATGCGCGCGTCAGCGGCCTTGAACAGGTCGTCGGCGCGTTCATCCTTCTGGAAAAGCCCATCGATTTCGAGGCGGTCGATCGTCAGCCGGTCGACGTGATCTTTGGCCTGTTCGCCCCCGAAGAGGCGGGCGTCGAGCATCTCAAGGCGCTGGCGCTGGTGTCCCGATCGCTGCGTCAAGAAACGCTGTGTGCCAAGCTGCGCGCCAACCGGGATCCGCAGACGCTTTACACCATCCTGACCGAGGATGCGGCGGTGAAGGCCGCCTGAGCCCTCAGCCCCAATCCCCGAACCCGAACATGATGTAGTCACGGGCATAGGCGTCACGCGCCAATGCCTCGATCTGGTCATCATAGATTTCCGCCAGCGAAAACGGCGCGGCATTCGGCACGCTGGCCGGATCGGGCGGGCTGGCATGGCCGACCTGCATCGCCAGCGCAGGCAGGTAGCTGGCCATCTCGTCCTCGCGCACGATCATGTCGGGCAAGGTGAACTCCGCCATGCCCTGAATGCACTGCGCCTGCGTCGCCCAATGTCCATCGACCCGCACGGCGGTCTGCCCCTGCAGGTTCGCCTTGACCCATGCGAGGAAGGATGTGAACGCCTCGCGATGGGCGTTCACGTCGTAATCCGACCCCGGTTCATCCTCGGGGATGGGCAGGTTGTGGGCGCGGCGCAGGGTCTTGCGGATGCCCTTGAAGCTGCCCTGCCGGGTGGTCAGGATCTTGGTGCAGAACGCCTCATGCGCGCGGGCCAGCGGGTGCCGGATCACGGTAAAGCTGCGATGGCCGGGGTTGTCCTTTTTCCAAGCGCGCAGCGTGCCTTGGGAAAAGTCGCCAAGCAGGTCCTTTTGGCCGACATCGTCGAGCGCGCAGAGCCAGCGTTGCACGGCCACCTCCGGCCCCGACCGGATCGGCATATACAAAAGCGGAGTGCGCGGGGCGGCCACATAAGACGGCACGACCGGCCCCCGGCGCGGTTCGAAATTCGGGGTGCGCGACAGGTTGAAGCGGTCCATCCTCGCCAAGGCCCGCTCCATCTCGGAGAAGTTCTCGACCTTTTGCGACAGCGGTTCGGGGTTCTGGACCTTGAGCGCCGTATTCAGGCTGTCGAGCTGCGATTTCGCCCCCAGCCAGCGCGCCAGCCCGTTCATGATCTCGACGTCCTGAAGGTCGTCGTAATCGATATAGAACGCGGTCTGCGCGGTCTTTTGCAGGGCGTTCATCAGCATGACCTGAAAGGTCTGCAAGGCCGCCAGATGGTCCTCGAATTCCTGCGCGTCGAAATGCGCCTGCGCCTCTTTCCGGCGTTTGACGTTGGTCAGTTTCCATTGGTTGGTGGCGCGGGCGATCTTCCAGCTGACATAGCTTTCGGCGGGGTTCCGGGTCAGCACGATCTTGGCGACCTTCGGGTCACGGGTCAGCGCATCCAGCACGCGCGGGTCGTGGTCGTGAAAGTAGCGAAAGCCGCCGATCCCGCCGGGTGTGGCATGGCGGATCTGGCCCAGCAGGCGCGTCGGATCGTGGTCGCGTTCCGCTAGGGTGATGCCAAGGATGTCTTCGGAATTCGGGTAGCCGATGAAATGCGGGTTGAACGCCTCGCCATGGCAGGTGATCCCGTCAAAGGCGTTCAGGTTCGCCTCGAGAAAATTCGACCCGGTGCGCATTTCGGCAAAGACGACGAAGCAGTCGAAACCATGGGACATTCAGCGGCCAATCACTTCTTGATCAGATAGGGTTTGCGAGGGCCAGAACGCGTGTTTCTGGGGGCGGGGTCAACCGGGAAATCGCCCATGAGATAGGGGTGCATGCCCTGATTCTTCAGGTTTTGCAGGAATTGCCCAAATCCGTTGAGGTTTTCCAGCCTCGGCGCCTCGGCCAGTCGGCGCAGGGATTTCTGGCCGATCTCGTCGATGATGACCTGAAGCGGTTCCATCGGGCTTTCGATGAACTCGGCCATGGTCCAGATGCGCACGCGTGCCTTCACGTCGGGGCTGCGCAATTCGTCCAGCATCCGGCTTTCGATCTTTTGCAGCTTGGCGGCGGTGGCGCGGAGGTCGGCGAAATTGGCGTTCGACTTGAACAGCGGCACGGCCCAAGCGCCCGAGATCACGCTGATCTGGGCATTGGGGTCGCGCGACATGTGCCAGTTGATCTTGGGGTTGTCGCGCGGCCCGTATTGAAAACACTGCCGCTCGCCACGCGTGTTCCACAACAGATTGGTCAGAAAAGCCAACGGGTTGGCGTCGCGCAGCAGGGCATTGTCGGACAGGGCGCCGTTCAGAACCGTCTGGCCCCCGGCGAATTCCGCGCGTTCAGGCGCAAAGAGATGGCCGTGGACCTGCGCGCCGGTGGCGCGGCCAAGCCATCCCTCGAATTCCTCGAACAGTTCGGAAAAGCCCTGAAAAACCGAGTATTTCCCGGCGGTCAGCCCGTTTTCCCAGCCATAGTTGGGATAGCGGGATTGCATGAACAGACCGGGGCGGCCACGGGTCCGGCGGTCGACGGCCTTGGCAAAGATGCGGTCGATCTTGCCGGGGTTGGGTTCCTGCCGCGACATGGCGCGGTTCGGGTCGGTCAGAAAGCTTTCGTACAGGCGGTCCGCATGTGGCCATATCTTGCGCGCGACGAAACAGTCGGACCGGCGCAGCAATTGCAGGTGATCGTCGTAGAAGATATGCGGTTTGCCCTGAAAGTCGAACTTGGACAGCGTCAGCGAGCGGCTCTCGATCTTGGTCGAATAGAGCCGGGCGAGCGTCTGGAAATAGCTTTCGTCCGGAATCCAGACCCGCCGAAAATAGGCGTCGAAGGATGGGCGTTCGGGGTCTTGCAGGATTGCGCTCAGGGTCTGGCGCGTGAGGCACCACCACTGGCTGCCCATATGCGGAACGATTCCGCCGGGAATGCGCCGTTTGTAGCCGACAAGGCGCTGCAACTCGACGAACTTGTCGAACAGGTAGCGGTTTTGCCGCCACGAAAACGGGAAATGCAGGGTGAAGCGCTCATGGTCCAGCCCGCCCACCGTCCATGGCACATCCGCTGTCGTGGCGCTTTCGATGAAGTCGGTGCGGGGGCGGTGCGCGAGGTATTCGACCAGTTCCTCGACCGGGCGCAGCGGCAGGCAGGACCCGGAGGCAAGGTAGACATGGCGCACCTCTTCAAAGCGCTCCAGCATCAGTTCGGATGCGTCCTGAGAGGCGGCGACCAGCCCCCAACTGCCCCATTCGCAGCGATGCCGCTTGGAAAACAGCACCGAGGGTTCGTCCTGCAAGCGCGCAACGAAGGCGTCATAGGTCTTGCGCGACACGTTGCGGTCGACATGAATGACCACCGGGCAGCCGCCGCGCGCCCAATGCCGGGCGACCTGCTCGGCCCGGCCCAAAGCCGTATGGACCAACATGACGATGCCGACGGTCATGCCCAGTTCCCCTTGGACATCAGGCCGAGGATTTCGAGTTGCCGCCAGTTGATGTATTTCTCGGACCACTTGCACCACAGGTCCGGATTGTCCTGCACCGCATCTGCGTAGGCGATGTATTCCCGGCTGGCCCCGTAATGCTGTCCGCGGGTCAGTTCCTCTTCGGCTTTGTCGGCAAAGGTGGACAGGAATTTCGTGTGCAGCAGGATGCCGCTGGCCTTTTCCCCGCCCCATTCGTCGTAAACAAGATTCAGCCCGCGTGGCAGCAGGTTATGGGTTGAGGACACATAGGCATAGCGCCGGTCCCAGCGCACCAACGGGATCTTGTTCAGCGCGGGCGCCAGTTCCGGCTTGTTCGCAAAGAAGACCCGCGCGCGCGGGCCGCCCTGTATCCACAGGTTGCCCAGTTCGGGGTTCTTCTGGATCGTGTAATTGCCGCTGTCGAACCAGGACGCGATTTCCAGCGGGTTCTGACCGGGCATGTAGGGCGTCTGGTCCATGCGGCCCTTGGGATACATGTCCAGCAACATTGCCGAGAACGACTTGATCGAGGAGGCATCCAGCCAGTCGGTCAGGGCGCGCAGGGGGCGCGTGTCGCAGAACGGGTACAGGAACAGTTCGTCCGGGTCGACGGTCAGGCACCAGTGGCCGTGGCCGTATCTCATCAACAGCCAGTTCATCCAGTCGACGCCAAAACGGGACCGTTTGTAGCTGGCTTGCGTTGACCAGACAGAGACATCCGGCTGTCGCGCCAGGTAGTCCAATGAGCCGTCGGTGGAATCATTGTCCACGATCAGGAAATGATTGACCCCCATATCCCGGTAGTAATCGAGGAAGTAGGGCAGGCGCACACCCTCGTTGCGCTGGGTGGAAAAGACCAGCAAATCCGAGGGTTTGATGTCAGATGTGCGGTTCGTCACCGGGCGGAGTTCCCGACGCTTGCGAAAGGCGCGAATACGCCAGCGGCGTCGCCGAAGCCGCAAACGGTATGACTGCCATGCGCCCAATCAGGTGCCCTCTTGTCGACCGGCGTCCCGGCCCTTGACTGGTTGGTATCAGAGCAGCGTTAACACGGCCTTGAAATGCGCGTCCCAATCGGGGGGCGTGAATTTCTTGCGGCTGCTATTGTTTCCTGCGCGAAGACACTGGGCCAGTTCGATAATCTTTGATTGCCAAAGATAACGATCCGAAACGTTTGCGTAAACGGGTATATTCCCCAATATCTCCCGATAGATGGGAAGATCGTTGCACAAAACCGGCACCCCCAGCGCGGCGGCCTCGACCGGGGGCAGGCCATAGCCTTCGGCGAAACTTGGAAACAACAGCCCGGCGGAGCCTTTCAGCAGAGCAAAGACCTGATCGTCGGGCAAGCCGTTCAGTTCGTGGATGCGTGCGGGCTTGGCGTCGAGCCGGGCGAAAGTGTCATGGTTTTCCCAACCGCGCTGTCCGAGGATCAGCAGGTCGGCGTCGATTTCCGGCCAGAGGTCCAGCAGCAGGGCGTGGTTCTTGCGTGGTTCGATGGTGCCGAGCGTCACGAAATACGGCGTCGTCCACGGGCCGTGCGGGGCGGTGCCGGGTTGAGGCATGGGCACCCCCAACGGCGCGACGACCGTGGCGCGGGCTTGCGGTGCGTGACGGCGCAGGTCGGCCTCGGTCTGGCGGGAGTTGCAGATCAGCAGATCGGCATGATCGGCGGCGCGGGTCAGGAAGGTGCGAAACCGCGCCACCGTTTCGGGGCGTTGGAATTCGGGATGGTCCAGCGGGATCGTGTCGTGGATCAGCACGGCGATGCGGGCCTCGACCGCGCCCAATGCGCGCAGAACGCGGTCGGTCAGGTTGGTGTGGCCGGTATTCACATAGGTGACGCCACGCGGCAGGTGCCGACGCAGCATCCGTTTCAGGCCGACCGGCAGGCAGCGCGCCACGCACAACCGGCGCAGATCGGCTTCGGCGCCTGCGCGCATCGGGTCGAGCCTGCGCGACAGCCAGTCAGGCGCGCCCCACACATTGTCGCGGATTTTGGCGCGCAAGGCACGGCACCCGGAAGGGTCCAGCAACACATAGCCCAGCGAGGTCCGCACCAATCCCCACACATCGGGGAGGTTCTCCAGATAGGCGTATTCGACCCGATCCACGCCGGTCATGGGGCGACCCGCGCGGCTGATGAGCCGCGTCAGGTCGAGGACCCTAGCGGTCGTAATGGCCATTCTTGTGCCAGCGCCACGCGTCGGCGATCATCTGCGGCATGGTGGACCGCTCCGGCCGCCAGCCCAGTTCCTCGCCCGCGCGGGTGGACCCCGAGACCAGTTTCGTCGCGTCCCCCGCGCGGCGGGGGCCTTCGGAACACGGGACTTCCAGATTGGTGACGTGACCGGCGGCGGTGATGACCTCGCGCACGGAAAACCCCTGCCCGGTGCCAAGGTTGAAGACCCGGCTGCCCTTGCCATCGCGCAGCCATTGCAGCCCCGCCACATGCGCATCGACCAGATCGCAGACATGGACATAATCGCGGATGCAGGTGCCGTCGGGGGTGTCGTAATCGGTGCCGTGGATGGTCAGGCCGGGGCGCTTGCCGTCGATGGCTTCGAGCATGACGGGGATCAGATGCGTCTCGGGGCGGTGATGTTCGCCCACCTCGCCCTCGGGATCGGCACCGGCGACGTTGAAATAGCGGAAAATCACGGATTTCAGGCCAAAGGCGGCCTCGAAGTCGCGCAGGATGTTTTCCACCGCGCGCTTGGACGCGCCATAGGCGTTCAGCGGCTCTTGCGGGGTGTTTTCGTCCAGCACGACATTGTCATGCTCACCATAGGTGGCGCAGGTCGAGGAAAACACGAAATCCATGCAGCCCGCGGCCACGGCCGCCTCGATCAGGGTCAATGACCCCTCGACATTGTTGCGCCAGTAAAGGCCGGGCTTGGCCATCGCCTCGCCCACCTGCGACAGCGCGGCAAAATGCATGACGGCGACCGGCTGCCATTTTGCAAAGACCTCGTCCAGCCGTTTGCGATCCAGCAGGTCGCCCTGTTCAAACGGTCCGAACTTGACCGCGTCCTGCCAGCCGGTGCTCAGATTGTCAAAAACGACCGGGGTGTACCCGGCCGTTTTCAAGGCTTTGCAGGCATGGCTGCCGATATACCCGGCGCCACCCGTAACCAAAACATGCATGACTTATTCCGCAGCCTTCCGCGAGGCCATCACCTCGTGCAGGTAACCTTCGAGGTCGTCACGCAGATCGTCGCGCGCAAGGCCGAAGGCGACGGTGGCCTGAAGGAACCCGGCCTTGGACCCGCAGTCAAAACGCTGACCCCGGAAGCGGTAGCCATAGACGCCCGCTTCGGGGTTGTCGATTTCCTGCGCAATCGCATCGGTCAGCTGGATTTCACCGCCGGCACCGGCTTTCATCTTGTTGAGGTTCTTGAAGATGTTGGGCGACAGGATATAGCGGCCGATCACGGCGAGGTTCGACGGCGCGTCCTCGGTCTTGGGCTTTTCGACCATGCCCTTGACCTTGACCATCGAGCCCATGTCCTCTTCGACATCGAGCACGCCGTAGGACGAAACACGGTCCTGCGGGACCTCCATCGCGGCGACCATGTTGCCGCCGGTTTCCTCATAGGCCTCGACCATCTGCTGAAGGCAGGGCTTTTCGGCGGCGATCACGTCATCGGGCAGCATCACCGCAAAGGGTTCGTTATGCACCAGACGGCGCGCGCACCAGATGGCATGGCCCAGACCAAGCGCCTTGTGCTGGCGGATATAGGCGATCTCGCCGGAATCCATGTTGGTGGATTTCAGGATCTCCAGCAGCTCGTCCTTGCCCTTTTTCTTGAGCTCCTGCTCAAGCGTGGGGGCCACGTCGAAGTAATCTTCAAGCGCGCCCTTGCCCCGCGAGGTGACAAAAATGAATTCCTTGATGCCGGCGGCGCGTGCCTCGTCGATGGCGTATTGCACCAGCGGGCGGTCGACCAGCGTCATGATTTCCTTGGGCACGGATTTCGTGGCGGGGAGGAAACGGGTCCCCATGCCTGCCACCGGGAAAATTGCCTTGGTGACCTTTTTACGCATCCACCTGCTCCTTCATAATATCTTTCGAGCGTATTCTATGCGCGATTGTCGCACAGCCTGCAAATTCTGTCCCGTGATTCATCCGGTATCGGCGAAAAACCATGCATTTCGATTAATTTTCCTGCCTAATTTGCGTCAGAATCGTGCGTTGTTCCGCGAACGCGAACCACTCGGGACAGTTCAAGCCTTAACCGAGAGCGGAATGAGCGGAAACGGAAAAACCTCCCGCTGCGCAGGCTTCTTCCGAAAAGACCCCCGGACTGTTGCCAGAAACCGTCATCGGTGAACCTGACACGGTGAAACAGCGCCGTCGGCGAAAACAGAAAGAGGCTGGTGATCGCGCCGTTTGCCACGGATTGCCGGGCGTCCTCGCGCAGGCGGCGGGCTTGCCATGGGCGGCCCGACAGGGTGACGCGGGGCGCATCTGGCCGGGTCGGGTAGGGCAGGAACAGATCGGCCTCGGCGATGGGCGGCGTGGCGCTGTGGGTGCGCTTGGCCCCGTCGCGTGCGCCCTTGGACAGGCGGCGCATCAGGCGCGCGACCTCGTCAGCGCCCAGAGGGCCGCGCTGCATCATGCGCAGCAAGCGGGTACGTTGTTCCTTGCGGAACTCGGCCCATGCGCGGCGACCTGCCCGGCCCGGCGCGTGCTTGGCCAGAAACACGCGTTGCGAGGCCCCGATCTCGTACAGGTCGCGCGGGGTGCGGTCGCGGCAGCGGCGGGCGCTTTCGGCGAAACCGTGATGGACCTGCGCCAAGGGCACGATGGCGGTGTCATGCCCGGCCTCGGCCAGCCGCAGGTTCACGTCGCTTTCATCGAGGTAAAAGTGAAAGGCCGGGTCAAAGCCACCGATCGCGGCCAGCACCTCGCGCCGAAAGGCCATGTTGGTGCCCTCGGTCTTGACGGCATGGCCTTTGGGCGGGGTCGGTATGACAGGGTCCTCGCCGACGATGTCCAGCGGATGAGATGCGCCAAGCCTGTCGATGCTGCGCGCCGTCCATTGGTAGGAAATACCATTGCGGCCAATGACATAGCCGCCTGATGCTGCGGCGCCCTCGGCCAGTGGCGCGGTCAGGTGGCGCAGCCAGAGCGGTTCGGGCACCGCGTCGTCATCGATGAAGGCGACGAGATCGCCGCCCGCCTGCGCCAGCCCCAGATTGCGCGCCGCCGAGATGTTCGCCTCGTCAAACTCGATCAGCTTGATCCGGTCGGCATCGCTGCGCGCCTTGACGGCCTCTGCGCCTTCGGGGCAGGCGACGACGACGATTTCCAGCGGGGCGTAGTCCAGTTGTGACAGGCCCGTCAGGCACCGCATCAGCGCCGAGGGACGGCCCCGGCTGACGACGATCACGCTGACGGGCAGCATGGCTCAGGCCTCTTTCAGGTCGACGCCGGGCGCGAAGGCGATGAAGAACGGGTTGGCAAAACCGGGCTTGCCATAGGCCAGCGGCGTATGGTCGTCAAAGCGGACGACGCGCCCGCCCGCGCCGTTCAGCACCGCATGACCTGCGGCGGTGTCCCATTCCATGGTGCGACCGACACGCGGGTAGATATCCGCTTCGCCGGTGGCGACGAGGCAGAATTTCAACGAAGACCCGGCGCTTTTCATATCGGCGACGTCATACTTGGAGATATAGGCATCCGTCGCCTCGTCGCGGTGCGATTTCGACGCGACGACCATCAGCGCGCTGTTGTTGGGTTCGGACACGTGGATCGGCTTGGTCTCGCCCACCTCGTCCAGATCGAAGGGGCCGATCTCCTCGACCGAGCGCCCGGTGGAGTCGGTGTAGAACATGCGGCCCTTGGCGGGCGCATAGACGACGCCACGCGTCGGCACGCCATCCTCGACCAGCGCGATGTTCACGGTGAAGTCGCCGCGTCGCTTGATGAATTCCTTGGTGCCGTCCAGCGGGTCGACGATGAGGAAGGTCCGCGCATCCGTGTCGTGGCTGGCGGCCTGCTCTTCGGTCACCAGCGCCACATCCGGGAAGGCCTCGCGCAGACCCGCCGAGATGATCGCGTCGGCGGCTTCGTCGGCTTCGGTGACGGGGCTGTCGTCGGATTTGACCTTCACCTCGAAATCGTCGGAATTGTAGATTTCCATGATCTTCTCCCCGCCCGACAGCGCGAGCCGACGCAGGGTCGTGGTCAAGTCAGAGTAATTCATGGGCAACATCCCTTTCCGAGCCGGTCGGATTCATTGATTTGAAAACTTCTCCGTCTTATGGTGCCTCGCAACCAGAACGGCAAGGATGCCGTCACCCGAGGCCGCAGGAGCAGCGCCATGTTTCAGACCACCGTGCCGCGGACGCGGCTGTCCTCGGCCATGTATTTCGCCGAACTGGTGTATCACAACTCGGTCCGGGCGGTGCGCAAGACGCATGGCAACGCCTTCATGGCGATCTTCATGAACATGCTTCAGACGATCATCTTCGTGCTGACCTTCTATTTCATGTTCATGATCCTCGGCCTGCGCGGGCAGGCGGTGCGCGGCGATTTCATGCTGTATATCATGACCGGCGTTTTCCTGTTCATGACCCATTCCAAGACATTGGGGGCCGTCGCCGGATCGGAGGGGCCAGCCAGCCCGATGATGCAGCACGCGCCGATGAACACCGCCGTCGCCATTGCCGCAGCGATGCTGAGCTCGCTCTATATCCAGGTGCTGTCGCTGGTGGCGATCCTGTTCATCTATGATGTGGCGTTCAACCCGTTCGTGATGACCGAAATCCACGACCCCATTGGCTGCCTGATGATGCTGTTCCTGTCGTGGTTCTCCGGCGCGGCGATCGGGCTGGTGTTCCTTGCGGCAAAGCCGTGGTTCCCCACGCCGATCTCCATCGCCTCGACGATCTACCAACGCGCCAACATGATCGCCTCGGGCAAGATGTTCGTGGCGAACACGTTGCCCTCGTCCAAGCTGGTATTGTTCGACTGGAACCCGCTGTTCCACACCATCGACCAGTCGCGCGGCTATGCCTTCGTCAATTACGTGCCGCGAAATTCGTCTTGGGAATACTCGCTGAATCTGAGTATCGTCCTGATCATGATCGGTTTGATCGGCGAGTTTTATACTCGCAAGCACGCCTCTGCCTCTTGGAGCGCCCGCCGCTAAGGTGACTCCGTCGGGTTTTGGCCTTTGGACGGAGACGCTTTGATGAAACGCTTTGCCTTTGCCTTTCTGCTGGCCACGCCCTTGGCGGCGCAGGACCTGCCCGCGCTTTACGACGTGACCGGCGTTGCCTCGGATGACATCCTCAATGTGCGCACGCGACCGATGGCCTCGGCCAATGTGGTCGGCACGCTGGCCTTCGATGCCACCGGCGTCGAGGTGCTGGAGGAAGAGAACGGTTGGGGTCGTGTGAACGTCGACGGAATGTCCGGCTGGGCGAGCCTGCGCTTCCTGCAGGAGGTGCCCGACAGCCAGATCGAGACGGCGCAGCGGTTCAACTGTTTCGGGACCGAACCGTTCTGGGCGCTGAACGTGACCCAAGGCGATGTGGCGGTGTTTTCGACGCCCGAAGGGTCTGACAAGGCGTTCTCGCTGGGGGTCATGACCACCGCCTCGGGCCGGTTCGAACCGCACGCGATCCTTGGCAGCGCGCAGGCCGAGAACATCACCATCGTCGTATCCGAGGAAATCTGTTCCGACGGCATGTCCGACAACCTGTTCGGCTTCGACGGGACGGTGGTCATCGGTGGCTATGACATGCAGGTCTATTCCGGCTGCTGCACTTTGGAGGTGAACTGATGCGATTTGTTCTGGCGATTTTTCTGGCCTTGGCGCCCGTCGCGGCGCTGGCCTTCCCCAAGCTGTACCATGTCACCGACGTGGCGTCGGACGACACCCTGAACATTCGCGCCGAGCCGAAAAGCGGGACGGACATTCTGGGCGAGCTGGCGCATGACGCAACGCATGTTCAGGTCATGGCGCTCGATGCTTCCGGCAAATGGGGGCAGGTCTACGCGGGCGAGGCCGGGATGGGCTGGGTCTTTATGCGCTACATGGTCGAGGAGCCGGGGGCGGTTTACCCCGACTGGCCGTTCCTCGCCTGCTTCGGCAGCGAAAGCCCGTGGCGGTTCGAGATCACCCAAGGCGAAACCGCGCGCTACAAAGCCGGGTATGAGTTCACCGGACCCAGCCTGACAGTCTCACCGTTGCGCAGCGGCGGAGAGCATCTGTTTTCCAAGGGGATTTTGGCCGAAGGACCGGGGGTGACGGTGACCGCAGCCATCGAACAGGCGCAATGCGAAAGCACGATGGTCGATGCGCAATACGGCTTGCGGGCCTCGGTCTGGGCGCTGACGCCGGACGGGCCAGCCTTTCACAACGGGTGTTGCAGCCTCATGGCGCCGTTTGCCCCGTGACCACCCGCAGGGTCAGGTTGATGCGCCCGCCTTTGGGCAACAGCGTCGAAGTGCCGAACTTGATCCGGTCGACGCCGTGATAGGCAAGGCGCGCATCGCCACCCATCACCACAACGTCGCCGGAGCGCAGCCAGATCGATTCGGTCTTGCCGCCGCGTTCGGGGTTGCCCATGCGGAACAGCCCCTCGTCCCCCAATGACACCGACACGACGGGGCAGGAGAAATCCGCCTCGTCGCGGTCCTGATGCATCCCCATCCTTGCGCCCTCGCCATACCAGTTGATCAGGCAACATTCCGGCGCGCGGGTCACGCCGGACACCGCGTCCCAGACCGCTTGCACACTGTCCGGGATCGGTGGCCAGACCATGCCGTCGGGGTGCCGTTCCTCGTAGCGATAGCCCTTACGATCGGTCACCCAGCCAAAGCGTCCGGCGGCGGACATGCGCACCGACATCGGCTTGCCGCGCGGCGTGACCGGGTGGAACAGCGGCGCGACGGACAGACAGGCGCGCAGGTCGGCGACCATAGATTCCTGCGCGGTACGGTCCAGAAATTCCGGATAAATCACGAAGCCCTTCTGCTCGATCTTCTGCATCCATGCCTCCTTTCGCGGTTCGCGCGCAGAATGTGTGGCATTTCTGCAAAAAAGCCATGCTCGGGATGCTTGCAGGGTGAAATTTGCCTCCTTATATACCCTCCGAACGCTGCAGCAGGTAACACTGCGCCGCGAAACCAATGCGGGGAGCGGATGCCGAAACGGGTCCGGGCCTCGTGACATCGCCTTGAGACAGAAAGGGATCGAATCATGGGTAAAGTGATCGGTATCGACCTCGGCACGACCAACTCCTGCGTCGCCATCATGGATGGCTCTCAGGCCCGCGTGATCGAGAACGCCGAAGGGGCGCGCACGACGCCCTCCATCGTGGCCTTCACCGAAGACGAGCGTCTCGTCGGCCAGCCTGCAAAACGTCAGGCCGTGACCAACCCCGAAGCCACCGTTTTCGCGGTCAAGCGTCTGATCGGCCGTCGCACCACCGACGCCGAAGTGACCAAGGACAAGGACATCGTCCCCTACGCCATCATCGACGGTGGCAATGGCGACGCATGGGTTCAGGCGCGCGGCGAGAAGTATTCGCCCAGCCAGATCTCGGCCTTCATCCTCGGCAAGATGAAAGAGACGGCGGAAAGCTATCTGGGTGAGGAAGTCACGCAGGCGGTCATCACCGTTCCCGCGTATTTCAACGACGCCCAGCGTCAGGCCACCAAGGACGCCGGCAAGATCGCTGGCCTCGAAGTGCTGCGCATCATCAACGAGCCGACCGCCGCGGCGCTGGCCTATGGTCTGGACAAGAAGGAAACCCGCACCATCGCGGTCTATGACCTTGGCGGCGGTACGTTCGACGTGACCATTCTGGAAATCGACGACGGCCTGTTCGAAGTGAAATCCACCAACGGCGACACGTTCCTCGGTGGTGAAGATTTCGACATGCGGATCGTCAACTACCTCGCCGACGAGTTCAAGAAAGAGAACGGCGTCGACCTGCGGGGTGACAAGATGGCCCTGCAGCGTCTGAAGGAAGCTGCCGAAAAGGCCAAGATCGAGCTGTCGTCTTCGACCCAGACCGAGATCAACCAGCCGTTCATCACCATGGGGTCCAACGGTCAGCCGCTGCACCTCGTGATGAAGCTGACCCGCGCCAAGCTGGAAAGCCTTGTCGGTGACCTGATCAAGAACTCGCTGAAGCCCTGCGCCGCCGCGCTGAAGGATGCTGGCCTGACCACGTCGGATATCGACGAGGTCGTTCTGGTCGGCGGTCAGACCCGGATGCCGAAGGTCATCGAGGAAGTGACCAAGTTCTTCGGCAAGGAGCCGCACAAGGGTGTGAACCCGGACGAGGTCGTGGCCATGGGTGCCGCCATTCAGGCCGGTGTTCTGCAAGGCGACGTCAAGGACGTGGTTCTGCTGGACGTGACCCCGCTGTCGCTGGGGATCGAAACGCTGGGCGGTGTCTTCACCCGCCTGATCGACCGCAACACCACGATCCCGACGAAGAAGTCTCAGGTCTTCTCGACCGCCGAGGACAACCAGTCGGCCGTGACGATCCGGGTCTTCCAGGGTGAGCGCGAAATGGCCGCCGACAACAAGATGTTGGGCCAGTTCAACCTCGAAGACATCCCGCCGGCCCCGCGTGGCATGCCCCAGATCGAGGTGACCTTTGACATCGACGCAAACGGCATCGTGTCCGTTTCGGCGAAGGACAAGGGCACCAACAAGGAGCAGAAGATCACCATTCAGGCGTCGGGCGGTCTGTCGGACGACGATATCGAACGGATGGTCAAGGAAGCCGAGGAGAACGCCGAAGCCGACAAGGCCCGCAAGGAGCTGGTCGAGGCGAAGAACCAGGCCGAAAGCCTCATCCATTCGACCGAGAAGTCGGTCGAGGAGCATGGCGACAAGGTCGACCCGTCCACCGTCGAGGCCATCGAACTGGCTGTCGCGGCGCTGAAGGACGATCTGGAGAAGTCCGACGTCACGGCTGACAAGCTGAAGTCCGGCATCCAGAACGTGACCGAGGCCGCGATGCGTCTGGGCGAGGCGATCTACAAGGCGCAGGCCGACTCCGATGGTGACGAGCCGTCGGCTGCCGATGCCGCCTCCGGTCCGGCAGATGACGACATCGTCGACGCCGATTTCGAGGACCTGGGTGACAACAAGCGTGGCTGAGGCCATAGCTTCGGAACCGAAAAGGGGCCGGTCCGGACACCGGGCCGGCCCTTTCACGTATCCGAACAAGGAGGACACATATGTCCAAGCGTGATTATTACGACTTGCTCGGCGTGACCAAGGGGGCCTCTGCCGACGAGATCAAGAAGGCCTATCGCAAGAAGGCCAAGGAACTGCACCCCGACCGCAATTCCGACAACCCCGATGCCGAGGCGCAGTTCAAGGAAGTGAACGAGGCCTACGACGTCCTGAAGGATGCCGACAAGAAGGCGGCCTATGACCGCTTTGGTCATGCCGCGTTCGAAGGTGGCATGGGTGGCGGCGGTGGCCGTCCCGGTGGTGGTTTCGGCGGCGGGCAGGCGGATTTCGCCAGCGCGTTTTCCGACGTGTTCGACGACCTCTTCGGCAACTTTGCCGGGGGGCGTGCTGGCGGTGGCCGTCAGCGCGCCGCACGCGGGGCCGACCTGCGCTACAACCTGCGGGTGACGCTGGAGGATGCCTATAATGGCATGCAAAAGACGATCAACGTGCCGACTTCGGTGCAATGTGGCGAGTGTAACGGATCGGGCGCCGAAGGCGGTGCCGAGCCGACCACCTGCCCGACCTGCTCCGGCATGGGCAAGGTCCGCGCGACGCAGGGCTTTTTCACGGTCGAGCGCACCTGTCCGACCTGTTCCGGCCTTGGCCAGATCATCAAGAACCCTTGCCGTAAATGTCAGGGCGCAGGGCGTGTCCACAAGGATCGCTCGCTGTCGGTGAACATTCCTGCCGGTGTCGAAACAGGTACGCGCATTCGCCTTGCGGGCGAAGGCGAGGCCGGGATGCGCGGGGGGCCTCCGGGTGACTTGTATATCTTCATCGAGGTCGAGCCGCACAAGATCTTTGAGCGGGACGGAACCGAACTGCACTGTCGCGTGCCGGTGTCGATGACTGTCGCGGCGCTGGGCGGTGATATCGAGGTGCCGTCCATCGATGGTGGCCGGTCGCGGGTCAAGATTCCGGCGGGGTCGCAGACCGGACGCCAGATGCGGCTGCGGGGCAAGGGCATGCCTGCGCTGCGCGGTGGCGGCACGGGGGACATGTTCATCGAACTTGCGGTGGAAACCCCGGTCAACCTGACCTCGCGCCAGAAGGAACTGCTGAAGGAATTCGAAAGCCTCGCCGAGGACAACAACCCGGAAAGCTCGAGTTTCTTCAAGTCTGTCAAAGGCTTCTGGGATAGCATGAAGGGGTGATGTCCCACACCGGGCCGTCAGGCCCGGCAGACGCTCCGGGGGAGCGTTTGGGGAGATCACCGGCAAGACCCCGGGCCCTTATGGTCCGGGGTTTACCAAATCTTCACCACTTTCCCCCGATGCTCTGGCCATGACCAGAGGCCCCCACTTCTCCGACTCGCAAGCCGCGCTCTTTGCCTTTGACGAGGCCGAGACAGCGCCCTTGCCGTCCAGTGACAAGCTGCCCTCTTACATCAAGGATCACCGTGCGCGCCTGCGCGAACGCTTCCTTGTGGGCGGGCCGGATGCGCTGCCGGATTACGAGATGCTCGAACTGGTCCTGTTCCGGGCCATCCCGCGGCGCGATGTCAAGCCGCTCGCGCGGGAATTGCTGGACCGGTTCGGCGACTTCAATGGCGTCCTCTCTGCTCCTGTGGCCCGGTTGGCCGAGATGAAGGGCGTGGGCGATGCCGTCGTCACGGAATTGAAGATCATCGAGGCCGCCGCACATCGGCTGGCGCGGTCCAAGGTCCTGAACAAACATGTGGTCAGTTCCTGGGATGCGCTGCTGGATTATTGTCAGACCGCCATGGCCCATCGCGATATCGAGCAGTTCCGGGTTCTTTATCTGGATCGCAAGAACGTCCTGATTGCCGACGAGGCGCAGTCGAAGGGCACGGTGGACCACGTGCCGGTCTATCCGCGCGAGGTCGTCAAACGCGCGCTCGAATTGAATGCCAGCGCCATGATCCTTGTCCACAACCATCCCAGCGGCGACCCGACGCCCAGCGAGGCGGATATCGAGATGACGTCGCAGATCCAGATGGCGGCGGACACGCTGGGCATCACGCTGCACGACCATCTGGTGATCGGCAAATCGCGGGAACTGAGTTTTCGGAGCGAAGGCCTGCTATGAGGGGGCGCTGTTACACCCCCGGCCCGCACGCTGCGCCGATCAGTCCAGCCAGATTTCGACGCGGCGATTGACCTGTCGCCCCCAAGAACTGTCGTCGCAGGCCATGGGCATCGCCTCGCCAAAGGCGCGCGTCTCGACCGTGATGCGCGACAGGTCGGCGGTCTGTGCTTCGGCCAGCACCGCATCGCGCACCGCCTCTGCGCGGGTGCGGGCGATCGACAGGTTCGACGGGGCGGGCCCTTGCCCATCGGAAAATCCGACGAATGTCAGGACGCGCCCGTCATATGCCCCGGATTCCAGCGCGAGGGCGAGCGTCTCGGCATTCGAGCGCGACTGGGCATCGAGGCGCGAGGACCCGGCTTCGAACCGGAAGGTCAGGGACAGGCGACGCTTGCCCGCCAAGGCGCCGATCATGTCCTGCAATTGTTCGAGCCCACCAGCCGCGGCAGCGACGCGCACCGCGTTGCTGAGGCGGTCGCCTTGGAGGTCGATTGCAGTTTCTTCGGGCGCCTGATCGACGAAATCGGCGCGGCGGATCACGATCTGCGCCATCGGGCTGCGCGTATAGGCGAGGAAATCGCGCGCCAGTTTCGGCAGACGGCGCGCGGGCAGATACAGGAACATCGGCGCCGTCAGCGGATAGTCCTCGGTCTTGATCGAACGCCGCGCGGCGCTCAGCTTGAACCCGCAGGTCCCGCCGATCACCAGCGGCTTGGCGTTGCCGATCTCGGAAAAGCTGGCAATGCCCAGCCCGAACGGGTCACGCGCCACCGCATCGGACAGGGCTTGATTGCTGTCGTGGCGCCGGGCTTCGGTCAGCGTGCCGCGCGTCGGTCGGATCAGGCGCTGTTCGAGGCCTTGCACAAGGCCCGACCCTTGTTCGCGCAGGTGCAGCGTGATCGGTGCGTCGGGACCACCCAAGGCCTGCCAGTTGTCGATACGTCCGGACAGGACGCCCGAAAGCTGCGCCAACGAGATTTTGGCAGCCGGATTGCCGGGCGCGACGATGGGCACCATCGCGTCCAGCGCCAGCACGCGCGAGCGGTGCGGGCCGGTCATGTCGCCCAGTCCCGCGGCCAGTGCGGCGGCATTTTCCTCGGGGGTGATTTCGCGCAGCGCCATCACCATGTCCGCCCTGTCGTCGATCAACTCGGCAAAGCCAGCATCGGTGTTGGTCAGGGCCACGTAGAAGCGCCCGACGGTCTTGTCCCCGGAGCGCAGCGTGTACTGGATGTGGGTGTCGTCTTCGGCTTCGCGGGTGGCGGTCATGTTGCCGCGCCGGGCAAAACCTTCGATCAAGGCGGGCAGCAGAATGCGCCCCATGGTTGCGGAACCGACGATGTCCAGTTCGGCCACGTAATCGATCAGGGAGGGGCAGCCGACACCGTCACAGCTGACCCCGGAGCCATCGACCGTCAATTCGCCGTAACGGGTCTGGATGCGGTAGAACTGGCCGTCGAACCCCAGAAGGGTGCCGGTCAATTCGACACCACCATCCTGAGAGCGCAGGGTGATGTCCTGCGCGTGGGCCAGAAGGGGGGCCAGAATGCAAAGTGCGGCGAAGATCGCCGCACGCAGGAGTGTCATGAGTGGCCTGCCAAGCTCGGTTTATCTGGCGGCGATTGTCAGGTTTTCGATGAGGTTTTTCAACACCAGAAAGTCACCGATGGTGTCGCAGCCGGGCATGTCGACCACGAGGTCACGGGTGCGGATGCCTTGGGTGCCGCGCAATTCCAGTGTCTGCGCCTCGATCGCCTTCGAACAGTTTTGCGGCGTGATCTCTGCCTCGACTGTCAACAGCACCTCACCGGCCTGCTTGGCGGTGCCGGTCGGGAAGGTATAGACCTCGGCCATCCGGGCCTCCGGGGCGGCGGCATTGCCAAGCCGGACGAGAAAGCCGCCTTCGCCGATTGCGGCGGCGGCGAGGTCGCCAGTGGCATCGTGCCAGATATGGCCCGGACCGAAATAGCCGCTGGTGAACTCGCGTGCGTGAAGTTGCAACCCGGCTGGCCCCTGCCATTGGACGGCGACCCGGTCGTAGAAGGCCAGCGAGCTGACCTCGGCATTGGCCGTTGCACCGGTGCCATCCGCGAACGAGGCGATCATGACCGCCTGCTCGGCCAGCGCCGGGACGCGGATCGACAGCAGGCCTGCCGCGTCGGTCGCGGTGGTGAACATCATGCCCATATGATGGATCGTCACGCGGTCCGACGGGTGACAGGGGGCGTTCAGCGTCAGGTTGACCATGGCGCCCGCGCCGGGTTCGGCATCCAGCGTGACCTTGCAATCCTGCGCGACGGCGACCTCCGACTGTGCGGCGGGGCGCGGCGCCTCGGCGCGCGGCTTGCCGAAGCCTGCGGGAAGGTTGGAGGTATCGAGGTCCTCGGTCGCGGCGACGGGTTGTGGCAACAGCGTCGCCGATGCGCCGCGCGGCACGAGACTGACATCCGGTCGCGGCGCCGCAGCGCCAGAGGATACATCGGTGATCTCGACGACCTCGACCTGGGCAGGTGCGACAAGCGCCTTGCCCCGCGGCGCGTTGAAGCCGTACTGCATCACGTATCCGATGCCGAGCGCGCAGACGAAGGTTGCGCCACCCAGAACATAACTTTTGAGACCCGGCATATCTGCCTCCTGTCCACACACGGTTAACGCATACTTTCGGTTGCAACTATGGCACGGATGGGGCGCCGACGCGGAGTCATTACGGCGTTCATAGTTGTCTCGGCCTTAACGCCGTGGGTCATTGAGGCTGGCGGAGAAAGTGGCTAAATCCAGACCGCACCACGGGAAAAGGGATTTCGGGATGATCCGGCCGACTGCGTCTTTCAAGGAAAACCTAGAACAAATGCCATCGATCGACGGTTTGGTTCGGATCGAGCTTGTCGATCCGGCGGGAAACACCGTCGCGACGATCGAGAACCAGCCGGGCAAGCAGGGCTCGCTGGCGGTTTACCAGTATTTGCACGATAGCTTTGGGATGCTGAACGCAGAGGCCGCCGCCCATGGCCTCGCGGTGTTCGCCGAGCATACCGAGGACGCCAAGGCCCGCCCCGGCGCCCATCCCAATATCGACCGCCTGTTCGAGATCGCCGGTGGCGCTGCGCCGCTGGAGGTGCGGCGCGTCACGGCCTGACCGCCGCGCGGCACCAATCTAGAAAACTGCGCGCGCTACCCGGATCAGCTGCAACAACTCGTATTCCGTATCGGCCAAGCGCACGAGTTGCCCGTTCACCACGGCGTAGTTCTGGCCCTCATCGAGGTGCGGCAACCGATAGAGATTGACCAACTCGTCTTGGGTCAGCGCGGTTGTGGGCGCGATGGGGCTGTCTGATGCCAGATCGGCCACCTGCGCGATCTGGTTGACCAGCAGCAGCGCGGCGTGGTCCTTGTCGTCCAGCAGCACCGGCAAGCCGTCGATCAAGGCGTATTGCTGGCCCTCGGGCGCGGGGTCGAGACCGTACAGGGTGGCGATCTGGTCGGATTGCAGCACCAGCCGTTCGGGATCGGGGGCAATATCCTCGCGTTCCTCCAGCCATTCCTCGCGGCGCTCGGTCCACAGCGCATCGTAATCCTCGCGATCGTAGGAGGCCCATTCGTCAAAGGTCACACCTTTCTTCGCCAAGCCCGGCGGCACGCAGGGCGGGTCCTTCTTGGCGAGGCCGGGCGGGCAGTTGGCATAGGTGATCAACTCGTCCGCCGATAGATCCGCGACGCCAAGCTGCGGCGTTGCCCAAACAAGCGCGGACGCCCCGAGGATGCGGGTCATGTCCCGCTTCTCCAGACCGGGGGTGGCCGCCGGGGCCGGACGGCTTTTGGGGCGCGGCGTGTTGCCTGCCGGTTTTGGCCCTCCGGCATGGTCCGGCTTGCCGTGACCCGGATTGGCCCTGCCTTGGCTTGGCGAGCCCTTCGGCTTTTTCCGCAGCTTGTCGTTGCCATTGCCTTGGGCCAGCCAGACCTGACCGGATTGAGGCACGGCATGGGTGATGCCGCCGGGCGGGGTCATCGGGTTGGCAAGCAGGGAGGTCGATGTCACGCAGAGCGCCATTGCGCTGGCGAGTGCAAGCTTGGTCATGTCGCAGGCCTTTCGTTTCGCGGGGAAACGCGGCGCTTCGGTAGGATGTTCCTCTGGTCCTGCGCTGGGTGGCAACCCGCCGCTCAGCCGCGCGCGGTCTCGATCACGTGCCGGACAAGGTCTTCTTCGGCGAAGGGTTTGCTGATGATCGGCGCGTCCTGAAACACCACATCCAGTTCGCCGGGGTCCATGTGGCCGCTCAGAACGACGAAGGGGATCGCCGTCCGGGACAGTTGCGATGCGACATCATCCGCCGTTTCGTGGCCAAGGTTCACGTCCAGAACCACGATGTCGGGGGCGTCGCGCAGGGCCTGCACAGCCTGAGCCACGGTGGTGAACGGGCCAAGCACCTCGGCCCCCCGCGCACGCAGGATCTCGGCAATGTCCATGCCGATGATCGGGTCGTCCTCGACAACCATGATCCTCAGGTCGGCGCAGGTCGCATCGTCGACCGGGGACGGCTCCGCCTGCGGTATCCCCGTTTCCAGCGCGGCGATCTCGGGCAGGGCGCGCTCTTGCCCGTGATTGATGAGGATGTCGCACACCAGTCCGTCCGGTGCAAAGTCGAGCGTCAGCGTGCCTTGGTCGCGCAGCGCGTTGTGCAGGATCGTCGATCCGATACCGACCCGGCTGGGCGGCGACACCACCGGACCGCCCGTCTCGGCCCAGCATAGGCGGACCTGACCGCCGTCCTGCTGGGCAATGGACAGGTCCACCCAACCCCCGTGCATCGACAGGGCCCCGTGCTTCACCGCGTTGGTCAGCAGTTCGTGCAGGATCATCGCCAACGCCTCGGAGGCTTCGCCAGAGAACATGATGTTCGGATTGCCATCGACCCGGACGCGGTCGCCCCACCCGGCAAAGGCCTTCATCTCCATTTCGAGGATGTCCCGCAGGCTCGCCCGTTCGGCTTCGGCGGCGACGAGGACGCGGTTGGCCCGCGCTAGGGCGCCAAGCCGTTCCAGCAGGGTCGCGGCGAAATCGTCGACGGTCGTCGATTTCTTCTTGGCGTGGCGCACCATCGAATTCAGGATCGCAAAGGTATTCGCCACGCGGTGGTTCAACTCCTTCGACAGAAGTCTCAGCCGGTCCTCGTTCTGCTTGGTCTCGGTGATGTCGATCACGTGGCCGATCAGTTTCGACACCTTGCCCGTCGCGGTGAGTTTCGGGATGCCCTTGGCGCTGATCCACCGCTCGGCCCCGTCGGCCCGGCGAATGCGGGTTTCGAAGGACCAAGGCTCACCTTCGGCCAACGCCCGGTTCAACGCGTGCCTGACCCGCCCACGGTCCTCTTCGGCGACATAGGCCAGAAAGATGTCCGCGCTCCAGTCGGGGAGCGGTGTCATGTGGCCAAAGATCTGGTCATGGCGGAGATTGCGCAGCGCCTTGCCACTTGCGGCGTCGAGTTCCCAGATCCCGATCTCGGAGGTCGCAAGGAGAAGGTCGAGATGGTCGCTGCCATCCGCCGGAAATGCAATCTCACTCATGGGCGCTCGCTTTGCCAAATGCTTCGTACATGGGAGCCATTATAGTGCCTATCTGGCAAGTCTGCACCCGATCAGCACGAATACGCGCGGCAAAACCCGGCTGGTGAACGTAAAGTCATCCTTGTTGGGCGGCGCGCGTCCGGATTTGGCCAGTCGCGCGCCCTGTCGTGTCAGGTGATCCGGCGGATCGAGTCCATGATTTCGTCGCGCTCGAAGACCCGCTTCCAGTCGTCCTTCATCAGGGCGGGGATGCCGAATTCGATGGCCTTGTTGCAGGCATCCGAGAACTGGCCCTCTTGCACGCCAAAGATCACTGCGCCGAGGATGTTCATGTGACCCAGCAGGAAGTCGCGGGCGCAGTCCTCGGACACGCCTTGCGCGACCACCTCGTCCATCGCCTGCTTCATGACCACCAGAAGCGAGGCGCAGACGGTTTCCGACAGGCCGGGTTCCAGATAGGCCATCTGTTCGACGGTGACGCGATAGGTGGTGCGGACGGGCGCATAGATCGCCTTGGCGATGGCATCGCCGAGCGCGTAGTGATCCTCGGGGCCCTGCATCAGCGCGTTCACCACACCTTGAGGATGGGCGACGCCGCCGAAACGATCCAGCCGGGCGGCCTCGGTTTCCTCGTTGTGGAAGATCATTGGGTGGCAGGGATGCGTGACGAAATAGGTGATGTCGTCGCGTTCGGGCAGGTGCCCGGCATGGGGCGCTGCGGCGTCGAGGATCACGACCATCGTTCCGGGGGCAAGCTTGTCGACGATGCCGCTGGCGACCTTGCCGATCAGCGTATCGGGCACTGCCAGCACGACGACCTCGGCCCCGTCCAGCGCGGCATCCAGATCGACGCAATCGACGCCGACGGCCTCTTTCAGGCGGGCGCGCCCGGCTTCGGACACTTCGACATGGCGCACCTTGAAATCGGTCTTGGCAAGGTTTGTCGACAGGCGCACACCCATCTTGCCGCCGGCACCCAGCAGGGCCACATTGGTCATCGTCTTTCTCCTCTGGCCGTTCGGCCTTGTTCAACTGGTATGATGAGATAATAATGTGGGTAAAGAGTCAATGCGAGGGCCGGGCATGACCCGCTTGATCACGTGGTATGGCGATGATTTCACCGGCTCGGCTGCCGTGATGGAGGTGCTGGCCTTTGCCGGGATCGAGACAGTTCTGTTCTCGGATATCCCCTCGGACGCGATGATGGCGCGGTTTGCGGGGTGTCGGGCGGTGGGCATCGCCTCCACCGCGCGGACGCATGGCCCCGACTGGATGGAGGCGCACCTGCCCGCGCCGTTCCGGTTCCTGCACGGTCTGGGCGCGCCGATCCTGCACTACAAGGTCTGCTCGACCTTCGATTCCGCCCCGGACAGCGGCAATATCGGCCGGGCAATCGAGATCGGGTTGGAGATCACCGGCGCAAAGGCCGCGCCCTTGCTGGTGGCGGCCCCGCAGATGCGGCGCTATCAGGCCTTTGGCCACCTTTTTGCGGGCAGTTTCGACGGGGTCTTCCGTCTGGATCGGCACCCGGTCATGTCGCGCCACCCCGTCACGCCGATGGATGAAAGCGACCTTCTGGCGCATCTGACCTTGCAGACGGACCTCAAGGGCGCGGTGATCGACCTTGAGGCGCTTTGGTCCGATCATGGCCCGGCGCTGGAGGAGGCCTTGGCGCAAGAGGCGCGCATCCTGTCGGTCGATTGCATGGACCCCGGCAGCGAGGCCGCCGCCGGGCGGCTGATCTGGGAAAACCGCGACGTGCTGGGCTTTGCCGCCGGTTCGCAGGGGGTCGAATACGCGCTGGTCCGGCATTGGCAACAGACCGGAGTGATCCCGGCCGCGCCAGTGGCGCAGGGCGCGGGGCGCGTCGATCAGATCGCGGTTGTGTCGGGGTCGGTTTCGCCGTCGACCGCGCGGCAGATCGACTGGGCCGATGCGCATGGCTTTGCGGTGATCCGGTTCGATGCGGTGCGGGCGTTGCAGGACGAAAGCGCCGAGGTCGCGCGCTGCGTGGCCGAGGGCATCGCGGCGGCAGGGCGCGGCCTCAGCCCGCTGATCTGTTCGGCCACCGGGCCGGACGACCCGGCTGTGGCCGATCTGCGCGCCGCGACCAATGACATGGCCAAGGCGAACGGGATGATCGGCACCGCGCTGGGCCGAATTCTGGATGGCATCCTGCGCGCGACGGGGCTGCGCCGGGCGGTGATCTCGGGCGGGGATACCTCGGGGCATGGCATGCGGGCGCTGGGGCTGGAGGCCTTGCAGGCCATCGCGCCGACCATCCCGGGCGCGGCGCTGAACGTCGCCTATGGCGCGGGGCCGCATGACGGGCTGGAGATCGCGCTGAAGGGCGGGCAGATGGGGTCCGAGGACTTCTTCGGCTGGATCAGGGAAGGCGGCGGCCCGCGTCAGGCCTGACCAAAGGCCTCGGCAGAGCGGTCCATGTGCCGCGCCATTTCCGTCACCGCGCCGTCGCCGTCATGCGCGGCGATCCGATCGACGATGCGGGCATGTTCGGCGAGCGTGATATCCTCGTTTCCGGACCAGTGCAGCAGCGTCGTGTGATATTCGAACAGCCAGCCCAGCATGGCGCGGCTGACGCTTTCGATGATCGGGTTGCCGGTGATCGCGGCCAGCCGGATGTGAAAGGCCATGTCGGCGGCGATGAAATCCTCGGGCTGACCCAGCTGCGCGCGCTGCGCCTCGACCAGTGCGCGCAGATCCGAGACATCCTTGTCGGTGGCGCGCTCTGCGGCCTGCCGGACCATGCCCAGTTCGAACATGCGCCGTGCCTCGCGCAGGTGGTTCAGGTTGTCCGGGGCAGAGCTGAGCACCATGCGCGCCAGATCGTCCGATTGGGTCAGCACCGTGGTCGCGTCGATCCGGTTCACGCGGCTGCGCTCGCCATGGCTGATGGTGATCAGCCCGCTGTTGTGCAGCGATTGCAACGCCTCGCGCACGGCGGGGCGGCCCACGCCGAAGCGTTCCATCAAGGCCCGTTCCGAGGGCAGGGTATCGCCGGGTTTCAACTCGCCCGCGGCCAGCATCTGGCGCAGGCGGTCCAGCACCTGATCCGACAGCTTGCGGCGTATGATCTTGTCAGCGGTCACGGTCTTTTCATATCGGGTTGTGGGCCGAAGTCCAGCCATAGGCGGGCAGGCCAGTGTTTGGGCCTTCGGTCAGATTTGCGAGGATCTCTGTCGTGCCCACATGCAGGCGGGCAAGGCCATGGGCGATCTCTGCCGCATGCACCTGTTGCCCGGCCAATCCGGCGAGCAGGGTCAGCGCCTGTGTGATCGGCCAGTCGGGATGCAGGCCGCGCGGGCCGGTCATTTCCGCCGGGGTCCAGACCGTGACGCCTGCGGGGGCCAGCGCCGTGGCCAGCCCGATGGCATAAGCCGCGCCAAAGGCGCTGCGGTGGCGCGGGTCGTCATCGGCCATCGGCACATGCGCGCCATCCGGGTTGGGGATGGTCCGAGCGCCATAGGGGTTGTGGCGCATGGCGATGGTACAAGGCCCGATGCGATAGCCGCGATCCCCAAGGATCGCCCGCGCCGAGCGGGTGATATGTGGGATCGTCTCCAACGTTTCCATCACATGCAGATCGTCGGCGGCATGCACGATGGGGCACAGCCCGTGCCCGGCAAAGTCCAGAAGTTCCATCGGGGGGCGCTTGCGGTTCAGTTCGGGAAAGAAGCTGACCATGCCACCGCCGTTGCGTGGGAATAGGCTGCGCGCGATCCGGTGGATGTCGTCCAGCGGCGGGCAGTCGGGCCAGTCAGAGCCGGGCGGGGTCGATTGCCGGTCCACGCTTGGGCAGACCAGCGTGCTGTCCGGCTGAAAGCCGGTGGACGTCAGCAGGTCGGCGATCTGGCTCAATTCGACCTCGGGCGGCTTGGCAAAGGCGCAGACCAGTTCGAGGTCGTAGATCGGCGCGGGCAGGCGGGCTTGCAGCGCGGCCAGCGCGGCGATCTGCGGGGCCGGGTCACGATTGGTATCGACATGACACAACAGGCGCTGCGCGGGGATCGGCAGCGCCGTCACCTGCGGCGCGTCCCAAGCGTTCAGCAAAAGGGCGGTGTCGGGAAAGACGGCTTGCCGCATGTTCGGCCTTTCGCGCGCCTGCGCGGGCGCGCCAAGCCGTTCGAACCGCACCGTCACCCTCTGGTGAAAACGGCTGCCGGGGTCGAGCCGGTACGGCCATGGCAGCGCCAGCGGACGGTTGTAGGTCTTGAAGGACGCATCGCCCCATTGCCGCTGATCCTCCATCTCGAACGTGTCGCCTTCGAGATGGCAGATGGTGCGCAAGCCGTCGGCCTCGTGTTCCAGAACGGTGATGTCCATCATCGGCTGCCAAGGGGCGATCAACTCGGGGAACTGTGTGGCCTCGACCGTGCCGTCCGAATGGGTCACCCGCGCACGACACCCCGCGACATGGGCCGGGTGCAGCAGGGTAAAGCCGGTGCGGTTGGTCTCGAACGCGCCGGTGACGGTGCCTGTTGCCTCCAATGTCAGGGTGCTGTCTGAGCAGGTGATCGCCAGCTCGGCCTCCAGCCTCGCGTCGCCATTGCGGAAGGTCATCGCAAAGCGCAGCGGCGCGGTTTCCCGGACCTCCGGCGTGATCGTGCCCCAGTCGCGGTCCCGGCTGAGCAGGGCGATGCCCCGAAGCGCCTCGACCCCGGCAAAGCGGATGTGGCGCAGGGCCGCGCCATCCACCGCGAAAGACAGCTCGCCGAAGGTCATCCGCTGCATGTCAGACCTCCGACAGGGGAACGCTGCGCGCCTCTCGGGCCGACAGATACGCCGCCTCGACCAGAGCAAAGGTCTGAAGGTTGTCCTGCCCCGAGGTTTCCGGTTGCCGCCCCTCGCGCAGGCAGTCGACGAAATGCTGTTGGATCAGCAGAACGCTTTCCTGAATGTTGTGCCAAGGCCGCTCGGCCCAGTCCAGCACCGGGGGCGAGACGTCGCGCGTCACGCCATCGACGGTCAGCCGATACCCGGCATCCAGCCGCAAGGTGCCCTTAGTCCCGTCGATTTCCAGCAGGCTTTCGGGGAAGGTCTCGGGCGTGCGCCGCGTCGTGTAGGAACAATCCACCACCGAGGTCACGCCGTCCTTGTGCGCCAGTAGCATGGTGGCCACGTCCTCGCCCTTGATCGCGGGGTTGATGCGGCGGGTCGTGGCCGTGATCCGCTCGACATCGCCGAACAGCGCGCGGGAAATGTCGAGAATATGGATGCCGAGATCCTCGATGATGAAGCGTTCGCCCTCGGCCAGATAGGGCTGGCCGGAAAACACGTCATAGCCCGACCGGAAGGACACCCGGCCAAAGAACGGCGTGCCGATGGCGCCACCGCGCACGGCGTCGATGGCCGCGCGAATGGCGCTTTGCCAGCGGAAATTCTCATGCACCATCAGGGTCTTGCCCGTGGCCTCGACGGCGGCGACCATGGCCCGCGCATCGGCCATGGTCAGGGCAAAGGGTTTCTGGCAGATCACATGCACGCCATGGGCGGCGGCCAGCTCGACCAGCGGGCGGTGGCTGTCGACCGTCGTGGCGATGTCGACCACGTCAAAGCCGCCATCCGCGAGCATCTGCGCTGCATCGGTATAGCTGCGCGCCACGCCAAAGGCCTGCGCCGCGTCCGCCAGCCGCCCCGCGTCGCGGTCGCACAGGGCCACAAGCTTGACCCCGTCGATATCCTGCCAGGCGTGCATCTGGTTGCGGGCAAAGAAACCACAGCCGATCACGGCGATTTTCATCTCGGGCCTCGTTGTCAAAGTGGTATGATGAGCATTACTGTACCGTGACAGAACCGGAGGCCCCATGTCCAGCACGATCCGCGTCACCTACAGGTTGGAAACCACCGGCGACATGGGCGCTTTGGCGGCCAAGATCGCCTCGGACCAGTCCACCGGCACCTTCACCGAGCTTCCGGGTGAAACCGCCGAGGTCAAGGCCCGCTGCGCCGCGCGGGTCGAGCAGATCACCGACCTGCCGCCACAGGACACGCCGTCCTTGCCGGGGCAGGGGTCGGTGAGCCGGGCGGATGTGGTGATCTCCTACCCGTTGGAGGCGGTGGGCACGGACCTTGCAGCCTTGCAGACCATCTGCATCGGTGGCGTCTACGCGGTGCGCGGCCTGTCCGGCGTGCGGGTCATGGATATCGACCTGCCGGAGGCGTATCGGTGCCATCCTGGCCCGCAATTCGGCATCGCGGGCTCGCGCGACCTGATGGGCGTGTCGCAAGGCGTCATGATCGCCTCGATCATCAAGCCATCGCTCGGCCTGCTGCCCGAGGAAACGGCGGAGGTGGTCCGCCAGTTGTGCGAGGCGGGCGTGGATTTCATCAAGGATGATGAAAAGCTGATGTCGCCGGGCTATTCGCCCTTGGCGGCCCGGGTTGCGGCGATCATGCCGGTGATCGAGGCGCATCGGCAAAAGACGGGCAAGCGGGTGATGTATGCCTTTGGCATCTCCAGCGCCGACCCGGACACCATGATGCGCAACCACGATATCGTCGCCGAGGCTGGCGGCAACGCGGCGGTGATCAACATCAACTCGATCGGCTATGGCGGGATGAGCTTCTTGCGCAAACGCTCGGCCCTGTGCCTGCACGCGCATCGCAACGGCTGGGATATCCTGACCCGCCACCCCGGTCTGGGGATGGAATTCCGCGCCTATCAAAAGATCTGGCGCCTGCTGGGGGTCGACCAGTTCCAGATCAACGGCATCCGCGCGAAATACTGGGAAAGCGATGAAAGCTTCGTCCGCAGTTTCCATGACGTGACCGAGCCGTTGTTTGCCGATGCGGATTGCCCCTTGCCGGTCGTGTGTTCCGGGCAATGGGGTGGGCAGGCCTATGACACCTATCAGGCGGTGCGGTCGACGGACCTGATGTATCTGGCGGGGGGCGGGGTGCATGGCCATCCCGGTGGCATGGCGGCGGGCGTTCGTGCCAATCGGCAAGCGTGGGAGGCCGCCGCGCAGGACATCCCGCTGGACACCTATGCCAAGGACCACCCCGAGTTGGCGCAGGCCCTTGCCAAATGGGGTCAGGCCGAGAAGTAGTCGGGAAATTCCGCGCGCAGCACGCCGATCCGGGTGATCGTCCCGGTCAGGTGGCGGCGCATCGCATCGACGGCCATTTCCGGGTCGCGCGCGGCGATCCCCGCCACGATGGCGCTGTGATCCTCGACGATCTGTTGCATCTTGCCCGTGCGCGGCAGTTCCAGAGCCTGACAGCGCGCCAGATGCCCCAGCCGACGGGCCAGCATCGTATGCAAGCCTTGCAGGTTCAGCGCGTCGAACAGGGTGGCGTGAAAGGCCCGGTCGAGGCTGGAAAACAGCTGCATTTGCGACGGGTCGTCCAGCACGGCCTCTTGCATCTTGACCAAGGACCGGATGCGCGCCAGCAGGGCCTCGTCATGTTCGGCGGCCAGCCGCCGTACGACTTCGGTTTCGATGGCGACGCGCATGAACTGGCTTTCGCGCAACTGCTGTTCGTTGATCCGCGCCACGACGGTGCGTGACTGGGGGTAAATCCGGACCAGCCCGTCCTGCTCCAGCTTTTGCAGGGCCTCGCGCACAGGCGTCTGGCTGACGCCATAGGCGGCGGTCAGGTCGTTGCGGACCAGCACGGTGTCCGGGGGCAGGTCAAGGTCGATGATCCGCTGCCGCAGGTCGTCATAGACCCGCGCCGAGGCGCTTTGGCCCGAGGCCGTGTCGGCCGCCAAGAACCCTGCCAGTAGATTCGAATTCTCCCCCGCAGGCATCGCCCCCTCCAAATCGTGGTCGCACTGCATGTAGCCTTGAAACTCAGGAAAGACCAGATTGTGTCATTGGGTCAACTAATATACCAGAATTTCTTGTACGCAGCCCGCGCCAGCCGTCTGCCGCCCCTGAGCCGACGGGCGCACGCGGCCCCGTCGGCTTCGTGCCGGGACGCGGATCGGGTCAGATTGCGCCGGCGTCTTCCTCCCCGAGCAGGTCGGCGAATTCCGACAGGAGACGGTGCTTTAGGATCTTGCCGGTGGCAGCAGCGGGCAGGGCATCGACCAGAACGATCCGGCTGGGGCGCTTGTACCCGCTCAGGCTGCGGGCGGCGAAATCGGACAGTTCAGCGAGGCCGACGCTGCCGGGCACGCGCAGTTGCACGAAGGCCAGAACCTGCTCGTCACCGCCGACGGGCCGACCGATCACCGCCGATTGCACGACAGCCGGGTGGTCATTCAGCGCCGCCTCGACCTCGGGCGGATACACGTTGAAGCCGCCGCGAATGATCAACTCCTTGGCGCGGCCGACGATGTGCAGCCGCCCTTGCGCGTCGATCCGGCCCAGATCGCCGGTGCGCAGCCAGCCGTCCTGCACGGTGCGGGCGGTGGCTTCCGGGTTGCGGAAATAGCCCTTCATCACATGGGGGCCGCGGGTCAGCACCTCGCCCACTTCCGGGTCGGCGCCAAGGGTCAGGTCCAGCCGAACCTCGACGCCGGGCAGGGGCGGGCCGACGCTGGTATCGGCATCGCCGATCGGGTTGCGCGTGCCGGAAACCCCGGCTGTGCTTTCGGTCATGCCATAGCCGTTCTGCAAGGGCAGACCGTAGAAACTTTCGGCCTTGCGCTTCCACGCGGGGTCGAGCGGCGCCGCCCCGGAAGAGACATAGCGCAGGCGGCCCGCGCCCAGCGTCTGATGGCCTTGGGTTTCCGCATAGGCCATGAGCAGGGCGTGCATCTGCGGCACGGCGGGCATGACCGTGGCCCCCTCGCGCAGGGCGCGGTAGAGGCGTGCAGGGTCAAAGCGCGTGGCCAGTTCGACCATCGCCCCCGCATGCGCCGAGGCCATCAGCATCGAGGCCACGCCGAACACATGCGTCAGCGGCAGCGCGCCATAGACATGATCCTGCGGGCCAAGATCGCGCAACCAGGTAGAGGCCTTGGCGGCAAACAGCAGGTTTCCATGGCTTAGCATCACGCCTTTGGGGTCGCCGGTCGTGCCCGTCGTATAAAGCAGGATCGCGGTCGGGTCGGGGTCGTCCCCGCTCGGTTCGGGATCGGGATGACCCTTGCGCATGTGCAGCGCCCCGAACCCGGCATCGAGGGGCGCGGCATCGCCGGCATGGGTGGCCGCCTCGCGCGAGATGTGGCTGGTATAGATCGTCAGTGCGGGTCTTGCGTGACCGGCAATCCGCGCGATCTCGGGGCCGGACATGCGGGCATTGACCGGCACCGCCCATGCCCCGATCCGCGAGGCGGCGTTGATCAGCACCGGCAGGGCGAGACAGTTCTCGCCCACCACCAGCACCCGCTCGCCCGGGCCTGCGCCCTGTTGCGCCAGAAGGTCGGCGGCGCGGTGGGTCAGCTCGGCATAGCTGCGCCATGTGTAGACTTGCCCGTCGCAATCCTTGATCGCGGGGGCGTCGGGGCGCTCGGCGGCGGTTCTGTCGATCAGGTCGTGAATGCGGGTCACGGTCATGCGTCGCCCCCTGTTTCCATGCGCACGCGCTTGAAGACGCCGGTGCCAGTGGCGATCAGCCGTCCGTCCTCGTCCACCAGTTCGGAGGCGAGAAACAGCAATGACCGCCCGCCGCCCGTGACCCGCGCCGAGGCGGTGACACGCTTGCCGACATGGGCCGGCGCGAGGAACTGGGTGTTCATCGACACGGTCAGGAAGGGCACGCGCCCGGTCTGGTCCACGGTCAGCGACGAGGTCGCCCCCATCGCATTGTCCAGCAGCACCGCCGCCAGCCCGCCATGCAGCACGCCGTGGCGGTTGCCATGCGCCTCGGTCACGTCGAGGATGCAGCGCGCCGTGCCGTCGGGGTGACCGATTTCGATGATGTAGCCCAGACTGCGTTGCGCCCCGGTCTCGTTGCGGATCGTCTCGGTCATGCGGCGGCCAGCCGGATGAAGCGTTCGAGATGGTGGTCGGCATCGCCAAAGCGATGATCGACCATGGTCAGCCGCTTGGCCAGATGCCCCAGCGCGTATTCCTGCGTCATGCCGATGCCGCCATGCATCTGGATCGACTCCTCGACCACCAGCTTGGCGGTGCGCCCGATCAGGTTCTTGGTCGCGGACACATGCAGGTCACGCTCCGGCCCGTCGAGATGGCCGCACAGGTTGATGACCGCGCTGCGCGCCTGTTCGATCTCGATCAGCACATCGGCCATGCGATGTTGCAGGGCCTGAAACTTGCCGATGGGCTGGCCGAATTGCTTGCGGTTGCGCAGGTAGTCGACGGTCAGCGCCTTGATCGCCTCCATCAGACCCAGCGCCTCGGCACATTGCGCGGCTGTGGCGCGAGCAAAAGCGGTGTGAAGGGCGTCCATCGCGTCCTCCTGCACCAACTGCGCAGCGGCCCCGTCCAGCATGATTTCGGAAGCGCGGCCACCACCATTCAGCGGATAGTCCCGCATCTGCACGGCATCGGGCTGGACTTGGAACAGGGCGATCTTGTCGTTCAGCCGGGCGCTGACCAGAAGGGTCTCAGTGGCACTGGCATAGGGCACCACCGCCTTTCGGCCCGTCAGCTGGTAGGCCCCGTCCGCTTGCTCGGCGCGGGTTTCCACGTGGGACAGGTCATAGCGGCTGCTGGGTTCGGCATGGGCGAGCGTCGCGACCTGCCCGGCGATCAGGTCCTCGGACGAGGCCAAGGACCCGACCAGAACCGTTTCCAAGAGGGGCGCGGGCAGACCGGCGCGGCCCAATTCCTCGAACACGACCATCAGGTCGAAACCGGCACCGCCAAAGCCGCCCTGTTCCTCGGGGAACAGCGCAGCGGGCACGCCCATCTCGACAAGCCCGTCCCACACCGTCCGGTCAAAGCCCGCCTCGCCATCGGTCGCCGCAGCGATGCCGTCGGGCGTGACCGTGTCGGTCAGGTATCGGCGCAGGCTGTCCTGCAACATCTGGCGTTCGTCTGTCAGTCGGAAATCCATGTCAGAGCTCCAGGATCGCTTTGGAAATGATCTGCCGCTGCACCTCGTTCGAGCCGCCGTAGATCGAAAGCTTGCGGTTGTTGAAATAGGCCTGCGTGGCGGGCATCGCCGCCTCAGGCCCCACGGGTTCCACGTTCGAGCCTTCGTCCAGCGCCTCGGATACGAAGGGCGCCGCATAGGGCCCGACCGCTTGCCGGGTCAGGGCGTTGATCGTCTGGCGGATCACCGTCCCCTTGACCTTGAGCATCGAGGATTCCGCCCCCGGCGCCTGCCCCGCAGCGGCGGCGGCGATGGTGCGCAGGTTGGTGGTGGCCATGGCCATCAGGTCGATTTCCACCTGCGCCACCTTGGCGGCAAAGAACGGGTTCTGGATCAGGGGCTTGCCGCCATCCATCTGCTCGCCCGCGATGCGCTTGAGCGCCGACAGCCCCGCCCGGGCAAAGCCCACACCGGCGATATTCGTGCGTTCATGGGTCAGCAGGTATTTGGCATAGGTCCAGCCCTTGTTCTCCTCGCCCACGAGGTTTTCGACCGGAACGCGGACATCCGAGAACCAGACCTCGTTGACCTCCGGTTCGCCGTCGATCAGCACGATGGGGCGGACCTCGACCCCGGGCGTATTCATGTCGATCAGCAGGAACGAGATGCCCTCTTGCTTCTTGCCCTCTTTCGAGGTGCGCACGAGGCAGAAGATCATGTTGGCGTGCTGGCCCAGCGTCGTCCAAGTCTTCTGGCCGTTGACCACGTAATGGTCGCCGTCACGCATGGCGGTCGTCTGGACATTGGCCAGATCGGACCCGGCGCCGGGTTCGGAATAGCCCTGACACCACCAGTCGTCGCCGTTCAGGATGCGCGGCAGGTAATGCGCCTTTTGCGCGTCATTGCCAAAGGCCATCAGCACCGGCCCCAGCATGGCGATGCCAAACGGCACGATGCGCGGGGCGTGCGCGGCGGTGGTTTCTTCCTCGAAGATATGGCGCTGCACGGCGTCCCAGCCGGTGCCGCCATGCTCGACCGGCCAGTTCACGCCCAGCCAGCCACGGGCGTTGAGGATGGCATGCCAGTCCTCGTAATCCTGCTTGGTCAGGCGCAGGCCCCGGCGCACCTTGTCGGACAGGCGCGCAGGCAGGTTTTCGTTCAGGAAGGCGCGCAACTCCGCGCGAAAGGCCTGTTGGTCAGGCGTAAAGCTCAGGTCCATGCGTTTGGCCCCTTATGTGTTGAGATCGGCGAATTGACGCCCCTCGGCCACCAGCTGCTCCAACAGCGGTGCGGGCGTCCAGAAATACGGATCGGTTTGTGCCCATGACTTGATGTCATCGAGCAGGGCGGGCAGGCCGACCGTGTCGGCCCAGTGCATCGGTCCGCCGCGCCAGCGCGGGAAGCCGTAGCCGTAAAGCAGCGTCACATCCACATCGAGCGGGCGCGCGGCGATGCCGTCACCCACGACCTTGGCGGCCTCGTTGACCATGGCGGCCATGTAGCGGCGCTGGATGTCTTCGGGCGTGAAGGTCTGCTGCGGGCGGTCGCCGCGCGCGGCCTCGATCAGGGGTAGGATGGCCTCGTTCGGGATGCCCTTGCGGCCCTCGTAGACATAGTAGCCCGTGCCGGTCTTCTGCCCCAGCCAGCCCTTGTGAACCATGTCGTCGGCCCATGTCGGCACCACGTCGCGCGGGTCGCGCGTGGCCGCCTTGCGCTGGCGCGTCAAAAATCCGATGTCCAGCCCCGCCAGATCGCCCATCTCGAACGGGCCCATCGGCAGGCCGAACGCCTTGATCGCGGCGTCGATCTCCCATGGCGAGGCCCCGTCGAGGATCATCCGATCCGCCGCGCCGCGATAGGTGGCGAGGATGCGGTTGCCGATGAAGCCATCGCAGACACCGGCCTTGACCGCCGTCTTGCCCAGCCGCTTTGCCAGCGCAAAGGCGGTGGCGGTGACGTCCGGCGCGGTGGCGTCGGCAACGACGACTTCGAGCAGCTTCATGACATGCGCAGGGCTGAAGAAGTGCAGCCCGATCACGTCGCCGGAGCGGCCGGTGGCCTGCGCGATCTCGTTCACATCCAGATAAGAGGTGTTGGTGGCGAGGATGGCACCGGGCTTCAGGACCGCGTCGAGCCGGGCGAACACGTCCTTCTTCACGTCCATATCCTCGAACACCGCTTCGATGGCGAGATCCGCGTCGCGCAGCTCGGCATAGTCGGTCACGGTGCGCAGACGGGCCAGCGCGGTATCCCGGTCGTCGAGCTTGCCACGTTTCACGGCGGCGTCGAGATTGCCGGTGATCGTGGCGCGCGCCTTGTCAGCCGCTTGGTCATCGCGCTCCACCAAGGTCACGGTCAGGCCGGCCAGCAGACAGGCCGTGGCGATGCCCGCGCCCATGGTGCCGCCGCCGATCACGCCGACGTGGCTCACCTCACGGGGGGCAATGCCCGCCAGTTCGGGCAGTTTCGACACCCTGCGGTCGTTGAAGAAGGCATGGATCATGCCTGCGCGCTGCGGCGTCTCCATCAGCTTGAAGAACAGGCGGCGTTCCTCGGCGATGCCCGCGTCCAGGTCCATCCTTGTGGCGACCTCGACGGCGTCGATGGCCACAAGCGGTGCAACCTCGCCGCGCGCCTTCTTCGTCCAGAGCGCGCGGGCCTCGTCAAAGGTCGCCGCGTCGAAGGCGGGGCGGGGCAGGTCGCCGGTACGGCGCACAGGTGCTGCGTCCTCCAGCAGGTCCTGCGCATAGGCGATCCCTGCGGCGCGCACTTCGCCGGTCGCGACACGGTCCACAAGGCCGATGGCCAGCGCCTTTTCGGCGGTGACCGACCCGCCAGCCGCCATCATGTCGATGGCGGGGCCAATGCCGGTCAGACGCGGCATGCGTTGCGAGCCACCCGCGCCGGGGATCAGGCCGAGATGCACCTCGGGAAAGCCCAGCCGCGCGCCCTGCATGGCCAGCCGGTAATGCGCGCCCAAGGCGACCTCGCAGCCGCCCCCCAGCGCCGGGCCATGAATGGCGGCGACAACGGGTTTGGTGCAGCCTTCGATATGGGTGCACAGATCGGGCAGGAAGGGTTCCGTCATCGGCTTGCCGAACTCGGATATATCCGCGCCGCCAAGGAACAGTTTGCCCTCGCCGAGGATGACGGCGATGCGCGCATCGTCCTGCGCAAAACGGTCGATGGCCCCCCACAGGCCTTGCCGCACCGCCTGTCCCAGCGCGTTGACCGGCGGGTTGGCGATGACGATCAGGGCAATCTCGCCCTCGCGTTCATAGCGGACTGGGTCTGACATGGGTCTCCTTTCAGGTGCGCATCGTGATCGAGGCGGGCTGCCCCATGATGCGTTCCAATTCTTTCACGGCGTCGTTCAGTTTCGGCCCGACCTCGGTTTCCATCCGTTCGACGGACAGGTCCTGCGGCATGGCCCCGCAGGTGAACACGACCGGCTCTGCAAGGTCGCGGGCAAAGAAGGGCTTTGAAACGGCATGGATATTGGCGGCGTAATACTGATCGGGCGGGGTGATGGCGAAGCCACGGGTGATCAGCTGGCCATAGGCCGCCTGTCGCGCAGCAGAGGCACCGACCATGCCATCGGACAGCGTGGCGAACTGGTCGTCGGACATCGCGGCCAGCATGGCATGGCCGGACGAGGTCCCGACGAAGGGCAGCCTGTGCCCGACCTCCAGCCACAGCGACGACACCCCGCGCGGTCGCCATGTGCGCACGATCAGCAGCTTGGTATCGTCGCGCACCAGCAGCAGCGACAGCGTCCCGGTTTCATCCGCCAGCCGTTGCATGATCGGCGCGGACAGGTCGACGAAGGAAATCGATGCCTGCGCCACGTTCCCCAGCGCCAGCAGCGCGGGCCCGGGCCGATAGCGGTCATGGCGCCGGGCATGGGTCAGGTACCCAAGGCTTTGCAGCGTGAAGGTCAGCCGCGAGACCGTGCTTTTCGGCAGGCCGGTGCGCTCGGCGATGTCGGCATTGCCAAGCCCGTCATCAGAGGCGCGAAAGGCGCGCAGGACCGCCAGCCCACGGGCCAACGTGGTGGCAAAGCGGCGGTCCTTGGCGTCGGGGTGGTCTTGCATCATCTGCCTCACATCGAATTCGGGATCAGCAGCGACAGTATCGGGAAGGCCATGATGAGGGCCAGCACGATCACGTCCACCGACAGGAACCGCAGGATGCCGGAAAAGATGCGGTCGATGGGGACTTCCTTGCCGACGACGGACGAAATGACGAAGACGTTCAGGCCGACGGGCGGGGTGATCAGGCCGATTTCCAGCAGCTTGATGACCACCACGCCGAACCAGATCAGGTCGAGGCCATAGCCTTCGACCAGCGGCACCAGCAGCGGCAGGGTCAGCACCATGATCCCGATCGGGTCGAGGAACATCCCCAGCGCAAGGTAGATTGCGGCGATGGCCAGCATCAGCAAGACCACGTTCAGATCGGCGGCCTGAACCGCCGCGACGATGTCGCCCGCCACGCCGGTCAGCGCGATGAACGCGACAAAGATCTTGGCCCCGGCAGCGATGATGAAGATCGAGGTGGTCTGAATGACGGTTTCCCGCAGCGACTCGATCACCGCAGCGACGGTCAGCCGCCGCTGGGCAAAGCCGATCAGCAAGGTGGCCGAGACACAGACGGCGGCGGCTTCGGTCGCGGTGAAGATGCCGCCATAGATGCCGCCGACGATGATCACGAACAGCAGCGCGGCGGGCCACGCATCCAGCGCTGCCTGCAGGCGCTGGCGGGTCGTCAGGTCATCGGGGCGGGTCGGCGCGGCGGACGGATCGCGCCGCACCCAAAGCCAGATCACCAGCAAAAACCCCAGTAGCGAGATCAGCCCTGGCAGGATACCGGCAAGGAACAGCTGCGAGATCGAGGTCTCGGTGAAGATGCCGTAGATGATGAACAGCACCGAGGGCGGGATCAGGCTGCCCAGCGTCCCTCCGGCGGCGACGGAGGCGGTGGCAAGACGCTTGTCATAGCCCATGTTCAGCATCTCGGGGGTGCAGATCCGCCCCATGGTCGAGGCGCAGGCGATGGACGATCCGGTGATCGCCGAGAACCCGCCGCAGCCCATCACGCTGGCCATGGCGACGCCACCGGGAATGGCAGACAGCCAGACCCGCGCGGCGTAGTAGATGCGGGTGGTGATCTCGGCCCGGTAGGCGATGTGTCCCAGCGCAACGAAAAGCGGGATCATCGACAGGTCGTAGCTGTGGATCAGGTCGAAGCTGTTGGAAAACACCATCGACGCGGTGGGCCGGATCGCCCGGTCCGGGTTGAAGGCCCCGGTGCGGAAGGCGAACATCACGAAGGTGCCCAGCGTCGCCACCCCGGCCAGCGCAAAGGCGATGGGCACGCGCGCGCCCAGCAGGACGATCAGGGCGGCAAAGGCCACGAGGCCGATCAGCGTTCCGTCCATCAGGCGGCCTCCTCCGGGTGGTCGTCGCTCAGGCTGCCGCCTGCGCGCAGGGTGCGGATGTCGCGGATGACCATCACCAGCAGGCGCAGCCAGCAGATTGCCATCCCGATCAAAAACAGCACGCGGCCCGGCCATTTCGGCAGTTGCAATTCGCCATAGAAGAACGATCCCTTCTCGATCACGCCCAGAACCTCGCGCGTGCCCGCCCAGATCAACGGCGACAGCGCGATCAGGCCGAAGATCGAGCCAAAGATGATCAGCCCGTCGCCGACGCGACGCGGCAGGCGCTTTGCGATCAGGTCCACCGCGATATGGGCACGCTGGGTCGTTGCGGCGGCCATCGGCAGGACCACGGCGGCGATCATCAGCTCGGCCACCAGCGTGGTGCTGTCCGGCACGCCGCCGTTGAACAGCGCGCGCAGGGCGACGTTGAGGGTGATCAGCCCGCACAGGCCCGCCACCGCGGCAATGGAAAGATCGACGAGCAAACGCTCGATCCGGCGAAGCATGGCGCCCCTCCTGGAGTGTTCGGGAAGGTGGGGCCGGCCAGAGCCGACCCCGTTCAGGTCAGCTTAGCGGGTCCAGGGATAGCCCTTGTCGGCGACCTCGGTCTCGTACTTGGCGATCAGCGCTTTGTACTCGTCCAGCAGGGTCGCGCCGTCCAGACCGGCGGCGCTGGCCTGTTCGACCCAAGCCTCGACATAGGGCGCACCGGCTTCGACCAGCTTGGCGCGCTCGGCCTCGGGCAGCTCGATCACCTCGACACCGGCGGCCTTCATCGTCTCGATGGCCTTGTCGTTGTCGGCGGTGATCAACTGGCCCAGCACATCCGGCAGACCCGCGCCCGCATCCAGCAACGCCTGCTGTTCGGACTCTGACAGCACGTCGAAGGCATCCTTGTTCATGACGATCCCCAGCGCGCCGACCTGCCCCCAGTTCAGCAGGGTGTAGCTGTCGATCACCTCGTGCTGCTTCAGCGCGGCGGTGGCATAGCTGTAGCCCTGCGAGCAATCCAGCAGGCCGGAATCCAGCCCCTGATAGGCGTCATAGACCGACATCGGCACCATGTTCGCGCCCAGATCCTGGAACGCCTTGCCATAGGCGCCGACGCCACGGACTTTCAGCCCGGAAATGTCATCGGCGCTGCGGATCGCGGCATCCTTGCAGCCGATATGCACCGCCGAGGTGGTGAAGGTGCCCAGATAGACGAGGTTCAGATCGGCAAGGCTGGCAGCGATCTGGTCGTTGTTGCGCATCAGCTCGTCGGTGGCCTTCATCCCGACCCATGCATCGTCGTTCTGAAGCGGCAGGTCGGCGATGCCATAGGCGACCATTTCCTGCGGGAAATAGACGCTGATCACGGTGCCCAGATCGGCCACGCCGTCGGCCACGCCGCTCAGCGCCGCGCCAGCCTTGAACAGCGCGCCGCCCCATTGCGTGTCGAATTGCAGCTCGCCGCCCGACAATTCGGTGGCCTTTTCGGTGAACCAGTTCAGCGCCTCGGCACGGGCGCCCCGGTTCGGGCCCGCCTCGCCAAAGATCAGCGTCGTCTCGGCCTGCGCCACGGACGCGCCGGCCAGAAACGTTGCCAGCAGCACATTTTGCATCACGGTCTTCATCGGCTTCCTCCCTTATTTCCACTATGTGGAATTGAATTCTAAAACCATGCCAGAGCATCGCGACCCTGACAACCGGAAATTCCGATGCCAGTGCGAAAGCTGCCTCCGGGCGCGGGGCGGAAGGTGCTGTTAGCCGGTCGAGGAAAAGGGGCCGTGACGGCCCCTCATTGATGCAGGATGAAATCCGGGTCCCGGCTTCGGTCGCGGACCGTGCGCCCGTTTGGCAGGTCGTTATCCTCCAGCTTTTGCACGATCTCGTCGTTGGACAGCTTGTAATGCACCCACCGGGCGCGCAGCCGTTCGGCCAGAACGGATTCGGGCACCGCGATCATCACCGTCTTGTCGAACAGCGGGGCAAGCTGGTCCCAAGGGGCCTGATCCAGAAGCAGGTAATTGCCCTCGACGAGGATCAGCCGCGCCTGCGTATCGATCAGCCGCGCCGACCCGCGCGAGATTTCCAGATCGCGGTCAAAGACCGGCACCGCAACGGTGTCATCCGCCTTGCGCAGCCGCGCCAGTACCGAGGCCAGCCCGCCCACGTCGAACGTGTCCGGCGCGCCTTTCCATGGGCGGCGGTTCATCGCGTGCAGCACCGCGTCGTCATAGTGAAACCCGTCCATCGGCAGGATGGCCGTCAGGCCGGGGCGCGCAGCATTCAGCCGATCATGCAGGGTTTCGACCGTGGTGCTCTTGCCCGAACCGGGCGCGCCTGCGATGGCCAGAAATGTCCGCCCCGGCGCATCCAGCAGCGTCAGGGCTTCGGCAAGAAGCCCGTCCATGTCCACGTCGCGCGCCATCAGGACGAGCACCCCGGCAACTGGTTCAAGCAACGTTCCATCGCGTGTCCTTCCTCGAAACTTTGGCGGTCAGGGTTGCAAGGAATTCGCACCGACCGCAACACCCTTCTCCCGGTACGACGGGTGTCAGACGCAGGTGCATGACCCCAAGACCTTCTGCCAAAGGTGAACAAGACCTTGAGAATTTCGCCCAATGGGGGAAAGCTGAACGGGACAAGCCCACAGGGAGGGAGAGATGCGCATATTGACAGGCCTCGCGGCGGTCTTGCTGGCCGGACCCGGCTTCGCCGCTTGCACCACCGATCTGCAAGTGCCGGACGGTGTCCGATTGACGGGCGCCGAACAGGTCGCCAAAGGCGATGAAAGCCCGCGGGAGCATTGCCGGATCACCGGGGTGATGAACGAACGCGAGGGCGTGGATGGCATGGCCTATGCCCTGCGGTTCGAGCTGCGTCTGCCAGACGAATGGAACGGTCGGTTCGTGCACCAGTTCAACGGCGGCAATGACGGCGAGGTGAAACCCGCCTTCGGCCCCCTGCTGTCCGGGCTCAAGGACGACACGGCGCTGGCGCGCGGCTACGCGGTCGTGTCGTCCGATGCGGGCCATGACGGCGCCGCCTTTGGCGAGGCAGGCTTGGCCGGTGGCGCGCGCTTCGGCTTCGATCCGCAGGCGCGGGCTGCCTATGGCTACACGGCGGTGCGCGATCTGCACCCGGTGGCGACCGGCCTGACCGAGACGTTCTACGGTCAGCAGATATTGTATACATACGGTATTGGCGGATCGAATGGCGGGCGGCATGCCATGGTCGCGGCGGCGCGGATGCCCGATGCCTTCGACGGTTTGCTGATCGGCTATCCCGGTTTCAACCTGCCCCGCGCGGCACTGCAACACGCGCTGGACGTGCAGGCCTTTCACGGTGTCTCCGGTGATCTGAAGACCGCCTTCACCCGCGATGACCTGAACTTGGTGGCCGACCGCATCCGCCAGACATGTGACGGTCTCGACGGTCTCGAGGACGGGCTGGTCTACGATGTGAACGGCTGCCTTGCCAGCTTCGACCCCTCGATGGTGCAATGCGCCGAACAAAGCAGCGGCTGCCTGACCGAAGCGCAGGTGAACGCGTTGTATATAATCTTTACCGGCCCCCTCGACGAGGATGGCGAGCCGCTTTATGCCGACTGGGCGTGGGACCCGGGCATTGCGTCGGGCAACTGGCGGTTCTGGAAAATCGAAAGCCCGATTCCGCCTTGGGGCAACAAGCCGATCATTGCGGTGATGGGGGCCGCATCGCTTGCGCAGATCTTCACCACGCCGCCAACAGAGGTCGCGGGAAGCCCGGAGGCGCTGGAACAGTTCCTTCTGGATTTCGATATCCAAGCCGAGGCGAGCCAGATCTTTGCCACCGATGACACGTTTGTCGAAAGCGCGATGGAGGTGATGACGCCGCCGGGGGTGGGTGAACCGGAACTGGCCGAGTTCCGCGAGGCCGGGGGCAAGATGTTGATCCTGCACGGAAATGCAGATCCGGTCTTTTCGGTCTTGGACACGACGAGTTGGTATGAAAGGCTTGACCTGAACAACGATGACGAGGCCGAACGCTTTGCCGTGTTCTATCGCATCCCCGGGATGCCGCACGGGGCGGGAGGGCCGTCGACGGACGGATTCGACATGCTGACCCCGTTGGTGAACTGGGTGGAAAACGGCGAGGCACCCGGCGCGATAGAGGCGCATGTGACCGATGCAAACGCCGAAGGGCAGGACGCCCTTGGCGACATTTCGCGGCCGCTGTGCCCCTATCCGACCATCGCCCGCTACCAAGGTGGTGACGCTGCGCAGGCCTCGAGTTTCGCCTGCGAATAAGGTCGAAAGGCCGCGGCAACAGGATCGCACCGGCAGTCCGCCTGCCGGTGCGATTGTACGACAGGAAAGAGGATACCGCATGACCTTCACCCCCCACGGCCGCCACCTGATCGCAGGTGAGTGGGGCGCGTCCGACCAGACCTTTGCCTCGGAACCGGCGCATGGGCCTGCGCATGATTTCAGCATCGGCACCCCGGAACTGGTCGATCAGGCCGTCACCAAGGCCGAGGAGGCCTTTTGGGAGTACGGGTATACAACCAGTGCACAACGCGCCGCCTTCCTCAACGCCATCGCCGACGAGATCGAGGCCCGCGCCGAGGCCATCACCCAGATCGGCACCCAGGAAACCGGCCTGCCCGAAGCCCGCCTGCAGGGCGAGCGCGGCCGCACCACCGGTCAGTTGCGCCTGTTCGCGGAACATATCCTCAAGGGCGATTGCCGCGATCGGCGTCATGACGATGCGCTGCCCGACCGAGCCCCCCTGCCGCGCCCCGATCTCAAGATGATCCAACGGCCCATCGGCCCGGTCGCGGTGTTCGGCGCGTCGAACTTCCCGTTGGCCTTTTCCACCGCCGGCGGCGACACGGCTTCGGCGCTGGCGGCGGGCTGTCCCGTCGTGGTCAAGGGCCATTCGGCCCATCCCGGCACCGGCGAGATCGTCGCCGAGGCGATCCTCGCCGCGATGAATACATGCGGTATACACCCCGGCACCTTCAGCCTGATCCAAGGTGGCAAGCGCGATGTCGGCACCTCTCTGGTGCAGCATCCGCTGATCAAGGCGGTGGGCTTCACCGGATCGCTCAAGGGCGGGCGCGCGTTGTATGATCTGTGTGCACAACGGCCTGAGCCGATCCCCTTCTTCGGCGAGCTGGGCTCGGTCAACCCGATGTTCCTGCTGCCCGAGGCGGCCAGTGCGCGCGGCGCGCAGATCGGCGAGGGCTGGGCGGCGAGCCTGACCATGGGCGCGGGGCAGTTCTGCACCAATCCCGGCATCGCCGTGGTCGAAAAGGGCGCGGCGGGTGACGCCTTCGTCTCTGCGGCGGCCGAGGCGCTGAAGGGCGTGAATACACAATGTATGCTGACCGACGGCATCGCGCAGGCCTATCGCGACGGCAAGGCGCGGTTCGACGGGCGCAACGCGGTCGAGCCGGTTCTGGTCACCGACAGCGACGGCCGCAACGCCAACCCCAACCTCTACCAGACGGATGCGGCGAATTACCTGCAGGATCA
>NZ_RCTZ02000014.1 GCF_003667315.2 Tropicibacter alexandrii | reverse complement strand
AGACCGAAGCGCCCTAAACTTTACGGCGCGCCCGCCTGATACATGCCTCTAATGTCTGCTTCCCTTCCCCTCAGTGCACCACCCTGGCGCCTCATCCGGTCCGTTTCGCGTCCCCGCCGCGCCGCCTGTGTCGTCAGCGCCGCCGGTGAGGGGCTATTTAGGGAAAGCGTTCAGAACCCGCAAGCAGTTTCCGCACGAAAAATGCAGTTTCCTCGAATTTTCTGGCAACTCATTGACTTTAAACGACATAAATTACACCTCCGCGACCACCAAGCTGGCCTTTGATCACCGAGCCTTCCGCGCTGCAGCATCGCGAAGCCCTACATCTGGGGTCGTCATGGACTTCATATACAAGTGAGGTGGAATCGATGCCTTTTTCCGCTGGCCCAATCGCCCGAATCCCGGCCTTCGAGTCGCAAAAAACCCGGGAGTCGCCTCCCGGGTTTTCGATTCAGGCAAGTTTGACTCGCGACAGCGGTCGCATGCGTAGCGCGAGCAGGGCGAGGATGATGACAAGATATACCAGCGGCTCGATCTGAAGCCCTTTGGCCAACAGCACGAAATGCAACGCGCCAAGACTGGCCACCAAGTACGTCAACTTGTGCAACTGCCTCCATCGGGCGCCGAGGCGTCGCACCCAGCCATTGGTGGAGGTCACCGCCAGCGGGATCATCAACACGAACGCCGCCATACCGACCGTTATATAGGGGCGCTTCACGATGTCGGCCCAGATGAGAGACAATTGCTGGACGTCCAGAACCAGCCAGACAAGCAGATGCGCCGCCACGTAGAAGAAGGACATGAGCCCCACGGCGCGCCGGAACTTGAGCAGGTTCAGCCCCACCAGCCGCCGCAACGGGGTGATCGCCAGTCCGACCACCAAAAGCTTCAGCGCAAGCTCGCCGTATTCATGTTCCAACGCCTTGATCGGCTCGACACCGAGACCACCCGTGAGCCCGAGATAAAAGAGCCACGGCGCTGGCACGGCGAGCAAAACATAGACGACCCATGTCGGAACCCGCCGCATCCACGTGTTCAGACGGTCGACCATCAGAAATTCGCCCGCAGGTCCATGCCCTCATACAGAGAGGCGACCTCTTCATAGCCGTTGAACATCAGCGTCGGCTTGCGGCGCGAAAACAGACCGCCGCCCAAGGGCCGCTCGGTGGCTTGGGACCAGCGCGGGTGGTCCACCTCGGGGTTCACGTTGGAATAGAAGCCGTATTCGCGGGGATTGGCCTTATTCCACGAGGTCGGCGGTTCGCTGTCGGTCAGGGTGATGCGGACGATCGACTTGATCGACTTGAACCCGTATTTCCACGGCACGACCAGACGCAGCGGCGCGCCGTTCTGGTTGGGCAGCGGCTTTCCATACAGACCAGTGGCCATCAAAGTCAGCGGATGACGCGCCTCGTCGAGGCGCAGCCCCTCGACATAGGGCCAGTCCAGAACCGGGTAGCGGAGGCCCGGCATTTCCTCGGGGCGCATGACGGTTTCAAAGGCGACATGGGTCGCTTCGGGTTTGACGCCGACCATGTCCAGCAAGTCCGCCAGTTCGAAGCCGTTCCACGGCACGACCATCGACCATGCCTCGACACAGCGGAACCTGTAGATCCGCTCTTCGATCGTCATCTGGGACAGGATGTCATTCAGACCGTAGTCCCCGGGCTTTTCGACGAGACCGTCGATTTGCACCGTCCAAGGCTCCGTGGTCAGCGATCCGGCATAGCGGGCGGGATCTTCCTTGCCGGTGCCAAACTCATAATAGTTGCAGTAGTTGGTGATGTCCTCGAAGCTGTTCGGCTCCAGTTCCTGGGCATGGGCGGCGGTGCCAAGTCCCGCACCCATGGCGGTCATCCCCGCCAGGATCTGACGGCGGTTCAAAAAGACCGCTTCGGGGGTCACATCCGAAGGGGTCAGGTCGTTCTTCCAGCGCAGCGCCATCGTGATCCTCCATGTTTGGCTGCTCCAGAGATAAAGCCGGACGGCCATTGCGCCAAACCACAGTCTCTCACATGCGTGTTCACGGGCTGTAACAATCCGCCGCTACATCCGTTTCAGCGCCTCTTCGAACACGTGATGGCCGCCGGTCAGATCACCGTCCAGTTTCACCGCCGGGTACAGCACGCTCATCTGTTCGGAGGCGCCGTCGTCCTTGACCAAGCGCACATGCTTGCGCCGCATCAGGCGCGGTTCGGCCACGCCGACGGAATGGGCGATGGTCTCGACCTCCTTGATGACGGCCTTGGCGTAGCGCGCGACGCGCTTGTACTTTTCCTCGACCACCAGCCCCTTCTGCAGGCGGGGATCGTGGGTGGTGATGCCGGTCGGGCAGGTGTTCCGGTTGCACTTCAGCGCCTGAATGCAGCCGAGCGAAAACATGAAGCCGCGCGCCGAGGTCACGATATCGGCCCCCGCACAGATCGCCCATGCAATATCGCCCGGCTGTGTCAGCTTGCCCGAGGCGATGATGCGGATGCGGTCGTGAAGCCCCGCAAGGTCGCGCAAATCCACCATCCGCACCAGCGCCTCGCGCAGGGGCATGCCGACGAGGTCCATCAACGGCATGGGCGCGGCGCCCGTTCCGCCCTCGCCCCCGTCGACGGTGATGAAGTCGGGCGCATGGTCCGTGCCGCGCTCGCGGATCAGCTTGAACAGGTCGAACCACGGATCGGCCGATCCCATGCAGGTCTTGAACCCGACGGGTTTGCCGGTCACGTCGCGGACATGCTTGATCAGGTCGAGCAGGTCGCCGAAATCGTCCACCTCCTGATGGCGGTTGGGCGAGATGCTGGCCTTGCCCTCTTCGATGCCGCGGATCTCGGCGATCTCCTTGGACACCTTTTCGGCGGGCAGGATGCCGCCCTTGCCGGGCTTGGCGCCCTGACTGAGCTTGATCTCGAACATCTTGATCTGCGGATGCGCCGCAACCTGCCTGAGCTTGTCGTCGCTCAGGTTCCCATCCTTGTCCCGCACGCCATATTTTGCGGTACCGATCTGAAAGACGATGTCGCAGCCCCCTTCGAGGTGGTAGGGCGACAGGCCGCCCTCCCCCGTGTTCATCCAGATCCCCGCCTCCTTCGCGCCACGGGCCAGCGCGCGCACTGCGGGTTTGGACAAGGCACCGTAGGACATGCCCGAGATGTTGAAGATCGACGGCGCCGCATAGGGTTCACGCGCGGTCGGACCGATCACCATCGGTTCCGTCATCCCGTACTGGTCATCCAGCGGTGGAAAGACCGCGTTCATGAAGATCGGCGTGCCAGGCACGTTCAGGTTCCGGGTCGACCCGAAGGCGACCGTGTTGCTTTCGCCCTTGGCCGCCCCCTCGACCCAAGTGCGCTGCGCCCGGTTGAACGGCATCTCTTCGCGGTCCATGGCAAAGAAATACTGTCGAAAGAATTCGCCCAAGGTCGAAAACAGGTGCCGGAATCGCCCGATCACCGGGTAGTTGCGGCGAATCGCGTCCTCCGTCTGGAAGCGGTCGACAACGAACAAAATGATCGCAAGCGCCGAGACGGCGCCGATCAGGAAGACAAAGAACAGCGCCAATGATTGCAGCGCCGACATCGCGAAACCCATATTCACTCCCCAGAATGTGTTGATTTGTCTCAATGCAAATCAATCTCTGACAGGTACTGTGCACCACTACGCAGGATAGCGCAGCATTTCTGGAAAATTCGTGAAAGGGAGAACGGCATGAAGATTTTTCTGGGCGCCTGTGCGCTGATCGGCCTGACCGGTGCGGCCAGCGGGGCGGACATGATCACCTATGACACGGATCAAAGCTTCGGCGATGTCACCTTTGGCCTCGAAAACGCGATTCTGGATGCGGGGTTGGTCATCGACCATGTCAGCCATACCGGTGACATGCTGGAGCGCACGCGCGCCGACCTTGGCTCGGACGTGGTGCTGTTTCAAGAGGCGGACATCTATTCCTTCTGCTCGGCGCAGATCAGCCGCGAGGTGATGGAGGCCGATCCGATGAATGTCGTCTTCTGCCCCTACGACATTTTCGTCATCGTGCGACCCGAAACGCCCGACGTCACGACCATCGGGTTCCGCACCTATCCCGAAGGGGCCATGAAGAAGGTCGAGGCGATGCTGGACGGCATCGCGCGCGCCGCAATTGGGCTGGATTGATCACGGTCGATCACGTGAGATCACGCTGATTTCACTGGAAACATGGAAAGGGCGCGGCTTAGCGAGACCGCGCTTTTCGTCAAGCGACATCAGCGGAAATCCCCGGTGATCCAATGCGGCGTGGGCCCCGTAACCCTCTGCATCACGCAAGCAACAGGAGGACACACCATGCTTCGCAAGACTTCCCTCACCCTCGCCGCCACCCTGCTGGGCACGTCGGCATTTGCCGGCGGGCATTCCATGGATATCGTCGACACCGCCAAGGGCGCGGGCACGTTCGAGACCCTGCTCGCCGCCGCCGAGGCTGCCGGTCTGGTCGAGACCCTGAAGGGCGATGGTCCGTTCACCGTGTTCGCCCCGACGGACGAAGCCTTTGCCGCTCTGCCCGAGGGCACCGTCGAGGACCTGCTGAAGCCCGAGAACAAGGATAAGCTCGCCTCGATCCTGACCTACCACGTGATCGCGGGCAAGGTCATGTCGACCGACCTGACCGACGACATGAAGGCCGCGACCGTCGAAGGGTCCGAAGTGACCATCGACCTCGACAACGGCGTGATGGTGAACGACGCGACCGTGGTTCAGGCCGACATCGAGGCCTCGAACGGCGTGATCCACGTCATCGACGGCGTGATCATGCCCTGATCCTACCGGATCTTCTTATGCAGCGGCCTGCCCTTCGGGGCAGGCCGTTTTGCCTTGAACCTGCCGCAGTTCGGCCTGTCTGCCGCATTTGCACAAAATATGACCTAAATATTAACCTTAACGTTTCGTTAATTGTCCCAATCTGCCATCTAGACCTGCTGCCAAGCGAGGCTCTGTGCGTGCACGGGCTCCGCCCCTTTTTTAGTTTTGGCAGGACCCCAAATGGCAACAATTCTTGAAACCTCCGACTCCAATATTAACGCCTATGCGACAGGCAGCTATACTATCGGCTTCGACGACACTTTTGTCGGCACCTTTGGCGATACAGACCATCAGGATGGCATCAACCTGCCGACACTGGAGGCGGGGACGACCTACACCATCACGATGACGGTCGACGATATCGCTGACTTTCATTCGCTGATCATCATCAATCCGTCGAACTTCCATTCGGGTGGCTATCACTTCACCGATGGCGTGGTGCATGACGGCTCGACGATCAACAACAGCTTCTCCACCATCTCGAACCCGGTCGTGGACGGAAACACCATCTCGATGGAAGTGACGCCGCTCTACACCCAGATGTATTCTCTGGCCGTGCAGGGCATCAATGGCCCGACCGAAGGGTATTCGATCACCATTGCCGAGACGCCGGTTCCTCCGCTTGTGACCGAGGATGCGGACAACGTGACCGGAACCGCCGGCGCGGACGTGCTCGACATGCTCGATGGCAATGACACGATGGATGCAGGCGACGGTGACGACGACATCTTCGGGAATGCGGGCGACGACAACTTGCTTGGCGGCGCGGGCGCGGACAGCCTGTCGGGTGGCACCGGCAACGACTCCCTCGAGGGCGGCATCGGTGACGATACGCTGATGGGCGCAAACGGGGCCGACACGCTGCTGGGCGGCGACGACAACGACATGCTCAACGGCGGCGGCGACAACGACGAACTGTACGGCGGTGCCGGGGCAGATACGCTGAACGGAGGCACCGGGTCCGACACTCTGGATGGCGGCGCGGGCGACGACGTGTTCCAAATGGTTGGCGACGCGGTGATCCTCACCGGCGACGGCGCGGACGTGATCGAACTGGGCGTCAATGCCACCTTCCTGACGGTGATCGACTTTACGCCCGGCACCGACAGCATCGACCTGTCCGCCATCGGCGTGCACGACATGAGCGAGGTCACCCTGACCGCGCAGGGCAGCGATACCCTTGTGACCTTCACCAACGGCCACGCGGCTGCGATCAGCCTGCAAGGGGTCGCACCGGGCGATTTGACCGGCCCGGATTTTGGTCTGGCGGCCCAAGCTGCCACGATGCTGGGCGGCAACGGCAAGGACAACATGACCGGCACGGCCGCCGCAGATATGATCGAGGCGCTTGGCGGTCGCGATCAGGTCAACGGCATGGAAGGCAACGACACCATCAATGGTGGCGATGACAACGACAAGCTCTGGGGCGGTGACGACAACGACGTCGTCAACGGCGACGCGGGCAAGGACCGTCTGTATGGCGATGCAGGGGACGACATTCTGAATGGCGGCGCCGATGCGGACCAGCTCTGGGGTGGCGCAGGGGCGGATGCGTTTGTCTTCGAAACCGGCACCGGCACCGACGCGATCATGGATTTCGAGGATGGCATCGACCAGATCGACCTGTCCGGCGTCGCGGGCGTGACCGGCTTTGCCGACCTGACCATCACGCAGGCCGGGGCCGAGGCGCATATCGACCTTGGCGGCGGCGACATGATCCGCGTCGCTTGGACGGACGCGGCGCAACTGGACGCGACGGATTTCGTGTTCTGAGCCTAACCGGCAAACAAAAAGAAAGGGCGGGGAAATCCCCGCCCTTTTGCGTTAGTGGACGACCGCGTCGTCTGGCTTGGGCCGGTTGCTGGCCCCCAGTCGGTCGCCGATCAGCAGGCCCTCGGACCCGGCGCTGACGGGCACCACGTCGCCGTCCTTCACATCACCGGCCAGCAGCATCTCGGCCAGCGGGTTCTGCAGCGCGGTCTGGATCACGCGCTTGAGCGGGCGTGCGCCATAGACCGGGTCGTAACCCTCGTTTGCCAGCCATTGCTTGGCACCCTCGTCCAGCTCCAGCCGGATCTTGCGCGCGGCGAGGCGTTTGAGCAGACGGGACAGCTGGATATCGACGATGCCATCCATGTCGGCCCGCTTGAGCCGGTCAAAGATGATCGTCTCGTCCAGACGGTTCAGAAACTCGGGGCGGAAATGGGCCCGCACCGCATCCATTACGTCCCGCTTGGCCGTCGCCGCATCCGCGCCATCGGGCAGCTGCGACAAAGCCTGCGACCCAAGGTTCGACGTCAGGATGATCAGCGTCTGCTTAAAGTCCACGGTCCGGCCCTGACCATCGGTCAGCACACCATCGTCGAGCACCTGCAACAGCACGTTGAACACATCCGGGTGGGCCTTTTCGACCTCGTCGAACAGCACGACCTGATAGGGCCTGCGCCGCACGGCTTCGGTCAGGACACCGCCCTCGTCATAGCCGACATAGCCCGGAGGGGCGCCGATCAGACGCGCGACCGAGTGCTTTTCCATGAACTCGGACATGTCGATGCGCACCATCGCACTGTCGTCGTCGAACAGGAACTCGGCCACGGCCTTGGTCAGCTCGGTCTTGCCGACGCCGGTCGGCCCGAGGAACAGGAAGCTGCCCAAAGGCCGGTTCTCGTCGTTCAGACCGGCACGGGCGCGACGGACGGCATTGGCCACCGCCTTGACCGCCTGATTCTGGCCGACGACCCGACGGTGCAGGTTGTCCTCCATGCCCAGCAGCTTGTCCCGCTCGCCTTCCAGCATCTTGCCCGCCGGAATACCTGTCCAGCGTTCGACCACGGACGCGATCTGATCCGGGCGCACGGCCTCTTCGACCATCATCTCGTCGGTCTCTTCGGCCTCGGACAACTGCTTTTCCAGCCCCGGAATGATGCCGTAGGAAAGTTCCCCGGCACGCGCCAGATTGCCTTGCCGCTTGGCCTGATCCAGCTCGGCGCGAGCCTTGTCCAACTGCTCCTTGATGTCGCGGGCGCTGGCCAGCTTGTCACGCTCGGCCTGCCATTGCGCGGTCATCTCGGCGCTTTGTTCCTGCAAGTCGGCCAAGTCCTTTTCCAGCTTTTCCAGCCGGTCCTTGGACGCCTGATCGTCTTCCAGACGCAGCGCCTCGACCTCGATCTGCTTTTGCAGGATGTCGCGGTCGAGCGCGTCCAATTCCTCGGGCTTGGAATCCACCTCCATCCGCAGACGGCTGGCGGCCTCGTCCATCAGGTCGATGGCCTTGTCCGGCAGGAAACGGTCGGTGATGTAGCGATGCGACAGAGTCGCCGCCGCCACCAAGGCGCTGTCCGAAATCCGCACGCCGTGGTGCAGTTCGTACTTTTCCTTGATGCCGCGCAGGATGCTGATCGTGTCCTCGACCGTCGGCTCCTGCACCAAGACCGGCTGGAACCGCCGCGCCAAGGCCGCGTCCTTTTCGACGTGTTTGCGGTATTCGTCCAAGGTCGTCGCGCCGACACAGTGTAGTTCCCCGCGCGCAAGCGCCGGTTTCAGCAGGTTGGACGCATCCATGGCGCCATCCGCCTTGCCCGCGCCGACCAGCGTGTGCATTTCGTCGATGAACAGGATGATCTGACCAGCAGCGGCCTCGACCTCTTTCAGGATGGCCTTGAGCCGCTCCTCGAACTCACCGCGATACTTCGCCCCGGCGATCAGCGCGCCCATGTCCAGCGCCAGCAGCTTCTTGTTGCGCAGGGATTCCGGCACGTCGCCATTGACGATGCGCAGGGCAAGGCCCTCGGCAATCGCGGTCTTACCCACGCCGGGTTCGCCGATCAGAACCGGGTTATTCTTGGTCCGGCGGGACAGCACCTGCATGGCACGACGGATTTCCTCGTCCCGGCCGATGATCGGGTCGATCTTGCCCTCGCGGGCGCGGGCCGTCAGGTCCTGTGCGTATTTCTTGAGCGCGTCATAGCCGTCTTCGGCATTGGCACTGTCTGCGGTGCGCCCCTTGCGAATGTCGTTGATGGCCGAGTTCAGCGCCTGCGGCGTCACATTCGCCGCATCCAGCGCCTCTTTTGCCGGGCTCTTGACCATCGCCAGTGCCATCAGGATGCGTTCGACCGGGACAAAGCTGTCGCCCGCCTTGGTCGCCAGCTTCTCGGCCTCGTCCAGCACTTTGCCAGTGGCCGAATCCATGTAGACCTGCCCCGCATCGCCCGAGACCTTGGGGATGCGCGCCAGCTTGGTGTCCAGCACCTGCACGACGCGGGCGGCCTGCCCACCGGCGGCATTGATCAAATTCGATGCAAGTCCCTGATCGTCATCCATCAGCGCCTTGAGCAGGTGCTCGGGTGCCAGTTTCTGGTGGCTTTCCCGCATGGCGATCGTCTGCGCAGCCTGAAGGAACCCGCGCGAGCGTTCCGTGAACTTCTCCAAGTTCATGATATCTCTCCTCTTTCAAGCACCCCTAGCGCCTCGTGCCCGATCATCGGCACACAAGGCTTGGCGGGGCCTCATGGGTAAGATGGGCGCGCGGCGCCGCCCCTTCAAGTCTCAAATGTTGCAAAATTGCCACTATTCAAAATGCACCTTTCCTTAAGCCGCGCCGACTACCGTCTGGGGGCCGTGCGAGGGGGTTGCACATGTACATTACCGAAATCGAATTCACCGGGTTCGATGGGGATCTCTGCACCGGGTCGGTTACCCTCGTCGCGGGGGACACCAGAATGCAGATCCCGCTGACATTGGAACGCAGGCAGGAAATGGACGAGACGCGCACGCGCCTGCTTCTGCTGGCTGCCGCCATCGCGCAGGCGCGCCGTGTGCCCGATTACCGCGGCAAGCTGAAATTTGCGCCGGGGGTGTTGCCGCCCGAATTGACCCGTCGGATCGCAGTCCCCGCGCATGTGGCGCTGGCGCGGCGACGCGTGGGGGCTTGACCTTCGCGCGCTGGCCCCGCATCCGGGGACAATCCCATGCGAAAGGCCAGCCCCATGTCCCAGCTCTCCGATGACCGTCTGATTGTCGCCCTCGATGTGCCCAACGTAATCGCCGGGCTGGACCTCGTGGGCCAACTCGGGGATGCCGTGTCCTTCTACAAGATCGGGCTGGGCATGCTGACCGGCGGCGGGCTGGCGCTGGCGAACGAACTGAAGCAGGAACACGGCAAGAAGATCTTTCTCGACATGAAGTTCTTCGACATCGGCGCCACGGTCGAGGCGGCGGTGCGCGGCATCGCCCAGTTCGACCTCGATTTCCTTACGGTCCATGGCGACCCCTACGTGGTCAAGGCCGCAAAGGAGGGCGCGGGCGGCAAGGATCTGAAAATCCTCGCCGTGACGATCCTGACCTCGCTGGACCGCGACGATCTGGATGGCGCGCTGATCAAGCCGGGCGACATTGCCGATCTGGTGACTGAACGCGCAGCACGGGCCTTGGAGGCCGGGGCCGATGGGGTCATCGCATCGCCGAACGAGGCCGCGATGATCCGCGCCCTGCCGCAAGCCGAGGGCAAGCTGATCGTCACGCCGGGCGTGCGCCCTGCCGGGGCAGCGCTTGGCGACCAGAAACGCACTGCAACCCCGGCCATTGCGGTGCGCGACGGGGCTGATCACATCGTCGTCGGTCGGCCGATCCACACCGCCGAAAACCCCCGTCAGGCCGCGTTGGACATCGTCGCCGAGCTGCGCTCGCCTCAGGCCAACCGGGCGAACGTGTAAATCTGCAACGGTCGCCCGCAAGTCGCCAAAGCCGGCTTGCGGAATCGACGCGCCCCGGTCAGGTTACCCGCAGGCGCCTCTCGGCGCCTTTAACCGCTTATTAACACAAAAGCGTGACCGCCCTTGGCGGACCGGAACCTTGTGCTTATTCTCAAGTTATCCACAACAGAAAGTGGATAAGTTTTGGAGGCACGAGCATGCCCGATATCAAGACCCAGATCGGAGAGATCACCTATAACTGCGCCGAAGGATGCTTCGAGGCACTGGTCACCTTTCACACCACCCAAGGCCCCCATCGCGTCGCCGCACGTTGCAATGCGCCGCTGACCGCAGAGTTCGACGAACTGTCCGACGGCCTTCTGACGGATGCCTTGACGCGTTTCGCGCGCCCCGACGCCCTGCAATCCTGGCTGCGCGCCGAGGATGCGGAGCTTCCCCGGGCAGCCTGACCCCATTCTGAACAGCGCACCGCGGCAGCGCTGCCTGATGCTGCGGAGCCTGTGGTCGGTCTGCCAACGTCCCCGGTGGGCCGGTCCAGATGGCCGGGGCGCAATTACGGCGTCCCGGCTTTTTTACTCAATATCAGACAGATAGCGCCCCAGGATTGCCGCGAAAGGCGGAATCGCATCGGGGCTGTTGACGTAGTCCATCGGCGCCATGTCGCCCCAGCCATCCCCCTCGCCGCCAAAGCGCGCCTGATCCAGCAGCGCCAAGGGGCCGTGATAGGCGAAAAACACCCCGTGCGAGCCGCGCGCGACCCGGTTTTCGACGAAGCGAAGCCGGGTTGGATCAAGCCGCAGGCACAGTTCCTCGAATGTTTCCCGCAGCACGCAGGTCGCGGCGTCTTCGGTCCCTTCCCGCCCGCCGCCGGGGAAATCCAGCTTGCCCGGCCAGGGGATGCCCGGCGTGTGATCGCGCCGCAGCACCAACAGCCGGTCGCCCGCAAACACCATCACTTTTGCGCCTATGAAGTCCCGTGCCGGTGCCATCCGTCTTCCCCTCGCTGCAACTCAGGCGTAAATCTGGCCCATGCCCGCACTGTGTCGAGACTGCCTGACCCAATTCGACCAAGGTCGCCGCTGCCCCGCCTGCGGCCGGCCGCGCATCGTCTGGCATCCGGAACTGTTCGACCTGTCCATCGCGCATATGGATTGCGACGCCTTTTATGCCAGCGTGGAAAAGCGCGACAACCCGGAATTGGCGGACAAACCCGTGATCATCGGCGGCGGCAAGCGGGGCGTCGTCTCGACCGCCTGCTATGTCGCGCGGATTCGCGGCGTCAGGTCCGCGATGCCGATGTTCAAGGCGCTGCACCTGTGCCCCGACGCGGTGGTGATCAAGCCGCGCGGCGCGGTCTATGCCGAGGTCAGCCGCCAGATCCGCGCCATGATGGAGGAGATGACCCCCGCCGTCGAACCCTTGTCGCTGGACGAGGCCTTCATGGACCTGTCCGGCACCGCGCGGCTGCATGGCGCGCCGCCCGCCGTGATGCTGGCCCGCCTGACCAAGCGGATGAAAGACGAGTTGGGCCTGACCGGCTCCATCGGCCTGAGCCACAACAAGTTCCTCGCCAAGATCGCGTCAGACCTCGACAAGCCGAATGGATTCGCGGTGATCGGTCAGGCCGAGACACAGGACTTCCTGCGTCCGAAACCCGTGCGGATGATCTGGGGCGTGGGCGAGGCCAGCCAGCAGCAGCTTGACCGCGCCGGAATCCGGACCTTCGAGGACCTGCTGCGCTGGGATCATCAGGACCTGATCGCGCGCTTCGGTGGCATGGGCGACCGGCTTTGGCATCTCGCACGCGGGCAGGACAAGCGGCGCGTCACCCGCAATGCCCCGATGAAGTCGATCTCGAACGAGACGACTTTTCACGAGGATACGGCGGATGCGGATCTGCTGGATGGGCACCTGTGGCGCATGGCGGAAAAGGTCGCGGACCGGGCCAAGGCCAAGGGCATGGCGGGCCGCGTCGTGACGCTGAAGCTCAAGTCGCATGATTTCAAGACGTTGACGCGGCGACAGTCGCTGCACGATGCGACGCAGATCGCCGACCGGATCTATCGCACCGCGCGGGGCCTGTTCGACCAATTGCCGCCGGGCAAGGCCTATCGTCTGATCGGCACCGGCATTTCCGATCTCGTCCCGGAAACGCAGGCGGATCGTGGCGGCGACCTGCTGGACCCGCAGGCCGAGGCCCGTGCGCGGGCGGAACGTGCAACGGATGCGATCCGTGCCCGGTTCGGCCCGGATGCCATTCTGAAAGGTCGCGCCCTGCGCTAGGACCCGCGCATCATCAGCGCGTCTTCCTCGTCCAGCGCATCGTATCCAAGCGCCTCAAGCCCGGCTTCGAGATTGTCGACCAGATGCGGCGTGCCGATCAGGTAATCGGCCGTGGGCGTCGATGCCTCCGCAAAGGCGGTCTGATAGGCTTCCGAGAACTCCTCGGCCTCGAAGGCGCCGCGCCCGATCCACATGATCGCGACCAAGGCGGCCTGCTCCTCTTCGTTCATGCGGTCGATGAAGCCGCGCAATTCGCCCTCTGCGCGATCCAGTTCGCGCGCCATCAGGATCACCTGCGCCACCTTGCGTACACTGATCTGTTCCAACTCGCGTCTCCTCTCCTGGGTCGAGGGAATCATGGCGCGGCCCGCAGGCGCGCGCCTTGATCCTGCGCAAGCGGGTCAGGAAATCAGGCGGTAATAGGCCCAGTCCGGCAGGAATTGCCCCAGACGGAACAGGCTGGCAAAGCCCCACGGAAACGGGCGTTGGAAACGATCCGTGCCCATGTGGTCAAAGACGATCTCAGCGGCCTTCTTGGGTTCCATGATGAACGGCATCTTGAAATCGTTCTTGTCGGTCAGGCGCGTGCGGATGAAGCCGGGATTGATCAGTTGCACCTTGACCCCGGTCTTGCGCAGATCGGCATAAAGCGATTCCGCCAGCGCCATGATCCCCGCCTTGGACGCGGTGTAGGGCGCGGAATCCGGCAAGCCGCGATAGCCGGTCAGCGAGCCGGTCAGCACCAGATGCCCTCGGTCCCGCGCCACGAAGCCGGGCAGAACCGCGCCCACCAGCTTCATCGCACCGCCAAAGTTGACCTCGGCCATGGTGGCGGCCTGCTCGGCGTTCCAATCCTTGCCGCCGAACGGCCAGTAGACCCCGGCCACTTGCACGACGCCGTCGATCTCTCCGGCCTGCTCGACGACGGCTCGCAGCCCCTCAAGGTCGGTCATGTCCACGGGGGCAACCGTCGCCGGACCCGGCAGCGCGTCTGCCAGCTTCTGCAACGGCTCCTCGGAGCGGGAAGACAGGATCAGCTCGACGCCCTCGGCGCTCATCCGGTGGGCCAGCGCGGCCCCCAAACCTTCGCTCGCGCCAACGATCCAGTAACGTTTTCCGGTCCACTTGGTCATGCTGGCTCCTTGGGGCGCATCGTAGCCACCAGTTCGGCGACCTTCAGGCCGAATTTCCGAAATTGCGACCTGTTCACGATGGTCCCGTTCGGCGCGAGGTACATCCAGTCATTCACCGTCAGCACATGGCCGCCCGCATCTTCGGGCAGACGGATGCGGTAGCGCAATTGCACCGTGGGACCGGATTGCCTGCCGATGCCCTCGCCGATCACGTCGGGCGCGGTGGCCCGGATGTTGCCTTGGTTGTCCAGCGTCAGCGACCACTCGCGATGCTCCTCGGAGCCGCTTTCATACTGAAAGAATTCCTTCATCACGCCTCGATTGCCGTCCCAACTGGCGTCGAAATCACCGACGAAGCGCGACATGACGCGGCCAGTCGGACCGTAGATCACGCCTTCGCACAGGATCGGGCCGTTCAGTTTCTGACGGATGTCGAATTGCCCGCTTTCATCGCGATAGTCGGCGGGGCGTTGCGCGCCAAAACCGAAGAACCGCAGGCGAACCCAGACAAGCACCAGCATCAGCAGCGCGCCGAGAATGAAATCGAGCATCAAGAGGCCTCCTTCATATGGTCCTGCCAACGCGTGACCTCCGCCTTCGGGGGTTCGGGCCGGGTCCGGTAACGCGCGCCTTTCCACCACAGCTTGAGAGCCTGCCAGTGGATCAGCGCAAGCACGCGTCGCGCGCCGAACGGGCGGCGCAGCGCAGACCGCAAGAGCGCCGCATTGGTCAGAGGCTGGCGCGGGCCGCACAGGGTCGCGATCAAACCGCCCCGCTCGTGACCATAATCGATCCAGATCCCGATCCGTTCCGGACGGATGTCAAACCTGAACACATAGCCACCCTCGATCGGCTGAAACGGCGACACATGAAACACCTTCTGGGCGTCGATGCGGTCCTCGGGCGTAATCGCATCTCCGCCGGGTTTGGCGCAAAGATACGAATGGCGGTCGCCGAACGTATTCGAGACCTCGGCGATCACCGCAATCAAGTCTTCGCCGCGATAGGCCAGCCAGAACGAAACCGGGTTGAACACATGCCCCAGAAGGCGCGGTTGCGTGAGCAGCATCAGCCGGTCGGCGGACAGCCCATGCGCGGCGAGAACCTCGCGTGCCCAAGGCGCGCCGCGCCCCGACTTCGGCGGGCCGCCGTGATCCAGATCCCGGACCGAGGCGAAATTCGCACGGTTGCGCGAGAAAAGCGCAGGCATAGGCCCGGCCTTCTCGGCATCGAGCAGCACGTAGTCGATGGAGTAACGAAAGCCGTTCTCCACCCGACCTTTGCGCCCGTGCCATGTGTGGCCAGAGATCAAGTCGACGCTCATGCGGCCTTCTCCGTGAGCCTCGCGCGCAGCGCCTGCACCACGTCATGCGCGCTCGACAGGCCGTCCTCGTGGAAGCCGTTCTTCATCCATGCGCCGCTGAACCACGTGTTGTTCGACCCGTTCAACGCCGCCACCTCGCGCTGACCGTCAAGCGCGGTCAGGTCATAGACGGGATGGCGCAGGGTGACCTCGTCATGGATCAACTCCTCGCGGATCGGGCGGGTGCTGTTGAGCGTGACGAACAGCGGATCGTCCATCGGGATCGGCTGAAGCGTGTTCATCCAATAGGTCAGGTCGATCTGGTTCATCTCCTTGCGCGCCGTCTCGGTGTAGTTCCACGCAGACCAGCAGACTTTGCGTTTCGGCATGGTGCTGTCATCGCTGTGCAAGACGACGCGATTGGGCTGGTAGGCGATCTTGGACAGGCTCGCACGCTCCTCCTGCGTCGGGTCCGCCAGCAGGGCGAGACTGTCATCGGAATGGGTGGCAAAGACCACCTCGTCGAACCGCTCCCATGTCCCGCCGGCCTTGATCTCGACCCCGGCGGCGTCGCGGCGCACGGCCTCGACCGGGCAACCGGGGCGCAGATCGGCACCCTTGGCACGCAACCCGGCCTCGACCCGGCGAACGTATTCGACCGACCCACCCTGTACGGTGTACCACTGGTGCTGGCCGGTATGGCTGAGCAGCGCGTGGTTCTCGAAGAAGCGGATCATGGCATGTGCCGGAAAGTCTAGGATCTTTTCGACCGGCGTTGACCAGATCGCCCCCGAGAGCGGCAGCAAGTAGTAGTCGCGGAACCAGTCCCCGGTGCCCAGATTGGCGAGAAAATCGCGCAGCGGCAGCCGGGGGTCCTGCGCCTCGGACACGGCATGCTTGTTGAAATGGAAGATGTCACGCAGCATCCGAAGGAAACGCGGGTTCAGCGCATTCCGCTTCTGGGCAAAGGTGGCGCTGAGGTCGCGCAGCCCGTATTCCAGCGCCCCACCGCGCAGCGAGGCCGAGAAGGTCATGTTCGACTTCGTCACCGGCACGTCGAACCGCGCGAAAAGGTCCGCCATCAGGGGATAGTTGGCGTAGTTGAACACGATGAACCCGGTATCGACGGGCTGATCGCCACGCTTGCCCGCCAGCACCGTCCGGGCATGTCCACCCAGACGCGGCTCTGCCTCGTAGAGTGTCACGGCGTTGTCTTCGGACAGCATCAGGGCAGCGCCAAGCCCGGAAATCCCACCTCCGATCACGGCAATCTTGCGGGGTGGCAGGGGGCTGGCTTCGAACGGCATGAGGTATCCTTTTTTGCGGTCACTTGAGTGATACGACCCGCACGGCAGAACGGATGAATATCAGAAGAAAAAAACTTTTGATCCGGTTTCAGACATGCCGCGTATACTCATCATGTTACAAGCCGTTTCGCCTCGGACACGCCGCGACCTTGCGCCCATTGCAGTGGGCGCGCCGCCGGTCCATGTCTTGAGCAAACGGAAGGATCCCGAACCCGTGGCCGAAAGCCCAGACTGGACAAGCTGCCTGATCCGCATTCGCGACGACCGGGACGAGACGGCATTTGTCGCGCTGTTCCGGCACTTTGCCCCGCGGGTGAAGGCGTTCCTGATGCGCTCCGGCGCGGATGCGGCACTGGCCGAAGAGGTGGCGCAAGAGGTGATGGCGACGGTCTGGCACAAGGCCGCGCAGTTCGACCCGGCGCGCGCCTCGGTGGCGACGTGGATCTTTACCATCGCGCGCAACCGCAAAATCGATGCGCTGCGCAAGCAGGCCCGCCCCGAACCCGAGGACTTGCCGTGGGGGCCGGAACCGGACCCCGATCAAGCCGATGCGGTCGGGCTGCAACAGGAAATGGATCACCTCGGGCAGGCGCTTGCCGAACTGCCCGACAAACAGCGAGAATTGATCGAAAAGGCCTATTTCGGCGAACTCACGCACCGCGAGATCGCAGATGCCACTGGCCTGCCTCTGGGCACGATCAAATCCCGCATCCGATTGGCGCTGGATCGCCTGCGCCATGCCATGGATGGACGAGCCCGATGACAAAGATCACACATCACCTGACCGAAGACCTGCTTATGGGTTATTCTGCCGGGACGCTTCCCGAAGCGGTCAACCTGATCGTGGCGACGCATATATCGCTATGCGACGCGTGCAGGGCCAGTCTGGACGCCTATGACGCGGTGGGCGGCGTGCTGCTTGAACGCCATTCCCACGAGGTCAGCGAGGCGTGCCTTGCGGGCGCACTGGACATGATCCGCAAGGGAGAGACGAGCGCCACCCCTGCCCCAAGACGCGGGTGCGATCTCGTTCCGGCCCCATTGGCCGACTATGTCGGCAAAGGGCTTTCGGACGTGAAATGGCGGCCCGTGGGCATGGGCGTGAAACAGGCGATCCTTGAAACCTCGCCCGAGGCGACGGCACGGTTGCTTTACATTCCGGCTGGTACGGCGGTGCCGGATCACAGTCATAACGGCCTTGAACTGACGCTGGTGCTGCAGGGGGCGTTCGAGGATGCCGAGGGGCGCTTTGCGCGCGGCGACATCGAGATCGCGGATGACGATCTGGAACATATGCCGGTTGCCGATATCTCGCAGGACTGCATCTGCCTTGCGGTGACGGATGCGCCCCTGCGGTTCAAGGGACTCCTGCCCCGTCTGGCGCAGCCATTCCTGAAAATCTGACCCTCACGCGATGCGCTGACCGTCTCTGGCAACCAGCGTGAGACCGGCCTGACGCGGGATCGGCTCAGGCCGGGTCCGCAGCAGGGGCTTGTCGTTTTTCTTGTGACGCCGCAGGAATTCTTGCAACAGGGGGCCGCTTTCGAGCAACGCGCGCGCCGGGGTGATCGGCCCGGTCATCAGCCGCTCCAACGCGCGGCGCGGGCGGCTGGGCAACTGGTTCAAGGCCTGTGGCTCGGGCAGGAACGTTTCGACTGGCGCGCCATGTGCAAAAACGACCGCATGGCTGCCGAGGAACAGGTGGTGGTAGGTCACCGCCCCCAGCTTGTCGCAATTGGAAATGCCGGGCAGCTTCGACAGCTTGAAGGCGGGGATAAGCAGTTCGGCTTGTCCGAACATGCGCTGTGCGATGGGTGAATCCACCATGACGCGGTGGTGTGGGGACAAGAACAGGTCCCGATGCGGCACCCCGGCCTGCAAACTGCCGCGACGGACACGGACCGGGCGCAAGTGCGCCGCGTCCGCTTCGCCAAGCCCCTCGTAGCGTCTGGCATGGCGCCAGACCACGGGCATCGCCCCGCGATCCAGCGTCGTAACCAAATCCCCAACCTCGATCGCCTCGACCGGGCGAGGGCCGTCCGGCGTTTCGATGAGGGTCCCGGAGGTAAAGCAAACCGTCAGGTTGTTGTCCTGATCGAGGTTGATCATGACATCGTTCCCGGCGGGGTCCCAGTCGACGCCACGTGTCTGAATGGAAGAGATGTTGGTCAGATCACCGACCCCATCGTCGACGGCAAAGAAATAGCGCGCGGCCCCACCCCCGGTCGGTGTGGCCATCATCATTACGATCTGGCTGGTTCCGCCGTCGCCCCCAAGGTTGAACGTGCCCTGATCGGCAACGATCGTGACGTCGTTGCCAACCCCGGCCGGAGCATAGAGCTGGATGTCATAATCCACGCCGTCGATGCTCAGCGTTCCGGAATTGCCGCCATCGATATCGTTCAATTCCGCAATTTCGGTCGCGGTATTGTCGGGATCGCCGTCCGTATAGGTCGCCGTATCGACAAACCCCAGAAGGTTGCCCATCCCCAGCGTATAAGTCTGGTTGGCGTTGATGCCCGTGACCTCGATCAGGTCATAGAGCGGGGTGTTGACTGCGCCCATTCAAAGAAAGCCCCTCGAAAGCTATTGGCACAGTCCTTCATTCGTCGGGCAAAACTGTGCAACGCCCATGAAATTAGTGCGGCAAGTGTGAACAAACCGGCCTTTTCATGGGCGTTGCGTGTTTCGAGCCGCGCGGGGCAAGACCCCCGCGCGACGCTCGGTCAGTGCTTTTTCTTCTTCGGCGGCATCAGGTCGGTGATCGTGCCTTCGAACATCTCGGCGGCAAAGTTCACCGTCTCCGACAGCGTCGGGTGCGGGTGGATCGTGTGGCCAAGGTCCACCGCATCCGCGCCCATCTCGATCGCAAGCGCGCATTCCGAGATCAAGTCGCCCGCGTTGGTGCCGACGATGCAGGCGCCGACGATCCGGTCATCCTCGGGGTCGAACAGCAGCTTGGTGATGCCCTCGCTGCGCCCGTTCGACAGCGACTTGCCCGACGCCGCCCAAGGGAAGACGCCCTTTTCGACCTTGATGCCCTTGGCCTTGGCCTCGGATTCGGTCAAGCCGCACCACGCGACCTCGGGGTCGGTATAGGCGACCGACGGGATCAGCTTCGCATCGAAATGCCGCTTTTCCCCTGCGCAAACCTCGGCTGCGACCTTGCCCTCGTGCACGGCCTTGTGTGCCAGCATCGGCTGGCCGACCACGTCCCCGATGGCAAAGATATGGCCCACGCCCGTGCGCTGCTGGCTGTCCACGGCGATGAAGCCGCGATCATCCACAGCCACCCCCGCCTTGTCGGCGTCGATCAGCTTGCCATTCGGCTTGCGACCCACGGCGACCAGCACCTTGTCGAAGGTATCGCTGAAGCTCTCGCCCTTGTCGTCCTCGAACGTGACCTTCATGCCGTCATCCGTGGCCTCGACATTCGTGACCTTGGTCTTGAGGAAGATGTTCTCGTAGCGGCCCTTGATGCGGCTCATCAGCGGCTTGACGATGTCCTTGTCGGCGCCCGGAATGATCTGGTCCATCAGTTCGACCACGGTGATCTTGGACCCGAGCGCGTCATAGACACAGGCCATTTCCAGCCCGATGATCCCGCCGCCCAGAACCAGCATTCGCCCCGGAATATCCTTCAATTCCAGCGCGCCGGTCGAGTCGATCACCCGCTCATCCTCGGGGATGAAGGGCAGATCGACCGGCTCGGACCCGGCGGCGATGATGCATTGGTCAAAGCTGACCGTCTGCGTGCCGTCGTCGCCCGAGACCTCGATCATGTTCGGCCCGGTGAACTTGCCCATGCCGCGCACGACCTTCACCTTGCGCCCCTTGGACAGGCCTTCGAGACCGCCGGTCAGCTTGCCGACCACGTCGTCCTTGAAGGCGCGCAGTTCGTCGAGGTTGATCTCGGGCTTGGCAAAGCTGATGCCATGCGTGCCCATTTCCTCGGCCTCGGTGATGACCTTGGCAACGTGCAACAGCGCCTTGGACGGGATGCAGCCGACGTTCAGACAGACGCCGCCCAAAGTCGGGTTTTTCTCGATCAGGACGACCTTTTTCCCAAGGTCCGCCGCCCGGAACGCCGCCGTGTAGCCGCCGGGGCCGGAGCCCAGCACGACCACCTCGGCGTGGATGTCGCCCTTGCCGGCTGCGGTGCCGCTGGCCTCGACCGCCTTGGGGGCCTCTTTCGGGGCCTCATCCTTGGGCGCGTCTGCGGCCTCGGCCCCCTCGATCACCATGATCACGCTGCCTTCAGAGACCTTGTCGCCTTCCTTCACCTTGATCTCGGTGATCTTGCCAGCGGCGGGGCTGGGGACCTCCATCGTGGCCTTGTCGGATTCCAGTTCCAGCAGCGCGTCTTCCTCGGCCACCGTGTCGCCCACGGAGACAAGGATGGTGACGACCGGAACGTCCTTGAAATCGCCAATGTCGGGTACTTTGATATCCATCTCTCAATTCCTTGTTGGGTCGCTTGCCCCGAGTCGCAAAACCGGATTCCACTTTTGCTTGGGCAAGCTCCGCGTCACCACATCAGCTTGCGCATGTCGCCCAGCAGGGTTTTCAGCGTCACGACAAAGCGTGCGGCCAAGGCCCCGTCGATGGCGCGGTGGTCATAGGACAGCGACAGCGGCTGCATCAGGCGCGGCACGAATTCCTCACCATTCCAGACCGGGGCCATCTTGGACCGGGTCAGGCCAAGGATCGCCACCTCGGGTGCATTGACGATCGGCGTAAACGACGTGCCACCAATCCCACCAAGCGAGGAAATCGTGAAGGTCGCGCCCTGCATGTCGGCGCTCTTCAACTCACCCGCGCGGGCCTTGGCGCTGAGGTCCATCAGGTCCTTGGAAATCTCGACCAGACCCTTGCGGTCCGCATCCTTGATCACAGGCACCATCAGCCCGTTCGGCGTGTCGGCGGCGAAACCGATATTGTAGAAATCTTTCTTGATCAGCTTGTCGCCATCCGGATGGATGGACGAGTTCACCTCCCAATGCTGTTTCAGCGCGGACACCGAAGCCTTGATGACAAAGGACAGCAGCGTGACGCGATAGCCCTCAGACTTGGCATGCGTGTCCATTTCCTTGCGGTACTTGTCGAGATCGGTGATGTCGGCCTCGTCATTATGCGTCACATGCGGGATGTTCAGCCACGAGCGGTGAAGCGCCGGGCCCGAGATCTTCTTGATCCGGGGCATTTCCACGTCTTCCACAGGTCCGAATTTCGAGAAATCGACCTTGGGGATCGGCGGGATACCCATACCGCCCGAGACACCCGCCGCAGCAGCCACGGGGGCGGCGGTGGATTTCAGCGCCTTTTCCACGTCCTCGCGCAGGATACGACCCTTGCGGCCCGAGCCGTTGACGGTGTTCAGGTCCACCTCGACCCGGCGGGCAAAGGCCCGGACCGACGGCGAGGCATGCACCTTGGAAAAGCCCGCATCGGTCTTCGCCGCAGGCGCGGGCGCAGGCTTGGGCACATCGCGCTCCGGGCTTGACCCGGAGCCTCCACCTTGATCCGCCTTGGGCGCGTCTTTCGGCTCTTCCTTCGGCGCATCGCCCGCGTCCGAGCCTTCGACGATCAGCAGAACCGACCCTTCGGACACCTTGTCGCCCTCGGAAACCTTGATTTCCTTGACCACACCGGATGCCGAGGACGGCACCTCCATCGTGGCCTTGTCCGACTCCAGTTCGACAATGGGGTCTTCTTCGGCAATCGTGTCACCGACGCTGACCAGAACGGTCACCACCGGCACGTCGTTGAAATCGCCGATATCGGGAACTTTCACTTCTACGGTCATAATCTGTCCTCTTTGTCTAAGTGCCTGCTCCGGGCGCAAAACCGGTTTCCACTTTTGCTGAGCAGGCAGTCCCCGTCACACCAAACGCGGGTTCGGCTTGGCGCCGTCGATGTCATATTTTGTCAGGGCTTTTTCGAGATCCTTGTCGCTCACCACGCCGTCGCGCCACAGGTCGACCATGGCGGCGGCGGCAATGTGGTTCGCATCCACCTCGAAGAAGCGCCGCAGGTTCACGCGGCTGTCGGACCGGCCAAAGCCATCGGTCCCCAGCACGGTAAAGCGTTGTTTGACCGCGCCGCGCACCTGCTCGGCGTAGGTCTTCATATAGTCGGTGGCGACGATGATCGGCCCCTTCACCCCGTCAAGCTGCTGCGTGACGAAGGGCACGCGCTCTTCGGCAAACGGGTTCAGGCGGTTGTGCCGCACCGCATCCTGATAATCGCGCGCCAACTCGTTGAACGAGGTCGCCGACCAGATGTCCGAGGTCACGCCAAAGTCGTCCTTCAGCATATCCGCCGCCTTCAGAGCCTGCACCAGAATGGTGCCCGATCCCATCAGGTTGACGTGCTTCTTGCCAGGACGGGACGTCTTGCGGAAGCGGTACAGCCCCTTGATGATCCCCTCCTCGGCGCCCATCGGCATTTCGGGATGCTGATAGTTCTCGTTCATCAGAGTCAGGTAGAAGAAGACATCCTCCTGATCCTTGAACATCCGCTGCAAGCCATGCTGCACGATCACCGCGACCTCATAGCTGAAGGTCGGGTCATAGCTGATGCAGTTCGGGATCGTCCCGGCAAGGATATGGCTGTGCCCGTCCTCATGCTGCAAACCCTCGCCGTTCAGCGTGGTCCGCCCGGCGGTGCCGCCCAGCATGAAGCCACGGGCGCGGCTGTCACCGGCAGCCCATGCCAAGTCACCGATCCGCTGGAAGCCGAACATCGAGTAGTAGATGTAGAACGGGATCATCGGCACGCCGTGATTGCTGTACGCCGTGGCGGCCGCGATCCAGTCGGCCATCGCGCCGGCTTCGTTGATGCCCTCTTGCAGCACCTGACCGGTCTCGGATTCCTTGTAATAGGACATCTGTTCGCGATCTTCGGGCGTGTATTTCTGCCCCAACGGATTGTAGATGCCGACAGAGCGGAACAGCCCCTCCATCCCGAAGGTGCGGCTTTCATCCGGCACGATCGGCACGACCTGCTTGCCGATCTGCTTGTCGCGCAACAGCGTGGTCAGGATGCGGACAAAGGCCATCGTGGTGGAAATCTCACGGTCGCCGGTGCTTTGCAGTTCCTTCTTGAACGCGTCCAGACCGGGGATGTCCAGCTTGGGCGATTCCGTGGACCGCTTGGGGAAGGAGCCGCCCAGTTCCTTGCGCCGGTCGGCCAGATAGGCCTTTTGCGCGTTGTTCAGGCTGACAAACGGGATGTCCTTTTCCAGTTCCTCATCCGTGACCGGAATCTTGAACCGGTCGCGCATCGCCTTGAGCTGGTCCAGCTGCATCTTTTTCTGCTGGTGAGTGGTGTTCTGCCCCTCGCCAGCGGTGCCCATGCCGTAGCCCTTGACCGTCTTGACCAGCAGGACGGTGGGCTGGCCGTCGGCCTCGGTCGCGCGTTTGAAAGCGTTGTAGACCTTCTTCGGGTCGTGCCCGCCCCGGCGCAGTGCCCAGATCTGGTCGTCGGTCCAGTCCTTCACCAGTTCGGCGGTCTCGGGGTATTTGCCAAAGAAATGCTTGCGGATATAGGCGCCGTCCTTGGACTTGAAGGTCTGGTAATCGCCGTCGATCGTCTCATCCATCAACTGCCGCAGCTTGCCGGACGTGTCCTGCTCCAGCAGGTCATCCCAGCCTTTGCCCCAGAGCAGCTTGATCACATCCCAGCCGGAGCCACGGAAGTTGCCTTCCAGTTCCTGCACGATCTTCGAGTTGCCGCGCACTGGGCCATCAAGACGTTGCAGGTTGCAGTTCACGACGAAGATCAGGTTGTCCAGCTTTTCGCGGGCCGCCAGATGGATCGCGCCAAGGCTTTCTGGTTCGTCCATCTCGCCATCGCCGAGGAAGGCCCAGACCTTGCGGTCGCTCTTCTCGATCAGACCCCGGTTTTCGAGGTACTTCATGAAGCGCGCCTGATAGATCGCCATCAGCGGGCCAAGGCCCATCGAAACCGTCGGGAACTGCCAGTAATCGGGCATCAGCCACGGGTGCGGATAGGAAGACAGACCGCCGCCCGCCACTTCGGACCTGAACTTTTTCAGCTCTTCCTCGCTGATGCGCCCTTCCATGAACGAGCGCGCATAGATGCCCGGCACGACGTGGCCTTGGAAGAACACCAGATCGCCGCCATGGATCGCGGATTTCGACCGCCAGAAGTGGTTCAGACCCACATCGTATAGCGCAGCCGACGACGCGAAGGAGGCGATGTGGCCACCGTATTCGCTGGACTCCTTGTTGCGCTTTACAACCGTCGCCATGGCGTTCCAGCGGTTGATGGTGCGGATGCGCCATTCCATCTCGGTATCGCCGGGGATGTCGACCTCATCATCGGGCGAGATCGTGTTCTGGTACGGCGTGTGCGCCGAAAAGGGCAGTTTCGCCCCGGCGGCCCGCGCCTGCTGTACCGCCTTGTCCAACAAGAATTGCGCGCGGTCGGCGCCGTCGCGCTCGATCACGTCCTCGATGGCTTCCTGCCATTCCTGGCTTTCGACCGGATCTATGTCCTGGGGGGTATGCGTCATAGGCCCTCTTCCCTTGGTCTTTGCGCGCGATGCGCAAATTAGTTCAAAACTAAACCATTTCGGTTTTCTCGGGGGAGAAGGGGTCTGCGCCGATCTCCTCCCCAGGCTCGGCAAAGCTTGCATCCGGTTTATCAAGCGCCTTTCCGCTGAGGCAGTCAAGCAGATGCATAGCGTCCATGCGCCCAGCGCATGGCAATAGTTCAATATTAAACATCCCGTCTTGGCGCGGGCGTTTTTCGCAAGTTTGTTACGCGGTCACTCTACCTCAGCTAGAGCGACCCCGGTAAGTCGTCCACACATGTGCCGCCAAAGCATAGTCGCCAGCGGCGATTCCCCGGAACATGAAGGCCCGTGGCCCGGCGCCCAAGGTCACCTGTCCGGACACCAGCCCGGTCAGGTCACCTGCAATACGTGCCACAGGCACGACGGGTTCCGGCATGGCCGCCTCTTGCGCCACATCGTCGACGATCACGGTGTTGAACCCTGCGCGTCCCTCGGGAATCCACGGCTTGGCCGCGTCGGTGACGATCGCCAGTGCATTTGGCTTCATCGCGCGGGCATCCAGAAACGGCGCGCCGGAATAGGTGATCGGGATCGAGGTCACAACAATATCGGCAGCCAGCGTGTCGGCGGCCTCGACGACCTCGGCCTTCAACCCGCGTTCCGCCGCAAAGGCGCAGAGCGCGTCGATATTTGCCTGCCCCCGGCCCGAGACCAGCACCTTTTCCAGCGGGAACAGTTGGGCGAAGAGGTCGAGATGCGACCGCGCCTGCACGCCTGTCCCGACAAAGCCCATCACCCGCGCCTCCGGGTCCGCCATGCGCGTGGCCGCGACCGCCGACAGACCCGCCGTGCGCACGCCGGTGATCCATTCCGCGTCCATCAGCGCCAGACATTCGCCGGTGGACGCATCCAGCACCATGATCGCGCCGGTGATCGAGGGCAGCCCCTTACCGGGATTGTCCGGGCAGACCGTCACGGCCTTGACCACGGTAAAACCCCCGCTCGCCAGCGTCGTCATCATGTAGCGCCCGTCGCCCGGCTGGATTACGGATTTCGGTGTCGTCCGCAAGCGCCCCTTGGCCACGTCCAGAACCGCTGCTTTGATCGCTTTGACCACATCTGCCGCCCCGATCCCCAGCGCTTGCAGCGCGGCGTCATCCAGAACGGTCGGGGCAAAGGCCATGTCACTCTCCGGGTTGCGGCACCCTCACGATAGCGGTCTCATCCTCAGGTGCAAGCTCCTCGAAATCGAAGTTGTCGAGCCTGCGCGCCCGTTTGCCCGCCTTGTCGGCGCTGATCTTGATCTCTTCGATGTCCTTGGCGGCCATGGCGAAATGCCGGTCCAGATTGCCGACCCGCGTGCCCAGCCGATCCACATCGGCGTAAAGCGCGTGCAATTCGCGGCGGATCGCACCCGCCTGCTCGCGCATCCGCGCATCTTTCAGGATCGCGCGCATGGTGTTCAGCGTGGCCATGCAGGTGGTGGGGGAGACGATCCAGACGCGCCGCTCGAACCCCTCGCGCACCAACTCGCCGAAATTGGCGTGAAGCTCGGCATAGACGGCTTCGGAGGGCAGGAACATCAGCGCGCCATCCGCCGTCTCGCCCTCCAGGATATAGCGGTCCGAGATGTCACGGATATGCTTGCGCACCGACAGACGAAAGGCCTGCGCCGCGCGCTGCACCTGTTCCGGCGTGTCCGCACGCCGCAGCGCCTCGTAGCCTTCCAGCGGGAATTTCGCATCGACGACGATGGGACCGGGCGGGTTGGGCAGGTGGATCAGACAATCCGCGCGCCGCCCGTTGCTCAGCGTCGCCTGCAAGGTATAGCTGTCCGACGGCAGCGCCTTTTGCACGATATCGTGCAGCTGAATTTCGCCAAACGCCCCGCGCGTCTGCTTGTTCGACAGGATGTCCTGCAAGGACAGCACGTCGCCCGACAGTTTGGTGATATTGGCCTGCGCCTTGTCGATGGCTTGCAGGCGTTCCTGCAATTCCCCAAGGCTATGCGCCGTGCGCCGGGCCGAGCCATGCAGCGTCTCGGCCATCTTGCCCTGCACCTCGGCCAAGCGCTGCTCCATCAGTTGCAGCATGGCGGTCTGGCTGTGGGCCTGCGCCTCGGACACGTGATGCAGCCCGCCGGCCAGCCGCTCCTGTCCATCGGCCAGCGCGTTCACCCGCTTGCCCATCATGTGCATCTGCTGCGCCATCGGGCCCAGCGCCCCCGCCGCCCGGCTGGCCCCGCGCACCGCCAGCAGCAACAGGATCAGCACCAAAGCGCCAAGCCCCAAAGCCGCCAGCGTCACCGGGTCATCCAGATGAAGCGTCAGGTCACCCAGCTGGATCATGTGCGCCCGAACAGCCGTTCGATATCGCTGAGTTTCAGCTCCACATAGGTGGGGCGGCCGTGGTTGCACTGGCCGGAATGCGGCGTCGCCTCCATCTCACGGAGCAGCGCGTTCATCTCTTCGGCGCGCATCCGGCGGCCCGAGCGGATAGAGCCATGACAGGCCACCCGGCTCAGGATCGCCTCGATTTTCTCCTGCACCAGCTGGCTTTCGCCAAGGTCGGACAGCTCGTCCAGAATGTCCTCGATCAGCTTTTTCGCGTTCACTTCTCCAAGGATCGCCGGGGTTTCACGGACGGCGACAGCCCCCCCGCCAAACGCCTCGACGGCAAAGCCCATGCGGGCCAGATCATCCGCCACCGACAGCAGCAGCGCGGCATCGTCCGGCGACAGGTCGATCACCTCGGGGATCAGCAAGGCCTGCGCCGCAACGCCATTCTCCGCCATTTGGCGTTTGAGTTTCTCATAGACCAGCCGCTCATGCGCGGCGTGCTGGTCAACGATGACGATGCCGGTCTCGGTCTGGGCGATGATGTAGTTCTCATGCACCTGCCCGCGCGCCGCACCCAAAGGCAGGCTCTCCCCGCCCCGGGCTTGACCCGGGGCCTCCACCTCGGGTTCCTCGACGACACGTCCCGAATAGGTATTGCCCAGATCGGCAAAGCCCGGCTGCGGGATCGGCGCCTGCGCCTGATAGGCGCTGCGCAGCGCGCCCATCGAGGGCCGGTCCATCTGGTAGACGCGCGGCTGCGCAGGCTCGGCCCGCATCGCGCCCAAAGTGTCGCTCGCCACGGTGGAGGACGCGCGATGCCCCGCCTCGGCCAGCGCATGGCGCAGGCCGGAAACGATCAGCCCGCGCACCACGCCGGGATCGCGAAAGCGCACCTCGGACTTGGCCGGGTGGACGTTCACGTCGACCTTGTGCGGATCGCAATCGACGAACAGCGCCACCGCCGGGTGACGGTCGCGCGACAGGAAGTCCTGATAGGCCCCGCGCAGCGCGCCGATCAGCATCTTGTCCCGCACCGGGCGGCCATTGACAAACAGGTGCTGCGCCACCGCCGTGCCGCGCGAATAGGTCGGCAGCGCCGCGTAGCCCGTCAGGCGAAAACCCTCGCGCTCGGCGTCGATGGCCAGCGCGTTTTCCACGAATTCCGCCCCCATGACGCGCGAAAGCCGTCCGCGCAGCGCGTCGAACAGGTCGCCCGTCTCGGGATCGACGCGGAACGTGACCCGGTCGCCGCCGCCCGACACGTCCCGCAGGGTGAACCCGACGGAGGGCTCGGCCATGGCCAGCCGCTTGATGACATCGCCGATGGCCTGCGTTTCCGACCGGTCCGTGCGCAGGAACTTCAGCCGCGCGGGCGTGGCGTAGAACAGATCGCGCAGCGTGACGACGGTGCCCGCGTTCAGCGCGCAGGGTTTGACGCCGCGCATCACCCCGCCCTCGACCGACAGCTCGGCGGCCTCATGCCCGCGCGCCCGGCTCTGGATCGTCAGACGGCCCACCGCGCCCAAGGACGGTAGCGCCTCCCCCCGGAAGCCAAAGGAATGGATGTTCAGCAGGTCGGTCCCGTCGATCTTGGACGTGGCGTGGCGCGACAGGGCCAGAGGCAGTTCGTCCGGTGTCATGCCACAGCCATCATCGGTCACGCGGATCAGCGTCTTGCCCCCATCCGCGATCTCGACCGTGACCCGCCGCGCGCCTGCATCCACGGCATTTTCGACGATTTCCTTCACCGCCGACGCGGGCCGTTCGACCACTTCGCCAGCGGCGATCCGGTTGATCGCGGCCTCGTCCAACTGCCGGATGATCGGGCGCATATTGGGGGTGTGACTGTTCATACCCCAAGACCTAGCAGAGCGCCCGTGATTCTGAAACGGGTCAGATCACGCGCCACGCAAACGGCATTGCAAATTACGAAAGCAAGATATGAACAAAAGTCGCATATCCAGTGTTCTATTATTAGCGTAACACTTCCATGACAGACATTGGAGACCTCAAATGCTCGTCCCGCTTATCATGTTCGAAACGATTTCCGCCACCTATGGCGAGGCTTTTGCCAAGATGTGGTTCAAGCCCGTCTCGGTCATCCACCGCTGACCGCCGCCGCATACCACGCGCGGATCGCCGCGCGTTCGTCCTCTTCGATGTAGGACAGGTTCGCGGGCGGCATGGCATGGCTCAGTCCGGCCTGAAGATAGATCGCCCGCGCATGTCTGGCGATCTCGGCCTCATTATCCAGCCGCACGCCCTTGGGCGCCCAGTGCAGTCCATCCCATGACGGCTCTGCCGCGTGGCACATCGAACAGCGCCCCATCACGATATCCGACACCTCGGTCCAACCCTCGGCCTGCGTGAACCGCAGCGCCGCGCCTGATGCCTCTTCCGGCGCGTCGTCGCGGAACAGCGGCGCGGTCGACAGCCACATCACGATCAGGAACAGCACAGCTGTCGCCAGCCACGTCCATGTGGGCGAGCCTTTGCGCGCGTGCATCGTGTTGAAATAGTGCCGGATCGTCACCCCCATCAAAAAGACCAGCGCGGCGATGATCCAGTTATACTCGCTCGCAAAGGCCAGCGGGTAGTGGTTCGACAGCATCAGGAACAGCACGGGCAGCGTCAGGTAGTTGTTGTGGGTGGACCGCTGCTTGGCGATCTTGCCGTATTTCGCATCCGGCTTGCGGCCCGCGATCAGGTCGGCCACGACCACCTTTTGGTTCGGGATGATTATCATCGCGACGTTGCCGCTCATGATCGTGGCGGTGAAGGCCCCCAGATGCAGCATCGCTGCGCGGCCCGAGAAGACCGACGTATAGAAATACGCCATCACCACCAGCACCGCGAACAGCGCCACCATCAGCCAAGTCTGGTTGGCGTTGACGAAGACCTTGCACAACTGGTCGTAGACCACCCAGCCCAGCCCCAGCGACAGAACGGAGATCGCGATGGCCTGCCATGTGGCAAGGTCCGCAACCGCCGGATCGATCAGGTAGAATTCTGCCCCGAAGTAATAGACCACCGTCAGCAGGGCAAAGCCGGAAATCCACGTCCAGTAGCTTTCCCATTTGAACCACACGAGGTCCGACGGCATCGACGACGGCGCAACAAGGTATTTCTGGATGTGATAGAAGCCGCCGCCATGCACCTGCCATTCCTCGCCATCCGCGCCGGATGCCAGATTGCGATCCCGGTGCAGGCCCAGATCCAGCGCGATGAAATAGAACGACGACCCGATCCACGCGATCGCGGTGATCACGTGCAGCCAGCGGATCGCGAATTCGACCCACGCGCCCATCGCGGCAAGATCATACATGGCGTACCTCCTGTTTTCAGTTTGCGTGCCACTCACCGCCCCGCGCCCCCACCCAACCCCCGATAGGGTCCAAACTCTGGGGGTTGGGTGGGGGCGCGGGGCGGTGGGCGGTCCTTGTCGAAATCCTATACGGGGCGCGATTTCAATGATAACCCTCATAATCCGTAGGGACTTTCAAAAAGACCGAAAAAGCGCGCATGGCCTATGTCAACAACATCCGCATGTTCGTGCGTGTCTACGAATTGGGCAGCATGAGCGCCGCCGCGCGGGATCAGCGCACCTCGCCCGCCGTCGCCTCCGCCCGGATTGCGGAACTGGAGCGGCATCTGGGTGTGCGGCTGTTCAACCGCACCACACGCGCCTTGCACCCTACCGAACATGGCCGCATGTTCTATGACGGGGCGCGTGGCATCCTCGATGCCATCGACGAGGCCGAGGGCACCGTGATGGAGGCCACGCAAAGCCCGCGCGGCACGATCTATGTGGCCGCGCCCTTGCATCTGGGCCGCCAGATCATCGCCCCCGCCGTGATCCGATTTCGCCAGATGTACCCGGATATCGACATCCGCCTGCGCCTGTCCGACCGGGTCGTGGACGTGACCGCCGAGGGGCTGGACCTTGCCTTTCACCTTGGTCCGCTGACCGACAGCGACCTCAAGGTCCGGATGATTGCGGATTGCCCGCGCCTGCTGGTGGCGGCGCCCGCCTATATCGAGGCGCGCGGCATGCCCGAGGGTGGTGCGGACCTGATCCGCCAACGCCATGCCTGCCTGAACCTGCGCTTTCCCGGCGCGCAGGAATTCCAGTGGACCTTGCAGACCGCAGACGGACCCCGCCGGTTCGAGATCACCGGCCCGCTGGAATGTGACGACGGCGATGTGCTGACCGGCTGGGCGCTGGCGGGGCTTGGCATCGTGCTGAAACCGCGCTTCGAGATCGCCGCGCATCTCACCTCGGGCGCGTTGGTGCCGGTCGCGACAAACGAACCGCCCTACCCCGCGCAACTGGCCTGCCTGTCCCCCTCGCGCAAGCATCGCGATCCAAAGGTGCGCCTGTTCGCCGATTACATGGTCGATACCTGCCGCGCGGCCCTGTCCGAAAACTGACCGGAACCAAACGCAGCGCCAAACATTCCACCTTTGGAATAACAAACGGAGCGCCTGCCATGTTCACACGCACAAGCCCATCGTCCGGCCCCGGCAAACCCGAAGTCACGGGGTTCTACGACTCTGACACCGGGTCGATCATGTATGTCGCCGCCTGTCCCGAGACGGGCAAGGCCGCGCTGATCGACGTGGTTCTGGATTTCGATCCGGCCTTTGCCCGCACCCGCACCGACAGCGCGCAAGAGGTGCTGGACTTCGTCCAGAGCAAAGGCCTGAGCGTAGAATGGGTGCTGGACACCCACCCCCATGCCGACCACATGATGGCCTCGGCTTGGCTGAAGGAACAGACCGGCGCGCCCAACGCCATCGGGGAAAAGACCCGCGAGATCGCCGAGCTGTGGCGCGACATCTACAATATGCCCGATGCGTTTGACGTGGATCGCGACTTTGACCACCTGTTCGCCGATGGCGACACCTTTCGCATCGGCGAGATGGACGTCACCGTGATGCTCTCACCCGGTCATACGCTGGGCTCGATCACCTATGTCGTGGGCGACGCGGCCTTTGTGCATGACACCTTCATGCATGTGGACACCGGCACCTCGCGCGCGGATTTCCCCGGCGGGTCCTCTGCCGATCTGTGGCAATCGTTGCAACGCATCCTGAAATTGCCCGACGACACCCGGCTGTTCATCGGTCACGACTATCCCCCCGTGGGCGACCGCCAAGACCCCGCATGGGAGGCCACCGTGGCCGAACATCGCGCCCACAATCCCCACATCGCGGGAAAATCCGAACAGCAGTTCCGCAAGCTGCGCGACGACCGCGACGCCACGCTCGGCCTGCCGGACCGGATGCTTTACGCGCTTCAGGTCAATCTGCGCGGCGGGCGTCTTGCGCCGACGCAGGGCGATGGCCACTCTTACTTCAAGATCCCTGCAAACAAGTTCTAAGGAGATACCAAGATGAAGACCGAGGAAGTGGGCCAAGCCCATCTGGAAACATGGACCGTCGACGAGGTTCAGGACGCCTTCAAGAAGAACGAGATCGTCCTGATCGACGTGCGCACGCCGCAGGAATACATGTTCGAACATATCCCCGGCGCGCTGCTGCTGCCGATGAGCTTCCTGCAATGCGCCTCGCTGCCCGGCCAGTCGGACAAGCGCATCGTCTTCCATTGCGGGTCGGGCATGCGCTCTGAAAAGGTCGCGCGCAAATGCATCGAGGAAGGCTTCGCCCGCATCGCCCATATGGAGGGCGGCTTTGGCGCGTGGAAAGGCGCGAAGAAGCCCTACATCGGCACCAACATGGCGACCGGCGCGCCGCAAATGGTCGACTGATCCAGCGCAAGGCATCCTGCCACAACCCGTGGCAGGATGGGCGACAGAAGGGAGACTGTCATGATCGAGATCACCGAACTGGGCGGCCCGGGCCGCTATCGCCTGCACCTGTCGGGCAAGATCCGCGACTATGATTACGAGGAAATCCTGATCCCGGCGCTGGACCGCGCCATCGAGGAACACGATCACATCCGCGCGCTGGTCGTGCTGGACGAGGACGTGGATTTCTCCATGGAGGCCCTGCTGGACGATGCCGAATTCGGCCTGCGCCACTGGCACGGATTCGAGCGCATCGCGGTTGTCGGCGGCCCGAAATGGATCGCCCGCACCGTGCGCGGCCTGTCGGTGCTGATGCCCTGCCCGGTCGCGACCTTCGGTGACGAGGACGAGGCCCGGCGCTGGCTGACCCTGTCGCTGGGCGCGGTTCACCAGACCGATCTGGGCAACGGCGCGCTGCACGTTGCCCTGCTGGGCAAGCTGGATCCCTCCGCCTTTGCCGGAGAGGCAGAGGACATGAACGCCTTCATCCGCCGCAATGACAGGTTCCGTCTGCTGGTCGACCTGCGGGAATTCGACGGCTGGCAAGGTCTGGGCGCGCTCTGGCAGCATCTCGGCATCGTGCGCGACCACTACCGACTGCTCGACCGGGTCGCCGTGGTGGGCGAATCGCGCTGGCACCGGCTCGCCCTGAGCGGGCTCGGGCGGCTCAGCGGGGCGGAGGCACGCTATTTCGACAGGGACGCCTTTGACGACGCCCGGACTTGGGTGACCACATGACGTAGGGCGGGGCTGTGCCCCGCCCGCCGTTCAGGAAATGCCTTCGGCCTTGATCTGGGCGTGCGCCTCGTCAAGGCTTTGCCATGCGCGCTCGATCAGCGTGTCGATCTCGGATTTCGAGATCACCAGCGGCGGCGAGATGATCATCCGGTCGCCGACATGGCGCATGATCAGGTTGTTGGCAAAGCACCGCTCGCGGGTGACGTAACCCACGGTCCCCGCCTCCGCCTTGAACGGCGCGCGCGATGCCTTGTCCGGCGTCAAGGCGATCGAGCCCATCATGCCCGCGATCTTCGCCTCGCCGACCATCGGATGATCGGTCAGGCTTTCGAATTTCTGTTTCAGATAGGGCGCCGTCTCCTCGCGCACGCGGTCCACGATACCCTCCTCTTCGAGAATCCGAAGGTTTTCCAGCGCCACGGCACAGGCCACCGGATGGCCGGAATAGGTGTAACCATGGTTGAACTCGGTCGCATCGATCACCGCTGCCACCTCGTCCGAGACGATGGACGCGCCAATCGGCTGGTAGCCGGAGGACAGGCCCTTGGCCACGGTCATGATATCCGGCTGGATATCCAGTGTCTGCGACCCGAACCACTGCCCCGTCCGGCCAAAGCCACAGATGACCTCGTCAGCGATCAGAAGGATGCCGTATTCCTTCACGATCCGTTTGATTTCAGGCCAGTAACTGTCGGGCGGCACGATCACCCCACCAGCGCCTTGGATGGGTTCCGCGATGAAGGCCGCGACCTTGTCGGGGCCGATTTCTTGAATGGCCTGCTCCAACTCGCGGGCGCGCATCAGCCCGAATTCCTCGGGCGTCATGTCGCCGCCCTCGGCCCACCAATGCGGCTGGCCAATATGATGGATGCCGGGGATCGGCAGGCCACCTTGGGCGTGGATGCCCTTCATCCCGCCAAGGCTACCCGACCCGACCGAGGACCCGTGATAGCCGTTCCAGCGCGAGATGATGACCTGCCGCTCGGGCTGGCCCTTTTCGTGCCAGTAGGTGCGCACCATCCGCAGGTTGGTGTCATTGGCCTCGGACCCGGAGCAGGCGAAAAAGACATGGTTCAGGTCACCCGGGGCCAGTTCGGCCAGCCGCGCGGCCAGGTTCAGGGACGGCACGTGAGTCGTCTGGAAGAACGTGTTGTAATAGGGCAGTTCTTGAATCTGAAGCGCGGCGGCATCGGCCAGTTCCCGGCGCCCGTAGCCGATGTTCACGCACCACAGCCCGGCCATGCCGTCGAGGATGCGGTTCCCGTCGCTATCGGTCAGCCAACAGCCCTCGGCGCGGGTGATCACGCGCGCGCCCTTTTTCGCAAGGTCGTCATTGGTGGAGAACGGGTGCATGTGGTGCGCGGCATCCATCGCCTGCAGTTCCGCGGTCGGCGAATTCGGTGTGAGAATCGTCATGATGTGCCTCCGATTGGGTCTGGGGCCAAATTTCTTCGAAGAAATTTGCAAGGCTCTTGCAAGAGCCTTGGTCGGCTGGTTCATCCGCAAGAATATGATCAAATTTTGCGAAGTCAATTGAGTCGGTAGAAGGGGCTCCGCCCCTCGCGCGTGCCGCGCTCACCCCGGGGTATTTCCCCCAAGAAGAAGCGCAAGCCCCGTCGGATCACAGGTTTTGCGCGATCAAGTCCATGCCCTGTGCAACGTCGCCCGCGATGGCGGCGGATGCGGCTTCGGTGTCGCCGGTTTCGAGCGCCGTCAGAAGATCCTTGTGCAAATCCGGCAGGTTACGCGTCCCCACCTGACCACAGACAATCCGCAAGGATGGTCCGAACCGGAGCCACAGACCTTCTACGAGGGATGTCAGAATCGGGGCCTGCGCCAGCGCATTGAGATGCGCGTGAAAGGCGTGGTTTTCCGCGAGATATCCGGTCACATCCCCGCGTGCGATGGCGCGGTCGAGACGCGCATCGATGGCGCGCAGCGCCGCGATGCCAACCTTGTCCGCATGGGTGGCCGCCCGCGCCGCGAGGCGCGGTTCCAGCGCCAGACGCGCTTCGGTGAGTTCCTCGACAGCCGCCGCGTCCAGCACCGGCACCATGATCCGGCGATTGCCCAAGGTCTGAAGCGCCCCCTCCGCCGTCAGGCGGCGCAGCGCCTCGCGAACCGGAGTCATCCCGGTGTTCAGACGTTCGGTCAGCCCCTGAATCGTGACCGGCTCACCGGGCGCCAAGGCCCCGAAGAGCACCGCATCGCGCAAGGCGCGATAGGTGCGCTCATGTGCTGGCAGCCCTGCGCCTGCGGGCGGTTCTGCCTGTGAATTCATCGCTTTGCCTCCCCCGGCGCGCTTGCCCTTTCGGGACCCCTTGCGCGTGGTCCTTATCAGTGAAAGCATCGCAAGAGTTGCACGATTTTGCAACTTATGATCAAAATCCGGGGACGGGGCGGCAAAGACCCCGCGACCAACGGGAGCCATGACATGACGTCAACCACGATCAAGACACTCACGCTGACCGCAACCCTTGCGGCGCTGGCCGGGATGGCCACCGCGCAGGAAGTGCGCGTCTATAACTGGTCCGACTACATCGACGAAGAGTTGCTGGCCAAGTTCGAATCCGAGACCGGCCTCAAGCTGGTCTACGACGTGTTCGACAGCAACGAGGTGCTGGAGACGAAGATGCTGGCCGGCGGCTCCGGCTATGATGTCGTGGTGCCCACCGGCACGTTCTTGCAGCGGCAAATTTCTGCGGGCGCTTTCCAGAAGCTGGACAAGTCCAAGCTGCCCAACATCGACAATATGTGGGACGTGATCGCCGACCGAACCGCGAAATACGACCCCGGCAACGAATACGCCATCAACTACATGTGGGGCACCACCGGCCTCGGCGTGAACGAGGCGAAGGTCAAGGAACTGCTGGGCGACGACGCGCCCGTGACCTCGTGGGACCTCGTTTTCAAGCCCGAGAACATGGAAAAGCTGGCGGAATGCGGCGTGATGTTCCTCGATGCCCCGGCCGAGATGATTCCCGCCGCGCTGAACTATATTGGCGAGGACCCGGACAGCCATGATCCGGACGTGATCGCCAAGGCCGAGGGCGTCTACATGCCCATCCGCGACCACATCCAGAAGTTCCACTCCTCCGAATACATCAATGCGCTTGCCAATGGCGAGATCTGCGTGGCCGTCGGCTGGTCCGGTGACATCCTGCAAGCGCGCGACCGTGCCGCCGAGGCGGATAACGGCGTCGAGATCAGCTATTACGCCCCCGACGAGGGCGCGCAGATGTGGTTCGACCAGATGGCCATTCCGGTGGATGCGCCGAACCCCGAGGGCGCGCATACCTTCCTGAACTTCATCATGGATGCGCAGAACATGGCGGCGGCGTCGAACTATGTCTATTACGCCAACGGCAACAAGGCCTCGCAGGAATTCCTGGCCGAGGACGTGATCGGTGATCCGGCGATCTACCCGTCGCAGGCGGCGCTGGACAACACGTTCACCACCACGCCCTACCCGCCCCGGGTGCAGCGCGTCGTGACCCGCCTGTGGACCAAGATCAAATCGGGCACCTGAGCCTATTGCAACACCCGCCCCGGGCTTGACCCGGGGCCTCCACCATGAGGTCCCGGGTCAAGCCCGGGACGGGACCAAGGAATGACATATGGCCGAACCCGTATTTGCCCCGTGGACCGACCCTGAGGCCAAGCCTCTTATCCAGTTTCGCAACGTCACCAAGCGGTTCGGCGATTTCACCGCCATCGATGACCTGACGCTGGACATTTACGAACGCGAGTTCTTTGCCCTTTTGGGCCCGTCCGGCTGTGGCAAGACCACGATGATGCGGATGCTTGCGGGCTTCGAGACCCCGACCGAGGGGCACATCCTGCTCAACGGCCAGCAGATCGACACCGTGCCGCCGAACAAGCGCGCGGTGAACATGATGTTCCAGAGCTACGCTCTATTCCCGCATCTGACGGTGTTCGACAATATCGCCTTTGGCCTGCGGCGCGAAGGCAAGGACAAGGATTTCATTCAGGCCCGCGTCGACGAGATGCTGCGCCTGACCCGCCTGTCGAAGTTTGCCAAGCGCAAGCCGCACCAGATTTCCGGTGGCCAGCGCCAGCGCGTAGCCTTGGCGCGGTCGCTGGCCAAGGCGCCGAAACTGTTGCTGCTCGACGAACCGCTCGGCGCGCTGGACAAGAAGCTGCGCGAGGAAACCCAGTTCGAGCTGATGGACATTCAGGAAAAGACTGGCACGACCTTCGTGATCGTCACCCACGATCAGGAAGAGGCGATGACCGTCGCCAGCCGCGTGGCGGTGATGGACGAGGGGCGCATCGTGCAGGTGGCCACGCCAGACGTGATCTACGAGGCGCCGAATTCGGTCTACGTGGCTGACTTCATCGGCGATGTGAACCTGATCCGTGGCGTGGCCAAAGCCCGCACGGCGGCACCGCAGGCCACCCCCGCCCCGAAGCCCGTGCCGGAACCGGCGACAGAGGCGGCGCAGCCCGCGCTCAATCGCGACCCGCGCCCCGAGCCCAACGCCATGGGCGCGTGGCTGCATGACAACCTGCTCAAACCGATCCTTGGCGAACGCCCCGAAGACGACGCGCCCAAGGCCCTTCCCGCGCCCTCGCCCGAGGAAACCGCCAAAGCCAAACCAGCCGCTGCGCCGGATATCCCCGAAGGAGGCCTGTCCATCGACTGGGTCGACGGTCAGCCCGCGCTGATCGCCGCCAATGGCGACGCGGCACTGGACGGCAAGAAGGTCGTTCTGGCGCTGCGCCCGGAAAAGCTGTCCATCGGCAAAGACCGCCCCGACGCGCCCAACGTGCTGCGCGGCAAGGTCATCGATATTGGCTATCTCGGCAATATCTCGACCTATCACGTCGAACTGACCGACGGCACGAAGGTCAAGGCGCAGGTCGCGAACACTCGCCGCATCTCGCGCCGCAACATCACGTGGGAGGATGACGTCTGGCTCGGCTTCACCGCAACCGCCGGGATCGTGCTGGAGGACGAGGCGTGACCGCGCGGCAAGCCCAACGCGCCCCGGGCTTGACCCGGGGCCTCCACGCCAAGCCCGACCATGAGGTCCCGGGTCAAGCCCGGGACGGGGGATCACATGCGTAGGTTCACCCTCATCGCCATCCCGTATCTCTGGCTTCTGGCGCTGTTCCTTGTGCCGTTCCTGATCGTGGTGAAGATCTCGCTGTCGGACGTGGCCATCGCGCGCCCGCCTTACATGCCACAGCTCGACCTCAGCGAAGGCTGGGCGGGGCTCAAGGCGTTCTTCTCGGAACTGGACTTCGAGAATTTCGCCTTCCTCACCACCGACGAGTTGTATTGGAAGTCCTACCTGTCGTCGCTGCGCATCGCGCTGATCTCGACCCTGCTGGCGCTGGTGATCGGCTATCCCATCGCCTACGGCATGGCCCGCGCACCGGACGAATGGCGCCCGACCCTGCTGATGCTGGTGATCCTGCCCTTCTGGACCAGCTTCCTGATCCGCGTCTATGCGTGGAAGGTGATCCTTGCGGGCGACGGGGTGCTGAACTCGGTGCTGGTGGCTACGGGCATCATCTCTGAGCCGCTGCAAATCCTGAACACCAATACTGCGGTGTTCATCGGCATCGTCTACACCTACCTGCCCTTCATGATCCTGCCGATCTATTCGGCGCTGGAAAAGATGGATGACAGCCTGCTGGAAGCCGCCGAAGACCTTGGCGCCTCGCGCCTCTCGGCCTTCTGGATGATCACCATCCCGCTCTCCAAGGGCGGGATCATCGCGGGCTGCTTCCTTGTCTTCATCCCCTCGGTCGGTGAATTCGTCATCCCCGAATTGCTGGGCGGATCGGGCACTCTGATGATCGGCCGGGTGCTGTGGCAGGAATTCTTCAACAACCTCGACTGGCCTCTGGCAAGCGCCGTGGCCGTGGTGCTGCTGGCGATCCTCGTGATCCCGATCATGATCTTCCAGCGCAGCGAAGACCGGGCAAGGGAGCGCGGCGAATGACCAGTTGCACACCCGCCCCGGGCTTGACCCGGGGCCTCCACCTCAGCCCCGCGAGGTCCGCATGAGACGCTTCAGCTGGTTCAACGCCACCGCGCTCAGCCTTGGCTTTGCGTTTCTCTACCTGCCGATGATCGTGCTGATCGTCTACAGTTTCAATGAAAGCCGCCTCGTCACCGTTTGGGCCGGGTTTTCGACCAAATGGTACGGCGAGCTCTTGCGCAACCAGGAATATCTCGACGCTGCTTGGGTGACGCTGAAGGTGGCGCTCATGTCCTCGACCATCGCGACCGTACTGGGCACGCTGGCCGCCTATGTGCTGGTGCGCGCGGGGCGGTTTTCCGGTCGCACGCTGTTTTCCGGCATGATCTACGCGCCGCTGGTGATGCCCGAAGTCATCACCGGCCTGTCTCTGCTGCTACTCTTCATCGGCATCGGGCTGGACCGGGGCGTGCTGACCATCGTGCTGGCGCATACGACCTTTGCCATGTGCTATGTCTCGGTCGTGGTCTCGTCGCGGCTGGCGACCTTTGACCGCTCGCTCGAAGAGGCGGCGCTGGACCTTGGCGCAACGCCCTTCGACAGCTTCCGCCTTGTCACCTTGCCGATCATCGCGCCTGCGGTGATCTCGGGCTGGCTACTGGCCTTTACCCTGTCGCTGGACGATCTGGTGATCGCCAGCTTTACCACCGGGCCGTCGGCCACCACCCTGCCGATCAAGATCTTCTCCGCCGTGCGTCTGGGCGTCTCGCCCGAAATCAACGCGCTGTCGACGATCATGATCGGGCTTGTGACCATCGGCGTGATCAGCGCCTCGCTGGCGACCAAGCGCGCCGCCGTTGCGCGTGCGCGCGACGAACAGGCCGCAGCGCGGACGTGAAGCGCATCTACGAGGACGCGGCCTACGCAGCCGATCCCGGCGCGTATTGGTCCGACACGCGCCCCGCGCAGGACTGGCCCCGGCTGAGCGATGATCTGAGCGTCGATGTGGCGGTCATCGGCGGCGGCTTCACCGGTTTGAACGCAGCGCTGGCCCTTGCCGAACAGGGCGTGCGCGTCGCCGTTTTCGAGGCAGAGCGCCCCGGTTGGGGCGCCTCGGGCCGCAATGGCGGGTTCTGCTGTCTGGGGGGCGCGAAACTGTCCGACGCGGCGCTGCGCCGCCGCTATGGTGCCGACGACGCGGGCCTTTGGCACGACGCGCAGGTCGCTGCGGTCGATCATGTCAGTGCGCTGCTGGATCGACATGCCATCGACGCCGACACCCACAGCGAGGGCGAGGTCATGCTGGCCCATTCCCCGCGCGCGCTGCGCCGCATGCGGGCCGGGCCGGGCGAGCGGATGTTGTCGCGCCGGGACCTTGCCGAGCAGGGGATGGGCGGCACTTGGCATGGCGGCCTCTGGTCGCCGGTGGGCTTCGCGCTGAACCCGCAGAAATACCATGACGGGCTGGCCCGTGCGGCGATCCAAGCCGGGGCGCAGCTTTTTGCCCGCAGCCCGGTCACCGGCCTGCACCGTGACGGCGCATGGACCCTGCAGGTCGGAGCGCAGAGTGTCCGCGCCGACACCGTCATTCTGGCCACCAACGGCTATTCCTCCGAGGATCTGCCGGATTGGCTGTCGGCCCGCTATCTGCCGGTGCAATCCAGCGTGATCGTCACGCGCCCCCTGACGGCGCAAGAGCAGCAGGCGCAGGGCTGGTGGTCGCACCAGATGGCCTATGACAGCCGCTTTCTGCTGCACTATTTCCGGCTCATGCCGGATGGGCGCTTTCTGTTCGGGATGCGCGGTGGCCTCGATGCGTCCGCGCGGGCTCGGCAGGCGATCAAGGCCGAGATCCGCCGCGACTTCGCCCGCCTCTTTCCGGCATGGGCGGATGTCAAGATCACCCATGACTGGGACGGGCTGGTCTGCCTGATGCGCGGGCTGGTGCCCTTTGTCGGGCAAGTGCCCGGTCATGCGGGCCTCTATGCGGCGATGGGGTTTCACGGCAATGGCGTGGCGATGGGGTCCTATGCGGGGGCACATGTGGCGGCGCAGATCACCGGGCGCGCTTCAGGGCCCGCCCCGGCCTTCCTGCGCAAGCCCCCCGCGCGCTTCCCGTTGGGCCGATTCCGGCGGGTGCTCCTGCGGCCCGCCTACATGGCTGCGTCGGTTTTTGATCTATGAAGTAGGATGGGTGATCACCCATCCTACCACTTGGCGGGCATCAAGGGGCGGGCGGTGCCCCGTTTCAGCCCCAACTGCCGTTCCCGCCAGATGATCATCAAGCCAGCCGTCATGACGATGGCAGAGCCGATCAGCACCATCACCGTCGGAATCTCGTCGAAGAAGGCCCATCCGATCGCGATGGCAAACAGGATCGAGGCATAGTCGAACGGCGCCAGCAGCGCCGCTTCCGCGTAGCGGTAGGACGAGGTCAGCAATATCTGTGCAACGCCCCCGATCAACCCCGCCGCGACCAAGCCCAGCAGGATCGGCGTGTCCGGCCAGACCCATCCGAACGGCGCGGTCAGCAGGGCGAAGAGGGTCGCGGTCAACGAGAAATAGAACACGATGGCCGAGGTTTCCTCGGTCCGGACCATGCGGCGAATGTGGATTTGCGCCAGCGCCCGAAAGACCGCCGACATCAGCACGAGGGCCACGCCCAGAGTGGCGGGGCCGGTGAGATCGTCGAAGCTCAGCCTTGGCCAGAGAACCACCGAAACGCCGACCAGCCCCATCACAACCGCGCTGATGCGGAACAGGCGGATGCGTTCCCCCAACAGGATCGCGGCAAAGATCACCGTCAGCAGCGGCGCGGCATAGCCAAGCGCCGTGACCTCGGGCAGCGGCAGCAGGCCCAGCGCGCCAAAGCCGCAGCCCATGGCCGAAACGCCGATCAGCCCGCGCCACAGATGGCCCATCGGGTGGCGGGTCCTGAACCCTGTCGACAGATCCCCCCGCATCGCCAGCCAGACCACGATCACCGGCATGGCGAAGAACGACCGAAAAAAGACCGCCTCGCCGGTCGGCACATGCGCCACACCGGCTTTCACCAGCGCGGCCATGGCAGAGAACAGGGTAATGGCGCCCAATTTCAGGGCGATGCCGCGCAGGGGGGACATGGGGGCTCCTCGGGATTGCAGGCAAAGTGGCCTGTGTCGGCGGCAAGGTCAATGGCGCGCCGGTGGCCGGGGCGGAGGGGGCTCTGCCCCCGCTCCTGCGGAGCCCCCCGCGGTATTTTCGGCCAGAAGAAACGCAAGTGGCGCGGACCCTCATGCGGGCATGCGCAACAGATCGTAGACCGGGGCTTTGCCCCGGCACCCCTTAGGTGGTTTCCAGACAGTGGCGCCGGAAGGCGCGCTTGAGCATGTCCAGCTCGGCCCGCAACAAGTCGACCTCGGCGCGAATATCTTCTCCGAGGGCTTCACCCGCCATGAGGGTAAAGCTTTCCAGCACCACATCCGCGTTGGCATCGGTAATCAGGAAGGTCTGGACCCCGTCACTCAGCGCCTCGCGCGGGACCGGGATTTCGACGGCGTAGCGCCCCGCCTGCGCGGTTTCGGCCACGGTCACGCCCTTGACCGGCATGTCCCGCAGGGTCACGAGGATCTCGGGCGGGGCGGCGTTGGCCTCTTTGGCCACCAGCAGGCCGGTCCATATGCCTTCGCGAAACTGCGTCTTGGTCAAAGTATAGGCGCTCATCGCGGTCCCTTTCTACAATTCCGCCCGCTTGCGCCGGCTGAAGGTCAGATCCCGCAGGATCACCTGATTCATCTGCGGCCCCTCAAAGATCAGGTCCAGCCACATCTTTTCCACCCGCTTCTCGTTGAGCTTGGTGTAGGCCAGATCGAATTCCACCGTGATCTCTTCGTCATGCAGGGGCAATTCGCGCACGATTTGTTCGGTGTTCGGGCCGTGCTTGATGTTCAGGCGGGCAAAGATTTCCAGCCGTTTTTCCATCTCGACAATGGTATCGACCTTGATCAGATGCTTGCGTTTCAACCCTTGGGCCGCCTCTTCGGGTAGGTCGATGGCGAGCGACAAGTACGACCCGTCGAACTTGAACACATCGAGGCGCAGGCCATAGGCGGCAAGGTCGGCTTCGCGCATGTTGCGGATCTGGCGCAGGGTCAGCTCGGAATGGGCGCAATCGTGGAACAGCGTCGCCTCGTCGCCCAGCATCGACTTCGATTGCACCGACGAGATTCCGGGCACGGACAAGGGACCGCACCACAGCTCGGGCCGCCACGCCCAGTCGGCATCGGCCGGGCGCGGAAAGCTTTGGTTGCCGATCAGGGGCAGTGCAAGACGCGACTCCGCCACGAAGATCAGCCGGTCGAGATGGGTCTTCAGGCGACGCGCCTTGCTGCGCTGCTTGCGCAGGTCCGGGAGGTCAGTCGTTTCCGCCGACGCCGCAGCGCGCGCCCAGCGCCGCTCTGCCGCCACTTGCGAAATCCGGTCGAGCCAGCCTTGCCCATCGCCTGCCATCTTGTGCCTCGCCTTGCTGTCACCCGCAAACGCACGAGTTTCGATATCGGAAACTATTACCGCGAGTCTTAACGTTTGAACAACCCGGCGAGAAGCCCCTTGGATTTTGCATTTTGTGCTAGCGGCGCATCGGGCCGCGCGGATTGTGCAACGATGAGGGCCTTTGTCGCGGCGAGGAAGGCCGCGCCTTCGGCATCGGCATAGCTGCTGCCCCGGGGGGCATACAGCGCCAGCCCCACGAGTCGCCCGTTCAGGGCGAATGCTCCGCGCCATTGGCGCGGATCGCGGCTGTCGGCCAACGCGTCCCCGCCGCCCTCGACCTGTGCAAGCACCAAGCCGTCTCGGGTCTGTTCGGTCACGAGGCGCGCCCCCGTCGTCCGGGCGATGTCAGCGGCGCGCGGCACATCGTTGGACGACCCGCGCGGCCCTATGGTGACAGACACCATGATCGCAGGCACCTGCGGACCCAACCGGCCACCGGACAGAATATTGCACGAGGCGATCAGGGCAAAACCGCGTTCCGACCGGTTCTGGATCGTCTTGGGGTCAAGGCAATAGCCCTCCGGTCCGCTGACCACCACGTCGCCCCCGGCAAAATGCACCTTGGACAGTGGCTTGGGGGCCGACTTAGCAGCAAGGGCGGGCACAAGGCTGGCGCGGCGGTCTGCCGCCGGATTGTCGTCGGACAAGGTCGACTGGCAGCCCGACAGGCTGCTTGCGATCAACCCGATCGCCAAACCCGCACCTGATAGCTTGCGCATTGTCCCGCCTCCCCGATCCGGCATAGCGAAGCCGAATGACCCGGGCAAGCGGCAAGGCAAGCGCGGCCCAAGGGATGGTGGGCGGGGCGACCTGCGCAGCAGGAGCGTCCGCCCCCTATCCCGCCCCGATCAGGGCCCCGGCGGCAAACACCAGCGCGCCCCCCAGAACCACCTGGAAGGCTGCCCGTAGGAATGGCGTCTCCATCCACTTGTTCTGGATCCAGGCGATCGCCCACAATTCGACAAAGACCACGATCATGGCGATCACCGTCGCCGTCCAGAAATGCGGGATCAGGTAGGGCAACGCGTGGCCTAGCCCGCCGACCGTTGTCATCACCCCTGCCGCGATTCCGCGTTTGACTGGCGAGCCGCGTCCCGACAACTGCCCGTCATCCGACGCCGCCTCGGTGAAGCCCATGGAAATGCCGGCACCCACGGAAGCGGCGAGCCCCACGAGGAACGTCGTCCAGGTGTCCCCGGTGGCAAAGGCAGTGGCAAAGATCGGCGCCAGCGTCGAGACCGATCCGTCCATCAGCCCCGCCAGCCCCGGCTGCACCCATGTCAGCACGAATTGCCGATGCGCCGCTGCGTCCTCGTCGGCGCGGGCGTCGTCGGTAAGGTGCTTTTTCTCCAGCCGTTGCGCGGAATGCTGGTGCCCTGCCTCGGCGGCCGCGAGATCGCCCAGCAATTTCCGGGTTTCCGCATCCGACGAGGCCTTGGCCGCCTCGAGATAGAAATGCTCGGCATCCTTCTCCATCGCGGCAGCTTCTTCGCGGATGCGATCGATCGACAGGTTTTCCATCAACCAGACCGGACGACGCGCATAATAGCCCGCCACATGCTCGCGCCGGATCAGCGGGATGACCTCGCCAAAGCGTTTGCGATGCGCGCTGATCAGCGCCTTGCGGTGGTTGTCCTCTTCGACGGCCATGCCATCGAACACCGCCGCCGTATCCGGGTAATCGGCGCGCAGGCGTTCCGCGTAGCTGCGATAGATGCGCGCGTCGTCCTCTTCCGAGGAAATCGCAAGCGCGAGGACCTCCTGCTCCGACAGGTCCCTGAAATGCCGTCTCTGTGTGATGTAGCGCATATCGAGTTCCTCGGTTTGCCAGCAGGATAAGCCTTGCAAGGCAACGTGCAAGGCCGTCCCCCGGCCAACGCCATTTCGCCGCAGCTTTCAATCCGCCCTTGCGTTTTGAACCGTATAGTTTAGATAAATGAACAGAACAGTTTAGTTTGGAGACTCGATATGACACGCTTCTTCGTCGCCGCCCTCTTCTCCCTGTCCGCAAGCGCGGCATTGGCCAATGTGCCCGCCATGACCCTGCCGGACCTGACCTTTCCCACGCCGTCGCCCGACATCTCGACTCAGGGCTGCGCGCCGGTGCAGGGACAGACCGCCTGTCAATGACGCGCTTCCTTGAAGGAAGTGAACCGAACGGTTTATACTCCCGTGACACGCACACGGGAGGAACCGCATGACCGCCGAGCCGATCATTCGCAAGGGGCGTAAATTCGATCAGGTGCTGACCGGCGCGCGCGAGGTCTTTCTGCGCGACGGGTTCGAGGGCGCCTCGGTCGATGCCATCGCCCGCGAGGCTGGCGTGTCCAAGGCGACGCTCTACAGCTACTTTCCCGACAAGCGCCTGCTGTTCGTCGAGGTCGCCAGTGACCAATGCTGCCGTCAGGCGGACGAGGCGCTGGTCACGATGGACCTGACCCGCCCCCCCGCCGAAGTGCTGGGCGATGCCGGGCGGCGCTTCCTTGGCTTCCTGTATTCCGACATGGGGATGCGGATCTTTCGCATCTGTGTCGCCGAAGCGGAACGCTTTCCCGAGATTGGCAAACGCTTCTACGAAAGCGGGCCGCTGCTGATGCGCCGCGCTCTGACCACCTATCTTGAGGTTGCGCGCAGCCGGGGCGAACTGGACATCGACGACATGCCCTTGGCTGCCGACCAGTTTGCCGAGCTGTGCAAGGCCGACCTGTGGCCGCGCATGGTTTTTGGCCTTCAGGCCGAGGTCACGGATGCGGAAATCGGCCGGATTGTGGATGGCGCTGTCGCCACCTTCATGGCACGTTACGGCGCAAAATGACCCCCGTTCGCGGGGGCCAACCCCGTGACGGAGAATGACATGCAGACCGTATCCGAAAACCGCTGCTTTGGTGGCACCCAAGGTGTCTTCACCCATGCGTCGCAGGCCTGTTCCTGCGACATGACCTTTGGCCTTTTCCTGCCGGAAGAGGCGCAGTACCAGCCGGTCCCGGTGCTGTGGTATCTGTCGGGCCTGACCTGCACGCATGAAAACGCCATGGTCAAGGCAGGCGCTCAGGGCTGGGCCGCCGAACAGGGCATCGCGCTGATCTTCCCCGATACTTCGCCGCGCGGCGAGGGCGTGGCCAATGACGAGGCCTACGATCTGGGTCAGGGCGCCGGGTTCTACGTGAACGCGACGCAAGACCCGTGGGCGCCGCATTTCCGCATGTGGGACTACGTAGCCGAGGAACTGCCCGCGCTGGTGGGCAAGGAATTCGCTTTGGACATGGAGCGTCAGGGCATCACCGGGCACAGCATGGGTGGCCACGGCGCGCTGACGCTGGCGATGAACCTGCCGGGGCGCTTCCGCTCGGTCTCGGCCTTCGCGCCCATCGCGAACCCGACGCAATCCGATTGGGGCAAGAAGCAGTTGGGCGCTTACTTGGGCGACACGGGCTGGGACAAGCACGACGCGACACTGCTGATGGAGGCGAACGGATTTGACGGCCCCGTCCTGATCGACCAAGGCGGCAGCGACCAGTTCCTTGACCTTCTGAAACCCGAGGCGCTGGCACAGGCCATGATGGCCCGCCGTCAGGACGGAACCTTCCGCATGCAGAAGGGATATGACCACAGCTATTTCTTCGTCTCGACCTTCATGGAGGACCACGTCGCCTTCCATGCCGAGGCGCTTCATGCGTGACACCGTGCCGGGCTTGACCCGGCACCTCTGGGCGAAACCGACCGGGAGGCCCCGGGTCAAGCCCGGGGCGCGGTGCGCCCATGACTGAGCTTTATATCGACGCCGACGCCTGCCCGGTCAAGGAAGAAGCCGAGCGCGTCGCCACCCGCCACAAGGTGCAGATGCACCTTGTGTCCAACGGCGGTCTGCGCCCCTCGCGCAACCCGTTCGTGTCAGTGGTTGTGGTCCCTGACGGGCCGGACGTCGCCGACATGTGGATCGCCGACCGCGCGGGCAAAGGCGACGTGGTCGTGACCTCCGACATGCCGCTTGCCGCGCGCTGCGTCGAGAACGGCGCGCAGGTGCTGCGCCATGACGGCTCGGTTCTGGACGCGCGCAACATCGGCCAGCAACTCGCCATGCGCGACCTGATGTCCGACCTGCGCGCCGCCGATCCCTTTCGTCAGGGCGGCGGACGTGCGTTCTCCAAAGCAGATCGGTCGAATTTCCTGAACGCGCTGGAAAACACGCTGCGCAAGGCCAAAGGGTAATACAATGGGTATACAAGCGGTCATCTTCGATATCGGCAACGTGCTGATCGAATGGGTGCCCGAACGCTATTACGACGCCAAGATCGGCGAGGACCGCCGCAAGAAGATGTTCGCAGAGATCGACCTGCACGGCATGAATGACCAGATCGACCGTGGCGCAGATTTCAAAGACACCGTGTATACATGGGCCGAGCAGTATCCGCATTGGCGTGACGAGATCCGCGATTGGCACGACCACTGGCTTGACCTCGCCACACCCGAAATCCCCCACTCGATCCGCCTACGCGATGCATTGCGCACAAAGGGTATACCCGTCTTTGCCCTGACCAATTTTGGCATCGGCACATGGGCGGTCGCCACGCCCCGTTACCCGTTCCTGCAGGAATTCGACCGCCACTACATCTCGGGCGAGATGCAGCAGATCAAACCCGAGCCCCGCATCTACGAGATGGTCGAACAGGATTGCGGCCTGCCGCCACAAAGCCTGCTGTTCACCGATGACCGTGCAGACAACATCGCCACCGCACAGGGGCGCGGTTGGCAAACCCACCTGTTCACCGGCCCACAAGGCTGGGCCGACCGGCTGGTGGCCGAGGGCCTTTTGACGCCGGACGAGGCAAGATGATCTGGCCCGCGCTCGGCCTTGCCGGTCTGGCCCTGCTGCCCGGCCTTCGCGAAGCCTTGCGCACCCCTGCTCGACACCTGCAAAAGCAGGCTCCGGGCCAGTTGGCCCGGCTGAGCCGCGGCAAGACCCATTTCCAGTGGTCAGGCCCCAAGGATGGCCCCGTGGCCGTGCTGGTCCACGGCTTGACCACCCCCAGCTTTGTCTGGACCCTCCTGACCCCGCACCTGACGGCCCAAGGTTATCGCGTGCTCAGCTACGACCTCTACGGGCGCGGCTATTCCGACGCCCCGCGCGGTCTGCAAACCCCGGATTTCTTCTGCGCCCAGTTGGAAGACCTCCTGGCCCATGAAACGGTCGCCGACGGCTTTGCACTGATCGGCTATTCCATGGGCGGTGCCATTGCGACGGCCTTTGCCGCACGGCACCCGAAGCGCCTACAGCAACTGATCCTTCTAGCACCCGCCGGAATGGGCCACGACCTTGGGCCTCTCGCCAAATGGGCCGCGGACTGGCCCATTGTCGGCGACTGGGCCTTTCACATGATGTTTCCCCGCAGCCACGCCGCCTATGCCCGCGGCGAACGCGCGGACGCCATCGAGGACCTGCCACGCTTGCTAAAGAACGAACTGCACCGACGCGGTTACACGCGCTCGGTCCTGTCTTCCCTGCGCGGTACGATCCGCCAAACGATGGAGGCGCAGCATCGCGCCATCGCCCGGACCGATCTGCCCGTCACGGCGATCTGGGGCGGTCAGGACCCGATCATCCCGCTGCGCGCGATGGGTCAACTGACCCAGTGGAACCGCGCGGTCCGGCATCACGTGATCGAGGACGCGGATCACGGCCTGCCCTTCACGCACCCCGCTCAGGTCGCAGGCATCGCCGCCCGGCCCGGCGCATCCTCCTTCACCGGCAGGTGAACCAGCGCCGAGAACACGCCGACCCCCACGCCGATCCACCAGACAAGGCTGTAATCGCCGTAGACATCGTACAGCCGCCCACCCAGCCACACTCCGAGGAAGCCGCCCAATTGGTGGCTGAAGAAGACGATCCCGTACAGCGCCCCCATATAGCGCAACCCGTAAAGATGCGCGATCAGGCCCGAGGTCAGCGGCACGGTCGCCAGCCAAAGCGCCCCCATGACGGCGGAGAACACCAGCACCGATGTCGGGGTGATCGGCAAGGCGATGAACACCCCCGCCGCCACTGCCCGCATCGCATAGATGCCCGACAGCAGGTATTTCTTGGTGAACCGCTTGCCCAGCCAACCGGCGGTCAACGTCCCGGCGATGTTGAACAACCCGATGAGCGAAATCGACACCGCCCCCAGCGCGCTGGTCGTGGTGATGCCCACCGAATGCAGCACACCGCCCTGCAGGATCGGCCCGCACATCTCGGTCACCAGCGCCGGGAAATGCGCCGTGACAAAGGCCAATTGGTAGCCGCAGGAAAAGAAGCCGAGGAAGATCAACGCAAAGGACGGGTCCCGCGCCGCCCGGCCAAGGATCGCGCCCATGCTCTCCTGCAACTCAGCCTTCGACGCAACCGGCGCCCGCATCATCGGCAGCGCCAGCAGGACGGCCACCATCATGCCCGCAAAGACCAAAAAGACCGACTGCCATGGCATCACCGACAATAGACCCTCGGCCAAAGGCGCGCCGATCACCTGCCCCGCCGACCCCGCCGCCGTCGCAATCGCCAAACTCATGGAGCGATGCTCGTCACTCGACGCGCGCCCGACAACAGCCAGGATCACGCCGAACCCGGTCCCGGCAATGCCAAAACCCACCAGCACCTCCCAAGCCTGCATGGCAAACGGCGTCTCGGCAAAGGCCGACAACACCAGCCCCGCCGCGTAGATCAACGCGCCCAGCACGATCGCGCGCCTGTCCCCCAGCTTTTCCGCCAACGCCCCGAACAACGGCTGGCCGATGCCCCATGCAAGGTTCTGGATGGCGATGGCCAACGAAAACTCCGCCCGCGCCCAACCGAATTCCTCGGCAATCGGGATCTGGAACACGCCAAACGACGCGCGTACGGCAAAGCCTGCCATGATGATCACGCAGCCCACCAACAAGACCGGCGTCAGGATCGAAGCCCTCTGTTCCATCGCGCACTCCCTCAAAAAGCGCGAAACGTATCGCCAAAATACATGCTCTCGTCAAACATCATTCCGTGATGCCCACCATCACCCGTGCTTCTTCGGTCCCGAAATACCTCGGGGGAATGCGCGGCACGCGCAGGGGGCAGCGCCCCAAGGGGGTCCGGGGCACAGCCCCGGCGCACGCGCCGCGCAGGCGCAAACCAACCTGCCTGCGCAGCAGCCCTCTGGATCACCCCACGCAACCTCGCTAAACCGAGCCTATGACAACCCTGCCCGACCTTTACGAAGCCCGCATCCGCGACGGACGTCTGAAACCGGACGAGGCGCAGCGCGCAGCGCTGCCCGCCTTCGAACGCATCCGGCACGATCTGGCCAACCCGCCGAAACGCGGCCTCTTCCGCAAGGCGCCGGAACCGCCCAAGGGCCTGTATCTCTGGGGTGGGGTCGGGCGCGGCAAGTCGATGTTGATGGACCTCTTCGTCGAAACGCTGTACGTGCCCGCCCGCCGCGTGCACTTCCACGCCTTCATGCAGGAAATCCAGTCCGAACTGCATCGCCTGCGCGGCGAGGGCGTCGAGGATCCGATCAAACCGGTCGCCAAGGCCGTATCGGACAGCGTCAAGCTGCTCGCCTTCGACGAGATGCAGATCACCGACATCGCCGACGCGATGATCGTCGGGCGGCTGTTCGAGCGCCTCTTCGATGCCGGAACCGTCGTCGTCACCACCTCGAACCGCGTCCCCGACGATCTCTACAAGGACGGGCTGAACCGCCAGCTTTTCCTGCCCTTCATCGCGCTTCTGAAGGAGCGGATGGAGGTCAAGGAACTGGCGTCGGATCGCGATCACCGGCAGGACCGCCTGCAAGGCGCGCAGGTCTATTTCACCCCCGCGAATGCCGAGGCCCGGGCAAAGATCGACGCCCTGTGGGAGGAACTCACCCATGGCCAGTCCGAAACGCTGACCCTGCACGTCAAGGGCCGCGAGGTCGAGTTGCCGCGCTATCACAACGGTGTCGCTCGCGCGACGTTCTACGATCTGTGCGGGCGGGCGCTTGGCCCCGCCGATTACCTCAAACTCGCCGAAACCGTGCGCGTGCTGATCATCGACAACATTCCCAACCTCGGGCGCTCGAACTTCAACGAGGCCAAGCGCTTCGTCACGCTGATCGATGCGCTCTACGAGGCGAAGGTCAGGCTGATCGCCTCGGCCGCCGCCGAGCCGGAATACCTGTATGTCGAGGGCGCGGGCAGTTTCGAATTCGAACGCACCGCGTCCCGCCTGCGCGAGATGCAGGACGCACAATGGGGCATGCAGCCCTGACAAAAAAAGAGGGTCCCGAAGGACCCTCAAGGCTGCGTTCTGCCTGCTCTGTCTGGTTCTCTGCCTGACGTTTTAACGCGTTTCGGGCAACCGCAGGACCATGCCTGCGGTCAACTCGGACGGGTCGCTCAGCACGTCCGGGTTTGCCTGTAGAATCTGAAGATATGCGACCGTCGTGCCATAATAGCGAAAGGCGATGCCCGGCAGGCTGTCGCCGGGCTGCACCACATGGCTCCGCGTCGCTTCGGCTTGGGGCGCGACCTTGGCGGCCTGTACGGGCGCGGGCTGGTTCGCGACGGGTTTTTGCAATTCCTGCACGATGCCGAGGCTCATCTTGCGGACGATGTCCATCTCCGGCTCGACGGCAGGTGCGGGTGTGGCAACGACGGCTTGCGGAGCCGCTTCCGGTCGCTTCACCGCAGCGGGGGCGGGCGGCTCGACCGCGGCCACGGCGGGCGTCAACGGGGCCGTCGCGGCGGCGAAGCTGGGCTGAAGGCCCAGCGGGTCCGGCGCCGTCCGGCTGACCTGATCGATGGCGGGCACGGCCTTGTCGGGATAGGCGTTCAGTCCCCAGAGCAACGCGCCCGTGGCCGAGAAGAATGCCACGCCCAGCAAGATAATCCTGATCATGCGCGCCCTCCGCAACAGGGCGCGACCCCGGCAAGGCCGGTCACGTCGGTCGTCAACATTGCAGTCCCCCAAACGCGGCACCAGTTTTGGCAGCGGTTTCGCGTTGCCTAACGGTATAGCCGAATCAGCTTTGAGCCGTCAACATATAGTAGAGCTGTCAACACATAGGCGCGTCGAAAGCCGAGCCAGCTATAAGTGGGTGCAGGAAAGTCGCTTATTTTGAGGGCAGCATCAGGGTCTGGCCGGGCCTCAGGTCGTCAGGCCGCGTCAGGATCGACTGGTTCGCCGCAAAGAGAGGCCCCGTCATGTTGACGTCGCCGTAGATCTTTTCGGCGATGGACACGAGGCTGTCACCGGCCTGAACCACATACATATCGGCCATCTTGCCCGCCTGCGGTGGCGCCGCCCCCACCGGCGCATCCAGAGACCGCCTCACGATTGTGTGCAGCAGGCTGCCGGGCTGTCCGGGCGCGGTCTGCCGTCCGGTCGCGTGGTTCAGGCTCGACAGGGTTTCCCACGTCATCTGGCGCATCGTCTGATCATCCAGCCCCGCCGTCGGCACCGGAGCAGCGGCCTGCGCAGGTTCGGCGCTTGGCAAGGCGGGCGTGAAGTCCGGCACGGCCATGGCGACGGGCGCGCTTTCCTGCGGCAGGGGCGCAAGGGCCGGCTCGGCACGGGTGACGGGGTCCGGGGCAGACATGTCCGCAGTCCGGCGGTTGGCGCCCGGCTGCACGACGATCAGCGTGACGGTGATCGCGATGAACCCGACTGCGAAAAGAACCATCCGGATCATGACCTACCCCACATACTTTTACTGTCCGCTGGCAAGGCTCAGGCCCAGCGCCGTCCACGCCTGTACCCCGCCGCGATAATATTTCAACTTGTCCGCCGGGTAGCCGCTGTCGCTCAGGCTGCGCAGGGCGGACACCGCCTGCGCGTCATCGGCCCCCCCGCCGAACAGCACGAGGTCGAACGCCCCCGAGAAATCGCCACCGCGCACGCCAAGCGCGCTCAGCAAGTCGTCGCGATAGGGGTTGTCGGGGCGCAGCGTGGCCTCGGGCACATTGACCGCGCCGGGCACGGTCCCGCTGGCAAAGCCCTGCGGCAGACGCGCGTCGATCAGCAACCCTTTGCCCGACGCCACGAAGATTTCGAGGAAATCCAGCAATTCCAGCTCGCCGATCGTGGCCACACCGCGCACCGCCTGCATCGGCTGAATGCAATCCGACGGGCAGGACCGCCCCTTGCGCTCGATCGTGACGGGCACACCGTTGAGGGAGAACTGGAAACTGTCGCGGGTCTCGGAAATACGACCCGATTGCGCACCGGCGGGGTGCGCCAGCACGGTCGCCATGCAGCAAAGGGCCGGGATAAGACCTTTGATCATCTGCTCTTCCTCTGCAGCCGGTTGGGCCGGCCATTGTGGTTAGAGCAAAATATAGGGCATTTCCCTCGAATCAGTCAACATCCGGGGGGTATTTCAAGGGTCGCACCCGCCTTGACTGTTGCTGTGTCACGTCGTCCAGTCCGGATCGCGGTCCTCGATCCGTCGCCCCGAGGGCAGGCGCAGGTCGTGGCAGGCGGCAGGGGCACCCAGCCAGTCCATGGCACGACGGAAATTCTGGTGGATGGCACAGCGGCCTGGGCTCAGTTCCTGCACGAGCCGGGCATATTCCGACAACATGCCGATGCTGCGCGGCGGCGGGCAAAGGATCGCGATGTCGCGCGGCTTGGCCATCTTGGCCACGTCCTGCGCCAGCACCTTTGCGAACTGTTCCATGCCTTCGGGAAAGATCCGCATGTCGTGCAGGCCACGCAGGTCGTTCAGGGAATGGCGGATCGCCTCCCATCCGGGCTTTGCCTGCGCCTCGGCATAGCCACGCGCAAGGTCCGCGAGGCTCAGCAAGCCTGCCACTTCGACGTAACAAAACGAGAACTCGGGAAAGAGCGTAATCCGGATAGACATTGTCTTCGCTGCATGTGTCAACTTGCAGCGCTCTAAAAAGTTAATGAATCATTAACAATCTATTTTTGGGCCGTTGACCGGATTACGCGCAACCAAACGGTCAAATTTTCGGAAAATTCCCGTTAATCAGGCGTGATCGCGCAGCACGTTCCCGGCAAGGTAGAGAGAGCCACAAATCAGCACCCGTGCGTCCGGCTCCGCTTCAAGGATCGCCGCAAGCGCCGCGCCAAGCCCATCGGCCTGAAACGCGCGATGCCCGCTTTCAGCGGCCAACCGCGCCGTTTCCTCGGCCGGAAGGGTGTTCGCCTCGCCGGGAATGGACACGGCGGTCAGGCTTTCCGCCTGCGTGGCCAGCGGTCGCAGAAAACCGCGCGCATCCTTGGTGTTCAGCATCCCGCAGATCAGGTGGACCTTGCGGCCCGGCAGTTTCGACAGGTAGTCGGCCAGCGCCTCGCCCGCCGCGGGGTTGTGCCCACCATCGAGCCACAGTTTGGCACGGCCTGCCTGATCGACCAGTGGACCGGAGCGCAGGCGTTGCATGCGCGCGGGCCAAGTGACATCGGTCATCGCGCCCTCATACGCGGCCTCGCCCGCCTTCAGGTGCCGCAAGGCCGCAAGCGCCGCCCCGGCATTCTGTACCTGATGCGCACCGGCCAGCGCGGGCATCGGCAGGTCCAGCAACCCGGTTTCGTCCTGATAGACAAGGCGACCGCGTTCCTCCGACACATGCCACTGTTGACCATGGGCCAGCAGCGGGCAGCCCAGCGCCTGCGCACGGGCCTCGATCACCTCCAGCACCGCGTCAGGCTGCGGGCCGACGACGCAAGGCACGCCGCGCTTCAGAATCCCGGCCTTTTCACCGGCGATCTTCGCCAGCGTGTCCCCAAGGAACTGTTCGTGATCCATCGAGATCGGCGTGATGATCGTCAGCGCGGGCTTTGCCACCACGTTGGTCGCATCCAGCCGCCCGCCAAGTCCGGTTTCCAGCAGGGTGAAATCGGCGGGCGTGCGCGCCATCGCCAGCAGCGCGGCGCAGGTCGTGATCTCGAAATAGGTGATGGTCTCGCCACCATTGGCGGCGTAGCATTCGTCCAGCACCTCGGTCAGGTGCTGTTCCGTAATCAGCTCGCCCGCCAGCCGGATGCGTTCGTGGAAGCGCGCAAGGTGCGGCGATGTATAGGCATGCACGCGCTTGCCCGAGGCCTCCAGTCCGGCGCGGATCATCGCCTGCGTCGAGCCTTTGCCATTGGTTCCGGCCAGATGGATCACCGGCGGCAGATCGTCTTGCGGGTTGCCCAAAGCGTCAAGCAAGCGCCACACGCGGTCCAGCACCAGGTCGATCACCTTGGGGTGCAGGGCCATCATCCGGTCGAGGATGACATCGGAGGTTGTGTTCATTTGGCGGGCTTCGTCTGGGGCATCTTGGCCTCATCGGGGCCGGGCGCAGGCAGGTCGCCCCAAGTGGGCGGCGGCATCTTCATAAGCTGTCGACAGATCACGATCAGCTCCTCGCGCAGCTTGCGGCGGTCGGTCACGCGGTCGAGCATGCCGTGGTCCAGCAGGTATTCGGCGCGCTGAAAGCCCTCGGGCAGCTTTTCGCGGATGGTCTGCTCGATCACACGCGGACCTGCGAAACAGATCAGCGCGTTGGGTTCGGCGATCTGGATATCACCCAACATCGCATAGGAGGCCGTCACCCCGCCCGTCGTCGGATGCGTGAGCACGACGATATAGGGCAGGTTTTTCTCTTTCAGCATCTGGATCGCCACGGTGCTGCGCGGCATCTGCATCAGGGACAGGATGCCCTCTTGCATGCGCGCGCCGCCAGCGGCGGAAAACAGGATCAGCGGGCGGCCCAGACGCACGGCCTCTTCGGCGGCCTTCACGATGGCGTTGCCGACATACATGCCCATGGACCCGCCCATGAAGCTGAAATCCTGCGCGGCACAAACCACCGGTGTGCGCCCGATCTCGCCAGCGGCGACCAGCATCGCCTCTTTTTCACCGGTGCCCTTTTGCGCGGCTTTCATGCGCTCGGGGTATTTCTTCTGATCGCGGAATTGCAGCGGGTCGGTCAGCGGTTCCGGCACGTCGATTTCCGAGAACACACCACCGTCGAACAGCGCCAGAAAGCGGTCGCGCGGCGTGATGTGCATGTGGTGGCCACATTCGGAACAGACGTTCAGGTTGTCGCTGATTTCGCGGTGGAACAGCATCGTCCCGCAGCTGTCGCACTTGGACCAGAGGTTTTCCGGCACCTCGCGGCGGGAAAAGATGGAGTTGATCCTTGGGCGGACGTAGTTGGTGATCCAGTTCATGCGCGACCTGACCTGTCTTGAAACTGGCGCAGACTTAAGCCCGCCCGCGACAAATTGCAATCACGCGCGGATCGCGATCCTTGCCGCCAGCCAGCTGACCCCGATCATGGCAAGGTCGATCGGCAGGAAACCGGCCACCTCGGAAATGTCACCGGGACCAAAGGGCAGCAGCCGCAGGGCGAGGCCGGACATATCCCCCTGCATCGAGAACAGCCCGATGGCGACGAAGTTGTTGGCAAGGTGGAACGCCACGGCTGGTCCAAGCGTCCCCGCACGCGCCGTCAGATCGGCGCTGGCCATGCCGTAGATCACCGCCCAAACCACCACCAGCCACGCATTCGCACCGTATATTTCGGGGGCGTAGTGTCCCAGCCCGAACAGCGCCGAGGGCACGACCATCCACGCCAGAGGACTGCGGAACCGTGCCCCCAATTGCGACTGGAGATAGCCGCGAAACAGCAATTCCTCGCTTCCGGTCTGGATGAACAGCGCCAGCAGCGTCACCGGCAACAGGGCAACCCACCGTCCCGGGGGCAAACCCGGCGCGGTTTCCCGCCACAGCCCCCAAGGCGGCAGGATCATCAGCACCGCGTAGAGCGCCACGAGGATCAACAGCACGTCCCAGAACTGTCTGCGCGCCAGCGGCCACGGACCGACGATGGTCGAAGGCGGGCGCTTGTGCACCAGATCGGTCACGGTAAAGGCGGCCAGCCCCATCGCCCCCATCAGGCCGAGCATCAGGATCAGGCCCAAAGCCGTGTCGCCGCGGTTGATCTGGCCCAGCAGATCCTCGAAGCCTTGTGGTGCCATGATGGCGCCGGTCACCGCGAAAATCCCTTGGGTCAGCGCATACATGATGACGAAGGCCAGCAGCAGCCCGAGACCGGTCTGCCACAGCGCGCAGGCGGTCTTGGCGGGCAGGGTCAGCAGATGGAACCGGGTATAGCGCATGTCGCGACTTGGACCCTTTGTAGAGCCGGTGTCAACGGGTCCGGGCAGCGCGCCTCAAAATCAGGTTTTTTCCACCCGTGCCCCGGTGAATCGTGTAGGGTTGCCCGGCACGTCAAGGTGAAGGCGACAGGATGCACAGTGCCGACTTTTCCCCGGGCGACCTGCCTGATTATCAGCGCCGGGTCTACTTTCGCTGGCGCGCAGCCTGCCGCGGCGAGTCACTGCCCTTGATGGAAGACTTCGACTTCATGTCGCAGGATAGTGCGAGCGGCGCACTAATCCTGACCGAGATCATCCGGGATGACAGCGGCATGCCGATCGACTTCCTTCCGATCTACATGGGAACGTCCATGACCCAAGGCACCGGTCGGCACATGCTGGGCAAGTGCCTGTCGGTCACGCCCGGCAAGGGGCCGGGCTCGATGATCTGGGCGGTCTACCAGACGCTGGCACGCCAAGGCAAACCGCTGCTGGTGTCGCTGCCCTTCGTCGGAAAGGCACCGGGTGTGCAATCCACCTGCGAGGTGATCCTGCCACTGCGGGGCGCGTTTCCGGACGAGGCGGGCTATGCGCTGGCGGCGCTGCAATTCCTGCCGCACGAGGCAAATGCCGGACAGGCGGTGAAAGCCCTCGGCGGCTGAGCTTTGCGGCGCTGGGTCGCCGTATCAGACGGTGGCGCTCTGCCACCGCGCAGCGGCAGAAGGCTTTTCGAAAAGCCTTGAAACACACCCGATCGACGTCGCGCGACAAGCGCCTTCTAAGGCGCTTGATCCAAGGCGCTTCGAAGCGCCTTGCCCGCGAAACCGCAACAGCACATTGACCCCGCCCACCGGCATGCTAAGCCGAACACATGTTCGAAATCTTCCTCAAGACAGTGCCCTTCTTTGCCCTGATCGGGCTGGGCTACGGCGCGGCCAAGTCGCGTTTTTTCCCCGAGGAAGCGACAGCGCACATCACCAAGTTTGTCTTTTACTTCGCCCTGTCCGCGATGCTGCTGCGGTTCTCGGCGAACCTGTCTTTCGCGGAGATCTTCGATCCACGGCTGGCCAGCGCCTACCTGTGGGGCACGGCCTTCACCTATGGCATCGCGATGTTCTGGGCATTCTGGCGCGGTCTCGACCTGCCGACCGCCTCGATCGAGGCGCAATGCGCGGCCATCGGCAATACCGGCTTTCTCGGCGTGCCGATGCTGGCGCTGCTGCTGGGTCAGGACGCGGTCGGCCCGATCATCCTGATCCTGTCCATCGACCTGATCGTGTTCTCCTCGCTGCTGACGATCCTTGTGACCGCGTCCCGCCAAGGCACCGTGTCCCTGCGCATCTTTCGCACGGTCGCCATCGGGCTTCTGAAGAACCCGATGATCGTCTCCATCGCGTTGGGCCTTGGCATTTCCGGCGCAGGCCTGCCGGTGCCCGAGGTGGTCAATTCCTTTCTGACGATCCTCGGCAATGCCGCAACGCCCGGAGCGTTATTCGCCATTGGTGCGTCGCTGGCCTCGAAATCTGCCGAGCGGTTGCAGATCGCCGCATGGCTCAGCTTTGCCAAGTTGATCCTGCATCCGGCCTTCGTCGCGCTGGCGGTCTACGTGATCTTCCCTGTCGACGCCTATCGCGCCGCAGTCGTGGTCAGCGCAGCTGCGCTGCCCGTGGCCGGAAACGTCTTCATTCTGGCGCAGCATTATGGCATCGCGCCGCAGCGCGTCTCGGCCTCGATCCTGATCTCGACCGCGGCCAGCATCCTGACCGTCAGCGCCATCATCGCGGTGGTGACAGCCGGTCTGCCCTAGCGCAAGCCCGGGCGCCCTAGTCCACCCGGCGCACCAGCATTTGGTTGCCGTCGCCTTGCCGCATCTCAAAGACCTTGAGTGACTTCACCAAGTCCGACAACTTGCGCTTGCCATAGGTGCGGGTGTCGAAATCCGGGTTGGCGGCGCCGATGACCTGACCGATATCACCGAGACGATACCAGTCATCCTCGGGCTCCAGTGCGTCCATCGCCTTGAAGATCAGGTCCCGCGCCTCGTTTGGCGAGCGTCCGGCTGGTTTCTCTTTGTCCCGGTCCGGGGCGCCATCCAGATTCTCAAGGAAAATGAACCGCTTGCAGGCCTTGCGGAACGCATCCGGGGTCTTTTGCATACCCATGCCGTACACATCCAGCCCCTGCTCGCGCACCCGGCTGGCCAGCCGGGTAAAGTCGCTGTCCGAGGAGACCAGAACGAAGCCGTCGAACCGGCCGGAATGCATCAGGTCCATCGCGTCGATCACCAGCGCGATATCACTGGCGTTCTTGCCCACGGTGTTGGCGGGGGAATGGTGCGGAACGATGCCGAAATCGGCCTGCACGCGATTCCAGCCTGCCATCTGCTGGCTGGAAAAATCGCCGTAGCAGCGGCGCACCGACGCCTCACCCAGCGAGGCGATCTCGTCAAAGATCGCGCCTGCGAATTTCGGCGAGGTGTTGTCGGCGTCGATCAGGACGGCCAGCAGTTTTGTTTCGGGCATGAGGTCTCCTTTGCGGTGCAGCCTAGCACGGATCGGCACGAGGGCCAGTCAGAGCCGCCGAAACATGACCAGCGCATCGACCTCTCCTTCGGTCGGGTGGTCGAAGGCGCCCGGCAGGCGCCCCACCACCTCGAATCCGGCGCGTTCCCACGTCGCGATGGCGCGGGTGTTGGTCGAGACGACGAAATTGTATTGCATGGCGCGAAACCCCTGCCGCCGCGCCTCGTCAAGCGAGAAGGCCAGCATGGCACGGGCAACCCCCCGGCCAGAGGCCTCGGGCCGGGTGCAATATCCGGCATTGCAGACATGGCCGCCGTTGCCGGTCTGGTTCGGTCGCAGGTAGAAGCAACCCAGCGCGCGGCCCGCGTCCTCGGCAATCCAGACCCGCGCCGTTTCGGGCCAGAAATACGCGAGCCCCCCCGCCTGACCGCCATCTGGCTGCGCACAAAAGACATCACCGCGTTCGACGGCGGGGCGCAGGATGTCCCAAACCCGGGCCTCGTCGGCGTCACGGCTGGCTTCTCGCAGGATCATGTCAGGCCTTCCGTCTTGATGTGGATCGTCTCGCCGCAATGTTTGCAATGCACGGCATCGGCGTCATGCAGGATCAGCCCGCAGGTCGGGCATTCGTAGCGCACCTTGTGCGGCCGGAACAGCACCGTGACCAGCCGCAGGAACAGGGTCACGCCCGCGATCATGACGACGACCGAAATCATCCGCCCGACCGTGCCCGGCAGGGTGATGTCGCCGAACCCCGTGGTCGTCAAGGCCGTGACGGTGAAATACAGCGCATCGGCATAGTTCCGGATCTGTGGATTGGACGGATACTGCGTGGCATAGATTACCCCGGTCATGATGAAGATGAAGACCATCAGGTTGAGCGAGGCAAGGATCACGTCCTCGTTTCGGCGGAAATAGGGAAAATCCTGCTTCAGCCGCTTCGACAATTGGTAGGTGTGCAGCAGACGCAAGGTGCGAAGCACGCGGAGAAAGCCCAACCCCTCGCCAGCCAACGGCGCGAGAAAGGAAATGAGCGCGATGAAATCCGCAAGTGTCGAAAACCGCGTGAGCAAACGCCAGCGGTTGGCGCTGATCCAGATCCGGGCGGCGAAATCCGCAAGGATGAAGACACCGAACACCGCGTCGATGGTCTCGACGACCGGACCGTGATGGGTGAAGGACGTCGCGATCACGAACAGGATCGTGACGATGTCAAAGGTCAGGACGGCATAGCGGAACCGGTGCGCCTCGTCGCTGTCCCCCTTGTAGAGTTCGCGGATACGGACCTTCATTTTCCTGCCCATCTGCTGTCACGGGATCAAGGGATGCCATCCGATCCGCGCCCGTGCCAGACGGTGGACAGGATTTGGGCGCAGCCGCACCGTTTTTGCATCACTCCGAGGGGCAGGTTTGCGGAGCGGCGAGGTCAATGGACAGGCCGCGTAATGGAAAGAGATCATGCGCGCGCGGGTCATGCAAGCGGCCCGGGCCGAAACCCGCGCCAGCCGAAAGTAGGATGGGTGATCACCCATCCTACCGTGTCGAACCGATCAGAATTCGACGACCGCGCGGATCGACTTGCCTTCGTGCATCAAGTCGAAGCCCTTGTTGATCTCGTCCAGCGTCAGCTTGTGCGTGATCATCGGGTCGATCTCGACCTTGCCGTCCATGTACCAGTCGACGATCTTCGGCACATCCGTCCGGCCCTTGGCGCCACCGAACGCGGTGCCCTTCCAGACCCGGCCCGTGACCAGTTGGAACGGACGGGTGCTGATCTCGGCACCCGCCGGAGCGACACCGATGATCACCGACACGCCCCAGCCGCGATGCGAGCATTCCAGCGCGTCGCGCATGACCTTCACGTTGCCGGTCGCGTCGAAGGAGTAATCCACGCCGCCGAACTGGTCCTTTTCCGTCTTGGTCAGCTCGATGATGGCCTGAACGGTGTTCTCGACCTTGGACGGGTTGACGAAGTGGGTCATGCCGAACTTGCGGGCCATCTCCTCCTTGTCGTCGTTCAGATCGACACCGATGATCATGTCCGCGCCCGCCATGCGCAGGCCCTGAATGACGTTCAGGCCGATACCACCCAGACCGAAGACAGCGGCGGTCGAGCCGATTTCCACACCGGCCGTGTTGATCACCGCGCCGATGCCGGTGGTCACGCCGCAGCCGATATAGCAGATCTTGTCGAAGGGCGCGTCATCGCGCACCTTGGCCAGCGCGATTTCCGGCAGGACCGTGTGGTTCGCGAAGGTCGAGCAGCCCATGTAGTGATAGATCGGCGTGCCATCCAGCATCTTGAAGCGCGTGGTGCCGTCGGGCATCAGGCCCTTGCCCTGCGTGCCGCGAATGGCGGTGCAGAGGTTGGTCTTGCCGCTGAGGCAAGCGTGGCATTCGCGGCATTCCGGCGTGTAGAGCGGGATCACGTGGTCGCCCGGCTTCAGCGTGGTGACACCCTCGCCGACCTCGACGACGACGCCCGCGCCCTCGTGGCCGAGGATCGAGGGGAACAGCCCCTCGGGGTCATCGCCCGAGCGGGTGAACTCGTCGGTGTGGCAAATCCCGGTGGCCTTGATCTCGACCAGCACTTCGCCCTTTTTCGGACCTTCCAGCTCGACTTCCATGATTTCCAGCGGCTTGCCTGCTTCCAGCGCCACGGCGGCTCTTGTACGCATGTCCATTCTCCCAAGATGCACGTTCGCGCGGACACTAGCGACAAGCACCCCCCGGTCGCAAGGCGTCTTGGCCACGCGCGTTCAGCAATTGTTGAGAGTTTTGAGTCAGCGTGAGGATCAGATCATCTCGGAAAAGGTCCTGACAGAATGTCGATTCAGATTCTTGCCCAACAGGCCGCCGCCAATGCCCTGTCTCGCGGCGCACGGGACAGCAGCACCGGCCTGCTGATCCGCATCCGCCTCTACGAGGCGACGCTCGACCGCCTGCGCAGCCTGCGCCCGGGCCCCTACCCCGAAGAGGAAGAGATTCAGGCGCGCATCGCCACCCTGCGCAATCAGCTGATGCACCCGCTTTACGTCGTCTGAGGCCCGACTCGACTCGTGCCCAGCCGCAAACTAGAACAAATGCGGAACATTTGGTGTGAGTCGATGGCCCGCAGACGAATCCTGTCCCTTTGGTTTCCCCGGCTCGGGGCCGAACGGCTGATCCGCCGCGAACCGCATCTGGCCAGCCTGCCGCTGGCCACGATGGACGAGGTTGGCGGCGGGCAGCGGCTGGTGTCGCTGTCGGACAAGGCCAGTGCGCAAGGGCTTTATGCCGGGCAACCCCTGCGCGATGCCTATGCGCTTTGTGCCGAGCTGGTCACCCGACCCGCCGCGCCGCATCGCGAGGCGGCCTTTCTGGGGGGCTTGCATCGCTGGGCAGGCAAGTATTCGCCTTGGGTATCGGCCCAGCCGCCGGATGCCTTGATGCTGGATCTCAGCGGCTGCGCGCATCTGTTCGGGGGCGAGGCCAAGCTGACCGATACGGTGGTGCAGGATTGCGCCGATCTGGGCCTGACGGTGCGGATCGGTCTGGCCGATACGCTGGGCGCGGCTTGGGCGCTGGCCCGCTATGGCGGCACACGGGCCCGCGCGCATCGCTCGGGCGATGCCATCGATCAGGAGGCCCGCGCCACCCGCGCCCGCGCCGGCAAGCGTCGGCATTGGGAACGCGGCGGGGCGGCCCCGGCGATCAATGCGCAAAGCCCCGCGACGCCCGGGCAGATCGCCGCCGAGGGACAAAGTCTGGCGAGCCTCGCGCCCCTGCCCGTCGCGGCGCTGCGGCTGGATGCGCAAACGGTCGAGCAACTCAACCGATTGGGGCTGCGCCGGGTCCGCGACCTTTTGGACCAGCCCCGCGCCAGCCTTGCGCGTCGCTTTGGGCGCGGGCTGATCGACCGGCTGGATCAGGCCACCGGCGCCGCGCCGGAACCCGTCTCGCCCAGCGCCGCACCCGATCGCTTTGCCATCCGCCTGACCCTGCCCGAACCCATCGGGCTCGAAGCCGACGTGACCGAGGCCACCCGCCGCCTCTTGGACCGCCTGTGCCGGACGCTTGAACGGAAAGGCCGCGCTGCCCGCGCCCTGCGGCTGGAGGCACATCGCTGCGACGGCTTGATGGAATGGCAAAAGGTGGTGTCCGCCGTGGCCACCCACGACCCGGACCGGCTGCTGTCCCTGCTGGCCCTGCGCATCCCCGAGATCGACGCAGGCCCCGGCATCGACATGATGCGGCTGGAGGCCACCGCGCACGAACCCCTTCAATCGCGCCCCCATGCCGGACCCCTGTCGGGGGGAACGCCCTTGGCGCGCGACCGCGCGATGGAGGATCTGATCAGCCGTCTCGGCGCCCGCATCGGTATCGAAAAGATCACCCGCCTGCATCCCGGCGACAGCCATATCCCGGAAAAGCAAAGCATCCCGGTGCCCGCCGCCTTTACCAAGCCCTGCCATGACTGGCCCGACGATCTGCCGCCGCGCCCGCTGCGCATGTGGCCACCGGAAATCGTGCAGGCCCCCGACACGCCCACGCCGCCGGACCGCTTTCGCTGGCGGGGGCGCGACTGGGTGGCGGCGCATCGCGAGGGGCCGGAACGCATCCTGCCGGAATGGTGGCTCGAAGACCCGAACTGGCGGTCAGGTCCGCGCGACTATTGGCGCGTGGCCACCGAGCAGGGCGACCGGCTGTGGCTGTTCTACGCCCATGGCGGGCAGGTGTCGTCGGGCTGGTTCTGTCAGGGGGCCTTTGCGTGAGCCTCGCCGATGACCCGCGCCGGGATGCCCGCGACCGTCGCGCCCGCAGGCACATCGCGGGTCACCACCGCATTCGCCCCGATCACCGCATGATCGCCCACCGTCAACGGACCGATCAGCTTGGCCCCGGCGCCCACGTCCACATGCCCGCCCAGAACAACCGGCCCGGCCAGCGTGACCTGATGAAAGATCATGCAGTTCGGACCGATCTTCGCCTGCGGGTGGATGATGATCCCGGTCGGATGGGTCAGCCGCAGCCCGCCGCCGATCTGCGTGGTCAGATGCAATTCCGACTGGCACATGAGCGACCAGAACCAATGGTTCAGCACCCAGTATTTCGACATCACGCGGCCCAGCGCACCGCGTCCGCGCCACGCCTGATAGCGGCGCACCGCGCGGATCATCTTCTTGCCCGGCTCCCAAAACCGCTCGATCCGTTCGCGCGACCAGTCCGGCTCGACAGCCGATATCCCCGTTTCGTGATCCAAGCGATCTTTCCCCGCACCGCGTCATATTCTTGCCCAGAAATGCGGTATCCTTGATGATATGGCAACAGGTGCCGCGCGTCTGCGGTCGCGCGCACCCGGAAGCTTGACCAGATGAATACCCGGCTCCACTGACGTAGCGTCATGTGGGGCTGCCTTTATGAGTGACCCCGGAGAAACCGGAAGGATGCAGATGAGCCCGGCTCCTACAGGACAGAGCGCCTCGCCCCACGCCCCGTTGCCCTATCGGCGCGACATCGACGGGTTGCGGGCGATCGCCGTCTTGTCTGTGGTACTGTATCATTTCGGCCTGCCGCTGAAGGGCGGGTTCGTCGGGGTCGACATCTTCTTCGTCATTTCCGGCTTCCTGATCGGCGGCATCCTGTGGCGCGAATACGATTCCACCGGGCGCATCTGGCTGAAGAATTTCTACATTCGCCGCTTCCGCCGCCTTGCGCCCGCGTTCTTCGCCATGGTCGCGGTGACGATGGCGCTTGGCTACGCGATCCTGTTGCCGTTCGAGTACCGCGAACTGGGCAAAAGCGTCATCGCGGCGACGGTCTATCTGTCGAACCTGCTGTTCTTTCGCCAAGCCGGGTATTTCGACGCCGCATCCGAGGAAAAGCCGCTGCTGCATACGTGGTCGCTGGCGGTCGAGGAGCAGTTCTATGTCTTCCTGCCGTTGTTCATCCTGCTGCTGGCGCGCTGGCGTTGGGGGCTGATCGGCGGGTTGATCGCGGTCTGGGCCGGGTCGCTGGCGGCCTGCATCGTGCTGACGCCCTACATGCAGACGGCGACGTTTTACCTGTTCCCGTTCCGCGCATGGGAGATGCTGACCGGCGTGCTGCTGGCGATCTGGGGCTTTCACCGCGGCACGTTATGGCGCGGTCACGCGGTGCTCAGCTGGCTGGGGCTGGCGCTGATCCTCGTCTCGGTCGTGTTCATCCCGGCGGGGCCGACATTCCCCGGCCTGCTGGCGGTGTTCCCGGTGCTGGGGACCGTTTTGCTGCTGTCCAGCGGCACGGGGGCAAACCCGGTGAACCGGCTTCTGACGCACCCGGTCGCGGTGTTCTTCGGGTTGATCTCGTACTCGCTCTACCTGTGGCACTGGCCGGTCTACACGCTGTCCGCCTATCTGCGCGACGGCTATGCCAACATGGCCGAGGCGCTGGTCTGGATGGCGCTGTCGGTGGGTCTGGGCTGGCTCAGCTGGCGCTTGGTGGAACAGCCCGTGCGGCGGGCCCGCCGCCTGCCGGGGCTGGCGGTGCTGGGCGGGACGGCGGTGCTGTCGCTGTCGGCGCTGGCCATGGGTGGGCTGGTGTTCAAGGCGAATGGTCTGCCCGACCGGTTCGGGCAACAGGCCAGCATCCATATCGCGGCGTCGGGCGATTTCCTTCAGGATTTCAGCCGGTGTTACGTGGCCGATACGCTGCCGCTCGACGGGTTGGAGGTCTGTCCCATCGGCCCCGAGGGCGCTCCGCGCGTGCTGGTCTGGGGCGACAGCCATGTGCGCGCCTTCCATGCGGGGCTGGATCTTGCCGCGCATGAGGCCGGGACACCGGGCATCATCATCTGGCGCGCCGGTTGCCCGCCGCTCTTTGGCATCCGCAAGGTTGAAAGCGCCGCGACACAGGCACAGGACACCGCCTGCACCCAAGCCAACAAGCAGATCGAACAGGCGTTTTCGCGCATGGACAGCCTCGAACAGGTGCTGCTGATCGGTCGCTGGGCCTATTACGCGACGGGCAAGGGCGTGGGGCTGGACGCGGGCAATACCATCGCCCTGCATCCCACAGACACGCCCGGTCAGGCCGGGATGAAACAGGCGCTTCTGCTGGCGCAGGCCGCGCAGCGCACCGTGACCGAACTGCACAGATGGGTGCCGCAGGTGACCGTGCTGCGCCAACCGCCCGAGATCCCGCTGTATGACAGCCGCAAGGCCGCGCGCGAGGCAGCCCATGCCCACTGGCCGCTGGCCCCTGCGCCACAGACCCGCGCCACCGCCAATCCCGATGAACAGGCCGTGCGCACGGCGCTGGCAGATACGCCGTGGCAGGCGCTTGAGGAAACCGGGCAGATCACCCTGATCGACCCGTGGGATCGATTCTGCGTGGACGGGACCTGTCACGCGGTGGTCGACGGGGTTGGGCAGTTCTTCGACAACAACCATGTGACCAATGCCGCCGCCCTGCGTCTGCGCGACCTGTTCGCGCCGGTCTTTGGCGGCGAGGTTCGCGAAACCGCCCTGACCGGGACCAGCGAATGAGCGTCTTCGACGTGCAGTGGGACGCCATCGTGATCGGCACCGGCATCGGCGGCGGCACCATCGGGCGCGCCTTGGCCGAGGCCGGGCACAAGGTTCTGTTCGTCGAGCAGGGGCCAGCCGGGTTCCGGTCCGAGCAAAACGGCCTGTCCGAGATCTTCGTTCCGGAGGCGCGCCTGACCCGGGGCCTGTGGCCCGATCCCCTGCATGTCACGGTCGATGGCCGATCCGAGCAGCTTTATGCGCCGCTCGGGGCGGGCGTCGGTGGGTCTTCGGCGTTCTACGCCGCCACGCTCGAACGGCCCGAGCGGCACGATCTGGACTCGGTCGACGGCAAACCGCATCCCACCGGCGGCTGGCCTGTCTCGTTCGACGCGATGACCCCTTACTATGCGAAGGCCGCCGCGCAATACCGGGTGTATGGCAGCCCTGATCCCCTGGGCGAGCCACCGATCCCCCTGCGCGCCCCGCCCGACCTGAGCGCGACCGAAAGCGCGCTGATGGACAGTCTGACCCGCGCCGGTCTGCACCCTTACCACGCGCATACCGGGCTGGAACGTCTGCCCGGCTGCGCCACCTGCCTCGGCCACAAATGCCCGCGCGCCTGCAAGATGGATGGCCGCTCTGCCGGGGTGGAGCCGGCTTTGGCCACGGGCAACGCCACGCTTCTGGACCGCGCCCGCGTCACGCGGCTTGGCACCAATGGCGACACGATCAGCCATGTCGAGCTGATCCATGACGGCGTGCCCCGCCGCCTGACCGCGCGGCGCTATATTCTGGCCGGTGGGGCGCTCGGCTCGCCACACCTGCTGCTGAAATCCGCGAATGAGGCCTGGCCGAGCGGTGTCGCGAACCGCTCTGGCCTTGTCGGGCGCAACCTGATGTTCCACGTGAACAAGATGTTCGCGCTATGGCCGCAACGCGGCACGCCTGACAGCGGCGCGACCAAGGCGATCTCGCTGCGCGATCTCTACCACCCCGGGCAACGCTTTGGCACGATTCAGGCCATGGGCATCCGCGCCAGCTATGGCGAGATCGTGCATTATCTCAACCTGATGCTGGCCCGCTCGCCCCTTGGCCGCGTGCGGGGGCTGAGCCAGCTGACCCGCATCCCTGCGGCGCTCGCGCATCGCGCCTTTGGCTCGGCGCAGATCTTCGTCGGCCTGCTCGAAGACCTGCCCTACGCGGAAAACCGCGTCACATGGGACGCCGCCGCAGCCGACCGGCTGTCGGTCGACTATACCTTGCATGACGAGCTGAAATCCCGTCACCGCGCCTTTCGCCGCGCCATTCGCCGCGCGTTCAAAGGGCACCGCCGGATGATGATGGGCCATGGGATCGAACTGAACTGGGGCCATCCGTCGGGAACCCTGCGCTATGGCACCGATCGCACGCAATCGGTGCTGCGCCCGGATTGTCGGACCCATGACATCGGCAACCTGTGGGTTGTCGATGCGTCCTTCATGCCCACCTCGATGGGGGTCAACCCCAGTCTGACCATCGCCGCAAACGCCCTGCGCGTGGCCGAGACGATCACGAAAGGCGCGACATGACAGAGGTGACCCCACAGGACGGCATCGCCATCGTCACCGGGGCGGGCAGCGGCCTAGGCCGGGCGCTGGCTGTCGCCCTGTGCCAGCGCGGATTCACCGTCGCCGGGCTGGGGCGGCGGCTGGACGGGCTGCAAGGCACGGCAGAGGCCGCCGGTCCGAAGTTTCGGGCGCATGCGGTTGATGTTGCGGATGCGCAGGCGGTGGCCGCGCTCTTTGCATCACTCGGCCCGATTGCCCTGCTCATCAACAACGCCGCCGTCTACCCCCACCGGGATTTCCTCGACGAAACGCCTGACAGCTTTGCCTGGACGATGGCGATCAACCTTGGTGGCGTGGTCAATTGCACCCATGCGGCACTGCAGGACATGGCCCCGCGTGGCACCGGGCGCATCCTGAACGTCGCCACCTTTGCCGACCTCCATCCCCTGCCCGCATCGTCGGCCTATTCGGTGTCCAAAGGCGCGGCGCGCATCCTGACCCGCACTGTGATCGCCGACATCGCCGACCGCTGGCCGGGGATCGTGGTGTCGGATTGGATGCCGGGGATGCTGGCGACGTCGATGGGTATTCCGGATGGCACACCGCCCGACGTTTCTGCCAAATGGGGCGTGAAGCTCGCGCTGATGCGCGACCCGTCGCTGACCGGTACGACCTTCGAGATGAATCGCGAAATCCTGCCCCCGCGCGGGCTGAAGGGTAAGCTGAAGGACGCGCTCCTGTTTCAAAAACGAACGCCGCGAAGCCTCTAGCGGGACAGAGCGTAGGGCGGGGCTATGCCCCGCGCCCCCCCGAGAACCGCAAAAACCCCGCCCGCAAGACCTGCCCCGGCAGGATCATCAGGCATTTCAGATAGCGCGGCCCCAGCCGCTTCGGGCTGGACAGAGCGCGCCACAACCATTCGACCGCGAAACGCTGCGCCCAGCCCGGCGCGCGCTTTTGCGTGCCTGCAAAGAAATCCAGCCCCGCCCCGATGGACGCAAACCCGACCTCCGGCGCAACGCGACGCCCCAAGGCGGCGAATATCTCTTGCCGGGGGGCGCCCATTGCGACAAAGCACATCCGCGCGCCCGACGCCGCCACGTCCCTCAACACGTCCTCCGCTGCGGCGCCCCCCGCATCGAATCCCATGGGCGGCGCAATGCAGCAGGCCACGCGCAGATCACGCACTTCGCGTTCCAGATAGGCTGCTGCCGAGGTCAGCACCTCTTCGGTCGAGCCGACCAGCGCCACCGGCACACCCTGCGCCGCCGCGATCCGCGCTAGCGGCAGGATCGCTTCTGATCCGGGAATCAGCTCGACCGGGCGCCCGGCCAGCCGCGACATCCAGACGATCGGATTGCCATCCGCCACCACGAAATCCTGCGCCAGATAGGCGTCCATGAACGCCCCGTCGCTGCGCAGCTTGACCAGGTGATCCAGGTTCACCGTCGCCAGCGCAAAACCCTGCCGTTTTGCAAAGCGCTCGCGCACGCGCGCCTCCAATGTCGCCCAAGTGGGGACATTGACGTGCAAGCTTTGACCGTTGATCCGAAACAGCATCCAAGGGCACCTCTTGCCCCTCACATAACGTGGATTTGCGGCCATGTACGTGCCCTTTCCGCAACATCCCATGCAAATCACCGCAAGTGATGCCGCGCCGCCGCATTATTTTCCCGGCAAAGGCGACAATGCCGAATTCTGGCCATGATCATCTGGTTCAAGGCCAACGTGGATTGAGTGGGGATCGTGCAGGTGCCGGTTTGCAGAACGAACCGAAACGGCCCGACATGCCGGGGAATATCGGCATGAGCGGGCGGGTTGTCTTGTTGGGGTGCGGCTTCGTGGCCGACCTTTATGCGCGCGCGCTCAAGGTGATGCCGGGGATCGAGGTCGTCGGAGTCTTTGACCTGAACCCCGACCGGCTGCGCCAGTTCTGCGAGTACTGGAAGCTGCCGGCAAAAGCGTCCTTCGATCAGCTGCTGGCCGACGCCCCCGGCGCGCTGGTGCTGAACCTAACCAATCCCGATGCCCATTTCGAGACGACGCAGGCTTGTCTTGAGGCCGGGCACAACGTCTATTCCGAGAAACCGCTGGCCATGACAATGGATCAGGCGCGCGCCCTGCACGATCTGGCCGAGGCGCGCGGGCTCATGCTGGGCTCTGCGCCGTGTTCCGCGCTTGGCGAGGCCGCGCAGACGCTGGGCCACGCGCTACGCCACGGTATCGCGGGGACGCCTCGCGCGATTTATGCCGAGCTCGACGACGGTTTCATCCCCCAAGCCGCCTATCACAAATGGCGCAGCGAAAGCGGCGCGCCGTGGCCGTTTGAAGATGAATTCCGTGTCGGCTGCACGCTGGAACATGCGGGCTACTACCTGACATGGCTGATCGCGTGGTTCGGTTCGGTCCGCACCGTCGTCGCCGCCAGCGCCGAGACGATCCCCGACAAGGAGGGCACCGGCCCCTTCGCCCCGGACCTGTCCGTCGCCACGCTGTTTTTCGAGAACGGCCCGGTCACGCGCCTGACCTGTTCGATCACCGCGCCGCACAACCACGGCATCCGGATCATCGGCGAGAAGGGCGTGCTGTCCTGCGACGCGGCGTGGGACAACGCCGCCAAGGTGCGCTTTGCCAAGCGTCTGACCCTGCGCCGCCGCCTGATGGAATCGCCCCTGAAGCGCCGGATCAAGCTGCCCCAACCGACCCATCCCAAGGTCGAGCGCTGGGGCGCGGCCGCGATGAACTTTCTGCTCGGTCCGCAAGAGATGCTGGACGCCGCGCGCGAGGGCCGCCCCTGCCGCATGTCCAACGCCTTTGCCCTGCACCTAACCGAAGTGACCCTTGCGATCCAGAACGCAGGCGAGGACACGGGCGCCCAGCGCATGACCACCCGCTGCGACCCGATGGAGCCGATGACATGGGCCCGCTGACCGTCGCGATCACCGGGGCGAACGGTTTTGTCGGCGCCGCCTGCGTGGCAGAGGCCCGGCGGCAAGGCCATCCCGTGCTCGCCGTCTATCGCAGCACGCCCCGCCCCGACTGCGCCGATGATCCCGATATCACGCCATTGCAGTTCGACCTCGGCGCGACCAACGCCGCGACCGAATTGATGCAGCACCTGCCCGAAGGCAGCGCGCTGATCCATGCCGCCGCGCATTTGGGTGACGACCCCGAGGCGCTGAAACGGGACACCATCGACGCCACCCGCCGCCTGATCGCGGCGCGCGGGGCGCGTGACATCCGTCTTGTCCTGATCTCGTCGATTTCCGTCTACGACACCGACGCCGTGCAACCCGGCGACACGATCCGCGAAAGCAACCCGCTGCTGCCGCTCGCCGACCCGCATGACGCCCGCGACCCCTATGCCGGGGCCAAGCGGATGCAAGAGGATATGCTGACCGGTGGTGAGGATGACTGGATCCTGCGCCCCGGCGCGGTCTGGGGGCCGACACGCAGTTGGCACGCGCTGCAAGGGTTCTGGGCGTCCAAGCTGTTCGTCACCATCGGCTCGGACGGCGAATTGCCGCTGTGCCATGTCGACCACCTCGCGCGCGTGTCTGTCGCAGCCGCGGGCACCCGCACGGAGGGCGTACCCGCCCTGAACGTGCTGGACGACGACCGCCCGACGCGCGCCCGGTTCCTGCGCGCGCATCGTCGCAGCTACGGCTGGCCACGCCTGAACATCACGGTGCCCTATGGCGCGTGGCTGGCGCTGGTCCGCCTGCTGAAACCGGTCTCGGGCAAGCTGCCCGGCCTGTTCCGCGAACCCGTTTTACGGGCGCGGATGATGCCGCTGCGCTGGTCCAACGACCGCGCCCGCAGCGACTTTGGACTGGAAGACATCGACACGTTCGAAGGCATGATGGCCCGCACGAAGGAGGCCGAGAGATGAAGCTCGCCTACCTGACCGGCGAATACCCCCGCGCCTCCGACACCTTCATCCAGCGCGAGGTTGCCGCTCTGCGGACCCTCGGCCACGACGTGCTGACCTGTTCGATCCGCACCACCGGCGCGGAACACCTTGTCGGCCCCGAACAGCGCGCCGAACACAAGACCACCTTCAAGGTGCTGGACGCCTGCAAATCGCCCGCCCGGCTGCTGCGCGCGCATTTGCGCTGGATGCGGCACCCCGCACGCTATCTGCGCACGCTGAAACTGGCATGGGACACCGCGCCCAAGGGCATCAAAGGCCGGCTCTACAACCTGATCTATTTCCTCGAGGCGGGCGTTCTGGCGGATGAGCTGGCCCGCCACGGCGTTGAACACCTGCACAACCACATTGCCAAGGCGTCCTGCACCGTTGCCATGCTGGCCTCGGGCCTGTCGGGCATTCCCTACAGCTTTACCATCCACGGGCCGGACATCTTCTTTGAGCCGCATCACTGGCGCATCGACGAAAAGGCCGCGCGCGCCGCGTTCGTCGCCTGTATCTCGGATTTCTGCCGCTCTCAGCTGATGTGCTTTGCCGATCAGGCCCATTGGGACCGCTTTCACATCGTGCATTGCGGCGTCGATCCGGCGCGTTATCAAACCGCCCCGCACGAGGGAACGGACGTCCTGTTCGTCGGCAGGCTTGCGGCGGTCAAGGGCGTGCCGGTTCTGCTGGAGGCCATTGCCGACCTGCACAAGACGTTCAAGGACCTGCGCGTCACCCTGATCGGCGACGGCCCGGACCGCGCCGCGCTGGAAGCGCAAGCACGCGGCTTGCCGGTTGAGTTTCTGGGTTACAAGTCGCAGGCCGAAGTGGCCGAGGCCCTCGCGCGGACCGACCTTTTCGTCCTGCCCAGCTTTGCCGAGGGCGTGCCCGTCGTCCTGATGGAAGCCATGGCCAGCGGCGTGCCCGTGGTCACGACCCAGATCGCCGGGGTGCCGGAATTGGTGCGGGATCATCATGCGGGCCTTCTGGTCCCGCCCGGAGACAGCGCGGCACTGTCCCACGCGATCGTCACCTTGCTGGCAAACCCGGAGGCACGCGCGAAATTCGGCGCGGAGGGCCGCGCCAAGATCGAGGCCGAATTTAACATCACCCACGAGGCCGCGTGGCTGTCTGACCTGTTCGAAGGCTATGCCAAGGGCCAGCCCCCGAAGGAAAAACGCCCATGAGTGTCGATGTCGTCCTGATCGGTCGGAACGAGGGCGCGCGGTTGGTGGCCGCCTTGGACTCCGTGCAAGGCATCGCGCGACAGGTGGTCTATGTCGATTCGGGCTCGACCGATGACAGCGTCGCGCAGGCACAGGCGCGCGGGGCCAAGGTCGTGCAACTGGACATGTCGATCCCGTTCACCGCCGCCCGCGCCCGCAATGCGGGCTTCGATGCGCTCGACACCCCCGAGATCGTGCAATTCATCGATGGGGATTGCGCGCTGGTGCCCGGTTGGCTCGACGCCGGGCGCGCCTTTCTGGAAGACAATCCGCAGGTCGGCATGGTCACGGGCTGGCGCAGCGAAATCCACCCCGAGGCGTCGATCTACAACCGCCTGTGCGACTGGGAATGGCATCGCCCGCCGGGCGAAATCGCGGCCTGTGGCGGTGACATGATGGTGCGCGCACGGTTGTGGGAGCTGGTTGGCGGGATGAATCCCAACGTGATCGCCGCCGAGGATGACGAGGTCTGCTGTCGCTTCCGCAAGACCGGGGCCAAGCTGCACCGCCTGCCGGTGGACATGACCCGCCACGACGCCGCCATGCTGCGCTTTGGGCAATGGTGGTCGCGGGCGGAACGCACGGGCCACGGCTTTGCGCAGGTCCATCACCTGCATCCCGACTATTTCAAGACCGAGGTCCGCCGCGTGTTGGTCTACGGCCTCGCCCTGCCGGTTCTGGCCGTGCTTTTCCTGCTGATGGGATGGGCATGGCTTCTGGTAGTCGTTCTGGGGCTCTACGCCCTGAGTCTGAACAAGGGGCGTCAGGCGCTGCTGCGCGACGGCATACCGCCGGATGACGCTAACAAGATGGCGCGGCTGCTGACCCTATCCAAATTCCCCAATCTGATCGGGCTTCTCCGGTTCCACCTGCGCAGGCTGCGCGGGGCCGAGATGCGCATCATCGAGTACAAGTAGAGGTTCCCATGACCGACATCCGCATCGGCCTGATCGGCGCAGGCTACATCGCCACCTGGCACGCGGACGCGCTGCGCGCGACGTCTGGCGTCACCGTTACCGCCGTTGCCGACCCCAACGAATCGGCCGCGCAGGGCCTTGCCGGGGGTTTGGGCGCGCGGGCGTTTTCCTCTGTTGGCGACATGTTGCGCGCCGGGGTCTGCGACGCGGTGCACATCCTGACGCCCCCCCATTTACATGAGGGAATCGCCATCGAATGCCTTGAGGCGGGCGTCCATGTGCTTGTGGAAAAACCTGTGGCCGAATCTGCCGACGCCACCCGGCGGATTCAGGCGGCGGCCGAGACATCGGGCAAATGCTTTCACGCTGGGCATAATTTCCTCGGCCTGCCGTCATATGAGGCAATGAAGAACGCGATGCGCGCGGGTGACTATGGCCGCATCTCGGGATGCGAGATCACATGGGCGCTGCCGCTGGCCCCCTTGCGGTCCGGCCCGTTCAACCTGTGGCTCTTGCGAGAGCCGAAAAACCTGCTGCTGGAGCTTGGCCCGCATCTGGTTGCCTTTGCTCAGGATCTGTTCGGCGACGTCACCATGACCCATGCCGAAGTGTCGAAACCCGCGCTTCTGCCCGGCGACGACCCGCGCCCGCAATATATCCGCCTCTTCGCCCGCGCCGGCGGGGTCGAGGTGACCTTTACCGTCTCGATGGTCGAGACGATCGACGACCGGTCCGTCACGCTGCGTGGGTCCTCGGCCCGCGCGCGGTTGGACTTTGCGCAGGACGTGCTGATCGTGGAACGCGAGAATCCGTCTGATCTGATCGTCAACCCGCTGCGCCGCCAGTTGGACCTGTCGCGCCAGCATCTGTGGCAGGGGGTGAAGAACGCCGCCATCCAACTGAAATCCCTGAACACGCAAAACCCGTACGGGCGTAGTTTCCGGGGCATGGATGCAGCGATTTACGACGGCATCCACAAGGGCCAGCCCGACGCGCGGTTTGCCGGGCCAAGTGCGGTCAAGGTCATGCAGGCGCTCGACGACGCGCTGGCCCTGCTGCCGCCCGAGTCGCTGGAGGTCAAGGCCCCCGTCATCCGCTCGCACGACCCGAAACCCACCGCGATGGTGATCGGCGGCACCGGCTTCATCGGGCGGGCACTGACCCGGCGGCTGGTGGCCGAGGGGCGCGATGTGCGCGTGCTGTCGCGCGGGCGCACAGGCCCCTTCCCCGACCTGCCCGACAACGTGGAAACCTATCAGGCTTCTTTGCACGATCTGGACGGTCTGACCGAGGCGATGAAGGGCATCGACGTGGTCTTCAACCTTGCCAAGGCGCTCGAAACCACATGGGCCGACGCGTTGAAGAATGACGTGGGCGTGGCCACCCGCATCGGCATGGCCTGCGAAAAGGCGGGGGTGAAACGGCTGGTCTATACCGGCACCATCGCCAGCTACGACATGTCCGACCCCGCGCGCACGATCACCGAGGAGACCGGCTTTCCCGACGACATGACCGACCGCAACCTCTATGCCCGGTCCAAGGCGGAATGCGAACGCCAGCTTATGAAGCTGCACAAGGAGCGCGGCCTGCCCGTGGTCATCGCCCGCCCCGGCATCGTCGTGGGCGAGGGCGGCCCGCTGCAACACTGGGGCATCGGGCGCTGGCATGGCGCGGGCGCGGTGCGCATCTGGGGGCATGGCCGCAACATCCTGCCCTTTGTGCTGAATGATGACATCGCCGATGGGCTGGTCCGCATGATCGACGCCCCGGTCGAGGGTCAAAGCTTCAACCTGATCGGCGAGCCAATGCTGTCCGCGCGCGATTACTTCGACGCGATCCACGAGCAGCTGGGCGCGCGCATCCGCGTCGCGCCGGGCAACCTTTACGCCTTCTATGCCTCTGACGCGGTGAAATACGGGCTCAAGAAATACGCCCTGCGCAAGCCCGGCCTGATCCGCCCCAGCCTTGCCGATTGGAAGAGCCGGGCGCATTTCTCGCCCTTCGACAATCGCAAACCCAAGGAGCTGCTCGAGTGGCGGCCCGAGCCGGATCGCGCCCGCTTTGTCGAACAGGCGATCACGCGGGCGAATCTCTTTGGTTGGTAGCGAGTTTGTGTGAACAATCCCCTCAATACGGACTTATTCTAGCCAAATTCCTTTGGTTTAAACGGACAGAATGAATGCCCAACGCGAGGCACACCAGTTTCGGGTGACAGTGATCGGAGACGAGCAGGCCATGGATCAGCACATGCACAGACAGGCGCGCGCGCTCCTGATCCTGTTGGTTCGGGCCGGCGGGGCATGATCATGACGGACGAACGGAAATTCCGCCGACGGTTCAAGAAAACCGCCCCCGTGGACGAAATGGACCCGGTGCCGCTGCTGGAAAGCCGCGAGGACCGTTTGGCCCGCCGTGAAACGGAAGCCGCCGAGGACGCGCGCCGCAAGGAACAGGCCCGAGCGGCAGAGGCCGCCCGGATCGAAGCCGAACAACGCGCGCAGGCCGAGGAAGAGGCACGGCAAGCGGCAGAGGAGCAGGCGCGCCGCGTGGCAGAGGCCAAAGCCCGCAAGGCCTCCGAGGAGAAGGCCCGCAGGGCCGCCGCCGCCAAGGCAGAGGCCGATCGCTTGGCCAAGGAAAAGGCACATGCCGAGGCCGTCGCCCGGAAACGCAAGGCCGAAGCCGCCGCCCGCGCCGACGCCGAAGCCCGCGCCAAGGCCGAAGCCGTGGCAGAGGCCAAGCGCCGCAAAGCCGCGCGGCTAGAGGCTTTGCGCCGCGAGCAAGCCGCTGCAGAGGCCAACGCTGCCGCCGCCGCCCGCGCCGCCGAAGAGGCCCGCCGCCGCGCGCAGGAGGCTTCGGCAGCAGAGGAAGCGGAGCTGCGCAAGGCAGAGGAAGCCCGGCGTGCCGAGGAGCAGCGCAAGGCCGAAGAGGCCCAACGCGCAGAAGAAAAGCGCAAAGCCGAAGAGGCCCAACGCGCGGAAGAAAAGCGCCAAGCCGAAGAGGCCCGAAGCGCGGAAGCAAAGCGCAAGGCCGAAGAGGCCCAACGCGCAGAGGAGCAGCGCAAGGCCGAGGAGGCCCGACGCGCAGAAGAAAAGCGCAAGGCCGAGGAGGCCCGACGCGCAGAGGAAAAGCGCAAGGCCGAAGAGGCCCGACGCGCAGAAGACCAACGCAAAGCCGAAGAGGCCCAACGCGCTGAAGAGAAGCGCAAGACAGAGCATACTGCGCCTGCGCGCGCCCGGATCGAAGCTCAGCCAGCGGCGCATGATCCGTGGGACGATCTCGCGACCTTCAAGGTCGACGAGGAACATCTGGCCGAGAACCGGATCATCACGGCGCAACGCGACGACCCCGCCCACGCCGCCTTTGACGTGCTGCGCACTCGCCTGCTGCAGGCGCTCAACGACAATGGCTGGCGGCGTGTCGCCATCACGTCGCCCGGCAAGGATTGCGGCAAGACCTTTACCGCGGCCAACCTCGCCATCAGCCTGTCGCGGCAGGAAAACTGCCGTACGCTGCTGATGGATTGCGACATGCGGCGCCCGTCGCTGCACAAGACCATGGGCATCTCGACGCCGGGCGCGATGGGCGACCTGCTGCGCGGCACGGTCGACCCCGGCGATCACCTGATGCGCATGGGGTCGAACCGAATCCATGCCGGGCGCAACATTGCTTTCGGCTTCAACAACCTTGTCGAGCCATACGCCTCGGAACTGCTGCAAGACCCGAGCACGGCCCGGACCCTTGACCTGATCGAAAGCCGTTATGACCCCGATGTCATGCTGTTCGATCTGCCGCCCGCCTTGTTCTATGACGATGTCATCGCCTTTCGCCCGCTGTTCGACGGCGTGCTGCTGGTGATCGGCGGCGGCCTGACCACCGAAAAGGAAGTCAAGGAGGTCGAGCGCCGCCTCGGCGAGCAGACCCCGCTTCTGGGTGTGGTTCTGAACATGGCCGAAGGCACGGAAATCGAGCGCTACCGCTACTGATCCCCGGACTTTTGGCAAAAATGAACCCCCGGAGGCCGGGCCAGGCCATCCGAGGGTCCATCGCTGCTTATTCCAATTCAGGCGCGGGTCAGACCCGGGCGGCACGCGGTGAAGCCTTGCCGAACAGTTCGCCCAGCCACGGCAGATACTCCGCCGCGATCCGCAACCCCGCCAACAGCGCCAGCACCGCCATCGCGATCTTGCCAAAGACCGACAGGCCACGGCGGCGGCGGTCCCGGCCCGTCGCGACGACCGGGATCGACACGACCGGCTGCACACCCAGAGCCCGCTCCACCTGACCGGCCGAGCGCAAGGCCGGGTTCAGCAACTCGATGATGAAGGCTGCGGCCAGACCGGCGATGACCGACGCGACGCCGCCCATGATCGCGGTCTTCTTGCGCGAGCGCGAGATCGGGTATTCCGGCACCAGCGCGGTTTCCAGCACTTCAAAGCCACCGGCCGCCTGACGATCTTCGAGGAACTGGCCCATCTCGGCCTCGGCCTTGCGGCGGGTGATGACGGAATACTGTTCCTGAAGGGTCGACATTTCGCGTTCCATCGCGCTCAGCTCGCGCTCGACCTGCGGGGCAGAGGCGATCAAGGCCTCGATCTGGGTGGCGCGCTCGACGATCAGAAGCTTTTGCTCTTCGAGCAGGCCGATCTGACGCTCCAGCACCTCTTCGCGCTGGCGGTTGGCGGTGGTTTCCAGCGTCAGGATCTGCTGGTCAAGGTCCAGTTCGGTTTCACGCAGGCTGGCCAACTGGCCGCGCAGATCGCGCACCCCTTCGGGCAGTTGCAGCGCATTTTCCGATTTGTAGGCGGCGATGCGGTTTTCGAGCGCGGCGATCTGCTCGGCCACGCGGGCCTCTTCGCTGCTGAACAGGTCCAGCGTTTCGCGGGCGCGTCCGACATTGCGGTCACGCGACTGGTCGATGACAAAGGTCATAAGTTCATTGGCAACTTCGGCAGCCTTGTCCGGGTCGGTCAGGCGAACCGAGATCAGCAGCCCCGACGGTGCGTTGCCGCCCGGTGCGAATTGTTGGGTCTGGTCGCGGATTTCCTCGATCCGGGCCGCTTCGCGCATCAGGCCGACACGCTCCAGCGGGGTGACGGTCGGGTCGTCGGCAAACAGGTCGTGCTTTTCAACCACCTTGAAGAGGTTGTCGCGCGACATCAGGCGCTGTTCGATCAGCTTGACGCCGCGGGTCGCGCTGGCGGAATTGCCGGCCGAGGCCCCGGCCAACTGGTCCGGGACCGAGGCATCCTCGATCTGGACGACGGCGGTGGCCTCGTAGACCTTCACCTGACCCAGCGCGTAATTGAGCGAGAAGAGGCAGCCGATGAACGTGATGATCACGATCACCCAAAAGCGGCGTTTGATCGCCGAAAGAATTTCGTCGAAGGACTGGAACTGGTTCATACTGTCTGCTCCCGCAAAGTTGGCCCCCAATGCGGAAGAGGCGGCCACGGGCGCGCCATCTTCTTGACCCAATTTAGGCAAGTTGCCCCGTTTTCGCCATGGTTTTGCTGAGTTAAGGCCCTGAACATAGCGTTTCTGAATCCGGGATTGGGGTCATATTTTTGCCTTAATCTCAAAAAGATAAGCGAAATCAGCGGCAAATGTGGCGGTTTCGCCAGAATTGCGGTTTGTTCAATCGGGCAGGTAGGTGAGCGACAGCAGCCAGCCATCGCGGGCCAGCTGGCAAATCGGCAGCGGCGGGCGCGAATCGGGCGCGATTGTGGCGGTTTCCGGATGCTCGGGCCACGTGGCCGCGCACCGGTTCAGGTCCACGGACAAGCCGTGAAAGCCAAAGACCACCCGATTCGCTGGGTACTGCGCCTTGTAGGCGGCTTCCTTGGCGCTGAAGATGTGACGCGCTTTGCTGGTATCCTCTTCGGGGCGGCAGATCTCGGGGATCAGGTCGGGGTCGAGCGGACCGGCCCGGTCGAGGTCCAAGCCCAGCCAGCCGCCCATCGTCACGACGGCAACGGCGATGCCATCGTGATGGGTGATCGACCCGGCAACACCCTCGGGCCAGATCGGCGCGCGGTCGGGCCCCATGGGCACGGGTGCCAGAACCCCCAGTCGCGCCAAGGCCTGCCGCGCCGCCATCCGTCCCAAGCGGAACTCGGTTTGGCGTGTCGGCACGGCGCGTATGATCGCCCGTTCTGCATCCGGATGGGCGGGCGTGGCCGCCCCAAAGGCAATGCCCCAGCACAGGCCGGGGCATTGCTCGTCCATCAAGCGGACGAGGGTTTCTGCTGTCTCGGTTGCGCTCACGCGCGCCGCCGCGCCCGCATCTCGCGGCGTCGGGCCATCGCATCGCTGCGCGATTGCGCTCGGTCCTGTGTCGCGGGTTGCGGCGCAGGGGCCGGGGCGTCGGGCAAGGTTTCGACCATGCCGGCCACCCGCCCCGCCAGATCGCGCAGGACCGGAAAGCGGAAGATGTCGGTGATCGACAGTTTCGCCGCGCCCAGTTCCTCGCGGATGGCGCGATGGGTCTGGACCGCCAGCAGGGAATGCCCGCCAAGGTCAAAGAAGCTGTCCCGCCCGGCGATTTCCTGCACACCCAGATAGCGCGTCCAGATCGCGGCAATCGCCCGCTCGACCCCGGCGCTGTCACCGGTGAAGGTCGGCGCTTCGATTTTCGGCGCCGGCGCAGCGACGACGGTCTGCGGCGCGGGCAGCGCCTTGCGGTCGACCTTCTTGTTCGGCGTCAGCGGAAAGGCGTCAAGCCGCACGAACCGCCCCGGCACCATATAGGCAGGCAGATCCTTGGCCATCGCGGCCTTCAGCACGCCCTCGGCCATGTCCTTGCCGGTGAAATAGCCGACCAAGCGCACGTCGCCCGGCACATCCTCGCGCGCCATGACGACCGCCTGCGTGACCCCGTCGAGGCTCTCAAGCACGCTTTCGATCTCGCCCAGTTCGATCCGGTGGCCGCGCAGTTTGACCTGATGGTCGACGCGCCCGACAAAGTCGATCTTGCCGTCGACACGGCGGCGGACCAGATCCCCGGTCCGGTACATGCGCCCATCGTGGAAGGGGTTGCCGGCAAAGCGTTCCGCCGTCAGGTCAGGCCGGTTCCAGTAGCCGCGCGTCACGCCCTCGCCACCGATCCACAGCTCACCCTCTTGCCCGATGCCGACAGGCTGCCGGTCCTCGTCCAGAACATACATCTGTTGATTGGCCAGCGGCAGGCCGATATTGACCGTGTTTTCATGCCCTTGCGCGACTTCGCAGGACGACCAGATCGTCGTCTCGGTCGGGCCGTACATGTTGGTCACGGTGGCATTTGTGATCTCGCGGAATTCCTCGACCAGCGCACCCGGCAGCGGCTCACCTCCAAGGTATACATGTTGCACACCACGCAGCGCAAAGCGCGCCTCGTCGTTCATCGCAATCATCCGCGCCATCGAGGGCGTGCATTGCAGATGCGTCACACCATGCCGCACGATCTGCGCCGCGATGGAGAAATCGTCCGCCGCCAGTTCCGGCGCGACATTCGCGGCCTTGACCACCTGCGCCAAAGGCCGCAGCCCCTCCAGAACGGTGTCACGCTCGATCCCGTAGTCGATCAGGCAGGCGATTTCGCCCACGCCGATGGCTTGCAGTTCCTCGACGCGAGCAAGCGCATCCTCGACCGTGCCGAACAAGCCGCTGTCGTTGAAGTAGCGTTCAAAGGCAAAGTCCAGAATGGCGTCCAGTTCCTCCGGCTCCAGCCCGTCCAGTTGCAAGTCAAAGGCGTTGTCCACGCCCTCCGGCCGTTTGAACGCGGGGAAGGCCCAAGCGTATTGCTTGATCAGCCCCGCCGCCGAATTCAGGTAGTCTTTCATCGGCTGCCGCGCCACCTCGCGCGCGTGGTCGCGCGTGTCGGAAATGAAGGTGTGCAGCATCAGCGTGACGGTGAAATCCGCCGGGTCATGCCCCGCCTCGCGCAGCGCCGCGTGGTAGATCTTGATCTTGCCCGCGACTTCCTCGACCGACTGGCCCAGCAGGTGCGTCAGCACGTTGCAGCCCAGCTGCCCCGCCTCTTTCCACGTCTGCGGGTTGCCCGCCGTCGTGACCCAGATGGGCAATTCGCGGGACACCGGGCGCGGCTGTGTGACGACCTCGTGCAGGGTGCCGTCCTTGCGCGGAAAGCCCACGGCCTCGCCCCGCCACAGCCTGCGGATCTGGTCGATGTTTTCGAGCATGGCGGGCTTGTTATGCGGCGGTGTATTCTCGGGCCGCAGGACAAAATCGTCGGGTTGCCAACCACTTGCAATCGCCAGACCGGCGCGCCCATTGGTGAGGTTGTCGATCACCGACCATTCCTCGGCGATGCGGGCGGGGTGATGCAGCGGCGCCACCACCGACCCGGATCGCACCCCGATATTCTTGGTGATCGCCGCCACCGCAGCGCCCGTCACCGAGGGGTTCGGGTAAGGCCCGCCAAAGGCGTGAAAGTGCCGCTCCGGCGTCCAGACCGCGACAAAGCCGTTCTCATCGGCGAACTGCGCGCCCTCCAGCAGCATCCGGTACTTGTCACGCCCGACGCCGTCATCGTTGCCCCAGTAGTAGATGGAAAACTCCATCCCCTCGCCGCGCGGCATCGGCCCGTTCGAGATCAGCCCGCGGTCCTCATCCGCCGTCAAGACGACAGTCAGCCCGCGCGCAGTGGTCCAGAACAGTTCCAGCACGGAAATGTCAAAGGACAGAGAGGTCACCGCCAGCCAAGTGCCCCCGTCATGCGGGATATGCGCGTCCATGCCGGTGTAGAAATTCAGAACGTTGCGATGCTCGATCATCACGCCTTTGGGTTTGCCCGTCGAACCGCTTGTATAAATCATGTATGCAAGATGGTCTGGCCCGCTGATGTCGGGTAAGTTGGTGTCGGGCATGCTCGCCAGCCGGGGTTCCGCGTCCAAGACCAGCAGATCGGCCTTGTGCGGGGGCAGCTGCGCCTCGACAGCGGCTTGGGTCACGATCACGTCTGCGCCGCTATCCTCGACGAAATGTTGAAGCCTGTCAGCGGGGTAGCCCGGATCCATCGGCAGATAGGCGCCCCCGGCCTTCAAGATCGCCAATGCGCCGACCAGCAGATCGACCGACCGGCGAGTACACAGGCCCACGACCTTGTCGGGCGCCACGCCCATCTCGCGCAGCAGATGCGCGGCGCGGTTGGCACGGGCGTTCAGCTCGGCATAGGTCAGGCGCGTGTCTTCGAAGATCAGCGCGGTGGCGTCGGGGGTCTTTGCAACCTGTGCCTCGAAGGCGCGGTGCATGGTCAGGCTGCGATCATGGTCCGTCGCGGTCGCGTTCCACTGGTGCAGCACCAGATCCCATTCCTGCGGGGGCAGACCGGCGCCGATTTCCAGCCGCGCGGCGTAGAGTTCCGCCGCCTGCGCACTGATCTTGCCGTCATCCCAAGTCAGCTTCGGTGCGTCGCCAGTGACAATGGTCATCGCGGTGCCCGGCACATGCCCATCGGTCGACAGGCCGATTTGCGGCACCTTCGGCCAGTTCAATTCGGGCGCTCGGAACGGCAGGTCCGTAGCAAATGGATACATCTGGTGTACAGATTGAATACCAGATGTATCCACGCGGCAGCGTGTCCAACCAGCAACCAACCCGCTGTTCGCCAACGCACCAAGACCCGAATCTGCCCAAGCCAGATCGACCACCTCTTCGCCGGTCAATTGGCGGACCCAGGCCGCAATTTGTGTCTCGGTCACTTGCGCCACGGGACGGACGTGGATCTCGCCAACACCCTCGCAAATGTCAGACAATTGCGCCGGGTTCAGCGACGCGAGACGCTTGCGCATGACGTTTTCCTTGGCTGCGACGACAGACATATCTACCGCTTCGGGCAGGGGCAGGCGGTCGCCGGTCTTGGCAATTTGCGCGGGGTCCACCGGCATCCCGCAGATGCGGGTCAGGCCGGTCAGCTTGACCGCGCCGCCTGCGCAAGCCACCGTCAGGCTGTCTTCATCAAGTCCGATCACCGTGCCGGGGGCGGCGTAGCTTTCTGTGATCACAGCGCCAGACGCCAGCCAAAGCCCCGTTTCTGAACAGAATTTCGGAGCAGACAGCGGGTTCCAATACGGCCCGTGGTCCAGCGCACGCACCAGCCGCGCGACCTGCTCGGCGGGTTTGGACCAGTCCAGCCCCCCGTGGCCAAAGGGCCGGTCTGCCAGCGCGTGATAGCTGCGGGCGGACAGGTCTTGTCTCAAGCGGTTCAGCGACCCGGTTTCAAGCTGGTCGAGCAGCTCCGGGAAAGACCCCATCGCCGCCTCGTAAGCCTTTGTATTCAAGGTCAAAGCCGTGTCGTTCGGCGTGATGTCAAACAGACGTTGGACAAGAATGTCGCCCTCGTCCACCCCGCCTTCGATCATGTGCCAAGTCACGCCGTGCTGCGTCTCGCCCTCGATCAAGGCCCAGACCGGGGCGTTCAGCCCGGCATGGCGCGGCAGCGGGCCGTCGTGAAAGTTGATCGCGCCCTTGGCGGGCAAGTCCAGAACCGCCTGCGGGATGATGTCGAGATTGGCGATCGACAGCAGATAGTCGAAACCCTTTTCCAACTGATCCAAAGGCTTGACCGCCAGACCGCGCCCTTCGGCCCAAGCCTGCACGTCGGCGTTGCGGGTCACGACCGCATCAATCCGATTGCCCCGCTCCAAAGCCATTTCAGCACATTGAATCAAAAGCGACTCATTGCCGATCACAACACAGGAAAACCCCATATCCTTCACTCCACGCTTGCCTCAATCGCGGTCCCGGCGCGCACCGTCGGAACCGCTTGGCTCTTTCCCGGCAGGGGGCGCATCATCGCCTTGAGGTCATGAACCAGCAGATCGCGCAGGAAATGCGGAGGGTCCGCCGGCGTTTTTCGCTGCACCACCACGCGCAGCCGCCAGAGAGCGCCGCCAACCGCATGGGCCAACGTGGCCCCGGCAGCATACAAGCGCCCGTGATTCTTGGAAAAATAGTGCCACCGGCTGTCGAGCCAGAAGCCCGGGATGCGCGTCCACCGTTTCATCCCGGTGGACACCGACCCGATATGCGCGACTTCGCTTTCGCGCACGTAATGCGTTTCATACCCGGCGCGCGCGGCGCGAAGGCACAGGTCGGTCTCTTCGAAATACAAGAAGTATACTTCGTCGAAGAGGCCGATTTCATCGAGCACAGATTGGCGCATCATCATCGATGCGCCCGCCAGCCAGTCGACGCGCTGGGTCTGCTCTGGCACGCCGATGGGCACGATCCGATTGCGCAAGACCTTGGAAACAGGCCCAAACCGCGCCGATCCTTCGAGTTCCGACCAGAGCGACGGAAAGCGGAAGGCAGTCACATGGGCGCCGCCGTCCTCGCCATGAATGTAGCTTCCGGCAAAGCCCGCCTCGGGGTGCGTCTCCAGATGGTCCAGCAACAGCCGGATCGCGTCCGGCGCGGGAAAGGCGTCTGAATTCAGGATGTATACATAGTCGGGCTTGGTCCCGTTGCTCATCCGCGCCTGAATGCCGACATTGTTCCCGGCGCCAAAGCCACCATTGCGGCCGGACTGGATGACGCGGACCGGCAGGGCTTCCTCCTGCACCGCGTGAAAGATTTCCTCATACGAGCCATCGCCGCTGTCATTGTCGACGATGACCAGCTCGGCCTCCAATCCCTGCATAGCGACCAAGGCGCTGCGGACAGAGCGTAGGGTCATCTGCGGGGTGCGGTAGTTCAGCGATACGACCAAAAGTCTGGGCATGATCTACTCCGCCGCCTGTGTCGGGAAGGTCACGACTTCGGAGCCCAGCGCCACCGCCTCGGCCCCTTGGATCGCCTCGCGCATCAGCGCGGCCAAGACGCGGACATTGGGTTCCAACACCATCGAATCGTGATCCCCCGGCACTTCATGCACCTCAACATGATCGACGATCCGACCCCAGTCATTGTCATGGGTCACATAGGTGCGTTCGCTGTTCACCATCGCCCCGTCCGAGACCTGCCATTTGCCCACAAGTGGCGGGCGATACAGCACTAGCCGCCCATCCCACGGCTTCAGGTCATAGCGGTTGATCGCGCGGTAGAAGGCGGCCTCGATCTCGGCATCATGGAAGCCCGTGGTCACGGTTTCCGGCGTGTCGCGACGCTTGGCCAATTCCCACGCGATGCGATTCTTGGCCCAGATGACCGGGTACAGCGGCCCCTTCTCGCGGGCCTGCGCCCATTGGATGATCATCCGATCCTTGCGCGACAGCGGGCGGCGCTGTGGCAGCGGCGTGTCGAGCATGACGACGATGGAGACCTCTTCACCGGCGATTTCCAGCTGGCGGGCCATTTCATAGGCGGTGATGCCGCCCCCCGAGAAGCCGCCCAGCATATACGGCCCATGTGGCTGCACCTGACGCAGTTCGGCGATGTAGTCGCGCGCGGCGTCCTCGATGGTCTCATGGGGGGCCTCGCCGCCCAGCAGACCGCGGGCCTGAAGCCCGAAGAACGGCCGGTCCGACCCCAACAGATGTGCCAGATGGCGCAGGTTCAGCACGTTGCCGAACATGCCCGCCACAAGGAAGAACGGCGTTTTCGACCCGCCCTCGCCGTCATGCATCGGCACGAGGTGCTTGAAGCGGCGGACCGGTCTTTCCGTCGGGCCATCCTCTGACACGGGGCCGGTCTCGGCCTCGATCAGCGCGGCGATCTTGCGGATCGTTGGGGCCTCGAACAGGACGGAGATGGGGAAATCCGCGCGGAAGGTCTTTTTGATCGTGGCGAACAGGCGCACGGCGATCAGGGAATGCCCGCCAAGGTCAAAGAAACTGTCCTCGGCGCCGACTTGGCTCACCCCCAGCAGGTCCTGCCACATGCCCGCCAGCGCCGTTTCGATGGCGCCCTCTGGTTCGACATAGTCGCTGTCCAATTGCGGGCGGTCGAAGGTCTGGCCGGGGCCGGACTCCGCCGTGCTGGCGGCGGTCTGTTTCACCAGCGCATCGATGTCCATGGACGACACGACCACCTGCGGCACGCCCAAGGCCAGCGCGCGGGCAAAGGCCTGCACGCCCTCGGGCGGGGTGATGCCTTGCGACAGGTTATGGGCCAGACGTTCCTCGGCGGGGCTGAGCGGCTGGACATGGGTTTCATCCACTTCCAGTTCCGAGGCGGTCAGGCGCGGAGAGGCCTTGAGCACGTCCAGCGAGGCCAGTTTGCGGATAGTGAAGCCGGTGACTTCAACGATCACGCGTCCCTCGGGGTCGGTGAGGGTTACGTCAAAGCTGGCGGTTTCGCCATCGGCGCGGTTTTGGGCGGCGTTGCGGACCCAGGACACGATGCGTGACGGCAGGTCGCCATGCACCCGCACACGGGCGTAGCGGACCGGCACCCACAGGTGGGTGGGCTGATAGCCCTCGATCAGTTCCATCGCCCAGCCGGTGGCGATATCCAGCAGCGCGGGGTGCAGCAGGCAGCCATCGCCTGCGGCAATGTCAGGCAAGGACAGGTCAGCGACGCCCTCTCCCTGCCCCAGCGCGCGGCTATCCAGCACCTTCCAGCGCGGGCCGAAATTCAGGTGGACCTCTTGCGCGGCGGCCAGCTTGCCCCCGGTTTGCGGCGTGCCGCAACGGGTACGAATCGCGGTCAGGTCCAGCGGTTCGGGGCGGGCCATCGGCACGATGCGCAGCGCGCCCTGAGCGGCCAGCGCATGGCCGTGCCGCCCATTCAGCGTGGCATCCGCCAGCACGTCAAAGCCATAGCCCTCGGCGCTGCGGGTCAGGCGCACGCGCACGTCCCGCGCCGCCCCATCGGCCACGCGCAAAGGGCGCAGGAAGGACAAGTCACGGATCTCGAACGGCGCATCCTCGTGATGGGCGCGCAGGGCATGGGCGGCGAGCGTCAGGTAGCCGGTGCCGGGCAGCAGGGCGTCGCCCGCCTTGGTCCGGTGTTCGTCGATGAACCAGTCTTGCGCGCTGTATTCGGCGTGGAACACCCGGTTGCCGTGGGTGTCGAAGGTCGCCTCGTCCAGCATCGGCAGGGCGACGGGCTGCACGGGGGCCTCGGGCGCCTCACCCTGACGGGCGGCGACGGCTTCGGCGGCCATGCCGACCTCGGCCCAGATGCCCCAGTTGATCGCCATGACCTTGGTCCGCCCGGTGCGGGCGCGGGCGAAGGCGTTGAGGAATTCGTTCGCGGCGACGTAGTCGACCTGCCCGGCGGGCGCGGTGACGGTGGAGGAGGACGAGAACAGCGCGATCCAGTCGGTCGAGCCGTCGGGGAAGACCTCGCCCAGCACCTCGGTGCCATGGATTTTCGGGGTAAAGACGTCCTCGATGCTGGACGGCGATTTCGCCAGCAAGGGCGCGTCGGCGATCATACCCGCGCCGTGGATCACGCCGGTGATACGGCCAAATTTCGCCTCGACCGTGTCGCGCGCGGCCTGCATCGCGCCCGCGTTGCAGACATCGGCGGCGACGACCATGACCTCGGCGCCGAGGGACTCCAGGTCCTGCACCGCACGAATGCGGCGCGCGACGGCGTCTTGCGGCGCATGGCGTTTGAGATAGGTCTCCCAGTCGGCGCGGTCGGGCAAGGCCTGCCGCGCGAGCAGCGCCAGTTTGGAGCCGTGCCGCGCAAAATCCTGCGCCAGTGTCAGGCCGATCCCGCCAAAGCCGCCGGTGATCAGGTAGGTGCCTTGGGCAACCTCGGGGGCCTCGGGCAGGGCCACGGGCCGCATGGCGCATTCGAACCGCCGGTCGCCGCGTAGGGCGGCGATCAGATCGGCGGGCTCGGAGAGCATCTCTTCCAGAACGCGGCCTGTCAGGGCGTCCATGGCCGCATCGCGCGCGGCTTGCGCCTTGGCCCGGCCCCAGAAGCCCGCATCTGGCACCAAGGGCAGCATCAGATCGCAGGTGGACACGGTCACGCCGTTCAGTTCGCGCGGGATCACGCGGGCAGGCCCGGCGATCGTGGCCTTTTCGGGATAGGGCAACGCCTCGTCCCGCAGCTTTTCCGCGCCGTTGGTGAAGACCGACAGGTGCAACGGGCGGGGAACGGATTCGCCCTCCAACGCCTGCGCGAGGAAGAGCAGCGAATAGAACCCGTGCTCTTGCATCCGATGGAAGAAGGAAGAGCCGGGGCGGTGCGTCTCGCCCTCTGTCACCAGCCAGAAATGGGCGATCCGCGTGGGGATCAGGCCGCGCTGGACAAGGTCCTGCACCAGCAGGTCATAGCCCTCGCGCCCGCGTTCCGGGGCAAGGATGTACCCCGTTTCGGTGCGGGCAAAGGTATCGCCGGGGCGGACCTCGACCACGTCATGACCCGCCGCGCGAAGCCGGGCAGAGGCACGGGCCGCCAGCCCGGCCTCGTCGGCAAAGACAAGCCATGTCTGCGGCGTGGCGTCCTGCAACGCGTCGATATCCACCTCGACCTGCGCGGAGCGGGGCCGCCAGACGGGCTTCCACCCCCATGTGCTGACATCGTCATTGCGCATCAGGAATTGCGGCGCGCTGTCGGCGGCCTTGCCCGGCGCGATGAAATAGGGCGCGCGCTGGAAGGCATAGGTCGGCAGCACCACACGGTTGCGCCGCGCCTCGCCCCAGATCTGGTCCCAGTCGACGGTGACGCCCAGCGCCCAGAGACGGCCGAGCACCTCGAACAGGTGCTTGTCATCGGCGATGACGTCGTCGGGGTGGCGCAGCGAGGACAGCACGGTGTTGCCATCCACCTTGTCGTGCTGGCGCGCGAGCGAGGACAGCGCCTTGCCCGGCCCGACCTCAAGGAAAACGCGGTCGGGCTTGGCCAGTGCGCCGATGCAATCCGCGAACAGCACGGTGCCGCGCAGGTGGTCCACCCAGTAATCCGGGCTGGTCGCCTGTTCGGGCGTCATCAGCGCACCGGTGCGGTTGGAGGTCAGCGGGATCGTGGGCGCGCTCAGCGGGATCGACTGCAGGTAGGCGCGGAAGCGATCAAGGATCGGTTCCAGCATGCGGCTATGCGCGGCGATGTCGATGGCGATGCGCTGCGCGTCGATACCATCCTTGGCAAGACGCTGCGCAAGATCGTCGAGCGCCGCTCGCGGGCCAGAGGCGACGGACAGTTCGGGGGCGTTGACGGCCCCAAGGTCGAGGTCGTCGCCCAGATAGGGGCGCAGGTCCTCCGCCGCGAGGTTGACGGACAACATGCCACCGGCGGGGACCGTGTCGAACAGGGTGCCGCGCAGGTGCACCAAGCCGATGCAATCCTCGAAGCGCATCACACCCGCCACACAAGCGGCAGTGTTTTCGCCCATGGAATGCCCGGTCAGGGCGGCAGGGCTGACGCCCCAACTCATCCACAACTGCGCCAGCGCGTATTCCGTGATCATGATCAGCGGCAGTTGCAGGCTCGGGCGCTTCAACGCCTCATCGGCCTGCGCCGTGTCACCGTCGGGCAGCCACAGCGTGCGAATGTCCGCATCCGTGAGGGTGGCAAGATGATCGAGGCCCCGATCCATCCATTCGGCAAAGACCGGCTCTGTTTCGTACAGGTCGCGCGCCATGCCCGCATATTGCGCGCCGCCGCCGGGGAACATGAAGACCACGTCGGGCCGGTCCAGCGCGGTATGGTTGTGGACACGGCGGGGGGCGTCCGACTCCAGAAGGGCTGCTGCCTCTTCATGCGTTTCCGCGACGACGATGCGGCGCTTTTCAAAGGCGCGGCGGCCTTCTTTCAGCGTCCATGCCACATCGGCCAGCGACTGTTCGGGATGGGCGCGCAGGTGCTGGGCGAGGCGTTTCGCGCCGTCATCCAGTGCGCCCTTGGACCGGGCTGACAGGGTCAGGATCTGGAAGGGGAAGTCGCTGTCCTCGGACGCGGCACGCTCAGGCGCTTCTTCCAGAACCACATGCGCGTTGGTCCCGCCGACGCCCAGCGAGTTCACCCCGGCGCGGCGCGGATGATCCTCGCGCGGCCAGTCGCTCAGCCGGTCATTGACGCGGAAGGGTGAATTGTCGAAGTCAATCGCGGGGTTCGGGGCCTCGTAGCCCAAGCTTGGCGGCATCTGGCGGTTGTGCAGCGCCAGCGACGCCTTGATCAGGCTCGCCACCCCGGCGGCGGTGTCCAAATGGCCGATGTTGGTTTTCACCGAGCCGATGCGGCAATGACCGACCTTGTCCGAGGTCTCGGCAAAGGCCTGCGTCAGTGCGGCGACTTCGATCGGGTCGCCCAGATAGGTGCCGGTGCCGTGACACTCGACATAATCCACCGTGTCGGCGGTGACGCCCGCGATGGCTTGGGCTTCGGCGATGGCGATCGCCTGCCCTTCGACCGAGGGCGCCAGATAGCCCGCCTTTTGCGCGCCGTCATTGTTGACGGCGGTGCCCTTGATGATCGCCCAGATGTGGTCGCCATCAGCCACCGCATCCGCCGCGCGGCGCAGCACGACGACCCCCGCGCCCGATCCGAACACAGTGCCCTGCGCGCGATGGTCAAAGGCATGACAGGCCCCGTCCGGCGAGAGAATCTCGTTCTCCTTATACAGGTACCCCCGCTTATGCGGCAGCTCGATGGTCACGCCGCCCGCCAGCGCCATGTCACATTCGCCGTTCAGCAGCGCCTGAACCGCGTAATGGGTCGCCACAAGCGAGGTCGAGCAGGCGGTTTGCAGGTTGATCGACGGGCCATGCAGGTCCAGAACATGGGACAGGCGCGTCGTCATGAAGTCCTTGTCGTTGCCCGTATGGCGCAACAGGAACATGCCGGTATTCTCGACCAGATCGGGGTTCGAGCAAACGTTGAAATAGAAATACGAGCCCATCCCGCACCCGGCAAAGACACCGACCTGACCGGGGAAATTCTCGGGCACGTGACCCGCCGTTTCCAGCGCCTCCCACGCGGTTTCAAGGAACTGGCGGTGTTGCGGGTCCATGATCGCGGCCTCTTTGGGTGAAAACCCAAAGAACTCGGCGTCGAAATATTCGAAATCGTCCAGCGGCGCCGCGAAGGGCACGTAATCGCGGTGGCGCATCAGGCCGGGGTCCTCACCGGCCTCGCGCAGCTCGTCCTCGCTCAGGCGGCGGATCGAGCTGACACCATCGCGCAGGTTGCGCCAGTATTGGGCAATATCGGACGCGCCCGGCAGGTGCGCAGCCATGCCGACAATGGCGATGTCATTTTCGCCCAATACCTTTGCGTCAACACTCATGATCCAATACCCCGCCACATGCGACGCCCCCGAACCTAGATAAGGATTGCGGGGAAAATGCGGCGCTTTTTAGGTTTTGGCCCCACAAAATGCCGCAATCAGAAGGGGTTTTGCGGCCCGTTTCGATGAATTTATGCACAATTGGGAATTTTACCAGAATTATCGCTTTTCCGGAAACGATGAGCCGTCACGATAGTGAAAGGATTGCCGCCCCGTTCAGCCATAGGGCCGCGACCGCGATTCCGACGCCGATTCCAGCAAAGACCGCATCGTGCAGCGGGTCCCATGCGCCCATGTGCCGCGCCAGCCAGACCACCACCGGATAGGCCAGCACGAAGGCCGCCCCCTGCCCGATCAGCGCGCCCAGAAGATCGCCCGCTTCCCATCCGATCCAGATGCCCGCGAACATCAGCACCGCACGCGCCAGCGCCAGAACGAAGAACCGCTTGGAATCCCCCGCCGCCAGCGCCGCTTGATCGTAGGTCATGACGATCAGCATCGGAATCTGCGCAACCGCCAGCACCACCGCTACGGCCCCGGCCTGCGCGTAGCGTGCGTCGTATAGCAGGCTCACCAGCCACACCCCCAGCAGCGCGAATACTCCGACAAAGCCCATCAGCAGGCTGGACACGACAAAGCGCATCTTGCGCAACTTGGCAAAGTTCTCGGGGCTCTGCTTGGGCGGGGTTTCGCGGTAGATGGGGATCAGGATCTTTTGCGTGACCATTCCGCCCAGAAGCATCGGGAAGGACGCCCAGAAGAACCCGATATTGTAGATGCCGAACAGGTCGAGCGGGGCGAACTTGCCGATCAGGATCTTGTCCGCCTGTGTAAAGACGAATCCGCAAACGGTCGCCAGAAACACCCATTTGCCGAAGCCGATCAATTCCTGCGCCGCGCGCTTTTCCCAGCGAAAGCGGTTCGCCTCGCCCGGAAGAAAGCGCCAGTTCAGCCAGACTTCGACCAAGGCGCCGACCACGCCGGACACCACCAGCGCCCAGACCGAATGCCACCACACCGCCAGAAGGATGGCAGTGACCACACCGGCGGCCTGCGTGATCATGTCGAGCACCGTCACCCGTCCCAGCATCAGGTGCCGGTTGGCCGTCACCATCCGGGTCGGACGGAAGCCGGTGATCAGCAGGGTCAAAGCGGATACGGGCAACATCTGCAACAGCAGGTCGGCATCGTAAAGCCATGCCATGGGCCAGGCCAGCGCGCAGGCGACCAGCCACAGCCCGATGCCGCGCAACACTTGAATGGTCCATGCGGTGTTCAGGAAATCGCGGTCATCGCCGCGTTTGCTTTGCAAGATGGCCGGGGTGACGCCGACATCGGAAAACTGTCCAAGCCCCATCAGGAAAACCATGACCAAGGCCATCAGCCCGAACGCTTCGGGGAACAGCAGGCGCGTCAGAATCAGGTTCGAGGCCAGCCGGATGATCTGGGAAAAACCGAACCCCCCGACGGTGAACAGCGACGAGCGCATCACGCGGGCATTCAGCCCCTCGCCTCGCATCACGGACAAAACACTCATCTGCCGCGACTCCACCCGGTTGCGCGGTGGCGCGTCAGTTTCGACATCAGGGCCACGCTGGCATAGATTGCGAATCCGACCGGATCGCGCAAGGCCGTGCGCAGCTTTTCCTGCGTCGGAAAGGGGGCCTTGTCGTCATTGTCGGGCAGGGAGGGGTACAGCGCCGCGATTTCATCCACGCCGGCATCCTGACGGCGGCGCACCTTGACCAGCGCATGCCAGCCCTCGGCGATGGGCCAGTCATAGCTGGCCCGGACAAGCCTGCGCTCGGACGGGGCAAAGGACAGGCGGGCAAAGGTGTCGTCGCTGATGATCGCGGGCCAATCGCCCCAGCGCGCACGCCCGGCGGCGTTCATCGCAAAGACCCCGCAGCCGGGAACACCAGACCGCATGAAGGGCACCTGCCGCCAGATCCGGGCATAGGCCCGGCTGACCGCGCCGGTTGCGGTGATCCGCACGCGACCGCTGGCATAGGCGGGGCGGTCCCCGTCCAGCGCAACCGCCAGCGCCGCCAGAAGGCCCGGTGAAACGGTCACATCCGCATCGAGATAGACCCGGATCGCGCCCCGCGTAGCCGCGTCACCCGCATTCAACGCCCCGATCTTGCCGCCCTCTGGCAGGTCGAGCACCGTCAGCGCGTCGAATCGCCCCTCATAGGCCCGCGCGCGCGCCACCGTGTCATCGGTGCAGCCATTGGCGATGACGATCACCTCGTAGCCGCCCGGCACCTCCTCCGAGTCGAGCAGCGCGCCGAGGCAGCCGCCGATCAGCGCCGCCTCGTTGTTTGCCGGAATGATGACCGACACCCGTGGCGTCGATCCGTCCTGTACCTGATCCATACCCGTACCCATGAGGCCACACATTCGGAAAATCCTGCCTCTTACCCGTGACTATATCCCGGTTAACTGTGGCCAAACCAAGGAAACCAAAAGAGTATCGCGACAAATCTGCCTATGGGAGGGCAGGCTGCCAACTCCAGACAGGGAACCCTCGTGTCGCAGCCTTTGCGTATTGGATACATTGTCCCGCAATTTCCGGGACAGACCCATATATTCTTCTGGCGCGAGATTCAGGCGCTGGAGGCGATGGGCCATTCGGTACACGTCTTTTCCACCCGCAAGCCGCCCGAGGGTCTGATTGCCCATAGCTGGTCGCGCGCGGCGATGCGGTCGACGACCTATCTGGGCCAGATCGACCCGTTCAATGCCAGCGTCGCGCTGGCGCGGCTGCTGCCCAAGGGCCTGCCGGGCTGGATGCTGCGCGAAGGCGTCGGCTATTCCAAGGATACCCTTCTGACGCTGGCCGCCGCCGAGCGGCTGCGCCGCGATGCGAAACGGCTGGGGCTGGACCACGTCCATGCGCATTCCTGCGGGCGCGCAGCGCTGATCGCCGCCTTTGCCCATCTGATGGGCGGGCCGACCTATTCGCTGACGCTGCACGGCCCGCTGTCGGATTACGGGCCCGGCCAGCGCTTCAAGTGGAAGCATGCGAGCTTTGCCACGATCATCACCCAGAAGATCCTGAACGAGATCTACGAGGACCTCGAAGGATCGCTGCCCGACCGGTTGCTGATCCGCCCAATGGGCGTCGATACGGAAATCATGCGCCGGGACGAGCCCTACGAGGCGCCGGAAAAGGGCCGCCCCCTGCGGGTCTTTGCCTGCGGGCGGCTGAACATCGTCAAAGGCCATCAGGACCTGATGAGCGCCACCCGCCAGCTGATCGACCAAGGAGTCGACCTGCGGGTCGAGATCGCTGGCGAGGATGACGATGGCGGCACCGGCTACCGGCTGCAACTCGAAGAGCATCTGAAGAAGCTGCGCCTTCAGGACCATGTCAAACTGCTGGGCGCCATCGATGCGGGCGCGGTGCGGCAAAAGCTGCAAGAGGCGCATCTGTTCGTGCTGGCCTCGTGGCATGAACCGCTGGGCGTCGCCTATATGGAGGCGATGTCGATGGGTGTGCCGACCATCGGCACCGATGCGGGCGGCGTGCGCGAGTTGATTCAGGACGGCTCGACCGGCTATCTGGTGGAACCCAAGAACCCCGGCCAACTGGCGCGCACGATCCGGTCGCTGGCGGGCGACCCGGACGCGCTGCTGCGGTTGTCGGCAGCCGGTCGCGCCCATATCGAGGAAAACTTCCGCGCGTCTCTGGGGGCGGAAACGCTGGTCAGCGAAATCCAGCGGTTGAAAGGGATTTAGCGGGCGAAGCCGACGTTTGGGTGAGCCGCGTTTTGCAGCCGCGCGTGGTGGCGTTCCTGAGCTATGAATCCCTCGGTTTATGCTGGCCAAATCCGAAGAAGATCAAAGCTGTGCGCCTGATCCCACCAAATCGCCGCCGCGTGGGGGCTTCGCCTTGTTTCCGCGCTGGGGCAATGCCCGCAAAGCAACCCCATGCCTACAAATCCGCAACCGCAACGGCCACGGACGGGGCGTCGTCAAAGACGACCTCTTCGATGTCGGACAAGATGACACCACCATCCGGCCCGGTCGCCAGCAACCGCCCCTCGACCGTGTCAAAGGCATAATCCTCGCGCGCGCCCGGCAGCACGGCGCGATCCACGCCCGGGCCACCGGCCAGCACGTCGGCACCGCCCGCCGAGACCAGCGTGTCATTGCCGGAGCCCCCCACCAGCACATCCTCGGCGGACGTGCCTTGCAGACGCTGGTTGCCGACGCCTGCAACCCGGGTGATGCCGTTGGCAAAGGCCGCCGGGTCGCGGGTTTCCCAATCGTTGGGGCCTGCGGCGTTGTAGGCCATCAGCATGTCCCAACGGGGGTTCTGATCCTCCAGATAGCGTTTCGCACCCCAGCTGCCCCATTTGCTGGCCGGGGCCACGTCGACGAAGGCGTTGAACAGCGTGCCCCCGGCGGCCTCCCACCCGGCGAGCAGGATTTCGTACAGCTTGGCCATCTCGGGCGTGTAGTTGAACGCGGTGAAGAATGCGGTCAGCCGGTCGTCATCCACACGCGGGCCGTGGCCCGATACATGTGTGCCGCCCTCGTACATCACCAGCCGCAAGCCATGCTTGCGCGCGATCCCGGCGTGATAGGGAAAGACCTCGTCGACCAGTTGCCGCAGCGACCCTTCGGCCAGCGCCAGTGCCACCGGGGCAATCGCCGCCTCGAATTGCGCGGTCTTGACGAATTCACGCAGGGCGACGCGGCGCAAACCTTGGGCCTCTCCGGCGGCGGTGGCCAGCGCCTCGGACTGGTCGAGCCAGTCATTCATGCGTTGCGCCATTTCCTCGCCGCCCATTTCATAGCCGAAATAGCCGGTGACCGCATAAGCGTCGAAGCTTTCCTTGGCCATCTTGCCCAGCTTGAGATAGCCCAAAGGCGACACCAGTATCTGCTCCTCCAGCCCCGGCCAGCCGGTATGGGTGGCCACGACACGCACCAGCCGGTCGTCCTCGTCAAAGACCTCGGTCCAGATGTCCATGACCTGCGCGGCGCGCATCCCGTAGAACTGCATCCAGCCCGTTTCGGAATGGCCCCAAAGCGCGTCAGCCTGCGCCTCGGCCCATGTGGCTTGCGGGAAGATGCGGTTCCAGACCTCGTTGGAATATTCCACATAGGCTTTCAGGCGCGGGTCGAGCCCGGCCTCGACGGCTTCGGCGAAGGCGCGGATATAGGCGTCGTCGGCCATGTGAGGCATGTTGAACCACGGGTCGGCGCCAATCTTGTTGGCCAGACGGATCATCACCTCGACCGGCACACCCCAGCGCACCCATGTGGCATCGGTCATGCGCGGGCGGTCCTCCCACGTGGCAATGGGAGAACCGTTGGTCAGCATCCAGTCCATGAACCGCAGGGCGCGCAGATCGGCAACCGCCTCGATCCAGTCGGGGTTGAAGATCGCGCCACCATCGTAGAGCGGCAGCATATCCTCGCGCACGATGGTGATGTTGCGGATCGGGTCAGAGGGGTCGAGTTCGGTGATCTTGACCGCGACCAGCCCTTCATCCCCGCCGGGTTCGTAGAAAAAGGTGATGCGGCCGTCATCGTAGCGGGTGCGCTTGGCGCGGCCTTCCAGCCGGATGCGGCCCGTTCCCTCGTATCGCAGGACGTAATCGCCGCGCAGCGAGGTCGCGCCTTCGGGCTGTTCGGTCAGCAGAACGGCCTCGAGCGCCTCGACCCCCTCGGGGAGCGACAGCGGCCAGCCCTCGGGCGAGAGGTGGCCCCCGGCCTCCAGTTCCTCGGTGGTCACGCCGCCCCATTGGCCGGGCAGGTGGCCGACCCACGGACGCGACGACTTGAACAGGTCGAGGAAGGGATGCTGCGTGGACCAGTCGGAAATGCCGTTCAGCCCCATGGCCAGCGCAGGCAGGCCATCGGGGCGGATGCCCCGCGGCGGCAAGGCGATGGGCTGGCGTTGCGGCAAGTCGGGCTGGGCGGCTTCGGCCACCTCTTCGGCGACGGCCTCGGCCCCATTGGCCACGGCGGCCTTCAATGCCTTGACCTCTGGCATGGCATCCCAGATCGCCTGCGCGATCTCGGGGAATTTGGCGACGACATCCGGGTGCAGGCTGGCGGGCGGTTGATAGTCGGCGGGCGGCGGGGCTTCGTACAGGGCCGCATAGGTGACCATCGCCGCCAGCAGGTATTGCGTCGGCGTGCCATGCGGCGCGTCATCGACATACAGCGCCTCGGCGGGCAACCCTTCGAGCACGCCGCCATCCGCCAACAGACCCGCCAGCACCGAGGCCACGGGGATCAGCGTGACCTCCAGCGCCGGGCGGGCCTCGGCCAGATCTGCGAGGAAATCCTCGTACCACAGGTGATAATCGCCCGCATTGTGGGCATGATACCGGCCCAAACCCTCGGCATCGGGGGGGAACGGCCCGGTGATACCGTCCATCGCCGCCCAACCCTCATAGACGAACAGGCGTGCGTCGGGGGCCGCGTCATCCACCCAGTCGAACAAGCGCAACGCCGCGCCCAGCGGGCTTTCCCCGGTCGGGTTGTCGCCGTCATACGGCACATTCGGCAACTGGTACTGGATGAAATTGGCCGGCGTCACGATGACCGAATCAAAGCCCGCAGACCCAAACCCGCTTTGCCCCGGCCCCCAGACGCCCCGGACGTTGGGAAACGACCAGTTGGCCGTGGGCGGCAGCCCGTCGGCAAAGTTGCGCAGGAACCCCCATTGCCCATCGAGGCCCAGCGTCCGCCCATCGGCACGGGCCATCTGGCCCAGCCAATGCGGGACGTTGGTGTTGTCATCGGTCTCGCTCAGGTGATGCACCAGCGAATTGCCGAATACATATGCCTTGACGTCCTGCCGCTCTGCCCATGCGGGCAGCGCGCCAAGGGCCAGTGCCACCGCGCCCAACAGTTTCCGGATCATGTGCCTGCCTTGCCTTGCTCGGGGTCAGTATGCCCGATGCGTTCCTGCCGGGCAAACGTGCCATAGGCCGCGCCCTACGAAAAGCGCACTTGGTGGGTTTTCATTCACGATTTGGGGCGTATAGTGACCGTCATGATGACCCTTGGCCATATCGCAGACAGACCGCGCCTTCCGGCGCCGTTTGCGCGTGGCTTCGACTTGCTGCTAGGCCGCCTCTGAGCGTGCAGCCGTCGGCGCGCCTGCTCAGAGGAGATTTGTGACGCGCCGAGCCCCTATTAGCAGCAAACAGGACATTCCCATGAATGCGATCAATCTGGCCGAAAAACTGGCCATGTTTTCAAGCCATTGGGACCCGCACGTTGTGGCGGGCTACAATGGAAACGACGTGATGGTGGTGAAATTCCAAGGCGAATTTCCCTTTCACAAGCATGACGACACCGACGACTTCTTTCTGGTTCTGGAAGGCGAGATGGTCATGGACTATGACACCGCCGACCCGGTGACCGTTCGGGCGGGCGAGATCGTTGTCATTCCCGCCGGGCAGGTTCATCGCCCCCGCGCCGAAGCCGAGGTCAAGGTGCTGCTGATCGAGCCCAAGGGCGAACCCAATTCCGGCGATGCCGACCGCGTCGCATCTGCCAAACCGCATATCTGAAGACGGACAAAGACCATGACTGACCAGACCAAAGACCGCGTCCTCATTTTCGACACGACGCTCCGCGACGGCGAGCAATCCCCCGGCGCCACCATGACCCATGACGAAAAGCTGGAGATCGCCGAGCTTCTGGACGATATGGGCGTCGACATCATCGAGGCGGGCTTTCCCATCGCTTCCGAAGGCGATTTCCGCGCCGTGTCCGAGATCGCGCAGCGGTCCAAGCAATCGGTGATCTGCGGCCTTGCGCGCGCGCAACTGCCCGATATCGACCGCTGCTGGGAGGCGGTGAAGAACGCCGCGCGCCCGCGGATTCACACCTTCATCGGCACCTCGCCGCTGCACCGCGCCATTCCGAACCTGACCATGGACGAAATGGCCGACCGCATCCACGAAACGGTGACCCACGCGCGCAACCTGTGCGACAACGTGCAATGGTCGCCGATGGATGCGACGCGGACCGAGTGGGATTACCTTTGCAGGGTGATCGAGATCGCGATCAAGGCGGGTGCCACGACGATCAACATTCCCGACACGGTGGGCTATACCGAGCCGGGCGAAAGCGCCGACCTGATCCGCCGCCTGATCGCGACCGTGCCGGGCGCCGACGAGGTGGTCTTTGCCACGCATTGCCATAACGACCTTGGCATGGCGACGGCGAACGCGCTGGCCGCCGTCGCGGGCGGCGCGCGCCAGATCGAATGCACGATCAACGGGCTGGGCGAACGCGCCGGCAACACCGCCCTCGAAGAGGTGGTGATGGCGATGAAGGTGCGCGGCGACGTGATCCCGTATTTCACCAATGTCGACAGCCGCAAGATCATGCACATCTCGCGCCGGGTCTCGACCGTGTCGGGCTTTGCCGTGCAGTTCAACAAGGCCATCGTCGGCAAGAACGCCTTTGCCCATGAGTCGGGGATCCATCAGGATGGCGTGCTGAAGAACGCCGAAACCTTCGAGATCATGAAGCCCGAGGATGTGGGCCTTGCCGCGAACTCGCTGCCCTTGGGCAAGCATTCGGGCCGCGCGGCGCTGCGCGACAAGCTGCGCCAGCTTGGCACCGAGGTGGGCGACAACCAGCTGAAGGACATCTTTGTCCGGTTCAAGGATCTGGCGGACCGCAAGAAGGAGGTCTACGACGACGACATCCTCGCGCTGGTATCCGCCACGACCGAAGGCGGTGACGCGATCCAGCTGGTGAACCTGCGTGTCGTGTGCGGCACCGGTGGCCCAGCCAAAGCCGAGATCGAGCTTGAGATCGACGGCAAGGATCAGACGGCGGAATGCGAGGGCGACGGGCCTGTCGATGCGGCGTTCAAGGCGGTGCGTGAACTGCACCCGAACAAGGCGCGCCTTCAACTGTACCAAGTGAATGCGGTGACGGCGGGTACGGATGCGCAGGCGACCGTGTCCGTGAAGCTGGAAGAGGATGGCGTGATCGCCACGGGCCAGTCGGCGGATACCGACACGGTCGTTGCCTCGGTGCGGGCCTATATCCAGGCGCTGAACCGGCTGATCGTCCGCCGGTCCAAGGTTGGGCCCGGTGCCGATGCGAAAGAGATTAGCTACAAGGATGCGTGACCTTGGGTAGGATGGGTGATCACCCATCCTACTTTCTCGTCACTCGCCAAATTGGCCATCCGGAACGGGCTCGATCTCGTCCGGATCAAGCAGACTAGAGCGCATATCCCGGTGGATCGAACTGAACGCCCAGTGCGCCGGGGAGTCTGAAAGGTGATGCCGGACAGGGTCTGTCCAGCAATAGCGCTGATGCAAGTCAAGATCGGCTGCATTTCGGATCGTGTGTTCCCAGAACCGCCTTTGCCAGACACCCTTCTCACCCTTTGCCGCCTGGCTCGGAGAAACAGCCCCAGTCAGCCCTGAAATCTGGGTGAAACGGCGCTTTAGAAACTGCCAGCGCGACGAGAAATCCTCGTCTCCACGTGGCAGCGTCCAAATGGCATGCAGGTGATCTGGCAGGATGACGATGCATTTGGTCTGGAAGGGATAGCGCTGCAAACACTCCGCGTATGCGGTTCGCAAGATATCGACATGATCGATGAGAGAGTGTCCGAACCTCTCTTGGAGCCGCACGGTGAAGAAGTACGTGCCACCAGGCACACGGAATCGGCGATACTGGGTCATGCCGAAGACATTGGCACAAACCGGTTACTCAAATTTGAACCAAAGTAGGATGGGTGATCACCCATCCTACCCCGGCCTACGCCTTCTTCACAAATTTCGTCAGGATCACGATCCGCTGGCCTTCGACCCGGCCAGAGATGTGCTCGGCATTGTCCGGCTCAAGGGAAATCTTGCGCACCGCAGTCCCTTGTTTGGCCGTGAATCCAGCCCCCTTGACCGGCAGCGCCTTGATCAACGTCACAGTATCGCCGTTCTGCAAGACGGTACCGTTGCAGTCGCGATGCACCACCTCATCGCTTGACGACACCCCGGCCTGCGCCCAGTCCAAGACCTCCGGTTCCAGATACGCCGTCTCCAGCACCTCCGCCGCCCAGACGGCATCCAGCCCGTTCAGCAAGCGCCATGCCAGAACCTGTTCGGCAGGTTCCGTGCTCCAGATTGCGCCGTTCAGACATTGCCAATGCGGATCTTCGGTCGGGCCGTTTTCGGCACCGTCGCGGCAGGTGGCGCACAGCGGCACCTCGTCCTCCTTGGGCGCGACGACATAGGGGGTGGCATCCTCGCCACCGCACAGGGCGCAATTCGACATGGGGTTCTCCAATACCGCAGTTTGCTTTGCTCAAACCGCAAGCCTGCCGCCCTGTCCATGCGCCAAAAGCGCACTCAGAACAGCAGGCCCACCACCAACGGCGCAAGAACCGCCGTCAGCACGGCGTTCAGGCCCATGCCGATGCCCGAAAACGCGCCTGCTGTCGGGTGGATGCGAAAGGCATGCGCCGTGCCGATGCCATGTGCCGCAACGCCCACGGCAAAGCCGCGGGCCCGCCAGTCCTTGACCCCCAGCATGTTGAGCATCGGGGTCGACACCACCGCCCCGACGATGCCCGTCAGGATCACCAGCGCCGCCGTCAGGGTCGGCAGGCCGCCGACAGCTTCGGACACGCCAAGCGCCACCGGCGCGGTGGCCGATTTCGGCGCCAATGACAGCAGCACAGCGCCGCGCACTCCGAAAAGCCACGCCAACCCAAGGGCAGACACCATCGCCACCAGCGATCCGGCCAGCAAGGCGGCCAGCATCGGCCATAGGGCACGGCGCACCTTGGACAGGTTCAGGTACAGCGGCAGGGCCAGCCCCACCGTTGCCGGACCCAGCATGAAATGCACGAATTGCGCACCCTCGAAATAGGTATTGTAGGGCGTCCCGGTCAGGCGCAAAACGGCGGCCAACAGGATCACCGCGATCAGCACGGGATTGGCCAGCGCGTGCCGTCCCGCCAGTTGTGACAGGATTTCCGCCGTGACATAGGCGCCCAGCGTCAAGGTCAGCCATAGCAGCGGCTCCTGCGCGAGGTAGGACCACAGGGCCAGCGCCTCAGTCATCGCCGACCCCGGTCAATTTTGCCACCAGCAAAAATGCCCCGACCCCGGCGAGGATCGCCAGCACGGTCGAGCCGATCAGCGCCACGAACAACCCCACGCCGTACTCGGCAAAGGCGTCGAGATGCGCGACCACGCCCACGCCTGCCGGAACGAACAACAAGGACAGGTGCGACAGGAAGCCGGTCACCGTCTCGCGCATGTAGTCGGCCAGTCGCGGCACCACGAGGAACGTGACGAACAGCGCGGCCAGCCCGATCACCGGGCCGGGCACCGCCAAGGTCAGCCCGCGCGACACCGTCTCGCCCGCCAGTTGGTAGACAAGCAGAATCGCGAGGACGCGGATCACAGCATGGCCGGGATCACTTGGTCCGGCGGGCGGTGGCCGTCGGCGAAGGTCTTGATGTTGATGATGACTTTCTCACCCATCTCGACGCGGCCCTCATAGGTGGCCGAGCCCATATGCGGCAGCATCACCACGTTGGGCATGTTGCGCAGCTCGGGATTGCCTTGGATGCCGTGTTCGTAGACATCCAGCCCCGCGCCCGCCAGTTCCCCGGCCTTGAGCATCCGCGTCAGGGCATTTTCGTCGATCACCTCGCCGCGCGAGGTGTTGACGATCACCGCCGAAGGCTTCAGCAGTTTCAGCCGCCGCGCGTTCAACAGGTGATAGGTCGAGGGCGTCGAGGGGCAGTTGACGCTGATCACATCCATCCGTGCCACCATCTGGTCGAGGCTTTCCCACCACGTCGCCTCGTGCTTTTCCTCGATCTGGGAATGCAGGCGGCGGCGGTTGTGGTAGTGGATCTGCATGCCGAAGGCCGCCGCGCGCTTGGCCACGGCCTGACCGATGCGGCCCATGCCGAGGATGCCCAGACGCTTGCCGCCCAGACGACTGCCCAGCATGGCGGTGGGCGCGTAGCCGCCCCACTCGCCGGTCTGCATCAGGGTCAAGCCCTCGGGGATGCGTCGGGTGACGCCCAGCATCAGGGCCAGCACGATATCGGCGGTGTCCTCGGTCACGACGCCGGGCGTGTTCGACACGAGGATGCCGCGCTGACGGGCGGTCGCCACGTCGATATGATCGAAGCCCGCGCCGAAATTGGCGATCAGCTTCAGCTGTTCGCCCGCCTGACCGATCAGGCCTGCGTCGATCTGGTCGGTGACCGTGGGCACCAGAACGTCGGCCTCGCGCACCGCATCGACCAGCTCGCCGCGGGTCATGGGCGTGTCATCGTCGCGCAGGCGCACGTCGAACAGCTCTTTCAGGCGGGTTTCGACCACCTCCGGCAAGCGTCGCGTGACGACAACACTCAGACGTTTTGATGGCATGGATGTCTCCCCGATCTTCCTGCGCGGCCGCTTGGCGGCTAGAGTGATGCAGGATCGGACGGGACACAAGAACCCGCCGCGAAAAACCTGAGCAGGACCAATCGAATGTTCCAAAGAGCCTTGGCCGTGGGCCTGATCCTGTGGATGTCGCTCGGCACAGCTTGGGCCGCCGACAAGGGCCCCGTGACCAACCTGCCGCTGCCGCGCTTCGTGTCGTTGAAGGCTGCAGAGGCCAATGTGCGGCGCGGGCCATCGCTGACCCATCGCATCGACTGGGTCTACAAGCGCCGCGACATGCCGCTGGAGGTCGTGGCCGAGCATGGCCATTGGCGACAGGTCCGCGACCGCGACGGCGCGGGCGGCTGGGTACACTATTCGCTGTTGTCCGGGGTGCGCACGGTGCTGGTGTTGCAGGACATGCTGCCGCTTCTGGCGCAGCCCGCCCCGGAGGCCAAGGTGAACGCCCGGCTGGAACTGGGCGTCGTCGCCAATCTCGGCGAGTGCCAGCCGGAATGGTGCTGGCTGAGCGTCAACGGCTACAAGGGCTGGGCGCCCAAGGCGCGGCTATGGGGCGTGAGGCTCGACGAAATCCGCGAGTGACCCCAATGGGCCGCCGGGGCGCCGGGGCATAACCCCGACCCACCCCCGGCAGCCTTGTGTTACGCCGCCTCGTGCAGCAGGATCGCCGCCTCGGAATGCGAGAGGTTGCGGCGGGCATAAGCGCCGTAGCTGTGCGGATTCTCGGCCAGATGCGGCAACTGACCCAGCAGACGCGCACGGTCCTCGTCGGTGATGGTCGACATGGCGGTGTTCGCGGGATGGAAGCTTTCGGTTTCCACGCCGTTCGCGAACAGCACCTCGTGCCGCTCCAGAAGCATGTGCACGTAGGTCACCTCCTTGACCTGCGTATCGCGGATCACCGACGACCCGTTGACGAGGTCGCGCGCCGCGACCAGCACCTCGGGCGTGTTGAACAGCGTCCGCGCCACCACGCCCTTGACCAACATCCGGTGTTCCGGCGAGACCAGCAGCTCCTCGTCCGGCTCGCCGATGCCGAAGGCCCCGGCACGGATGCGGATCGGTCGCAGCTTCGGCAGGGCGAAGAGCCGCGCCCCGGTCATGCGGCGCGATCCGATCCAGCGGATTTCCTGCGCGCCGTTATCCTTGGTCTGGACCATGTCGCCTTCGCGCAGGTCCTCGATCCGCACGGCGCCCCCGGGCGTCAGAATCTGTGTGCCCGGCGTAAAGCAGATCACCCCGGTGCCTTGCTCGGTCGCCACGGATTTGCGGTTCGGGTCGAGGTTGTGATGCACGACCCACAGGTCGCGGCGCTGCGGCGGCAATTCGTCGAGGAACATCAACAGCGGGCGTTGCCCTTCGCCGATGTCGATCAACGTGACCGTGTAGCTTTGTGTCCCATCCGTCACCACGAAACTGGACTCGGCCAATGGGTGGTCGACTTCGACCTCCTCCAACCGTGTCTTGTGTGTGACCGCTGCCCCAACCAGCCGGCGCACCATGCGCGCCGCGCGCCGTCGAATGTCTGCGTCGCCATCAGCCTGTTCCAGCCGGAGAATGGACGAAGGTCCATCCACCCGCACCGGAGTTCCGCGCCAAGACCACGTGGCCCCGACGGTCAGCGAAGACGAGGGTGCGGCCTGAAGACCGTCTATATCCGTCTGCGCCCAGGAGATGACGAACGTGCCGCGATAGCCCGTTCCCATGCCTGTATCTCTGCCCTTGTTATATTTATTAACAACAGATTAACGAATTCAGGTGTGGTGTGAAGTAGCTCTATACCTTCAGGTCAAAAAACATCGTTCAGCCAAAGCGTGTGTGGCATTCGCGCAATAATCGACGGGCGGCGGCTCAGAACTTGAAGTCCAGCCGCACCGAGCCGACCACCTGCCCCTTGGGCTGCGCGGTGTATTCCTCGGACAGGTAGGTGACACCGTAGAAGGCCGCGTTGCGGTCGCCCTGCCAATGCACGCCCGCCCGGACTCGGCTGCGGGTGTCCGTCAGGTCATAGCCGCGATCCGTAGGCAGCAAGGCGCTGCTGTCGACATAGGCGATGTCGCCGCCCAGCACGTAACTGAAGCCCGGCATCAACTGTTTGACCACGCGGTATCGCTGCCCGGTGACGGGATCGCGCACCAGCAATTCGCCCTGCCCGACATTGCCGATGGTCAGGTCGGCCCCGGCGCGGACCAGCGTCTCCAGCCCCCAGCGGGTCTCGACGAAGGGGCGGACGCTGGTGGCGTTGCCAAAGTTGAAGCTGCGCCCGGCCTCGCCGACGAAGGTCGGGTGGATGCCGTTGCCGATCTGGTTGTCGGTCACGCTTTTCGAGGCGCCCTTGGTCCCGAGCAGGTCGTGCAGGGCTACGTGCAAGGCGCTGAGCCCGGTCTGCGGCCCGGTAAAGGCAAGGTCCGCCCCCACGGCGAACTCGAACCCGGCGCGCGCGAAATGGCTGTGAGCACCAAGGCTGAGCACCCCGGCAAAGGGGCGATCCCCGGCCGCGGGCGTGCCCAGCTTGGCCGGCGTCGCGACCTGCGCGTTGATGCGATATTCGATGATGTCAAAGGGACGGTCCGGCAGGAAGCCGGTCCAACCATGTCCCACCACATGCGACCCCGCGACAGACCCGGACTGCCAGCGGTCGGCGGTGTCGCCATAAAGGTCGTTGGTGACAAGGCGGCCATTGCCCAGCGCCTCGCGGCCCTGCGCGAAGGTCTGGGGGGCAAAGGTCATCATGGCCAGAACAGCCAGAGCGAGGACACGAGACATGTGTATCCCTTGGATAAAGCGTGCCCCCCCGGGCAAGCGCAGGGGTATCACGAAAAACGCCGCCCCCGAAAGGGGACGGCGTCGTCAATATCGTGCCTGTGGCGCGTTTGCCCCAATGTTCGGGCCGGTCAGCCCTGGCCAAAGCCCTCGCGGCCGATGCTTTCATAAGCTTCGAAGCCCGCGCGCCGCGCATCCTTGATGGAATAGATGTTGCGCAGGTCGGCCATGCGCGCGGTCGCCATGCTGCCCGCCAGCTTCGACAGGTCCAGCGCGCGGAACTCGTTCCACTCTGTCAGGATCACCAGCAGGTCGGCATCCTTGGCGGCGGTATAGGGGTCGTCTTCCCAATGCACGCCGGGCAGCAGGTGCTCGCCCTCGCGCTTGCCCTGCGGATCGACGGCGCGGACCTTGGCCCCGCCACCGACCAGCGCCGGAACGATGGTCAGCGAGGGCGCGTCGCGCATGTCGTCGGTATTGGGCTTGAAGGTCACGCCCAGCACCGCCACCGTCTTGCCGTTGAAGGAGCCGCCGCACAGGTCGACAAGCTTGTCGATCATCCGGCGCTTGACGTCCTCGTTGACCTTGATGACCGTCTCGACGATGGAGATCGGGCTGGCATGTTCCTGACCAATCCGGGCAAGCGCCTTGGTATCCTTGGGGAAACAGCTGCCGCCATAGCCGGGACCGGCATGCAGGAACTTGTTGCCGATGCGGCCGTCCATGCCCATGCCCTTGGACACGGATTTGACATCCGCGCCGACCTTTTCGCACAGCGCGGCGATCTCGTTGATGAAGGTGATCTTGGTCGCCAGAAACGCGTTCGCGGCGTATTTGATCATCTCGGCGGATTCGAGATCGGTGGTCACGATCGGGAAATCGCGCAGGTAGAGCGGGCGATAGATGTCTTCCATGACCTTCGCGGCGCGGTCCGTCTCGACGCCGACGACGACGCGGTCGGGTTTCATGAAGTCATCGATGGCCGCGCCTTCGCGCAGGAATTCCGGGTTCGAGGCGACGTCGAAATCCAGTTCCGGGTTGGCCTTGGCCACGACATCCTTGACCTGCCGGTTGGTGCCCACCGGCACGGTCGACTTGGTCACGACGACGATGTGGTCCTTGGCGGCCTTGGCGATTTCCTCGGCGGCGGCCATCACATAGGTCAGGTCCGCATGGCCATCGCCGCGCCGGGTTGGCGTGCCCACGGCGATGAACACTGCCTGCGCGCCGTCGATGGCGCTTTGCAGGTCGAGGGTGAAGGACAGGCGCCCCGCCTCGACATTCTTGGCCATCAGCGCGTCGAGCCCCGGTTCGTAAATCGGCACCTCGCCGCGTTCCAGCATTTCGATCTTGCGCGGGTCCTTGTCCACGCAGACGACCTCGTGTCCGAAATCGGAAAAACAAACGCCCGAGACAAGACCCACATAGCCCGTCCCGATCATCGCGATCTTCATGGAAATTGCCCCTTGTCGCAAAATTTGCCTTCTTGTTGCGGTCCGGGCGGCGAATGTCAACGAAGCGGATGCCTGCGCCTGCGGGATATGGCGCATTGGACACCGGCCTGATTGAAGGGTAACAGGCGCCATGATCCTGAACGGTGCCCCCATGACGCAGTCCCCTTCCGACGTTGCCCGCAACGTGCTGACCACCGAAAGCGCCGCACTGACGCGGCTGGCCGATGAGCTGCCCGGCTGCTTCGACGCGGTCGTGGCGCTGCTGCTGGCGGTGAAGGGCCGGGTGATCGTGTCCGGCATGGGCAAATCCGGGCATGTGGCCGCCAAGATCGCGGCGACCTTCGCCTCGACCGGGACGCCCGCGCAGATGGTCCATCCGGGCGAGGCGTCGCATGGCGATCTGGGGATGATCACGCCGGCGGATGCGGTGATCCTGATCTCGAATTCCGGCGAGACTCGCGAACTGGCCGACATGATCGCCCATTGCGCGCGCTTTGCCGTACCCTTGGTCGCGGTGACGAAACGGGCCGGGTCGACCTTGGGCACAGCGGCGGATCACGTCCTGACCCTGCCTGACGCCGCCGAGGCCTGTGCCATCGGCATGGCGCCTACCACCTCCACCACGATGGCGATGGCCTTGGGCGATGCGCTGGCGGTGGCGATGATGCAGACGCGGGGCTTCGGGCGCGAGAACTTCGCCGCCTTCCACCCCGGCGGCACACTTGGCGCGCAGCTGCTGCGCGTGGCCGCCGTGATGCATCGGGGCGCGGAACTGCCCATCGTGACAGAGGACACGCCGATGTCCGAAGTGCTGCTGACCATGTCTCAGAAAGGCTTTGGCGTGGCGGCTCTGGTCGAGGGCGAGACCCTGAAGGGCATCATCACCGACGGCGACTTGCGCCGTAACATGGCCGGGCTGATGGACCGCACCGCCGGTCAGGTCGCCACGCGCGGCCCGCTGACCACCACGCCCGACACCCTGCTGGTCGAGGCACTGGGCGTGATGAACCAAAAGAAACGCACCGTGCTGCTGGTCACCGAAGGTGACAGGTTGACCGGCCTGATCCATATCCATGACGCGCTGCGCGCTGGCGTCGCCTGACCCCCCGGAGGGACCCATGAAAAACGTGATCTTCATCCCTGCCCGCTATGCCTCCTCCCGCTATCCGGGCAAGCCACTGGTCGAGCTGACCGGCGCCACGGGCGAGAAGAAGTCGCTGATCCAGCGCGCATGGGACGCCGCGCAGCAGGTGCAGGGGGCCGATGCGGTGTTCGTGCTGACCGACGATGACCGGATCGCCGAGGCAGCTAGAGGTTTCGGCGCGGAGGTCCTGATGACCTCGTCCAACGCCCGCAACGGCACGGAACGCTGCGCAGAGGGCGTCGCGCAACTGCCCGAGGCGCCCGAGGTGGTGGTGAACCTGCAAGGCGATGCGCCGCTGACGCCCCCGTGGTTCGTCGAGGCGCTGATCGCCGCGATGGCCGACCCTGCGGTGGAGATGGCCACACCCGTCTTGAAATGCGACCATGACACGCTGTCGAACTTCGTCTCCGACCGTCACGCTGGGCGCGTTGGCGGCACGACGGCGGTGATGCGGCGCGATGGCACGGCGATCTACTTCTCGAAAGAGGTGCTTCCTTACGTCGGCAACCTCGATACCCCGCCCGAGGTCTGGCACCATGTGGGCGTCTACGCCTACCGCCCCGACGCCCTGCGCTACTACATGTCGTGGGACGAAGGCCCGATTGAGCGCGCCGAAGGGCTGGAACAGCTGCGCTTTCTCGAAAACGGCGCGCCGGTGACCTGCGTGCCGGTCGAGGCGCGCGGGCGGGTGTTCTGGGAGCTCAACAATCCCGTCGACGTCGCCCGCATCGAGGGCGTGCTCAAGAAGGAAGGCATCGCATGACCACCGTCACGATTCGCGATCTGGAGATCGCCGCCGACAAACCGTTCAAGCTGATCGCAGGCCCCTGCCAGTTGGAAACGCTCGATCATGCGCGCATGCTGGCCGAGCAGATCGCCGCCGCCTGCGAGGCGGTCAACACCGGCTGGATCTTCAAGGGCAGTTTCGACAAGGCGAACCGGTCGTCATTGGAGGGCAAGCGCGGTATCGGCATGGATGAGGGCCTGCGCATCTTGCAGACCATCGGGCAGGAATTCGGCGTTCCCGTCCTGACGGACATCCACGAAACCGCGCAATGTGCCGTCGTGGCCGAAGCGGTCGACGTGCTGCAAATCCCTGCGTTCCTGTGCCGCCAGACGGATCTCTTGCTGGCGGCGGGCGAAACCGGCCGGGCGATCAACGTGAAAAAGGGGCAATTCCTTGCGCCTTGGGACATGGGCAACGTCGCCGACAAGATCGCCAGCACCGGCAATGAGCGGATCATGCTGTGCGAGCGGGGCACGTCTTTTGGGTACAACATGTTGGTCAGCGATTTCCGGTCGCTGCCGATCATGGCCGAGACGGGCTATCCCGTGGTGATGGACGCGACGCATTCGGTGCAGATGCCCGGCGGCCAAGGCAAATCCTCGGGCGGGAAGCGCGAATATGTCGAACCGCTGGCGCGGGCGGCTTTGGCGGTGGGCTGTGCAGCGGTGTTCATGGAGACTCACGAAGACCCCGACAACGCGCCCAGCGACGGGCCGAACATGGTTCCGGTGGGGGGGCTGGCGCGCATCCTGAAAGGTCTGTGCGCCATCGACGCCCTGACCAAGGGCTATTGAAGGTAGGATGGGTGATCACCCATCCTACTTAAGCTCTGCTCCAAGCTTTTCGAGCGTCGCGTCACAAAGCGCCACGGCGCGCTCCCGGCTGCCAGCCTCGGCATAACAGCGAAACTCTGGCGCATTGCCCGACGGGCGCAGATGCAGGATCGCGCCGCTGGCGAAGGTCACACGCAACCCGTCGGTTTCATCCACGGCAATCTCGTCGCCCTGATCGGCAAAGAAGTCGGCGCGCGCGCCTGCGTCCCCGGAAAGCCGTGCGAGGAAGGTTTTCGAAACCTCGGTGTCGATCCCCTGAATCCGGTCGGCGGCGGTGAACCGCGCGGGCAGCGCGTCGATCAGCGCCGACAGGTCCATTCCCGCCTCACGCGCGGCGACCAGCGGCGCAACGATCGGCAAGACGCAATCCCGGGTCATCAGCGGCGGCAGGTCGCCCTTGGGTCCCTCGGCCTCGAATCCCAGCAGGAACCCGCCATTCGCCTCGTAGCCCACGACCTTCGCCGCCTTGTCCTGCGCCAATGCCTCTTCCATCGCGGCGATCACGAAGGGCGATCCGATCCGCGTGCGCAGTACCGTGCCAAATCCCTTGTCCACCTGCGTATTCGAGGAAACCGGCGTGCAGATCACGCCTGCCCCCAGCCGCCGCGCCGTCAGCGCGCCCAGCACGTCACCCGGCACCACGCGGGCCTCGTCATCGACCACCATCGGCCTGTCCGCGTCACCATCGGTCGAGATCAGCACGTCGAGGTCATGCTCGGCCATCCAACCGGCAAACAGGGCGCTGGTCTCGGGGTCGAGCGCCTCGGTATCGACGGGAATGAAGACGTCGGAGCGGGCAATCGCCACAGGCTCTGCCCCCAGCCCCGTCATGATCTCCATCAGCAGGTCGCGGGCCACCGAGGAATGCTGGTAGACGCCCACGCGCAGCCCTTGCAGGGCAGGACCGAAGGCGCCGGTGTACCGGCAGACATAGTCCGCCCCGACATCGCGTCGCTCAAACGCGCCGCGCGGACCGGAGGGGGCCTCACCCCCCAGCGCGCCGAGGATCGCCTGTTCGTCCGCCTTCGAAATCTCGCCGCCGGGCACGTAGAACTTCAACCCGTTGCGATCGGCTGGGATGTGGCTGCCGGTGACCATCACCGCCGCCGCGCCCGCCTCCATAGAGGACAGCGCCAGAGCGGGCGTCGGGGTGACGCCGCAATCCACCGCCATCAACCCGCCCGCCTGCACCTCGTCCAGTACCCACGCCGCGATTTGGTGCGACGAGGGGCGCAGGTCCTGCCCGACATGGACCGCGCTGCCATTCGGACAGGACGCGATGAAGGCGCGCACGTAATCCCGCACCAGATGTTCCGTCAGTTCCGTCACGAGGCCGCGCAGGCCGCTGGTTCCGAATTTGGGGGCCATGATCCGTCTACCATTCATTTGTGCCAATTGACGGTGGTATAGGCGTCGACAGGTCGCGGCGATAGGCCCGAATTTCGCGCGGCGGCCAACAATGCGGCCCAGCCCGCAAGGGGGACGGCCATCGGTTCGCACTCCCCTGCACTTTCCCCTATGATTGCCCGGGAAATGCGCGCACAAGCACGGCCATGACCAATATGACGCATACGCCCAGATCCCGGCTGATGACTTTTCTGGCCCGGTTTTCCGGCTTCACGCTGATCTCGGCCTGTGGCTGGCTGCTGGATTTCACCGTGATGGGCACGCTTGTGCAACTGGGCCTGACCGTCTTCTGGGCGAATATCTGCGGAGCCTTCTGTGGCGTGACCTTCGTCTATGTCGTGGCCGGACTGCGCGTGTTCGAGAAAAGCCGCCCGCAATCGCATGCCACGCTGCTGTCGTTCTACTGGGTCTGGCATGCCTGCGCGATCACCGCATCCTCGGCCCTGATCGGCTGGGGCAGCACGCACCTGATCGAGATCGTGCCGACCACCGCCCTGCGCCCCGAGACCTTTGCCGGGCTGGGGGCCAAGCTGGTGATGACGCCGCTGGCGATCATCGGCAATTTCCTGTTCATGCGATTTCTGCTGGAACCCAAGAAGTACCGCGATCAATCCCGTTGATCGGGTGAGCGTTCGGCGTCAGGATGCAGCAATCGCCGCAACGTGCATGGGTGCATCGTGACCCTGTTGGCTGTCTACACCGTCGCGCTGAGCCTTGGCGCCTTTCTCGCCGTCGCCCTGATCGGCGGGCAGCGCAACGGCCCGCCCATGATCGCGCTTGGCGGGATGGGCCTGTCAGGGGCGTTGATCGTGGCAAGCTGGCTGGTGCCGGTGGTGGTGGTCACGGGCCCGGTCCTGCATTGGGAGACGTTCACGCCGCACGCGCCGCTGGCGCGATGGGTCCATCTGTTGGCGCAGGACATCGGTGCCGCGTCGGCCACCCGCCTGCCGCTGGCCAGCGCCCTGTTCGCGCTGATGACCTGCGGCATCTGCCTCGTCTTCCTGAGGCAGATGTCCAAGGCGGGCTTGGCGGTGGTGATGATCCTCGCGGTGGCCATCGTCGTTTCGCCACGCATGCCCGGCAGCGATGCTGCAAGCTGGTCGGATATCGAGAGCCGCTGGGCGCTTGGCCTGTCGGTGCCGCTGATCGCGGCGCTGTGCCTGCCGCAAGGCGACCGGGGCGCAATTGCCGCCTTGCTGCTGGGGCTGGGGCTTGCCGGTCTTGCCTTGCTCGATCCGGGATATGCGACCGGCGTGCTGGCGGTGATGGTCATCGCGCTGTTGGTCGGCCGGATCAGCCTGTGGCAGGCAATGCTTGCGCTGACGGGGCTGACCACCGGCCTCGTGCTGCAAGACAGCATGTCCGGGCCGGTGCTGCCATGGCTGATGACCGCCGGGAGCGAGCCGAACCTGCACCTGCTGCCGCGTGTCGCGGGCTGGTTCGGCGTGAGCGTGCTGTTGTCGCTGGCGATGACGGGGGCGCGCGAGAAAGGTGCGGACTGGGCGTCTTGGACGCTGCTGCTGGCCTTGGGGGCGCTTGCGGTGGTCAAAGACCTTGTCGGGCTGGTGGCGCTGATGCCGCTGCTCGTGGCCGAGGCGTCGGGGATGCTGCGCAGCGCAACGAAGCCCGCCTTGGCGCCGGGCCTGTGGGCCGGGCTTTCGGGGCTTGCGCTGGTCGCGGGGCTGGCGGGGGCCGCGCGGGATATGGCGTCGGTGCTGGCCCAGCACCTGCTGGCCTCCGAGGTGGCCCCCGTCGCCGCGCTTGCGCAGACACCGCTGCGCGACCTCGCGGTTGTTCCGGGAACGCCCGCCGCACAGCAAGTCGCCCGTATGAAAGAGGCTTACGAGGCGCTCGATACGCTTGGCGCGAGCCTGCCGCAAACCGCGCGGATCGAGGTCATGGGGGAAGCCAGCCCCTTTGGCCTGTTGTTCGGCAAGCCCGACCGGGGCAGGGTGACCTTCGTCGTCGTTCCATTGAGCCAGACAGAGGCCAGCCGGGCCGAGCTTTTGGCCGCTGGCTACGGTCAGGTGACGGACCTCGACCACTGGACCATCTGGGCGCGTTAGGCGCGGGCGATGAGCCCCCGCGCCACCCAGTCGTCGAACACCGCCAGCACCGCATCGGTGAAAGCGGCATCGTTGATATGCGCGTCCAGTTCGATCACCGGTAGGTCCGCCTTGTGGCTGCGGATTTCGTCGACGAAGGCCGCAAGCCCCTGCGCATCGTGCAAGGGCGCACCAGGGCGGTCCCATTCGTTGCAGCCCTGCAACGGCAGGAACACGGTGACAGGCCCCTTGGCTGCGCTCAGTCGGGCGCAGATCTCGCGCGCCATCTCGCGGCGCTGGTCCGGGGACATGGCCACCGAGGACAGCAGGCGGTTATGGGCGTGGATTTCCTGCCCCCTGACCTTCTCGGGCACCTCCTGCCAGCCGACGAAATCGACCAGATCGTAGCAGCCGGGGGCCACCAGTTGCGGCACCCCCGCGCGCCCTGCATGGGTCATGCGGTCAGCCCCGGCGGTGATCGTGCTGCCCATCAGGTGGTTGCCCAGTTCCTGCGGGGCAAAGTCCATCACGGCGGCAAAGGCACCCTGCGCCGCAAGGCTTTCGAAGGCCCGCCCTCCCATGCCGGTGGCGTGGAAGACGGCAACCTCAAAGCCCCGCGCCTCCAGCTCTGGTTTCAGCGCCACCATGTAGCGCAGCACGGTCTTGCCGAAGCTGGTCATGCCGATCAACGGCCTGTCGCGTTTCGGCGGCTCGACCGCCCGGGCGGCGCCAAGGACGGCACCGGCGGCTTGGCTCAGGGACGCCTTGCAGACCGAGTTCAGCCCGTACAGCCCCCCGGCCCAGAGGATCATCTGCACATCGGCGGGCAGGCGTTCCGCCGGGATCAAGGGGGAGAAGCTGACCGTCGAGACGATGTATTTCGGCACGCCCAAAGGCAGCGCGCAGCACACGTCCAGCGCCAGATCGGTGCCCATCGTGCCACCCAGCACCAAAACGCCGTCGATGCGACCCGCGCCATGCAGACGGGCCGCCATCAAGGCCGCCCCCTTGGCCATGATCTGCATGGCAAGGTTTTCATCCTCGCCCGCGATGGCCTCGGCAATCGTGTGGCCACCTGCCTCGGCGACCTCGTGTTTCGAGATGTCGGTCGGGGCCGAGGGATCGCCCAGCACGCTGACATCCATCGTCAGCACGGCCCCACCCTGCCTGCGGATGACCTGCGCCAGATAGGTCAGTTCATCGTCCTTGGTGTCATAGGTGCCGACGATCAGGATGGTGCGGTCGGGCATCTGTTACCTCGTCTGGCTGTCATGCATGTCGTGATCGTGTTCCGCGTCGGGGATGTTGCGGCGCCGTTCGCGCAGCACACCCCAGACATGGGCAACCAGCAGCAGCACGATAGCCACGCCCAGCAGCGCCGCAATGGGCCGGTCAAAGAAATCCAACGGGGTTTTCACCCGCGCCATGCCAGAGCGCAGCTTGGTCTCCATGATCCCGCCCAGAACCATGCCAAGGATGATCGGCACGATGGGCAGGTTCTGCCGTTTCAGCACCAACCCCAGCAGGCCAAAGCCTGCGGCCAGCGCACAATCGGTCATCGAGTTGCGCAGGGAGTAGACGCCGACAAACCCCAGCGTGACGATGGTCATGCCAAGGAAGCGGGTCGGGATGCGGATGATCTTCATCAGCAGGTTCGAGGACAACCCGACAAAGATCACTACGATCACGTTCAGCAGGATCATCGCGATATACAGCGCATAGACGAAGTCCATCTGGGTCTGGAACAGAGCCGGACCGGGGACGACGTTATGGACGTAAAAGACGGAGAGCATCATCGCGGTCAGCGCCTCGCCCGGGATGCCCAGTGCCAGCAGCGGGATCATCGCGGCAGCGGGCACGGCGTTGTTGGCGGATTCGCTGGCCACCAGCCCTTCGCTGCTGCCATTGCCGAATTGCTCGGGCGTTTTGGAGGTCTTTTGCGCGTAGGTGTAGGTCAGGAACTGGGCGGTGAACTCGCCCACGCCGGGGATCATGCCCATCAGCACGCCAAAGCCCGACCCGGCCCCGGCGATGCGTTTGTGCCGAAAGACACCGGCCATGGCGCGGAACATGTTGCCTTGGACGCGTTGCCCTTGGGGGGCACCGTCGGGCTGGCTGAGCAAGAGGAAGCCTTGGGACAGGGCGAACAGGCCCAGCACGACGACAATCAGGTTGATCCCCGAGGACAGGAAGGTCAGGCCGAAGGTGAAGCGTTGCGTATACTGGATCGGCTCCAGCCCGACGGTGCCGAGGAAGATGCCGAAACAGGCCAGTGATCCTGCGGCAAAGGTCTGGCCCCTGTGGGCAAGGATCACCAGCACGATCCCCAGCAGGGCGGCGAGAAAGATCTCGCGCGAGCCGAACATCGGCGCGACCTTCGCCAAGACGGGCGAGAGGAAGATCAGCGCGCAGATCGACAGAATGCCACCGATGAAACTGGCACCATAGGCAAGGCCCAGCGCCTTCAGCGCCTCGCCCCGCTGGGTCATGGGATAGCCATCATAGGTGGTCAGCGCGTTGACGGCGGTGCCGGGGGTGTTGATGAGGATCGCGGGGAGCGATCCGCCATACATCGACGACCCGTAGATGCCCAGCAGCATGGTCAGGCCGACGATCGGCTCCATGGAGAAAGTCGCAGGCAGCAGGATGGCGATGGCCACGGCCGCGCCGACGCCCGGGATCGCGCCGATGATGACGCCGCCCAGCGACCCGATCAGCAGCGCGAACAGCACCGCCGGTGTCATCAACATGTGAAAGCCAGCGATCAGATCGGCCATCAGAGGTAGCTCATCATGAAGGTGCGGAACGGGCCGGAGGGCAGCCATTCATAGATGGCACCCGCAGGGATGCGCACTTGAAGGAAGCCCTTGAAGATCACGACCACCGCGATGGCAAAGACGCTTGCCACCAGCATCCAGCGCCAGCCGCGATAGCCCAATCGCAGGGTCAGCGCGATGCAGAAGACGAGGGTTGCGGGCAGGTAGCCGAGATAGGGCACGAGCCAGACATAGGCCATGAACCAGCCCGCATATTCCACCGCCCTCAGCCATTCCAGCACCTCGGCCATGCGGCCCGGAATGCGGTCGGAGACGATGGCCCCCAACAGGTGCAAGGCGGAGAAGACGACCATCCCGATCACTGCGATGCCCGGCCACAGCGCCGGTTGGGCGACCGTCTTCGCCCGGTCCATCCATTGCGCCTGCCCCGGCAGGTTCACCAGCAGGAACAGCGCAAACAGCAGCGACAAGAGCGCGATGAAGAAGTCGCCGGGCCTCCGGTAGCGTTTGAACAGGTCCTGAAAGGTCTTCATCGTCCCTCGCGGTCCGGGGGTCGTGCCCCGGGCGCAGACCCGGGGCCTCTGGGTGGATCAAGGTGGAGGTCCCGGGTCTTCGCCCGGGACAGGTGTCACTCGGCCAGAAGGCCGTCGATCACACCCAGCGTGGTCATATCGCTTTCGATCTGAGCCGCCGCATCCCCGGCATTTTGCCAATAGATCAGCGCGCCGGTCTCTGCCGCCAGTTCCTTGGCCTTGTCCGACGCCATGACCTTTTCCGCCGTGGCGATGATCTTGTCCCGCGCGTCCTGCGGCACGTCCTTGTGCACGAACAGGCCGTTCCACAGCGACACGTTCAGGTCGGGGGCCAATTCGCCCACCGTGGGCGTGTCAGGCGTCAGCGCGATGCGCTCCGACCCGATGGAAGCCAGCACCTTGACGTCGTCCAGACAGGGCAGGATCAGTTGCAGCGTGGTGTTGATGACATCCGCGTCTCCCGAAGCCAGCGTGTTGCAATCCAGCGCGTCGAAGGCGGATTCATAGGCGTAGTCGAACCCCTTGGTCTTGGCCAAGGCCATCGTCACCTGTGTCGGGATCAGCACGCGCCCGAAATGGCCCAGCGCCACCTCGTTCTCCTGCGCGTGCGCGGCCAGTTCGTCGATGGACGAATAGGGCGCATCGCCCGACGCGGCGATCACGAACGGATAGGTGAGGAAGATGCCCAGTGGCTCGAACGGGTTGGGGTTCAGCACCGGGATGCCGGTTTGCGGGCCCACGATCGGCACGCCCACCACGAAGGACCCCACGGTATAGCCGTCCGCAGGCGCGCTTGCGACCTCGGCCGCGCCGGGGAAGGGACCGCCACCGCCGCCGGGCTTGTTCACCACCGCCGCAGGCACGCCGTAATCCGCCTGAAACTGGTCGGCGATCATCCGGGTCAGCACATCCTCCAGATCGCCCGGAGGCCATGGCACCACGAATTCCACGGGCTTTTCGGGATACTCGGCCGCAGCCGCCAAGGGCAGGGCCAGCAAGCATGCAGCGGTGCAAAGCAGTTTCTTCACGGTTCTTCTCCTGTTGGGATGCGGGTTCATTATTCAAACCACTGGTTGCAAAAATACTTGCATCCGCAATGATCCTCTGTCAACAAATAGCTTGGCGCCGGATGCAGATTTCCGAGGCCCGTCAGAAGGAAGCGCATGGGCACGATCACCAAAGCCTTGGAAATGCTGAACCATTTCTCTCGTTCACGGCCCGAGATCGGGCTGACCGAGTTCGTCCGCCTGACCGGGCGCGACAAGGCCACCGTGCACCGCCATCTGGTGGAACTGGAACAGAACGGCTTTCTGGAACAGCATGCGCAGACCCGCGCTTACCGGCTGGGTCCGGCGATTCTGCGGCTGTCGGCGGTGCGCGAGGCCACCCATCCGCTGCGCCACCTGATCCGTCCCATCGTGTCCGCGCTGGCCGATGAGGTGGGCGAACTGGCGCATGCCTCGCTGCTACAAGGCGACGAGCTGTCCCCGATCTACCACATGGACCCAAAGCGTCACGGCACGCAGGTGCATTTCGACGAGGCCGAGATGCTGCCGCTGCACGCCACCTCGTCGGGGCTGGCGATCCTTGCCTTTGCGCCCGCGCTGGCGCGGCAGGTTCTGGCAAAGCCCCTGACCGCCTTCACCGAGACAACCCCGGCCACGCCGGATACCCTGCAGGCCTTGATCGACGACACCCGCGCCACCGGGCTGGCCCGGCAGGCGCAGGCTTTCGACTCCGAGGTCACATCGCAGGGCATCGCGTTTTTCGACGCAGCGGGCAAGCCGTTTGGCGCGATCTCCGTCTCGGTGCCATCGGTGCGGGCGTCGGACGAGAAACTGACCGCGATCCAGCCCCACCTGATCGAGGCGGCCCGCGCCGCCACCCGTTCGCTCGGCGGAAGCTTTCCGCCCGACCACCCGCTGTCCTGACCCAAGAGGCCCGCCATGAAAGACGCCAATTTCCTCAAGGAACACAATGCCCGCCACGTCTGGCACCCGATGGCGCATCCCGCCGACAGCCTCGCCAACCCGCCCGACATCATCGTCGGCGGCGAGGGGTGCGAGATCACCGATGTGGACGGCGTGCGTGTGGTCGATGCGGTGGGCGGCCTGTGGAACGTCAACCTCGGCTATTCCTGCCAGCCGGTCAAAGAGGCCATTGCCCGGCAGCTTGACCGCCTGCCCTATTATTCGATCTTTCGCGGCACGACGAATGATTGCGTGATCGAACTGTCTGAAATGCTGAAGGATTTCTTTGCCGAGGACGGGCTGGAGCGCGCCTTCTATACCTCGGGCGGGTCCGATTCCGTGGAAATCGCCCTGCGTCTGGCGCGGCAATACCACAAGATCCGGGGCGAGGCCGGGCGCATCAAGTATCTGTCCCTGAAAAAGGGCTATCACGGCACGCATACGCTGGGCGCGTCGGTCAATGGCAATGCCAATTTCCGCACCCAGTACGAGCCGCTTCTGCCCGGCTGCTACCACGTGCCCGCGCCTTACCCCTACCGGAACCCCTGTAACGAGACCGACCCGGAACGGCTGGCGCAGCTGGTGCTGGCCGATATCGAAGACGAGATCAAGTTTCAGGACCCGTCCACCATCGCCGCCTTCATCATGGAGCCGGTGCTGGGCGCGGGCGGGGTGATCCCGCCCCATGCCAGCTTCATGCCCGGCGTGCGCGCGCTGTGTGACACATACGGCATCCTGCTGATCGCGGACGAGGTCATCACCGCCTTTGGCCGGACCGGCAGCTGGACCGGCAGCCGCCATTGGGGCGTGAAGCCCGATTTCATGTGTACCGCCAAGGCAATCACCAACGGCTATTTCCCCTTTGGCGCGGTGATGATTTCCGGCGCGGTGGCGGAGGTGTTCGAGAGCGACGCCACCGGCAAGGGGGCCATCGGCTCGGGCTACACCTATTCCGGCCACCCGGTGGGGGCTGCGGCGGCGATTGCCTGCCTGCACGAAACCCAGCGCCTGAACGTCCACACCAATGCCGCCGCCCGGGGTGCGCAGTTGTTCGACGGGCTGAAGGCACTGCATGCGAAACACGAGGTCATCGGTGACGTGCGCGGCGGCGAAGGGCTGATGCTGGCCATGGAACTGGTCAGCGACCGCGCCACCAAGACCCCCATCGACAAGGGCACCATCGCGCGCATCCACCGCGCCACCTATGAGGCGGGCGCGATGATCCGCATATCGGGACCGAACATCATCCTGTCCCCGCCTTTGGTGCTGAGCGAGGCACAGGCGGATACCATCCTGACGGCGCTGGACGCCGGGTTCTCGGCGGTTTGACGCCGGGCCGGGCTTGCCAAGGCTCGCCTTCTGCGGGAAGACAGTCCAAGCCCGGAGACACCCATGCCCGATAGACACCGCATCCCCGCCGGATTGGCCCAGACCGCCCGCACGCTGCCGATCGCCCTCTTGCGGGCGCGCGAGGCGGTGATGGAACAGTTTCGCCCGATGCTGGCGGCGCATGACATCACCGAACAGCAGTGGCGCGTCCTGCGGGTGCTTCAGGAAACAGGCCCCTCGGATGCGTCGCAACTGGCACGCCGGGCCTGCATCCTCGCGCCTTCGCTGACACGCATGCTCAAGGCGCTTGAGGCGCGCGGCCTGATCACCACCGGGCGCGACCCGGATGACCGCCGCCGCTGGACCATCGACCTGACGGCGGCCGGGCGGGACTTCATCGCCGGGATTTCTCCGGAAAGCCGCGCGATCTACGACCGGATCGAAGCCCATTTCGGCGCGGACCGGCTGGACGCGCTTCTGGACGAATTGCATGCGCTTCAGGACGCGGTGAGCGGCCAGACCTGATCCACCGTCTGTCATGAAACCATGACACAGCGCCGCTATCCACCGGGCAAGTGATTCACCGGGGGATTGCCGATGACCGAAATCGATCCGTTCCGCTTCGTACTGGGCTGCCTATTCGAACCGTGCCGGCAGAGCGTGTTCCGCCAATGCTGGCGCTGGCTGAGGGGCGACCGCCCCCGCCATTACACCCCGTAATACTCCCGGTACCAAGCGACAAACGCGCCAATCCCCTCGCGCACTGACGTGGTGGGCTTGTAGCCGGTCAGGTCGTGCAGCAGGCTGGCCTCGGCCCAAGTGGCGGGCACGTCGCCGGGCTGCATCTCCATGTAGTTGCGCTGCGCCTTGACGCCCAGCGAGTCCTCGATCGCCTCGATGAAGTCGAGCAGACGCACCTTGGTCGAGTTGCCGATATTCACGATGCGGAAGGGCGCAACGGGCGACAGGCTGTCATTCGCGGCGATCTCCTCCGCCGAGGCGGGCCGCACCGGTGCGGCGTCGATCAGCAGGCGAATGCCGCGCACCAGATCCTCGACATAGGTGAAGTCGCGATACATCTCGCCGTGATTGTAGATGTCGATCGGGTCGCCGTTCAGGATCGCCTTCACGAACTTGAAATAAGCCATGTCGGGGCGGCCCCACGGCCCGTAGACCGTGAAGAAGCGGAACATGGTCACCGGCAAATCGTGGAGGTGGGCATAGCTGTGCCCCATCGCCTCGGTCGCCTTTTTCGTGGCCGCATAGATCGTCATCTGCGTGTCGGCCTTGTCGGTTTCCCGATAGGGCATTTCGGTATTCGCGCCATAGACGGACGAGGTCGACGCCATCAGCAGATGCCGCACGCCGTTGCGCCGCGCCGCCTCCATCACGTTGAAGGTGCCGACCACGTTGGCGTCGATATAAGAGCGCGGGTTTTCAAGGCTGTAGCGCACGCCCGCCTGCCCGGCCAGATGCACGATCACGTCCGGCTTAAACCCGTCGATCACCTCGTCGATCCGGGCCGTATTCTCCAGCATGCCTTCGGTAAAGCCAAAGCGCGGCGATTGCAGCAAGGCCTGCGTGCGGCGCTGTTTCAACGTGACGTCGTAGTAATCCGTCATGCCGTCATAGCCGTGGACGGTATAGCCCTCGTCCAGCAGCAGCCGGGCCAGAAAATAGCCGATGAAGCCGGCGGTGCCGGTGATGAAAACCCGTTCCATGAAACCCGTCCCGTGATCAAATCCCGCCCCGCCCCTAGCATCAAGGGCGGGATGTGGCCAGCCTCAGTCGCGCGCGTAGACGTCCTCGTAGCGGACGATATCGTCTTCGCCCACATAGGCGCCGGTCTGCACCTCGATCAGGACCATCGGCACCTTGCCCGGGTTTTCCATCCGGTGGACGGCGCCGAGCGGGATGTAGACCGACTGATTCTCTGTCACCAGCTTGACCTCGTCATCGACGGTGACGCGCGCCGTGCCCTCGACCACGATCCAGTGTTCGGACCGATGAAAGTGGCTTTGCAGCGACAGCGACGCGCCGGGATGGACAAGGATGCGCTTCACCTGAAAGCGGTCGCCGACCACGAGGCTTTCGAACCAGCCCCATGGGCGGTGATCCTTGGGGAATTGCGTGGCCTGAACCGCGTGCTTTGCCTTCAGCGCGGTGACGGCCTTTTTCACATCCTGCGCGCGGCTCATATCGGCGACCAGAACCGCGTCATTCATCGCCACGGCCATGATGTTGCTCAGACCGATGCCCACGACCTCCAGCCGGTTGCCATCGGCGCGCAGCAGCGTGTCGCGGCAGTCAATGGCGGTCGCGCCCTCCGAGGTCACGACCCCATCCGCATCCGGCCCGCTTTCGCGCCAGACCGCGTCCCAGCCGCCCAGATCGGACCAGCCAGAGGCAAAGGGCACGACCGACAGGTTGCCCGCGCGTTCCATCACCGCGTAATCGACCGAGATGTCGTCGGCCTTCGACCACGGCTCAGGCGCGAGGCGCAGGAATCCAAGGTCGGGCTTGGCCTGATCCAGCGCGTCGGACACGGGGTCCATCAGGTCGGCGGCATGGGTCTTGAACGCGGCGATGATGTCGGCGGCGCGGAACAAGAAGATGCCCGCGTTCCACATATAGGTGCCCGCGTCCAGCATCGCCTGCGCCGCGGCGCCGTCGGGCTTTTCGACGAAGCGCGCCAGCTTGACCGGGCCGCCCTCTGGCTTGCCCGCCAGTTCCAGATAGCCATAGGCGGTTTCGGGATGGGTCGGCTGGATGCCGAAGGTGACCAGATCGCCTTGCGCCACTGCCGCCAGCCCCTGTTCGACCGCCGCATGAAACGCCGCGACATCCGGCACCACGTGATCCGACGGCGCGACCAACAGGATCGCGTCGGGGTCGGTCTTGGCCGCCAGCAGCGCCGCCGCAAGAATCGCGGGCGCGGTATTGCGCCCCTCGGGTTCGATCACGATGGCGCCCGGGTCAATCCCGATCCCGTGCAGTTGCTCGGTCACGATGAACCGGAAATCCGAGTTGGTCAGCACCATCGGCGCGGCAAAGGACAGCGCCCCGGTCTTGCCGGACAGCCGCCGGGCCGAGGCCTGAAACAGCGTTTCCTCGCCCATCAGCTGAACGAATTGCTTGGGGTAGCTCTTGCGTGACAACGGCCACAGCCGGGTGCCCGACCCGCCGCAGAGAATCACGGGAGTAATCGAAGTGGCAGTCATGTCTCAAATTCCGATAAAGAACGCTTCGCGTCGAGTTTTCTTGGATTAGCCCTGTCTCTGCAACCCCATATTCCCCACCAGTCGTCGCGCCTCGCGGCGAGCCGGTCGAAGGGTGCGCCCGTTTTTTGGGCAGTCATCGGCACTGTGCCGCAGGTGCAAACAATTTCATCTTGTATCCCTGCCGAGCGCGTATAGAAGGTGCCCAAACTTAGTGCTATTGGGCAAGCGAATTTAGTCAGACATGGGCGCGGGCACAGGCCGGCGCCCCCGGTCCGACGCTAATCTTAGGGGTGATACATTGTCCGCCACCATCAGTGAGCAACTGGTCAGCAAGATCAAGAGCAAGGACGCCCTGATCGGCGTCATCGGACTGGGATATGTCGGCCTGCCGCTGGCCCTCGCGATTTGCGACAAGGGGCTGCGGGTTCTGGGCTTCGATGTCGACGAGCGCAAGCCGCAGCAGATCGCAGCGTCCCAAAGCTATCTCAAGCACATCCCGTCCGAGGCCATCGCCCGCGCGCAGGCCACCGGCCTGATCAGCGCCACCAGCGACTTCGACCGGCTGGGCGAACCGGATGTGCTGGTGATCTGCGTGCCAACCCCGCTGGACCGCCATTACGAGCCCGACCTGTCCTACCTGCTGGACACCACGCGCGAAATCGCCAAGCGCCTGCGCAAGGGTCAGCTGATCGTTCTGGAGTCGACCACCTATCCCGGCACGACGGATGAGGACATGCGCCCGATTCTCGAAGCGACGGGTCTGAAGGCGGCCGAGGATTTCCTGCTGGCCTTCTCGCCCGAGCGCGAGGACCCGGGCAATGCGCTGTTCTCGACCTCAACCATTCCCAAGGTCGTCGGCGCCGATGACGAAGGCGCGCGCGCGGCGGCCACGGCCTTCTATGAACATGTGATCGAAACGGTCGTGCCGGTGTCGTCGACCCGCGCCGCCGAGGCGACGAAGCTGACGGAAAACATCTTCCGCTCGATCAACATCGCGCTGGTCAACGAGCTGAAGACCATCTTCGAGCCGATGGGCGTGGATATCTGGGAGGTGATCGACGCCGCCAAGACCAAGCCCTTTGGCTTCATGCCCTTCTATCCCGGGCCCGGTCTGGGCGGTCACTGCATCCCGATCGACCCGTTCTACCTGACATGGAAGGCGCGCGAATTCGACATCCGCACGCGCTTCATCGAACTGGCGGGCGAGATCAACTCGGCCATGCCGTCGCGCGTGGTGGAAAAGCTGGCCCTGGCCATGGACCAGCGCCTGCGCAAGGGTCTGAACGGCTCGAAGGTGCTCGTGATCGGCGCGGCCTACAAGAAGAACGTCGACGACATGCGCGAAAGCCCGGCGCTGCGCGTGCTGGAACTTCTGGACGAGCGCGGCACCGAGACCAGCTATTACGACCCCTACGTTCCCGTCATCCCGATGACCCGCGAGCACCCCAATCTGGCGGGCCGCGAGAGCGAGGACTGGAGCGACGAGATCGGGGCCCGCTTCGACGCGGTGCTGATCGTGACCGATCACGACGATGTCGACTATCAGGCGCTGCTGACACATGCGCCGCTGGTGGTGGATACGCGCAACGCCTGCCGCAAGGCGGGGGCCTCGGGCGATAACCTGGTTCTGGCCTGACAGGCGGAGCAACACCGGACGGAACCGCAGGGGGTGACATGACAGTCGACACGAGCGGCGAACAACCCGTGGCCAAGCCCGGCAAAAGCGTCCTGCGCCGCCTGCGTGACGGCTTTGGCTGGAGCGTCCTTGGCAATCTGGGTTGGCGGTCACTGACCGCCGCCAGTTCGGTGCTGGTGGCGCGGGTGCTTGGGCCCGTGGGCTTTGGCGAGTTGGGCATCCTGCGCTCGACCGCCAACATCCTGACGACGCTGGCGGTGTTCCGGCTGGGCACCACGGCGAACAAGCATGTCGCCGAGTTCCGCGAGACCGATCCGGTCCGTGCCGCGCGCATCCTGTCGATGACGCTGTTCGTGTCCGCGGTACTTTGCGCGCTGTTCGGGGCCGTCTTGCTGTTCGGCGGCGGCTACATCGCCACCACCTATCTCAACAATCCCGGACTTAGCCTGCCGCTGCGGGTCGGCTCCGTCTTCATGTTCTGCCAAGCCTACAGCGCGGTGCGCGAGACGATCCTGATCGGCACGGAGCAATTCCGCGCCTACGCCCGCGTCAACATCTGGAAGGGCGCAACCACCGCGGTCCTGATGCCGGTCGGCGCGTGGTTCTGGGGCGTTCTCGGCGCGACGCTGGGGCTGAGCCTTGCGGCGCTGCTCAGCTTCGTCATCCTCGAAATCCATGTCCGCAAGGCACTGGCGATGCACGGCATCAAGGGCAATCTGCCGTTTCGCGAATGGCGCTCCGAGGTGTCGATCCTGTGGACCTTTGCGCTGCCCGGGCTGATCACCGGGTTGATGACTGCGGGCTGCTACTGGCTGGGCCGCGTCCACCTTGCGGGGGCGGAAAACGGGTTTCAGGAACTTGGCCTGTTCGAGGCTGCGAACCAGTGGCGCACGATGATCCTGTTCGTGCCCGGATCGCTGTCGCTGGTGGCGCTGCCGATCATCGCGGGCACCTACGGGCAGGCGGACAAGTCGGAATTCCATAAGGCGGTGAGCCTGCAATTCAACGGCATCCTCGCCATTGCCCTGCCGGTCACGGTGGTCACGATCTGCCTGTCGGACTGGCTGATGGTGATCTTTGGTGACGCCTATGACGACGGCGCGATGGTGCTGCCCGCGCTGATGATCAGCGTCGCGTTGTTCGCCCTGAACCAGTCGCTGCGCAAGATCATGGACGGCACCGGCCATGTCTGGCGGCACACCGCGCTGTCGGTGATCTGGGCGCTGGCCTTCCTGCTGCCGCTCTATTTCATCTGGGAAGAGCCGACGGCGATCTCGCTGGCCTATGCCTATCTCGTGGCCGAGGCCGTGATGGCACTGGCGTCGCTGGCATATATCATCGTGCTCCTGTCGCGTCAGTTCCTGCGGCAGACCGCGATTCCGATCCTGATCGCAATCGGCAGCAGCGGGCTCAGCGTCTTTGCCTTTTCCGAAGGCTCCATCGCGTTGATGGCGGTGTCCGTCATCCTCTCGCTCGCGCCGCTCGGCTATATCTATCTGGAGTATCGGACATGAAGCGATCCATCATCCTGCTGGCCGATTACATGAACGATCTGAGGCGCTTCAAGCGGCACTCGGCTTTTGGCAAGACCGCCGGGACCGTGCCCGCATTGCTTGAGGCGCGGTTGATGATCGCGGCGCATGGCCTTGAAAAGGCGCTCAGCTTTCGCGGGTTCGAACCGCGCCGGGCCAAGGCCAAGCTCGCCAACACGCTGAAACTGATGGGCCAGCATCGCCGTCTCGGCCTGCCCGAGGATGCGACGGCCATGCGCATGGCACAGGATGCCGTCGCGAATTATCGCCGTGTCCATGACGAGGCCGGGATCGACATTTCCGACCTGCTGCCCGAGACCGACGGTCTCGACGATCCGGCCACCGCCGAGATCGCGCGCAGTGTCCGGCAGGTCGGCCCCGACGCCCTGACCGCCGACGAACGCGCGGCGCTGATCAAGGGCCTGAACACCCGCGCCAGCATCCGCGAATATGGCGAGGATCCAATCGACCCCGAAACCGTCCGGCAGGTCGTGCGTGACAGCCTTGCAACGCCGTCGGTCTGCAACCGTCAGGGCTTTCGCGTGCATGCGACGCTGGACCCCAAGGTCATCCGGACCGCGCTCGGGCATCAAAATGGCAATTCCGGTTTCGGCGACCGCGTGCCCGGCCTGTTCATCGTGACCTGTTCGATGACGATCTTTTCCACCTCCAGCGAACGCAACCAAGCCTTCGTCGATGGCGGGCTTTTCTCGATGAGCCTGATGCTGTCCCTGCACGCGCATGGCTTTGGCGCCTGTCCGCTCAACTGGTCGGCCAGCTATCGGCAGGACAACGCCCTGCGCGCCGCCGTCAGCATCCCGGATGACGAGGTCGTCATCATGATGATCTCCTTCGGCCCGCTGGCCGAGGACACCAAGGCCGCTGGATCGCGCCGCTACGCGCTGGACCATGTGCTGAAGGATCTGGAGGCGCGGACATGACCTCGGGCGGGCGCTTTCCCCTGATCTATATCGCTGGCTCCGGGCATAGCGGCTCGACCCTGCTCGAGATGTTCGTCAGCGGGGCCGAGGGTCATGTCGGTCTGGGAGAGATCTTTCAGCTGGTGGATCGGCGCAATCCGATCGTCGACAATCTTGACGGTCACTTGTGTTCCTGCGGGACGGGTGTGGCCGACTGTGTGTTCTGGAAGCCGGTGATCGCGCGCCTGTCCGATATCCCGCGCGACGACGAAAACGCGCGTTACCGTGCCTTGGGCGAAGCGGTGGCAACGCATTTCGGCCCCGGCACGGTCATGGTCGACAGTTCCAAGACACCCGAGGGGCTGGAGCGCGCCATTGCCTCGGGGGCCTTCGACATCAAGGTGTTGCACCTCGTGCGCGACGTGCGGTCGTGGCTGGTGTCGATGCAGAAATCCTATCGCCGCAACGGCGTCGCCAGCTGGGCCGAGAACCGCAAGCGCGCCGGTCTGGCCAAGGGCACGGCGAAATACCTTCTGCGCCACCCGATGGCCGACGCGCGGCAATGGCAGCGCCTGAACACTCGCGTCGAAGAGATCGTGAAGCGCAACGGCCTGCCGGTGCTGCCCGTCTCCTACGAACGGCTGTGTTTCGACACCGCCAGCGTGAAAGGCGAAATCGAGGCCTTCATCGACGCGCCGATTGCCGATTATGGCACGCCCGGCGCGCGGGCCGACAATCACAGCATCTTCGGCAACCGGATGCGGTTCGAGCCGGAGAAACTCCAGACCATCCGCTATGACAACGGCTGGTTCCATGACACGACCTGGCTGTTGCCGTTCGTGCTGTCGCCGGGGTTGCGGCAGTTGAACTCGCGGCTGGGACAAGGACGAAAGGTCTCTTGATGCGCATCGGCGTCCTCACCTTCCATTCCAGCCGGAATTTCGGTGCCAACCTGCAAACGCTGGCAACGCAGGAAATGCTGCGCAAGCTGGGCCACGAACCGGTGATCGTGAACTATGTCGACGAGGCCAAGCTGGCCGCGTTCGAAAAGCTTGTGCCCGATGCCCAGATCGCCGAGCACGACGCCTTTGCCGACCGGTATTACAACCTGTCGCCCGCGCTGACCTCGACCGAGGCGGTTGCGAACTACTGCCGCGAGAACTTGGATGGGGTGGTGACCGGCTCGGACGCGGTGTTCCGTCTGGCCACGCCTTATGAGCCCAAGCGGCTGGCCAAGAAGCTGCTGGGCAAGAAGAACCCGTTCGACGCGTTCAGCTGGGATCGGGATGTGCCGCCCTTCTTCCTGCCCTTCGATGCGCCCAACCTGATCAAGGGCTCGATCGCCGCCAGTTCGCGCGGCACGTCGTTTTACTACCTGCGCCCCTCGATGATGCGGCAGGTGGGCGCGGCGCTGCGCGATTTCGACTTCGTCACGGTGCGCGACGACTGGACCGCCAAGCTGGTGCGCTGGCTGTCCATGGGCGCCGCCACCCCGCATTACAGCTGCGACCCGGTCTTTGGCCTGAACAGCGCCTTCACCGTGCCCGAGGACGAAAAACCGACCGAGGACCTGTCCAAGACGATCCTGCTGACCGGGTCCTTTGACGCGGACTGGACCAAGCGACTGGTCTCGGTGATCCACGATCGTGGCTATCAGGCGGTGACCTTGGCCAACCCGCATGAAAAGGAAGGCAACCCGCTGGTCGATGGCGAGCTTGGCCTGCCGATGTCGCCGCTGCGCTGGTATTCCTCGCTCGCGTCCTGTGCCGGGTTCATCGGGATGCGGTTCCACGGCTATGTCTCGTGCCTTGCCAACAACACGCCCGTCGTCACCATGGACGTGGCGAAACCGCGCTTTGGTCATTGCGACCCGCGCAACCCGAATTACGACCTCGCGCGCCGCGCCGGGATCGACGGCAACTATTTCGTCCGCCGCGACCTGATGCAGACCGCCCCGGAAACCGTCATGGATCGGCTGTTTGATGCCGATACGCAGAAAAAGGCGGATGCATTTGCGGCAAAGGCGCCCGACATTTTGTACGGTCATCTGGGCCGCTTCGAACAGATCGCGCAATCGCGGAAGGGATAAGACATGGCTGAACAGAATCTGGCTTCGGCCTATGCTGGCGAAAAGGGCGAAGCCTATTTCAAGGGGCGCGGTCAGGACAACCTGATGCACCTTGGCTACCGGCTTCAGGCGCGGTTCTACCGCCCGCACCTGACCAAGGACATGACCGTGCTGGATTTCGGCTGTGGCAATGGCTCGATGGCCGCTCTCTTGCGTGAGGACGTGGCCGAAGTGGACGGGCTCGAAGTCAACGACATGCCGCGCGCGCTGGCCCGCGACAGTTTCGACCTGACGGTGTATGACGGGCTGGATTCGATCCCCGAGGACCGCAAATACGACGCGATCGTGTCGAACCACGTGTTCGAACACATCCCCCACCCGATCGCCATGCTGCGCGACCTGCACAAGATCCTGAAACCCGGCGGCAAGGTCATCATCATGGTCCCGGTCGAGGATTTCCGCACCGCGCGCAACGCCGACTGGCGCAGCCCGGACGTCAACCAGCACCTGCATACTTGGACGCCGCTGCAATTCGCGCACACCCTGCGCGAGGCCGGGTTCGAGCCGCAGGAGGTCCGCACGATCACCAGCGCATGGACGCACAAGGCGTTCTTCCTCGGCGACGGGGCCTTGCAGGGCCTGTTCATGAATCTGTTCTCGCGCCTGAAAAAGCGCCGCCAGCTGCTGGCGGTGGCCACATCTACAGAAGGCGCGCAGTAGGCATGACCGAACGGTTGCAGTTCCATTCCCTCGACATGCTGCGCGGCATCGCGGCGGTCTCGGTGGCACTGTACCACGCGGGCTGGGTGCATGCGGCCACCCGGCTCGATATGCTGCCGCATACCGTGCTGATGGTGGACCTGTTCTTTGTCCTGTCGGGCTTCGTGATCAGCTACAATTACGAACAAAGGTTGCGCACGACCTCGGGCGCGGCCGAGTTCATCAAGCGGCGCTTCTGGCGTGTCTGGCCGCTGCACATGGTCATGCTGGCGGTCTTCATCGGGATCGAGGTGCTGCGCTTTGCCTACGAAGCGACGCAGGGCGTCACCCTCGCGCCGCCAGCCTTTTCGCGGCAATATTTCGAAAGCGTGCTCGCCAATACCTTCCTCGTGCAGGCGCTCGGGCCGTTTGCCGATCACGCCCGGATCAATGCCGTCAGCTGGTCGATCAGCGTCGAGTTCTACACCTACCTGCTGTTTGCCGTTTTGTGCCTCACCGGGCGGCTGCGGGGCGTGCTGTTGCTGGCCGCGGCGGTAGGGTCCGCGTGGATATTGCTGAACATGCATGGCCAATTGACCGGACGCGCGCCGATCTTTGGCCTGTATCGCTCGGTCTGCAGCTTTGCCATCGGCTATTTCGCCTATCAGGGCTTCGTCCTGCTGCGGCACCGGGCGGGTCAGGTTGACCGGCGCCTGTGGTTTCTTGCCGGGTGCGGCATCCTAGGTGCCACCGTCTTCTGGGGGTTCGAAACCTTCGGTGACACGCGTGCCGAACTGGCGATTCCGCTGGTCTACGGCATCGCCATCCTGTGCCTTGCCTTCGGCGAGCGGCCCGGAGACTTTGGCCAACCGGTCTTTCGGCCGATGCTGTGGCTGGGGCAGGTGTCGTATTCCATCTACATGGTCCATCTCGCGATCAACTGGTTCTTCGTGCAGACGCTGCGCGTCATTCTGGACTGGGACCGTGTGCCCGTCGACGGCATGCAGGACAAGTTCTATGGCGGGTTCCTGATGGGCAATCTCGTCCTTGTCCTGTACCTCGCCGCGGTGTGCTGGATCAGCCATCTCAGCTTTCGCCATATCGAGAACCGGTTCCGCATTCGTGGGACCAAACCGCTGGCCAAAGACCGGTACGTGAACAGGGGACACGCATGAAGATTGCTTGGGTCACCCGATCCTTTCTCGATTACCGGATCCCGGTCTTTCGCGAGGTCGACGCGCTGACGAATGGCGGGCTGTACCTGTCGTGGTCCGGTGATTACGTCCCCGAAAGCGTCACGGCAAAGGCCGTGGCCACGCTGGGCGACCGGGCCTTTCCGCTGACCGGCGAGGCCAAGGTCGGCAGCGAAGACCAGCATCACATGGCCAACAGGAACGTCTCGTTCCGCTGGCAGCCGGGGCTGATGAAGCATATCCGCGCGCTCGACCCGGATGTTCTGGTCTGCGACGGTTTCTTCAAATGGACGCTGCCCGCGCTACTGCACCGGGTCCGGCACCGCACGCCGCTGGTGATCGCCTACGAGCGTACCCGGCATACCGAACGCAATGCGCAGGGGCTGCGGACGCTGTATCGCAAGGGCGTGGTCCGGATGACCGATGCGATGGATTGCAGCGGCCAGCTGTGCAAGGACTACACCGTCGAAGACCTCGGCATGGACCCGGCCCGGATCACCATGGGCCATATGAGCGCCGATACCGAGGGCTTGCAGGCCGCCGTCGACGCCATCAGCGCCGAGCAGATCACCGCCCTGCGCGACCGCTACGGCCTGCGCGGGACCGTTTTCCTGTATGTCGGGCGGATGGACGACCGCAAGGGCGTGCGTGAATTGCTGGCGGCGTGGCGCAGCGCGGGCCTCGGCCCCGATCAGGCCAGCCTGCTGCTGGTGGGAGACGGTCCGCTGCGCGAGGACCTGACCGCGGGCAGCGCCGATCTGGGCAATGTCGTCTTTGCCGGGCGCATCCCCTATGACGAGATCGCGCCCTATTACGCGTCTGCCGATGCCTTCGTGATTTCCACGCTCGAAGACAACTGGTCGCTGGTGGTGCCCGAGGCGATGGCCTGCGCGCTGCCGATCCTGAGTTCGACCTATAACGGCTGCTGGCCGGAACTGGTCCGGGCCGAGAACGGCTGGACCTTCCTGCCAGAAGATGGCCCCGGATTTGCGCAGGTGCTGCAACAGGCGGCGGCCAAGGGGCGTGACGGGCTCGCCGCGATGGGGCAGGCCTCGCGCGCGTTGGTGCGGCAATACGGGCCGGAAAACGCGGCGCGCTCGATCGTCGAGGCCTGCGAGATGGCCATCGCGCATCGCAAGAGGTAAGGGGTCGGCGTGCGGATCTTATACGGGGCTCTCTGGGGGTTGATGATCCTGTCCGTGATGCGGACGACGATCATGGTGCGCCGCCGCGACACGTCGGAATTCGCCAGCGTCGACGGATCGGCCTCGCTCGCGGTGCTGATCGTGGCGCTGCTGCTGGGTCTCGCGATGATCAACCCGCGCACCCGCCGCGTCCTGATGGACATGCGGCGCAGCTCGGCGATGGTGTTGCTGATCTATTTCTGCATCGGCCTGCTGAGCGCGCTCTGGTCCGCCCTGCCCGCCTTCAGCATCTTTCGCGCCGCGGAGGTCATCGCGATCTTCATCACCGCCTATATCCTGATGTCGCGCCACACCAACTTTCTCGAAGCCGAACGGACGGTGCTGCGGGTGCTGCTGGCCGTCACGGTCCTGAGCTTTCTGCAACGGGCGATCAACGTCGGCATCAGCATCGAGGGCCTGCACACCAACGTCTATACCGTCACCGCCGGTCTTGGCGTGCTGTATTGTTTCGGCGAAAGCTTCGGGACCGACAAGGCCCGGAAAAAGATGCTGCGCCGCAAGGCCCTGCTGTTCCTCTTCTTCCTTGGCATCGGCACCAGCGTCGGGTCGAACATCGGCGTCGTGATGGGGCTGATGGTGATGATGATGATGCTGGGTTTTGGCCGTGTCATCATCCTGCCGGTGCTGTCGCTTCTGCTGCTGGTCGCCTTCCTGTCGGGGGCGATGACTGACCTGCTCACCAGCACGGTCTTTTCCGGCCGGAGCATCGAGGACCTGTCGAACCTGACCGGCCGCAACGTGCTGTGGGCCGCCTATCTCGACGGCTTTGCCCAGCGGCCCTTTACCGGCTACGGCTTCGCCGTGGGCGCGCGTCTGGATACGTTTGGCGTGCGGGCCACGACCAACACGCATAACGGCTTCCTCGAAGCGATCCTCGGCATGGGGCTGATGGGCATCTTCGTTCTGCTTTACTACGTCTACGCGCTGATCCGGGAATCGCTGTTTGCGCGTCGGATGCGGGTGCCCGGCGCGATCGGCATGGCCGGTGGCATCGCCATGCTGATGGTCAACAACAATTCCAAGTCGATCATCGGCGGCGCTTATGACCCGACCCATGTGGGCGTGTTCGTGATGCTGGCGTTTTTCCATTACTGCGTCTATCGGCAGGCGCAGGTGCGGCGGCAGATGCAGGACAGGGCGCCCTTCGTCGACCCCCGCATGGCGGCACAAACATGAAGCTGTTGTTCGTCCATAACCGCTATGGCAAGCGCAGCGGCGAAGAGATCATGCTGGAGCGCATCGTCGACCTGCTGCGCGCGCGCGGCCATCATGTCGATACGCATTTCGCCGACAGCGCCGAGATCAGCGGCATCGGCGGCAAGCTGGGCGCTGCCGCCTCTGGCCTGCGTTCGGCCTCATCCATCAAGGCTCTGCGCGCGCGGATTGCGCAAGACCGGCCCGACCTCGTGCAGGTGCAGAACCTGTACCCGCTCATTTCGCCCGCCGTCCTGCCGGTGATCCATGACGCGGGTGTGCCCATCGTCATGCGCCTGTCGAATTACCGGCTGGTCTGCCCCAACGGGTTGTTCCTGTCCCATGGCGAGGTCTGCCGCGCCTGCGCCGGGGGCCGGGAATGGAACTGCATCACCCGCAATTGCGAGGACAGCCTGTTCAAGTCCACAGCCTACGCCGCCCGCAACGCATGGGCGCGCAGGCGGGGCTATTACCGCGACAACGTCACCCGATACTACGCCCAGACCGCCTTTCAGCGCGAGACGCTGGTGCAGGAGGGCTATCCCGCCGACCGCATCGACGTGATCCCCAACATGATCGACCTGCCCGATCAAGCGCCGGAGCCGTCCGAGGGCGGCTATGTCGGGTTTGTCGGGCGACTGAGCGCCGAAAAGGGCGTCGAGACGCTTATCGACGCGGCCCGCCGCCTGCCGGATGTGCCCTTCCGTTTCGCGGGCAATCCCGGCCCGTGGGCCGACCGCACCGACCTGCCGGACAATGTCACCCTGCTGGGCAATCTCGACGGGGCGGCCCTGTCCGCGTTCTACCGTGAGGCGGCGCTGATCGCCGTGCCTAGTCTGTGGTACGAGGGCTTTCCCGGCGTCATCATCGAAGCGATGGTGCAGGCGCGCCCCGTGATCGTGTCCGATATCGGCGGCCTGCCCGAGATCATCGCCCCGGGCGAAACCGGCCTGACCACGCCGCCGGGCGACGAGGCTGCCTTGGCCGCGGCGATCCAGACGCTTTGGGCCGACCCGGCGCGGCGCAAGATGATGGGCGCGGCGGGTTATGCCCGCGTCAGCCAGACCTATACCCGAGATCAATATTACGACCGCCTGATGGCCACCTATGAAAGGGCGCTCGGCTAGATGCTGTTCAATTCGTGGGAGTACATCCTTTTCCTCGCGGTGGTGGTCGGGATCTATTTCACCGCGCCGTTCCGGTGGCGCGTGCCGTTCCTGCTGGTGGCGAGCTACTTCTTCTACATGCAATGGAGCTGGAAGCTCGCCTTCCTGATCGGCTTCGTCACCCTGTTCAACTTCGAGGCCGGGCGCCGCATCGCCCAGACCGAAGACCGGTTCACGCGGCGCGCATGGCTGTGGTTCGCCTGTGTCGTGTCGCTGGGGATCCTCGGGTTCTTCAAGTATTTCAACTTCTTCAACGACAGTTTCCGGACCATCTTCGAGATGGCGAACATGACCTACATGGTGCCGCATCTCGATATCATCCTGCCGGTGGGGATTTCCTTCTTTACCTTTCAGGCGCTCAGCTACCCGATTGACGTCTATCGCGGCGCGCATGGGCCGGAACGCAGCGTGATGCGGTTCTCGACCTACGTGGTCTTTTTCCCGCAGCTGATCGCCGGCCCGATTGAACGCGCCACGACGCTGCTGGACCAGTTCAGCACCCATCACCGGTTCGACACCCAACGCTTCGCCGAGGGCGCGCGGCTGATCATCTGGGGTCTGTTCAAGAAGATCGTCATCGCCGACCGGCTGGCGCTGTATGTCGATGACATCTACGCCCATCCCGAGCTGCATGACGGCTCGACCCTGCTGCTGGCCACCTACTTCTTCACCTTCCAGATCTATTGCGATTTCAGCGCCTATTCCGACATCGCCATCGGCAGTGCCCGGATGCTGGGCTACGATCTGATGAAGAACTTCAACCTGCCCTATTTCGCGCGCACCATCACCGATTTCTGGCGGCGCTGGCATATCTCGCTGACCAGCTGGTTCACATCCTACGTCTACATCCCGCTGGGCGGCAGCCGCACCAGCCTGCCGAAATGGATTCGCAACGTCTGGATCGTCTTCCTGCTGAGCGGGCTGTGGCACGGCGCGGCGTGGACATTCGTCGTCTGGGGTGGGCTGCACGCCGCGTATTACATGGTGCAACGCGGCTGGCACGCGATCCTGCCCGTACCCGACCGCCCGTCGCTGCTGCGCAGCGCCTTCGGCCTGCTTGTGACCTTCCACGCGGTGGTTCTGGCTTGGGTGTTCTTCCGCGCCGCCTCGATCGAGGATGCTTGGATCGTCGTCACCCGCATCCTGACCGATCTGGGCGGCATGCCCGACCTTGGCTCGTCACGCTTTTCGACGATGGTGAACGTGCTACTGATCTTCTTCCTGCTCGCGGTGCAGACCGGGCAGGTGCGCGGCTGGTTCTCGTTCTACTTCTCCGAAAGCCGCGTGCCGCGCCCGTTGCAGATCAGCGGCCATGCGCTGCTGTTGTGCGGGATCGCCTTGTTGGGCGCGTCCTCCTCTGCCTTCATCTACTTCCAGTTCTGAAGGGGCGATGATGCGCATATCCGACAATCTCAAGGCCCAGAAGGCGCAGCTGATCCGGTTGGCACAGGGCGTGTTGCTGGGGCTGATCGTGTTCTTTGCCGCTGACCGTGGGCTGGATGCGGTGCTGATGCGGGGGCTTGATCGCTATTTCGGGCTGGAAACCGAGGATACCGTCCTTCTGGTCGGCCATTCCCACGTCGTTCTGGGCATCGACCGGGTGCGGCTGGAACGCGACCTTGGCACGCCCGTTTCCAAATACGCCCGCGCCGGTGCCCAGCTTGAGGACCGTATCCTCATGGCCCGGCACTATGGCACCCTGCATCCCGACGGCCCGCGCGCCATCGTGTTTGGCGTCGACGGGCACATGTTCTCGCCGCGCGGGCTGAGTTCCAACGCGCATCGGCTGTTCTATCCCCATATGGGCGACGAAATCGTCGATGCCTACCTGCGCGACCACGCCCTGTCTTGGCAGGAATACGTGACCCGGCAGGTTGTGCATCTGGCGCGCTACAATGATGTGCTGCTTAACGTCGCCCGGCGGGGCTTGAGCGGCGACTGGTCCAGCGGTGTGGGCGGGCGGTTCGATCCGGAACGGCTCGCACGCGAGGCTGAGCTTGGGGAAACCCGGCCCATCGCCATCGACGCGGCCCAAGTGGCCCAGTTCGACGCCTTCCTCGCCGAGGCGGACGCCAAGGGCTGGCCCGTCATCCTCACCTTCGTTCCCACGACCGAGGCTTGGAATGCGCTGGAACCTGACACATTCACCGAGGTCCTGACCCTGCTGAAGGGCTTTGCCGACACCTACGAGAGCGTACAGTTCCTCGATCTGCGTGACCCGTGGTCGAGCCAATACGACCTGTTCGCCGATCCCATCCACCTGAATGCCAAGGGGCAGCGTCTGGTGACCGAAGACCTCGCCACCCGTCTTGCCCCGCTTTTGCCCGAAGGACAGTGATATGACCCGCCCAGACATGCCCGTCGAAGACATCATCGGCTATCCCGTCACCACGCTCACCCGTGCGCAGGTCCGGGATCGCGTCAAGGCATGGCTGTCCGAGACAGGCCCGGCGCGCATCTTTGCCTGTGCCAACCCGCATTCGCTTCATGTTGCCGAAAGCGATCCCGCCTTTCAGCGCGCGTTGCGCGAGGCGGATTTGCTGACGCCGGACGGGATCGGCATCGTGATCGGCTCCAAATGGCTCAAGGGTCAGATCCGCGACCGGATCACCGGCCACGACGTGTTCGAAGACACCTGCGACCTGCTCAACGAGACCGGGGGCAGCGTGTTCTTTCTCGGCTCGACCGAGCATGTGCTGGCTGAGATCAAACAGCGCCTGCCGCAGGACTGGCCGAACATGCGCCTTGCCGGCACCTATTCGCCGCCTTTCCGGCCCGAGTTCTCTGATGACGACAATGACGCGATGATCGCGGCGGTGAACGCCTCGAACGCGGATGTTTTGTGGGTCGGGATGACGGCACCGAAACAGGAAAAGTGGATCGCCCAGAACGCGGACCGTCTGAACGTGCGGTTCATCGGTGCGATCGGGGCGGTGTTCGATTTCTACGCCGGAACGGTTCCGCGGTCGCCTGCGGTGTTCCAGAAGCTTGGGATGGAATGGCTGCCGCGATTGATGCGCCAGCCTAAACGGCTGTGGCGGCGGAATTTCGTCTCCAACCCCAGCTTTCTGGCCCGCGTCGCCCGCGCGCGGCTGCGCGGTTCCCGCTGACCGCGCAGGCGCGTGCCGATACGTCGGCAGCGCGACGCTTGGGTCGTCGCGCAGAGCATACTTGCAAGCTTAGTTGTGTCGCAGCGGCAGCGTTTTGGTGTGGTTTTGGCTATCCTGGATGCAAAAAGCCGCCCTGAGGGCGGCTGTGGCGGCCTGTTCTCTGTAAGTGGTTGCGGGAGTA
>NZ_RCTZ02000013.1 GCF_003667315.2 Tropicibacter alexandrii | reverse complement strand
TTACAACGAAGAGCTCACGGCTAAAATAGCCGCTGAGTGACGAACTCCAACGTCTCCGGTAAACCCGGACTGGTTCAAAATCTAGCTCGTGCGCACGTTGAACAATTAGGCGCATTCAAGGCGCTCAGCACCGGTAGGCAAGCGTGGATGCCTTTTCCAGTGGCCCGAAGAGACTTTTAGCCCGGCGGGTTTTCCCGCCGGGCCCGAGGAGGAGACCCCGTTCCTCAGAACGGGATCTCGTCGTCGCGGTCGACCAGCTCGGGGTTTTCATTCTCGGCCGACTTCGGGCGGCTCAGGAAGTCGACCTTCTCGGCGATGATTTCGCAGCCGTAGCGGTCGTTCCCCATGCTGTCGATCCACTTGGTGTAGTGGATGCGACCGTGGACGAGGACCTTCATGCCCTTTTCGCAGTGCTCCGCGACCGTCTTGCCGAGACCGTTGAAGCAGGTGATGCGGTGCCATTCGGTGTCCATGACCCGGTAGCCGTTCTCGTCGCGCATCACACGGCCTTCCGAGAGGCGGGGGCGCGAGGTGGCGAGGCTGAAGTTGGTGATCTTGGTGCCGCTCTGGGTGGTGCGGACTTCGGGGGTCTGACCGATGTTGCCGGCGAGGATGACGATGTTCTGCATGATAAGCTCCTGTGTTTCCTGTCTTCGGGACCGTCCCTTCGACAAGACCCTGAAAAAGCCCGTCGGGTGATGCGTGCACGGTGGACAGTATGGACACCGGACACCCCCAGAGGACCGGGGTGGAGCGGGCAGGACGCCAAAGGCGGCCAACACGGCCCGGACTGACGCGGGGTTGCGCGCAGGAGACCGAACGGGATTAGGGGATTGTCAGTCGAAGGGATGGCCCAGGAGACAGAGAGATGCGGGGAGCCCATGCCAGACCATGTCCCCTTGCCAATCGGACTGTTTGACCCAAAGCCAAGCATCCCACCAGCGGCCAAAGTGGCGATCACCAGTTCTCGTCCCACTGCCCTTGCCTGCTGGGAAATGCAGGGCCCTGCCGCGACATGCTAGCGATACCGGAACATCCAGGACCCGGCACGCATCAATGGCTTATTACGATCTCGAGGCACTGTCGCTCGGCGAGCTGACGAAAATTCAGGAGGACGTCGCCAAGGCGATCTCCACATTCGAGGATCGTCAGAAGGCGGAGGCCCGCGCCAAGGCGGAAGCTTTCGCCCAACCCTCTAAGCGAGAGCGCCGAAGTCATCTTGCGACCGCACCGTAGCGATGGGGCAGAAGAGCCATTTGCCGTCGGTCGTGCGAGGAGCAATGTCAGGCTTGGTGCAAGCGCAAGCGACGGTTTGCCTACCGATGCAACTGCGCCGCAAATACCCTCGATAGCCGCAGCGATGGTTTCGAGACACGCACCGAACCGCCTCCCCTTCATCGCGAAGGGTAATCCGGCCACGTTCGATCACTCTGGCGTCGCGCCCGACTCTTCAGGGCCATGCGCCGCGGCATTGGCGCCCGTGGTTGGCTGTCGGCGAAAACCGTGACGAAAACCTGTTCCGCAATTGGTATTTTGGCATATTTACATCAAGTTACCTCTTTGGCACGCTCTGTCTGCGGTCGACGACCGAGGCAACGCGGGAGCGAACATTGGATTTCACCACCAGAGGAACTAATCCACAATTTCTCCCTGATGGCATCGAAATCCTCCTTGTTGATCATCTGCGGAAGATTTTCCGAGAGGATGAACGAGAACTCGAATCTCTTAACAAGCGCCTGGAGCAGGCTCGACAAGATGCCGAACGACTGAAGTCAAAGGCCAAAGACGCCGCCGATTTGCGGCTCCTAAAACTTCAAGCCTGCCTGGTTAAAGCCAACACCACCTGTGACCACGTCGCGGCGGAGCTAAGGAGCTTCGAGGGCAACCGGGAAAAGTGCCAAGACTTGATTTTAAGGGCGCGCGAGGGGAGGTGGTCGAAGACAGAAAATGCGATAGCGAAGGAATTTGCCGACGATGCGCTGTCAGATCTGAAGCAGGAGATCGCGCGAGCCGAGACGCAGATCGAGGATTTACGGAAACGACATGACGAGACGTCACAAGAGACACAGTTCCTGACGGAAGCGAAGAACGCTGCCGAGCAGCAATTGTTTCTCTTGCTGGGAGGGGGGACTCCACCGGCATTTCATGAAGCTCTGAGAAAGCGCGAGACAGATCTCGAAGCGGAATTTCAGGCGGAATCAGAAGAAAACGTGGATCTATTGAGGACGCGTGAAAGCGATGTTTTGACTGCGGAAGTCGATTTGAATCGGCTGAACGGCGAGATGGAGGCCGCTCGTGCACGGACCTCGCAAATGGCCTTGGCTGGGCGGATCGGGCGGATCGCACGAAATCTCGATCCGCGGAACTTGGTCTGGCGTAGTGAAGCTTCCATTCGAAAGGACATCGACACCCGACTGCAGGAATTGGACACTGCAAGCGCGGATGTAGAGCGTATCAGGAAAGAGTTGGCAGACCTGCGGGCCACTTACGAGACAGAGCTTGAGGCGCTGCCGGAGTCTCTGCGCGGAAAGCTGATCGACGAAACCAAAGCGAATTTGAGTGTTATCTCAAACAAGCTCGCGAACATCGAGCGGATGGTCCACGAAATCAAATCCGAACTGGAAGCGCACGAATCTGAACTTTCGAAATACCGAAAGGAATTTGAGGTCGAGCATCAGCGGCATGTGACGGCTCGCTTGGATAACATGCTCTGTCACGCACAAACTGCGCTCGACGAAAACGAAAAAGAGATAGACGACGCGGCCGGGCGACTGCAACGTGCAGAACAGATCCGAGCGCGCTTTTTGAGTATGATCGACGGGCGACGTGCAAGGCTGGAAGCCGCACTTGCTGATTGCGATGGTCGGGCCAGAGCGCATCTCGAACCGCTCCAGCGCGCCGAGGCTCGTTTGCGTCGCCGGCTTCAGGATCGTGCGCAAAAGGCGGGAATGGTTCATGACCCGAAGACTGGCACGTTCCGGGAGCAGGAGGTTCCTCAACTCGAGACTGCTGTTGCCCGACCGACCTATCGACGGCGCGGCGAGGCCTTGTCCTCTCTTGCGACCTTGCCGGTCTTGCTCCAGCGCCGCGAGCAAACAGGCTATGTGAGCAAGGATGATGAAAGACTTGCGACGGTCTTTGCAGCCATTCGTGACGAAGTGGAGCCAAGTGAAGCCGAGCGCCCCGAATTCATCGACCGTTTCTGCGACATTGTCTTTGGCGATGACGAGGAGGAACGGCCGTTTTTCGTCTCCCTGGTGTCAAAGAAGGATGAGCAGCTGCTTGTTCTGGTTCGACCTGCAGAAGTGCTGCCGCAACTGCAAAGCTGCTTGCCTGAGGCAATGTCGGTTTGCCTGCTTTGCCGGCTCGATTACGGCTCCAGAAATACGCCGGACAACACGACGCTTCTAGTTCTGGACGCTGCGGTAGTTCCGGATTGCGCGCCCCGCCCGTTTGAGGCAGTAGCTTCTTTTTTGCGCTATACATCGCGACGCTCGTTGCCAGCAGCGGCACCTGCACTTGATGAGATCCTAGAGCAAGCGCTAGCTCTACCAGACATGCTGGAGGAAGAGCTCCAGGATCGGTTGACTGACTGGCAAGGCTATCTGGACTGGGCCAACCGCGAGATTTCGCGCAAGGCGCCTTGGGCAGCATTGGGACCCGGCGAGTGGGAAGACAATGCCTGGAATGGTGTTGTCATTTGTGAAGGTGCTGCGGCGGTCCGCCATATTTCCGGTGCCCGCCTGACGAAGGACACACGCCGCAGTGTTGAGCTCTATCCATTGGAAGAACCCTGGAAGCAGGGTGATCGTAAGGGCCGCAACATCCGTTATCGCTGTACTGATTTCAAGGTAATCGGACCCGCTACACTCAGGCAGGATTTCTTGAAGGATTGCCCATGGCCTGACCCCAAAGCCATTCAGGTCCAGCTGAAATTCTCGCGCAAGGCTGATGTGGCTGCGTTGGCCAAGATGGCCGAAAGCACATCGCTTGGATTGAGAGATTTGAGCGAAGCAGCCGGCTCAAAGACGCAACTTGATCGTTACGGGTCAGCCCTGACACAATTGCAGTTCGGGGCGAGCGGTCGGCGGCAAGCCAACCGCTTGCCCGCTGCCCCCTATTTGATGGCGTCGCTTTTCAACGTGGCGCTGGCGGCAAAGCCATCAGACAGGCCTGATCGGCTTTTGAATGAGCAGATCGCCCAGATGTACCGGCTTAACGAGGATCAAAAAGCTGCCGTCGGCGTCATGCTGGCCGCGCCCGAAATCGCCTATGTTCAGGGCCCGCCGGGAACCGGAAAAACCACGATGATCGCTGCGGCTTGCGCGCACTTCGTCAGGTCGGGGCATCGCGTGCTGATTGCCTCGCAGACCAACCTTGCGGTCGAGAACGCCCTTGATCGCCTGAGGGATGACCCCGAGGTTCGACAGCTTTGGCTAAGCAAAAACGACGGAGAGGAAAGGAAATCGACAGCTGTCGCCGAGTGGTATGGGATGGCCGCAGAACATGTGAAACAGAAGGTGAGCGGGCCGCTCAAGTCGCTGACAGCAGAGGTCAAGCAACTGCAGATCTGGCTCGGGCGCGCCCAAAAGCTGGACGATGAACGAAGGGTTTCCGATGCGGACATTGCGGCGCGCAAGGATACGCTCAAGCGAGCCAATGCACGGCTGGACGAGGTGAAAGCGCTCCAGAAGGCGGCGTCAGAAGCTAACAGGCGTGCGGCATGGTGGGGCATGGCTCGCAACGCGCTTGCGAATTTGGAGGATTGGGATCCCTCCTGCTTTGGTCCTGAGCTCGCGCCAGATGTGGCCGATTTGCTCGCAGTGATTGCCAAGCACGACGGACGGAGGGCGCATCTTGACGTATCGGCGCACGCCCTGCATGGCCAAGTGCGAGAATTGATCTGCGACATTCAATCCCGGTTGAGGGACGAAGAAGATCAGGTTGGCCGAGAGAGGGCCGAAGGCGCAAGACAGCGGATACTCGATGCATGGCCGACTAAAGGGGCCCCCGAAGCGGAAGGATCCGGCGACGACGAGGCGAGTGCAAAAACCGAAGCAGAGGCCGATCGCGCGCGTCGGATTGCACAGCAGGCCCTGGACGATGCATGCAGCCGTGGCGATACGATCCATGAGCAGTGTGTGAAACTGTTGTCGGGGGCGAGTGAATTTCTCGATCTTCCGGCCGAATCGTCGCCGTCAGACCTTTCAGCCGCAATTGCCCAGATCAAGGGCATTCTGGACTTGCAAGCAAGCCGCCTCGCAGAAGCCAATCCACTTGAGGATTGGTTGCCTTTGCTGGATCAATGGGTTGGCGACCTGAAGCAGCAGGCAGAGAAACCCTCCGCCACGGATCGCATGGGCGAACGCTATGTGCGCAGCGCCAATGTCATCGGAATCACGTGCAACGCCGACTTCAGGATCCTGTCAGATAACGGATTTTCCAGCTTTGATGTGGTGATCGTTGACGAGGTCAGCAAGGCGACTCCGCTGGAGTTGTTGCGCCCGATGCTTCTTGCCCCCAAGACGATCCTTGTCGGTGATCACCGGCAGCTTCCTCCTACGTTCGAGTTTGCGTCTTTCTCGAACCCGGACACGGCTCCCACGGACGACGAGGATGCGGATGCTTTGGAGCGTGAGGCAGAATTGCTTCGTAAATACGAGCGTTTGACGACGGCATCGCTGTTCCGCGACGGCTTTGCCGAAATAGACCCCCGTAGCAGGGCAGCCCTGAACACCCAATACCGCATGCATCCGCAGATCATGTCGCTGATCAATCGTTTCTACGACGGGCGATTGCAATCCGGACTGACCGATCCGGATGGGTTGGATACCAGCGCCAGATGGTCATGGAGGACACATGGCCTAAACCTGAACTCGCGAACCGGCGGACAATATCTTACAGAAAGTCTTCATGCGCTGTGGATCGACAGTTCGGAAGATGAAGCCGGAAAGGTTGCCTACGAGGACAGCGACGGGACCGGCATCGGAAACAAGCTTGAGGCACGGCTCGTTGCCCAAGTCGTCGAGGACCTCGTCAATACCTGCGAACGGGAACACCGCACCAAGACCATCGCCGTCGCCACTTTTTACAACCGCCAGAAAAGGTTGATCCGCAAAGAACTCGAGTCCAGGCTCGGCCAGCGTTTCAAGGGCCTGCAAATAGACGTCGAGACGGTCGACCGATTCCAGGGGAAGGAGGCGGACATCGTGATCGTGAGCATGGTTCGCAACAGATCTCGGCGTTTGGGCAAGAACTCCAATCCGGCGAAATTCGAAAGGATCAATGTGGCGTTCTCGCGGGCGCGCGATCTCTTGGTGGTGATCGGAGCGCGAAAGACCTTCGAGCGATTTGAGGTTGCGATCGAACCTGTTGACGGTGGCGCGCCGCGACGCACCCCCGTCTATGGGCAGATCATCGGTGACATCAAGGAACTTGGCGGTCTCTGGCAGGCCAAAGATATCCTTGGGCCAAAACCGCTGCGCTCCGAGAGGAATAACCTATGAGGCTAGGAGAGGTATCTGTGTGGTTTCCGGTCCTGCACCTTTGTGCAAAGGTAACCTATCGCCTCCTTCCGGAACTCACTCCACTGCACCGGGCTCTGGAAGAGGCAGTGGTTCGGTTTTCGCAAAGCGACAACACCTTGGCCAAAGCACCGATCGGAAGCTTGTTTCGGGAGGTTTTTGGCGTGTCGGGCGCAAGGGAAATCTTGCCCGATGTGCTGGGCGATCTTATCGAACGCGGGCGCGTTCATCGGGTCGCAGAGCACGAAACCGACCCGTCCTTGCTCCGCCTTGTCGATCTTGCGCCCGGGCCCGAGAAGCCGAATGGTGCGTGTGCGGCGGAGCCGTCAGAGCAAGCCCGAAAATCGGCACAGGATCGAACAATCGAGCGGTTCTTTGATCCGGTGCTAGAAGAAATCGTTGAGGCCGGTGTTCTGCTGACCGAGCCCGAGGAGGGGAGCCGCTTCCGTATCCCTGTCGATCCTTTCGCGACCGATCCTCCTCGGCATTGGATCGACGGCGAACTCAGGGCTGAATTGCAGGACGACATGCAAGTATACAATGCAACCTGTGAGAAGATTGGTCATCGATGGCGCCGCAGCGACGCGATGCTTGTCCTCAATGACGGCGAGCTTTCCTTCGAATGCAGCGACCCGCGCGAGAGCGAGTACCTACGCGGTCTTCCGCAAACGGTGCGGCGTTCCTGGTTGTTGCCGGACCGCCAGGACGGATCGAACCACTCCCGCCTTGACGATGATGCCGAGGTCTCGCTCCATTGCCGTTTGCCCGAGAGGCTTGGTGGGCTGACATTGGTTCGTGGCTTGCCCGAGACTATATCGACTGAATTGGATTTTCCGTCATTGGCCGTCCTGGCCAAGCTCGATCCCGTGGCGGGGGTAACCGCGCCGACCTTCATTTCGCCGCCGGCCCGGGGGCAAGCCATGCGGGTGGCTTATCCGCGCGAAGACAATCCAGGTATCGCGGGTGTCTTTCTGGCGAGCGAGGGGCGCGAATACCTTAGGTTGCCCATCATATGGGAAGGATTGCACGCTGAAATCGGGGTGTTCCGCAGGACAGGTGGCTTTGCGCAGAGCGGTTCGGAATGGAGCGAACTGGTCGCGGCCCTTGAAAGCGAATGCCGGTTTTCGGAAGCGCCAGAGATATTTGTTCTGCCTGCATTTTGGCTGAAGCCAACAGAGTTTTGGATGGCGCTCATTGATCGGGTCAGGCATGAGCCGGGGTCGCAAACGTGGATGCAAAGGATTGTTGACGCGTTGGAAAATCTGCCGCGCCCTGTCATTGAAGGGCTGGTCGAAACCTTGGCGAGTGAACCCTCACTGGCTCAATTCCGACGTTCACAGCCTGAACTCGGCAGACTCGACCCCACGGCAACGGAACTTGCTTCCGAAATTAATGAGCAATCTCGGGAGGTCGGGCATATTCCGCCCGAATGCGACAGGGTCGTCGCATTTGATACCTCTGCTATTCTTGAGTTCGGCGACCTCGCCGATCACCTCTTGCCGACAGATTTTTTTGTTTTTCCGCAAACGGTTGCGGACGAAATCGAAAGGAAGAAAACACAGCGAGACGACTTCCGATGGAAAAGTCGGAAGAATTTGCGCGCAATTTCGACTCTTCCGAAAAATCAATGGACGGCACCTTTCCCTGATGTGAGCTACCTAAAGTCAGGCGACAATCGAAATGCAGATGGAGAGATTATTGCAGTCCTGATTCCGTACCGTCAGCCAGATCGCAAAATCATTCTCGTCTCGCAGGACCTGGATTTCGTGCCGAGGTGCAAATCATACGATATCGATGTGATGACGGCAGAAGATTTCATAGCCGAATCAAAGACACGGCGGAGGGACATCCAGAAATGAGCTTTGTGGCAGATAGGCGTTGGCGAATAGAAGCTCAAAAGCGAAGAGAGATGTATCTCGACCGCATCCGGGACACTACAGCGCGATATGCCGAACGAAATCTTGAACGCCTTGATGCCTTGGCTGAACAAGGTTTGGATGTTTTCGTTGCAAAAGATTACGGCGATTGCCGCAGGGCGCTTGCGCGGGTCGAACAATTGTTAAGAAGAGACCCGGAACAAGCGCGGGATGAAAACATCCGCTTGTCTGGCATGATGCGTGGCTTGAACGGCCGCGCCCGTGAAAACCGTCGCGCCGCTCAGGCCGCTGAGAGAGAAGCGGCAGCCGCAGCCGCCGAGGCCGAGCGAGAAGCCGCGCGCGAACGCCTGGCGGGCGAGCGCGATGCGCGGATCGCACGAAACGCACAGGAGCTGGCTGCACAGGACAATTTGCTCGATATGCTCCGCAAAGCCCGTGCGTCCTTGCCGAGCGCAATCGAGCGAGACCTCTGCCAACAGGATTTGATGGCGCTTCGCCGCGAGATTGAGAGCGCGCCAATCGAGCTTGCGGTTTATGAGCGTCGGCGTTCAGAGCTGGCAAGGCGCCTTGATGCGGTAATGGCGGGCGCCCGAGAGAAGGCCGAAACTCTCAAACTCGCCAAGCAACGCGAAGACGACCGGCGCGAGAAGGAAGCCCTGCTGGAAGACGCGCTGGCGGTCTATGCGCAGTTGGGCGACGATCTGGCCCAAGCAGCGATCAGCGGCTTGCGGCCGACCCTGACCGATGAGGGGCTTACGCTGCAAGACTTGGATGAAAGGCTTTCTGAGATCCGCCAGGCGGCCGATGAACGCGCACTGCAGGAGGCTGCACGACGGCACGTGGTTTCTGGTCTTCTGCGCGAACTGCGCAACGCAGGGTTTGTCGTTTCCGACCCGAAGCTCGAAGCGGGCGAGGCCGCCGCCGTGGTGATCAAAGCACAGCGTCCATCTGGCGCGCAGGCGGCTTTTCGCGTCGATCTGGATGGGATGACTTACAAATTCGATCACTATCAAGGGCAGGCTTGCCTCGATGACGCTGACAAGGTCTTACCTCGGCTGCAGGATATCTACGGGATCGAACTCGAAGAAGAGAAGGTTTCGTGGCGCAATCCGGACATGATTGGAAAATCGGCCAAGCAGTTGCCGGAAGGTTCGGAGGAGCGCAGGAAATGAAACCGGTTCATCATCCTGTATGGTTGCGTAGCTTGGAAACGCATGCGGGCCTGGTGTCTTGCCTAGTCGTTCACGGCGAGGTTCACGATCTGCGCCGCAATCCTTGGACGACAGAGTATCAGCGCGTACCCGAAATGGTCGCCGCGGCACTTCGCGAGGGCGCCTTCAAGTCCGTGATCGAATGGGATCCCGTAACGGGAGTCCACGGCCGCGATGCGGCGAAATGGGAGACCTTGGCCAGCTCGGCAGGGCCGGCCGAGGCTCGGGGTGCGACGTATGCTGTTGCTCCGGATGCGCGTTTCGACAGTGCGGAACCTTCGCCGGTTACCGTGGAAGATTTCGTCGCCATAGTGCTCAGGGTACTGTCCGACAAGACCGCGCAGCCGACGGCCTTTGTCGCCAATCTGGCGAACTTTGCGTTCTCATTCGGCCAGAATCCATCACAGAGTGAACGAGACCTACTTGCGCAACTTGCCAAGGCCATTGTCGGCGCGGCGCACCCAGAGGACGCAGGGCAAAAGAACCTGTTGGTTCTGATCACTCCCGCCGCCCACGCGCTTCCCTTGTCGATGCTACCGGGACCGGCGCATCTGCGCGAGGTCGTCGTGCCGCTGCCGGACCGGCAGGAGCGGTCCACTATACTTGGAGACCGGCTCCATCAATGGCGGCTGAAGAACCGACCCAAGGCCGGTCAGGCGGGTTATGAGGACCTGATTGATGCGCTCGACGGGATGTCGTGCCAGGATATTCTGAATATCGAAGGATTGTCTGTCCGATGCGCTGAAACCGAAGAGTTGACGGCAGACAGTCTGTTGAGCCTCTATCGTCATGGTATTCAGACCAGTGCGTGGGAGGCACTCAGCCGCGATAAGCTTCTCTCGATGCCGGCCATGTTGGAAGAGCGCGTCAAAGGCCAAACTCACGCGATCGAGAAAGTCACCGCTGTCACCATTCGAGCCTTTACCGGGCTTTCAGGCTTGCAGCATTCTAGGCGGCAACGAATGCCGAAAGGTTCTCTTTTCTTTGTCGGTCCCACCGGGGTCGGTAAGACGGAACTGGCAAAATCTCTCGCGGAGTTCCTCTTTGGGGACGAAGAGGCGTTCATTCGCTTCGACATGTCAGAGTTCAACCATGAACACAGCGATCAAAGACTCATCGGCGCGCCGCCGGGATACGTCGGCTATGAAGAGGGTGGGCAGTTGACAAATGCCATCCGAAAGCGTCCTTTTTGCGTCCTCCTCTTCGACGAAATCGAGAAGGCCCATGTACGAATTCTCGACAAGTTTCTGCAAATTCTGGAGGATGGCCGCCTTACCGACGGACGTGGTCAAACCGTGAGCTTCTCGGAAGCAATCATAATATTCACCTCAAACATTGGTGCAGCCGAGATAGCTCCGACATTGACCGACGAAGAGACGAGGAAGGCTTTCAACAGCAGCGTGCGGGATCATTTCGTTAGAGAAATGGGGCGACCTGAACTTTTGAACCGAATTGGTGACAATATCGTCGCGTTCAACTTTGTTCGTGACAGGAGCTTTCTGGCTGAAATCATGCGGAGCAAACTTGGTTCGCTTCGCGCGCAGCTCCAAGACAAATATGGTATTCGAGCCGTCCGGATCGCTGAGGAACGTGAATTTCTTGAGAAGGTTGCAGGCGAAATCGACCCCACCATGGGCGGACGCGGAGCCATCACCGCATTGACGAAATGGGTGATCGACCCGATTTCCACTTTTCTTTTCAACGAGGTGCCGGATCGGGCCATGTGTATTGGCCAAACGCTTGTTATCGAGTTGGCTGACGAAGATGTGCCTCGTGTGACACTTGAGGCGTCATGACCCGCTATTTGAACATTGCTTCCCGCATACCCTGCACGTCCGTTGAAGGGCCTGGCCTACGCTATGCGCTTTGGGTTCAGGGCTGCGACATCGATTGTCCCGGATGCTGCAATCCGGATTTGTTACCCTTCGTGCGCAGGCAGACCATTCTTTCATCGCGAATCGTGGACGAGATAGAGCAGGCCCGCGACCACTACGGCATTGAAGGGGTCACTTTCCTTGGAGGTGAGCCGTCCTATCAAGCACAAGGGCTAGCGGAGGTCGCCTCCTCCTGCCAGAGACTTGGAATATCCGTAATGGTATTCACCGGCTTCAGGCTGGAACAACTTCGTCGGCGAAATCTGCCGGGAGTTGAAGCGTTGCTTGACCACTCTGATATCGTGGTCGACGGCCCCTTCGTTGCTGCACTGCCGGATCAGAGGCGAAATTGGGTAGGTTCCTCGAACCAGAGGTTCCACTACATGACATCAAGATACGAGCGCTCGATTGAGACGTCATCTTTTGATCGCCCGGCTGTCGAAGTGCGTGTGGGTTTGGACGACCAATTGCGAATGAATGGATTTCCAATGATCCATTCTGCGGAGCCTCCCTTCAAGCCGAGTTGAGACGGAGACGGGTAGATATCGGGCATAGGCGGTCACTCCGCCGTCGATATGCCCAGGGGGCGCACCTGCGCCGCGCCCGGGGCCCAAGGGAGGTGAGGCCGAAGCCTCACCCGAAGGGGTCGTATTCCGAGACGATCACAACCTCGTCGCCATCGATTTCATCGGCGGGGACGGCGCCATAGGTTCCATCACCGGCCTGGAAGACGACGATCGAGACCATGAGCGTGGCGGCGAGGGAGGCGGCGAAGGCGTGTGCATCTTTGCGGGACATCTGTTTGGCTCCTGTCTTGGAGGCGGAGGACCATCCCCCGCGCGACAGGACCCCGCAGGCCCGAAGACTGGCTGACATCACCGGGTGCGTTCGGCTCGTCCGAATCCACTCGGCGGCACGGGTTCGCCCGTAGTCCGACCCCTCGCGGGTTGATCTCGAAGACGGGATTCGGGGCAAGGAAGGGAATGGCGAGCGGGGGATGGTGCGACGGCTGACTGGAGCCGGGTGTCCCGCTGATGCCATCGGTGCCAGCCTCCCAGGCAGGCTTTTCAAGGAATACGTCATTCCGTGTTGGATTGGATTCTATGGTGTCCCGCGATCTCGCGGGAAAGGGTCGTGATGGGTGAAAGGCCCGCGCTTTGGCGGGCCCCTTGGGCTCGTAATGGGCTCAGGCAGCAAGCTCCGCGCCCCCTGCCCTATCGCCGCCCTCGCTGCCGACGATCTCCAGCCGCGCGTTGCGATAGCCTTCTCTGGCGATCCAGAGTTCAGCAGCCGTGACAGACTCGGCCAGGTGGAGCAGCTCCGTGCAACCGCCGAAATCCAGCAGGACACGCACTTGCCCGGGCTGTGGTTCCTCAGCGACCTCGAAGGTCAAGGCGCTATCCGCCGAATGGGTCCGCATGATCGTCACGAGGATGACCCCGTCCGAGGAGAAGTTCCCCTCGTGCAGCGTGAACGAAGCCGGCGCCGTCCAGGTTGGATAGGGTCGCGGCGGCTCCTTTTTGACGAGACGGCCGACGCCGTTCGAGCGCTCCCAGGCCGCGAGCTTCTTCGTGAACCGCGCAGGCGGTTTCGGACTGTTGTCGGTGTAGCGAATGAGCGCCCCCAGGGGCGCAGTGTCGAGAATTGTGGTTGCAGACATGATTCCTCATCCTGAATGCGTCATTTTGCATCCATCATATTGATATTGTTGTATTTTATGTGATCGAGGACGGGTTTCCCCGCCCTCGGATGGCGCAGATCACTCCGCAGCCATCACCGATGCCTCATTGCTCGGCAGGTCAGCGGTGAGGAAGGCGGGAAGGTCGACATCTTCGGCTTGCTCAGCGTCGGAAACGAGCTCAGGCGCCCCCTGCCCTTCCGCGCCATCGAGTGCTGCCAGATCGTGACGGCGCAGAACCTCCGGCAACCAGCCGCTGCCTTTCAGCAGACGCTCGGCTTCACTCGCCATCTCGCCCTTCTTCAGGTGATCGAGGAGTTGCGCCGTCCCCTCCCCTTTCGCCTCGCGCACGGCCTCGAGGATTCGGGCCTTGGGCACACGGTTCAGATAAGTATCGACCGTCGGCTCCCAGCCCGCCTCGACCATGTCGAGTTCGACCGCCTGTGCGACCAAGTCGGACTGTGTCATCCGCTTGGTCAAACCGCCGGCGGAGATACCGGCACCATAAGGGTTCACCTTCTCATGGAGCGCGTTGACCCCGAAGCTGAGGCAATGCGCGAGTAGCGACAGCCGGCTCCCTTGATCAAGGCAGGTCAGGTAGTCCCAGAGCGCGGCATCGTTGCCGAGCGGCAAGTCGGCCTCCCACTCCGCGTGGCGATCGTCCACCAGCTTGGCCACCACGCTGTCCTTCAGGTCGCTCGCCTGCGCGGACATGTAGACGTGACGGACCGAAGCCTCGAGGCAGCTGCCCGCCGAACTGGATGTCCGGAAGGTGTCACCCACGAGCTTCAGAAGCAGCAGCGTCAACGCGACGTCGGGGGAGCGCCCGACAGCTTCGCGCAGTGCCAATGTCCGGTGCGCCGTCAACTCCATGATCAGACGCTCGGGCAACGGTTTCAACGCACCATCGTCCTCGTCGTCGGGCATGTTCGCGCCAAGCACTTGACCAGCAGAGGTGATCACCGTGCCATGGCCGATACCATCCACTTTGCTCCCCGTTGAAAGCTCAACGCCCTGCCCGTCTGCCGCCTGTTCACCGCTGTGGACGTCGGCATCTTGCCGAGGTTCATCCTCGGGCCGGACAAAGCCCCGATAAACTGCAAGCTCGCCATCGCGATCAAGCGTCACGAAAGCCCCTGCCCGCGCGATGTCCTCCGCGTCGAAGATCAGCGGCCGAGCCTCGAGCTTCTCCATCGCGACTTCCAAGTCGCCAAGACGCGCGTCGATCTCTTCAGGGAATTCATCCTGGCCCTCGTATTCCTCCTCGAGCGCCCGGTACTCGGCAAGCAGCTTGGCATGGGCCGCGCCTTCGTCATCCGTCATCGGCGCCGGGTCTCCGCTCAGCCGCCGCAAACCGTGGCTGTAGCCATAGGGCAGGTCGAGCGAGACCTCGATCCATTTCCAACCTTCGGTCGCGATGGCTTCGGCTTCGGCCTGAAGCTTCTCGCTAACCAGACGATCCAGCAGGGCCGGGTCTTCCAGCCAGCCGCCGTCATCGCCCTGGAAGAGGTCGTGCAACATGGTGCCGCCAGCAGCCTCATAGGCATCGACGCCGACAAAGACGGCACGACGATCGGAGGCCCGCACCGAGGTTTCCGTTAGCATCCGCCGGATCTGATAGGGCTCCTTGTTCCACGAAGACTTGATCGCCTCCCAGACCTGAACCTGACGCTCGTGATCCGGATTGACCGTGAAGGCCATCAGCTGCTCCAGCGTCATCTCGTCCTCGGCGTAGAGCTCGAGCAGGGCAGGGGCCACGGCGGCGAGTTTCAGGCGCTGCTTGACCACCTGCGGCGTGACGAAGAAGGCAGCTGCAATCTCTTCGTCGCCCTGACCCTTCTCCCGCAAAGCAACGAAGGCGCGGAACTGGTCGAGCGGATGCAGGGCTGCACGCTGCATGTTCTCAGCGAGCGAGTCGTCTTCGGCGAGGATCGCAGAATTGGCATCCCGTACGATGCAGGGAATGGGCGTCGTCTTGGCCAAGCGTTTCTGCTTCACCAGGAGAGACAGGGCCTGGAAGCGTCTGCCGCCAGCGGGGATTTCGAACTTGCCGGTCTCGGACCCGTCATCCGCCAGAACGGGCCGAACGCTCAGGCTCTGCAGCAACCCGCGGCGGGCGATGTCTTCGGCCAGTTCCTCGACCGAGATGCCGGCCTTGATGCGCCGTACGTTGGACTGGCTTAGCACGAGCTTGTCGAAGGGAATGTCCCGGGACGGGTACAGGGTGACTTTCTGGGCAGATTTCGGCATCAGATCTTCTCCACGACGGGCGCCGGAAGCCACTCTTCCGATCTCACTTCCCGTCACCCCTTTCACAGCCCATCTCTACCTCTCAACATGTCCACCGCGGTGGACATCATGCAGTAGCTGCCCCAGAACGAGAAAGCCTCTCCAACAACAGTGATGGGTTGAAGTCAGTTTCTCTGCGACCGAGCGTGATGCTGTGGAAATACGCTCCAAAGTCTCGGATGCGATTGCTCATCTGGAGAATTATGAAGATGGCGCATGATGCTTTTTGAGAGCCTATCTTCTTAGCAGCTTTTTCGAAGGTGCTTTCGTGGATTCCCATCATTGGAGCGAGCGTTCTCGCGTGGCTTTCAACATCGTGCCAGTTCCTAAGTGAGTTCGTTGCGAACGATGTAGCCTGGTCACAAACGGTTGTGAGCGTTTGCAGGGGAGGTGTTTGGCTGTTGGTCCCGCTTTCTAAATCTTTTTGTTCTTTTTTAGACTTAGAATGGTGGCGGACAGTTTGCCCGTCATTGGCGGGCAGTTTCATTGTTTCTGGTGCGTCCACCGCGGTGGACATCTGTTTGCATTGAGCCTCCAGTTCGCCGAGCAAAGTACGATACTCCGCGATCGAGAGCTTCCTTCGAAGAACTCGGCGTACCTGATGAGTGAGTTCGTTCTCGGGGTCAGCTTCGTCGATCTGAGCAAGTTTGGTTAGGATTTGCTTTCGCAAAAACACGCGATCCCGACGAGCGTTTTCCATCGCTTGGGCTGTCGCAAGTAGTTCGCCGGCACGCGCGAGCAACGGAGCCAGCGACAACCCATAGCTAATGGACTGACCCTCGGAGGACTTCACTCGGTATCTCTTGCGATTTGGGCTGTCGTGGCGCTTCATGAAACCGAGTTCAACAAAGCGATCGATGTGCCTACGGAGGGTTCGTTCATCGATTCCGCCAACTCGACGGCAGATCTCGTCGTTGGAAGCGAAGACTGTGTCTCCATGCCCAGGCTTGAGAAAGCTCAGCATCGCTTGGAGCGTTTGAACATGTCCTGGACGGAGACCGAACAGGCTGCGAGTATCTCTGAGCGCGCGGAAGACTGCCCAGATGTCGGTTTCAGGTGTTGACGTGGCGGGGGTGCCCTTGCCGACGCCAAAGGTCTGAACGGAAAGCTTTGTGAATGCCATGTTTGTTGAACGACGACCGTTGCGGCCCACAACTTCCCCGGCTCTTCCCGCTGTTTTTGGCGAGAAAAGGCAACAAAAAGACGTCCACCGAATCGGTGACTCTTGACCGGTATGTCGGAGATTGCTACATCACAGGTGCTAATCAGATGATGAGGGCTCTCCGGGGGAAACCTTGGGGGGCTCTTTTCTTTTTGGTCTTCGCCTTTCTCCTCTGCTCGTGTTTTTGGTTATGACCGGGGATCAGCTCCCCGAGCCTCTCTCATTCTGCCATTGTTCAAAAAGCTGTCGCAGCGTGGTTTCCGCGCGCTCTTCGAGCCATTGGCCGAATTCCGGGTTGTCCTTGCGGGTGATCTTGATAGCGATCGACTTGCCATCGACTGAAAGTGTGCCGACAGGGCTACCACTATTGTCCTTTACCACGGTCGTTTGGCCACGGGCGCTTTGGTCGGCCGCGCCACGCGCCTTGCTGGAGCAAGCAACATAGACGGCTTGAAACTTGTCCGAGCTTGGAGTGGTGTCAGGCAGAGAGGCAAGTGTCTCACGCGCAATGTCGACAAGCGGAACCTTCTCTGAAAGTGCAGCAAGATCACCCCATTGGCGTCGACCTACGCCATGAGCCGGGCCGATAAGCCGGACAAGTTCGTCAGGCAGCTGCTCGATGACTACACGATGGTTCGACACACCTTGCCGGGTGAGGCCTAGGGCGTCCTGAATGACGCCAGGCTTGTAACCGGCCTCCTGCATCTCTTTGATAAAAAGAGATTTTTCAATGAAGGACGGATCCAGCCGCAGGTTGTTTTCCTGACCTTGCGCGATCAGAGAAGCATCATCATCGAGCGTTCGAACGATCGCTTTGACGGTTCCACCAACTCTTCGAATGGCTGCAAGTCTGCGACGCCCGTAGATGATGCGGTATCGATCCGGTTGGTCAGAGGGGCGAACCATGATCGGCACTTGCTGACCATGCTTGCGAATGCTTTCGGCGAGATCTTCAATGCTACTATCTTCTAGGATCAGGCGATCCCGGAGGCCATCCATATCGATCCGGTCGGGTTCGATATCTCGGATTGAGTTGGCAGTGATTTCCCGGAGAGAGTCCCGCAATCCGCCAACCGAGCCAGGTAGCTTCGAGGATTTGACCGGGGCAGGGGAGGGGGCTGCCGACTCTTTCTCGTCTTTCGGTGGCTGGTTGAAGATATTTCGAGCCATCAGCGACGCCCCCATGCCATTTGGATTGTCTGCTCCAGCTCATCGGCAACGCTGTTCACGCTGGTCAAAGCCCGATCAATGGTCTTCCGAATGAGCTGGCTCGGGTCTACCTCATAGATGGTTTGCTGAGTCATGCCGGCGTCAGAAATGGCTGTCGACTTCAGCATCGGTTCAGTCATGACTTGGCCCGCAAGGATTGAACGTAGGTACCCGGCCATTTGCGTTTGTGGTCCGTCCGACGGCTCGTAGCGTGTGATCAGGAACTTTACGAAGTCCCAAGTGACATGTCGTCCAATCGCCTCTTCGACGGCTTTGACCGTTTCCGAAGCGAGTTTGAGGAACTGGCTCATCGAAGCGATGTCGAGCATGCCGGGGACGACCGTCACAAGTAAGCCCGTGGACGCTGCCAATGCTGTCAATGTCAGGAAGCCCAACTGCGGAGGGCAATCGATCAGCACGATGTCATAGTCTGAGTCGACTTCCTCTAGCGCCAGAGCAAGACGCTCTGCAAAAATCGGCTGAACCCTGCGCGCAAGGGCATTCGCTGTCTCGGTTTCGTACTCGGACAACATCAAGCCAGCCGGGACCATGTCGAGCTTGTGGAAGTATGTTTTCTGGATGACCTCCGAGAGCGGAACCTGATCATCGTATCTCAATGCGTCGTAGATTGTGCCGCCTTCGGCGAATTCGAGCTCAGGCCGGAAGCCGAAAAATGTCGTCAAACTGGCCTGCGGGTCGAGGTCCAGAACAAGCACGCGGTAGCCACGCAGGGCATACCTGTGTGCCAAATGGATTGTCGCTGTTGTCTTCGAGCTGCCGCCTTTGAAATTCACGACCGAAATGACCTGAAGACGGTCACCGTCTCGGCGGCCAGGTCTGTACGCGTCAGCATTTTTGCCTGTCCGCGCCAAAATGTTGCGGAGGTCGTCAACTTCTTCGGCCGTGTAGAACCTATGACCGCGACCGTCAGTGTGAACTTCTGGGAAGCTGCCATCTTTGTGGCGGTTGCGCAGGTTCGACGTACTAACGCGCAGCAACTCGGCGACCTCGGTCGAGCTGAAGCGGCGCAAGGACTTGCGTTCTTCTGGCTCGAACGCAACTTTCATCTGCCGGTCAAGCGACTCAGCAAGACTGTCTGCGAATGCTCCGATGTCAGAAGAGCCTATGCCTTGCGCGTAGCCCGTATTTCGATCATCCATGTTCTGCCGCCTCTCATGGCCTTTGCTAAGGCTCTTTGTCGTTCTGACGGTCGAAGCCACGTCTGACGCGTTTTGCCGTCAGAATGGAAATGCCACGAACATCTGAGTCCGGCAAGAAGAATCTAGATGTAGTGCAAAAGTTATCCACAGCACCAATTTGGCCGCGCGGGGCCCGCGCTATATAACGCATTGATTCCTAACGATAAAGGCCGCGTCTGGCGAAGCCGATACCCTTCGAGATATTTTCTGCTCGCGCGAACTAACCCCAAGGCTTTGTTGGATATTTACGTGGTTTTCGTCCAGTTGAGGCGATGATTCTGTAAGATTTTGGCCGAGTGACAGGAGTAGTTTGCCGACCATCGCCGCCTACAAAAGGCCGAGACGCTCTGCCCGCTCCAGCAGCATTCTGACTGAGGAAGGCTGCCAGCTGGTGCGACCGCGAGGGGTGCGCTCACGCATGGATTCCAGTCGGTCGCAGATTGCCTGCAAGGTGATCTCGGGGTCAGCACCTTTGATTGCGGCGACAATCGCAGGCAGGCGATCGTCGGTTTCGCGACGACCGGCGCGCCCAAGCACTTCAGCCGGCAGGAATCCGTCCGCCACGTATGCCTTCACGGCGCGGAGCAGGCGGCTTTGCGTCCAGCGCCGATCATGGGGCAGGGGGCCATTGATGATCCGCAGCACGTCTTCCCAAGCCATATCGGGGCGCAGGCGGCGCACATGGGGCACCCAATCCTGCGCGGTCTCGTTGAGGCGCTCCATGTAGCCATCCTGCCGCGCCAGCCGTACCTTGCGCAGCGCTTCAGGGTCCTTGGCGCGAAGACCTGGGTTGCCGCCGACGCGGCCCTTTGAGCGTGCCGAGGCAAGTCCGGCTTTGGTACGCTCGCGGATCAGAGCGCGTTCGAACTCAGCCGCAGCGCCCAGAACCTGCAACGTGAACTTGCCCTGGGGCGAGGCAGTGTCGATCGGGTCCTGGAGCGAGCGGAAGAACGCCCCCTTGCCCTCCAGTCTTTCGATCACCTCAAGCAAGTGCGACAGAGACCGCGCAAGCCGGTCGATCCGCACGACGACCAGCGTGTCGCCCTTGTCAATCCGCTCCAGCACACGTGCAAGCACCGGCCGCGCCCGATTGCCACCTGAGGCGTGCTCTTCAAAGATCTCTGCGCAACCCGCAGATTGAAGGGCCTCGGACTGGGGCAGGGGGGTCTGATCCTCTGTGGATACGCGCGCATAGCCTATCAGGGGCATGGAAAAGAGCCGTTTGCAATTTAAGATGTCGCTAATAAACGACCGTTTGTAAACGGATGCAAGGGCGCTGTCTGTGGCCCGCCTCAACGGAAAGCCCTTGGTTTCCATAGGCTGAGGGCGATGAGAGAGCCCTCGCCGACCATCGCCCGCGCGTGCTATATAGAGTGTGAGAATGCATTCCCACAAAACCCTTGGGTAAACTGCATAATAGCAGTATTTTGCACATATGATGCCTCAAGCCCCCGCCTTTCATGATGAATCTGATGCTCTCTTCCTCGATGCTGAGGAGGTGGAACAATCGTCCGAAGACGATCTTTGGTTCCTGCCCGGTCCGATGGAAGAGGAGCCGGATTATCTGCCGGTCGGACCAAGGGCAGAGCCACGTGAAACCGCAGTCCTCGACGATTGGCGGAAGGCAGAGGCAGGCAATGCCGCGCGTCTCGCCCGTGTGGCTAGCCGGATTGGCGCGCTGGACGACCGTCTGCGCCGCGGCACGGAAGGCTGGCGGCACAGGCTCGCGCTGATGGAGGCGGCAGACCTCAGCTGGTTTGTGGGCGACCGAATTGGCCCGGATCGGCTGGCGCTCTGGATATCCATGCGCTTGTCCGGGGTACAGGACGACACCGCAGCGCTCGCGCGTGTTGGATGGGCAGTGCGGCGTCTTACAGGCGGTCCCGGCCCAGAGATGGACCTATCTGCTTTCCTCGATCGCCGTGACCCTGAAAGCTTGGGCGTTGAAGCCGAACCCTTTGCGGATCGCGCGGGCGGTTGGCTTGACCTGATGGCGCAAGCCGCCGACCTGCACCCGATCACGCACGCCTGCATGGGGTTTCACCTCTGGAACCTTGCGGGCCTCGGGCAACACGGCGACCGGATGGAAGCGGCGGTCACTGCGGCACGCATGGCTGCCAGAGAGTGCAACGGGGCGGTCTTCGCGCCGCTGGCCATAGGCGGGGCAGGGGGGCTGCGCGCCAATGGTACGCCGATTGAGCGATTGATCCAATGGCTGGACGGGATGGAGGCCGCCATCATGAAGGTCATGCGCCATCTGGACGACATCGATGCTTGGTCTACTCGTGCGGAGAACGCGATGGCACCACTGTCGGGCCGCACTCCGCCAGCCTTGCGCAATGCGCTGACCGAATGGCCACTGGTCTCGGCCCCGATGACCGAGGCTTTGACGGGTGCCAGCCGCGCCGCCGTGCAACGGAACCTGAACTGGATGGAGGAACGGGGCCTGATCCGCGAAGTGACCGGGCAGGGACGGTTCCGCATGTGGCGAGTCACGGTCTAGCAAACTGTACAGTGCTGGTTAGAACGGGTAGTTTGAAATTCCATATTTATTTGCAGTGCTTTTCCGGAGCCCCGCAGGCGATGTTGTACAAAATGTTGTTACCGCAACCGGCCTCGAAACTCTTCGGGCTCGGGACACAGGGCGTTTTGCAGACCACTTGCTTTCACACATTGGTCTCGACTTGAGTTTGATACTTGATGTTCTGGTTCAACAGTCGCGGGACAAGTTCGGCAACCTGACAGACGCTTCAAACCCCGACTCTTGCCCCGGGCGCGGAGATGTCAGAACAAGCTGGCTTCCGATGCGCGCGGCGATCGCTGCGACGATAGCCAGGCCAAGGCCGCTGCCATCTGTATCTGATCCGGCCCGTTCGAAGCGGGCTGTCAAACGATCCAGGGTCTCTGGACCTACGACCGGTCCTTCGTTTGATACGCTCAAAACTCCGTTTGCCGCCAAAGCCACGTCAACTGGGTCATTTTTCGAACCGTGCCGCAGGGCGTTCTCGACGAGGTTCCGGCAAAGGATGCCGAAGGCGTCCGGATCCAGATCCGACATCACGGGGCCATCCGGCAGAGCCAACACGATGCGGCCCGGAGCTACAGTGCGCCGGATATCTTCGATCACGATTCTAGCCACGGCGCGCAGGTCCGACGCTTGATCCAACCTGAGACGACCGCCTTCAGCCCGGGCCAATTGCATGAGCCGTTCGGACAGGCGGGTCAACCGTTTCAGCGTCGCTTCGATATCGGCTGCCCGGGCCGATGCCGCCGGGTCTTTGGTCTCGGATTGCAGGCGCTGCGCTTGCGCGATGGCCCCGGCCAGCGGGGTGCGCAGTTCGTGGGCGGCATTTGCGGCAAAGCTGCGTTCGGCGTCGAAGGCGTCTTTGAGGCGATCCAGCAGGCCGTTCAGCGTCGTCGCAATCGGCTTGATCTCGGATGGGATGTCGTCAGCGGGAACCGGCGTCAGATCCTGGGCTGTGCGCGCTTCCAGCGTGGCGCGAAATCGGCGAACGGGGCCAAGGCTGGCCTGCACCGCCAGAATGATGGCCAGCAGTGCGACCGGGATCACGATGAGCAGCGGAAGCCCGAGACCCATCTGGATTTCACGCGCCACCTGCGCACGGTGTTCCAGCGGTTCAGCCACCGTCATGCGGATGCTGCCCTGCAAGGCATCCTCGTTGTAGAGCCGGTGGGTCGCGGTCTGCTGAAAGCCTGTTCCTTCAAAGGCAGGGAAAACACTAGGATCGGCCGAATGGGATTGCAGCAGGATACGCCCCTGCGCGTCACGCACGACATAGGTAAAGAACTCGACGTGGTCTCGGATCGCTCCCAGACGCTGGGTTACGCCATCATCCTCGCGTCCGACGATATCCACAACAGCCAGTGGCAACAGGCGCTGCGCGGTTTCCTGCAGCGCGCTGTCGAACACCTCGTCCATTTCATGCCGGAGGGTCACGGCGGTCAGCGACGCTGCCGCCACCCACAAAAGTGTCAAGACCACCCCGAGCGACAGACCCAAGCGCCCCCGCAGGCTGCGTGGCATCCTCATGGCGCACCCAGCCGATAGCCCATCCCGCGCTCTGTCTCGATGATGCCCGCGCCCAGCTTCTTGCGCAGGCGGCTGACATGAACCTCGATCGTGTTGCTCTCGATCTCGGCCCCGAAGGCATAAAGCTTGTCTTCGAGCTGCGCCTTGGACAGAAGCTGACCGGGGCGGGCAAGGAAGGCTTCGAACAGTGCCCATTCGCGCGCCGTCAGAGCCACCGGTTTACCGGCGCAGTGAATGCTGCGCGCGGCAAGGTCGATATCGAGCATGCCATGGGTGATGATCGGATTGGGATTGCCGGTGTAGCGGCGCGCGACCGATCCGATGCGCGCCGAGAGCTCTGCAAGGTCGAAGGGTTTGACGAGGTAGTCGTCGGCACCGGCGTTCAGCCCCTCGATCCGGTCCGACACCTGGTCGAGCGCGGTCAGGATGATCACCGGCGTCACATCTCCCCGCATGCGCAAGGCTTTGAGAAACGGGATGCCCCGTCCATCCGGCAGCATAAGATCGAGAAGCACCAGGTCATGGGAGGCCCCCGCCATGGCGTCTTGCGCCGCGTCCAGCCGCTGCACCCAATCCACAGACTGGCCATCGCCCGCGATCTGGTCGCGTATGGCGGCACCCAGAACGGCATCATCTTCGATCAGCAGGATACGCATGGCAGGCGAGTTTCCTTTCCTTGTCGAGGTACTCCTTGTCCAATCGGGCTGACGTGAAGCTGACGGTTTTGGCAGCCGGTCTTCAGGATCCCGTCAGGTTCAGGGCTGATGGTCTGTTCAAGACGGCCTCAAGTTGGAGTTTGCACCATGAAGACGACACTGACAATTCTGACCTTTCTTGCCGTGTTTCCCGCTGGGGCGGCGCTGGCCGAAGATGATTGCTTTGTGCCCATGGCGGATTGGCAACCACGCGAAGCTGTAACGCGTTTGGCCGATGAGAACGGCTGGACTGTCCGTCGCGTCAAGATCGACGACGGTTGTTACGAGATCGACGGTCGAGATGCCAACGGGCGTCGGATCGAGGTGACTGTGCACCCGTCCACATTGGAAATTCTCGAACTCGAATTTGAGGATGATGAGGATGACTGAAACATCGCAAAAGGCTGCCCGATCGGCTGCGCAAGGATCACTTGCAAAGGTTCGTGTCTGGGACCCCTTAATCCGCGTGTTTCACTGGAGCTTGGTGGCTGCTTTCGCGGTCGCTTATCTCAGCGCCGAGGAGCTCTCCACTGTGCATGAGGTTGCAGGCTACATCGTTGCGGGTCTGGTGGCCTTCCGCCTGGTCTGGGGCCTTGTCGGCAGCCGATACGCGCGCTTTACGCAATTCCTCAAGGGCCCATCTGCGACATTTGGCTATCTGCGTGATGTGTTCGGACATCGCGAGCGCCGCTACCTTGGCCATAACCCTGCGGGCGCTGCGATGACTGTGGCGCTGTTGATCACCCTGTCGGGCACGGCGTTCACCGGATGGCTGCTCGAGGACGAGACCCGCATCGCGATGTTGCCCGATCTCCCGCAGATCGTCGCACCTGCTTTTGCCGATGAGGACGATGAGGGCCGTGAATATGGCACTCGAGGCGAAGGCGGCGAAAGTGCCGTGGCTGAAGTGCATGAGGTGCTTGCCAACTTGATGCTCCTGCTGATCGCCGTTCATGTGGGGGGCGTCGTGCTGACCTCATTCCGTCATCGCGAAAACCTGGCCCGCGCCATGGTCACTGGCGAAAAACGCGCTCCCCAACCAGGCGACATCGCCTGAATGTTCCCCCGAGCCGATCTGTCCCGACGGCCCTTTCTGGCCCCGCCACAATCGGCGGGGCCTTTTTTGTTCCTGACAGCAAGCTGAAGCACGAATCGCCGCGGCGTCAGGAAGACATCAGGCAGCATCTCCAGATTGATCCCAGCAAACGAAAGGACCCTTGCCATGAAAAAGACCCTTGCCCTTCTGATCGCCTCGACGGCCTTGACCACCGCCATAGGTTTTCCTGCCTGGAGCGCCATGCGCGCACCCGGCGACACGTTCGCCCAGACCTCCGCCGCGGTGTTGGATGACGCCCAAGCGGCGCTGCCGCTCGTGTTCGTCAGCAGTGACGACGACGATGATGAGCACGAATACCGGAATGGCTCTCGCTATGACGACGACGATGATGATGACTGCGACGACGATGACGAATGCAACGGCAGCGCCCGCAACCCGGCCCCCGCTGGCACCGTAGCCCCGCCGCAGAACGGGCTTTTCGGAAATGGCGCGCCACCGCAGGTTCAAGTGAACTGAACCCGGTTTCTCTCTCAAATCTCGTACAAGGACCCAAGCCGATGAAATCCGTTCTCGCAACGCTCGCGCTGACCACGGCGCTTACACTCCCCGGCCTCGCCATGGCGCGGCCCGTCACAATGACCACGACCCTCAACACTTACGGCGGTGATGGCGCCTATCTTGCGCTCTATGTTACCGACGCCTCGGGCGCCTATGCCGGCAGCCTGTGGATGGCTGGCGGCAAGTCGAAATACTATGAGCACCTGACCGACTGGTACCGGGCGACCGGCGGCGACACGGCCCAGGTCAACGGCATCACAGGGGCAAGTGTCGGCGCGGGCCGAACGCTTGAGATCACGCTCGACCTCGCCGACGCCCTGTTCGATGCTGGTTACACCCTGCACATCGACGCCGCAGTCGAGGATATGCGAGACAGTCCGAACGAAGTGGCCGTCCCTCTTACGACGCAAGGCGCAGGCACCCCCGTGGCCGGTCGCCGCTATGTCGCCAACTTCGCCTACGATATGTGAGGGATAGAACCATGATCCGCGCTCTTCATCGCTGGCCGGGTCTTCTGGCTCTGGCTCTTGTCTCGGTGCTCGCGCTCAGCGGCGCGGCACTGTCGGTCTTCCCCGCTGTTGAGCGCCTTTCCGCGCCGCAGTCCGAGGCGGGGCTGATGGTGGCCGTTCTCGCGGACCGCATCCAGATGGTCTATCCGGGTGTCGAGCAGATCCGCCGGTCGCCCTCGGGCCGCATCACGGCATACTGGTTCGATCAGGGCACGCCGGGTGCTGCCGTGATCGATCCGGCGACCGGCGCGGGCGTGGCGTCGGCCGACCCGAACCAGGTCGAACGATGGCTCACGAACCTTCATCGCTCGCTGTTCCTTGGGGACGGCGGGCGCATCGCTATGGCCGCCGCAGCCGCGGCGATGCTGGTCCTATCGCTCTCCGGCGCGGCGCTGGTCGCGCGCCGGGCGGGCGGCTGGCGGCACTGGTTCGCGCATCTGCGAGGTCCGCTCGCGGGCCGGCTGCATGTAGAGGTCGCCCGGATCGCGGTGATCGGCCTTCTGCTCTCGTCCACCACGGCCCTATGGATGACGGCCTCCACCTTCGATCTGCTTCCTGACAGCGCCGCAGCGTCGGCCATGCCGACCGAGGTGAGCGGAGAGACGGGCTTTGTCCTCGACCAGATGGCCACACTGATGCAAACACCCGTCGCCGAGCTGCGCGAGCTGAGCTTTCCCTATCCAGGCGACGCCACGGATGTCTTCACGCTCAAGACAGATCGGGGCACCGGGTATCTCGATCAGGGCACCGGGGGTCTGCTGAGCTGGTCTGACCTGACCGGGTGGGAGCGTGTGTCAGAAACGATATACATGCTGCACACGGGCCAGGGTGCGGCGACACTCGGGTTGGTGTTGGGGCTGATGGCGCTCGGCGTGCCGATGATGGGGGTAACCGGCGTCCTGATCTGGCTGGCCGCGCGGCGCGGACGGCCACGCATCCGCGGCAACCAGCCCGCAGCGCGCGCCGAGACGATCCTGCTCGTCGGCAGCGAAGGTGGCAGCACCTGGGGCTTCGCCGCGACCCTCCACGCCACTCTGACCAAGACCGGGCAAAGCGTCCATGTCGGCCCGATGTCGGGCTTTGCGCCGGAGCGCTACGACCGTGCCAAGCGGATCATCGTGCTCGCAGCGACCTATGGCGACGGGGCTGCGCCCGCATCGGCGAGGAGTTTCCTCGACCGGCTAAACGCTGCCGATCCTCCGCCTCACATTCCCATAGCCGTGCTCGGCTTCGGCGACCGCAGTTTTCCGGCATTTTGCGCCTTCGCCAAGGCCGTCGCGGCAGCGGCGCAGGCGAAGGGCTGGCCCGAACTCATGCCGCTCGACACGATTGACCGCCAGTCGCCACAGGATTTCGCCCGCTGGGGCCGTGTACTCGGCGAGGCGCTTGGCAATTCTCTGGAATTGTCGCACCAGCCTGTCCTGCCGAAAACCGAGAAGCTGACCCTCGTCTCGCGCAGGGACTACGGCGCCGACGTGCAGGCACCGACGGCGATCCTGCGGTTCGCTCTGCCGCGCGCCACGCTCTGGCAGCGGTTGATCGGGAGCGGGTTCGCGCGGTTTACGGCCGGGGACCTGATCGGCGTCCTGCCCGAGGGCAGTTCCGTGCCGCGGCTCTACTCGCTCGCCTCGAGCCGCCGCGACGGCTTTGTCGAGATCGTAGTCAAGAAACATCCTGGCGGCCTCTGTTCGGGCCAGCTCACGGCGCTGGAGCCGGGCGACATGGTGACTACGTTTCTTCGGCGCAATCCCGGCTTCCAACCTGGCAAAGGCCAGGCGCCGCTGATCCTGATCGGCGCTGGAACCGGCGTCGGGCCGCTGGCTGGGTTCGTGCGCGGAAATGCAGGGCGGCGGCCCATCCACCTGTTCTTTGGGATACGTCACACGGACAGCGATTTTCTCTATGGCGAGGAGATGCCCACCTGGCTGGATCAGGGTCGCCTTGCCCGTCTTGTCACGGCTATCTCGCGCGGGGCGCGACCGCACTATGTCCAGGATGCCCTTAGAAACGATGCCACCGAAGTCTCCAGACTTATCCGCGACGGTGCCCGCGTCATGGTCTGTGGCGGGCGGGACATGGCGGCGGGCGTTGCTGACGCGCTGGCTGAGATACTCTCCCCTTCTGGGCTCACACCAGCAGTTTTGAAAGCGGAGGGACGGTATGTTGAAGATGTCTACTGAGAGCGCACGCCATGCGCTGAACGGGCCAACTATGGGCACGCGTTGGTCGGCACTGTTCTTTTCGAAGCCATGCTTTGACCCGGCGCCTGTCCACGCCGCGCTGCAGGCGGCCGTCGATGACGTGGATGCACAGATGTCCACCTGGAGGCCCGACAGCGACCTGATGAGGCTCAATGCTGTGCCAGCCGGGGAATTGGTTTCGGTGCCTGAGCGACTTAAGCAAGTCCTGCGCCTCGGCCTCGAGATTGGGCGCGCCTCGGCCGGGGCCTTTGACATCGGCATGGGAGACGCGGTGACGGCCTGGGGGTTCGGGCCGGAGGCCGCCGCGCCTGATGGCATCCGTGCCGCTATGAACGCCCCGCGCCGTCCGACGCATGAGGTGCTGGAGATCCGTGGCGAGCAAGTGCGCAAATCCGCGCCCATCGCGCTCGATCTCAATGGCATCGCCAAGGGCTATGGCGTGGATCGGCTGACCGAGACGCTGCGCGCCCACGGGATCAGAGACGCCCTTGTCGGGATTGACGGAGAAATGCGTGCGCTCGGCCTCCGACCGGACGGAAAGGCGTGGACCATTGCAGTCGAAGCGCCGGACCCGGAGCGCCGGACGCCGTATTCGATCCTAGCGCTGCAAGACGCCGCCGTGGCGACCTCCGGCGACTACCGCCACTGGGTCGAGGTGCAAGGACGACGCCTTGCGCACACGATGGACCCCAAGCGCGGCGCACCGCTGATCACCTCGCCCGCCTCGGTCACCGTGGTGGCCCGCACCTGTGCCGAAGCCGATGCCTGGGCGACCGCGTTCATGGTGCTCGGATCTGACAGAGGCGCCGAACTCGCAAGAAAACGCGGGCTCGACGCTCTGTTCCTTGTGCGCGATGATGAAGGGAAGGCAAGAGGCGTGGGAGTCGGACGACTTTTTTCCGAAGAGCCAGCGGCAATCGCCTCAGCCGGGGGAAGATAAGCCGCATGGAACACAGCAATACCGACCGCCTTAAGACAGCTATTCTGCTGTTGGCAGTATCAGGACTCGTCGTAGGTCTTGCGCTCTGGCTCGCTGGACGGGGCGATATGGCAGATCTCGTCTGGTTTGCCGGTGTCACACCCGCGCTCGCCGCGCTCGTCGTCGAGATCCTGCGCAGCATCGGGCGTGGCGAGGTCGGGCTCGACATCGTCGCGGCGCTCTCCATGACGGCTGCTCTGGTTTTCGGCGAGACCCTCGCGGCGGCGGTCGTTGCGGTCATGTATTCTGGCGGCACCTACCTCGAAAGCTTCGCCGAAGGCCGCGCTCGGCGCGAGATGCACGACCTCCTGTCCCGCGTCCCCCGGACGGCAACCCGGCACCGCAACGGCGGGCTGGAGGAGGTGCCCCTCGACGAGATCACACCCGGTGACCGTCTTCTGGTCCGGCAGGGCGACGTGGTGCCGGTAGACGGCACGGTGGCATCCGATACGGCCTTTGTGGACACCTCGGCACTAACCGGCGAATCTCTGCCTGTTCGGTTGGCGCACGGAGCCGACGCCATGAGCGGCTCCACCAACGCGGGCGAGGCCTTTGAACTCACCGCAACGCGCGAGGCGCAACACAGCACCTATGCCGGCATCGTCCGGCTGGTCGAGGAGGCGCAGCGCTCGAAGGCGCCGATGTCTCGCCTGGCGGATCGCTGGTCGCTGGGCTTCCTCTTTGTCACCGTCACAATCGCCTTCGCGGCCTGGTGGTTCTCCGGCGATCCGATCCGGGCCGTTGCCGTCCTTGTGGTGGCGACACCTTGTCCCTTGATTCTGGCTGTTCCCGTCGCGCTCGTCGCTGGCTTGTCGCGCGCGGCGCACTTCGGCGTGCTGATCAAGGGCGCGGGACCGCTGGAGGCAATGGCGCGCATCCGCACGCTGATCCTCGACAAGACCGGCACCCTGACGGACGGTCGCCCGCAGATCGTCTCGATAGACAGCCACGACGGCATGACAGAGGACGACATACTGCGTTTCTCTGCGGCACTCGATCAGGCGTCGAAACACCCTGTTGCGCAAGCCATTGTCGCCGCCGCGAAGGCGCGGGGCCTCGCATTGCCCATACCTTCAGAGGTGGCGGAAATTCCCGGCGAAGGGGTCGTCGGGTATGTAGAAGGCAAGAAAGTCATCGTTGGTGGCGACGACTTCGTTGCGAAGCGGGTCGGGCGTATGGAAGGCGACCATGCTTCCCTTGCGGAGGGTTCGGTTCTCGTGGCCGTTGCGGTAGAAGGCCACATGGCGGGGCATCTCGTTATGGCCGATCCCCTGCGCGATGGCACCGCTGCCATGCTGGCTGGGCTTCGTCGGCAGGGGATCGAGCGCATTCTGCTGGCAACGGGCGACCGGGCCGCGGTGGCCGAGCGTGTGACCGAGGGGCTCGGTCTCGACGGTCTGCGCGCTGGCCTGACGCCTGATCAGAAGGTTCTCCTCGTTCTCACCGAGCGAAAGAATGGACCCGTCATGATGGTGGGCGACGGCGTGAACGACGCACCCGCGCTGGCCGCGGCCGATGTGGGTGTGGCCATGGGCGCGCGCGGGGCGGCCGCCTCGGCAGAGGCAGCCGACGTGGTGTTGCTGGTCGACCGGGTCGACCGGCTCGGGCCGGGTATCGAGATCGCGCGCCGTTCGCGGCACATCGCTGTCGAAAGCGTCGTGGCCGGGATCGGATTGTCAGTCGCGGGAATGATCGCGGCGGGCTATGGATATTTGTCGCCTGTGCAGGGAGCCCTGCTTCAGGAAGTGATCGACGTGGCTGTGATCCTGAACGCGCTGCGCGCGCTGCGCATCAAACCCGAAGAGCCAAATGCTCCGGATGCGGCGACCGACGCTGGGTCTGGGACCATTAAATTGAAGGAGAACATCTTGTGAGCCGTCTTTCCCACTCCGAAACCCATATGGTCCACCGGATCGGCTGGCTGCGGGCGGCCGTTCTCGGCGCCAACGACGGTCTCGTTTCCACCGCCAGCCTTGTTGTCGGGGTTGCGGCCGCAGGATCAGGGCGCCCCGAGATTCTGATTGCCGGTCTTGCTGGTCTGGTCGCTGGGGCGATGTCGATGGCGGCAGGAGAATATGTATCAGTCAGTTCCCAGACCGACGCGGAACAGGCCGACATAGCGCGCGAAACCAAAGAGTTGAAAGAGACGCCTGAAGCCGAACTGAATGAACTGACGAATATCTATGTCCAGCGAGGTCTGGACGAAGAACTGGCGCGGCAAGTTGCAGTCCAACTGACCGAGAAGGACGCCCTTGGTACACATTCTCGCGACGAGCTCGGGATATCGGACACCGTGACTGCACATCCAGTGCAGGCAGCCCTAGTTTCTGCGGCGACGTTCGCCGTTGGCGCTGTGATTCCTCTGATCATCGCATCGCTTGCACCGACTGCGCAGATTGCAATCATCGTCGCGCTCACGACCCTAGTCGCGCTTGCCGTGCTCGGCGGTCTGGGCGCGTCAGCTGGTGGCGCTGGAATCGTCAAGGGCGCCATCCGCGTAACGTTTTGGGGCGCGCTTGCAATGGCGGCGACCGCAGCGGTGGGGATGGTTTTCGGTGTTACCGCAGCTTAAAGATAGGCGTGTGTCGCGTTGCCCTTAATTGAGGATGACCCCTTAATTGGGTTCTGCCTCAATCTGTGTGGCGCAGTGGCAGCATTCGGGCTCTGAGGAGTTCTGGTCCGGCGCGACCGTACATGGCGCGCTTGAGGGTCTTCAGGCGATTGACTTGGCCCTCAGCCTGACCGTTGCTCCACGGAAGTTCGATGGCATTGCGCACGGCCTCGATGTCGCGGTGCAGCGTGCGGGCAAAGCGCATGATTGGTGGGATGCCAGTCTCAATGGCCAGGTCGATCCATGCGTCCAGCGGGGCGGACTGGTCGCCGCGCAAAATGCCCTGAAACCGCATGGCAAGGCTCCGCATCGTGGCAAAGCTTGGCGATCCGGCCTTCAATGCATCTACCTTTTGGGCCTGGTCTGCGGTCAATTTGCGTCGCGGCTTGATACAGAGCGCCGCTGCGACAACCGGCGAAATGGCGTGACCGGTTTGCGGGTCCCGCACAGGCGCCAGGGGCAGCGGCGTGTCGGTCGGGCCTGCTAGAACGGTTTGTTCATCCCTTCGCCATCCGGCCAGCAGACGTTGCAAATGAGACAAGCTGCCCTCATAGCCATGGCGTTGAATTTCGACCAATAATTCCTGGCCGGACCGGATACCCTGTTTCCAGAGATCGGCCAGTATGCTCTCAAAATACCACGGCGACGTGGGCTTCAATGCAGCTCGGCGGCGGTCTGGTGGCGAGTCGGAGCTCAACCACTTCGCCACACTACGACGCGGGAAGCCGGTCCGACGTCCAATTTCGCTACAAGACAGCCCTTGATCACGAAGCGCATGGATGTTTCGGAAAATTTCCTCACGTGATTTCCGATGAGCAAGACGCGATCGCAGTAGATGATTGGCCGTGCTGATGTTTTCGGCATCTGACAATAGCGCCCGCCCGGTGGCGCGGCCATGCATATTCATCTGCTCTTCAATGGCCTGGCGCAGGTTCTGGACGAGATGGAAACGGTCTGCGACCTGCAGGGCTTGCGGTGCACCCTGACGTGCGGCCTTCGCATATCCGCCACAACGATCCCGACTGATGACTTCAATCTCAGGGTGCTGCCGCAGCCAGCTCGCACAGCTTTCAACGCTCCGATCCGGAAGAATATCAATTACGGTCTGCCGCTCGAGATCGACGATGATGGTTCCGTAAGTCTGCGACTTGCGCCAGCTCCAATCGTCGATGCCAATGACCGTTGGCGGCGGGGCGACGCTTTCCGCACACTTCTTGAGGTGTCGCAGCACCGTGTCATTGCTGACACCGACGCCTAAACGGCGCAAGAGCCGCTCGGCAGGCCGTCCACCCGTGGCGTGCCCCAGATGAACTACAATGTCATCAGCACGCGAAGTTCGACGTGCAAATGGACGCGCAATTGACGAGGTGTAGTCCGAAAAAGTCCGCCGCGGGCACGTGGAAGCGCGACATCGCCACCTGCAGACCCAGAGTGCGATTGTTACCTTGTCGCCAAGTGCAGGTAAATCCTGTAGCCGCCTTTGCCGCCACCCGTGACGACGCCGAGAATGCAAACCACAATCTGGGCAGATGCCTCTCGGTGCCAAAACACCGGATACAAGCCACCCGCCGGAATCACGTCGCTTAACGCCTTGAACCGAAACGTCGCTCCCGGGCGACCAGTGCTTTTTTGAAATCACGACTATCCCTCCCGAATGTTCCAAGCTCAGGATAGTTGCGCCACACAAATTGAGGCAGAACCGTATGGGCGACTTCGTGCCAGCGTTTCTCCAGCCCCATCGACCGGGCCTGGGCCTTGAGGTTGGTGAACTGCCCGCCGGGCTTCTCGTGCAGGTAGATCTCTGAGGCCGGGGCCTGCATGCCAGATTCAAACTCGACATACTGTCCGTGCACCGCCTCCCAGTAATCGCTGACCTGGCGGACCGTCTCGATATCCAGCCCGGTGTCGCGGTCGGTGTGCATCAGCGCCTCGACGATGGCCCCCAGCGTCGGCTGCGAGGTGTTGCCCGGCAGCGCATCCATCGCCGCATCCGCCGCATTGACACCCATCTCGGCGGCGGCGTGGATCGTCGCCCCAGCGATACCTGAGGCATCATGCGTGTGGAAATGGATCGGGATCGAGATCTTGTCCTGCAGCGCCTTGATCAGCACCCGCGCGGCAGAGGGCTTCAGGAGCCCCGCCGTGTCTTTGAGGCCCAACACATGCGCGCCGGCCGCCTCCAGCCCCTTGGCCATGCCGACATAGTACTTGAGGTCGTACTTGGCCCGGTCGGGGTGCAGGACGTCGCCGGTGTAGCAGACGGCGCCCTGCCCGGGGTCATCGCGGACAGCTGGCACCGCTGCCTCGGCTACGGGCTGGAGTCGACGGCCAAGCCCATGGACGCCGTGCTGTCCTACGCCGAACTGCGCGAGGCCCGCGCGCGCGACGCGGCCCTGATCGCCGTCGTCCGCCCCGAGCTGGAACTGCTGAGCAAGCAGATCGCCGGGACCAATTTCATGACGGTCTTCGCCAATTGCGATGGTGTCGTGCTGGACGCCTCGTATTTCGCGCGTCTCCGCCTGACCCGTCCCGCGCGGGCGTCCGGGCCCCAGCGATGCCGCTGACCGCCCGCGCAACCTGGTCGATCTGGAAACCCAGTTGCAAGTCCGCGCCGTGCGCTGCCCGAGCAATCCCGTGCGCGAGGCGAAGTGCCGCGAGATCAACCGCGCTTTCCGGCATTGCGGGTCGAATGTCGCACTGACCGCTCGCAAGATCGGCGTGTCGCGCAACACTGTCTATTCCCATATCTTGAGATGATCCCGTCCCGTCAGGCGCCAGACCCGGGCAGCGCCGCGCCGAGATCCGCCATGCAGCGGTCGGCATCCTGCTGACTCAGGAACCGCATGGCCGCCGGGTCGGTGCCGGAGCGCAGCACCATGCCCACGACCCGGCGGATATCGTCTTCGACGACGAACAGGCCCAGGTCGGGGCGGCGGCAGCGATGCTCTTCGATAAAGCGGCTGAGCGCCTCGGGGGAGGGCCAGCCCGGGTCCTCGCCCCGGCGCGGGAGAAGTTGGAGAAGGCCGGGCGCATCCTTCTGAGTCGCTGGGCGCACAGTCGCCGCGCCGCAGCTCTGGACCGGCGGGTGCAGGACCAGCCATTGCTCGGGCGTCATGACGTGATCGAGGCAGGGAAGTGCGCGGCCCTCGGACTGAAAGAACATCCGCCGCCCCCCCGGCCTGCGTGAGAACCCAAGCGAGGCCAGGACCGCACGAGAGGCGTCGTTGTCGGCGCGGCAGGTGGCCAGCAGCGGCGCGCCCTGCGCGGCGACATGTGCCATGATCGCCCCCGTCAGCGCGCGCGAGACGTGCCCCAAACCCCGGAACGCGGGGTCAATCCAGAACCACAGGTCCGGCACAAGGCAAAGGCAGCCGATCGGGACGCCGTCGCGCGCGATCACCCGAAGACGACGGTGCGGGTCCCGGGCGATCGCCAGGATCTCTTGTGCCTCGGCGGGCCCGAAAGGGTGTCGGACCGCCGCCATCCAACGGGCGGTCTCCACTGCGCCCAACTGACGCGTCACCGCTGGCACATCGCCCGGCGTCATCGGCCGCAGGCACAGGTCGTCGAGCGTCAGGATGTCCGGAAAGTCGTCCATGGCGGGGTCCCCGTTGGGTTGGATCGCCTGGCCAGCCTTTCCCGGATCGGGCCGCGAATCAACTGTCTGATTCGGTTTTCCGGCTTGCCCGCCACCATTCTGCGGCGCAGAAAAATTATTGTGGAACAGAGTGTTACGTTCTCCCTCCGGCGATTGTAACGATGCATTACAGATTCATGATTTTCGGCGGTAAAGCTCCGAAAACCGCAGGGATTCCTTTGCAGCGCGGGGGGCACTGGATAGATTCATTGGCACTTCATCAATCGGAGGCTCAGGGGAGGAGAGGCCGATGTCGCGATCAACGATCCAAGGGAGTCCCGGCGCCGGGCCGGCGGCCTCAGTGGGACCTTGGCGTGCCCGGCGCGTGGGGCAGCAGATCCCAGATCGCCGACAGGTCGCCGGCCATCCTGGCGTGAACCTGGGCCAGAATCCGGTCGCGCAGGTCGCGCGGCAGGGCATGGACGCCCTCACGCGCGGCCAGCAGATCCAGCGGCGCGCGGCTGTCCAGCGCCTTTCGGGCCGCCGCCTGGCACGGGGCGGCCTCGGGGCTGTCGGTCTCGGCAAGGACCTGGTGCAGGGCGGTCAGGAAACGGGCGTCGGCGGGGTCGAACATCGGGCTTGGGTCTCCGGTTGCGGCTGTCGGGCAGCGTTTGGGCCGGGATCATGACCGGTCAGCCGCGCAATATCCAGACCATCCTCGCGGCCCGGCTGGCGGTGATCCAGTCCATCTCGGAGGCCAACAGCGAAACCCTGCGGCTAAACCAGATCGCCAGCGGCATGATGATCCTCGACCAGAAGGACGCGGAAGACGGCGCCGATGTCGCGCCCGGCGCGGCAGAGCGTGCCGCCGTCGACGCCGCCTTCGAGACCTGCCGCGCCCGGATTGAAACGCTTGAGGCCGCTCTGGCCGAGCTGGACCGCGAACTCAAGGCAGCCACGGAGAGAAAGCCAGAATGACAAAACACGACGCCCCACCCGCCATGTCGCTGTTCGACCTGATCGCCCGGTCCTGGGACTTTGGCGCGCCTGTCCGCGACGTCCGGTTCAATGCGATCGGGTCGTCCGTCGCGGTCGGCCTGGACGACGGAACGCTGGCCTTCCTTCCGATGAAGGATGCCGAGGACCCCGAAACGCGGATGCGCGTCGAGGCGGACACCGGGCGCATGACGATCCGCCCGCGCAGCAAGGCGCTGCCGACACCCGTGCGGACCGACCAGCCGCAGGCCGCCGCCGGGCTGTGCCTGTGCCGCGTCGCGCAGCAGGGCTTTGCCTTTGTGCATTCGGACGGGGCCGAGGTCTGGCGGGCCACCGCGCGCGGCCAGACCCTGCGTGTGGCACGGGCGGGGCAGGGCCCGATCACCGCGCTGGCGACGCTGCCGGACCGGCAGGGCATTCTGGTCGCCCGGGGGCCGGAGCTGGAAATCCTGTCGCCCGAGGATGGCCTGTCCGTCCGGGCGACGGCGCTGGATCACGACACCCGTGCCATCGCGACCTCCTCCGATGCCGGGCGGATCGCCTGCTGGGGCCCGGGACGGGTCACGATCCTGCGCACCGACGATCTGTCGACCCTGGCCCGGATCGACACGGAGGGAGAGCCGGGCCCGCTTGGCTGGTCCCCGGACGGGCGCTGGCTGATCGGCGGATGCGGCGACAAGGCGGTGCTTCTGGTCGATACCGGGACGGGCGCGGCGGATCGCATCGTCGGTTTTCCCGCCCCCGTCGCGGCAGTCGGCTTCAGCCGCAGCGCCGGCGCGATGATGACCTCGGGCGCCTTCCGTGTCACCGGCTGGCGCCTGCCCGACCTGCCCTTCGGTGATCACGAGGGCACCCCGGTCGAAACCGGCAAGCCCGGGCTCACCATCGTCGAGAAGGTGGCCGTCCATCCGGCGCGCGACCTCTGCGCGGCGGGCTACGCCAACGGGCTGGTCACGCTGTGCCAGATCGGCCGGCGCGAGGAAATGATGCTGCGCGAGGGCGGGGGCGACCCGGTCACCGCGCTCGAATGGTCGGCCGATGGCGCGCATCTGGCCATCGGCACCGCCGGCGGAACGGCCGCCGTCGCGGCCTTTCCCAAAGCCATGTTCAAGTAACCCGACAGGAGGCTTCCATGACCCAGACACTGACCACCGAAGAGCAAAGCAAGGACGTCTATTTCCAGTCCCTGGCCAAGATCGCCGAAGAGATGATCGACGACCACGGCAAGGATTTCGCCACCGGCGCGCTGATCCTGGCCGCGCAATGGATCGCCCAGGGCCGCATCGGCAAGGCCGAAGACCCCATGCATTAGTGACCGGCGGCCCGGTCCCGGCGCTTCGGCTACGGGACGGGCGCGGTCAGGCTCTGGATCTGGCTGATCAGGATCGCGCTGAGCGGCGCGGCGAGCGGAGCGAAGGTGCCCGGCGCCGTGTCCGCAGTGCTGTCCAGCAGCGCAGTCAGCTTTGGCGTGACCAGCTGAGCATAGGCGCAGAATTCATGAATCCGAAACGTCGCGAAATAGAGGCTGTCGTCGTTCACCAGCACCTTGTCCCCCGCGGGCAGGTGCCCGGCGGTGCCAAGCAGGTGGCCATGCACAGCAGTGCTGAGGATCGTAAGGACGGATTTGCGCCACTTGGCGTAGTCGGTATCGGCGGAATGGTCGATGCCCACGCTGTACAGCTTTTCAGAGATCGCCTTGTAGGCGCGCCCGCCGGCGATGTGGCGGCGCCAGAAATCGTTGGCGTCCTCGGCGCTGCGGCACTCGGCCAGGCGCTGCGCCAGCTTGGGCCGGATCAGCAGGATCAGGGCCGTGTCCACGTCCTCGGACAGCGATCTGGCGATCTGCATCGCGGGCATCGGCAGTTCGGTCAGGGACAAAAGACGCAGCGCCGCCATCTGGTCGGTCAGCCGGGCAGTGACGCCAGCCAGCCCATGCCACTGCGCTGGGGTCAGGCCCGGGACCGCATGGCCATGGCCCGCGACCGCCGCCGCATGAATCGCCCGGACCCACAACAAGGCCTGATCGAACAGGAACACCAGATCGACGGCGGCGCTGTCGACCGGGTGATCCGGCCGGGGCACGGCACGAAAGCCCGGCAGCGACCGGATGCCGGCGTGCCAGCTGCGGTCGAAATCCAGCCTCCGCGCGGACCACAGCTGTCGCACGCGGGCCAGCAATTGTGGCGAAAGCCCGGGATAGGACATCTCGGGCGCGGTGTGGGGAAGCGGCGTAATAGCGCCCCTGGGAAGGGAGTCGGCCATGTCGTCGATCGTCCTTATGCTGCCGAGCAGAGACTAAACCGGGCCTTCGCGATCTGGCCAGATGTTTCCGCAGAGGGCCAGACATGACGCTTTCGACCCGGTTGCACCCCAGCCAGACGCAAAGTTTCCGCCTTGGCCATGTGACCCATGTGTTGCAGATGTCGGGCGAAGAGCTGGACGACCACCTCTACCGGACGGCCCGCGAGAACCCGCTCTTGATCGTGCGCCAGCGCCGCTACACCGCGATCCGCGCAGGCAGCGCGGCGGATCTGATCGACGCGGGCATGGCGAACCGGCCGACCAGCCTTTACGATCACGTCCTGCACGAGCTGGCGGGCCTGATCGGCCACGGCGGGCCGATGGAGCGGCTGATCCTGGGCCTTGTCGAAGAGCTTGAGCCTTCGGGCTGGATCGGCCGGCCGGTGCCCGAGATCGCGGACAATCTGGGCCTGGCTTGCCACCTGGTCGAAACCGCGCTGGCGCTGGTGCAGCGCCGGGTGTCGCCGGCGGGGCTGTTCGCCCGGGACCTAGCGGAATGCCTGCGGCTTCAACTGAAGGACAAGGAGCTGTGGGACGCGGAAGCCGAGGCCGTGCTGGCGCATCTGCCAGCGCTTGAGCGCGGCGGGCCCGCCGCGCTGGCTCGCGCCGCGGGGCTGGACGACGCCACCGTCGCCGCGCAGTTGGCCCGGTTGCGGCGGCTCGATCCCAAGCCAGGCGGGCAGTTTGCCGCCGATCCGACGCTGATGCGCGCGCCCGATGTCCGGATCGAGCCCGACGGCGACGGCTGGCGCGCGGTCTTCACATCGCGCTTTGCCACCGAGGTCGCCGTCCTGCCCCGTGCGGAGGCAGATGTGTCGCCCGACCTGCGCCAGGCCCTGGGCGAAGCGCGGGCGCTGAAACAGGCGATGGATCTGCGTCACAACGCCCTCAAGCACATCGTTCAGGTCATCATCGACGTGCAGGGGGCCTTCTTTCGTGGCGGCCCCGAGGCGCTCAAACCCCTGACGCAGGCGACCATCGCACAAAGGACGGGATTTCATATCAGCACGGTCAGCCGGGTCCTGAACGGCCTGCTGATCGAAGGGCCGAACGGCATCGTCGAGGCCCGGACGCTGTGCCCACGCCCCTCTGCGCGCGGCGGCGCCGGGGGCGCAGCCAAGCCCAGGGTGATCGCCCGGCTGCGCGCCCTGCTGGCCGCCGAAATGCCCGACGCGCCGCTGTCCGATCAGCAGCTTGCCGACCGGCTGGGGCGCGAGGGGCTGCGCGTCTCGCGCCGCGTGGTCGCGAAGTACCGGCAGGAACTGGGCTTTGCCCCGGTCGCACAGCGGCGCTTGCGGGCCTGATCCCATCCGGACATCCGCGCGGACAGGGGCCCTAGGGCCCCTTTTTTCATGGCCGGACCCCGCCGACCGGGCCGCGCATCCCGGCGCGCGCCATGGGTGTGTAACGCGGCGGTGTAACGTCCGGACCGGCCCTGTGTAACGCCCGGTGTAAAGGTTCGAAACACTCGCCGCCGAGCCCGCCAATGCTGCATCTGCATATCTTCTGCCTGAAATAAAAAATCTCGTAAAAACACCGCAATGTCAGTCGGTTATAAGAAAAACTCATGCTGCAGATGCACATTTAGCCTCTCTGGAACGGTCCTTGCAACAACAAGGGCACAACAGGCGGAACTCCAGGGAGGAGGATCGCCGAAGAACGAAGGACTGGGAGGAGAAACGCCGGACGTGGCCTTGCCCGACGCACCGCGCACCGCGTTTCAAATTTCCGCACCTTTGCCGAGAGACCTTGCAGCCGCCGCCCGGCGCGCTGTGCGTACCGAAATGGCGCAAGACGCCACATGTGGCCGGCGAACCGGCCGAGAGCTTTAAGGAGGCTCATCGCATGACTTTGACGCTTAACAAGATCACGTCTCAGCGTGGAATCTCGGTCGGGGAGGCGACCAAGAAGATTGCCGACCTCGGTTGGAATCCCTCCTATGTCCAGGAAGCGGCGACCTTCCCGACGGACTACAAGATCACCAAGGCGCCGCGCGACCCGATGAAGCAGGTCCTGCGGTCCTACTTCCCGATGGAAGAAGAAAAGGACAACCGGGTTTACGGTGCGCTCGATGCCGCACTGCGGGGCGACATGTTCCGCAACGTCGAGCCGCGCTGGATCGAATGGATGAAGCTGTTCCTGGCGATCATCCCCTTCCCGGAAATCTCTGCTGCGCGGTCCATGGCCATGGTGGCCCGCCTGTCTCCGGGTGAGGATCTGCGCACCGGCTTCACCATGCAGATGGTCGATGAATTCCGTCACTCCACGATTCAGATGAACCTGAAGAAGTGGTACATGGAGAACTACATCGACCCGGCGGGCTTCGACATCACCGAAGAGGCGTTTGGCAAGTGCTACGCCACCACCATCGGCCGCCAGTTCGGCGAGGGGTTCATCACCGGCGACACCATGACCGCCGCCTGCATGTATCTCACCGTGGTGGCGGAAACAGCCTTCACCAACACGCTCTTCGTGGCCATGCCGTCGGAAGCTGCGCGCAACGGCGACTACGCGCTGCCCACGGTGTTCCTGTCGGTGCAGTCGGATGAAAGCCGCCACATCGGCAACGGCCACTCGCTGCTGATGGCCGCGCTGAAGGAGCCGGAGAACCACCTGCTTCTGGAACGCGACCTGCGCTACGCCTTCTGGCAGAACCACGCGATCGTCGATGCCGCCATCGGCACCTTCATCGAATACGGCACCACCAACCGCGACAAGGAAAAGGAATCCTACGCGGAGATGTGGCACCGCTGGATCTTTGAAGACTACTACCGGACCTACATGCTGCCGCTCGAAAAGTACGGCGTGAAGATCCACCACGACGACGTGCAGGAAGCCTGGAACCGGATCACCAAGAAGAACTACGTCCACAAGGTCGCCCAGTTCTTTGCCGTGGGCTGGCCGGTGAACTTCTGGCGGATCGAAGCCCAGACCGACAAGGACTTCGAATGGTTCGAGCACAAGTACCCGGGTTGGTACGCCGAATTCGGCGAGTTCTGGAAGTGGTACGCCAAGCTGTCGAAGCCGGGCGAGACCGTCATCACCTTCAACCAGGACACCGGCTACGTCTATCCGCACCGCTGCTGGTCGTGCCTCGTGCCCTGCCTTATCCGCGAGGACATGGTGGTCGACGAAATCGACGGGCAACTGCACACCTTCGCTCACGAGCTCGACCGCTGGACCGCCGTGGAGGCCTTCTCTGACGAGTATCAGGGCCGTCCGACCCCGGCGATGGGCAAGTTCTCCGGCAAGCGCGAGTGGGAAACCGTCTATGACGGCTGGGACCTTGCCGATGCGATCAAGGACCTGAACTTCGTTCGCGAGGACGGCGAAACGCTGGTGCCGCAACCGCACCTGCGGTTCGACAACAAGGACATGTGGAAGTTGGAGCACGTCCGCGGGCACACCCTGCGCTCGCCGCTCAACATGCTGCGCTCCATGTCCGACAGCGAACGCGAGGCGCATGTCGCCGAGTACCGCCGCGGCTTCACGATCAACCCCTGCAACTGAAACAGGGACGGGAGCCGCGCCCGCGGCTCCCGGACATACGGCCGCGCCGGCGTACGCGCGCCGTTTAAAGGGAGGGAAGAATGACGGAAGTTTATACCGTCCGATTGGAGCCGGTGGGCGTCGAATTCGAGGTCGAAGAGGAAGAGACCATCCTCGATGCCGCGTTCCGCCAGGGCATCGCGCTGCCGCACGGATGCAAGGAGGGCCAGTGCTCGGCCTGCAAATGCGTTCAGCTCGACGGCGAGACGGAGATGCTCAAGTACTCCACCTTCGCGCTGAACGAGAGCGAGAAGGACAGCGGTCACATCCTGATGTGCCGGGCTGTCGCCTTCAGCGATGTCGAAATCGAACTGCTGAACTACGACGAGGAGGTTTTGTCCAAATCCATTCCCGTCCGTCAGTTCTCGGGCAAGATCGTCGATTTCCAGAAACTGACCCATGACATTCGAGGCGTTCAGATCGCGCTGGATGCACCACTCAAATTCTGGGCGGGTCAATATGTCGACATCACGGTCACGACGGAAGCGGGGGAGGAGATTACACGCTCGTTCTCCATGGCAAATTCGCCGAGCGAAGCCCAGGAACTCGGTTTCATCATCAAAAAGTACCCCGACGGACGCTTCTCGAACGAGCTCGACGACGGCGGAATCAAAGCCGGCGCAGACGTCAGCGTCGAAGGACCCTACGGGATGTGCTTCCGACGCGAAGGACGAGACGGACCGGTGATCCTTGTCGGTGCAGGTTCTGGCATGTCGCCCGTCTGGTCGATCCTGAACGACCATGTCGCAAGCGGCGAGGACCGGCCGGTGTATTTCTTCTACGGTGCCCGGTCGCGCGATGACCTGATCCTGCTGGACGAAATCGATGCCCTGTGCATGGCTCATCCGGCCGTCGAGTTCATTCCGGTGCTCAGCCATGCCGATGACGATGCCAACTGGACCGGCGAACGCGGCTTTGTACACGAGGCCGTCGACCGGCACCTGAAAGAGCTGGGCATCGACGGGGACGGCGACGTCTATGCCTGCGGTCCCCCGCCGATGATCGATGCACTGACGCCGGTGCTCTTCATGCACGACTTCGACACCGACCGCATCTTTTTCGACAGGTTCACGCCCACTTCCGGTTCTTCGGGCCACTGATACCGGCCCGAACGCTAGTGACGTGACTTCAACCAACCAAGGGAGGCTACAATGGTAGCAACATCCAGTTCCGTGGGTTCCGGTGCCGCGGGCGCCGCAGAATTCGTCGGCTCGAAAAGCCGCAAGTACAACTACTTCACCCCGCGCGGCAAGCGCGCGACCCATTACGAGGACGTCACCTGTGACGTGCAGCCCGATCCCGAACGCTACCTGATCCAGAACTGGATCATCGAGTTCGAGGGCGGCAAGGGCGGCGGGGCCTATCGCAAGGACAACACCGCGGCGCTGTCATCGAACTGGCACGCGTTCCGCGCGCCCGATCAGGAATGGGAACGGACGCATTACCAGCGCCAGTCCAAGATCGAGACCATGGTGCAGAACGTCATCACCAACGCCCGCAAGGCCGGCGCACACAAGGTGTTCGACAAGGTCTGGCAGACCGTTCTGCAAAAGCATCTGGGCGCCTGGAAGCACGCCGAATTCGGCCTAGGCACGTCGCTCATGCAGGCGCAGCGCTACGGCTACACCCAGATGATCAACAACGCCACGCTGACCAATTCGTCGTACAAGATGCGCCTGACGCAGGACATCACGCTGTACCTGGCCGAGATCGGCATGGACATCGACGGCTGGGACGACGAGCTGGGCAAGAAGACCTGGCTGGAAGACCCGATCTGGCAGCCCTGCCGCGAGGCCATCGAGACGATCATGGGCTCTGAGGATTATCTCGAGCAGTATTTCGCGATCAACATCGTGTTCGAGCCGCTGGTGGGCGAGCTGGTCCGTTCGGGCTTTTTCATGCAGGCGGCGGCGGCCAACAACGACTTCATCACCCCGCCGGTGATTTCCGCCGCCGAGGCCGATTACGAGCGCAACCTCGCGAACACGGTCGACCTGATCTACCTGCTCGCCAACGACGAACAGCACGCGGCGCACAACAAGGCGCTGTTCCGGTCCTGGCTCGCCAAGCATGGCGCGCTGGCCGAAAAGGCCGCCGACGCGCTGCAGCCGATCTGGTCGCAGCCGCATTCCAAGCCGGTCTCGTACCAGGACGTGAAAGAGGTCTCGCGCGAGCGCCTCGCTCAGATCCTCGGCGAGCTCGGGCTCAACTAACCATCCAGACAGGGAGACAGGGATGTCCAGCACAGCGCGTAACGCAACCAAGCAGAACATCTTCAAGTCGATGAAGGACATCGACCTCACCTCGCGCGAGGTCTCGCACCAGTGCGGCGTGACGATGAACGACAGCGTCGAGGCCCGCGCCATCGCGGAGTTCATGGAAGAGAACAACCCCAGCGTGACGGTGACCTACAACCCCGCCACCATCCGCATCGACGGTGAGGGCAAGCTGATCTTCAAGATGGACGAGATCACCGAATACCTCGGCCGCGAGATGACCGCCGAGATCTTCGAGGTGAACACCTCGACCCACTATGGCCGCATGGTCCGGGTCGACGACAACACGGTGATCCTCTTTGGCGACATGAACGAAGTGATGGAATACATCTGATCGTTTCTTTCGGTGGGTGCGGACCAACCGCACCCATCGTTCCCATTAATTTCAAGAGGTTGCCATGGCTACCATGATGAAGGCGGCGTGTTTCGTCGAAAAGGGACGCATCGTCCTCGAGGACAAGCCGATCCCCGATGTCGGTCCGAATGACGCGCTGATGCGCGTCACCACGACGACGATCTGCGGCACCGACATTCACATCCTCAAGGGGGAATACCCGGTCGAAAAGGGCCTGACCATCGGCCACGAGCCGGTCGGCGTGATCGAAAAGCTGGGCTCGGCGGTCAAGGGGTTCCGCGAAGGCCAGCGGGTGATCGCGGGCGCAATCACCCCCTCGGGCTGGAGCCATGCCTGCCTCTGCGGCTACTGCTCGCAGGACGGTGCGGGCACGAAACACGGATGGAAGCCCATCGGCGGCTGGAAGTTCGGCAACACCATCGACGGCTGCCAGGCCGAATACGTGCTGGTGCCCGACGCCATGGCCAACCTCGCCCCCATCGCCGACGGCCTGACCGACGAAGAGGTGCTGATGTGCCCCGACATCATGTCGACCGGCTTTGCCGGGGCCGAGAACGGCGGCATCAAGATCGGCGACACGGTTGCGATATTTGCCCAGGGGCCCATCGGCCTTTGCGCCACCGCCGGGGCCCGCCTGATGGGTGCCAGCCGGATCATCGCCGTCGACCGAATCCCCGAACGGCTGGCCATGGCACAAAAGATGGGCGCGGACGACGTGGTCAACATCGGCGCCTCGAACGATCCCGTGGGCGCGATCATGGAGCTCACGGACGGGCGCGGCGTGGACGTGGCCATCGAGGCCCTGGGCCTGCAGGCTACCTTCGAGGCGGCGCTGCGCGTCATCCGCCCAGGCGGCACCTTGTCGAGCCTTGGCGTCTATTCCAGCGACCTGACGATTCCGCTCGATGCCTTTGCCGCCGGGCTCGGCGAAAAGTCGATCCGCACCGCGCTCTGCCCCGGCGGCAAGGAGCGGATGCGGCGGATGATGGATGTCGTCCGCTCGGGCCGGGTCGATCTCAAGGGGCTCGTCACCCACCGCTACAGCCTCGACGACATCGAGGATGCCTATGACCTCTTCGGCAACCAGCGCGACGGCGTGCTGAAGGTCGCAATCACCACCTGACCCAAGACCGGTCATGCAAACCAGGGAGGAGAACCCATGTACAAGACACCTGACGGCAAAGAGATCTTCGTTCTCGACGGCCACACCCATTTCTGGGACGGAAGCCCCGAGAACCAGTCGAACGTCCACGGCAAGCAATTCATCGACTGTTTCTATGCCTATCACACCAACCTCAGCCCCGAAGACCAGCTTTGGGAGAAGTCGAAATTCGAGAAATACTCGGAAGAAGACATCTACCGCGATCTCTTTGTCGACGGGCCGGACGACATGGCGATCATTCAGACCACCGTGCTGCGCGATTTCTACAAGACCGGTTTCGGCTGTCTCAAGCGGGCCAACGACATGGCCGCGCGGCATCCCGAGCGGTTCATCGTCAACGGCTCCTTCGATCCGCGCGATGGCGAGAAGGCACTGGAATACATCCACTGGATGAAAGAGACCTACGACATTTCCGGCGTGAAGATGTACACGGCGGAATGGAACGGCGACAGCAAGGGCTGGGCGCTGAACGACCCGGCCGCCTACAAGTGCTTCGAGCTGTGCGAGAAGCTGGGCATCAAGAACATCCACGTCCACAAGGGCCCCACCATCATCCCGCTGTCCAAGGACGCCTTCAGCGTCGATGACGTGGATTATGCCGCGACCGATTTCCAGAACCTCAACTGGATCGTCGAGCATTGCGGCTTGCCCCGGCTGGACGATTTCTGCTGGATCGCCACGCAGGAAACCAATGTCTACGCCGGGCTTGCGGTGGCCATGCCCTTCATCCATTCGCGCCCGCGCTATTTCGGCGAAATCATGGCCGAACTGCTGTGGTGGGTCGGCGAGGACAAGATCCTGTTCGGATCGGACTACGCGATCTGGACGCCGCAATGGCTGGTCGAGAAGTTCTGGGCCTACCAGATCCCCGAGGACATCTCGGCCGAGCGCGGGGGCGTTCAGCTGACCGACGCGGTCAAGGAAAAGATCCTTGGGCTCAACGCGGCCAAACTCTACGGCATCGATGTCGAGGCGAAGAAAAAGCAGCTTGCCGGCGCCCCTGTGCAGATCGCGGCGGAGTGATCGGATGCTCGTAGCCCAAGTAATGGCCGAATGTGAACTCGAGGTCTGGGACTGCCTGTCGGCAGTCTCGGATCCCGAACTCGACGAGCCGATCACCGACATGGAGTTCGTGCAGGCGGTCGAGATCTCGGACGACCTGGCCGTCCGGGTCGATTTCCGTCTGCCGACCTACTGGTGCTCGCCCAACTTTGCCTTCCTGATGGCCTTCGGCATCCGCGCGCAGGTGATGTCCCTGCCTTGGGTAAAGGACATGACCGTGACCCTCATGGATCATTGCCTTGGCGACGAGGTCAACGAAGGCGTGAACAGCGGTCGGCCCTTCCACGAGATCTTTGCCGAGCAATGCGGCGGGGCCGTGCTGAAAGAGGTCGTGCAGACTTTCATGGCCAAGGCGTATGACCGGCGCCAAGAAGCGGTGATGCTGGGCCTGCGCGCGATGGGGCGCAGCGATGCCGAGATCGTCGGGATGACGCTGGGCACGCTGCGGCACCTGAACGTGGCCGGCGCCGAGGCGCAGCGGCAAATGCCGCGCTATCTCGAGATCCTCGGGGTGCAGGGGCTTGCGCGGGGCGACAGCGATCCTGCCTTCCCGACATGGGACGGCGGGCGGATCGCCGCTGCGGACCTGCCCGCGCATCTAGGCCGCCTGCGGGCCACCCGCATCAACATGGAGTTCAACGGTGCGCTCTGCCGGGGGCTGGGCAAGACCCGCTACAAAGAGGTCGAGATCGGCCCCGACGGCCCCACGCTGGTCGATTTCATCGCCGGTCGTGTTCCGCCGCGAGACATGCCGAAACCCGGCCCGCACTAGGGCCGCCAGCGTACTGACACAACACGACAAAAAGAGAGGAGGCCCAGGGACATCCCCTGGGTCCAAGGAGGAAGATATGGCTAAACTCATGGTGCATGGAAAGTCCGCCCGCAAATGCCTGGCGCGCGGGGTCGCGCGGCTGGCGGCGGCGGTGGAGCCGACCCTGGGTCCCAAGGGGCTCAACGCGATGGTCGACCGCCCGGTCGGTACCCCGCTGGTCACCCGTGACGGGGTCAGCATCGCCACCGAGATCGAATTGCGCGACCGGTTCGAGAACATGGGCGCCCAAGTGGTGCGCGAAGTCTCGATGCAGACCAACGACGTGGCCGGCGACGGCACGACCACCGCCATCGTGCTGGCCAATGCGCTGATCCAGAACGGGGTCGAGCTGACCGACAGCGGCGTGCGTCCGGTCGATCTGTGCCGGGGAATCGACCTCGCGGTGCAGACCATCGTCGCGGCCATCGACGCCTCGTCGCGCGACTGCACCGAAACCACGGATTATCTGCAGGCCGTCGCCCGCGTCTCGGCCACCGACCCCAAGCTGGGCGCGCTGGTCTCGGAGGCCTACAAGCGCGTCGGGCGAGACGGGGTGATCTCGGCCGATTTCGGCGTGACGATCGACACCACGATGGAAGTGGTCGAGGGCATGTCCTTCGAACGCGGCTACATCTCGCACCACATGGTCACCGACCGCGAGCACATGGAAGCCGTGCTGCGCCACCCGCTTATCCTCATGACGGACCAGAAGATCCTCAAGCCCGAGGTGCTCGACACCGCGCGGCGCATCGCCGACGAGGAAAACCGCCCGCTGCTGATCATTGCCGAAGAGATCGCGCCCGAGGTGGTCATCACCCTGCTCGAGAATGGCGGCGCGGGCAAATACCTGATCGTGCATCCGCCCGAATACGGCCATTGGCGCCAGGCCATGATGGATGACCTGGCCATCCTGACCGGCGGCGAAGTGCTGGCGCGCGATCTCGGCAAGAAGATCGAGAACGTGACCCGCGCCCAGCTGGGCGGGGCCGAGACGGTGCGGACCCAGGCCTCGCACACCTCCATTCTGCGCGGCGAGGGCGATCCGGAAGCGATCATGGCACGTCGCGCTCAGGTGCAGCGCCAGCATGACGTCGCCCCGCCGAACATCGAAAAGGACAAGCTGCGCGAGCGCCTCTCCAAGCTGACCGGCGGCAGCGCGATCATCTACGCCGGCGGCTTTACCCCGGTCGAGCAGAAGCGCACGATCCAGCTGATCGAGGACGCGCTGTGCGCGGTCCGCGCGGCGGCCGAGGACGGCGTGGTGGCCGGGGGCGGCACCGCGCTGGCGCAGATCGCGCCCTGCCTCGACACGCTGACCGTCAGCGGCGACATGGCCCGCGGCGTGGCGCTGGTGCGGTCGATCCTGACCCAGCCGGTGCGCCGGATCGCTCGCAACGCCGGGGCCGATGCCGACGCGGTCTGCGAACGGGTTGTGAACGCCGCCAAGGACCATGGCTACAACGCCGCCACCGGCGAATTTGGCGACATGTTCGAGGCCGGGATCATCGACCCCGCCCGCGTTCCCGCCAGCGCGCTGGTCAATGCCGCTTCGGTCGCAACGCTCATCCTCACCACCGAGACGCTGATCGGCGATCTTGATGAGGGAGAGGCCGACCCGACCGAAGGCCCCGCATTGGGCGGCGGCGCCGAACTTCTGGGCCGCAAGTAACCCGCAGGCGGCAGCCCCACCGGGTCGCCCGAGAGACGGCGGCCCGCCCCGTGACAAGGAAACGAGACAATGAAAGCAGCGAGACTCTACGAATACGATCCCGCGATGAACGTGCAGCTGAAGATCGAAAATGTGGCTCCTCCCACGATCACAGCTCCGGACGAGGTGATCGTCAAGGTCGGTGCGGCCGGTTTGTGCCGCACCGACCTGCATATCATCGAAGGTGTCTGGAAGGACATCATGGACGGCGAAGGCAACCTGTTGCCCTACATCATGGGCCACGAGAATGCCGGCTGGGTCGAGGATGTCGGCAGTTCCGTCACCTCGGTCAAGCCCGGCGACGCAGTGATCTGCCACCCGTTCAACGCCTGCGGCATCTGCCTGAGCTGCCGCTACGGCCACGACATGTATTGCGATCACGGCAAGTTCCCCGGTCTCGGGCTCGACGGCGGCTTTGCCGAGTATTTCAAGACCAACGAACGCGCGGTTATCAAGCTGAACACCGGCATCACGCCGCTCAGCGTGGCGCCGATGGCCGATGCCGGCATCACTGCCTACCGCGCCGCCAAGAAGGCAGCGAAGCTGCTGCACCCGGGCGGCTACGTAGTGCTCTTGGGCATTGGCGGGCTGGGCCATATCGCGCTTCAGGTGCTCAAGCACACGTCGGGCGCGCGGGTCATCGCCGTCGACCAGGAACCGGGCGCCCAAGCGTTGGCCAAGGAGCTGGGCGCGGACATCGTCATCGCCGGCGGCGCCAACCTTGTGGACGAGGTCAAGGACCTGACCGGCGGCGGCGCGCATGTGGTCATCGACTTCGTCGGTGAACACGGCACCGAGAACCTGTGCTGGAAGATGCTCCGCCAGGGCGGCGAGCTGATCATGGTCGGCTATGGCGGCGAGGTGCGGGTGCCCACGCTCGAGCTGGTCGCGAACGAGATCAAGATCGGCGGCAGTCTCGTGGGCGATTTCGTCGAGCTGGTCGAGCTGATGGAGATGAACGCCGACGGCAAGGTGATGATGCACCAGACCGAATACAAACTCGAAAACATCAACCAGGCCATCGCCGATTTCAAGGCACGCAAATTCACCGGGCGCGGCGTCATTGTCCCCTAGCCCCTCCGCCGACCGGTGAACTCCCAGCGGCCGGCGGAACGTCGGCCGCACCCCACCCTCAACGACCCAAGCGAGGACGACATGGCCAAAGCCATCCATTCCATGATCCGCGTGTTCGACGAGGCGCGCTCGGTCGATTTCTACGATCGGGCCTTCGGCCTCAAGGTCGCCGACCGGCTCGATTTTCCCGATTTCACGCTGGTGTATCTCAGCAACGCCGACTCCGGGTTCGAGCTTGAGCTGACGATCAACAAGGACCGCAAGGCGCCTTACGACCTGGGCGACGGATACGGCCATTTCGCCGTCTCGGTCGACGATCTCGACGCCGAACATGCGCGTTTCGAGGCCGAGGGGCTCGCCCCCCGCAAGCTGGTCGACTTCGCCCCGGCCGGAACCCGCGTCGCCCGCTTCTTCTTTGTCGCCGATCCCGACGGCTACCAGATCGAAGTGCTCGAGCGCGGCGGGCGTTTTTCCTGAAATCCAAACGTCTTTCCAGGAGGAGACACAGACCCATGACCCGTTCCCCAGATTTCCGGGCGCTGACCCGGCGCCAGCTTCTGACCCGCGCCAGCGCGGTCGGAGCCAGCTTCGTGGCGGGCGCAGGCTTCATCGCCGCGCCCGATGCGGCCTGGGCGGCCGAAACCAGCCACCTAGAGCCGTCCACCTTTGCCACGCTGGTCCAGATGGCGCGCGACATCTACCCGCATGACCGCATCCCCGACGCTTATTACGTGATCGCGGTCAAGGGCTACGACAGCGTCGAGGCCGCAGGCCGCGTCGAAGCCGGGATCGCCGCACTGAACGAGGCGGCGCGCGGGCGCGGTCACGGCCACTATCTCGACATAGGCTGGGAACGCGACCGCGTCGACCTGCTGCGGTCGATCGAGGGCAGCGCCTTCTTCCAGACAGTTCGCAGCGGGCTTGTCACCGGCCTTTACAACCAAAAGGCGGTCTGGCCGCTCTTTGGCTACGAAGGCGAGAGCTTTTCCCACGGCGGCTACATCGACCGTGGCTTCGACGACATCACCTGGCTTTGAGCAGAAGGAAAAGTACGCATGTCTGCACCATTTGACCTGTCCGACGACAGCGTCGTCGTGATCGTCGGCACCGGCGCCGGTGGCGGCGTCCTGGCCAACGAGCTTGCGCAAAAGGGGGTAAGCGTCGTCGCGTTGGAAGCCGGCGGGCGCTACCTGCCCGAGGATTACATCAACGACGAATGGGAGAGCTTCGGCCAGCTGGCCTGGACCGACGCTCGCACCACCAGCGGCGACTGGCGCGTGGCCCGGGATTTCCCCGGCCTGCCAACCTGGATCGTCAAGGCGGTCGGCGGCTCGACCGTGCACTGGGCGGGCGCCAGCCTGCGTTTTCAGGACCACGAGTGGAAGGCCGCGACGACCTATGGAGAGGTGCCCGGCGCGAACCTTCTCGACTGGCCCATCGACGGCGCCGAGATGGCCCCCTGGTACGATCTGGCCGAGAAGAAGCTGGGCGTGACCCGCACCAACGGCTGGCCGGGCCTGCCGGGGAACAACAACTTCAAGGTGCTGGAAAAGGGCGCCAAGGCGCTTGGCTATACCGAGGTGTCGACCGGACGCATGGCGATCATGAGCCACGAGACCGGCGACCGGACCATGTGCCAGCAGACCGGTTTCTGCTTTCAGGGTTGCAAGTGGGGCGCCAAGTGGTCTTCGGCCTATACCGACATCGAACAGGGCGAGGCCACGGGCAAACTCGAGGTCCGCACCAAGTGTCATGCCGCGCGCATCCTGCACGATGACAGCGGCAAGGTGACAGGTGTCGAATATTTCGACGAGACCGGCGCCCTTCAGATGCAGGCCGCGCGGGTGGTCTGCGTGGCGGGCAACTCCATCGAAAGCCCCCGCCTGCTGCTCAACTCGGCCTCGACCATGTTCCCGGACGGGCTGGCCAACAGCTCGGGCCAGGTCGGGCGCAATTACATGCGCCACACCACCGGGTCGGTCTACGCGGTCTTCGAGCAGCCGGTGCACATGTACCGCGGCACCACCATGGCCGGCATCGTGCAGGACGAGGCGCGGCACGATCCCGCGCGCGGCTTTGTCGGCGGCTACGAGCTGGAAACGCTCAGCATCGGCCTGCCGTTCATGGCGGCGTTCCTCGATCCCGGCGGCTGGGGGCGCGAATTCACCTCGGCGCTTGACGGCTACGCCAACATGGCCGGCCTGTGGATCGTCGGCGAGGACATGCCGCAAGAGGCGAACCGCATCACGCTCAGCCCCGACGTCAAGGACCAGTTCGGACTGCCCGCGCCCAACGTGCATTTCGACGATCACCCGAACGACATCGCGATGCGCAACCACGCCTATGCGCAGGGCGCAGCAATCTACGATGCGGTCGGTGCAGTACGGACCTTTCCGACGCCGGCCTACCCCTCGACACACAACCTCGGCACCAACCGGATGTCCGAGCGGCCCGAGGACGGTGTCGTGAACCGGCATGGCCAGACCCATGACATCGCCAACCTCTTCGTGTCGGACGGCTCGCAATTCACCACCGGTGCGGCCGAGAACCCGACCCTGACCATCGTGGCGCTTGCCATCCGCCAAGCCGAGTACATCCGCGGCGCGATGGCGCGCGGCGAGATCTGATCGCCCGATCACCCCGACCCGGCGCCCCGCGCGCCGGGCCGACCCCAATGACCCAAGAAGAACGACAGGGAATGACATGGACGGAAACGACATCAAGATGACCGGGGGCTGCCCGGTCATGCACAATGCCACCAACGTGGCGGGACGCACGAACCGCGACTGGTGGCCGAACCAGCTGAACCTGCGGATCCTGTCCCAGGGCGGCGGCGATCCGATGCCCGAGGACTTCGACTATGGCAAGGCGTTCGAGGCGCTCGACCTCGATGCAGTCAAGGCCGACCTCACGGCGCTGATGACTGACAGCCAGGAGTGGTGGCCCGCCGATTACGGCCATTACGGGCCCTTCTTCATCCGCATGGCCTGGCATTCGGCGGGCACCTACCGCACCGCAGACGGCCGCGGCGGCGCTTCGACCGGGACCCAGCGCTTCGCGCCGCTGAACTCTTGGCCGGACAACGGCAACCTCGACAAGGCGCGGCGCCTGCTCTGGCCGATAAAGGAGAAATACGGTAATGCGCTCAGCTGGGCCGACCTGATGATCCTCGCGGGCAATGTCGCCATCGAAAGCATGGGCGGGCGCACCTTCGGCTTTGGCGGCGGCCGGGCGGATGTCTGGGCCCCCGAGGAGGACATCTACTGGGGGTCCGAGGCCGAATGGCTCGCCACGTCGGACAAGCCGGGCAGCCGTTATTCGGGCGACCGCGAGCTCGACAATCCTCTGGCCGCCGTGCAGATGGGCCTGATCTACGTGAACCCCGAAGGCCCGGACGGCAATCCCGACCCGATCGCCTCGGGGCGCGACATCCGCGAAACCTTTGCCCGCATGGCGATGAACGATGAGGAAACCGTCGCACTGGTCGCGGGCGGCCATACCTTCGGCAAGGCCCATGGCGCGGGCGATCCGGCGCTGGTCGGTGCCGAGCCCGAGGCGGGCCCGCTTCAGGACATGGGCTTTGGCTGGCTGAACAGGCACGGCACCGGTCGCGGCGTGGACACCACCACCTCGGGCATCGAAGGGCCGTGGACGGCCAACCCGACCAAATGGGACATGGGCTATTTCGATGTCCTCTTCAGCTACGAGTGGGAGCTGACGAAAAGCCCCGCCGGTGCGCAGATCTGGCACGCCAAGGGGCTTGAGGACGACAACCGCGCGCCGCAGGTCGACGGGTCGGGCCAGACCGTGCCGCTGATGATGACCACCGCCGATATGGCCATGCGCATGGACCCTATCTATGGCCCGATTTCCAGGCGGTTCCACCAGAACCCCGAGGACTTCGCCGAGGCCTTTGCCCGCGCCTGGTTCAAGCTGACCCATCGCGATATGGGGCCCAAGCCCTGCTATCGAGGCAAAGAGGTGCCCGCCGAAGACCTGATCTGGCAGGATCCGGTGCCCGCGGTCGATCACCCGCTGATCGACGCCGCCGACATCGCAGCGCTCAAGGCGGAAATCCTCGACTCGGGGCTGACGGTGGCTGATCTGGTCTGGACGGCCTGGGCCTCGGCCTCGACGTTCCGCGGCTCGGACAAGCGGGGCGGGGCCAACGGCGCCCGGATCCGGCTTGCCCCGCAAAAGGACTGGGAGGCCAACGATCCGGCCCGCATCGCCCCCGTGCTGGACAGGCTGGACGGCATCCGCCTGGCCTTTAACGGCCGCGCGGCGGGCGGCAAGAAGGTTTCGCTGGCCGATCTGATCGTGCTGGGCGGAGGCGCGGCCATCGAGGCGGCGGCCAAGGCTGGTGGCCATGCCATCGCCGTGCCCTTCACTCCGGGGCGCACCGATGCGACCGAGGCCCAGACCGACGCCGAGTCCTTCGCCCCGATGGAACCGAAATCCGAGGGCTTCCGCAACTATCAGAGCCAGAGCTTCCGCTACCCCGCCGAGGCCCTGCTGGTGGACCGCGCCCAGCTTCTCACCCTGACCGCGCCCGAGATGACGGTTCTTGTCGGCGGGCTGCGCGCGCTCGGGGCGACCTGCGGCACGGACGGAGTCCTGACCGACCGCCCCGGCACGCTCAGCGCGGATTTCTTCGTCAACATCCTGGACATGGGCACTGAATGGGTGCCGGCGGATGACACGGAAACCCGCTTTGAAGGTCGGGACCGCAAGACCGGCCAGGTCAGATGGACCGGCTCGCGGGTCGATCTGGTCTTCGGGTCCAACTCGCAGCTCAGGGCCCTGTCCGAGGTCTATGCCAGCGGCGCCAATGCCGGGATGTTCGTCGCGGACTTTGTCGCCGCCTGGTGCAAGGTGATGAACGCCGACCGGTTCGACCTCGGCTGATGGGCCGGGCGCTGTCCCATGAACGACCCGAACGCCGCCCGGCGTTCGGGTTTGGCTGACTGTCGCCTTGGGCCCACGCGCGGCGCGGCCCGCCACGGTCAGCTAAGCGTGTTCATTAACTGGGCACATCGAAGAAAAGCGGCCATTTTTACGTAGCGTCGTTATGGCCGGAATGTTAATCTACACTAAGGAGGAGAACGCCTTGGATATCTTTTCAAAGCGTGAGGGATCGCGGTCGGAAGACGTGCGGGCCCGAAAGCTGTTATCGGAAAACGCCGGGACGATCCGCAAGCTTGCGGACCAGATCAGCAATGGCGGATTCACCAAGATGCGGCAGGACCAGGCTCGCCGGAAGGAAGAGCCGAAGCCCGATGGCCTCCTGATCTATACCATGTCGGCACCCAAGGTGACCGACGATCCCGACCCCCATGTCAGAGTAAGCCCGAACGGGCGCGTCGTACTATTCGACCGGACGTCCGGCCGACAGATCCAGCTTCTGGGACAGATCCTCAGGACCGGCGGATCGCGTCGCTTTGTCCTTGCGACGGAAGAGAACGGCTATCTCTCTCCTGTCAGCAGCGAACTCCACGCTCTCCTGGCCCCCTACGAGTCACGAGAGTTCGGCGCGGATTTCACGGAGGACGACATCGCCCGAACGTTCGGGATCTGCTTGGGGCTGGTGGAGACGCGGCCTTCAGGGGGCGGATCTCCCGCGCCCCGGACCGAGACAGAGGACGGCACAACCGAAGATGACTCGAGCGAGCTACTATAAAGCCGGCAAGGACGCTTCCATACTCAAGGCCTCTATCGCCGACCGGGCGGCGGAACGCGACGTCCGGATGGCCTGGGAAACCTTCGTGACCTCCGAACAATCCGACGAGCTGCGGACGGGCGCGGTCCGGGACGACATCCTGGCCTCGTGGCAGCGCAGCAAGGACCTGGGCGTCAACGCTGCCACGCAATCCTCTCGCATGATCCGGGACGAGAACGAGATTTCGTTGCGCCGCGAACGCAACGCCCATCTCAGACGCGCCGCCTCTGCCGCCTTCAAGCGGCTCGAACCCCACCTGAGCGATGCGAAGTCCATCCTCATCCTGGCTGATGACCAGGGCGTGATCATCGACGCGATCGGCGACGCGGCCATCCTTGACGAAGGTCAGGACATCCATCTGGAAATTGGCGGCCAATGGGATGAGAAGGTCGTGGGCACAAATGGCATCGGAACGGTCCTGCGCACCGGCAAGCCAATGTATGTCCACGCCGCCGAACACTTCGTCGAAGGCGTCCAGACCTGGACCTGTGCCGGCGCCCCGATCCGCAATCCGTTCGACGACACGGTGATCGGGGTGGTCGACCTGTCCGGCCCGCCCGACATCTTCCGCCGTCACAACGTGGCCCTCGTGCTGGCCGCCGCGCGCGAGATCGAGATCGCGCTGGCCGAACAGCAGCGGCAGGAACGCACCCTGCTGCTCGAAGCCTTCCTGCAGTCGAAATACAGCCACGGCGACAAGTCCGTCCTGCTGCTGGACCGCAACGGGCGCATCCTGTTTCGCCGCGGCGTCGACGACACCAGCTTTCCGGCCTCGAACCTGCTTCTGGTCGGACACAAACTGCTGCCCGATCTCGAGGCCTTCTCGGAAAAGGATTTGCCGAACCTGCTGCCGCCCGAGGTGAAGCCGCAGGGCCTCGAACGGCTGATGCTGGACAATGCCTATCGCGGCGCGGCGCTGTTCCTGCGCTCGGATGCGCCCCGGCCGCTGGTCCGAAAGGGGGCGGTGACCCTCCAACCCCGGCGCGACGTCCCGGAAGACACGATCCAGATCATCGGCACCTCGCCCAAGATGGTGGAAGCCATCGAACTGGCCGAACGGGCCGCGAAGGTGAACGTCTCGGTCCTGATCCAGGGCGAAACCGGTGTCGGCAAGGAATTGTTCGCGCGCCTGATCCACAGCCGCCTGGGCCAGACGGATGCGCCCTATGTACCGCTCAACTGCGCCGCCATCTCGGGCGACCTGATCGGGGCCGAGCTGTTCGGCTATGTCGACGGCGCCTTCACCGGCGCGGTGCGGGGCGGACGGGCGGGCAAGTTCGAACAGGCCGACGGCGGCCTGCTGTGTCTGGACGAAATCGGCGACATGCCGATCGAGTTGCAGCCCTACCTGCTGCGCGCGCTCGAACAGCGTGCGATCTACCGCATGGGCGACAGCAAGCGCCGCCCCGTCGACGTGCGCCTTGTCGGCATGACCAACCGCGATCTGCGGCTCGAAATCGAAAAGGGGTCGTTCCGCCGCGATCTGTTCTACCGGATCGGCGTGGTCACCATCATCGTGCCACCCCTGCGCGAACGCCGCTCGGACATCCTGCCGCTGATTGAACATTTTTCGTCCCATTACGCGCAGGAATTCGGCCGGTCCCGGATGCGCTTTGACAGTGAAGCGACCGAGAGCCTGGTCAGCTATCGCTGGCCCGGCAACGTGCGCGAGCTGCGCAACACGGTGCAGCGGGTCTACCTGGTGGCATCGGGCCCGGTCGTGACGGTCAAGGACCTGCCTCCGGAACTGCGCAGCGATTTCGACGAGCCCGAGGCGCATTCGCTGGAAAGCATCCTGAGCGGCAATTCGGGCGACTTGGAAAGCATCGAGGCGAGCGCGATCCGCCGGACGATCCTTGCGGAAAAGGGCAATCTGACACGGGTCGCGGCGGTTCTGGGCATCTCGCGGCCCACGCTGTACCGCAAGATGCGCCAGTACCGTATAGAGCGGGAGTGACGCGGCGCGCCGACCGCAGGCCAGGACGCGTCTTACCTGCCGCCGCCCGGTCCGGCGCGGACAGTGTCTTTGCCATCGCGCGGCGCGCTCGGGCTCAGGCAAGTCACCGGTAATTCCGATTTATGATATTGCATTCAGGCGTTGACGCTGCCCGGTCGGAACAAGAGCAATTGTTGCTGCGTACCGTGCCTGAACCCGGGTCGCGATCATGGTGCACGCTGAAAAAGCAACGCGTTCTTATGATGCAGATGCAAGCTGTGGCCTGCGTTTCAACCAACAGCCACGATCGCGTAATCTGGCGTCCCATCCCAAACCAGGTCCCAGGACGCGCCGGGGCGCACGTTCAGAATCGCGCGCGGCTCGAAGCACACCAGACAGTTTCCTCCCGGTGCGGGCGCCCGGGCCGAAGGGTTTCTCAACCGGCGCGATCCGTGTCGTCGTAGCTGCTGCGCAAGGCTCTGCCCCTCCGGGTAACCGATGGCGGGATCCGGGTTGAGTGCCGGACGAGTGGAGTCATCTGTGATGTCGTCAATCACCCCGATGAAATCCGCCAGCAACTCGACGTAACGTGCGCGATCCTCGAACCTACCCGTGTAGGTCAATTCGCGCGTCCGGTGAAACGCCACCTCGCGCACCGACACCATCACATTCCAGGCGCAATACCACGCGCCACGTTCGCCAGAGTTGAACCGGTTCACGCCTGTGCGGGTATAGGTGAAGGCCGCGTTCACATGGCTGTCGCCATAGATGCGCAGGTTCTGGCTGCGCCGCCGGCAAGCCAATTCTCGCAGGTCGATATGCGGTTTGCGCCCACGTTCGGCCTGCAAGCGCCCACTGGTCGGGCCCTCGATCTCGGCGAGGATGTCTCTTTCGTCATCGGTATCGACCAGACCGCGCAGAGTGGGTGGCTTGTGGTAGGTTGCCGGCAACAATCGAGTCAGGCCGCGATGTTCGAATTGTGCCCCGATGCCACGGTCTTCCGGGTCGATGCGCAGACCAGGTTCGGGGACGGCAAGCCGTTCTATCACCAGACCATCTACGCGCATGCGGATGAGGTCGTGCTGGAATTCTGACGGCGCGGCAGCGTCCCTCGCCTTCATGTCGCGATGCCCGGTCGGCCGGGGTCAGAACGGCATTTCCAGCTGAACCATGTCGCCGCGATATGTGACGAGGCCGGAATAAAGCAAAGCGCCTTCCGTCGTCTTGAGGCTGCGTGCCAGGCAGCCCACCGGCGCGTTCAGGGGGATGCCCAGCAGACGCGACATGTCCTGATCCGCCGAATCCAGCGTCAGCACCTGATGGCGCATCCGCGTCGGGAAAAAGCGTCACTTAGCGCTTAAATGGGTTCTGCCTCAATCTGTGTGGCGCAGTGGCAGCATTCGGGCTCTGAGGAGTTCTGGTCCGGCGCGACCGTACATGGCGCGCTTGAGGGTCTTCAGGCGATTGACTTGGCCCTCAGCCTGACCGTTGCTCCACGGAAGTTCGATGGCATTGCGCACGGCCTCGATGTCGCGGTGCAGCGTGCGGGCAAAGCGCATGATTGGTGGGATGCCAGTCTCAATGGCCAGGTCGATCCATGCGTCCAGCGGGGCGGACTGGTCGCCGCGCAAAATGCCCTGAAACCGCATGGCAAGGCTCCGCATCGTGGCAAAGCTTGGCGATCCGGCCTTCAATGCATCTACCTTTTGGGCCTGGTCTGCGGTCAATTTGCGTCGCGGCTTGATACAGAGCGCCGCTGCGACAACCGGCGAAATGGCGTGACCGGTTTGCGGGTCCCGCACAGGCGCCAGGGGCAGCGGCGTGTCGGTCGGGCCTGCTAGAACGGTTTGTTCATCCCTTCGCCATCCGGCCAGCAGACGTTGCAAATGAGACAAGCTGCCCTCATAGCCATGGCGTTGAATTTCGACCAATAATTCCTGGCCGGACCGGATACCCTGTTTCCAGAGATCGGCCAGTATGCTCTCAAAATACCACGGCGACGTGGGCTTCAATGCAGCTCGGCGGCGGTCTGGTGGCGAGTCGGAGCTCAACCACTTCGCCACACTACGACGCGGGAAGCCGGTCCGACGTCCAATTTCGCTACAAGACAGCCCTTGATCACGAAGCGCATGGATGTTTCGGAAAATTTCCTCACGTGATTTCCGATGAGCAAGACGCGATCGCAGTAGATGATTGGCCGTGCTGATGTTTTCGGCATCTGACAATAGCGCCCGCCCGGTGGCGCGGCCATGCATATTCATCTGCTCTTCAATGGCCTGGCGCAGGTTCTGGACGAGATGGAAACGGTCTGCGACCTGCAGGGCTTGCGGTGCACCCTGACGTGCGGCCTTCGCATATCCGCCACAACGATCCCGACTGATGACTTCAATCTCAGGGTGCTGCCGCAGCCAGCTCGCACAGCTTTCAACGCTCCGATCCGGAAGAATATCAATTACGGTCTGCCGCTCGAGATCGACGATGATGGTTCCGTAAGTCTGCGACTTGCGCCAGCTCCAATCGTCGATGCCAATGACCGTTGGCGGCGGGGCGACGCTTTCCGCACACTTCTTGAGGTGTCGCAGCACCGTGTCATTGCTGACACCGACGCCTAAACGGCGCAAGAGCCGCTCGGCAGGCCGTCCACCCGTGGCGTGCCCCAGATGAACTACAATGTCATCAGCACGCGAAGTTCGACGTGCAAATGGACGCGCAATTGACGAGGTGTAGTCCGAAAAAGTCCGCCGCGGGCACGTGGAAGCGCGACATCGCCACCTGCAGACCCAGAGTGCGATTGTTACCTTGTCGCCAAGTGCAGGTAAATCCTGTAGCCGCCTTTGCCGCCACCCGTGACGACGCCGAGAATGCAAACCACAATCTGGGCAGATGCCTCTCGGTGCCAAAACACCGGATACAAGCCACCCGCCGGAATCACGTCGCTTAACGCCTTGAACCGAAACGTCGCTCCCGGGCGACCAGTGCTTTTTTGAAATCACGACTATCCCTCCCGAATGTTCCAAGCTCAGGATAGTTGCGCCACACAAATTGAGGCAGAACCGATTTAAGGGCAACGCGACACTGGGCAAGGGCAGAGGGGGTTCACGCTGCGCGACTGGCAAGACTGGCTGGACGCCTTGGAGCTCTGGATGACCGGCTGCTGCGCGGTCCGGAAGGCTGGCGGCATCGGCTCGCTCTTATCGAGGCGGCGGATCTTAGCTGGTTCGCAGGAGATCGTGTGAGCCCCGATCGGCTGGCGCTTTGGTTATCCATGCGTTTGTCTGGAGTGCAGGATGACTCGGAAGCACTGGCCCGTGCCGGATGGGCCGTGCGACGCCTGACAGGTGGTCCGGAGCCAATGGTAGATTTGGCGGCCTTCCTGGATCGGCGTGATCCTGAGAAATTCGAGGACAATGCCGAGCGCTTTGACGAGCGTGTAGGGAGCTGGCTGGACGTGATGACAGCCGCGGTTGACCTCCACCCGATCACGCGCGCTTGCATGGGGTTTCAGCTCTGGAGTCTGGCTGGCCTCGGCCGATATGGAGACCGGATTGAGGCCGCTGTGACTGCTGGCAGGATCGCGGCCAGCGACGGCAATGGAGCCATCTTTGCGCCGCTGGCCATGGGCGGGGCAGGGGGCTTACGTGCGTCCGGCCGTCCAGCTGAAAGATTGGCCCGCTGGCTGGATGAGATGGAAACTGGTTGCCTGACCGCGATGCGACATCTCGACGATCTCGAAGCATGGTCAACGCGGGCGGAAGCTGAGACGGCCGCGCTCTCGGGTAAAACCTCGCCAAACTTGCTTGCGGCCCTGACCGAATGGCCCCTCGTTTCCGCTCCTATGGCCCAAACCTTGACCGGTGCCAGTCGGGCAGCGGTTCAGCGCAACCTCGCATGGATGGAAGCGCGAGGCCTCATCCGGGAAGTGACCGGGCAGGGGCGGTTTCGGATGTGGCAAGCAGCGACCTGAAGGTGATCCAGAACACGCATAAGCACGCATATGTTAAGTTGGCTCTTGGCCAAGAGTGCGCATGACTCGGGCGCACCTGGGACGAATACTTCTCGGGCGAAAGCGGCGCGCCTAAGACCCGCAGCAAGAGTTAAGTCCGCTATCCGCGTCGGACCCGGGGTCATGCCAGCCAAGTTCGCAGAACGTCAGAAGGCCGCAAGCATGTGGACTAGGCCTTTTTCGATGTTCTTCCACGGCTTCTTGCCCACGGTATGTAAGAACCAACATCTGGTACCGCAGATATTTTTCGTAAAGAACTGCATGAAGCGACAACAGATTTTGTGACCCACAGGCCTGGATCAAGGACTTATGGAACTCCCAGTCATATCGGAATCAGGATCGGAGCGACCACGCCCTGCGCCAATGGCTGCGGGAACTGGCGAATAAACGTCGCCGGTTCGGATATCGTAGTTAGGGCATCCTTTTGGCCAGAGAGGGTTTTGAAGTGAACCATTAGAAGCTTTTCCGTCTCTATCGCGAGGAAGGGCTGGCCGTGCGCCGCAGGTGATCACGCAAACGCGCACTGGGTACGCGCAGGCCCATCCTAGTGCCGGATCGCGCCAATCAGCGTTGGTCGTTGGACTTCGTGTCCGATGCCTTTGCTAATGGCCAAAGGTTCCGTGTGTTGTGCATCGTGGATGACTGCACGCGCGAAGCCTTGGCGGCCACTGTGGTGGATCGCTCACTGTCAGGTGAGCGGATGATCCGCGAACTGGATGACCTGATCGGGAGGCTGGGTCAGTTGACTTTCTGACCCACGATCAGATCAAAGCGATGACAACGGCCGACCGTATCGTCAACCTCGGCACTCGTCAGGGGTATGTTACCCCCTGGATCACGACGTCAGCGGAAAAGCGCCCTTAGGGGTGCCACAGCCTCTTGCCAGCTGTCACGCGCTTCTAGCCGGTCGATCCAACTCGCAACTCCTGGGTACTGGTCCAGTAAAATCCCCGCTTGATCGCGATACATGAAGGTGGTCGCAAGATAGAAGTCGGCAAGGCTGAGTGCGCCTGCGATCCAGTCCTTGCCGTCGAGTCCGGTTTCCAGAACGGCAAGGAACTGATCTGTGGCTTTTCGTTCCGCTTCGACCACAGTCGGATCGGGATCGCCCATGCCGAATTTCTCTTTGAGAAACAGCTCAAAGGACAATTTCTGCATCGCCGGGCCAAGGTGGATCGCTTGCCACCAGGTCCATTGATCGACGAGGGACCGCGCCTTGCGGCCCTCAGGATAGAGGCCCGCCTCGGGCCGAAGCCCCGCCAGATAGGCACAAATTGCCCGGGATTCCCAAAGCACGAAATTCCCGTCCTCCAAAACGGGCACCTTTGCATTGGGATTGCGAGCGAGAAATTCCGCCGCGCGGTTGTCCCCGGCCCGGATGTCGACCTGGACGATTTCGAGGTCCACGCCCAGTTCGTGTGCCACCGCCCGCACACGCAGCGCATTGGGCGAGAAATTCGCGTTGTAGAGTTTCATGATTTTGTCCGCCTCTATAGTTACTGCGGCGCCCGAAGAAGCACCGCCCGGTTTTCGGTCAGGAAATCGGTAACCGACTGTCCGGACTTGCCGGTGAGCGTCTTGAGATCGTCGCTGGCCACATCAAGGTAGCCTTCGGCGATTGCCTGGTCGAAAGAGACGAAAACACGCGCCATGAACTCGGGCAGGCCATTTGCGATCATCGCCTGCACCATGTCTTCGGCCGGCATCGGAACGTAGGGGATGTCCTTGCCGGCGATGTCCGACAAAAGCGCCGCGATATCGGCCTGGCCGGTGGATTCGGGCCCGGTGATGTCCAGGACCTCGCGGTCGGTCGCATTCATCAGCGCGGCAGCGGCGGCGCGGGCGCAGTCGGCGCGCGTGACGTAACTCGCCCGTCCGTCCCCTGCCGCGGCAAAGAGCTGCCCCATGTCGATCGCCTGCGGTCCGCTCATAAGCAACAGATCCGTGTAAAGGTTGTTGCGAAGGATCGTGTAGCTGGCGCCGCTTTGCTCGATCAGCTTCTCGGTGTTCTGATGATCCTTGCTGAAAGTGATGGGGCTTTCGGGTACCGGGCTGGCAAGCGAGGTATAGACGATGTGGTCGATACCCGCCTCGCGTGCGGCGGTGATCGCATTGGAATGAGCCGCGAGCCGTTTGCCCGGCTCCAGATCGTCGGTGGAGATGATCAGGATCCGCTTGCCGCCCGCGATGGCCGGACCCAGTGTTTCGGGCGCGTTGAAATCGCCTTGGCGAACATCCACCCCCTTGTCCCTGAACTCGGCGAGTTTGTCGGCGTTGCGCGTGACCGCGATGATCGGACCGGCGCCCGCCTCGATCAGTTGATCGATTACCTGGCGTCCAAGCTGGCCGGAGGCGCCTGTGACGATAAATGGTCCGTTCTGAAAGCTTGCCATGGGCGTATTCCTGTTCTTTGAGAGAGAGTCAGCCGTGGATGTGAACCTGCGCGGGGTTGGCCAGCTTGCCGCGGGCGAAGTCCCAGCTCGTTGTCAGGATTTTGATCATGACGTCGACCTCTGACCCATCGCGCGGCGCAAAGGCCATGACGGCATTTGCCGGGATGTGTCCGGCCGACGCCATCGGGTGCGGTTCGCCCCATCCCTTGGCGATGAGTTCATCGACCGCCGCCAGCGGCAGCATCATGTGCGACGAACCGTCATAGGAGGGATGCACATGGGCAAATTCGCGTCCGATCATGAAGGCTTCACGCGGGCCGCAGGCATGCGCCACCGGCAAGACCAGTGCTTCGGCGCCGGGCACCGAGATGCCCGACCGGCAGCGCTCGACGAAGGGCAGGGCGAAGGCCTTCTCCTTGAAAAATGCGTGGATCTCTGCCGAGGAGTTCTGCGACACCTGCTCATGCGGGGCGCAATCGGTGGTGTCGGGGCGCGGGCCCTGCCGCGGGGGAAGTTCGAAGCTCATGGTTGGTCCTATCCAAATCTGAACGCGCTTTCGACCGCGCCCAACACGTGATCCTCGAGGGTCTTCTCCCCCCGATCCGCAAGCGCAGCCCCGGCCACGACGTGCAACGGGATCAGATGTTCCTCGCGCGGATTGGCATCGCGTGCGCCGGGCGCCTGATCCCACTCGGCCAGCATGGCATGGCGCACTGCGGGGTCTTCATGGGTCACCGCACTCGTGAGCCATCGGTCAAAGTCTCCGCCGTTCACCGGGCCGTCCGGTCCGCCCCTCATCGCCCGCATCATCTTGCCCATGTTATGATAGGTATTGCCGGATCCGATGATCAGCACCCCTTCGTCGCGCAAGGGCGCCAACGCGCGACCGACGGCAAGATGCGCCTCGGGGTCGAGATCGTCGCGCAGGCTCAATTGGACGGTGGGGATGTCGGCCTCAGGAAAAGCCACCTTTAGTGGAACGAATACCCCGTGATCGAAGCCACGCGCAGCATCGGCCCCGGTTTGGAATCCCGCGTCTTCTAAAAGTGCGCGTACGCGGGTCGCCAGCGCGGGCTCGCCCGGCGCGGGCCAGGTTAGCTGATAGGTATGCTGCGGAAATCCCTGATAGTCGAACAGCAGAGGCGGGGCGGGGTTGGTCTGCAAGGTAAAGACCCGCTCTTCCCAATGGCCCGAGATCACGAGGAGCGCCTTGGGCCTTGCCGGCAGGCTCGCAGGCAAGTCCTCAAGGAATTTGCGGTGCCGATCCCAGGCGTCAGGCGGGTTCCAGTCCATGAAGAAACAGGGGCCACCCCCATGGGGAACAAACAATGTCGGCTGCTTTTCAGTCATGTTGTCGTCCTTTTAAACCCAAGTCCGAGGCTATGGGCACCCCCGTGGCAACTCCGCAGCAGATCAGATTGGCGCTGCCGGAACTGCCGGTGCATAGGCCGACTTGACCGCACGCACGCGATTGGCGGTCAGCCACGAGACGATCAGGAGTACCCAGGTCGCCAGAGCCGGCGACCAACCCGGATCGCCTGCGCCCACATGGGCCCCGAAGGCGAGCACCAGATGCCAGAACATTGCCGCATAGGCCCAATCTGCCAGCACCGCCGAAGGGCGCCAGAGGATCACAACGGCACCGACGATCTTCAAAATTGCGAGTGGCCAGATGATGTATGTGGGATAGCCCAACACCTCGCGATACATGCCCGCGACCATGTCGTGGGATGAGATGTAGAAGGCCGCCGCACCCAGATAGACCAATGCCACAAGGCCGGTCGCGATCCAGTAGACATATTTTGCCACGTTGTCACTCACTGCCGCTCTCCCGGTTTTCGGCGGGTTGTTAGGCTGCCGTTTTCCATATAGTATCATTAGGTGCCTTGCTTCATCAGTTAAAGTAGGCACTTAAAAGTAACTTACTTTCGTGGGCTGCGAGGGCTATCCACAATGAAAAGCGTCCAACCAGCTTCCTGCCCGATGGAGGCGCTGCTGCGTGTCATCACGGGACCTTGGACGATTTATATCCTTTGGGTTCTGTCCGAACAGGGTCCACAGCGTTTCGGCGCGACCAAACGGCTGGTGCCTGGAATTTCCACCCGGGTCCTGACTGAGAGGCTGAGAATGCTGGAACATGCCGGCGTGGTCTGGCGCGAGCAGGCCATGACCATCCCGCCCGCTGTCACATACGGGCTGACTGAACGCGGCGCGGAGCTGCGCGGTGTGCTGGACACCCTTGGATCCATTGCACGCCGCTGGGAGGCGGAGGGTGCTTTCGACGGGACGGCACGCTCGGCGGAATGATGACGTCCGTCCTGTTCGCGGAATAATCCCGCGCCAGAAAGCACCGCGAACGGAGCACGGCCCGAAGCTCATGACGAATTGAAAGCCGCGTTGGGTATGCCTGACAGGCGGCACTCACTCCGAACGATCCGCCCAGGTTTGCGGCTTGCCGCCACATAAAAATCAATTTACTGTACCGACTAGACGGTACAGTCAAGTTTGAAATCCCGCAATGCTGCACAGGACAGGAAGAGCGAGATGCGCGAGAGAAAAATGGCCGAGGTTTTGTTCGGCGCGCGGGAGGTCTTCTTCCGGTGCGGTTATGAAGGCGCCACCGTCGATGCCATTGCCGCCGAAGGGAAAGTGTCGAAGGCAACAATGTATTCGTATTTCCCGACCAAGGAGCAGCTGTTTCTGAGCGTCGTGGAATCCGAATGCGGTCGGCTTGCGGAAGAGATCCTCCGACCCTTGTCCGCAGGTCCCGAGCCGCGCGCCCAGTTGGAAAAACTTGCCCTGCGCATGATCGATCTCGTTCTGGACGAAACCTACATCCGCCTTCTGCGGACGTGTATCGGTGCCACCGAGATGCTTCCCGAGGTCGGGGAGGTGTATTTTCGTGCCGGACCGAAACGGGCACGCGAACTCATCAGTAAAGTTCTGGAACGCCTTTCCCGGGAAGGCGCGCTTGAGATCGACAACCCCCCGCGTGTTGCGGATCACTTCATACATCTTTGCGTTTCTGGACTGTTGATGCCACGCCTGCTGGCCGTGCAAAGAACAGTCGAGCGGGACAAGCATGCGGCCGATGCAGTCACTGCATTCCTGCGACTCTACGGGAGCGGACATAGAGTAGAGCTCTGAACTGACCTTGCTTTCCGACAACGGGGCAGTGCTCCAAATCTCTCAATAAAATTGCCGAATGGACAGTGAATAATGACCATACAATCCAAAATGCAGGCAAAGAATGCGTCACCAAGGATCCTCGGCGCTGCGCGGGCAATTGCGCACAGAGAGGGCGCGGGAAAGATTACGATCGACGCCGTCGCGCGTGAGGCCGATCTCAGTAAAGGCGGGGTCTTATACAATTTTCCGACCAAGAGAGCGCTTCTTGCCGGGCTGCTTGATGAGATGCTCGCAGAACATCACGAACGCCTGGCATCAGTCCCGGAAGATCGCAGATCCCGCACCCTGCGTGGGCACCTGGAAGCAATCGTGCAAGCCAGAGCCGTCGATGACGACCTCTCGATGGCGATTCTCGCGGCTGCCGCGTCAGATCCGCGGCTGCTCGATCCGCTACGGGCTGAACTGACCGGCGACCTTGAGCGTATCCTGTCCGACACACAAGACACTCCGGGTGCTATGGTTGTCGTCCTAGCGATCCAGGGACTTCGGTTCCAGAAACTTCTGGGCCTTCCCGACGGTGGCGCGGATCTCAGGGGACGCGTCATCGAGCAATTGAGGGCCATGATTAATGAACTCGAATAGAGAGACACGAAGTTTGAAGCGGATCGTTTTTGTTATTGCGGTAGCGGCCGTGTCGGCCGTTGCCGTCCCGTTTGTTTCGCCGTTCCTGACCGATGTGCTGGCCCAGACCGCGACGGACACCCTGGAGGCAGAAGTCGATACAAGGCCTGCAGCGAACGTGGAGCGACCAGTCACGGTCGAAGTGACCCGTGCGCTCAATCGCGTCGTAAGTCAGTCTCGCAGCATTGCAGGCCGCGTCGAACCTGCTCGAACGGTGGACCTTGCGTTTCAGATACCCGGGCAGATCATTCGCCTTGAGGTTGAGCCCGGCGACACGATTCGCGAGGGCGAGGTGATCGCGGAGCTCGACCAAATCGATTTCGAACTCGCCGTCGACCGGGCTCAGGCGTCCTACGACCTGGCGAATTCCGAACTCGCGCGCGCCTCGGACCTCGCCGATCGTGGCGTGGCGTCCGACGCGCGCCTCGACACGGCCCGCGCGCAGTTCGTCCAGGCAGAAGTCGCGCTCCGCGAGGCAGAGCGGCGCCTGTCCCAAACGAAAATCGTCGCGCCATTCGACGCGATTGTGGCGCGCACCTTCGTTGAAGAATATGTCAACGTCACGTCGGCCGCGCCTGTCGCGCGTCTACAGGATGTCAGCGAGATGCGGCTCGTGATCTCCCTGCCAGAGGAACTTGCGGCCATTGCGCGGTCGGCACCCGATGCCTTCGAGATCGTTGCAACTTTTCCGGCTGTTCCGGGTTACACCGCGCCTCTGGTGCTTCGCTCGTTTGCGACCGATGCCGACCGGACGGCGCAGACCTACGACGTGGAATTTGCGATCACGGGTGATATCGACCCGCGTCTTCTGCCCGGGATGACTGCGGATGTGCGCATCTCCATTGCCGCAGAAGCAGATCGCCCGCAATCCGTGATCGTTCCGGTTTCGGCGGTGGATACGACGAGCCGAACCGAACCGTCCATCTGGATCTACGAAGAAACGTCCGGCCAGGTCGCGCGCAGGGCGGTCCGTTTGGGTCTTCCGATCAACAATGAGATTGTCGTTCTGGATGGCCTGAAGGGCAACGAATTGGTTGTTTCCGGCGGCTGGTGGCGGCTCAGGGACAATCAGACCGTGACAGTTTCGGGGCTCTGATCCCGTTCTTTTTGACAGGACAAGAATAGAACCATGGCACTCAGCATCTCACGAGCGAGCATCGAGCGTCCTGTGGCGGTCTGGCTCACCATCATCTTTTGTCTCCTCGGCGGCTATTGGGGGCTGAACACGGTCGGTCGACTTGAAGACCCGAGCTTCACGCTCAAAACGGCGCTCATCTTCGTGCCGTATCCCGGCGCCACGGCTCTGGAGGTTGAAGAGGAGGTCGCCGACGTCGTCGAAAATGCGCTGCAGCAAATGAAGCAGCTCGACCGGGTGGAATCGAAGTCGATGCCGGGCATGGCGCAGATCACCGTCGAGATCGAGATGACCTATGGCCCGGACGAGATCCCGCAGGTTTGGGACGAAATGCGCCGCCGCATCAGCGACGTGGAGGGGGACCTTCCCGCAGGAGCGCGACCGCCCATCATCAATGACGATTTCGGCGACGTCTATGGCATGTTCTATGCGGTAACGACCGAAGGTCTGAGCCCATCGGAGCAGAGGGATTTGGCCACGACGCTCCGGCTCGGACTGGTCACTGTCGATGGCGTCGCCAAGGTCGAGGTTCAGGGCCTCTCCGAAGAGGTAATCACCATCTCGATCCCGTCTGCACGCCTCGAGATGCTGGGCCTTCCGCCGACCCAGATCCTGGGCATTCTCGCAGACGAAAACCAGGTGTTCACCAACGGCGAGATCACCGAGGGCCCTGCCCGGATCGGCCTATCGGTTCCGCCGGGCTATATTAGCCCCGAAGGGATAGAGGAGCTGCGGCTGGGCACGGCCGGAAATGTCGGCCAGATCGCTGTCAGCGACATCGCCAGCGTGACCCGCGAGGCGGCCGAACAGCCTAGCCAGATCATCCGGCAGAACGGCACGGCGGCATTTACCTTTGGCGTTTCCGCGTTGACGGACCAAAACGTGGTCGAAGTCGGTCAGGCGGTTTCAGCACGGCTTCAACGGCTCAAGTTGGGGCTTTCTGAAGGTGTCGAGATCATACCGATCTACGAGCAGCATGTCGTGGTGGACGAATCCGTTTCAAGCTTTCTCGTCAGCCTCGGACAGTCGGTCGCGATCGTGGTCGGTGCGCTGATGCTGACCATGGGTTGGCGCGCAGGCCTCGTGGTGGGCTCGACCCTCGGGCTCACCGTTTTCTCCACACTGTTCTTCATGTCAGTGTTCGGGATACAGATGGAGCGGATCAGCCTGGGCGCCCTGATCATCGCGATGGGGATGCTGGTCGACAACGCCATCGTCATCACAGAAGGGATGGTGATCGGCATGGCGCGAGGAAAAAGCGCGGAAGACGCTGCTGCCGAGACCGAAAGCGCCACGTCAATCCCCTTGCTGGGGGCGACCGTTATCGGGATCATGGCGTTTTCCGGTATCGGGCTGTCGCCTGACGCCACGGGCGAGTTTCTGTTTTCGCTTTTCGCGGTGATCGCCATCTCGCTGCTAACAAGCTGGGTCCTGGCAGTCACGGTGACGCCGTATCTCGGCAAGCTGCTGCTCAAGGCCCCCAAAAACATTTCGGATAATCCCTACAAGGGCGTGTTCTACGCGACATATCGCGGGATTTTGTGGATGGCGCTGCGCGTCCGCATTCCGGTTGTTCTGACGATCATTGGCATCACCGTTTGGTCCGTTATGGCTTTCGGACAGGTCAAGCAGGCCTTCTTCCCCGCCTCGAACACGCCGATTTTCTACGTTGAGTTCCAGATGCCGCAGGGAACCGATATCAACACGACCGACGAAGAGATGCAGCGGCTCGAGCGGATTCTCATGGATGAGGATGCCGTAACCGGGGTAACGGCCCTCGTCGGGCGCGGGGCAAGCCGATTCATGCTGACATACAACCCCGAGCAGGCGGATGCCAGCTATGGCCAACTCATCGTCCGGGTTGCGGACGCCGCAACGATCGCGACGATCGCGAGCAGACTTAACCAGGACTTGCCCGCCGAATTCCCCCACGCTCTGATCCGTGTCGAAGATATCGTGTTCGGACCGCCCTCCGGTGCCGATGTTGCAGTTCGTTTTTCGGGACCCGATCCGGTCATCCTGCGCCAGCTCGCGGATGATGCGATGAGGATTTACGAGGAGGCAGGAACCATCACCAATCCGCGCACCAATTGGCGGCAGCGTGAGATCCTCGTCGAACCCATCGTCGATGAGGCACGAATGCGGCTGGCTGGCGCAACGCGCGGAGCGATCGCGGATACCATCCGCTATGGAACGTCCGGACTGCGCGTTGGCGACCTACGCGAGGACGACGTGTTGATTCCGATCCATCTCCGGCTTCCCGAGAGCGAACGCGACGGAGTTGACCGCCTTCGTGACCTATCGGTGTGGTCCGATGGGGCAGGGTCCTATGTACCCATGGCCAACCTTGTCGAAAGGTTCGATCCCCGTCTTGTCGAGGCACTCATTCACAGGCGCGACCGAGAGCGGACAATCGCCGCCCTCGGCGGTGCCCGCAGCGATCTCACCGCGGATGAGGCATTCCGAAGCGTCCGCACCGAGATCGAATCCATCCCGCTTCCCGACGGTTATGCAATGGAATGGGGCGGCGAATTCGAAAGTGCGCAGATGGCTCAGGAGTCGCTTGGCAAGCAGCTTCCCCTGGGCTTCCTGGTCATGTTGACGATTTCGATTTTGATGTTCAACAAAGTCCGCCAACCGCTGATCCTGTGGCTCGTGGTGCCAATGTCCGTGACGGGCATGGTCCTGGGGTTGCTGTTCACCGGTCTGCCCTTCACATTTACGGCCCTGCTCGGCTTCCTGTCGCTTTCGGGAATGTTGATGAAGAACGCAATCGTTCTCATCGAAGAGATCGACTTTCTACGTGCACAGGGTGTGCCCGATTACAAGGCGGTGATCGACGGCTCAGTCAGCCGTCTTCGCCCTGTGGTGCTCGCCGCCGGCACGACGATCTTTGGCATGATTCCGCTTCTGCCCGATGCGTTTTTTGCCTCGATGGCGGTGACGATCATGGGCGGCCTCGCCTTTGCTTCGGTCCTGACGCTCGTCGCGGTTCCGGTGCTCTATGCGCTTCTGTTCCGGATACGGCCACCGAAACGGGACGCACAGTCGGACGGCCTAGCGGCGACCGCCTGACACAACGATCCTCCCTAAAATAGGATTTCGAGCCAATTTGAGGATAGCGGAATGGCCCAGAAAAAACAAAACCGGAGTGGATCGTCGCGAAGCTCCGGGAGTCCGACGATCCCAGGGCGCCTCGTGCGGTGTCCTATGGGACAAGCAGGTGGTGCGCCAGCGGCTGGCAGACTGCCAGACGAGGATCGCGGCGGGACGGCAGCTGGTCTATCATGCCGCAGGTCTGGACGCGGCGGGCCACGATTGCGTGCAAGAGGTCTCGATGGTCAAGGCCTATTGCGGCGAACTGGTAAACAGCGTGCTCTACGACTGCGTCCAGTTTCACGGCGGCATGGGCTATATGCGCGAAACCCCGGTTGAACGCATGTCGCGCGACGCCCGTGTTCAGGCCATCGGCGGCGGTGCGAGCGAGGTCATGCTGGAAGAAGTCGCCAAGCGCATGTGAGCTTCCCTATCCAGCAAATCAACGATCTACAGAAACAAGGACGAAACAGATGAATTTGGAAGCCACTCAACGCCAACCGGTCGCAAGACTGACCCGAGAGATCTCAATAATACTCATCGGCACAATACTTCTGACACTATCCGCCAAAATCGCGGTGCCGTTCTACCCGGTACCGATGTCAACACAAACCCTGGTGGTCTTGGGTCTCGGCCTTTTCCTGGGGCCGGTGCGCAGTAGTCTAGTTGTCGCTGCGTACCTTCTGGAAGGTCTGTTTGGCCTGCCGGTTTTCGCTGGCACGCCTCCCGCACCGGCGGGTCTGGCCTATTTTGCGGGTCCCACTGGCGGATTCTTGATTGGGTTTGCGCTCGCGGCGGCGGCTGCAGGATGGATGGTTCAAAAGCTGGCAGGGCTTCCGCCTTCAATCAGAGCATCTGTAGCGGTCCTCTCCGGTTCGATACTTATGTATTGCGCAGGGCTATTCTGGTTGGGTGGCTTTGTCGGCTATGGCGAAAAATTGCTGAACGCCGGGCTTTACCCGTTCCTGCTTGGAGACCTGACGAAGGCAGCAATTGCTGTAGTGCTGTATACAGGTTTCCATAATCGGGGTCACGCTTGACTGCTGGGCTTTGTTGCCTTGTTCCAGCGCCGGTTCTGACCGGCGCTGGACGCCAGCCCGAGGCTTCCAAAGCTATGCAAAGCAAAAGGCGGCTTTGCAAGTCCCAGACTTTTCACTGTCAGAAAGTGGTCGTATTCAATGACAAAACGCAGCATGTTTCACACAGAGCCGGAACCGTGTCGCGCGCGTGCAGAACAGGTGGCCGAGGGAATCCTGAGGATCGTTGCGAGCAATCCCGGGAAGATGACCTATCACGGGACGAACAGCTACATCATTGATACACCTGACGGTCGGTTCATTCTCGATCCGGGTCCAGCAGAAGACAGTGCACATTTCGAAGCAATTGTCGAGAATCTGGGAGGCAACCCGGCCGGAATTCTAGTGTCACACCACCATTCCGATCATTTCGGTGCCGTGCCGGGATTGCGCGAACGGACAGGTCTGCCCGTTTATGTTTCGCGTGCCTTTCCAGACGATGCATTTCAACCCGACGGGTTTTTGGAAGACGGGCAAAGGATTGCCGGTCTTACTGTCCTTCACACACCCGGTCACGCGAGCGATCACCTCTGCTTTGCGAGGCTGGATGGAGTGTTATTCACGGGCGACCACGTGATGAGTTGGAACAGTTCGATCGTCAGCCCCCCTGACGGCAACATGCGTGATTACTGCGACCAGCTTCAACGGCTTATTGATCGCGACGATAGGATCTGCCTGCCGGGTCACGGGCCCGTACTCCAGGATCCGCGCCCTTACATCGAACGGTTACTTGCCAACCGGATGCGCCGCGAGACCCAGATCCTCAAGCATCTCCTAAATACTTCCGATACAGTCCAGAATATCGCCGCTTCAGTCTACAAGAAATCTGACCCGCATATTGCAATGGCCGCCGAAAGGAATGTTGTGGCTCATTTACAGAAACTTCTTTCTGAATCGCGAGTGGCTCAGGAAGAAGGGATCTGGAGGGTAAATTAACATAAACTTCACTATCGGAACTTGACATCTGTAGCGGGGCTTTCATGGACTCCAAGTCCGAGCAAGCGAAGCTACCGGGATATCTCCCCTTCCAGCACCGCTCGTCCGTGCACCGCCAAGGTTGCTGAAAACCTCTGGCACCCAAACTTGCGGATCACATCGAGTACCCGCGCTTCGTAGGCAGCGTGTCCGATCAAGCGACACAAGTCGGACGCGTGGAACTGGCGGTTCGCAGTTGGTGCGGCTTGCATCTGTCTCAGCAATTCGCGCTCTTTGGGATCCGTTATTGGTCTCGCGGGCGGCTTGACCGCGGGACGAGTTGGAGTTCCCCACGAATTTCGCCATCGGCGCATGAAGCCAAGCAGGAAGCCGGCCGGCACCCTGCCGTTGCCTCGGGACCGATTGAAGGCGAGGAAGCGGTCCCAAATGACCTGGGTGTCGACGTTCCAGCAGGGCAACGTGGCCTTCGCTGCTTTGATGAGCTCTGCCCAACTGGTCTGAAAAACATTCGAACTCGCTGTGATGTCGATCAGTCCTGCGAAGATAGTTTTGTTATTATTATCTCTAGATAGTGATGTGTCACCTTCACCTGACACGAGATCATGGGTTTCACTCTCCTCGTCGAAGGCGGAAAACCGAAAGATCCAGGGCGCGAACTTGCCATTCGGCTTCGCCCGCTCGAGCTGCAACTCCGACGTCTCAAGTTCGCTCAGAAGAACCGCAAGATATTGTCGTGAGACACCCATCCTCTCTGCCAGGGCAGAGAGGGTGAAGGCTGCCGTTCCGCGCGACAAACCGTTGTAGCCATCCTTCCAGGCGATGGCATCGAGGATGAGGGTGGCAAGCTTGTGCGCTGCAACAGAGAGATTTGTCTGCGTGATCCGTCGCAGGATCAGGCCGGTCGTAGGTTCCATGGTCGAGGTCTCCTTGGAGATCCGACGCCATGTCGTGAGACAACAACATTCTTGCCAGCAAAACAACTTTGCTGGTTGCAGGTGTTTTGGCGGTGCGCTAGGAAACTCTTGTTCACGGAGTTTTCTAGCACGGCGTCAGGCTTCACGGTCTGGCGTCGTCTCCTTTTTGGGGGCTTTGCACAGCCTTTCGTGCGGGGTTGTGATGACGCGCGCGGCAAGACCGCGTGCAGATTTTGTCAGTAGCGAACTTCTTCAGAACCATAGTTCCCGGCGTGATCACGCCAGTCGACGAAGACGGAGCGGTAGAAGTAGCTGCCGCATCCATTCGGGATGCTCAGGCCAGATGCAGCCGGCACTTGGCCCACGTTGGATCTTGTCCATCGGTAGTCGCCCTGCACTCCGTAGGACCCCAATCGCGTGGAATCGGTGCGATTGCAGTCGCCATCTCGGTTTTCATGCTGGCGGTACTGAATGTGATAGACGCGAATGCTGCGCACGAAATCAAAGGCGTCGCCTGAGATGTCGATGTCGGCTTGTTCATCCGCCTGGACGCGAACAAGGGGTATCGGAGTCGATACCTGCGGTTCGGGCGGATCGCGAAACGTGATGTCATAAAGGCGTTCCATAGGCGACAACGGACTTGGTTCGTTGAACGACACACCCATCGGACACCGCCAGATTTGTAGGGGCGGCTCGATCGGCCATGGCGTGATCCGCCGAATAAAGACCGCTCTGGCATGGGCGCAGGGCGCGGAGGCAGGCCAGCCGCCCGCAAGGCACAGGAGGATCGCACAGTCCACTTGATAGGCCTGAGCCGGACCTGACGAGGCCATTAGTCCGGATATGCTTATTGCCGTGGCTGTTGCCACGCCGTGGATCACGTGCTTCATGATGCCGACTCCATCTATAATGGTGCAGCGATACGAAACAACATTACCGATAGCAAGGCGATTTGATTGATGGCGACTTGCGATTGTTCGCTTGTGTCGCGTGACGGCTTCCAAGATCTGATGACGGTTTGAGCTCTTGAGGCGTCCTGGAAGCGGCCAAAATTGCGGCCTCCTTTCACGTCCATTGCCAAACAAACAACTGTTACAAAAAGAAAATATGGCGTTCCAATACGGCCACGAAACCGGTCACGGAAGAACAGACCGCATGAGCCCGTCAAACGGCGTGTCGCAGCGCCCATGGTCCCGGGAAGGGCAGTGTCGGAAAACTGTCGAGCCCGGTTCTCCGGCTGGAATCCGGGAACGGAAGGGCGGGTGGAGCAACGATCCTGTGTTGTGGCCTATGTTGGGACCGAACATGACCTTGAAGATTTATGTCAGTATCTGATACGATTGAGCATGGATAGGAGAGTCTGATGCCAAACGTCCACCTGACCGAACCGATGCAGAAATATGTGCAGGCGCAGATCGAGTCCGGCGCCTACGCCAATCTGAGCGAAGTCGTGCGCGCCGGCGTAAGGATGCTGATGGAGAAGGATGGCGCGCGGCAGTTCTATGCCCTCAAGGCCGATCTCGAGATGGCAGCCACCCTGGCCGAGAATGGGGATTTCGCCGAGTTCGATGCCCAAGCCTTCGAACCGGATGCGTTTGATCGCTGACCCGAATGACGATTCGGCTTTCCGGACAGGCCAAGTCCGACCTTGAAGAGATACGCACCTACACCGTCGAAACATGGGGCAGGGACCAATGGCTCGTCTATTACCGCCAGTTGGTCACCGCCTTCGAGCGGATCACTGGGGATCCCGACGCGGGCCGGGACAGGAGTCTCTTTGTCCCGGGGATGCGGTCCGTCAATTGCCAGCGACACGTGATCTTCTACAAGCGGCTCGATGCGGCGGATGGCGCGGCAGTCATCCTGCGCATCGTGCATCAGCGCCGCAACATGCCCGCACTCGTCTACTACGAGGATCTCGACGGCGGTTAAGCCCATGCGGTTGCTCAGTCCAATAGCTCGATCAGTTTTCCATAGTCTTCACTGACCTCGCGCGCCTCCTGAAACGCCCGTTGGCGCTCGGCATCAAGACAGCGGAAGTATTCCTGAATGTCGGCAATGTAGTCCTCGAAATCAGAACGCAGCAGATCGGCATAGGCACGAATGTCTTCTCGCGACTGAGGCAAGAACGGTCGTTCGGGAGGTACGCAATCTGCTGCCGCGGCTATCGGCATGCTTCCAAGCAGGAACGCGAACAGCAACGGTGCGTTGCGCGCAATAAACAACCGCAGGGCAAAACTCCTTTGCCGCCTTTAAGATTATCATTCTGTCGGCTATCACCGTTATCGGAGCAAGGCGAACTTCGTCAACACGTTATTATTGTCTTGCTATCATTAATGTTGTTTTGTATCGCTCACGGTGTTGCGACCCCGTGGGCCTGATACTGCACCCAGGCAGAACAAGGACCCAAGGGAAGGCCATGATAGAAGAAGCCCCGAATGTGGTTACAGAAGACGGACTGCGCGGCTTGCTCGCCGAGGGCTACCTCATTGAGGTGGTCTGCAAGGAGAGAGCAGAGAAGCGCCATAACAGCTGGTACGGCTCGTGGGTCATCCGCGCCGTCGCCACTGATGGGCGTGACGATAAGATGCTCGTCACCAGCCGAAGCGTCCTCAAGCTCCGCGACTTCAAAACCATCGTTGGCCTTGTCAGTTTCCTGGCCGACATGGGCTGTACGACCGCTAGCATCCCACTTGAAGAAGGTGGCCGCGAACGCCACGCCGCGCCTCCGGTCAAAGGCAGCTGACCGCGCGACTGCGCTCGTCGTTGCTTTGGGTACAGGCGTTTGTTCCGCGCCCCCGGCCCTGGCCGACGGTTTCATCTTTTCGGTTGGCCCAGACGGCCAATTGATTTCCTCTTCTCAAGAGGCAAACGGGCGTCTTTTTCTCTTCGCAGAACCTCGCGTTCCTGACGCAACGAGCGAGACAGCGATCCCGGCTCGATCCGCCGCCCGCGCCACCCCAGAAATCCTCCATGCGATCGAGACCACGGCTCTGCGGTATGCCGGGCATGGTGCGCTGCGTCGCGCAGGGCTTTCAGTCACTGATTGGGCGCTCCTTTACCGGGCCAATATCGAAGTCGAAAGCGCATACAATCCGGCTGCACGTAGCCCTGTCGGTGCCATAGGCCTTGGCCAGCTTATGCCGGATACCGCCCGCGACCTCGGCGTAGACCCACATGACATTGCGCAGAACCTCGACGGATCAGCCCGCTACTTGCTGATGATGCTCGACCAGTTCGGCGAAGGCTCTCTGGCCCTTGCGGCCTACAACGCTGGCCCTGAGGCGGTCACACGCCACGGCGGCATCCCCCCTTTTCGAGAAACCCAAGGGCATGTGGCCCGTGTGACTGCCGTGTTTGAGCGGCTCAGAGGAGATCTTTCATGACATCGAGGAAACGTCAAAGCGTGCTCCGCACGCGGGCGATCACCGCGTTCGGCGCGATGGCCCTTATCGTGCTGGCGGGTCCAGCGCTTGCACAGAGCATCGACCTCTCGCCGGTACAGACCCTGCTTCAAGGAATTGTCGATGCGATCACCGGTCCCTTGGGGATCGTGATTGGCACGCTCGCACTGATCGGGGTGTTCCTTTCCTGGCTCTTTGGCATCCTCGACTTTCGTCAGGCGCTCTGGGTCGTGGTTGCAATCGCCGGCATCGCCGCAGCACCCACCATCGTCGCCGCCATCTGGACCACCTGAGCTCTATCCATGGCTGACCAGTCCCGCGTGTTCATCGGTCTTCTCAGGCCACCCAAGCTGATGGGCTTGCCGATCATGTACGCCATGGTCTGGCTCTTCGGCTCAACGCTTCTGTTCCTCTGGGTGCAGAGCTGGGTGGTGGCTGTGTTCGCGGGGCTGGCCTGGCCGGCGCTCTGGAAGGCCGCAGACTGGGATCCGAACTTCCTCGATGTCCTGGTGATCACCCTGCAGGAAACCCCGCCCACGACGAACCGCAAGCTGCACGGAGGCGACAGCTATGCCCCGTGATGGAATTGTCGATGAGGTTGAGAACGCCATCGATCCGCTGACCGCGCTACCCGCATGGGTCAAGGGCGAGAAGCGGCTCTCAATGATGCTGCCTTATGTGAGCCTCGTGAACGACCGAACGATCCGGACACGCGGCAACGAACTGATGCAGTGCATCCGCCTCGAAGGGGTGAACAGCACCACGAGCGAGGACGGGCATCTGGACCGGATCGGGGGGTTGCTGGCTGGCATCGTGGCGCAGGTCGGGACCGAGTTCTCATTCTACCTGCACAAGGTCTCGAAAGCGGTCGATGTGACCCTGCCGCCCGTTCCGGGCGAAGGGTTTGCGGCTGCCGTCGACGAACGATGGCACGCGCATCTCGGCCGCGCGGGTTTGCGCGACAAGACGCTGACCCTGACGGTGCTGAGGCGACCTGAGACCGGCAGCCGCTTGCCGTTCGGACTTGGGGCGTCTCGCTCGCGACACGCGGCCGACACCACCCGCCGCTTGCGCAAGCTCGACGAGGTTGTGGGGTTTCTGCTGTCCTCCTTCGATGAGCTGAAGCCCCGCCTGCTGGCTGCAAGCACCGGAGAGCTTCTGGGCTTCCTCGGTTCACTCAACACGGGCGAGGAGCACCCGCTCTTCCCCCGGTCGCGCCTCGGTGTGATCGCCGAGGACGTAGCAAATACCCGCGTCACCTTCCGCGGCACGACCATCGCACTCTCGGACGGTGCCGTCAGCGACAAGCTCGGGGCGATCTTTGCGGTGAAGAACTACCCCGCCAAGACAGATAGCCTGATGCTCGACGAGTTGAATCTGCCCGTCGACATGGTGGTCACACACTCTTTTGTGCCGATCAACGCCAACATCATGGCGGGCCGGATCAAGCGGCAGCTGCGGCTAATGCAGGCCGCCAATGACGGAGCCGTCAGTCTCGCCCAGGAACTGGAACTCGCGCAGGACGATCTGGAATCCAAACGCCTGATCTTCGGCGAGCACCACATGACCGTGGCCGTCTATGCCCGAACCCAGACGGCGCTTGACGACATCGCGGCCGAAATCCGCAACATCTCCGCCACCTCCGGCATCAACCTGATCTCGGAGGCCTTCGGGGCGCGGGCGCATTTCATGGCGCAGCATCCAGGGAATACCGGGGCGCGCAGCCGCAAGGCCGCGATCACGAACCACAACTTCGCCGATCTCGCGACCTTCCACCGCACGCCGCTCGGCAAGACTGGCCGGGAAGTGCCCTGGGGCGTGCCGATCACGCTTTTCCCGACGCCAGAGCGCAGCGGCTTCCGCTTCAACTTCCACGAACAGGGCGCACCGGATCGCGAGCCCACAGGTGGCCACACCCTGATCCTCGGCCGTCCCGGCTCAGGCAAATCCGTGCTGGCGGCTTTCCTCATGACCATGGCCCGGCGCGCAGGCGCGCGGCTTTTCGTGTTCGACTACCGCGCCGGCATGGAAATGGCGGTCCGCGCGCTTGGCGGCAGCTATTCGACGGTGCGGGCAGGGCGACCCACGGGTCTGAACCCACTCCAGACCGAGATCGATGCGCGCGGTCAGGCCTGGCTTGCCGACTGGCTTGCAAGCCTCCTCGAGCGCCGCGATCGGCCGTTGACCCCAGTACAGACCAACCGCCTGCAGGAGGTCGTGCGCCAGAATGCCACTGCGGGGAACTCAGGGCTGCGAAACTGGTCGGACTTTGCCTCGCTCCTCGTCTCGACCGATGACGATGGCGATCTGTTTGAGCGGATGCAGGAATGGACGGCTGAGGGCCGCTACGGCTGGATCTTTGGGGCGAACACAGACGACACGTTCCAAATCGGGGGCAGCACCGACGCTGACGTCGCAGGCTTTGATCTGACCGGCATCCTCGATTCCGAGAGCGAGCGGGAACGCATGGCGGTCTTGTCGTATCTCTTCCGTCGCGTCGAGCGGGTGATCGAGGACCGCAAGCCCACTATCATTGTCATTGATGAGGCCTGGAAGGCGCTCGACAACGCGTATTTCGCGGAGCGGCTTTCGAACTGGCTGGTGACAGCGCGCAAGCAGAACGCCGTCGTCGTGATGATGACCCAATATGCCAGCCAGCTCGAGCGCACGCGGACCGGCAAGACCATCGTGGAAGCCGTGCCGACGCAAGTTCTTTTGCCCAACATCCGTGCCTCGGCCGCGGATTACGCGATGCTCGGCCTCAGCGACAAGGAACTCGATGTACTTCTGGGCGTCGGCTCCGCCTCGCGGCTCGCGCTCGTGCGCGACGACCGTGGCTCGGTCGTGATCGATGCCGATCTGAGCGCGCTCGGCCCCCTCGTGACCATCCTCGGCGGCATGGAGAAGGGCGAGGCCCTTGTCGGCCCCGACTACCGTGACCGCCCTGATTTCTGGAGAGTGACATGACCCGTACCATCACCCGCAGCGTTGTGCTGCTTGGCCTTGGCCTGACCCTGACAGCTTGCGCGCAGCACAATCCCGCGCAAGCCAACTGCTTCAACTTCCGCGATGCGCCCGCACGAGGTGCAACCGCGACAGCCACGATCTCGACCATGGGGGCGGAGGTTACGCGCCGCGACACGGCCTGCGATTTCGTCCTCTTGGGGGCGGGCGGCTGAGCCAATGCGGACCTGGCTTCCTCTCTCGATGATCGGCTTTGCACTGGCAGGTCCCACACTGGGGCCAGCGGTCGCCCAAGGCGTGCCGACCTTCGATCTGCGCCTCTTCGCAGAGCGGCAGGCCATCCTTGAGCAGACCGATCGGGACCTGGCACTGCAGCAGGACCGGCTAAGCCGCGAGGAGGAACTGGCCGAAATCGAGCGCCAGCAACTCGCCTCCCTCGAAGGGCTGATGGATGCCATGTCCCTCGGCTCGGGCGATGTGGCTGGTACCGTCGCCGGACTTGAGGCGGGGCAGGGGGCGGTTGATGACGTCGAGAGCGCCGCCGCCAGCCTCTATGCGCCCGAGGACACCAATCCAGCGGCGGCGCGGATGTTTGGCGATGCCCGGGAAGGGATCGAGGAGCTGATCATCCGCGCAGCACGCGACACCCATAGTCTGCCCGGAGTCGGCCGCGCGGGCCTTTCGCTCGTGCAATGGCGCTGCCTTCTGCAGGCGCTGATCTGGCAGGAAAGCCGTTTCCAGATTGGGGCACGCTCACCCGTGGGGGCCTTCGGACTTACCCAGATCATGCCCGGTACCGCGGGCGATCTCGGGATCTACCCGGCCTATTACGACGATCCCTATCTGCAGGTCACCGGCGGTGCGCGATACCTCGCACAAATGCTGAACATGTTCGATGGCAACATTATCCATGCGCTCGCCGCCTATAACGCCGGGCCGGGCAATGTGCAGGATTATGGCGGTGTGCCGCCCTTCGCGGAAACCCAGCACTATGTCGTGGTGATCCCGCAGCAGTACAACAGCTACCTCGCGGCCGTAGGCGGCATCGATGCGCTCGGCACCATCGACCCTGTGCTCCTCGCCAACGCGAGTTTCAGCCTCTCGGCCCACGGCGCAGGGGTCTATGGCGACTATTCGCTGGTCTCGGTCCGTGCCGCCGCCCTGCGGGTGCAGGACATCATCACCCGCATTGGTGAGACCGAGGATCTCCACGAGGCCATCGCTCTCAACACCTATGCCCGGGCCGAACTGGCCCGGCTGGTTGCAATCCGGACCCGGATTAAGGCCGCCCGAACCGAGCCACTCAGCGCCGAGCAGATCGCCTTGGCGGCAGCGCAAGCTGCCGAGCGGCAATACATGGATTTTAGTCAGGAGGATTTGCGTTGAACCTGCGCCTGCCCCGTTCCCTTTTCGCCGGTAGCATCGCTCTCGCACTTGCCCTCAATGTCACCGGACCTGCCGGGGCACAGGGTGTGCCCACGGTGGACACCCAGAACATTGCCCAGGAAATCCGCCAGCTTCAGCAGATGCTGCAGGATTTCGGGATCCAGACCGATCTTCTGGACAATGCGTTGGAGCAACTGAACATGCTGCAAAGCCAGCTCGATCAGCTGAACGAGATGTATGCCTCGCTCACCGGGCCGCGCAGCATCCTCGGGCTCGCCATGGGCGGGGACCTCGACACCTTGCTTCAGGCCAACTTCGAAGACATCCCCAGTCTGATCCGAGGCATCCAGGCGGGCGATTGGAGCGCGCTTATCGGGCCCAATGCCGGGCCCATGCGCACGCAGATGGAACAGGCGCTGGCAAGTGCAGGGTTCGACGAAGATTCTCTCCGCGAAATCGCCACCAGCGGCAATCCGGGAGCTGAAGGCGTGGCCACCCGGGCAACCACAGGTGCTGTGATGTCGGCGGCGGCGCAGAACAGCCACGCAGAGGCGGAACAGTCTCTCGAACGAGTGGAACGTCTTGTCGAGATGATCCCGGACATGGAGGATCTCAAAGCCTCGATGGATCATAACACGCGCGTCACGGCCGAACTCGCCATCGCCATGACCCGGATGTGGGAGTTGGAAGCGATCCAAACCCTCGGCGCAGGCAATGCAGGCGTGGTTGATGCCGCCACCCTTGCCGAAGAACGCCGCTACATGGACTTCACCTTGCCGGTTCTTGAGCCATGAGTGGGGCAGGGGTGATGACTGCGCGCGAACTCGTGGAAGAGGAACTTGTCTACGGTGCCCTGCGCCGGGAACAGCTTTGGCGGATGATCGGCCTTTCCGGGGCAGGCTTCGGCGTATTTGGTTGTTTGACGGCTGCGGCTGTCGCGCTGATGGTCGAGACGCCGCCTCCCGTGGTTGTCCCCTACGATCCCGCGACCGGGGTGGCGCTCCCCAATGCCACGGTTGAAACCGTGTCCCTTGCCGAACGGCCAGCCGTGATCGAAGCACAAATCTACCGCTACCTTCTCGACCGCGAGACTTACAACCAGCTCGACAATGATCTTCGTGTCCGCCGCGTCCTGGCACAGTCTTCCGGGTCGGCCGAGGCCAGCATGCGCGCGATGTGGACATCGGGGCAGGAGAGCTATCCGCCGACGCGTTACGGGGCTGCGGCCGAGATGGCCGTTGAGATCGCCTCGATCACGCTGATCGGTGACAACCGCGCCCAGGTGCGGCTCAGAAAGCGCCTGACAAGCCCGCAGGGGGTACAGGATGGATCGTTCACTGCCACGTTGATGTTTGAATTTCAGCCGGAACGGACCCGCTCCCTCGACGATGTCTGGCAAAACCCTTTCGGTTTCACCGTCACTCAATATGCCATCCGATCGGACCGTTCTGAATGACTCGCACTGCAATCTCTACGCTGTTGGCCGCCAGCATTCTCGCGCTCGCGGGAACGACAGCCATGGCCGAAACCACGCCCCGCCCAGGCTCTCACGACAATCGCGTGCGCGTGGCGACCTGGACTGAAGGCCAGGTTTACCGTGTCGTCACGACTCTGACCCGTGTCACCACAGTCGAATTCGGTGAAGGTGAAACCATCCGCTCGATCATCGCCGGCGATACGGTCGGGTTTCAATTCGACGGTGTCCCGGGTGGCCGTGCCTTCGCCATCAAGCCGACAGCATCTGGCGTCGCCACCAACATCACCGTCTACACCAACCGCCGCTCCTACTACTTCCATGTCGTCGAAGCCCGGGAGACGCCGCATTATGTCGTGCAGTTCCGCTACCCTGAAAACCGCGTGCAACCCACCAGGGCGGTTGCGGCCGATGCGCCGAACGCGAACTATGCGGTCAGTGCCCGAGAAGAGTTCACGCCGACGGCCATCTGGGATGATGGTACCTTCACGTATTTCCGGTTCGCACGGAATGCGCCGGTGCCCGCCATCTTCCGATATTCGAACGGCAGGGAACGCGCGGTGAACAGCCAGGCCTTGAGTGACGGCGTCATCCGCGTGTCCGGCGTCAACCGACAATGGGTCCTTCGCCTTGGCGAAGAGGTGATTTGCGTCCAGGACGCAGGACAGGCCACATCATGACCGCAGGTACGGAAGACCTCGCCGCGCGCCTCGCGGCTCTCGAAGGCTCGACAGGCAAAGCGAAGGCCAACAAGCGGCCTGCGCCGCTTGCCGCGATCCTTGGGGTCGTCGGCATCGCGGCAGCAGGCGGTCTGGCGTGGGCCGCCCTGCAGCCGTCGGCAGAAGCGCCAATGGCGACCGCCGCGCCGGAGGAGTTCCAGAGCAGCGGCCCCGGATTCGGAGATCTGGCGCCGATTTCTGCCCCGGAGCCCAGCCAAGCCCCGCCTGCGGACACAGGTCCGAGCGAGTCGGAACTCGCGCTGATGGAAAGTCTTGCGACATTGAGAGCGGAACTCGAGGAACTGCGCGCAAGACCGGCCGAGGCCGCGGATAGCGGGGCGGAGCAGGCGATTGCGGACCTGACGGCGCAAATTGCCACCTTACAGGAAGCATCCGCCGAGGCTCAGCGTGCCCTCGAGCGGCAGCTGACCGAGCGGGACCGCGAATTGGATCAGCTCCGCATGGACTTGGAACTTGCACGGCTTGCACCACCAGAGCCGACCTCATTGGGACCAAGTGAAGAAGAATTGCGGCTGGCCGAACTCGAAAGGCGGCGCGCAGCCGAAGCTGAGGCCCGCGCAGAGCGTATCGCGTCTCCTATGATCGCGTTCTCCGGGATGGGCGCGGGTGCGGATAGGGAGAACACGCTGGAAGCCGCACGTTTGAATGCAGATGAAGCCTTTGTTCGTTCGGGCGCACAACCTGCGCAGGTGACACGTGCCGAAGTGATCGCGAACCCATCGAACACGGTTGTTCAGGGCACCATGATTCAGGCTGTGACAGAGACGGCCCTCGACAGCACACTGCCCGGCGCGATCCGCGCCATCGTCTCGGAAGACGTCCATTCTTTCGATGGAACGCGTATCCTGATCCCGCGCGGCGCGCGGCTGATCGGGCGCTACCGCTCCGATGTCGCACTCGCCCAATCGCGCGTCATGGTGGCATGGGACCGGATCATCTTGCCCGATAATCAGACCGTGCAGATCAGCGCCTTCGGTGGAGACGAACTTGGCCGTACTGGCACCACCGGGTTTGTCGAGACCCGTTTCGCGCAACGCTTCGGCTCCGCCGCGCTGATCTCCTTGATCGGCGCCTTGCCTGCGGCTGCAGCGGGTCAAATCGACAGCGAGGCGGCGGCCGATGTTGCGAGCGATGTCGGCACGGATCTGCGCGATAGCACGCAAAGCGTGATGCAGGACTATCTGGCGATCCGACCAGTGATACATGTCGATCAGGGTACACGGATCACGGTCATGGTCGATCGTGATCTCGAGATTTTCTGACATGGCTGCAAGTTATCTGGAAGCGTCGCTCGACCGTTTCGGCCCCGAGGTCCTGCGCGACGACACGATCGAGATCTGCATCAATCCCGACGGACAAGTCTGGGGCGAATTCCAGGGCGATCACTTCATGCGAGGTCTCGGCAGCCCGCTGAGCCAGACCGAGATCAAGGACCTCGGCAACCAGATCGCCTCCGCCGCCTCGACCACGCTCAGCACGAAGAAGCCCATTGTCTCGGTCTCGATCCTATATCGAGATCGCCCGATCCGCGCGCAGGTGATCCAGCCGCCGGCAGTCGAGGGCGGGTTCTCCATCTCACTTCGGCTCTTCTCCTCCCTGCCTCTGGAGGCCATCAAGCTTGGCTTCCTTTATGGCAAGGAGCGCAGCCTCGAAGGCCTGCGCCGTGAACGGAATGCCGCGCTGCGCGATGTGGTGGCCTCCGGCGATATCGACGCCGCCCTGCGGTTCTGCGTCGAGAACAAGCTCAACATGATCGTCTCGGGCGGCACCTCGACCGGCAAGACGGTCGCGGCGCGCAAGATCCTTTCGCTGATTCCGCCCGAAGAGCGGATCATCACCATCGAGGAGGCGGCCGAGCTGCGCCCCGAGCAGCCCAATGCCGTGACGTTGATCGCGGACCGGGACACGGATGCCCGCAGTGCCGATGTGCTCTTGGCCTCAACGCTTCGCATGCGACCCGACCGGATTGTCCTAGGCGAAGTCCGCGGTCGCGAGGCGATGACGTTTCTCGAGGCAATCAACACCGGCCACGGTGGATCGCTGACTACGCTGCATGCCGAGACCCCACAACTTGCTGTTCGCCGCCTCGCCATCGCCGCCCTGAAAACCGATGTGCCAATGACCTACGCCGACATGATCGATTATATTGAGGGCTCGATCGACGTGATCATTCAGGCAGGCCGCCATGAAGGCGCGCGCGGAATCACCGAGTTCTTCCTCCCAGGTCAAACCAGAGATTTGAACCTCGACATGGTCGACGGCAGAGGCAACAAGAGCCCCTCCGTTGCCGCTGAGTAAAAAAGGAACCCCCCAGATGCGAAAACCAATTCTCGCACTCATGCTTGCCGCCTTGGCGGGCCCCCTTGTGGCGCAGACTTCGCCTCAGGTCTCAAACGATCTCACAGTCGATATGTCGCCTCAACAATACCGGATCTGCAACGAACGTCCGGCGCGCCCGACCTGGATGGACGAAATCGACCCGCGGGACGCCTACAAGGCTCGAACCATGATGCGGCTCTATGAATTGCGTTCTTGGCAGGCGATCAAGTCATCAGGCGATTGTGGCTGTGAAATCCGCTTCCCACCATGGGATGCTGCCTCGGCGGAATATGAAGAACGTTTTGCGACAAGTACTCAGGCGGAACATACTCAAGCTCGGTTAGCGCTCAGGGACCAACAAAACCAGATCGCCCGTGAAGTGCAGGATATCTGCGAAGCGCAAGGGTCCTGGTAGTGGGTGTCGTCAGTTGGATGGTCGGAACCGCAGACGCGTTCCTTGTCGATGCGGCCGAATCCCAGTTCGGGGCTGTGGCAGGCAATGTCGGCGCGATCGTCCTGCTGATGGCCACTCTTTCGTTGATCGGCGTCTGCATCAACATGGCCTTCCAATTCCGCAGCATGGATGGGGCCAGCTTCTTTTGGTACCTGATAAAGCTGATGTTGATAGGGCTCTTCGCCTTCAACTGGGCCAACTTCAACGCGGTCGCGAATGCCATCATCGGCGGGCTCGACTATGTCGCTGGAGCCCTGATTTCTTCGGTCGGCGGTGGAGGGGCGGGGGCCACATACTTCGCGGCCGAGTTCGATGATCTCATTTCAGAGTTCAGCCAATACTTGAACGCCATCGGCAGCAACCTGAACTGGATGACAGGTGCGATCTTGGGCGGCATAGGGCTCGTTCTGTTGAGCCTTCTTGGCTTCATGACCGGCATCGTGCTCATATTCGCCAAGATGATGCTGACCCTCATGCTCGGCCTTGCTCCGATCATGATCGCACTGTCGCTCTTCGACGCGACCAAGGACTTCTTCCACAGGTGGGTCTCGACGACGGTCAGCTATGCCTTCTACCCCATCGTCATCGCCGCCATGTTCTCGACCGTGGTCGGCATGGCGAATTCGCTGCTGGCCCAGCTCGGCGACCCGAACTCAGCCACAAACATCGGCTCGCTGGTGCCGTTCTTCGTGATGGTGTTCCTGGCCAAGGGCTTCGTTGCGGCAACGCCCCTGATTGTGCGGGGGATCTCGGGCAACCTGATGGTGGCGGCAGCGCCCGCCGTATTCGCCGGATCGAGCGGGATCATGCGGGGGATCTTCAATACCGACGGCGTGAAGGGCAGGGCGCGGATCGGGACGCTGACGACGGGTGAGGCGATTGGGCGCGGGGCGGTGAAAACACCCGCCGTCGTGCGGAGCGCTGCGACGACGGCGAGCGCGCAGGTGGTCAGGATGGCCGAGAGGGCGAAAAGGCTGGGGCGGTGAAGCACAGCGCGACTGAGCAACGGCTGATGATCCAGCTAGAGACCTGCTGCCTCGTAGCGCGTGTACACCTCGGTGCTGCCGTCATGAAGGATGAGGAACACGTCGTAAGCCTCGCGTTCGCTCTCCGGCCCCATGCCGGGGGAACCGTAGGGCATGCCCGGAACGGCCAGACCCACGGCGCTGGGACGCTCGGCCAGCAGCCGCCGGATATCAGCGGCCGGCACATGGCCCTCGATCATGTAGCCCTCGACTTGGCCGGTGTGACAGGAGACCATCTCTTGCGGGATGCCATTGTCGGACTTGTAGCGCATCAGCATCGTGCCCATGCTCGCCTCGGTCGTGACGGTGAAGCCATCACCCTCCAGGATCTCGATCCAGGCCGAGCAGCAGCCGCAATTCGGGTCCTTCAGGACGTGTATCGACGGTCCTCCGGATTGCGCCAGCGACAGTTGGGGGAGCCCTGCAAGAAGGGCCGCGCTGCCGATCAGCAGGCCGCGTCGGGTGAGGGTGTCTTGTGTCATGTCGTTCTCCATGGGTTGAAGTCAGGTGCGCTCAGAGGTCGATCCGCCTGAGCCGCAGCGCATTGGTGATGACCGAGACCGACGAGAGGCTCATCGCCGCCGCCGCGATCATCGGCGAGAGCAGGAGGCCGGTCAGGGGATAGAGCACCCCCGCGGCGACGGGCACGCCTGCGGCGTTGTAGACGAAGGCGAAGAACAGGTTCTGCTTGATGTTCCTGAGCGTCGCGACGGCCAGTTTCCGCGCGCGGACAAGCCCCACGAGATCGCCGCGCATGAGCGTGATCCCGGCACTTTCCACGGCCACGTCGGCGCCGGTGCTCATGGCGATGCCGACGTCCGCGGCCGCGAGCGCAGGAGCGTCGTTCACGCCATCACCGGCCATGGCGACCGACTTGCCCTTGGCGCGCAGTTCCTCGACCAGCTTCTGCTTGTCCTCCGGCAGGACGCCGGCGCGGACCTCGTCGATGCCGAGCTTTGAGGCCACCGCCTCGGCCGTTCGCCGGTTGTCGCCGGTGGCCATGATGACGGTGAGACCCAGCGCGTGCAGATCGCGGATCGCCGCTTCGGTCGTCTCCTTGATCGGGTCCGCCACGGCGACGATCCCGGCGAGCGTGCCATCCACGGCGACGAACATCGCTGTCTTGCCGTCCGCGCGCAGCGTGTCGGCCTCTGCCTCGGCCTCGTCCGTCGACAGCCCGAGATCGGTCATCATCGCCGCATTGCCGAGCGCGACCCTGCGTCCCCCGACAGTGCCGTGGACCCCTTTGCCGGTGACCGCCTCGAAGTCCTCCGCAGTCTCGAGCGACAGGCTGCGGTCCTTCGCCCCGGCCACGATCGCTTCGGCGAGCGGATGCTCCGACCCGCGCTCGAGCGCAGCGGCAAGGCCGAGTACCTCCGCCTCGTCGCCATGAAGCGCCACCACATCGGTCAGTCGCGGCTTGCCCTCGGTCAACGTGCCGGTCTTGTCGACGATCACCGTATCGACCCGCGCCATGCGTTCCAGCGCCTCGGCATCCTTGATCAAGACGCCCGCCTGCGCGCCCCGGCCGGCGGCCGTGGTGATGGAGATCGGCGTGGCGAGCCCCAGTGCGCAGGGGCAGGCGATGATCAGGACCGAAACGGCCGAGGCGATCGCGAAGGCCAGCGCCGGTTCGGGCCCGGCCCAGAGCCAGACGCCGAAGGCGATGATGGCTATCACAACGACGGTCGGCACGAAAACCGAGGAGACCTTGTCCGCGAGTCCCTGGATCGGCGCCCGCGACCGCCGCGCCCCGGCGACCATCTCTACGATCTGCGACAGCACCGTGTCAGCGCCCACCTGCGTCGCGCGCACCGCCAGCGTGCCGTTCTTGTTGATCGTGCCGCCGGTGACGCGGTCGCCCTCGACTTTCTCCACCGGGACCGGTTCGCCCGTGATCATGCTCTCGTCGACCGACGACCGGCCCTCGACCACCTCGCCGTCCACCGGCACGCTGTCTCCGGGCCGGACCCTCAGAAGGTCGCCCTCGACGATGTTCTCGAGCGGTGCGTCGTATTCCGACCCGTCTGCCAAAATGCGCCGCGCGGTCTTGGGCGCGAGGTCCAGAAGCGCGCGGATCGCGTCGCCCGTCCGCTCCCGCGCGCGTAGCTCCAGCACCTGACCGACGAAGATAAGCGCCACGATGACAACGGCCGCCTCGTAGTACGTACCGACGCCGTGGCCCATCCGGTATTCGGCCGGGAACACGCCCGGCGCGAAGGTCGCGACCAGCGAGTAGAGATAGGCCGCGCCGACGCCGAGCGAGATCAGCGTCCACATGTTCGGCGAGACATTGCGGATCGAGTCGATCCCGCGCCGGAAGAACGGCAGCGCGGCCCAGAGGATCACCGGGGTCGCCAGCACGAACTCAGCATAGACCGAGAGGCGGTGCCCCATCCACCCACGCACGTCTAGCCCGACGAGTTCGCCCATGGTGATGATGATGAGCGGCACCGCCGCCGCCGCCGAGATCCACATGCGTCGCGTGAAATCGACGAGCTCGTGACTCGGTTCGTCCGAAGGCACCATGGGTTCCAGCGCCATGCCGCAGATCGGGCAGCTCCCCGGCTCGTCACGCACGATCTCGGGGTGCATCGGGCAGGTGTATTGCGTGCCGGGCTGGGCCTTCTGTCCGGCCTTCTTCGCGTTGCCGGAGGCGTAGAAGTACGGATCGGCGTCGAACTTCTCCTGGCACCCGGCGGAGCAGAAGTGGAACGTCTCGCCGCCGTAGTCGCGCGTCCGCGCGCCCTCCTTGATCTCGACCTGCATCCCGCAGACTGGGTCGGTCGCGGTCTTTGCGCCGGTTTTGGTGTCGGAGGTAGCGTGATGGTGATGATGGTTGGCCATGGATTGATGTCCTTTCTGTCCCGGTGTGCGGCCTCCAGTCGTTGGAAGGTCAAGAGGTGGGCTCGTGTCTTTCTTCTTGTGCGGAATGGTGGCTGCCATGCGCCGGTTCGTGCGATGGCGGGTTGAGCGCGAGGAAGATGCGCTCGAACAGGAAAACGGCGGTCATGCCGGCGATCGCGATGACGACGATCAGCGGGTCGCTCTGCCATTTGAGCGCGGCGAAGGCCGCAAGGACCACCGCGTCCAGTCCGATCGCCGTCAGCAGGACCCATCCATGCGCGCCGATCTCCTCCCGCAGAGTCCGCCAGACACCCCAGTGGATCAGGATGTCCATCACGAGGTAGAAAAAGGCGCCAAGCGAGGCGATCCGGCTGAGGTCGAAGAAGATCGTCAGCGCGCTGGCGATCACCACCGTATAGACGAGCGTATGGTCGCGGATCGTGCCCGGCATACCGAAATGGCTGTGCGGGATCAGCTTCATGTCGGTCAGCATGGCCAGCATCCGCGACACAGCGAAGATGCTGGCGATCACGCCCGAGGCGGTCGCGACCAGTGCGAGCGCGACTGTCAGGTAGAAGCCGATCCGCCCGAGGGCGGGCTCGGCCGCTTCGGCGAGCGCGTAGTCCTTTGCCGCCACGATCCGATCGAGCGGCAGGCTGGCGCCGACGGCGAAGGCGACGAGAAGGTAGACGACGACACAGATCGCGATGGATATGATGATCGCTCGCCCGACGTTGCGGTGCGGGTCGGTGACCTCGGCGCCGCTGTTGGTGATCGTCGTGAAGCCCTTGAAGGCCAGGATCGCGAGCGCCACCGAGGCAAGGAAGCCCGCAACCGCACCGCCATCCGCGCCTTCCGCCGCCTCGAAAGAGAAGCCGCCGGCCCAGAGCGCGGCAATGCCGAAGGCCGCGATGCCGCCCACCTTGAGGACCGCCATGAGCTGCGACAGAAGACCCACGGAGCGGTTGCCTGCCGCATTCACGAGGTAGGCGAAGACGATGAGGCCCACGCCGATGGCAGGGACCAGCCAGCCCTCGGGCTTCAGATCGAGCCCCCGCAGGAGGTAGGTCGCAAATGTCCGCGCCACGAGGCTTTCGTTGATGACCATCGACAGCGCCATCAGCAGCGCGGCACCGGCCGCGACCGTCGTCGGACCGTAGGCCTTGGTCAGGATCATCCCGATCCCGCCCGCAGACGGCCAGGCGTTGGACATCTTGACGTAGGTATAGGCGCTGAATCCCGTCACCACGGCGCCAGCGACGAAGGCAAGGGGGAACAAGGGACCCGCAAGTTCTGCAATCTGCCCGGTCAGTGCGAGAATGCCCGCTCCGATCATCACGCCGGTTCCCATTGCCACTGTGTCGAAGAGCGACAGGCTGTTCTTCTGATACTGCTGGGCCATCACTTCTTCCTTTCTGCCTTCCCTCGCGTCGCGGCCCAGATCAGCGGCAGCCCGGTCACGAGGCCGAGACCGAGGACCGCCCATGTGGCCCGGCCAAGGTCACCGCTCACCGCCTCGCCGCCGAAATGCGCCAGCAGGAAGCTCGCCGGGATGATGCCGGCCAGTGTCGCCAGTGCGAAGCGCCAGGCATGCAGGCGGCTGAGCCCGGCGGCGTAGCTGATCATGTCGAAGGACACGAAGGGCATGAGACGGCTGGCGAACACCGTCGCCGTCAGGGCGGTCTGGGACCCCAGAAGCCCGGCATCGATCCTGTCCCCGAAGACGCGGCGGACCACGTCGTGCCCCAGAACCCGCGCAAGGCCGAAGGCGATCAACGCGCCAAGCTCGGCGCCGATCACGACCTGAACCGTGCCCCAGACATGTCCGTAGGCCGCACCCGCCGCCAGCGCGATCGGTGCGCTCGGGATCGGGCTGGCCACGACCGCGATTGTCATGAGCGTGACGACCAGCATCGGCCCCCAGAGACCCGCGCGCGCGACCAGCGCCTCCAGTCGCTCGGGCTCGAACCAGTCCCGGACCTCGGCAAGGGCCGAAGGCGCGATGAACCACACCCCGAGCAGGACGATCCCGAGGATCGCCAGACCAGTGAGAATGCCGGCGCGTAGGCTCATCTCAAACCGCCGCGACGGCCTTCGCCAGCAGGTCGCGGACCTGGCCTGCAACGGCGTGCAGCTCGGCGTTCTCGATGGCCTGCATGGACGCGACCGGGTCGATGGCGCCGACCTCCACGCCGCCCTCGACCTCCCGCAGGATGACGTTGCAGGGCAGCATTGCGCCCACCCGCGGCTCGATCCCGATGGCCTGCCAGGCCATCTTCGGGTTACAGGCGCCGAGGATGCGATAGGCCGGCATGTCGACGTCGAGCTTCTTTTTCATAGTCGCCTTGACGTCGATCTCGGTCAGAACGCCAAAACCGTGATCCGCCAGCGCCTCTCGCGCCCGAGCGTCGACGTCGTCGATACTTGCGTCGGGGATCATGCGATTGATTGTGTAGGTCATCGCGAAATCCTTTCTCCTATTTCCGAAGATATTTGATCAGCGCTGCTATGGCCAAAACCAGCAGCACAAGGATCAGCAGGCCGAACAGCCAGCCAAACCCCATACCCCAACTCATTCCGGCGCCCATGTCGTTCCAGTTCATGATGTCGTCCTCCTGTTTTCCGGGCTGCGAGAGGCCCGTCTCTGCGGATCTCGCGAGAAGGTTGTGGAGCGCGCCAACGCAGCAATCGGGACGTCGGGGCGCTCGAAGCGAACGCCCCGCCTGCGGTCAGACCGAAGCCGATACCGCGAACTCGGTCATCATGCCGGTCGCCAGGTGCGGCATGTGATGGCAATGGAGCATCCAGCGCGCGGCTTCGCCCGCGTCCAGCGCCAAGTCCACCATCGACATCGGCGGCACGTAGACCGTGTCGCGCAAGGCGCCTGCCACGCGGCGTCCGTTCAACCCGACGACCTGGAACACGTGGCCGTGCAGATGCATCGGGTGCCCCATCATCGACATGTTGTGAAAGGAGAGCACAACCCGCTCGCCTCTGCGCGCCGTGACCGGCTGGTGCTGGCCCCAGACGGCGCCGTTGATCGTCCAGACATAGGGCTGCATCGAGCCGCCCAGCATCAGCATCTGGCTGCGATCCACGGGGCGCTCCGGCAGGGCGTCCACCGCGATCAGCCGTGCTTCCTGCGCAAGATCGGTGTCGAACGCGGGCGCTTCAGCCTCCGCCACGGCATCGACGCGCCGCACCTCGGCACCGGGCGTGGCGAGGATCAGACCGGTGCGCTCCCTCGCCCCCTCGCGCAGCGCGAGGATCGGCCAGGCTCCGTTTTCGTTCGGCAGGTCGATCTCGAGATCGAGCCTCTGTCCCATGGCGAGCCCGAAACGGTTGCCGGAAAGCGGCTGCACCGCGTGACCGTCCGCCGCGACGAGGCGCGCCCCGGCCGCCCCGGTATCGATCCAGAACACCGTGGCCGCCGCGGCGTTGATGACGCGGAGCCGGATGCGACCGCCGCGCTCGACCTGCACCACGTCGGGGTCAGATAGCGTGCGATCGTTGGCGAGATAGGCGTCCCAGTCGTAGTCGTTCAGGTCCATGGCCATGCCGCCCATCTGGCCGCCCATGCCCATCATCCCGCCCATACCCGGCATCTGGTCCATTGGCATGCCGCCCATGGGCGTCCCCTGCATGGGTTGAGCACCGCCGTGATGCGCGTGTGCGCCGTGGCCGCCGCCCGCGTGACCGCCGCTTATCTCGGCCAGAACCTCTTCCGGGGACTTGAACGAGAAGTCGTGCAGGAACATCACGACCTCCTGCCGGTCGGCGGCGACATCCTCGGCCGAGCGCACGATCAGCGGCGCGGCGAGCAGCTGCATCTCCTGGGTTGGCACATGGCTGTGCATCCAGTGCGTGCCGGGCCGCGCCTCGAAGTCGTAGGATCGGGTCTCGCCCGGCGCGAGCAGGGGCATCGGCATGTCGGGCACGCCGTCCTGCGCGTTGGGCGGGATCTGCCCATGCCAGTGTATGATCGTGCCGACGTCGAGATCGTTGGTCAGATCGACCCGGAACCGCTGTCCGGGATCGAGCACCAGTCCCTGGCCGCCGGAACCGGCAAGGCCGAAGACCGAAGCCGCGCGTCCGTCGATGTCGAGCGTGCGCGTGGCCGCGGCTAGGCGAAGTGAGTCAGGGGTTTGCGCAAGGGCAAACCGGGGCATGTGCGCAACTGCAACGGCGGCCGCGCTTGCGGCAAGAAAACCGCGTCGTGAAAGGGTGTTCATGGTCGTCTCCTCGGGACATTCCGTCCCGTACAAAAATGCCTATGGGGACGCCGCGGGCGTCGGCCCGGGCGCTATCAGAGGAGACGGAGCTTGGGAGGTCGTTCGTTCAGTCCTGGCATATGGCTGACGTGGACGGCCCCGGCGGGAGAGTCGTGGTCCGCGGGCTCGAAGGCGTGTCCGGTCTCCACCCCGGCATCGCCAGGAAAACCGACAGACCTGTACAAACAAACTCGCAAATGGAGGCGTCGGTCGCTCCACAATGCTGGTTGCCGTCACAGGATGGATGAGCGTCGCCGGACGCGTGCATCATCGCACCAAGATGATCCGTATGGTCCAGCTGCATACCGCCCATTCGCGTAGCATGGGCTGCGCCGATCGTCGTAACCACGGCGATCGAGATTATGGCAAGCATGGAGAGGACTCGGGCGAACATGCCAGAAAGATAGACATTGCTCGCAAAAATGTCCAGTGCCGCCGGCGATACGTCTCTGGCTGATTCGGCCTCAGCGTGAAGGCGATAAATTACTAAAGCGATCGGGACCGAACACTTGAGAAGAGGCGTCCGAATAGCGGTGGCAGGTGTGACCGCTGGCGGCATTGTGATTGCGGGCTGGCACTATCGCATTGCTTCAACCAGCGGTATCGCCTCGGTAGAGGTCGTCTCGCAAGGACGGCAGATCTATTCCGATCAATGCGCCGCATGCCACGGAACGGATCTCGAAGGCCAGCCCGACTGGCGCTCCCCGCTTCCGTCTGGCCGATTGCCCGCACCGCCGCATGACGCCAGCGGCCACACCTGGCACCATCCCGACGACGTTTTGTTCCGCATCGTGAAAGAAGGCACGGCCGCGATTGTCGGTGGCGGCTACGAGAGTGACATGCCGGGCTTCGCCGACGTGCTGAGCGATCCGGAAATTCGCGCGGTGCTGGCCTACATCAAGAGCACATGGCCAGAGCGCGAGCGGAACTATCAAGAAAGCATGTCACAGGGAAACTAGATGCTCCAAGTAGAGCTGATGCGGGGCATGGTCACAACGTCAGTGGTAGGCGGAGCGTTTAGGGAAGCGATTCAGAAACAATAGTTTAACGTGGAGTTGGTTGGATATCGGGTCCATCCCGTCCTGCGGTCGCCAAGCAAATCGTTGTTGCAGGGAAACCTCGGATTTTTCTGGCAGATTGGACCGACTTCGCAACGACCTGTGACGGCGATGTGCGATCCGTGTGCACGTCTCTGGGAGCCAGCATAATACCGCCAGAGAGGCGGCGGCCATTAGTCATCCATGCGCTTCAATGATCGCCCGCGTCGTTTGCACTGCCGCTGCCAGTTCTGATCTGCCTGCATGGTTGAGACCCATTCCTGCGAGATCGAGCGACAGCTGTCCCTGGCCACCTCCGCTTGCAGCAGCACGAGCCGCGCGGCCGCGGGCCTTCGCTGCGCTGACAGGGTCAGTTTTCGATGCGTTAGGCGCATTGTGGCCGACTTCCCGCGGTCCCGCAGCCGCCCGCACTTCCTGCAGTTCTTGCTTCAACCTCTCCACCGTTTCCCGGGTCTCAGACATCTGCCGATCCCGCCGCAGCCCGTCCTCGTCCGGATACGGGAAACTCCCCGACTGCCCGGCGTGCAGCACTTTCAAAGCCGGGTCCTCGAAATACTTCACCCTTCTTGCCCGGATCGGCATCTGCGCGTCGATCACGAGGATGACCTCGTCGAGGTCCATGCGTCGGGCCTCATCCTCGGTCAGGAGCGGGGTATCTTCTGTCCTCTCCGAGACGCTGCGCCCTTCGAATGGATTGCGTCCAACAGCACGGGAGCGGGTCACCACACGCTTGGTGGTCTTGCCGACAGCCTGGCTCAATTCCTCGATGGTCTTCTGCTCGGACGGGGTGAGGTAGAGCTTTACCCCGGCGCCGCCCTGCAGCGACCTGCGGGTGTTTTCACCATAGATCTCGTCCAGCGCGGGGATGGTCTGGGTCACGATGGCGAGGTTGCCGCCGAAGGAACGCAGCGTTTTGATGCTCTCGGCGACGATTGGCATTTTCCCGAGCCGGTCAAACTCGTCGAGCATGATCATCACCGGCCAGGGCTCGTCATCGCCGGGTTCCTGTGCTTGCAGCGAGGCAATCAGGTCCGAAAAGAAGAGGCGGATCAGCGGGGCAAGCGGGCGGATCATCTCGGATTCGACCACAAGATAGATCGCATGCGGGCGGCGGCGGATGTCCCGGAACGAGAAGTCAGAGGTCGCGGTGGCCGCGTCGATCGCGCGGTTGTCCCAAGTGTCGAGACCCGATGTCATCAAGAGGGAGAGGTAGGACGTGAGGGTGTCGTTGTTGGTCGAAGCCATGCGCTCAAAGATCAGTTTGGCCGAGGTGTTCTTCACCTCCTGCGAACGCTTCAGGTATTCCTTCTGCTTGTCGCCCCCCGAGGCTGTGATGCGGTAGATCTCGCCGATGGTCGGCACGCCGCGCTCGAAGGCCAGAAGACCTGACGCTACGAAGAGGTCGATACCCCCGGCCAAAAGCCCGCTCAGCTTTTCATTGTCGGTTTGCAGGAAGAGCTTGGCGGTGAGTTTCAGCTCCATCTGCTGCCGGTCGGGGTTGGTCATGGCAGCAATGCGCGCCAGCGGATTATAGCGATGTGTCGGTCGGTCCCAGTCGGTCGGCGCGAAGCGGAAAACCTTGTCCCCCATGCTGGCGCGGAAGCGCGAGGTCTCGCGGAAGTTCTCGCCTTTCACGTCGAGCACCACGGCGGAGCCCTTGTAGGTCAGCAGGTTCGGGATCACGAACCCCACGCCCTTGCCCCGGCCTGTCGGCGCCACGATCAGCGCGTGGGGGAAGGTTTTTGAGACTAGGAACGGGCGCTTGGATTCCGGGGAGCCGAGCTTGCCCAGAAGGAAGCCGCCGCCGGGCTTGGCAAAGAAACCGTTCCTCTTCATCTCGCTGCGAGTCTGCCAATGCGTCGTCCCGAAGCGGGTCAATGCATCCCCCAGAAGCGTGACGCTCAGCATCAGCGATGCCAGGCCGAAGCCGCCCAGGATGAGGTTCACCCAGAGGAAGTCTTTCGGTGCAGACTGAGACAGACCCCGATATTCGCGGGCAAGCAGGGTGACGTCGAAACGCGAGGGAGAAAGCCCATAGCGGAACATGACAAAGCCGGTCGCCACGACATAGCCCATGGCGAGACCGACCAGCACGAGGCTCAAAACTCCTAGGGCAATCTTGCCGTTATCCATGGGTGATCCCCTTCTCACCATGTGCCGCGGCGTGGCGCGCGCGCTGCGCCTCGATCTGCTCTTCGGCCAGAGCATCGAGAACGCGCTCCATGGCCGGGCCATGCGCGGTGACCTCGCTGCTTTGAAGATAGGTCTTGGCGAGTTCCAGCTGGCGCAGCGGATCCTCGGTGAACTTGTCCAGGACGTCCGCATTTCCCGCCCGCAGCGCGTCGATTGCGTCGGGGCTTAGTCGCTCGTTTATCTGCCGGACGATGTCCTGCTGCTCTGACTCGGAGAGCGGGCCCTCGACGTCGGCGTTTCGCACAAAGGCCATGACGGTTGGCGCTGTCTCCTCCAGATACCGGCGCTCGGCGTAGTCCTGTCGCGCCTGGTCCTCGATCTCGAAACTGCGTTCGCTGATATAGGCACGCGACGCGCCGAGCGAACGAAGGTGATTGATTTCGTCTTGGACGGCCTGCCCGAACTCGTCATCCGGCATCTCCGTGCGATAGCGGGCGAGGGTGCGGAGCTCTTCGGTGATCGGACCGAGATGATCCGAAGGATCCCGCAAGGCGAGGTCCATGTCGCCAGCATGAAGCGTGCGGTCCTGCTCCGATACCGCATATTGCGGCGGCATTCGACTGTCAGTCATCTGTTCCCAAGCCATCGAGGCCAATTCGGCATGTTGCGGAGATCTATGCGCATAGGCGTCGAACGCGACGCGGGCCTCTTCAACCTCCACGGCGCCGGCCCGCCTTACAGACGGGTCGTCGGAGAACGGATGATCGAAATCCGTCCGACGGAACTGCGCCACCAGCGCCCTGAACGCCTGCCGCTCCGATGGGGCAAAAATGTCGGGCCCGTCCTTCTCGAGATCACCCCCGGGTGCCGCCAACCGCTCGCCGAGCGCTGGCTCAGCGTTGTCCACCTCGTCGATCTCGGTTGGCGCACGCAGGACGCGTACGTCGGTCAGGACATCGCCCAACCGAACATGCACGGCTTCCAGTCGGTCGAGCGCTTCTTCCCGGTCCGCAGATTTCTCCAGATCGAGGTCGCTTGCTTTGGCAATCCCCTGCAGATCCTGTGCCAGCCACTGGCGCTCCAATGCGGCATTGGCTGCCCCCTCCCGCAGGCGCGCGGCCACAGCCTCGGCATCGATGCCCATGCCTTGCAACGCCTCGGCCAGCTTTGGTGCCACCTCTCCATCGTCAAGACGCGCGAGATGTTCTTCACTTAAGTTCGGCCTTGCATAGATGCCGTCCCGGGATGGGGCATCGAGCAGGGCGGCGGAGCGATCCCCGAGCGGGTTCAAATGCGCGACCGAGGCCAGAACGTCGGTCAGCTTGCGCTCGATCACCGGCCTCTCGGCCGCCGGCGCCCTGTCGATCGCCGCCTCGATCTGGCGAATGTTCTGAGAAAACTCGGTGATCAGCGTGTCGAACGCTGCTTCGTCTTGGGACATGTAGATGGCTCCGTCAGATTGAATCTGACCGCCACTGGCAAGGATGGTGCTGGCCCTCTCGAGCGCTTCGGCCACGTCTTCGAAATTCGAGCGTGACGCCTCCGCCGCGAGCCCGCGATAGATCAGGGCATTCTGTCGGACAGTTTCCAAAGCGGCCGCCAGGTCAGCGCCGGTTCTCTGGCGCTCGACAGGGGGACGGCCCTCGTCGCGGGCCTTGTAGATTTCATCGATCTCGGCGCGGTAGGTCGTGACGCCGCGATCCAGACGGCGCGTCGCCTCAAGGCGGATCCCATGAACTTGGGCCGCCTCGACCATCGCCTCGCGAAAGGCGTCGTAGTTGAAGTGATGATCCTTCCCGAGAAAGAACATTTCGCCATCCTTGCTGCGGCGGTTCAGAACGATATGCGCATGTGGATGCGCGCGATCTTGGTGTATTGCAGCAATATAGTCGAATTGCGACCCCTCACCTTGAAAGAACTTCTCGCAGACCGCCTGGGTGATATCGCGCACCTCTTCACCCCTGGTCCCAACCGGGAATGCCATCAGGAGATGCGACGTATGGCCAAGCTTGGGGCTGTAGCGCTCGTTCCACTGGTTCTCGAACCGCCGCGCCACTCGGTTGATCTCGGCTTCCGAGAGCTGCTTCTTCCCGTCATGGGTGCCGCGACTGTCGAGGATATGGGTCGACTTCGTCGTGAGATATGTGAGCTGAGCCCGTAGCTGCGCCCCGGTGTGGCAGCCCCCTTTCGAGATAGCCTTGAAGATCGCTGGCGAATAGCCGCGCGCGGCCCGAACCATCTGCGCGCCCTTGGAAAGCCCCTGCCAGGATCCCGAAACTCGGCTCCAGCCGCGGTCAAATAGCGCCGGGTCGATGCCACGGACCCGGTCACTCCGCTCCATTTTCATCCCTCTCGGCGAGGTCCGCCAGGGTAGAGCTGATCTCAAGGTCCAGCACGCTGCGCCGCGCACGCGACATCTCCTGAACCTGGTCGGCCAGATCGAAGACCAGACCCGCAAGGGCGCGGACGTCACGGTGGCTTGAGGCCGGGTAGGACAGTCTCTCGCCCCGCAGCTTGGCCTCGTTCAGACGTCGCGCGATCTGGTTCACATTGTTGCCGACCCGGTTGAGCGCGGCGCCGAGATTGCGCAACTCGTCACACATCTCGTCGTCGGGCAGGAAGACACCTTCGGCCGCCAGCATCAGGCGGCGCATGGCATCCGAGCGGTGCGCAATCCCGCGCCGCGACAGCGCCGCGTCGAACCGGCGCAGGTCGTCGTCCGAGACCCGGATCCCCACAACCCGCGATCGGCTGCCGTTCGCTGTCTGACGCTCATCCCGGTGGTTCACCACGTTGTAGATCGTCTTCAGGCTGACATCATAGCGCGCGGCCAATGACGCCGCGGAGACGCCGTTCCGGCGCTCCTGGGCGATGGTCGATCGTTCGATCTCTGACAGTCTGCGACGGCGGGGCATTTTGAAGTTAACGTTCCTATTTCTTGCCAACTTCGTACAAGCCCGCCGACTCCCAGCGCAAGTGGAGTTGGCCATAAGGGCTTGTACTCAATGTAGAAAATCGCCCTGCAGGGGCGATTTGACGCCTTCTGCGGAGTGCATCCCGCGCGCTGCATTCTGCAGCCCGCGAGATGCGCTTCGCGCCCCGTCTTCCGCGTTCCGCGGCCCGTTTCCCGTCTTCTGCCTGCCGTTCTCTGCGGGATGCTGTCTGTTGTCCGGCACCCGACTCACGTCCAGTGCGCCGCGTCACACGCTGACTTAGCTACGCACCCTGCGGCACGGACCGCGTCCCGTGTCGGGTGCTGCGTGCGATCCGCACCCCGGAGAGTGCGCCACGCCGACTGCCCTATGTCTCGCGCGGTCCGCACAATGCTTGACGTCCACAATTGGTCGGGATACCGACGCGGCAATCGTTTTGCGACGTTTCACCATTTTTGCCGGAGATGCCCAGATGCCCAACGACAACCTTGTGGTGATCGCTGCGATGGCCCGGAAGGGGGGGAGTGGCAAGACCACGCTCTCCCGCGCGCTGATCAGCGCCGCCGTCGCAGCCGGCCGCCGGGTGATGCTCATCGATACCGACAGCACTGGCGTGCTGTCGTCCTGGCACGCGCGCGCCGAAGGGGCAGGGTATGGCTCACCGCGCCTGAACTCATCGGTGGCGGAAAGCGTGGCTGACGTCGATCGGATGATCGAGCGGGTCTACGCGGACGGCTCAGCGGATTTCATTTTCATCGACACCGCTGGGGTGGGGGCCGAATGGTCCGACGAGATCGCGGTGCTCGCCGATCACATCGTCACCCCGGTCATGCTCTCGACCTCGGATTTCGACGTCGGCGGCCAGACAGTGGATTGGTTCCGGCAGCTCGCCGTGCGCGTCGATGACGCTTCCTCGCTGCCCCGGCATCATGTTGTCCTGAACATGGTCGACCCGAAGACCACCAAGGCGGATGCGGCGCTGATCGAGAGTGCCATCGGGATGTTCCCGCTCATCGAGACCGTGATGCTGCGCCGGAACGCCTACAAGGAGATGGACGAGAAGGGGCTCTTGCACGCCATCGCGCTGCAGAAGCAGACCGATCCGAACCCGCTGATGCGTCCCCATGTCCGCCACATGGTCGAGGCGCTGGAGGAAGCGACCGACATCCTCAACAACGTCCTCGCGGCCTGACGCGATGCGCAAGAAGATCCCCACGATCACGCGCCCGGACCCAGGCTATGCCGCAGGTCTGAAGGTCTCAGCGCCTGTCGAACCGCAACGCCAGGAGTTTACGAGGCCTGACCCTGAAGGGGTTGGGATCACGCGGGCAAGCGAGGGGTCAGAGCTGATGACGCCCGAACGGCCACCGGCGCCCCATGCCGAAGCCGTCCCTGATGTCGTTGAACGTTCGCCAGGTGTTGCGCAGCCTCAATCCGCGCGGACCCGGAAGGTGGATGTGCGGGTGACAGCCCTGGAGCGCCAGGCCGCCGCCCTGAACGCCAGTGGCGTCAATCCGGCCCATGTCGTCCGGGCCGCGCTGAGGCGCGCGACAAGGCACTGGCAGCTGAAGCCGGAGTTCGTTCCGCCGAGAAGCGACCGAACGGCGAAACCGGCGTCCTGGCGGATGCGCACGACGGTGGCCGTGGATGCGGAGGCCCTGACCGCGATCATGGCCATCGAGGACCCGCTCGACGTCTGCAGCAAGTGGTCGCTGATCCGCGGCCAGCTCGAGCCGCTGGTCTGGCAGGAGATCGACAAGATTCTGGCTGAGTTGACCGGAGCTAGAGCGCAAAGCGAAGACCCACACGCACCGGATGCCGCCAACAAAACGTCCGACGATGGCTAGCGCCTCGCAAGCAAGGTTATCGATCACAAACGCAAGAATCCGCGCAGCCCCTTGTCAACTTTGGATTGCATGTTGCGAGTGCAGCATGACGCCAATAAGAGGCGGCCAAGAATGTAACAGCGATGCAAATCAATCGCTTTGCATGACGAGTTGGAAGGAGTTCACCATGTCCCAAGCCCCGCGTTTGACCGGAAAAGCCATCATGAGAATCGTCTCCAAAACGTCGGGCAAACTGGTCGGCCATCTCTATGAATGGGACAACGGAGAACTTCAGCCCTGGTGGCTCGATGGCGAGGTTCAGGGCGTGCTTTATGAGCCGATGGGTGGTCCAGTTTAGGACCGCCTAAGCTGTCGATCATCTGGAGCGAGTAGCTCTGTCCGTCAGCAGAAGAAGCTCTTCGCATAATCGCCCATTATCGGAGATTTGAGCCTTCAACGGTGGATTCACAAATGAAGTGCAAATTCTGTATGAAACCAGAATCTTGCATGGAGAATGTAAATGGGCCGCTGCTACCCTCACCTGACTTTCGAGGAACGCCGGAAGATTGCGAAGTGGAGTTAAGCGAAGATGCCGGTTCCGGAAATCGCGGATCATCTGGGCCGCGCGCCGTCGACGATCTATCGCGAGCTGCGCAGGAATGTCTTTGAAGACAAGGAGATGCCCGAGCTGAACGGCTACCACGCCCTCCTCGCGCAGAAGATCTACGAGGAGCGTCGTGCGATCCATCGAAAGCTGATCCGCCATCCCGAGATCAAGGCCGCCGTGGAGGACGCCCTGAAATCAGGATGGTCGCCGGAACAGATCGCTGGCCGGATGCGGCTGGAACGGCATCCGATCCGCGTCAGCCATGAAACCATCTACCGCTTCGCCTATTCCAAGGAAGGTCGGGCCGTGCAATTCCACCGCCATCTATCCGAGCATCGCAGGCGCCGCCGACCACGTGGCCAGAGGCGCCACCAGCATGGGCATATCTTCGAGGCCCAGAGCCTTCGCAATCGCCCCGACGAGGTGGCTGAACGTCAGGAATTCGGACACTGGGAGTGTGATCTGATGATGTTCCGCAAGGAGCACGGCAAGGTCAACGTCACCTCGCTGGTCGAGCGCGTCAGCCGGTTGACCGTGGTGCTCCGCAACGAAGATCGCCAGTCAAAACCGATCGTGGAGGCGCTGATCGGCGGCCTGTCGAAACTGCCTGCCGATGCCCGACGTTCGATCACCTTCGACCGCGGCACTGAGTTCTCGGCCAGGCCGCAGCTGAAGGACGGCATGGGCACCGACAGCTGGTTCTGTGACCCGCAGGCACCTTGGCAGAAGGGCACCGTCGAGAACACCAACAACCGATTGCGCCGGGACCTGCCCCGCACAACCGATCCGACCACGCTGACCCCGAAGCGGCTGCGCACCATCTGCCGGAAGCTCAACTCCACGCCAAGGAAATGCCTCGGCTACAGAACACCCGCCGTGGTCTTCGAAAGCCGCCTGCTGGAGATCAGTAACCGGCTGGAATAGGCTCAGGTGTCAGGCTTTGCACTTCGGCGTGAGTTCACAAACTACAATTCGGCGCGTCGCAACCGAAGTGCGTTGCCGATGACCGATACGGAAGACAGGCTCATCGCAGCGGCAGCGATCATCGGCGACAATAGAAGCCCGATGAACGGGTACAGGATGCCAGCGGCGATGGGTACGCCTGCAGCGTTGTAGGCGAAGGCAAAGAACAGGTTTTCCTTGATGTTGCGAAGCGTTGCGGTGGCCAGTTTGCGGGCGCGTACAATGCCGGTCAGGTCGCCGCCCAGAAGGGTGATCCCTGCGCTTTCGACAGCCACGTCGGCTCCGGTGCCCATGGCAATCCCGACATCGGCGGCGGCAAGGGCAGGGGCGTCATTCACCCCGTCGCCGGCCATCGCGATATAGGCGCCTTGCGCACGCAACTCCTCGACAAGGGATTTCTTGTCCTCGGGCAGAACGCCCGCGCGGACCTCGTCGATATCGAGTTGGCGCGCGACCGCTTCGGCGGTGCGCTGGTTGTCGCCGGTCGCCATGATGACCCTAAGGCCAAGCGCGTGCAGGTCGCGGATCGCTGCGGCGGTCGTGTCCTTGATCGGGTCGGCAACGGCGACCAGACCGGCCAGCGTTCCGTCAAGGGCAACATACATGGCCGTCTTACCGTCCGCGCGCATCGCATCGGCGGGCGCGTCCCCAGCAGACGTGTCGACCCCCAGAGCCGCCATCAACGCCGGGTTGCCAAGAGCCACATCGCGGCCTTCAACCCGTCCGGTGACGCCTTTGCCCGTTACCGCATCGAATTCACTTGCGTCGTGGCGTGGGGCGCCCCTGTCCCGTGCACCCTGAACGATGGCTTCGGCCAGAGGGTGTTCGGAGCCGCGTTCCAGGGCGGCGGCATAGGCCAGCACGTCAGCCTCGTTCGCGCCCGACAGGCCGACCACGTCGGTCAGGGTGGGCTTGCCCATGGTCAGCGTGCCGGTCTTGTCGACGATGACGGTATCGACGCGGGCCATGCGCTCCAGTGCCTCGGCGTCCTTGATCAGCACGCCCGCCTGCGCGCCACGCCCGGCGGCGGTGGTGATCGAGATCGGCGTAGCCAGCCCCAGCGCACAGGGGCAGGCGATGATCAGTACGGAAACGGCGGCGGTGATGGCAAACGCCAGCGCCGGGTCAGGACCGATCAAAAGCCACGCGAAGAAGGCCAGCGTTGCAATACCGACCACGGTGGGTACGAAGATCGCCGAAACCCGGTCTGCCAGACCTTGGATTGGCGCCCGCGACCGGCGGGCGCCCGCGACCATGTCGACGATCTGGGAAAGCACCGTGTCGGCACCGACTTGCGTGGCGCGGATCGCCAGCGTGCCATTCTTGTTGATCGTGCCGCCGGTGACGCGGTCGCCTGCGGTCTTTTCGATGGGCACGGGTTCGCCGGTGATCATGCTTTCATCAACCGAGGACCGACCCTCGACCACTTCGGCATCCACCGGAATGCTGTCGCCGGGGCGGACGCGCAGCATGTCGCCCGCGACCACGTTTTCCAGCGGCGCATCGTATTCCTCGCCATCGGGCAGGATGCGGCGAGCGGTCTTTGGAGCAAGGTCCAGCAGGGCGCGGATCGCATCGCCGGTGCGTTCGCGCGCGCGGAGTTCCAGCACCTGCCCGACGAAAATCAGGGCGACGATGACGACCGAGGCCTCGAAATAGGTGCCGACGCCTTCGCCCATCCGGTAGTCCTCGGGGAAGACACTTGGCAGGAAGGTGGCAAAGATCGAATAGACATATGCCGACCCGACCCCAAGCGAGATCAGCGTCCACATGTTGGGTGACAGGTTGCGGAACGAGTCCAGCCCGCGTCTGAAGAACGGCAGCGCGGCCCACAGGACGATGGGCGTGGCCAACAGGAATTCGATGTAGGTCGCGATACGGTGACCCAGCCAGTCGCGGACGGGCAGGCCGACAAGCTCTCCCATCGTCAGGATGACCAAAGGCACCGCCGCCGCGGCGCTGATCCACATCCGGCGGGTGAAGTCGGTCAGTTCTTCGGACGGTTCGTCGCTGGGTAGCATCGGTTCCAGCGCCATGCCGCAGATCGGGCAGGCCCCCGGTTCGTCGCGGACGATCTCGGGGTGCATGGGGCAGGTCCATTGCGTGCCGGGTTGGGCCTGTTGGCCTGTCTTGTCGGCATTGCCGGACGCATAGAACCACGGGTCAGCCTTGAACCTGTCCTCGCAGGAGGCCGAGCAGAAATGATGGGTCTCTCCTCCAAAGGTCTGCGTTCGGGTGTCGTCCTTGACTTCGATGGTCATACCACAGACCGGGTCCGTGGCCGTAGGGGCGCCAGCCGGGATCGGGGCATGCTGCGAATGGGAGTGGTGGGCATGGTCGGGCATGATCGAAGTCCTTTCCCGTATCAGTCATGGGCCCTCCAGCAAGGGGAAGGTCAAGCGCCGTGATGGTGATGCATTTTGGGCGGGTGCCGACGCAAGAAGATGTGCTCGAAGCCAAAAACGATGATCATTCCGACACCTGCGATCACCACGATCCAAGGGTCGGCCTGCACCTTCATCCCGGCAAAGGCAGCCAACACGACGGCGTCCAATCCGATTGCGGTCAGCAAGACCCAGCCGCGCGCGCCCACCTCGGTCCGCAGATTGCGGAACACTCCCCAATGGATCAGCATGTCCATCACCAGATAGAAGAACGCCCCCAGCGACGCGATGCGTCCGAGATCGAAGAAGATGGTCAGCAGCGTGGCAATCACAACCGTGTAGACTAAGGTGTGGTCGCGGATGACGCCGGGCATGCCGAAATGGCTGTGCGGGATCATCCGCATCTCGGTCAGCATGGCCAGCATGCGGGACACGGCAAAGACGCTGGCGATCAGGCCGGAGGCCGTCGCCACGAGCGCCAGGCCGACGGTCAGGTAGAACCCGGTCCGCCCCAGGGCCGGTTCCGCGGCCTCGGCCAGCGCATAGTCCCGTGCAGCAACGATCCGGTCCAGCGGCAGACTGCTGCCGACGGCAAAGGCGACCAACAGGTAGACCAGCGTACAGATGGCGATGGAAACGATGATGGCACGGCCAACGTTGCGGTGCGGGTTCGTGATTTCGGCCCCGCTGTTCGTGATGGTCGTGAACCCCTTGAAGGCAAGGATCGCCAGAGCCATCGAGGCGACAAATCCGGTGATCCCGGTGTCTTGCTGTCCCCCGGTCGCCTCGAAGCTGATCCCGCCCGCCCAAAGCGCTGCTATGCCGAAAACGGTGATGCCCCCGACCTTCAGCGCTGCCATCAGCACCGACAGCCAGCCGACGGACCGGTTGCCCGCGACATTGACCAGCCACGCAAACACGATGACGCTCACGCCGATGGCGGGCACAAGCCATGTGTCGCGCGGCATGTCGAGCCCGCGCAGCAGGTAGGTGGCAAAGGTCCGCGCCACGAGGCTTTCGTTGATGACCATCGACAGCGCCATCAGCAGGGCGGCCCCGGCGGCGACAGTCGTTGGGCCATAGGCTTTTTGCAAGATCATCCCTATGCCGCCCGCAGAGGGGTAGGCGTTCGACATCTTGACATAGGTGTAGGCGCTGAAGGCGGTGACAACGGCACCGGCGATGAAGGCGAAGGGGAAGAGCGGCCCCGCCAAAGCTGCGATCTGACCGGTCAGCGCGAGGATCCCGGCGCCGATCATCACGCCGGTACCCATGGCGATGGCATCCAGCAGGGTCAGGCTGTTCTTGCGATAGTCCGAAGTCATTCCGTATTCCTCTTGTCATCGTCCCGGTGCCGCAAGGCCAGCACCAGCAGCGGTACCGCCGTGACCAGCCCCAGGCCGAGGGCCAGCCATTCCGCCGACCCGAAATCTCCCTGCATGGCGACGCTGCCCACATGGGCCAGAACGAAGCTGGCGGGCAGGATTCCGGCCATCGTCGCCAGCGCAAAGCGCCAGGCGTGCAGGCGGCTCAGTCCGGCGGCATAACTCATCGCGTCGAACGATACGAAGGGCAGCAGGCGGCTGACAAAGACCGTCAGTGTCAATGCGTTTTGCGAACCGAACAGCCCGCGATCGGCACTGTGGCCCAATAAACGCTCGACCGTGCCGCGCCCGAGCGTCCTGGCAAGGGCAAAGGCGATGACCGCGCCGATCTCGGACCCGAGGGCGACGTAGGCTGCCCCGGCATAGTGCCCATAGGCGGCACCTGCCGCCAGCGCGATGGGCGCGCTGGGGATCGGGCTGGCGACAACGGCGGCGGTCATCAGTGCGACAACGGCGACAGGCCCCCAAGGGCCCGCGGCATGGACCCAAGTTTCGACCCGCGCGCGGTCGATCGTCGGCATCTGCCCACCCAGCAGCCAGTACAGGGCCAGCGCGCCAAGCAGCGCCGCCGCGATCCACACAAAGGGGCGAAGCGCCGGACTGAACCGATCCACGCCGCGCCCGGTCATGTCAGGTCAGCGCCTCTGGGAGGGATGCAAGCGCCGCATCCAGCGGCACCACGGGCAGCCCGGCGGCGATCCAGCCCGGCCCGGCCCCGGAGCCCAGCATCCCCTCGGAGATATCGGCATACCCGGTGTAGCCCGCCCGCATCAACGCGCCCAGCACCGACAGCGACCGCCCGCCCGTGGCGCAGATCAGCCCGACGGTGCGCTCGCCCGCGTGGGAGCGGGCCGCAAAGAGGCGGTCGGCAAAGCGGGCTTCGTGCATGCTGATCGGCCAGACCCCGGCGCCGATCCCGGTTTCCTGCCATTCCTCGCGAGAGCGGATGTCGATCACCCGCGCAGTATCGTTCAACAGCGCATCATAAGCCTGACCGGCGGACCATGCGCCCGTGCCCTGCGCCCAGGAAGGAACTGCAAACGGCGCCGCGCCCGAAGCCGCCAGCCCTGCCAGCACGAACCGCCGCGTGCGATCAGGCCGCATCGACAGCCCCCATCAGCATGTCGCGGACCTGGCCCGCGACGGCGTGCAACTGGTCGTTGTCGATTGCCGCCATCGACGCGACGGGATCGATCGCGCTGACTTCGGTGCCGCCCTCGACTTCGCGCAGGATGACGTTGCAGGGCAGCATCGCGCCGACGCGCGGTTCCAGCCCGATGGCCTCATACGCCATCTTGGGATTGCAGGCACCAAGGATGCGGTAGCCCTCCATTTCGGCGTCGATCTTCTTTTTCATCGTCGCCTTGACGTCGATTTCGGTCAGCACGCCGAACCCCGCCTCGGACAGGGCTGCGCGCACGCGCATGTCGGCGTCGTCGATCGACACGCCGCTCAGCAGGCGGTCATGGGTATAGCTCATGGCAGGTCTCCTATCGTTGCGGCATGGCCCGATTGCCGGGGCCATGCCCGTGTAACTGGCTCATTCCTGCGCGGGGTCCATCCTCGGCATGGAACCGATCCGCCCGGCAAAGCCCTGCATTTCGGAACCGGTGATCTTGCCGTCGCCGTCGGCATCGAGATGCTGGAAGCGATCGACCATCGTCTCCTTCATCATCTGTGCGTGCCAATCGGCGAATTCGTCAAGGCTCAGGCTGTCGTCCCCGTCGCCGTCATGGGACATCATGCCTTGCCGCATCATGTCGCCCATGTCCCCCATGCCGTCACCGGACGGGCCCATCATGGGGCGCATCATCTGCATCATGTCGCGGTCCATCATCCCCATTGCGGAGGACCCCATGCCCATCATCGGCATGTCGCCGCCCGCGTGCATCCGCATCATCATCTGCATCATGGTGTTGTGCATGTCGCCATTCATCTGGGGAATCGCCATGTCACCGCCCGTCGGGCCGGCGCCGTTTCCGGTGTGGTGGTCTGAGTCCGCAAGGGCGGGCGCTGCGGTCAGTGCCAGAACCGCAAGAACAGAGACAGCTTGTGTAAATCGGGGCATCGTGTGCTCCTTTCGCTTGAGAGTGTCGTTTCCGGCCCCAGTCAAACGCTGTTTTCGGGCGACATGCAGCCCCGGATTTGTAACGATCTGTCGCAAAGCCGGGGCGTGATACAAACCGCTACAAATCGACCGGTGAAGTTCCCGGCCCCGGTCCGTTAGAAGGGGCGCATGGGACAGCAACCGCATATTCTCGTGGTCGACGATCACGCCCAGATCCGCGAAAGCGTCACGCGGTTTCTGCAAAAGAACGGGGTGCGCGCCACCGCAGCCAAGGATGCGGCCGAAATGGATGCCTGCCTTGCGGTCGGCCAATTCGACCTGATGGTGCTGGACGTCATGATGCCGGGCGAGGACGGCCTGTCCGTCTGTCGCCGTCTGTCGCCGCAAGGCGATCTGCCCATCATCCTTCTGACCGCCCTTGGTGAGGAAACCGACCGGATCGTCGGGCTGGAGCTGGGGGCGGATGACTATCTGGCCAAGCCGTTCAATCCCCGCGAATTGCTTGCCCGGATCAAGTCCGTCCTGCGGCGGACCACGCGCGAAGCCCCCATGGCCGGGCGGCTGGCGGGCCAGACGGTGCGTTTTGCCCACCTGCTACTGGACACGGACCGGCAGATTCTGCGCGACGAATCGGGCGCCGAAACGGCGCTGACCAGCGCTGAGTTCAAGCTGCTGTCGGTCTTTTTGGAACGCCCGCGCATTGTGCTGAGCCGGGATCAGTTGCTGGACCTGACGGCAGGCCGCATGGCCGGACCGCTGGACCGCACCATCGACAACCAGATCAGCCGCCTGCGCCGCAAGATCGAGCCCGACGTGTTGCGCCCGCGCATCATTAAGACGGTGCGCAATGGCGGCTACAGCCTTGCCTGCGATGTCGAGGCCGAGGCATGAGCCTGCGTGCCGCGATGACGCTGCGCTGGCAGTTGGTCCTGCTGATCGTAGCGGCGCTGACCGTGGCGCAGATCATCAGCCTGCTGCTGTTCGCCGACGAGCGCAGCCTTGCGATCCGTGCGGCGCTTGGCTTCGAGGCGGCGGGGCGTGCAGCCAACGTGGCGCGCCTGATCGAAGAGGCGCCACCCGATCTGCATGCCTCGATCCTGCGGGCGGCAAATTCGCCTCTCGTGCGGTTCGACCTGTCGCAGACGGCCTTGGTTCAGCACAGCGACCATTCCGATGGCGGTCTGGTCGAAAGCCGCATCCGTACCCTGCTGGATGACAGCTACAGCCGCGACATCCGTGTCGAGCTTCACCAGATCGAGGGCCAGTTGATGCCGCTCGCCAATCTGTCGCGCGAGATGACAGAGATGCACATGGCGATGATGCGGGGCGAGCTGACAGCCATCGAGATGAACCTATCCATAGCCATTTCCGGGGGGCACTGGCTGAATGTGGGCACCCGCTTCGAACGCCCGCCGATCCAGTGGCCGCTGGAATCCATGCTGGCCTTTGTGCTGTCGGCTACGGTGCTGCTGATCGTGGTGATCTGGTTCGTCATGACGCGGTTGACCGGCCCGCTGCGGCGGCTGGCGCGGGCCGCCGACCGGCTGGGGCGGGGCGAGGACGTGCCTGAACTGCCCGTTGCCGGCCCGACCGAGGTCCGCGACCTGACGGTTTCCTTCAACCGGATGCAGGAACGCCTGACCCGCTTCGTCAATGACCGGACGCGGATGCTGGCGGCGCTGGGGCACGACCTGCGCTCGCCCCTGACGGCGATGCGGGTGCGTGCCGAGATGGTCGACGACGACGAAACCCGCGACAGCATCGTCGCCTCGGTCGAGGAAATGCAGGGCATGGTCGAGGCAACGTTGACTTTCGCACGCGGACTGACCGGATCAGAGCAGCCCGAACGCGTCAATCTGCACGACTACCTCGGCGCTCTGTGCCAGACCCTGCCCGCCGGGGTCGACCTGCTGGGAGCCGACGACACCGAACTGCGCTTGCGCCCCAACGCCATGCGCCGCGCCTTGCGCAACCTGATCGAAAACGCCCTGCGCTACGGCCATATGGCGCGCATCGATTGGCAAAAGACTGGCGGGGAGGTGGTTCTGATCGTTGACGACGACGGACCGGGCATCCCCGAGGACCAGTTGGACAAGGTCTTTGACCCGTTTGTGCGGCTCGAAGAGTCGCGGTCGCTGGAAACCGGCGGGCATGGGCTGGGACTGTCCATCGCCCGGACGATCATCCAGTCGCATGGCGGCGATGTCACTCTGACGAACCGGCCCGAAGGCGGGTTGCGGGCACGGGTGCGGCTGCCGAACGGACATGCGGCCAACACCGAAGGAGAAACACCATGAGACAGATCCTGATTTCACTGGGCGCGGCGCTGGCCGGCGCAGCACCTGCGCTGGCCGATGCCGATGACGGCATGATGAACGGCTATGGCATGGGCGGTTTCGGATTTGGCCTTGGCGGGTTCGGGATGCTGCTGTTCTGGGGCCTCGTGATTGCGATCGTCGTACTGGTCGTGATGCGGCTGACGGGCCGTGGCGACAGCGGGCCAGCCGTGTCCGATGCGCCGGATCCCCTTGAGGAACTGCGCCTGCGCTATGCGCGGGGCGAGATCGACGAAGAGGAGTTCCAGCGTCGCAAAGCTGCGCTGGACAAATAACCGCGACACCCCCGAGGGAGGCCAAGCATGATCCCGGAAATCGGACATTTCTCACTGGCATTGGCGCTGGCCTTGGCCATTGTTCAGAGCGTGTTGCCTATTCTGGGCGCGTCGCGCGGCAACGTCGTGTGGATGCAATCCGCGCAATCCTCGGCCATGGGGCAGGTGGTTTTTGTCGGGTTGGCCTTTGCCGCCTTGATGCGCTCTTTCGTGGTCAGCGACTTTACCGTGCTGAACGTGGTTGAGAATTCCCATTCGCTGAAACCGATGCTGTTCAAGATCGCCGGCACATGGGGCAGCCACGAAGGCTCGCTGCTGTTGTGGGTGCTGATCCTTGCGGTGTTCGGCGCGGGCGTGGCCTTGTTCGGATCGAACATCCCCGCCGCCACCAAGGCGCGCGTCCTGTCGGTGCAGGCCTGGATCAGCGTCGGTTTCCTGAGCTTCCTGCTGTTCACCTCGAACCCGTTCGAACGGGTCTTTCCGCCGCCCGCGAATGGCAATGACCTGAACCCGCTGTTGCAGGACGTTGGTCTCGCCATGCATCCGCCGCTGCTGTATTTCGGGTATGTAGGCTTTTCCATCGTGTTTTCCTTTGCGGTTGCGGCCTTGCTCGAAGGGAGGGTCGATGCCGCCTGGGCGCGCTGGGTGCGGCCGTGGACGCTGGCTGCGTGGATGAGCCTGACAGCCGGGATCGCGCTGGGATCGTGGTGGGCTTATTACGAGTTGGGCTGGGGCGGCTGGTGGTTCTGGGACCCGGTGGAGAATGTCAGCTTCATGCCGTGGCTAATGGGAACGGCGCTGCTGCATTCCGCCATCGTCACGGAAAAGCGCGACGCCTTCAAAAGCTGGACGATCCTGCTGGCGATCCTGACATTTTCGTTGTCGCTGCTGGGCACCTTCATCGTGCGTTCGGGGCTGCTGACCTCGGTTCATGCGTTTGCCGTCGATCCAGAGCGCGGGCTGTACATCCTCGGGCTGTTGGGCCTGTCCATCGGCGGGTCGTTGGCGCTTTATGCGTGGCGGGCCCCCGAGATGGAGGGCGGCGGCCTGTTCCGGCCCGTCAGCCGAGAGGCAGGCCTGCTGCTCAACAATCTGATCCTCGCGGCGGCGACCGGGACGGTGCTGTTCGGAACGCTCTACCCGCTGCTGCTGGAGGCGTTGACCGGCGACAAGATTTCGGTCGGACCACCGTTCTTCAACGCCGCTTTCGTCCCGATGATGCTGGTCCTCGTGCTGTTCATGGGGATCGGGCCGTTCCTGTCGTGGAAGCGCGCCGATATTGGCGGGGTGCTCCAACGGGTGCGCTTCGTGGCGCTGCTGTGCCTCGCTGCGACTCTGATGCTTTGGTATGTTCAGACCGGTGCGCCTGTGTTGGCCTATGTCGCGGTTGCCGCAGCGCTCTGGCTGCTGTTTGCGACGCTTCGGGAATGGGCGCTGCGGATCAAGCTGTTCGACGCACCGCTGTCCGAATCGGCCCGCCGCGCCCGCGCACTACCACGGGCGTCGCATGGCATGACGCTGGCTCATGCCGGGCTGGCGGTGGTCATACTGGGCATGGTCGGGTCAAGCGCCTGGAAGAGCGAAGAAATAGCCTTTGTCCGACCTGGGGACCGCATCGAGATTGCCGGGTTCGAGGTCCTGTTCGAGGGGGTCGAGAAGCGTCGCGGGCCGAATTATCTGGCCGATCAGGGCCGGTTGAAGGTTTGGCGCAATGGCAGCTACGTGACGACTTTGTTCCCCGAACGGCGCAGCTATCCCGTGGCCCGGTCGACGACAACGGAATCCGCGATCCGCTCGACCCTGGCAGGGGATCTCTACGCCTCGATCACGGAACCGGCCTCGGACACGGCGGCCAAGGGCGGGGCGTGGACCCTGCGCATCCTGTACGAACCGCTGGTGAACCTGCTGTGGATTGGTGCGGGCCTGCTGGTGCTGGGTGGCGCGCTGTCGCTATCGGACCGTCGCCTGCGCGTCGGGGCGCCACGGCGGGCGCGCCGACCGCAACCCCAGCCCGCCGAATAGGAGTGACCATGAAACGCATGTTAGCCGGGCTGCCGTTGGTGTTGGCGGCCATCCTCGGGGCCTTTTTCCTTTGGGGACTGGACCCTGAGCGTGACCCAAATGATATCCCCTCGGTTCTGATCTCGCACCCGGTGCCGGAGTTTGCGCTGGACCCGGTCCCAGGACTCGACGTGCCGGGCCTTGCAACAGCGGACCTGTCGGGCAATCCCGGCCCCGTGGTGGTCAATGTCTTTGCCTCGTGGTGCGTGCCGTGCAAGGCCGAACATGCGGTCCTGTCGCGGTTCGTCGAACGGGACGGGGTGCGCCTTCTGGGCATCAACTACAAGGACAAGCCCGAGGACGCCCTGCGTTGGCTCGCCGAGTTGGGCAACCCGTACAGTGCCATCGGCTCTGACCTCGATGGTCGGGCGGGTATCGAATGGGGCATTTCCGGCGTTCCGGAAACCTTCATCGTCGGCGGAGACGGAACGGTTCTGTATCGCTATGTCGGGCCGATCGTGGGCGAGGACGCCGTGGCAAAATTCACGCTCGCGTTGCAGCAGGCGCAAGGCGGCCTGTCATGAGGGCGGTGGTGCTCGCCGTTCTGTTGGCTGTCTTGCCCATGCTCGCGCAGGCTGTAGAGCCGGACGAGATCCTGGCCGACCCGGCGCTTGAGGCGCGCGCCCGCGTGATCTCCAAGCAGCTGCGCTGCGTGGTTTGCCAGAACCAGGACATCGACAGTTCCAACGCCGGGGTGGCGCGGGATTTGCGGCTGCTCGTACGTGAACGGCTGACCGCGGGCGACAGCAATGCGGAAGTGGTCGACTACATCCACGCGCGCTACGGAGATTTCGTCCTGTTGAAACCGCCGTTCACACGTCGGACCGTGGTGCTTTGGCTTGCGCCGCTGGTCCTGATTTTTGCAGCGGTGCTGACCGGGGGGCTCAGTCTTTCGCGGGCCCGACGCCGACGCACCGACGCGGCGCTCGATCCCGAAGACGAGGCGCGCATTGCAGCGGCCATGGACCGATACAAACAGGGAGGATCGGAATGATCTGGGGTATTTTCGCCATCATGGCGATTGCTGGTCTGACCATCGCGCTGTTTCCGATGCGCCGGGCAGGCATGGCACCGGTCTTGCGCGCCGACGCCGTGCCGGCGGTTCTGGTCGACCAGCTCGAAGAAATCGACCGCGACATGGCGCGGGGGCTGGTCTCTGCACCCGAAGCAGAGGCCGCAAGGCAGGAAATCCGCCGCCGCATGGCGCAGGTGCTGCGGCGCGCTGATCGGCAGACCGTCACGACGACAGGCGGGCGCGGCGCGCTGATCCTCGCGGCGGTGTTTGTCCCGGCCATGGCCTTTGGCTACTATTCGTTCGCCGGTGCGCCCGACGTGCCGGCTGTGGCCTTCGCCGACCGCGCCGACGAGCGCGCCGACACGCGACGGATCGCCGATTTGGCTGGGCAATTGCGCGAAAGGCTGAGGGCCGATCCCGACGGCGGCCCGACCGATGGCTGGATGTTGTTGGGCCAGACCTATGCGCGCATGGGACAATTCGACGAAGCCGTTACCGCCTTCCGGACGGCCTCTGGCCGTGACGACGCGGTTTCGGCGACATGGTCGATGCTGGCCGAGGCGATGATCCGGGCCAATGACGGAACCGTCACGCCGGACGCGGTGACCGCTTTGAACAGGGCGCTGACGCTGGACCTCTCGAACCCGGCGGCGGCGTTCTACCTTGCGATCGCGGACGCGCAGGCAGGAGAGGTCGGGGCAGCTCATGACCGCCTGACGGCGCGACTGGCCGAGACGCCGGGCTACCAGCCCTGGATGGACACCTATATTGCGCAGGCGAATGCATTCGCACAAACACTCGGCCGGGCGCCCATCGCGTCGCGTGCGCCTGTTGCCCGCAGCCCCAGTGCCGCCGATGTCGCCGCCGCACAGGAGATGAGCGAAGGCGACAGGGCGGTTTTCATACGGTCCATGGTGGATCGTCTGGCGACGCGGCTTGAGGATGAACCGGATGACGTGAACGGATGGCTCAGGCTGGCGAATGCCTATGGCGTGCTCCAAGAGATGGACAAGGCGCGGGACGCTTACCTTCGCGCGGATGCGCTGTTGCCCGAGGGCGATGCGCGCAAGGCAGAGGTCAGGGCAAGCATCGCACGTCTGGAAAACCCGTGATCAGTCCGGGTTACCGGGCCGCCATGTCCATCGTTGACCGTCGTGTACCAGGTGGATCGGGGCGAGAGGATGGATATCCAGCCGGAACCCGGCAATAGGCGGCAGGTCCAGCGCGCTGACAATGACTCCGCGCAGCACGGGCGGGGCCGCCAGAGCCACCACACGATCTGCCGACGAGGCCGCCATCTGGTCCAGCCAGGGTCGTACGGTCGCGCAGAGGTCTGTCAGGGAGGTACCCCCGCCGGGGCGAGCTTCGGGGTCACGGGTCCACAGTGACAGTGCCTCGGGATCGGTGGCGGCGACTTCGTCCAGGGTCATGTCTGTCCAGTGCCCGAAATCCTGCGCGCCGAGCGCCGCGCAGTCGTTTGGCTGCAATCCAAGCTCCAAGGCCAAGACACCGGTCCCTGGCGCGGTCTGGCAAGCACTGCCCCCAAGCCGGCCAGAGAGGGTACGTGCCCGCTGTACCTGCGCAGCGCTCATATCCGCGGCAAGGCGAAAGGGGTGATGCGCAGACATGGGCGCGGCAACGAGGATCAGGCGCATGGGGGGCTTTCGTACAGGCGAGGCAAGAAAATGTTGGCAGCTCGAGGCATTCTGGCCTATCGATCAGACACAGGGGAATACGGAAGCCGGTGAAAATCCGGCACGGTCGCGCCACTGTGATCGCGCAAGCGTAAGTCAGACACGGATCCCTGGAAAATACTCATGACGCGTCATCAGAAGGAGTACCAAATGACTGTCGCAACCCGTCCCGCCGTTTCGAGCGATCTTCCCGCCATCCCTATGCGGGACATTGCCCCTTGGGCGATCCTGGCCGCGCTGCTGGCTGTCCTGCTGGTCTATTTCGTTGGTGCAGAGCAGGGCGCATGGTCTGTTTTCGCCGGGACCGACGTGCACGAATTCGTGCACGATGCGCGCCACCTTCTTGGCTTTCCCTGCCACTAAGTTACAGCGATGACTCGTCTTCTTGTGCTCGGCCTTCTGGCCGGGCTGTTGGCGTCCGTGGTGACGTTCGGCGTGGCGCGACTTGTCGGTGAACCTGCGCTGGACGCGGCCATCGCGATGAAAACCACCGACAGCCACACACACGCGACAGATACGCCGGATCTTTCCGATACCGGCGGCATGTCGCGCCATTTGCAGGCTGGTCCTGGATTGTTCGTCGGTCTCGCCGCCGTGGGCGTGGCCCTGGGCGGGATCCTGGCAATCAGCTTTGCCGTGGCGCGGGGGCGGATCCTGCATGGATCGACACGGGCCACGGTGGCCTGGATCACGGCGTTGGGCTTTGCCGCGGTGATCGTCGTTCCCATGCTGAAGTTTCCGGGAAATCCGCCAGCAGTTGGCAACCCCGAAACGATCGGGGCGCGCACCCTGGCCTATTTCGCCTTTCTGGCGCTGTCGTTGGCAACCCTCGGGCCGGCTGTCTCGGCGGTGAAAGGGATCGCTTCGCGACGACGCAAGATGCTGATCGGGGCGGGGATCTACGCAGGGGTCATGTCCGGGGCAGCGATCCTGTTGCCCTCGTTCCACGAGGTGGACCCGGCCTTTCCGCGCGATCTGCTCTGGCAGTTCCGGGCATCGACATTGGCGGTGCAGGCAACGCTGTGGGCCAGCACGGGGATCGCCTTTGGCTGGCTGGTCGAACGGTTCGGCCAATCCATTTGACGGGAGGTGTACAGATATCGGCACGGTGACGTTCAGAAAGTAACCTTCACGTTCGGTGCTTGCGGCGGAATTCCGGCGCGACCAAAGCGTTGCCAGATCAGCGAGTTGTTTCCCGATGTCAGGGCCGCAACTGGCCGTCCGCACGCGCGACTGGCCAAGACGCGTGGTTTGCGCGCAAGGCAGAGGTTCAGGCAATACTGGCGCAACTCGGGGGAGACTGAGGTCAGCCGACCCGACGGATCAGGCTAAATTGAAAAGCTTGCTCCGCGCCTTTCGGGGTTTGGTGGAGGTGGCGGCGATGCGCCACCGGCGCGAAACTGTCTGCCAAAAGCACCGCGATATTCTCGGGGCTGTAGCGGACGACCGGCAGGCCGCTGCACCGATCCGGTCCGTCCGGCGCAAAAGTGGCTATGATGGCATGGCCATCGATCCGGACGGCGCGTGTCAAGCTCTCGATATAGGCGGCTCTGTCGGCGGGGTCGGTGAGAAAGTGGAATACCGCCCTGTCATGCCACAGGTCGTACTGTCGCGTCGGCGACCAGGTGGTGATGTCTTTACACAGCCAGGTCAAGCTGCCCCCTGCGGGCCCCAGCCGGTCTCGCGCGGCATCCAAGGCCACTTGCGACAGGTCCAAAATCGTCACGTCGCGCAGCCCCATCGCCAGCACGGCGTCCGTGAAACGGGACATGCCGCCGCCTATGTCGATCACCGACGCGCCTCTGGGAATTCCGGCCATCCGAATTAGGTCGAGCGAAACTGTCGGATCGTCCGTAACCGACCGGTTGAGGCCGCCTGCCGGTTGGAAGCGACCTGATCTAAGACACGTGCTTAACGACGTCCTTTGCGACGTGTCTTGGATGGAGGGGTCATGCTGGGCGAAGTTCTGGGCGTTGAGCGACGCCGACGGTGGAGTGACGACGCAAAGCTCGAGATCGTGCTGGCGGCTGGTGCTGACGGGGCGACGGTGACCCAGGTCGCTCAGCGCTACGAGGTGACACGCTCTCAGATTTACGGTTGGCGGCGGGACCTGAAGCAAAAGGGTCTCTGGTCGCCCGGTCACGGCGCTTACTTCCTTCCCGTCGATTTCCCGGAGTCGGCGGCTCCAGCGCCCACGCCGACCAGATCGGTTCCGGTGGAGTTGCGGTTGACCAACGGGAGATGCTTGAGGTTCGACAGCAGCATGGACGGAGAAGCTCTGACGCGGCTGATCCGGGCCATCGAGGCGGCATGATCGGCCCGGGAACGGGCGTGCGGGTCTACCTTGCCTGCGGCGCCACAGATATGAGGAAGGGCATTTCTGGCCTATCCGCCATGGCACAGGACGTTCTGCGTCAGAAGCCTGCAAGCGGCGCGGTCTTCGCGTTCCGGGGGCGCCGGGGCGACCGGCTCAAGCTGCTCTATTGGGATGGTCAGGGCTTCTGCCTTTACTACAAGGTTCTGGAACGCGGGCGCTTCCCGTGGCCGAGCACCGAAGGCGGCGTTGCCCGGCTTACCTCGGCTCAGCTGGCCATGCTGTGGGAAGGGATCGATTGGCGCCGTCCGGACTGGGGCGCGCCACCTGCGCGCGTGGGATAGATTGTCTCCCTGAAGTCCCTTGTTTTGTTGGCTATTATGGGCGCCGCGTGGTATCTGTCGGCATGTCTGATGACGCCGATATCCTCTCCAACGATCCCGCTGTTCTGAAGGCGATGATCGCCGCCCTCCAGGCGGAGAATGTCCGCATGTCGGTCACGCTGCAGGCTCATGAACACCTGGTCCAGACGCTGCGGCTGAGGATTGCGAAACTGCAGAAACAGGCGTTCGGCAAGTCGTCGGAAAAGATCGAACGGGAGATTGCCCAGCTCGAGCTCGCGCTGGAAGACCTGTTGATCGCGGCGGCCGAGCAGCGCAGCGAACCGATCGAAGATGAGGATGCGGGCCCTCTCGACATGGTGCCCGAAGCCGCCGAGGTGAAACCCCGCCGCAGGCCGCGGGTATCGGATGGGACACCCCGCGAACGCCGCGAACTCGATCCCGGCACCTGCTGCCCGGAGTGCGGGGGCGAGCTGCGCGTGGTAGGAGAAGATGTCAGCGAGTTGCTCGACATGGTTGCCGCGCAGATGAAGGTGATCCAGATCGCACGGGTGAAGAAGTCGTGCCGCCGCTGCGAGAAGATGGTTCAGCCTGCCGCCCCGAGCCGCCCGATCCCCGGCAGCATGGCTGGGCCAGGCCTTCTGGCCCATGTCCTGGTCTCGAAGTTCGATGATCACGTTCCGCTCTATCGCCTCAACGAGATTTATGCCCGCATGGGCGCCGAAGTGCCGGACAGCACGTTGCTGGACTGGTGCGGCCGGGCCATGAAGGTGCTCGAACCGGTCATCGAAAGGATCGAGGCCGAGATCATGGCCGCGCCGATCCTCCATGCAGACGACACTCCGATCCGCGTATTGGACCGGTCACGCCGGGACCGCGGCCTCGGCAAAGGGGTCAAGCAAGGTCGGGTCTGGGCCTATGTCTCAGATCAGAGGCCCTGGGCCGGCAGCGCACCGCCTGGTGTGGTCTACCGCTTCTCGCCGGACCGGAAAGGGGAGCATCCCCGGCAGCACCTGCACGCCAGCAGCGGCATCCTGCAGGCCGATGCCTACGCAGGCTTTGCCCAGCTCTATGAGCCGCGGGCGGACGGCAGTAGCCAGTTCAGGGAGGCGGCCTGCTGGGCCCATCTGCGACGCGACTTCCACGATGTCTGGGAGACAACCAGGTCGGAGATCGCACGCGAGGCGCTCGATCGGATCGGGAAGCTCTACGACGTCGAACGGCAGATCGCCGGTCAACCCGCCGGACTGCGCAAGGCGGCGCGGCAACAGCACTCCAGGCCCAAGGTCGACGCCTTCAAGGCGTGGGCCGAGGCGCAACTCGTGCGCATCCCAGGCAAGGGCGATCTTGCCAAGGCCTTCCGCTATGGGCTCTCCCGTTGGCACTCCTTCGAGCTCTATCTCGAGGACGGGCGCATCGGCATCGACAACAACCCGGCCGAGCGCGCCATGCGCCCAATCGGGATCGGGCGCCGCAACTGGCTGTTCGCCGGCTCCGACAGCGGTGGCGAGACCCTCGCCCGGGCCATGACGTTGATCGAGACCGCCAAGATGAGCGAACTGGACCCGCAGGCCTGGCTAGCCGACGTCCTCGACCGCATCCACGATCACAAGATCAACCGGCTCGACGAACTGCTCCCATGGAATTGGCAGCCGAGAAGCCAGCTTGAGAGCGAGGCCGCCTGATGGCTGAGACAACCTATGTCTGCTTGCTCAGCCACGTTGCCAGCCTGCTCGGAGAGGAGTTGGACCTTCTCGAAGCCATCGTCAGCAACGATGACAACCTCACCTACGGCAATATCGTTAGCGTCCAAGTCGGTCAGGACAACTACCAGACTGCCCTCACGGATGACGGTATCGACGAACTTCGGGACATGCTCATGTCTGCCCGGGTCTCGATCGAGCAATGGCATAGCTTCCTCGAGGACTTCGTGGACGACCCCGACATCATCGAACGCGTCAAGAACATTCCACTGCGGTAGCTATCGGGCGCTTACGATCGTCCTGATGCCAGCTCAGGCTGGTCTCGGGCGTCTTGCCGTAGACGGTGTCCCAGTGTTCTTTTCGATCGACTGACATGGCCATGCCCACTGACGCGGATCTGCAGACCAACTAAAGGTCCAACATATTCCATATACATTATGTTTAAATGTCAGTTCGGCAAGGTTGCCCGATCGAGAGCCTTCAGCACGGATCGGTCCGTCAGGATTTCCGACAGGACGATACCCTCTGGCGCGCCCGGTCCATAGACGACGTTGAAGGGGATGCCGTAACGGTCGAAGCTTTCGAGATAGCGCGCAATCGACTCGTCCGGGCGCGTCCAGTCGGCCTGCATGAGGGTGATGCCGTCAGCGGACAGCGCCGTGCGCACCGGGTCGCGTTCCAGCACCAGGGCTTTGTTGGCCTTGCAGGTCAGGCACCAATCCGCAGTGACATCGACAAAGACGACCTGCCCGCCCGACACCTGCCGCGCGATCTCGGCGCGGGCAAAGCTTTGCCAAGCCAGCGCGCTGCCGTCCGGCGCGGGGGAGGCGGCGGGCGTGGACACGAAGGGAGCGGCCACCAACGTCACAGCGACCAGAAGCGCCGCGCCAGACAGGCGCGGACCCGGTGACAGGCGGCTGAGCGACAGCAACCCGGTCACCGACAGCGCCAATGCCAGCACGATGAGCGCAGTCCACGGCCCGGCGACACCGCTCATGACCCAGACCAGCCACCCGAGCGTGGCCAACAGCATCAGCCCCAGAACCACCTTGACCAGCAGCATCCAGCGCCCGGGCTTCGGCAGGCACGTCACCACTCCTGGCCACGCCGCGACCAGCAGGTATGGCAGAGCCAGCCCCAGCCCCAGCGCGGTAAAGATCACGGCGATATCGAGACCCCGACCGGCCAGCGCAAAGGCTATGGCGGTGCCCAGCAGCGGCGCGGAACAGGGCGTGGCCATGACCGCCGCGAAAAGGCCTGTGGCAAAATCTCCGCCGCCGTTATTGGCCATCCATGTCTGGAGCCTGGACGGCAAGGAAATCTCGAACGCGCCCAGCAGGTTGCCGGAAAAAACCGTCATCACGACGATCAGACCTGCAAGGAAGACCGGGTTCTGGAATTGCAGACCCCAACCCACGGACACACCCGCCCATTTCAATCCGTAGAGTACCGCCGCAAGCGCCCACATGAAGGTGAGGACCCCGGCGGCGGCGGCAAGAAAACCGCGGCGGATGCGCGGGCGATCCTCTGAGCCGTGGCGCAGGACAGACGAGAACTTGATCGACAGGACGGGCAGCACGCAGGGCATAACGTTCAGGATCAGACCGCCAAGGAAGGCAAGCGCGGCGATCCCGGCCAGCATCCCCGCCCCGGTCCTCCGCGTTGCCAGACGAAAGGGCGGGGCAGGGGCGCTTGCCACCTTTGTGGCTGGCACCGTAAAGGCGCGGGTGTCCCCGTCGGTCACTGTGATACGCGGTGTCTCGGGCGGGCCAGAGGACAGGATCGGGAGCCGCGCCCAAAGCAGGCGTCCGTCTTCGCCCAGCCGAATGTCGGGTGCACCGAAGGTGACGCCGTCACCGGCCTCGGGGAAGATGTCGGGCGCGTCGAAGGCCTTGGTGCTGCGCAGCGCGACGGTCAGGCTGCGGGCCGCGTCATCCACATGGAATTGCGCCGAGGTGATGCGCGGAACGGGGGCCATTTGCGGGACCTTGTCCACGAAACGCGCAATCCTGTCGGCAGAGGTCTGGTCGATGCCGCTGCCCGGCGGCAGGTCGAGCGTCAGGACGAAATCCTCAGGCACGCAGATGTCGGAGCATACCAGCAGCGACACGGCCGCGTGCAGCCGGGCCGCGGTGCCGGGCTGTTTCAGCGTGATCCGCAAGGGGAACACAACCTCTCCATGATAGCCGAAATTCTGGATGCCGAAGGCGGTGAAGCGTTCCGGTGCAGGCCATTGAAAATCGACTTCGGCGATGTTGGTCGAGCCGGACCAGTCGACCCGGGGCGGTGTGCCGACCTCTCCCGGCGTGCGCCAATAGGTCTTCCATCCCTCGGATATGGTCAGGTCCAACCCGGCGGCCAAGCTGCGTGATCCCGGCGCCACACCGTTTTGCGCGGTGATGAGCCGGGCAATGACAGGGGTCGAACGATAAACGTCCGACGTGGCGGCCAAGGCCCCGCTCGCAATCAGCGACAGGGCGGTCAGAAACCCGACAAAATACGTCTTCCGGCGCAGCATGGTCACGTCAGTTTCCCGTGTTCAGAACGAATCCTGTCCGGCCATCTGCGCAACGCAGTTGTGCAACGCCGGGCGACGATCCGTCCACGATCTCGCAGCCAGGGGGAAGCAAGGCCGCGACCGTATCTCCACCCTGCGTCGACAGGGCTGAGGGCGAACGGAAGCAGTCACTGAGCGTGGCAGAACAGCCCGACACAACCGCCATTGCCCCAAGCACAAAGACGCGAGGGGTCAAGTCCTTCAGGCCTCCTCGGGGCGGCGCTCCGAGCGCGCCTCGGATTTGGCAGTGTCGTGGCTGTGGCACGATTTGCCCATCATCTTGTGCATGACAAGGTGCGCACCGACGCATAGCACCAGCGGCGCAAAGGCCAGTGCATTCGATCCCAGCCCCGACAATGTGCCGCCGCCGATGAAATATCCGGCGATCGGCAGCAGCATCACGGCGCAGCAGGCCATCATGCCCCAATGCATCAGCTTTCCTGCGCCCCTGGCAGAGTGCCTGTCATCCTTCATCGCCCAATCCTTTCGCGGTGTCGTCGATGGCGGTTATGCCACCCTCCGGCAGCGGAAGGTCAAGGATACAAACAGATACATTTCTCTGGCCCTGCTGCGATTGATGTGTGCGGCCCGGCCTGTATCTATCATTGCCAAAGTTGACGGAGGGTATGACCATGACCAGACAGAAACAGACGCGTCGCGCCGTTCTGCGCGCGGCCATGGCCTCTGCCGGTCTGATCGGAGCGCCGGGCATCCTGCGCGCCGCCGGGGATGTGCAACGGCGCAACATCTCGGCATTTCGGACCCATGACTGGCATGACCATTTCGATAACCTTGGCAAGGGCATCATCATCGCCGACACCGCCAGCAAGATGCTGCAGCACTGGACTGCAGAGGGTGAAATGCGGATCTATCCGACATCGGTTCCGCTGACGGATGAACTGACCAAGCGTGGCTACACCGAAGTCGTCGAAAAACGCAAGAATCCCGGCTGGGCGCCGACCCCGTCGATGCGCGAACGCAACCCGGAATGGCCCGCATATGTCGAGGGCGGCGACCCGACCAATCCCCTGGGAACACGGGCGCTATACCTGTCATGGACCTACTACCGGATCCACGGAACGCAGGACACGCGCAAGATCGGACGCAAGTCCTCGAACGGTTGCATTGGTCTCTACAACCGACAGATCGAAGAGGTCTACGACCGCGCGCCGCTTGGCACACAGGTCAAACTGATCTGAAATCAAACAAGCAGGACAGACAAGATGGACAAGTTGACGGGCCTGATCGGGGTCGTTCTGATCGGTGGTGTCGCGGCACTGGGATGGCAGGTGTTTGGCGCGCAGGACGCGCCGCAAGGGCATTCGATGGTGCCGCCGGACACCAGCAATATTGCTGAAGGTGCGCCCATTGCCGAGGTCTCTCTTCCCGATGACCTGTCGGCCAGTGCAAAGCTGGGCAAGACCATGTTCGAAGCGGCCTGCGCCAAGTGTCATGGCGATAACGCCGCAGGACAGAACGGCATCGCGCCGCCGCTGGTCCACAAGATCTACGAGCCGAACCATCATGGCGACATGGCCTTTCTCATGGCAGCCAAGAACGGCGTGCAATCTCATCACTGGAACTTCGGCAACATGCCGAAAATCGACGGCGTGACCGACGGCGACGTCAAGATGATCGTCGCCTATGTGCGGGAATTGCAGCGGGCGAACGGGATCAACTGATGCGGGTTCGGGTGGGACTTCGGCTGTGTCTGGTGTTGCTCTGCACGATGGTGCTGGCGTCGCTTGGCGTGACCGAGTTCGACCCGCATCCCGAAAGCCGCCGGATCGCCTCCGTCGAGGACCATGTGCATGATTCCGAGGCACAGGGCCATTGCCACCCCGGTATCGACTGCGCCCCTGCGGTGATCTTCCTTGCGCTTCATATGCCGGAGGTCACACCTGTTCGGCTCGACACGCCACGGCTTTCGGAGGCTCGGTTGGACGAGGGTTGGCGCTTTACCGATGATCCACCCCCGCCGCGATATCGTGTCTGATGACTCAGCTGAAAAACGATCAACGGAGACATGAGACTATGAAAAAAACGACTTTGACCGCCGCCATCCTGATTGCCGGCACCACCGTGACCGCACTTGCCCATGGCAGCGCCACAGGCATCGTCAAGGAACGCATGGAGGCCATGATGGCGATGGGTAAGGCGGTGAAAACCGTCACTCCCATGATGCGCGGCGAAACGGCCTATAACGCGGAGGCCCTGCGCGCCGCCGCCCTCACCTTTCAGGCCCATGCCGGCAAAGCCCTGACAGAGCAATTCCCCGAAGGCAGCGGCGGTGCCCCGTCGGAGGCCAAGGATGAGATCTGGCAGGACTGGGCCCGCTTCACTGATCTGGCTGACCAGTTGGAAACCTATGCGCGCGGGCTGGAATTGGCGGCGGCCAACGGTCTGGGAAGCGATGGCAGCATGGGCGCTGGTGCCATGATGGGCGGGAGCAGCATGATGGGGGGCGGGTCCATGATGGGCGACTCAGCCGACATGATGAGCGCTGAGGCCATCGGTGCCATGCCCGCCGATGCGGCCTTCAACATGACCACGCAGGTCTGTTCCGCCTGCCATGCGCGCTTCCGCGCCGAGGATGACTGACCATGCGTCGCATCCTTATGGGCGCGGCGGTGCTGGGCACGGTCGCGCTTGCGGGGGTGGTGTCGCTGGTCGTCTGGCCGGTCGGCGCTGCCACCGTCCCGATCACCTTGTCAGGCAATGTTGATCGCGGTGCCTATCTCGCACGGGCCAGCGGCTGCATCTCTTGCCACTCGAATTTCGAGGCAGGCGGTGCGCCTCTTGCGGGCGGCGCGCCGCTGGATACGCCTTTTGGCACGTTCCACCCGCCAAATCTGACCACTGACCCGGTCAGTGGCCTTGGCAACTGGACGGTCGAGCAATTCGCAAGGGCGGTCCGGCAGGGGGTCGGGCCAAACGGAACCCCGTATTATCCGGCCTTTCCCTATGCGTTTTACGCGGACTTCACCGATCAGGACATCGCCGATCTCTGGGCGGCGTTCCAGACGGTGCCGCCCGTTGCAGACCCTGCGCCCGATCATGTGGTGGGGTTCCCCTTCGATCAGCGTTGGGGGCTGAAACTGTGGCGCGCGGCCTTTCTCCACGACCCGGACACCCGGCCGGTCGAGGGCCGCAGCGACGCATGGAACCGGGGACGGGAACTGGTCCGCGGCCCAGCCCATTGCGGTGCCTGCCATACCCCCCGCAATCTTGCCGGGGGGCGAGACCTTGCTGCACGGTTCGCCGGAAACGCGGCTCTGCCCGGCGGCAGCAAGGCACCCTCGATTCAACCGCAGGCGCTGGAAGAGGGCGGCTGGACGGTTTCGGCGCTGGCGTATGCGCTGGAAACCGGGTTGACGCCTTCGGGTGATGCCTTTGGTGGAAGCATGTCCGAAGTGGTGCGCGAGAACACGCGCTTCATGACACCCGAGGACCGGACCGCCATGGCGACCTACCTTCTGCAAGGCGAAGACGGCGGGCAGACGGACTGACACGAGACGGGCGGGGGCCACGGTGGCCCTCGTCCCCTGCAAAGGACACAAGCGTATGACATACACGCGGCGCACTTTCCTTGCCCTCGCGGGGGCGGCGGCGGGTCTGGGCCTGCCACTGCGGGCGCAGTCCCTCAGCGGTGCCATACCTCTGGTCACGCGCGAGGCCAGCCTGCAACTGCTGCCCAATGGTTACCCGCAGACGCGCATCTGGGGCTATGACGGCGCGGTCCCCGGCACCGAGATCCGTGTGCCGCAAGGCGCGCGCGTGCAACGACAACTGGTCAATGACCTGCCCGAGGCCACCTCCGTGCATTGGCATGGCATCCGCATCGACAACGTCATGGACGGTGTGTCGGGCCTGACGCAGGACGCGGTGCGGCCGGGCGAGACCTTTGATTATGACTTCACCGTGCCGGATGCCGGAACTTATTGGTATCACGCGCATAACCGATCATACGTGCAGGTTGCGCGCGGACTGCGCGGTGCGTTGATCGTCGAAGAGCCTCATGCCCCTGACGTGGATCGCGACGAGGTGCTGATCCTCGACGACTGGCTGATCGACCCTGAAACCGGTCAGATCGCCGACACGTTTGACCAGCCGATGATGATGAGCCACGGCGGGCGAAGCGGGAACTACGTCACCACCAACGGTCAGTATAATCTGACCCTGACGGCACAGCGGAACGACCGACTGCGGCTGCGCCTGATCAATGCCGCCAACGCGCGCATTTTTGCGCTGCGGCTACAGGGGATGACGGGCTGGACCGTCGCACTTGACGGGATGCCCTTGGCACAGCCGCAGCCGGTCGCGGACACGCTCCTGCTGGGTCCGGCGCAGCGGATCGACTTGTTCGTCGACATCACCGCCGCGCAGGGCGAACCGGCGGCGCTGTTGAATGTCGATACCAATGAACCCTTTCCGCAGGTGGCCTTTACGGTGACGGGGCAGGGTGCGCAGGTGGCTCGCGCCGCCCCCGCCGCGTTGCCACCCAATCCGCGAATGGATTTGCTCGATCTGGCCAATGCCACGCCAGTCAAGCTGTACATGTCGGGCGGCGCGATGGGACGGATGAACGCGGCGGTGCTGAACGGTGAACGCAAGGGCTTTCGCCAGCTCGCGGCAGCGGGCTATTTCTGGGCGTTGAACGACGTGGCGAATATGCCCGACACGCCCTTGACGACGCTGTCGCGGGGCGACCACGCGCGGGTCGCGATCACCAATGACACCGTATTTCCCCACGCCATGCACCTTCACGGTATGCACTTCCGTGAGGTCACCCAAGGTAAGACAGGATCGATGCGCGACACGCTGCTGATCGGCGCGAACGAGACCCGGGAAATCGCCTTTGTCGCGGACAACCCGGGCAAGTGGCTCTTCCATTGCCACATGCTTGAACACGCCGCGTCCGGCATGACCACATGGTTGGAGGTCACATGAAGGGGTCAGTATCCATCATCGGGGCCGCGCTGGTTCTGGCGCAGACCGCATTGGCCGACACGCCGGATATCGCCGAAGGCGAGGTCTTGTATGCCGAGAATTGCGCCTCTTGCCACGGGGCCGAGTTGCAGGGGCAGCCCGACTGGCGCGCGCCCGGCCCGGATGGCCGACTGCCTGCCCCGCCGCATGACGAAACCGGCCACACCTGGCATCACAGCGACCGCGTGCTGTTCGGCTATACCAAGCTGGGCGGCAAGGGCTTCATGGCACAGCAGGGCATGGAGTTCGATAGCGGCATGCCCGGCTTTGACGACCGACTGAGCGATCAACAGATCAGGAACATCCTCGCCTACATCCGCTCCACCTGGCCAGACCGGACCCAGCAGGTGCAGGCCGAACGCAGCAAGGCCGACATGGAAAACGGAGACAACTGACATGACATTCAAAACCCCCATACTTGCTCTGGCGCTGGTCGCGCTGACGCCGTTGCCGACCCTGGCGCAGGATCTCGACGAGGCGCGGATCAAGGAGCTGGTTCTCGAAGCGATACGCGAGAACCCGGAAATCGTGATGGAAGCGGTGGCGATCCTTGAGCAACGTCAGGCGGGCGCGCAGGCCGATGCGCAGGCGCGTGCGCTGGACACACAGCGCGAGTTGATCGAGAATGACCCGAACGCCCCGGTGCTGGGCAATCCCGACGGCGACGTGACCGTGGTCGAGTTCTTTGACTACAACTGCCCCTATTGCCGCCGCGTGAAACCCGAGGTCCGCGCGCTCATCGACGCGGATCCGAACATCCGTCTGGTTTATCGCGAATGGCCGATTCTCGGCGACGGCTCGGTCTTTGCCGCAAAGGCTGCGCTGGCGGCCCGCAAGCAGGGAAAATACGAAGACTTCCATTGGGCGATGATGGGTAACGAAGGCCGCGCCGAAGAGGCCAGCGTGCTACGCGTGGCCGAAGAGGTGGGTCTGGACATCGAGCAATTACGTGCCGACATGGATGCCCCGGAAGTCGAAGACCATATCGCGACCTCGATGCAGTTGACGCAGGCGCTTGGGTTCAACGGCACCCCGTCTTTCGTGATCGGCGACGCATTGGTGCCCGGTTTCGTTGAAACCGACCAATTGGCCAAGCTGGTTGCCGAAGCGCGCCAAGCCGCTGAATGAATGTGCGCTGCCCGCGTCCATGCGCGGGCAGCGGTGTCGCTCAGGCTGCGGTGGACTCGTATCCGGCGTCCTTGATCGCAGCCGACAGCTGATCGGCGCTGAGCGCGCTGTCGATACGCACCGTGCGGGTGTCCAGATCGCAGGCGATCTGCGCCGCCGGGTCTGCCGATTTGACCGATTTCTCGATGGCCGAGGTGCAGTGGCCGCAGCTCATGTCGGGAACCTTGAAGTCCATGTTCATACCTTTCCGGATTTTGACTGACAGGGAGATAGAGGTTCCAGCGGGGGGAAGGTCAAGATGGTCGGAGCGGCGCAGAAATTTATTTTCGGCCCTTGACCCTCCAGTGACTGGAAGCCCTATCTCTGCCGCAAGATCAAAGCGAAGGAGCCCCCCATGTCGGACCCGATTCCCCTGACCCTGTCTGTCGAAGGCATGTCCTGCGCGTCCTGCGTGGGCCGCGTGGATCGCGGACTGTCGACTCTGGAGGGCGTGAGCGACGTGTCGGTGAACCTCGCGTCTGAATCGGCGCGGATGCAGGTGGACAGCCCCGACCGCGCGGGCGAGGTCGTGGCTGCGCTGGCCGATCTGGGCTATCCGGCGCGCACCGGGCGGGTGACGATGACCGTCGAGTCCATGTCCTGCGCGTCTTGTGTCGGGCGGGTGGATCGTGCGCTGGCGGCGGTGCCGGGCGTGCTGGAGGTCAACGTGAACCTCGCCGCCGAAACCGCCACCGTCACCTATGCCGAAGGGGCCGTCACCCCGGCCCAGCTGGTCGCGACCAGCACGCAGGCGGGCTATCCCGCCCGGCTGGCCGAGGCCACCGACACCGAGGATCGCAGCACCCGCAAGGCCGAAGAGGCCCGCGCGTTGTCGCGGCGCATGGCCTTTGCCGCGGCGCTGGCGCTGCCGGTCTTCATCGTGGAGATGGGCGGGCATGTCTTCCCGGCCTTTCACCACTGGATCAACGCCACCATCGGCCAGCAGACCAGCTGGGTGCTGCAATTCCTGCTGACGACCCTCGTGCTGGCCGGGCCGGGGCGGATGTTCTACGCCAAGGGCATCCCCGCATTGCTGAAGGGCGCGCCGGACATGAACAGCCTTGTCGCGGTGGGCACCGGGGCGGCGTATATGTATTCGGTCGTGGCGACCTTCTTGCCGGGGCTTTTGCCCGACGCCCTGCGTGCCGTCTATTTCGAGGCAGCGGCGGTGATCGTCGTGTTGATCCTGCTGGGCCGGTTCCTTGAGGCCCGCGCCAAGGGGCGCACCGGTGCCGCCATCGAGAAACTGCTGGGGTTGCAGGTCAAGACCGCGCGCGTGCTGCGCGGCGGCGAGACCGTGGAAATCCCGGTCGAGGAACTGGCGCAAGGGGACATCGTTCTGGTCCGCCCGGGCGAGCGTATTGCCGTCGATGGCGAGGTGACAGAGGGCGCCAGCCGTGTCGATGAAAGCATGCTCACCGGAGAGCCGGTTCCGGCGGCCAAGGCCATTGGCGACAGCGTGACCGGCGGCACGGTCAACGGCACCGGCAGCCTGACGGTCCGCGCGGGGCGCGTCGGGCAGGATACGACGCTGGCGCAGATCATCCGCATGGTCAAAGAGGCGCAGGGGGCAAAGCTGCCGATTCAGGGCTTGGTCGACCGCATCACCCTGTGGTTCGTCCCCGCCGTCATGAGCGTCGCTGTGCTGACCGTGCTGGTCTGGTTGGTCGTCGGGCCGCAGCCCGCGCTGACCATGGCTTTGGTGGCGGGTGTGTCGGTGCTGATTATTGCCTGCCCCTGTGCGATGGGTCTTGCCACGCCGACCTCGATCATGGTGGGCACGGGGCGCGCCGCCGAACTGGGCGTGCTGTTTCGCAAGGGTGACGCGTTGCAGGCGCTGGATGGCGTGCAGGTCGTGGCTTTGGACAAGACCGGCACCGTGACCGAGGGTCGCCCGGAATTGACGGACCTCGTGCTGGCGCCGGGCTTTGACCGCGCCGGGGTGCTGCCCGTGGTGGCCGCTGTCGAGGCGCAGTCCGAGCACCCGATCGCCGAGGCGATCGTGCGTGCCGCACAGGCCGAGGGGATGACCCTGCCGCAGATCGCGGGGTTTGCCTCGGTCACGGGCTACGGTGTGCGCGCCGAGGTCGAGGGCCGGGAGGTGTTGATCGGTGCCGACCGCTTGATGACGCGTGAAGGTGTGGATGTCAGTGCCTTGGCGGATCGCGAGGCGGAACTGGCGGAGACTGGCCGCACCGCGCTGTTCGCCGCCATCGGCGGGCAGGTCGCGGCGGTGATCGGTGTGGCCGATCCGGTGAAACCCGCCAGCAAGGCGGCCATCGCCGCCCTGCGCGCCAAGGGGCTGACCGTCGCCATGATTACTGGTGACAAGCAGGCCACGGCGGATGTCATCGCCCGCGAAACCGGCATCGATCATGTCGTCGCCGGGGTGCTGCCCGATGGCAAGGTCGCCGCGCTGGAGGCCTTGCGCCAAGGCCGCCGCGTCGCCTTTGTCGGGGATGGCATCAATGATGCCCCCGCGCTGGCCCATGCGGATGTGGGCATTGCCATCGGCACCGGCACCGACGTGGCCATCGAATCCGCCGATGTGGTCTTGATGTCGGGCGACCTGCGCGGGGTGGTCAACGCGGTCGAGGTCTCGACCCGGACCATGCGCAACATCCGCGAGAACCTGTTCTGGGCCTTCGCCTACAACACCGCGCTGATCCCGGTGGCGGCAGGGGCCCTGTACCCGGTCTGGGGTGTGCTGCTGTCGCCGATGCTGGCGGCGGGGGCGATGGCGCTGTCCTCGGTCCTTGTCCTGACCAACGCGCTGCGCCTGCGCCGCGTCGCGCCCGCGATGTCGGAACGGGCCGATCCGGCCCGCAGCGGCGCGGCGCCCGTGGCCGCCCCGGCGGAATAAGGAGGCAAGAATGAACATCGGAGACGTCGCCCGCCAATCGGGCTTGCCGCCCAAGACCATCCGCTATTACGAGGATATCGGGCTGATCCGCCCGCAGCGCAGCGAAAACGGCTATCGCAGCTTCCGCGAAAGCGACCTGCACAAGCTGGCCTTTCTGGGCCGGGCCCGCGCGCTTGGCTTCACCATCGAGGATTGCCGGACGCTGATGGCGCTGTATGAGGACGATCACCGCGAAAGTGCGCAGGTCAAGGCGGTGGCCGAGGAACACCTGCGGCAGATCGATGAGAAGATCGCGCAGCTGCAATCCATGCGCGCCACCCTCGACACGCTGATCCACGCCTGCGCCGGGGATCACCGCCCCGACTGCCCGATCCTTCAGGATCTGGCGCGCAGCGACGCGAACCAAGCCTGACGTGCAAGCGCGCCCCGCAACAGGGGCGCGCAGCAGTTTCACTTCGACAGTTCGGTGACGGTCAGTTTACCGTTCACCCGCTCTGCAAGGAAGGTGATCCTGGCACCCTCGCTCAAACCGTCGAGCATGGTCGGATCGGACAGATCGAACACCATCTTCATGGCGGGCATGTCGAGATTTTCCAGCGGGCCGTGATCGATTGTGACCTTGTTCCACTTGGTGTCGATCTTGGTTACGGTCCCCGAGGACATCGGGTGGTCGCCCTCAGCCAACGCGGCCCCGGCTGCAAGGATCATGGCGGCGGACAGTTTCAGAAGTTTGTTCATTTTGGATTTCCTGTGGATTGAAGATCAGTTGACGATAAGGGCGCCGTGCATGCCGCCCTCGTAGTGGCCGGGCAGGAGGCAGGCGAATTCGAACTTGCCCGCTTTGTTGAAGGTCCAGAGGATGTCGGCCTCTTCGCCGGGATCCAGTCGTACCGAGTTCGGGTCGTCGTGTTCCATCTCGGGGAACTTTGCCATCAACACCTTGTGCTCGGCGTTTTCCGCCATCGTGTCCATGACGAACTCGTGGGTTTCCTCGCCCATGTTGACGATGTGCAGACGGACGGTTTCACCCGCCGCAAAGACCATGTCAGCCGAGGGTTCAAAGACGAAAGGCGCGTCCTTGTCGTAATCCTCCCGCATGATGACGTCGATCGTGCGGGTGGGTTCATGGCCGTGCATGGCGGGCATGCCGACGGCCATCTGCCCGCTGCCATGTCCGGCGTCTGCCAAGCCCGGGACAGGGGCCAGGGCGGGCGCCATGGCCAGCCCCAGTATCAGAAGTGCAGTTCTCATGAGCGCGTTTCTCCTGTGCTCTTGCATCAACCCTGCCGCACGCCGCCGCGCGGCGTGATCACGGTTTTGGGGCTGGTGTTGCTTGCGTGTTCGGGCAGCTCGCCCGTCCATTCGTAGGCTTCGGTTCCGGGCGGGTTCTGATACCAGCCGGGATCGCTGTAATCGTCGCGGTCGATGCCCTCGCGGACCTTCACGACACTGAACATGCCACCCATTTCCAGCGGGCCATGGGGTCCCCAGCCCGCCATCATCGGGATGGTGTTCTCGGGGATTTCCATGGACATCTCGCCCATGTCGGCCATTCCGGCGGTGCCCATCGGCATGTAACCGGGCTGATGGCGGCGCATCATCTGGGTCAGTCGGGTCTTGTCGGCACCGATCACCGTGGGCAATTCATGGCCCATGGCGTTCATCGTGTGGTGTGACTTGTGGCAATGGATCGCCCAGTCACCTTCGTGGATTGCGTCGAATTCATAGGCCCGCATGGCACCGACGGGAATGTCGATGCTGACCTCCGGCCAGCGGGCTGTTTCGGGCACCCAGCCGCCATCTGTACAGGTGACATGGAAGTCGTAGCCGTGCATGTGGATCGGGTGGTTGGTCATCGTCAGGTTACCACAGCGCACCCTCACCCGGTCGCCCTTGTTCACCACCAAGGGATCAATGTCAGGGAAAATCCGGCTGTTCCAGGTCCACATGTTGAAGTTGGTCATCTCGGCCACGCGCGGGATGTAGGTGCCGGGATCGATGTCGTAGGCCGCCAGCAGAAACGCAAAATCCCGATCCACCGGCATGAAGGCCGGGTCGCGCGGATGCACGATGAACAGGCCCATCATGCCCATGGCCATCTGCACCATCTCATCCGCATGCGGGTGGTACATGAAGGTGCCGGACTTGGTCAGGTCGAACTCATACACAAAGGTCTTGCCCGGCGGGATCGCGGGGTGGCTGAGGCCACCGACGCCGTCCATCCCCGAAGGCAATATCAGCCCGTGCCAATGCACGGATGTGTGTTCCGGCAAGCGGTTGGTCACGTAGATGCGCACGCGCTCGCCCTCGACCGCCTCGATGGTGGGGCCGGTGGATTGGCCGTTATAGCCCCACAGCCGCGCCATCATGCCATCCGCCATGATGCGCTCGACCGGCTCGGCGACGAGGTGGAATTCCTTCACGTTGCCGTTCATCCGCCACGGCAGGGACCAGCCGTTCAGCGTCACGACCGGGTTATAATCCAGTCCGGTCATGGGACGGTCTGGCACCTGCGTGTAGGGGATGTCGGTAAAGGCGGCCTCTGGCAGGTCGCGGAAACGGGTTTCCGCGGCGGCGGCCGAGGCCAGCACGGCACCGGCACCGGCGGTCAGCCCGGCGCCCAGCAATTGACGACGGTTCATCATTCTTCCCCTCCTTTGGACAGGGTTACGGATCCGCCCCAGATCGCGGCGGTCGCTTCGGTTTCGGCGAGCCAGTAGTCTCGCTTGGCCTCGGCGGCGGACAGCCGGGAGTCCAGCCCCTCCTGCGCGTCGGCGATCAGTTCGAAGGTAGAGGTCAGCATGCCGTTGTAGGACAGCAGCGCCTCTTCATCGATCTGGCGGCGCAGCGGCAGTACCTGGTCGCGCCAATGTCGCGCGATGTTGTGCCGCCCCGTGACCGCCTTGTAGGCCATGCGCGCGTCCGACCGCGCGTCGATGGCCTGCTGTGCAAGGGTGTTCGCCGCCTGCAGGTAGGCCATGCGGCCGCGTTTCGACACCAGCGGGCCAGTGTCATACAGCGGGATTTCGAAATCCAGCGCCAGCGCGGGCGTGGCCTCGGTTTCGCCGTTGGCGCGCTCCAGCTCGACCCCGGCGACCAGCGCCGCGTCGGACACCATGCGGGTCTTGCCGGTCAGACGATAATCCAAGGCGATGGCCTGCAGTTCCAGCTTGCCCGCGGCCAGGTCGACGCGGTTGGCCAGTGCCTGCTGCTCAATGTTGCCTGCCGCGCGCGGACCGCGCGGCAGGGCGGGCAGCGCATCGGGCACGTAGACGGTGGTGGCGCTCCCCCACAGACCCATCAGGCGCAGCAGCTTTTCCTTGGCCAGCTGTGCCTCCAGCCGGGCGGCGGCGCGTTCAGCCGCCAGTTCTGCGGTAAAGGCATGTTCGCGCGCCTGGTCGGCCTTGTTCATGGCGCCGGTCCGGCCCAACTGCACCGCCAGCTCCGATGCGGCCTCGGCCGTGCCGTGGGTCTGTCCGATCAGCGCGGCCGCCTCGAAGGCCCCGACCGCTTCGATCCAGGCGCGGCGGGTTTCCACGGCAAGGTCAATGGTTTGTGCCAGCGCCGCCAGTTCCGCCTGGCGAAAGCGGACTTCGGCCAGCTGGGTACGCGGCTTGGTCGTTGCAAGATCCAGAAGCGCGCCCGCCACGGTCGCCTCGAGCGTGCGGGTCACGTCACCCGCCAGGCCCGAAACGGATACGCCGAGCGTGGGCACCGGGCCCATGGCCACCTCCCACAGGTCCGTCGAAGACAGTCCCAGCTCGGCAAAGCTGGCCTGAAGCGCGCGGTTGTTGATCAGCGCGACCTGCACTGCGGTATCGGCGCTGATCGTCTTGCCATGGACCAGGGCGTGCACGCGCCTTTCCGTGGCCTCGATATCGGCAGCGGACTGGTTCCAAACGGGCACAGCCCCGACGGCCTTGCGGGCGCCCTCTTCGACGCTGACGAAACCGGCACGGTCGGCCTTTGCGCGCTCGATTACAGCGGGATTGGCGCAGGCTGCCACCAGCAGCGCCGCGCCGAGCATCAACGGCAGTTTCATTTGCCGCCCTCCCGCTGTGCATCGTTCAGGCTGCGCCAGTCAGCGGGTTCTTGAAGCCGGTAGCCAAGATAGGCCACATTCGGTCCAGGTTGCGCCATGGTCGCAGGCGGCGTCACAGACGCGGCCGTCAACCCAGGCGCGGTGTCAAGCTCGGGAAGTGCCGCACAGGCACCCACGAGCAGCGGCAATCCAGCCGCAATAGCAAGTTTCACTGGTAGTCCCTCGTCGTGTCAGATGCAGTTATCCGCAGGCGAATCGCCGCGGCGGGGCTGCATCAGGCACGTGGGGGGCGCTGCAAACCTTCGGGAATTGCGGTGATGACAAGCGAAGCTATGTCCCAGGACCGGATCGACACTGGAATGGCGCGCGGCGCCTCCGCATCCGCTGACCGTAGATCGCCGAGGACGCAAATATGCGATGCGCAATGATCCGTAGCGTGATCAACCGCGTGGTCCGTTGTTTGACTGGCGTGGTCGTGCGCCTGCTCAATGGTCGCCTCGTGTCCGTCGCACAGGATCATCGCGGACGCGTTGGACGGCATCAGGGCCATCGCCAGAAAAAGGGCGACGACCTGAAATTTGACCAGAAGTGCGCGAATCCAGTGAGACATTCGTGAATCGATAAGCGAGAAAACGACACCCGGCAAGTCACCAAAACGTGTGGCCAAAATTTCCGTGCCGAGCATGTAGGCGCGGGAAAAAAGGCATTTTTCAGACCATCACCCGAACAGTGCCTTGCTGCCCATCCACAGGCCCATGGCGATCATCATCAGGTTCTCGGTCAGCGACACGAAGCCCAGCGGCACGTTGGACGACCCGCCGACGCAGGCGCATTTCAGCGCGCGCTTGTCGATGTAGACCGCCTTGAACACGCTGACGGCGCCAACCGTGCCGATGAACAGCGCCACGGGGGCCGACAGCCATGTCAGGGCTCCGGCGGTCATCAGGACGCCCGCCAGCGCCTCGCCGAACGGGTAAACCTTGCCGTAGGGCACCCAGCGGCGGGCGAGCAGGTCGTAGTTCAGAAACATGGTCGAAAAGCTCTCGACGTCCTGCAATTTCTGGATCGCGAGTATCGTCATCGACAGCGAGATGAACCATTCCACGGCGCGCACCGTCAGGACCGTGCTGTATTGGTGCCACGAAAGCCCCAGCGCCAGCAGCGCCGCGACGGAGAAGATTGCGATGACCGGCTGGTAGCTGGTGTCGCTCTGGTCCTCCTTGGGCGGGTCGAGGTCGAAATGCACGCGCAGGTCGTCATAGCCGCCGATGCGCTCGCCGTTGATGAAGGTCTGCGGCGTCGTTTCGACCCCGTGCTTCTTCATGAACGCGTCGGTTTCCTCGCGCGTTTCCAGATGGTGGTCATCGACCGTGTAGCCCTGACGTTCCAGCAAATCCTTGGATTTCAACCCAAACGGGCAGAGGTGGTCGGGCATGACCATCCGGTAGAGCGTGGCGGTTTGCGTTGTATCCTTGGGCATCATTGACCTCCTTCGCAGGTGTATTGGCCGCGGAACCCGGCGGAGTAATCCGGTCCAGCGGTGACGATCAGATCGGTCAGGTCGTCGGCCTCGCGAAGGTCGGCGCGCAGCGGGTCGGCACCAAAGCCGTCACCCTGCCGGTCGAGCCGCACGAGGTCACCGCTGATCTTCATCACCGCGGCATCCTCGTCCACCGCCAGAACGGCGGGGCTGGTTGCGGTGTAGGTAAACCGGCAGGTGGCGCCGTCGGGCAGGGCCTTGGCGATGTCGTCGGCGGTCAGGAATTCCGGGTCGACGGTGGCGGTCACCTCGGTCGACAGAGCCTGTCGGGCGTCGACCACCTCGGGCGCGGCGGTCTCGCCGGTCGGATCAGCCTCGCCATTGGCCGAGATATCGGCGATCAAATAGCGCATCTCGGCGATTTCCTTGTCCTGCGCATAGACGATGGCCTCGGCCAGTGTCGCCACGCGCGGATCGGTGATCTCGGCCCGCGATGAGGTCATGATGGCAATCGAATGGTGCGGGATCATCGCCCGCATGAAGGACCGGTCCTGCACCGTGACCTGACTGCGCACCAGCCAGAGCGACAGCGCAAAGACCACGACGGAGCCCACGAAGATGCCCGCGTTCAGCGCCTTGTTGGTGTACATCGACAGCATGAAGGACAGCATGACAAAGGCCATCGTGGCCCCCATCAGCACAGCCATCCAAGCCCGCGTTTCCGAAAAGAAGACGTGCCCCAGAAGGTAGGTGTTCAGATACATCAGCACGAACATCACCAGCGTCGACGTGCCGATCATCAGGAAAAATCTGGAATACTTCATCAATCCTCTCCCGCTTGGCTCACATGTGAAGCAAACGCCCTTCCAGCGCTGGAGGGTTCCGAAATGGCGCGAATTCCGTGCTTTCGGGGAAACAGGCCCGCCTGCGCAGGGCAGGATCACGGGCATTTGACTGGGCGCAGGCATTGCGGGCTGGCCTGCTGAAACGCATGCGAGAACAGGAGATGTCATGACTGGATATACACGCCGCACGATCATAACGGGGCTGGCCATGGCCTTGGCCGCGCCGACGCTGGCGCGCGCCCATCAGGTCACATTGCCCGACCACTTCAACCCGACGGCCGTGCAGACCGGTCGCACAGACTGGCTGCCTGGGGACATCCACGTGGTGCCAGACGAGTTCCACCTGTATCTGATGGGGAAGGACGGGGCGGCGATCCGGTATGGCGTGGGCGTCGGGCGCAAGGGGCTGTACGAATCCGGCGTCTTTACTGTCGCGCGCAAGGCCAAGTGGCCGTGGTGGCGCCCGACCCAGTCGATGATCCGCCGCGATCCGGGGAAATATGCCAAATACAAGAACGGCATGAAGGGCGGCCCGAACAATCCGCTCGGCGCAAGGGCGCTGTACCTGCATGACGATCAGGGGCGTGACACCTATCTGCGCATCCACGGCACCAATGCGCCCTCGACCATCGGCAGCGCCGTCTCGAACGGCTGCGCGCGGCTGACCAATGAGCACGTCAAGGACCTGTATGAAAGGGTCGAGATCGGCGCCCGCGTGACTTTGCACCCCAAGGTGACGACGGCGTGAAGCCCTCGCGGGTTGAACCCCGGAGCACGGTATCCGAAAACCCGGCCGGAACAATCGGAGGACCCCGCGATGCAGATGACAAGGCGACAGGCTTTGGCCTTATTGGCTGCAAGCGCAGCAACACCGGCCTTCTCGGCACCAAGCCGCGTCACCCTGCGCCCCGAAGAGGTCGAAACGGTTGTTGCCGGGCGACGCCTGCCGATGCTGGCCTTCAACGGGCAGGTTCCGGGGCCGGAGATCCGTTTTAGACAAGGCGACAGGGCGCAGATCCGGTTGGACAATGGGCTGAACGACGGGGCCTTGGTGCATTGGCACGGGCTGCGCGTGCCCAACCGCATGGACGGGGTGAACGTGCTGACACAGGATGTGGTCATCCCCGGCGAACGCTTTGACTACCGGTTCGACGTAGCCGATGCGGGGACCTTTTGGTATCACTCGCATTACCTGTCCTATGAACAGGTCAGCCGGGGCCTCTTCGGGGCCTTCATCGTCGAGGAACGCGACCCGCCCGCCGTCGACCACGACATCACCGTGCAGCTGTTCGACCTGCTGCTGGATGCGGACGGCCAGTATGATGACAGCTTCGATCCCGCGCGTTTTGCCACCGAGGGGCGCTTGGGCAACGTCAAGGCCGCCATCCTGTCGCGGGACAGCGTGCAGCAAGGCGACCGGCTGCGCCTGCGGATCATCAACCCCTCGATCGACCGCATCTACCGGCTGTCCGTGACCGGGCTGGCGGGCAAGATCGTGGCGCTGGACGGGATGCCGTTGGAGGGGCCGCAGGCGCTGGCTCCGATGGTGCTGGCCCCCGGTCAACGCTGCGACGTGATCGCCGACGTCACCGGCCCCGTGGCGCTGCGCGACACCTATGATAGGGCGAACGACCTGCTGGGGCAATTGACCGTGACCGGCACGCGCAGCCCCTCGACTGCGCCGATCCCAGCCCTGCCGCCAAACCGCATGGCCCGTCCCGGCACGCCGGATCACACCACAAGGCTTGTGCTTCAAGGCGGCGCGGGCGCACCTGCGCATCGCGGCACCGGAACATGGGCGCTGAACGACGTCTCGGGCCTGCCACGTCGCCCCTTGGTCGCGGCAAAACGCAACCAGACCGTGCGGATCGAGATCGAGAACCGCACCGGCTTTCCCCATGTCATGCACCTGCACGGCCACCATTTCCACGAACTGGACACTTCGGGAGGCCTCGGTCCGCTGCGCGACTCGACCCTGCTGGCGGCGGGAGAGACACGCGCCATCACCGCCGTCCTCGACAATCCGGGCGCGTGGATGCTGCATTGCCACATGCTCAGCCATCAAGCCGATGGCATGGCGACGTGGCTGACTGTCAGTTGAAGGCAGCTATTTCTGATATATTATGAAGGGCGTACCAAAAGGAGTCGTAAGCAACATAATCAGGATTACAAGACAAACGGTTGTAGCCGCAAAGTTAAAGTGTCCCACATCTGCAAATCAGAAGTGTCACACTTCCCCTGTTGCTGACAGGATTGGAG
>NZ_RCTZ02000012.1 GCF_003667315.2 Tropicibacter alexandrii | reverse complement strand
TGGAAAAGCCCCGTCGCTTTCGAGAGAAAAGTGGCCTAAACGAGCACCTGGGGCGGCACGAAAACGAGACAGGTCCACTCCATGATGGTTTTTGTGTTAAGGCCGACGGTTATCACGGTCTCGACAAGTGCATCCTTGAGCGTGCCTGCTTCATCGAGCTGCTGCTGCAACGCCTCTAACGCTTCAAGGCGCTTACCGACCTCTTCTTGGAGTTGGGCAAGCTCATAGGGCAACAAACAAAACGGGCACTGCGGATCGGTAAAGACTTCGTCGTCCAGGACGGCCTTGCCGCGCGTTAGAAAGTCACTGAGCCGAAGCTTGTTGACGTTTTCGCTCTCTTTAGCGAGGGCGTTGTAGTTATACATAAATGCCGTGGCATCACCGGAGAGTTGATCAATGTCCGCGACCAGCTCACTGCAAGCCTTTTCAAGCTGCGCGAGTCGTTCTGCCAGTCGAATCTTTTCTTCACTGCTGCCCTGTCCCCGAAGCTCTTCTAAAGCCTCGATGTAGGACTCTTCGTCAGTAACTTCTGCCTTAAGTTCAAATGGCTTCATGACCGTGGCGGCCACTCCGTAAAACTCTTTTCTGTTAGGAACAACCTGCTCTACTTCCGCAATCATCCCGGACTGAAGACGCTGAATCTGCTGTTTTGCGGCCGTGTATTCAGTTTCTTTTTCGAGCTGGTTCTTTGTTTGCAAAAGGGCGTTTCTAAACTTCGTGATTTCGCTATAGCCGATAATATCGGCAATAGCCTCACGCTTCCCGCTCTTTGTTTTGTCAAGAAATTTAACAATATCGGCATGTCTGAGAATGATATTGTCATCTTTCAGATCTGCAACAAGCTGCTCCACATTGTCATTGGCAAAGGTTGCTGAGGTCTTCAGCGCGTCTGAGAGCGCTTTGGTTCCGTTGCGGTCATTGCCGTCAAAAACCAGTTACACAGAGCTGGGCTTGTCGTCGGCGAGCACATTGCGCAGCGAGTCCTGCTTGCAGTCCTCCCGCCACAGGTGGTCCACGCGGTCATGGATGAACCACTCAAGCGCATCTGTAATAGTGCTCTTGCCCGACGCGTTCTCACCGAAGATCGCAACGCTCTTCATTTTCTTCGAAAAGTCGAGGGGCAGGTCGAAACGTGCGCCGCGAAAACGCGAGACGGTGATCTTGCGAACTTTAGTCATCACCTGCCTCCTCTGTGCTCGCCGCATCAGACTTGAGTGCGGCCTTGCGCGCCTCTTCCAGCTTTCGCAGCAGCTTGACCTTGCTTAGATCATCATTTTTCCGAAGTTTGCTGACAGCGGCCACAGTGTCGGCGTCGAGAGATTCGTCCTTAGCCAGGGTGTCAAGGAACTCGGTAATGACCTCGGATGCTGTCTTGATGTTTTCGGTGGTCAAGGCCTATCCCCTTGTTTATTATTAAAAAATGAGAATATTATTCATACAAACCTACACTCTTAACGAGCAAGAGATCAAGTTTGTTCGCGGTGTTGCGGGCATCTACTTCATCTATTTGACCGAAAGTGAAATCGCGTATCCCTTCGCAAACTCAAAGCTGATTTACATTGGGATGAGCGAGTCAAAACAAAACAGCCTCTTCAAGAGGCTTGGCGGCCATTTGTCCGGCCAATCCGGAAACATGGGGATTAGCAACTACGCAAAGACGCAGAGGGTGAAGTTTACGTACTACTCTGCAGAAGTTCTCAGGAACTACGGAAATGAGAACCTCTTTGACATTGAAAGCTTCTTCTTGAGCGATTTTCTCAATCACTATGGTTGCTTCCCCATTTGCAATGGCCAGTCTGGTCACAAGCCGTCTGAACATTCGAATCCTATCGCGGCGGACGTTGATTGGTCGTTCTTCAACTGAGGTATGTCACAGTCTTGCGTCAGATCGAGCGTTCAGATCTTTGTCGACTGTGTCGAGAAGCGTCAAAAATTTCGGTGTGTTTGGCCGAAGCAGGCTTTGCTTCTGCAAAGCATGCTTCGATTCATAGTCCGCTTTTCAGTATGTCTCCGGCCCACAGCGCAGCGGCAGCGAAGGTCCGGTCTCCCGCCCCCTGTGTCAGTCGCGCGGATCTGACTGCTTGGACCTGATGAACTGCGCCTACTGCCAGAAACCATCGATTGGGTTGGTTCCCTGAGAGATGGGTGCACGATCAACCGGAGGAGAGTTCAGGGGGGACTTAAGAGGCCGGGAAGAGCAAGCGGATCAGTTTACATAGTCTTCGCAACCTATTGATCTTCCTTGGGGTGATTTGGTGCTGGTTTATAAAGAAATGCAATTTTTTCAATGCGTATCGGCGGATTGCAAATCCGTCGGCATTCGCCGGAGACCCGCAGCGCCTGAGTCACGTTGGAAACAAACCGCACTTACGCATAGCAGCAATCGGAAAAGCTTCGTCATTGCTCATGTTCGAGTTCGGGTCTGGGGACAACTATCCCTCGGCAGCCCTTACCTAAGGCAGAATTTCACTGTTCATCCTACCTGTTCCTGTGTGGCCAGATTTGCATCTATCGCCGGAACGCTTGCATCTACTTTGCATCTAAAGTGGGCGACAGTTCCCGGTACGTTCCGACACTTGGCGATACTACGGGTTCAGCGCTGAAGCGCTGAACCCCTTATTTTATTGGCTCACCCGATCCGGTAGTTCGGGCTTTCGCGGGTGATCTGCACGTCGTGGACGTGGCTTTCCGACAGGCCCGCGCCGGTGATCTTGACGAAGGTGCAGTTGTGGCGCATCTCCTCGACCGTCGCGTTGCCGGTGTAGCCCATCGCCGCGCGCAGACCGCCCACAAGCTGGTGGATGACGGTTCCAGCGGGGCCTTTGTAAGGCACCTGCCCCTCGATCCCCTCGGGCACAAGCTTGTCGCTGGCCGCGTCCTTCTGGAAATAGCGGTCGGCGGAGCCGCGCGCCATGGCGCCAAGCGAGCCCATGCCGCGATAGGCCTTGAAGGTCCGGCCTTGGTACAGGATCACTTCGCCGGGGGACTCATCGGTTCCGGCGATCATGCTGCCGACCATCGCGCAGGACGCCCCCGCCGCAATCGCCTTGGCAAAATCGCCCGAGAACTTGATGCCGCCATCGGCAATGACCGGCACGTCACCGGCGGCCTTGGCGCAATCCATGATCGCGGTCAGCTGCGGCACGCCGACACCGGCGACCATGCGCGTGGTGCAGATCGACCCCGGCCCGATGCCGACCTTGACCGCATCCGCGCCCGCGTCGATCAGCGCGCGGGTGGCATCCGCCGTGGCGACGTTGCCCGCGATGATCTGGATCTCGTTCGACAGGCGCTTGGCGCGGGTCACGGCCTCCAGCACACCCGCGCTGTGCCCGTGGGCCGTATCGACGACGAGGATATCTACCCCGGTATCGACCAGCGCCTCGGACCGTTCAAAGCCCGCGTCGCCCACGCCCGAGGCGGCGGCAACGCGCAACCGGCCCAGCTTGTCCTTGCAGGCAGAGGGATTGACCACCGCTTTTTCGGTATCCTTCAGCGTCAGCAGGCCGGTCAGCTTGCCGCTCTGGTCGGTCACCAGAAGCTTTTCGATCCGGCGTTCGCGCATCAGATCGATGGCCTGATCGCGATTGGCGGGTTCGGTCAGGATGGCGAGGTTTTCATGCGTCATCATCACCCGCACCGGCGTTTCGTCCTTTTGCGCGAACCGCATATCGCGGTTGGTGACGATGCCGACGACCCGGTGGTTCTCATCGACCACGGGAAAACCGGTGAAGCCATAGCGTTCCGTCAGCGCCTTGGCATCGGCCAGCGTCTGGTCCGGCGTCAGGGTGACGGGGTTGTAGACGATGCCCGATTCAAACCGCTTGACCCGGCGCACTTCGCGCGATTGCTGTTCGACATTCAGGTTCTTGTGGATCACCCCAATGCCGCCAGCCTGCGCCATGGTGATCGCCATGCGGCTTTCGGTGACGGTGTCCATCGCCGAGGACAGAAGCGGGATGTTCAAGTCGATGCTTTTGGTCACGCGGGTGCGCGTGTCCGCCGTCGAGGGCAGCACGCTGCTTGCTGCGGGAACAAGCAAAACATCATCGAAGGTCAGGGCCTCGCGAATCTCCATGGGGGCGCTCCTTGGGAGGGGATCGGTTGGCACGTCCCTATTGCACGGATGTCCGACAGGGGAAAGGGGCAAAGCCCCGTCAGCGATACTGCGCCGCAGTGATGAATTCGCCGAAGGCTTCGCACCAGACCAGCACGGTATTGTATCGCGTCAGGTCGACGCCCTCGGGCAGGTCCAGCACGAAGCCGGAAAAGCTTTTGACATCGCCGATGCGCAGGGCCTGCGGACGCAGCCCCTCGAACCCCGCCTCGTCCTCGACGAAGGTGGGCAGCAGGTACAGCTTGTAATCCGGCCCCGGCGCCAGCTTGCCCTCGTGGACGATCTGCGTGTCGGTCAGGCTGATGCGTCCCTCGCCCCAATGCAGGAAATCGCTGCCAGCGAGATCGCGGGTGAACTCTGCGGAAAAGGCTGCGCCTTGCGCGCGCTCCTGCAACATCGCGGCGTCGGGCGCGGGCGGCGCGGTCAGGATCGGCAGGGCATAGATCCCCAGCGCAAAGCCCAAGGCCACCGCCGCGCTATGCGAAATGAAAAGCATGAATTTGCGCATGGTCCAGCCCCTTCTTCGGCCAATGAGCTGCTGAAACTCTGCCCCAGCCGTATCGCTGCGACAAGCGTCTTGCACCGCCCCGGCGCTTGGCCCTAGCGTGCCGCACACCGAACGGAGACACGATCATGCATGGCTACCAGTCCGGCAGGCTGAACCTGCCCTTTACCGGCATCTGCACCTTTGCCAAGGCGCCTCATGTGGCGGATTGGGACGCGCTGGACTGTGACGTCGCCGTCCTTGGCGCGCCTTTTGATGCGGGGACGCAGTGGCGGGCGGGCGCACGCTTTGGGCCGCGCGGGGTGCGCGAGGCCTCGACCCTGTTCAGCTTTGGCCATGCGGGGGCCTATGACCACGAGGATGACGTGACCTATCTGGACGGCGTGCGGATCGTCGATATGGGGGATGCGGATATCGTCCATACCGATACGCTGAAAAGCCACGCCAATATCCGCGCCGGTGTCGAGGCCGCGTTGAAGGCAGGCGCCCTGCCCGTCACCATCGGCGGGGACCACTCGATCAACATTCCCTGCATCGAAGCCTATGAGGGCCACGCGCCGTTTCACGTGCTCCAGATCGATGCCCATCTGGATTTCGTGGATGAACGCCACGGTGTGACGCGTGGGCACGGCAACCCGATGCGCCGCGCGGCGGAAAAAGACTGGGTCAGCGGGCTGACGCAACTGGGCATCCGCAATGTCAGTTCCACCGCGAAAGAAGGGTACGACGACGCCCGCGCCCGTGGCTCGGACATCCTGTCGGTACGGCAAGTGCGCAAGCTGGGGCCGAAGGCCACCGCCGCGCGCATTCCTGCGGGCGCGCCGGTCTACATCACCATCGACATCGACGCCTTCTGCCCCTCCATCGCGCCGGGGACCGGCACGCCGTCGCATGGCGGGTTCCTGTATTACGAGGTGCTGGAAATCCTGCAGAATGTAGCCCGGCATCACGACATCATCGGCATCGATCTGGTCGAGGTGGCCCCGGATTACGATCCAACCGGCTCCACCTCGATCCTGGCTGCACAAGTGTTGATGAACCTCCTTGGCTTCATCTTCCATGCGCGCGCTGCCGCCAAATAGCGCAACAGCCCCGAGGCCGGGACCATGTCTCGGCCCCCAAATGCAGTTTCCCGCCGAAACACCGATCGCCTCTTGCCGTCACGCGCGCGTCACGGTCTTGTGCCAGCACAGCAGCACAAGACCCGGAGCCCCCATGACCGCCCCCCTTGCAGGCTATACCATCCTCGACCTGACCCACGTGCTGGCCGGTCCCTTCTGCACCATGACCCTCGCGGATATGGGCGCCACCGTAGTCAAGGTCGAAAACCCCGTTGGCGGCGACGACACCCGCGCCTTTCCGCCCTTCAAGGACGGCAAATCCGCCTATTTCGCCGCGATCAATCACGGCAAGAAAAGCATCGCCCTGAACCTGAAATCCGAGGCCGACCGCATCACCTTCGAAAAGCTGCTGAAGCGCGCCGACGTGCTGGTGGAAAACTATCGCCCCGGCGTGATGGAGCGTCTGGGCTATGGCTGGGACGTGCTGCATCAGGACTTTCCGCACCTGATCTACGGGGCCGTGTCGGGCTTTGGCCATACCGGTCCGGATTCGAAACGCCCCGCCTATGACATGGTCGTACAGGCGCGTGGCGGCGTGATGTCGATCACCGGCGAGAAGGGCCGCGAACCGGTGCGGGTCGGGGCCTCAATCGGTGACATCGTCGCGGGCATGTTCCTGTGCCAGGGCATTCTGGCGGCCTTGGTGGACCGTGCAAAAACCGGCAAGGGCCGCAAGATCGACGTGTCGATGCTCGACAGCCAGTTGGCCATCCTCGAACACGCGGTCGCCCTGACCACGGTGACCGGCAAGGCGCCCGGCCCGTCCGGCGCCCGGCACCCGTCGATCACGCCGTTCGAGAACTTCCACGCCAGCGACGGGTTGTTCGTGATCGCCGCAGGCAATGACAAGCTGTTCGAGAAGCTGTGTATCGCGCTGAACCTGCCGCTGTCGGACGATCCGCGCTTTGCCACCAACCCGGCGCGCTGCGACAATGCCCGCCTGCTCAAACGCCTGATCGAGGCGGTGACGCTGGGCGATACGCGCGCGCACTGGATTGCAAAGCTGACAGCCGCCGGTATCCCAACGGGTCCGATCCAGTCGGTGGATCAGGTGTTGAAGGACCCGCAGATCCTCGCCCGGAACATGGTCGTCGACGTGCTCGACCGCAACGGGCGGCAAGCCTACAAGGCCGCGGGCAACCCGATCAAGATGACCGACGCCCCCGATCCGACGACCCGCAAACCCGCGCCCGATCTGGATGGCAACCGCGGCGAGATCCTGCGCTGGTTGGACGAGGCATAGCGACGTGCAAGGCCCTTCGAAGGCGCTTGGTCCAAGGCGCTTCGAAGCGCCTTGCGCCGCGCCGCGACGCAAACATGTCGCAGCACGGCTTTCCTTCCCCGAAGGGAACGCTATTGTCGCGCGGAAACGCGAACACAGGCAGGCCATGACCCAAGATCCGCTCGTAATCTTCACCCCGTCCGGCAAGCGCGGACGGTTCCCGGCAGGCACACCCGTTCTGACCGCCGCGCGGCAGCTGGGCGTCGATCTCGACTCGGTTTGCGGCGGGCGTGGCATCTGCTCGAAATGCCAGATCACCCCGTCCTACGGCGATTTCTCGAAACACGGGGTTCATGTGGCCGAGGACGCCCTGTCCGAATGGAACAAGGTGGAGCAACGCTATCAGGATAAGCGCGGCTTGAAACCCGGGCGCCGTCTGGGCTGTCAGGCGACGATCCAGCGCGATGTTGTCATCGACGTGCCCCCCGAAAGCCAAGTCCACCGGCAGGTGGTCCGCAAGGCCGCCAGCGCCCGGGTCATCGAGATGGACCCGGCCACGCGGCTTTATTACATCGAAGTCGACGAGCCCGACATGCACGAGCCCACGGGCGATCTGGAACGCATCGCCCGGGCGCTCAAGGCCCAGTGGGATATCCCCGAGATATCCACAGACTTTTCCACACTTGGCAAATTGCAACCAATTCTCCGCAAAGGCGATTGGAAAATCACCGTCGCCTTGCACAAAGCCGACAATTCAGCGCCCAAGCTGATCGCCGCTTGGCCCGGCCTGCACGAGGGCGGGATTTATGGCCTTGCCATCGACCTCGGCTCCACCACCGTCGCTGCGCACCTGACCAATCTCGACACCGGCGAGGTCATCGCATCCAGCGGCATCATGAACCCGCAGATCCGCTTCGGCGAGGATCTGATGAGCCGCGTCTCCTATTCGATGATGAACCCCGGCGGCGACAAGGAAATGACGCGCGCCGTGCGCGAGGCCATCGATGCGCTGGCGCTGGACATCGCCAAGGAGGCCGGGATCGAGCCCGCGCTGATCCTTGAGACGGTGTTTGTCTGCAACCCGGTCATGCATCACCTGCTCTTGGGCATCGACCCGGTCGAGTTGGGGCAAGCGCCCTTTGCGCTGGCCACCTCGGACTCCATGACGCTGACCGCGACCGAACTGGGGCTGACCGCCATTCCCGGTGCGGCGCAGATCTACGTCCTGCCCTGCATCGCCGGTCACGTGGGTGCCGATGCCGCCGCCGTCGCCCTGTCCGAGGAACCCGGCAAGTCCGACGACCTTGCCCTGATCATCGACGTGGGCACCAATGCCGAAATCCTGCTGGGCGACAAGAGCGGCGTTCTGGCCTGTTCCTCGCCCACCGGCCCGGCCTTCGAGGGGGCGCAGATCAGTTCCGGCCAGCGCGCCGCCCCCGGCGCGATCGAGGCGATCCGCATCGACCCGGAAACCAAGGAACCGCGCTTCCGCGTGATCGGATGTGACCTGTGGTCGAACGAGGACGGCTTTGCCAAGGCGACCGCCCAGACCGGCATCACCGGCATCTGCGGCTCGGGCATCATCGAGGCGGTGGCAGAGATGCGGATGGCTGGCCTTGTCGACCCGTCCGGCCTGATCGGCTCGGCCCAGGCCACCGGCACCGCGCGCTCCATCCCCGAGGGCCGCACCCATTCCTATGTGATCCACGACGCCACCGCCGAGGGCGGCCCGCTCATCACCGTGACCCAGGGCGACATCCGCGCCATCCAACTGGCGAAATCCGCGCTTTATGCGGGCGCGCGGCTGTTGATGGACCAGCGCGAGGTCGATCAGGTCGACCGCGTGGTGTTGGCGGGCGCGTTCGGCGCGCATATCTCGCCGCTGCACGCCATGGTGCTGGGCATGATCCCCGACGTGCCCTTGGACAAGGTCACCAGCGCCGGCAACGCCGCGGGCACCGGCGCGCGCATTGCCCTGTGTAATGTCGCCGCCCGGCGCGAGATCGAGCGTGTCGTGCGCCAGATCACCAAGGTCGAGACGGCGATCGAGCCGAAGTTTCAGGAACACTTCGTCAACGCGAACGCCATCCCGCATGCCACCGATCCCTTCCCGATCCTGAACGCGCAGGTCACCCTGCCGAATGTCAGCTTCAACACCGGCGGCGGGGATGAGGGCGGGCGGCGCAGACGCCGTCGCGGCTGACCTCACGAAAGCGTGATGCGGGGCGGCGAAACTCTGCTGCCCCGCCTTCCGTGGCTTGGGACATAACCCACACGGAGGAAGACCATGACACGCCTTTTCACAGCCACCGCCCTGACCTGCACCCTCGCCCTGCCCGCCTTTGCCGCGAGCCACAGCGAAAGTGGCAACCCGATGGTCGGCGGTGCCGCCATGTTCGCAGACAAGACCATCGTCGAGAACGCGGTGAACTCTGCCGATCACACCACGCTGGTCGCCGCCGTACAGGCGGCCGGACTGGTGGACACGCTCAACAGCGAAGGCCCCTTTACCGTCTTTGCGCCCGTCAACGCCGCCTTTGACGCGCTGCCCGAGGGCACGGTCGAGACGCTGCTGAAGCCCGAGAACAAGGAACAACTGACCAAGGTCCTGACCTGTCACGTCGTCGCGGCCAAGGCCATGTCCGACGCGATTGCCGGGATGATCGCCGATGATGGCGGCACCCACCCGGTCCCCACGGTCGGCGGCTGCACGCTTCAGGCCAAGATGGATGGCGAGATGATCACCCTGACCGATGAACAGGGCCGCGTGGCCACGGTCACCATCGCCGATGTCGAACAGTCCAACGGCGTGATCCACGTGATCGACACCGTCCTGCTGCCCGGCGAGGAACAGGCCGCCGCCGAACCCGATGCCCAAGGCCTGCCGATGGTCGGTGGCGCGGCGATGTATCCGAACAAGACCATCGTCGAGAACGCCGTGAACTCGGCCGATCACACCACGCTGGTCGCCGCCGTCAAGGCCGCCGGTCTGGTCGAGACGCTCAACTCCGAAGGCCCCTTCACCGTCTTTGCCCCGGTCAATGCCGCGTTCGAGGCGCTGCCCGATGGCACGGTCGAAACGCTTCTAAAGCCCGAGAACAAGGACCAGTTGACCAAGATCCTGACCGCGCATGTGGTTGCAGGCAACTGGTCGGCGGCTGACATCGCCCGCGAGGCGCGCCAATCCCCGGACCGCTTCTATCACTTCAACGCGGTCTCGGGTGATGCGCTCTCGGCCAAGGTTGTGAATGGCGGCGAGGTCTTCATCTTCGATGAAAGTGGCAATGCCTATCAGGTGACGCAATCGGATGTGAACCAATCCAACGGCGTGATCCACGTGATCGAAGGCGTGCTTCTGCCGCGCTGATCACAACCGTCCATGACGGGTTTGCGCTGCCCCGGGGCTTTGCCTCGGGGCAGATTTTTGCGCGCATTTCCAGCGCGCAGCCCCTTGCGCGGGGCTTGCCACACCGTTAGATAAGCGGGGTGAGCGCGGGTATGGTGAAAAGGTATCACGGCAGCTTCCCAAGCTTTAGTTACGGGTTCGATTCCCGTTACCCGCTCCATCCTTCGAACAGGTTCGACGGTTCATACCATCGCGCGACTTTGCCTGCGCGCTAGGTCGCGGATCGCGTCGCGTATCTCCCCCTCGCGCGGCGCGTCCAGCAGCGTCGTCAACAAGGTCTCGGACGGGCGCCCCTTGCGGTGCCAGTTCAGGCCGCGCAGCACGGCTGAGGCCTCGGGCGGCAGGTGATCCGGCATCTCCTGCCCCGACAGCCTGCCCCAGATCGCCGCCCAGAGCCGCGCCGTCGACCAAGGATTATAGCCGCCACCGCCCGACACAATCAGACGCGGCGCCATGGGGCGCAGGGCGTCGAGCGCGCGCAGATAGGCCCGGTTCGACAGGGCCAGACGCGACAGCGGGTCTTCGAGCAGCGAATCCGCCCCCATTTGCAGGAAAATCACCTGCGGTTGCAGGGCGGCGACGCTTGGCACGATCACTTCGTCCAACAACAACGCGGCTTCGGTATCGTTCAGCCCGCGTGGTACCGGCAAGTTCAGCGCCGCGCCGCCCGCGCGGTCCTCGGCCTGTCCGGTAAATGGCCAGCGCCCCGCCTCGTGCATCGAGATCACCCGCACCCGGTCCGAGCCATGAAACGCTGCCTGGACCCCGTCGCCGTGATGGGCGTCCAGATCGACATAGGCGACCGGGGCGATGCCCATCTCCAACAGGCGCAGGATCGTCAGAACCGGCTCGTTCAGAAAGCAAAAGCCCGAGGCCCGATCCGGAAACCCGTGATGCGTGCCACCCCCGGGATTGTGGACCACACCGCCATCGCGCACCAGCTCCGCCGCTAGCAAGCCGCCGCCGCAGGCTGTGGCAGGCCTGCGGAACATCTCGGCAAAGATCGGATTGGACAGGGTGCCCAGACCGTGGCGCGCACGCACGGTGTCGCTGACGGCCTGATCATCTTCGGCGCGCTGCAACGCCTCCAGATAGGCATCGGTGTGAAAGCGCCGCAGATGCGCGGGCTTGGCGCGCGGCGAGGTCCGATAGCGGTCTGCGGGCAGCCAGCCAAGCGCGCGGCACAGGTCGGTGACCGCCGGCACGCGCTGGATCGACAGCGGGTGCTGCGCGCCATAGACCGACCCGCGATAGATGTTCGACCCGATGAAGATTGCCTGCGCCATGGGGGCAAACTAGGCCGACAAAACCCCGTTGTGAAAGGGTTTCCCGCTTGGTAGGCACGTCGCATGGGCAACATTTCGATGAGTCTGATCTGGAAGACGGCACTGATCGTCGCGCTTGGCGCCGTGGGCGGCGAGCTGGCCTATTACGCGCACCTTCCGCTGCCTTGGATGCTGGGCGGGCTGGCGACCACGGCGCTGATGGTGCTGGTGCCGATCCGCCTGAGCTTTCTGGACGACTATGCCTTTCCAACCCGGTTCCGGACCGTCTTCGTGGCGCTGATCGGGGTGATGATCGGCACGCAGGTCACGCCGGACCTGCTGGCCCTTGCGCCGCAATTGCCGTGGACCATCGCCGGGATCGCGCTGTTCGTCGTGCTGGCGCAATACGGCAACATGCTGATCTTTCAACGGCTTGGCGGATATGACCGGGTGACGGCCTTTTATTCCGGCACGCCGGGCGGCTTGATGGAAAGCATCATGATGGGCGAAAGCAGCGGTGCCGACCTGCGGCGCCTGACGATCCAGCAATTCCTGCGGATCATCGTGCTGATCACGTTGCTGCCACTGGGCCTGTCGCTGTGGCTGGGCGCGCCGGTGGGCTCTGCCTCGGGCCTGTCGCTGCCCGGCAGCGACCGCAGCGCCGGTCTGGTCGAGGTTGCCTTCATCATCGCGGCCGGAGTGATCGGCCTGTATGGCGGGCGCAAGTTGCGATTGCCCGCACCGCAATTGACCGGGCCGATGTTGCTGGCAGCGCTGGCCACCCTGAGCGGCGTGGTCGACCTGCACCTGCCCTACTGGCTGATTTCCGTCGCACAGTTGGTGATCGGCGTGTCGCTCGGGCTGCGGTTCAAAGGTGTCGACGGGCCGCTGCTGCGCCGGTCGATCTGGCTGAGCCTCGTCTCTGTCGGGTTCATGGTGGCGCTGGGGGTCGGCTTCTCGCTGGCGCTGCATGCGATTACGGGCATTGAGATCCTGCACCTGATGATCAGCTTTGCCCCCGGCGGCGTGGCCGAGATGTCGATCATCGCGCTGAGCCTCGCGGCCAATCCGGCGCTGGTCAGCCTGCATCACATCATCCGCATCCTGCTGACGGTGGTCGAGATGGGGCTGGTGACGCGCTTTGTTTTCTTGAACGGGCGCGGGGATTAACCCCGCGCTACGGGGCGTTGCTCAGGCTACGGGGCGTTGCTCAGGCTTCAGCCCGTTCCGCCAGGTACAGCCATTCTTCCTCGGCAGCGGCCAGCGCGGTCTGGCGTTCCACCAAAGCCTCTGTCGCCTTCTTGAACTTGGCCGGTTCCTTGTGGAACAGGTCGGGCTGGGCGAGGAATTCCTCCAGCTTGGCGATTTCCGCGGTCAGCCGGTCGATCACGCCCGGCAGCGCCTCCAGCCGGTGCCGTTCGGTGAAGGACAGGCCATCGGGTTTGGCCGCCTGAGGCTTGGCCTCGGGCTTGGCCGCCTTCGGTTTCGCCTGTTTCACCGGCTCGCCGGACGCCTCGCGTTTCTGCGTCTGGTAGTCGGACCAGCCCCCGGCATAGACGGTGGCCTGCCCGCGCCCCTCCATCGCCACGGTGGTCGTCGCCACCCGGTCGAGGAAATCCCGGTCGTGGCTGATCAGCATGACCGTGCCGTCATAATCGTCGAGCAGTTCCTGCAGCAGGTCCAGCGTCTCGACATCCAGATCGTTGGTCGGTTCGTCCAGCACCAGCAGGTTCGATTCCTTGGCCATGATCCGCGCCAGCAGCAGCCGCGCCTTCTCACCACCCGAAAGCGATTTCACTTGCGCCCGCACCTGCCGCTCGTCGAACAGAAAGTCCTTGAGATAGCCGACCACGTGTTTCGGCATACCCCGCACCATCACCTGATCGCTCGATCCGGTCACGCGCATGCCCGGATCGTTGGTCAGGCTGTCCCAAAGCGTCGCCTCGGGGTCGAGCTGCGCGCGCGCCTGATCGAAGACCGCAGGCATCAGGTTGGTGCCCAGCTTGACCGCGCCCTCATCGGGGGCGATCTCGCCCATTAGGATCTTGATCAGCGTGGTCTTGCCCACACCGTTGGGGCCGACAAAGGCCACGCGGTCGCCGCGCATCACCGTCAGGTCCAGCCCGGACACGATACGCTTGTCGCCAAAGGCGTGGGTCAGGCCGGTGGCCTCGATCACCTTGCGGCCCGATTTCGGGCCCGAGGCCAAGTCCATCGCCGCAGCGCCCTGCCGCTTGATCTGGCTGCCGCGCTCGGCGCGCATGTCCTGCAGGCGGCGGACGCGGCCCTGGTTGCGCTTGCGTCGGGCGCTGATGCCCTCGACCGCCCAACGCGCCTCGGACTTGATCTTGCGATCAAGCTTGTGCCGCTGCATGTCCTCGTCTTCCCATATCTTGTCGCGCCACGCCTCAAACGCGCCGAAGCCCTGTTCCTGACGCCGCACCGCGCCGCGGTCGATCCACAGCGTCGCGCGGGTCAGTTCCTGCAGGAACCGACGGTCGTGCGAGATCAGGACAAAGGCCCGGCGGGTCATCTTGAGTTCGTCCTCAAGCCACTGGATCGCCTCGATATCCAGATGGTTCGTCGGCTCGTCGAGCAGCATCAACTCGGGTTCTTCGGCCATCAGCTTGGCCAGCGCCGCGCGGCGGCGTTCCCCGCCCGACGCGGTCTCAACCGGCCGTGCGGGATCGAATTTCAACCCTTCGGAGGCGCGCTCGACCCGGTACATCTCGGCCGCGTCCAGTTCCGAGGTGGCGAAATCGCCCAAGGTCGCAAACCCCGACAGGTCGGGTTCCTGCTGCATGTAGCCGACGGTGACGCCCGCAGGCAGGATGACCTCGCCCCGGTCCGGTTCGACCAGCCCGGCCATCACCTTCATCAAGGTGGATTTGCCGGACCCGTTGCGCCCGACCAGCGCCACGCGGTCGCCGCCGTGAACGGTCAACGAGAGTTCGTCGAAGACAGGATCGCCGCCGAAGGTCAGCGAAATGTCGGTGAGCTGAAGAAGAGGTGCCTGTGCCATGGCGCGAGCGCTAGGGCTTTGCGCAGGCGCCGTCAAGCGATGTCGCGCACCGCCCTGACATCGTCGACCGGCATTTCGAGCAAGGCCGACATATACGCCTTGAACGCCTCGAAATCAGGGTTGTCGCGGTCGTTCATCGCCGCCTCGACGCGCGCCTTGTCGCCCTGCCGCCCGGCTTCGATCATGTCGCGCATGGTCATGCCGCCGGTGCCGGTTGCGGGCGTGATGCGCAAGGGGATATCGCGGGAACGATCCGGATGGCGCAGGATGAGCATGTCATAGACGGCATATTGCGGCGCCGGGCTGGTGGCGAACCCGCCCCGCCGGACATGTTCGTGGCTCAGGCGGTAGGCAGAGACCGGCAGGCTCCACCTTTGGCTGCCAGAGGCGTCCTGATCGGTGACCTCGACCTTGTCGCGATGCAGGGTGACGGTTCGCTGCCAGTCTGCGACGCCCTTGAGGCGACGCAACAGCCACGGCGCGACCAGCCCGGCCACGACGACCAATATGAAAAGGAACGCGACGATCTCCGAGGCCTCCAGCCCCTCGGACAGTTGCGTCACGAAGATGATAAGGAACAGGCTGGCGAACCCGCTGGCGAACAGGATCGGCGTCTTTGGACGCGGGCGCGCGCCCGGCCCGATCTTCAGCCGCGCCGGAAGCGTCCGCAGCGAGACCCGGAAAGGCTGTGTTTCGTCTTCGATCGGCGTGGAGCGGAAATGGCTCCTCAAGTGGTCGGTCATGCAATGTCCCCGAGAACGACGCCCGACGTTATCGAGGCGGCGGCTTCTTGTGCAATGATTTAGATCACTCAACGCGCAAGGGCCCTTAGCAGTTTCTTGCGCATCGGGGGAATTGCCCCGATTTCGACTCCGGTGAAGACGTGCACCGTATCAAGGGCGCGGTCGATCACCGCGTGATCGCTGACCCAGCCCCCCATCGCGAGATAGGTCCGCAACAGGGGCGGCTGCACCGGGGGTTTTTGCATCCGCCGATCCGGCAGATCGGCAAAGCGCATGATCTCGGCGGCCTTCTCGCGCGGGCGCCAGCGGTCGGGGGCAAGGTGATGGGCTGCGAGATGGCAAAGGGCCTCTGCGTGGCGCGCAGGGTCGGCACCCGGGAAGGAACTGCACCCGAACAGCAAGGCGATCCCGTCGCGGTCGACCATGCGCGTCAGCGCGCCCCAAGCCAGCCGCAGGATGTCCGGGTCCGGGCGGTCCGGACGCATGCAGAACCGCCCCAATTCCAGCATGGGTCCGGCAAAGTCGCGCAACGCGGAGAGGTCGTAGAACTGCGCGGAATAGCTCTGGTCGATCGCGGCGCCGTGCTGAACCTTCATCATGCGGAAGCCGCCGACCAGCGCGCCGCCCTCGTCTTCGATCAGAACATGCTCGCAGAGTGCATCGAAGCGGTCCGTGTCAGGCTGATCGGTGCCGAAACAGGTCGCGCGCAAGGCCTGCCACGCGACGAGATCCGCCTCGCACGCGGCGGTGCGGGCCGTGTAACAGCCTTTTTGCAAAAGGATCATCTGCGCCGCCAAAGATGCGCCCGACGGTGCATCAGCCGCCTATCAGACCACCCAGATCGAGCCCGCCGATATTGCCGAACAGCTTCTTGATGAAGCCGATATTGCTGTCGGCGGATTGCGTCACGCGGCGGTTCAGGGTCACGACACGGCCATCTTCGAGCCCGTAGGTGGTGAGGTTCTCGACCACGCCCGCCTCGTCGAAGGTGATGGCGAGGATTTCGCGACCGACGACCTTGGGGCGCTGCCATGCGAAATGGCGCATATCGGTTTCGATGTAATAATAACCGGAATTGTCCAGCACGCCCGAGGCGTTGGGAACGCCGATCAGGTCCTCGACAGAGGCCTTGGTGTCGACACCGGGCACGATCTGTTGCAGGTCTTCCTCGGGGGGCATGTAGCCGTGGGTCCGGTACTGCGCCGTACAGGCACCGAGTCCGGTCATCACCACGACGGCGAGCGCCATTTTCCCCATTGCCATCCTGCTGCGCATGTCACGCCCCTCTTGATCTTGGCCTGCCCAGCCTCTTATTCCCCATTAAACAATGATCTTCCCCCATTCAAGCACAGGAAACCAGCCCATGACAGCATCCGCCCCCGAGACCGCGCTGCGCGTGGCGAGCCTGCGCAACACCCAACCCACGCGGTTCCGCCTCGAACCCGATGCCGATGCCCGTGCCGCGCTGGCCGAAACGCTCGATGCGCAGTCGGTCAAGAAACTGCGGTTCGAGGGCGAGATCGTGCCGAAAGGCCGCGCCGGATGGGAGTTGCAAGCACAACTGGGCGCCACCGTCGTGCAAAGCTGCATCGTCACGCTGGAGCCGGTCACGACGCGAATCGACACCACCGTGACGCGCCGGTTCGTCCCCGCCGACCGGCTCGACCAGCCCGAGGCCGGGTCCGAGATCGAGATGCCCGAGGATGACGAAACCGAGGAACTGGGCGATGTGATCGACCTGTCCGCCGTGATGACGGAGGCGCTGTCGCTGGCGTTGCCCGATTTCCCGCGCAAGGACGGGGTCGAGATCGCCGATGCGCAATTTGCCGAGGACGGCGTGACCCCGATGACCGACGAGGATACCAAGCCGTTTGCCGGCCTGGCCGCGCTGCGCGAAAAAATGCAGGACAAGGACGGGGACGACTGAAGGAATCTCTTGCTCTTTGGGACTTTCTGCGTATTTTCGCGCCTTCATGACAGATTGATGCTTGTGTCCGGGCGGGGTCTCCCCTAGAGCGCGGGCATGACAGGACACCACGGGCGGCTGCCGCCCTGCAACGCTAGATACAGAGGTTGAGACATGGCCGTTCAACAGAACAAAGTCTCCAAATCGCGCCGCAACAACCGCCGTGCGCATGACGCGCTGAGCGCGGCAAACCCGAACGAGTGCGACAACTGCGGTGAGCTGAAGCGCCCGCACCACGTTTGCCCCTCCTGCGGCCATTACGCAGAGCGCGAAGTGATCGCGATGGCCGACGAGGTCGAGCTGGACGAAGACGCGGCATAAATTTATCCGGGTCCGGCCTGACGCATGACCTCTCTGAAGGATCACTCTAAGGCAGGCGCGGGACGCGTGACGATTTCGATCGACGCCATGGGCGGAGATCGTGGGCCGGCGGCAATTGTCGCCGGCATTTATGAGTCTTTGCGTCACAATCCCGATCTGGACTTCATCCTGCATGGGCCCGCGCCCGAGCTGGAAAAACTCGTGGCCAAGCGCCGCGAGCTTGACGGACGTGTCACCATCCGCAACGCCGAGGGCGTGGTGTCGATGGACGACAAGCCCTCTCAGGTGATGCGCCATGGCAAGGGCACGTCCATGTGGTCGGCCCTCGAATCCGTGCGCGACGGGGATGCCAAGGTCGCGGTGTCCTGCGGCAATACCGGCGCGCTGATGGCCCTGTCGATGATCCGCCTGCGCAAGCTGCCCGGCGTCGACCGCCCCGCCATCGCGATCCTGTGGCCCTCAAGAAATCCGCAAGGTTTCAACGTGATGCTGGATGTCGGCGCGGATATCCGCGCCGATGCTCAGGACCTGCTGCAATACGCGCTGATGGGCGCGTCCTACGCGCGCAACGGGCTGGACCTCGAACGCCCGCGCGTCGGCCTGCTCAATGTCGGCACCGAAGAACACAAAGGCCGGGCCGAGTTGAAAGAGGCGCAGGAGATGATCCGCGCCCGCGCCGATGAAGGCGATTACGACTATGTCGGCTTCGTCGAAGGCGGCGACATCCCCGGCAATCGCTGCGATGTGATCGTCACCGACGGCTTTACCGGCAACATCGCGCTCAAGACCGGCGAAGGCACCGCCTCGCTGATCGGTGCCTTGCTGAAAGAGGCGTTCGCCTATTCGCCACTGTCGCGGATCGCATCGGTGCTGGCGCTGACCTCGTTGAAACGATTGCAGAAACGCATCGACCCGCGCCGCGTGAATGGCGGGGTCTTTCTCGGCCTGAATGGAACGGTCGTGAAATCGCATGGCGGCGCGGATGCCACGGGCATCTCCGCCGCGATCAAGCTGGCCGCAGAGCTGGCGCGCTCGGGGTTCGGCGACAGGTTGGCGGCGCGGGTTGCCTCTGCCGCCGAGGTGGCACAGGATGCGCCCCGGCAAGAGGACGACAAAACATGAGCACGACACGCGCCACCGTCATCGGTGTGGGCCACTACCTTCCCGACCGCGTGGTCGAGAATGCCGAATTCGAAAAGACGCTGGATACGACCGACGAATGGATTCGCTCCCGCTCTGGCATCGAACGCCGCCATTTCGCAGCCGAGGGTCAGCCGACCTCTGACCTTGCCACCCGGGCCGCACAGGCCGCTTTGGCCGATGCCGGGCTGGAGGCTGGGGATATCGACGCCATCATCGTCGCCACCTCGACCGCCGACCTGACCTTCCCCTCCGCCGCGACCATGGTGCAGGCCAGCCTTGGCATGACGCGCGGCTTTGCCTTCGACGTGCAGGCCGTGTGCGCCGGGTTCGTATTTGCCCTGACCAATGCCAACGCGCTGATCCTGTCCGGTCAGGCGAAACGCGTGCTGGTCATCGGCGCCGAGACCTTCAGCCGGATCATGGACTGGACGGACCGGTCGACCTGCGTGCTGTTCGGCGATGGGGCCGGCGCGCTTGTGCTGGAAGCACAAGAAGGTACGGGCGAGGCCAGCGATCGCGGCATCCTGTCGACCGATCTGAATTCCGACGGGCGCCACCGCGACCTGCTTTATGTCGATGGGGGTGTCTCGACCCAGTCCACCGGCTACCTGCGCATGCAGGGCAATGCCGTCTTCCGCCATGCTGTGGAAAAGCTGGCCGCCACGGCCACCACCGCGCTGGACAAGGCCGGGCTCGCGGCGTCCGATATCGACTGGGTCGTGCCGCATCAGGCCAATATCCGCATCATTCAGGGCACCGCGAAAAAGCTGGGCCTGTCGATGGATCGCGTCGTCGTCACCGTTCAGGATCACGGCAACACCTCTGCCGCGTCGATTCCGCTTGCGCTGTCCGTGGGCAAGGCCCGTGGCCAGATCAAGCCGGGCGATCTGGTTGTGACCGAAGCGATTGGCGGCGGGCTGGCCTGGGGCGCGGTCGTGCTGCGCTGGTAATCGCAACCGTCGCGCGTAATTTGCCTCGAAATTCGCCTAAATTCCGTCCCGCAAGCCATTGATATTGACTTGGGTTTTGGCATCATTAAGCTGGCGCCAAACATCGAGGGGGATGAAGGTATGGGCGACAAGACCCTGACACGCATGGATCTGAGCGAAGCGGTGTTTCGCGAGGTGGGCCTGTCGCGCAATGAAAGCGCCGATTTGGTCGAGGCTGTCCTGCAACATATGTCCGACGCACTGGTCGATGGCGAGCAGGTCAAGATATCGTCTTTCGGCACCTTTTCGGTCCGCGAAAAGGCCGCCCGCGTCGGTCGCAACCCCAAGACCGGCGAAGAGGTCCCGATCCAGCCGCGCCGCGTCCTGACATTTCGTCCATCGCATCTGATGAAGGACCGCGTCGCCGCCGGCAACAAGGGCTGAGGGCGAGGCAGGTCATGCCCAAGTCTCCCGACGCGTTCCGCACGATCACCGAAGTGGCGGACTGGCTGGAAACTCCGGCCCATGTCCTGCGCTTCTGGGAAAGCAAGTTCACGCAGGTCAAACCCGTCAAACGCGCCGGTGGCCGCCGCTACTATCGCCCGGCCGACATGGAATTGTTGGGCGGAATCAAGAAGTTGCTGCATGATGACGGGATGACCATCAAGGGCGTGCAGAAGGTGCTGCGCGAACAGGGGGTCAAGCATGTCTCGGCCCTGTCGGACCCCGTGGACGAGGATGAAGGTGCCGAAATGATCGAGGACGCGCCCTTCACCGAGGTCGAGGATATGACGGGCGAGGTGGTGGCCTTCCGCGCCGAAACCGACGCGGGCTCCACTGATGAGCCTTCGACACCGATGGTCGCGGACCCGGTGTCCGAGGTGGAAGAGGCGCCCGAGCCGGAGGGTGTTGCCAGCGACGACAGCTTGGACAGTCCGGCGGTCGAGGACGACACGCCCCCGCTCTCTCAGGCTCAAGAACCCGCACAACCCGCCTTTGAGGCACAGCCCGAAGCTGCCGAGATGATCGACGACACGGGCTTCGAGGCGCCCATTACCCCGCCAGCAGACGGTGATTCTGTCGCGCATCAGGCCGCCGAGGCGCCAGACCCGCGTGCCAGCGAAGATGCAGGCGCCGAGCCTGCGGCGCTCCCCGAGGGTGACAGCGCGCCTGTGGATGTCACAGCATCCGAATCGCCCGAGGCGTCGGACCTGCCGGAAGCCAGCGAACCGGAGGCAGAGCCCCTGTCCGAGCCGGGCGACTTCTTTGCCGAGGCCCCCGCCCCGTCCGAGCCAGAACCGGCGCGGCCCGATGCCGCGCCCCGGGGCTTGCTGGACCGGATCGCCCGCCTGAACGGTCTTTCGACCGCGCAGCGCGACGCCTTGGCCGAACATCTTCCGGCCCTGCGCGCCCTCGCGGAACGCGGCGTCGAAGCCCGCACCAACTGAGCGAAAATTTTCTGCCGCAAGGGCTTGCCCCTGCCCTGAAAACCAGTATGAACGGCGCACAAGTCGGGCTATAGCGCAGCCTGGTAGCGCGTCCGTCTGGGGGACGGAAGGTCGCAGGTTCGAGTCCTGCTAGCCCGACCAAAACACCCTGAAAAGCCCCGCCTCGTGCGGGGCTTTCGCGTATCTGCTTCCCCTCGGGCGCAGCCATTGCTAAAGCCTTGATACCCAACGAGGAGAGGCACATGACCGGGGTATTGGCCAGCCAGCAGATCGAAAGCCTGATCGCCAGCAAGGCGCTTGGCGCGGACCAGCCCTTTGTCGAGGGGCAGATCCAGCCCGCCAGCCTCGACCTGCGGCTGGGCACCGTCGCCTACCGCGTGCGCGCCTCTTTCCTTGCCGGACATGGCCGCAGCGTTGCCGACCGGCTCGATGAGTTCGAGATGCACCGCATCGACCTTGGCCCCGGGGCCGTGCTGGAAAAAGGCTGCGTCTATGTCGTACCGCTGATGGAACATCTCAGCCTGCCCGACGACATCCAAGCCATCGCCAATGCCAAAAGCTCGACCGGGCGGCTTGACCTGCTGACCCGTGTCATCACCGATGGCGGGGTCGAATTCGACCGCATTCCGCAGGGCTATGACGGCCCGCTCTATGCCGAGATCTGCCCCCGTTCGTTTTCCGTGCTGGTGCGCCCCGGCATGCGGCTGAACCAGATCCGGTTTCGCCGTGGCCGCTCGGTTCTGACCGATTCAGAACTGGCGCAGTTGCACGAGGCGCAGACGCTGGTGTCGGGCGGCACCCCGGTGATCGGCGAGGGCTTGGGTTTTTCCGTCGATCTAGAACCGGGCGCGGGCGACCTTGTCGGCTACCGCGCCAAACCGCATACCGGCGTGATCGACCTTGATCGGATCGGCGCCTATGACGCCGCTGATTTCTGGGACCCGCTGCACAGCACCGAGCGGCAGCTGATCCTCGATCCCGGCGCGTTCTATATCCTTGTCAGCCGCGAGGCGGTGCATATCCCACCGGGCTATGCCGCCGAAATGGCCCCTTATCTGGCGATGGTCGGCGAGTTCCGCGTGCATTATGCCGGGTTCTTCGATCCCGGTTTCGGCCATGCCCCGGCGGGTGGCTCAGGCGCGCGCGGCGTGCTGGAGGTCCGCTGCCACGAGGCGCCTTTCGTGCTGGAACACGGGCAGATCGTCGGGCGGCTCGTTTATGAACGCATGTCGGAAATTCCCGCCCAGCTTTATGGGTCGGGAATTGCCTCGAACTACCAAGGGCAAGGCCTGAAACTGTCCAAACATTTCAAGAGCTGATCACATCCGACCGCCACGCTGCGCCAGTTTCGCGGCGCGGCGCGCCTGCCGGATCTGTTTCTTGGTGTCGGCGCCACCTTCGGATGCGCCACCGCGGGCTGCGCCACCGCCCCGGCCCATCTTCTTGACCCCGGCATTGATGCCCTTGTTGATCGCCTTGCGCATCACCATGCGCATGATCATGTTGAAAATCTGGTTCGCGTTCATGTCCTGCCTCACTGCTTTTGCACCAATATAGCAGGAAACACGGCGGATTTCAGGCCCCGACCGGGTGTTTTCTGCACCCTGCCGGGACGGGCCTAATCCTCGAACATGTCGCCCTGCCCCTCGTCGTCGATGACCTCGTCATCGTCGTCGTCCGGGCTGCTGCCAAACGGCGCGGGGCGGCTTTCCAGCAGACCGGCGGCGCGCAATTCCGCCAGCCCCGGCAGATCGCGCGCGCTTTCCAGCCCGAAATGGTCAAGGAAGGTCTGGGTGACCACAAAGGTCACGGGCCGCCCCGGCGACAGCCTGCGGCGCCCGAAGCGGATCCAGTCCATTTCCAGCAACTGGTCGACGGTGCCGCGCGACACGGACACGCCGCGAATTTCCTCGATCTCGGCGCGAGTGACAGGCTGGTGATAGGCGATGATCGCCAGCGTCTCGATCGCGGCGCGGGACAGCTTGCGCTGTTCGACCGTCTCGCGCTGCATCAGGAAGCCAAGGTCCGGCGCGGTGCGAAAGGCCCAAGCCTCGCCCACACGCACGAGCCGTACGCCGCGCCCCTCATAGCGCTTTTCCAGATGCACAAGCGCCGCGCCCGCGTCGCAGCCATGCGGCATCCGGTCGGACAATTCCTTGACCGTCACGGGTTCGGCGCTGGCAAAGAGGATCGCCTCGACCATGCGTTCCTGTTCTGCCATGGGCGGCGCGTCGAACAGGCTGTCGGCGGGCTCGATCTCACTCATTGCGGCTCTCCCTGCGGCGCACGTGGATCGGCGCAAAGGTATCGCTTTGTTTCAGGACGGCCTTGCCTTCCTTGACCAGTTCGAGACTGGCGGCAAAGGTCGCCGCCGTGGCGCTGCGCCATTTCACCGGGTCATCCTCCCACCCGTCGGGCAGGTAGCTGCCGAGGTCCGTCCACTCGCCGGCGAAACCGATCAGCCCGCGCATCCGCTCCAGCGCCTGCTCCATCGTGAACACCTTGTCGCGGTCCATCACGAAGGGGCGGAATTCGTCGCGGGTGCGGATGCGGGAATAGGCCTTCATCAGGTCGACCAGCGTCGCCGTATAGCGCACCCGGCGCACGCGCTGCATGTCCTCGGGCAGGCCGCGCGCAAAGAAGTCGCGCCCCAGCCGGTCGCGCGCCATCAGCCGCGCGGCAGCCTCGCGCATGGCTTGCAGGCGTTCCAGCTGAAAGGCCAGATGCGCGGCGAGTTCCTCGCCCGACGGGCCTTCTTCGGTCGGGTCCGGGGGCAGCAGCAGGCGGGATTTCAGGAAGGCCAGCCACGCCGCCATCACCAGATAATCCGCCGCCAGTTCCAGCCGCAGCGCCTTGGCCTGCTCGACAAAGGCGAGGTATTGCCGCGCCAGCGCGAGGATCGAAATCTTGCGCAGATCGACCTTCTGCGTGCGCGCCATGTTCAACAGCAGGTCCAGCGGCCCCTCGAACCCGTCCACGTCGATGACGAACGCCTCGGCGGCGAGGCGGTCTGTCACGGAAAGGGGAAGGCTGTCCTGAGGGTCGGTCTCTGTCATGCGGTGGCGCTGGTCAACAAAGCGTCAAACTCTGATCTCAGGTGCGCGATGTCAAGATTGGCGGGGTAGGCCCGCGTCGCAAGCGCAGCCTGCGCGCGGGTTTGTGCCGCTTCTGTCATGCGATCAATGGCACCGTGCAGGGCGCGCATCTCGTCAAGATCGCCGTTACAGTGCAGCACCAGATCGCAACCCGCATCCAGCGCCGCGCGCCCCCGCTCGGCCACGCTGCCGGACAGCGCCTCCATGCTGATGTCGTCGGTCATCAACAGGCCGTCAAAGCCGATCCGCTGGCGGATCAACCCGATCATCACCGGCGAGATCGTCGCCGGGCGCGGGTCGAGCGCCTCGAACACCAGATGCGCCGACATGCCAAGCGGCGCATCGGCAAAGGCCTTGAACGCGGCGAAATCGGTGCGGTCCAACGCGTCCAGCAAGGCCGTCACGCGCGGCAATTCCAGATGGCTGTCCAGCGTGCCCAATCCATGGCCCGGCATGTGCTTGATCACCGGCAAGACCCCGCCCGCCTGCGTGCCACGCAGCACCGCGCGACCGATTTTCACAACCGTCTCAAGGTCTTCTCCGTAGCAGCGATTGCGCAGCACGGGATGTGTGTCGGGCCGCGCGATGTCCAGACAGGGCACGCAATTGCCGCTTAGACCCAAGCCCCGCAGTTCAAGCGCGATGATCTGCGCGCGCAACTCCATCGCGCGCTCGGCCCGTGGGCCGAAGCGCTGCACATCCTCCAAAGGTGGCAGCCAGTCGGTGGCCAAGGGTGCGCGCAGGCGCTGCACGCGCCCGCCCTCCTGATCGATGAAGATCGGCGCATCATATCCCGCCGCCTGCCGCAGGTCGTCGCACAGCGCGCGGATTTGCGCGCGCCCGCCAAGGTTGCGGTTGAACAGGATGAAACCGAAGGGGCGCGCCTCGGCAAAGAAGCGCGCCTCGTCATGGCTCAGACGTTCTCCTTCGCAGCCATAGATGGCCGCGGCGAAACGGCTCACCGATGCACCACGGGGATGCAGTCGACATTCTGCGCCACGAAGGACGCGCAGAAGCGGCGAGCATCGCTGAGATCGGCAAAGCCCTCGGCGCGCAGGCGGTAGAAAGTCCGCCCCCCGCTCGATGCCTTTTGAATGACGCGGTTCTTGCCGTCGAGATAGTCGCCGAACCGCCCCTCGAGCCGCTGCCATTCGGCGCGCGCGCTCTCGACGCTGTCAAAGGCCCCGATCTGCGCCAGCCGCGTGCCGGCCTCGATGCTGGCCACGTCCAGTTCCTGCGTCATCGGCGCGGCGACGGCCGCCACGGCCGCATCGACCGAAACCGGCGCGACTTGGCTCAGGCCGGTGGGCCGCAGGCGCGGACGCAAGCTGCGCGCCAGACCCGGCCCGGTATAGATCGGCTCGTCGACCTCCTCGGCCAGCGAGTCGTTGAGTTCGGTCACCACCTGCGGGGCATCCTCGATATCGAGGTCCTGAAGCGGTGCCGCCCCGGCGGCCAGCTGGTTGGCGAGCGCCTGAACCGGGTCGTCTTCTGCGATCTCGGGGGCCGAAAGCTCTATGATCTCGGCATTGGTCGCCATGGAGGCGGGCACGGGCGGCTTCGCCTCCTCGGAGGTCAAAGCCCCAAGCGCCACGTCATCGGCACCCAGCCCCGCCGGGCGCGGGGCCAGAACCAACCGGTCGGCGGGCGCCTCGGCGGCGCCATTGCCTGCCACGGCATTGACCGCAAGCCCCTGATGATCGGCCAATTCGCCGCCCGGGTCCTGCGGTGCCACGCGCATCGGCCCGGCCATGGCTTGCACCACCGGGACCCCCGACACATCGCGCGACATCACGCCATACCCCCAGACGCCAACACCCACCACAAGACCCAGCGATACCACCGCACCGGCGATATTCGCGAAAGACGCCCCCCCACGGGACGCAGGGGCCCGATAAGCCCCTTCATGGGACCCGCGATAGGCCCCGTCATAGGTGTAATCCGCCATCTCTGCCTCTTGTCTCCTGACAGGGTGCCCTGTCAGAACGTCTGCTCTTGAATGGGGCGCGGGAAGGCCCGCGCACATTGCCTGTCCAGACGCGGCAGAGTGGCTTTTGTCAGCGCATTTCTTCTGCCGGCGTCACGCCCAAGATACCAAGACCGGCGGAAATCACAACCGCCGTGGCGCGTACGAGCAGAATTTTCGCCTGTGTGGCATCGGGGCTATCCTGGACAAAGCGCATCTCTGGCGTGTCCTTGCCCTGATTCCACAACCCGTGCAGGTCGGATGCGAGTTCCGACAGGTAGGTGGCGATGCGGTGCGGTTCATGCGTGCGCGCGGCGATTTCCACCAGACGCGGCCATTCCGCCAGCTTGGCGGCCAAGGCGACCTCGGCCGTATGGCTCAGGTCCGGCGTCACCTCTGCCAGCGTCGCATCGGAGACGTCGACACCGGCCTCGGCGGCCTTGCGCAGCGCCGAGCAGATCCGGGCATGGGCGTATTGGACATAGAAAACCGGGTTTTCCTTGGACTGCTCGACCACCTTGTCGAAGTCGAAATCCAGCGCCGCGTCGGATTTGCGGGTCAGCATGTGGAACCGGGCCACATCGGCCCCCACCATCTCGACCAGATCGCGCAGGGTGATGAAGGTCCCGGCCCGTTTGGACATCTTGAACGGCTCACCGTTCTTGAACAGCTTGACCAACTGGATCAGCTTGATGTCGAGCGGCACGCGGCCCTCGGACAGCGCGCTGACGGCGGCCTTCATACGTTTGACGTAGCCACCGTGATCGGCGCCAAAGATGTCGATCAGCATGTCGAAGCCACGCTGCACCTTGTCATAGTGGTACGCGATGTCGGGGGCGAAATAGGTCCACGAGCCGTCCGATTTCATGATCGGGCGGTCCACGTCGTCGCCATGGGCGGTGGACTTGAACAGGGTCTGTTCGCGCGGTTCCCAATCCTCGGGCGTCTTGCCCTTGGGCGGTTCCAGCACGCCGCGATAGATCAGGCCCTTGTCGCGCAGGCTGTCGATCGCCGCCTCGATCCGCCCCGTGCCATAAAGCGACTTTTCGGAAAAAAAGTGATCCATGTGCACGCCAAGCGCCGCGAGGTCCTCGCGGATCAGCGCCATCATGGCGTCTGTGGCGAATTCGCGGACATCGGCCAGCCAGACGTCTTCGCCCTTGTCCAGATAGGCATCGCCCACCTTGGCCTTCAGCGCCTCGCCGACCTCGATCAGGTATTCGCCGGGATAGGTGCCATCGGCGAATTCGACGTCTTGGCCGTGGGCCTGCAAATACCGCAGGTAGACCGAGCGCGCCAGCACATCGACCTGCGCGCCGCCATCGTTGATGTAGTATTCGCGGGTCACGTCATAGCCCGCATAGGCCAGCAAGCTGGCCATCGCGTCACCCACGATCGCGCCGCGCGCATGGCCCACATGCATCGGACCGGTCGGGTTGGCGGAGACATATTCGACGTTGACACGGAGCCCCTGCCCCATCGTCGAGCGCCCGTATTCGGTGCCCGCCTTCAGGATCGCACCCGGCAGCCCCCGCCAGACGCTGTTGGCCAGCCGCAGGTTCAGAAACCCCGGCCCGGCCACCTCGGCGCTGGCAATCCGGTCGTCGGCGGACAGCTTTACCGCCAGCGCCTCGGCAATGTCGCGCGGCTTCATCTTGGCCGGTTTGGCCAGCACCATCGCGGCATTGGTCGCCATATCGCCATGGGCCGGGTCACGCGGCGGTTCGGTCGTGACGGCATCGAGGGTCAGGCCCGTGGGCAAGGTGCCCTCGGATTGCAGCGCCTCGATCGAGGCGATCACCAGCGCGCGGATATCGGAAAACAGGTTCATCGGTCGCTCCAACTTTGGAACGTCCTCTATCACGCCTGCCGCCGGGGTCAAATGCGCTTAGGCCTGTCCCTCGGCCCGCTCCGGACGCACCGGCCCCAGCGACACGATCCGCACGCCAGCCCCATCCTTGGGTTCGCGTTTTCCGCCCAGCAGTCGCAGCGTGCCGTTCGGGCCCAGATCGGCCACGGGGATGGCCTCCGGGTACATCTCGCGCCAGTGATCCAAGGTGAATTCCTCCGACAGCTTGGTCACGCGGAACTCCCAGCCTTCGGACAGACGGGCATTGGCCTCGAAATAGGTTTCATCCGCGCCGATGGCCCGCCCGCCCAGTGTCGGCGGAAGGGCGTGGCGGGTGCTGTCCTGTTTCACGCGCTTGAACTGGAACACGTTGTCACGACCGAATTCCGGCGCGATATCGGTGGCGACCAGCGTGTTGTAGGCGTCATTATCCGTCGCGCAGATCACCTTTTCATAGGCCACATGGTCTATGCGGTGCTCGGCCACCTCGGACAGGATATCGCCAAAGAAGGTATCGATCCCAGCCTCGCGCGCGGCGCGCAGATAGGCGTGGTTCGGATCGGCGATCATCACCGGTAGGTCGAGCTTTTTCAGCGCCTCGGCCAACGCGATCGACCAGCGTGATCCGCCGACGATCAGCACGCCGGGCTTGTTCGCCGCGTTCAGCCCCAGCGCCCGCGCCAATGGCGTCAGGGTAAAGCCGTGCAACACCACCGTCGCCGCCACCAGCGCAAAGGCCAGCGGCGCGATCCGGTCAGCATCTGGAATACCCAGCTCCACCAAGCGTTCGCCGAACAGCCCGGCGACAGCGACCAGCACCACGCCGCGCGGCCCGGTGAAGGCCACCAGCAGGCGTTCCTTCCACGGCACATTGGAAAAGGCGAGCGCGATCAGCACCGGCAACGGACGCGCCACCAGCACCACCACCAGCACAAAGGCCGCGGCCTGCCAGTCCAGAATGCTCAGCGTCTCCCAACTCATATTGGCGGCCAGCAGGATGAACACGCCCGAGACCAGCAGGATCGTCGCATGCTCCTTGAACCGGCGCAATTCGGTGAAACTGGGCAGATGCGCATTGGCGATATACAGACCCATGATGGTCACCGCCAGCAGGCCGCTTTCGTGCAACAGCGTGTCCGCCCCGGCAAAGACCACCAGCAACACGACGAACAGCACCGGCACCTTCATGTATTCCGGCACCAAGGCCTTGCGGAAGGCGGTGACGATTCCCCAGCCCGCCGCGACCCCGATCACGCTGGCAAACAAGATACCCAGCCCCAGCGTCTGCACCGCGTGGCCAACCCCGGTCGCGGTCTGCAGGACGACCACCACCTCGAAGGCCAGCACGGCCGCCAGCGCGCCCACGGGGTCGTTCACTATAGCTTCCCATTGCAGGAGGTTCGCGGGGCGCTTTTGCAGGCGCGCCTGCCGCAGCAGGGGCGCGATCACCGTCGGGCCGGTGACGATCATGATGCCGCCAAAGACTGCCGCGCCCTCCCAACTGAGACCCGCCACGTAATGCAAGGCCGCGCTCGATGCCAGCCAACCCAGCGGCGCGCCGATCAGCACCAGCCGTCGCACCCCCACCGCCGCATCCGACAGGCCGCGCAGGTTCAGCGTCAGGCCGCCTTCGAACAGGATGATCGCCACCGCGATGGCAATCATCGGGGATAACATATCCCCGAATTGCGCGCCGGGATCCAGCACCCCCGTGGCCGGGCCGATGATCAGCCCCGCTGCAAGCATCAACACGATGGCCGGCAATCGCAGCCGCCAGGCCAGCCATTGGCTGCCCACCCCCAAAGCCCCCACAAGCGAGAATGCCAACACCGCATCCAAGCCCGTCACCGGTTCCGTCGCCATCCCTGACCCTTTGTTCTAGTGTCTCGACAACAAGTTAGACCTGCGCGGGACAAAGACCAATGCTCAGCTGCGTCCATTGTCCCAATCGACGACAGTCCCGGCCCGGATTCCGCGCGAGACATCATGCGACAGCGTCAGGATCGTGTCACCGGCGGAAACGCAGGCCTTCTCGGTCCAGTCGAACCCCGGCCCCGGCAGGCTCAGCCCGACGAGGCGCGCGGGGCGGATATCCTCGGCGATGCGCTGCATCAGGGCGACATGGCCTGCGCCATGCGGCTCGGCCTCGGGTGCTTGGCCCGACGCCTGCGGGATCGCCATGACCGCGCGCGCATGCCCGGCCCGCAGGCCAAGCGTCATCGCCCGCGCCAGCCCCGCGCTTTGGTCGAATGCATTGCGCGCGGACAGGTTGCGGTCGGATTCGAGGATCGGCATCAGGTCGATATAGCCGTGCAAGGGCTCTTCCCCCCATGCATCGCGCAACAGTTCCAGCACGTCGCGCCGTCCCTGCGACAAGGCTAGCGTCTCGATCCGCGAAGGTGAGCGCGCGGCAAGGTCAAGCAGCGCCACGTCCGACCAGCCGACCGCCACCACCCGCGCGCCGAACCGGGCCAGCCGTTCGGACAGGGACGCGCCCACCGGGTGCTCTGCCCCGGCGATCAGGATCACCTTGCCCTTGAAACGCGAAACGCCGAACACCTGCCCATCCCTGACCTGAACCCATGCGGGCCCTGTGCCACAAAGGTCAGGTCTCGGGAAGCCCGGTATCCCCGACGTCGCGCAGAATATCCGTGCCGGTAAACCTAGCGTGTTGTTGCAGCGCGTAGCGATCGGTCATGCCAGCGATGTAATCAGCCACCAAGCGCGCCACGCCCGCTTCGTCGGTCAGGTCGACCTCGCCCGATTGCCAGCGCAAGGGCAGCAGGCGCGGGTCGTTCATGTAGATCGGGAACAAATCCATCAGCGCCGTGGTCACGCGGGCGCGCTGCGCCATGACCCGGGGCGCGCGGTACATGTTGGAGAAAAGAAAGCTGCGGATTTGCTTGAGATCGTCGAACATGCCTTGCGAAAACGCGATCACCGGCTTGCCCGCATGGCGGATCGCGCTAGCATCCGCTGGCGCGACGCCGTCCAGCAGGGCCCGCGACGTGTCGATCAGGTCCTCGACCATGGCGCCAAAGACGCGGCGCAGCGCCTCGTGCCGGCGCCGGTAGGCGTCGAGACCGGGATAGAGCCGGTCCACCTCTTTATAGGCCTCGCCCACGATGGGCAGCCCGGCAATCTGATCCTCGGTGAACAGGCCCGCGCGCAGACCGTCATGCAGGTCGTGGTTGTTGTAGGCGATGTCGTCGGACAACGCCGCAACCTGCGCCTCGGCGCTGGCATGGGTGTGCAGTTCCAGATCATGCAACGCGTTGTATTCCGACAGCGCATAGGGCAGCGGGTCGGGCACCGGGCCGTTGTGCTTGGCAATGCCTTCCAGCGTGTCCCATGTCAGGTTCAGCCCGTCGAATTCCGCATAATGCCGCTCCAGCGAAGTCACGATCCGGATGCTCTGGGCGTTGTGGTCGAACCCACCCCACGGCGCCATCAGTTCGTCCAGCGCGTCCTCGCCGGTGTGACCGAAGGGTGTGTGGCCCAGATCATGCGCCAGCGCCACCGCCTCGGTCAGGTCGATGTTCAACCCCAAGGCCCCGGCGATGGTCCGCCCGACCTGCGCGACCTCGATCGAATGGGTCAGCCGGGTGCGGTAGAAATCACCCTCGTGTTCGACGAAGACCTGTGTCTTGTGTTTGAGCCTGCGAAAGGCGCTGCAATGGATGATGCGGTCACGGTCGCGCTGGAAACAGGACCGGAATGCGCTTTCTTCTTCCGGGTGGCGACGACCGCGCGCGGTGGCGGGATCACATGCATGGGGCTGGCGCATTGTCTCGCGCTCCTTGTGGCCTGTCCTTGTCGCGCTTATATTGCACGGTGTTGGATAGTTAAACCACTGACAGACCACGGAGACCGCAATGCAACTGCCCCCCCAAGTGACCGAGCGCGCCTTTGCCCGCCTGTCCGAAATCGGCGCAGGCGAGCAGGGAAAGGCCCTGCGCGTCGCAGTCGAAGGCGGCGGCTGTTCCGGTTTTCAGTATGACATCAAGCTCGACAATCCCGCCGGTGACGACCTTGTGCTTGAGGCGCAGGGCGAAAAGGTGGTGGTGGACCCTGTCTCCCTGCCCTTCCTGACCGGCGCGGTGATCGATTTCGCCGATGAGCTGATCGGCGCGCGATTTGTCATCGAGAACCCGAATGCCACGTCCAGTTGCGGCTGCGGCACCTCGTTCTCGATCTGATCACTCGGCTGGCAGGACGGCGGCGCGGCTGCGCGCCAGCCGTTCGTCCAGCACCAGCCACAGGCCCGACACGATGACCAGCGTCACCCCCAAGACGGTGCCGATGGTCGGGACCTCGCCAAAGGCAAACAGGCCGATGGCTACCATCCAGACGAATTGCAGGTTCATCAGCGGCGTGGCCACGTAGGCGGGCAACAGGCGCAAGGCCTCGGCCACGACATAGCGCGCCGCGAAGATGGCCATCGCATAGGCGGCGACCCAGCCCAGATCCGTCAGGTCCATCGGTTGCCACACGAAGGGCAGCCAGACCCCCATCACCGCCAGAAGCGCAATGTTCGGCCAGAACACCTGTGCCAGCGGCGCGCGTTCGACCTTGGCGATCACCCGTGCCGCCAGCATCGAGCCAGTGCCGGTCACCGCAGCGATCAGCGCCCAGACATGGCCCGCCTGCATGCCCGAAAGCCCGCCCGGCATCAGGAACACCATCCCCGCACCGCCCAGCGACAAAGCCGCCCAAGCCAGCGGGCGCGGCGCCTCGCCCAGAACCGGCCCGGACAAGGCCGCCGCGATTAGCGGGATCAGCCCAATGAACAGGAACACATCCGCAAAGGGCAGAAGCCGAAACGCCATGAAAAACGCGATGGAGGCGACCACCGTCAGCCCCGACCGCACCGCCATCGCGCGCTTGGAGCGCAGGCGAAACGATGCCTCCCCGGAGACACGGCCATAGCAAACCGTCAGCCCGACAACGATCAGCGACGACAGGACGAACAGTTGAGGAGCCTCGTAGCCGCCAGCGATCATCTTGGTGATGCCGTCTGCGGCGGCCATCATGCCGGTATAGAGGACGACCAGCGCCGCCCCCAATGTCGCGCCCCGGATCATGCCAGCCCTGCCCGGGCAAAGCCCGCGAAATACTCTTCGAACAAGGCGCTGGATTGTGCGGCAATCGCCAGCACGTCGCGCGCCTCGGGGGACAGGTCCGGTTCCATCCGGATGCGCATGCGCTGCCAGTCGCCCGACCGCGCCTCGTCCAGCGCCAGCATGGCTTGGCTGATCTCGCGCAGCGCGTGCCCGTTGCGCGGCCCGCGCTCAAAGCGCATCCGGTCATCGGTGGCGGGCTTGCGGAATGTCTCTTCGCCCACGACCGCCGCATGCCAGTTGCACACGAACCATTCGTGGTAGTCGTCCTGCACCGGCACGCCCGGCCCGGTCTCGACCATGAACCCGGCGCGGGCCTGCGCCAGCCAGTCGGTCCAGGCGGTCGGGGGTGTGTCCCCCGCATAGATCATCGCGATGCAGATTTCGGCGAGCAAATCGGCGTTCTGGTCGAGGAATGCGGTAATCCCGGCGAAATGCAGGCTCTGCATCGCCTCCGCGCCGATCCGGGGATCGCGCCGTCCGTATTCCGACAGATAGTACACGATATGGGTTAACTCGTATGCTGCCTTCTTGTTCGGCAGTTTGAACGTCGCGGTACGACCGGCAAAGTCACGAAGCCGGTCATCCAGACCACAATCCGTGTCAGACCTGACGCCCCTTCGCGTCAGAAGGCGACGTGCCTCGGCCCGCTGCAAATCCGACAGTTCCGCTTGCGGCAGCCCTTCGCGGGCGGCAAAGACGCACATGCGCTCTGCCATGTCGCCGGGCATGCCCAACTCTTCGAGATCCAGCACCAGCGACAGCAGGAACCGGTAGTATTGCGGGAAGAACTGCAACTTTTTCAGGGCGTTCTCATAGAACCCGGCATGCACGGCCAGCGCCTGATGGGGGACGTGATGGCCCGTGCATTCCAGGATGTTCAAAAGCTCCGCGTTTTCCTTGAGCCAGAACACATCATCGCTGATGCGCCGCTTGGTGGCGAAGCTGCCCAGAAGCGCGGTGATCCGCGCTTCCAGTGGCGCAATCCGGGACGGGACGGTCAGCTGGATAACATTACTCATGAGTGTAACCTCCTGTTATCTCTGGGGAAGCGCATCGCGCCCCGCCCGGGTTCGCTTGGATCAGGCCTTGACGGACCAGCTGGTGAAGGCCTCGACAGCGGCACCGTCATCGGTCTTGCCGGTGGTCGGACCGGACCAGGAAGTGAAGGCTTCGACATTGCTGCCGTCGGTCGCGTCACCGGTGGTCGGGCCGGACCACGAGGTGAAGGCCTCGACGTTGCTGCCGTCGGTCGCGTCGCCGGTTGCCGGGCCGGACCACGAGGTGAACGCCTCGACGCTGCTGCCGTCGGTCGCGTCACCGGTCACCGGGCCGGACCACGAGGTGAAGGCCTCGACATTGCTGCCGTCGGTCGCGTCGCCGGTCGCCGGGCCGGACCACGAGGTGAAGGCCTCGACGTTGCTGCCGTCGGTCGCGTCGCCGGTCGCCGGACCGGACCACGAGGTGAAGGCCTCGACCGCACCGCCGGTGTTGGCGTCGCCGGTCACCGGACCCGACCAGCTGGTGAAGGCTTCGACCGCCTCGCCGCCGTCCATCTCGCCCGAAACCGGACCCGACCAGGAGGTGAACATCTCGACGGACTCGCCGGTCAGGGCGCTGGTTTCACCGCGGGCAACGAATTGTTCACGGGTGCTGTGCTTAATCTGAGCGGACATTGGCGTAACTCCATGTGTGTGTTGATGAGTGACTGCGTTGATTGCCAGGTCAGATTGCTCGAGAAAATTGTTTGCATAAAAGTTAATTCTTGTTAAGGTTGTTTAATAAACAGTTTTTCCACAGGCTGCAGCTGCGGCATGTGTTTCCCGTGTCGCGACAATGCGGCCTGTCCACATGCAACCATTTCTTGTGGATAAGATAATTGTTTGCAGCCGGCCCCGGATTTGCAAACAAGCAAACCCGCCGAATCGAATGCAGCTTCGATTCGTTCGACCGTGCAAACCGGCCCGCGTCCGGCCGCCCTCGCAGGGCAAAACCGCGCGTCACTCTTGACCCCGCCGCCGCCAACCGCTTTGAGGTTGGACAAACCGGAGGCGCCCATGAAAATCGCGACGTTCAACATCAACGGCATCAAGGCGCGCCTCGGCGCGTTGACGGACTGGCTGGACGAGGCCCAGCCAGACGTGGCGATCCTCCAAGAAATAAAGTCCGTCGACGAGGGTTTCCCCCACGAACCTTTCGCAGAGCGCGGCTATAATGTGGCGACCCATGGGCAGAAGAGCTTCAACGGTGTCGCCATCCTGTCCAAACTGCCCCTCGAAGATGTGACAAGAGGCCTGCCCGGTGACGCTGATGACGATCAGGCCCGCTGGATCGAGGCGACAGTGGTGGGGCCAAAGCACGCCATCCGGCTCTGTGGCCTCTACCTGCCCAACGGCAATCCGGTGCCGGGGCCGAAATACGATTACAAGTTGGCCTGGATGGCGCGCCTCGAAGCCCGCGCCCGAGACCTTCTGGCCGAGGAAATGCCGGCGCTGATGGCTGGCGACTACAACATCATCCCGCAGGCCGAGGACGCCGCCAAGCCTGAACAATGGACCGAGGACGCCCTGTTCCGGCCGGAATCGCGCGCGGCCTTCCGCCGGATCGTCAATCTAGGTTTCACCGAGGCCTTCCGCGCGCGCACCCAAGGCCCCGGCCATTACAGCTTCTGGGATTACCAGGCCGGCGCATGGCAAAGGAACAACGGCATCCGCATCGACCATTTCCTGCTGACCCCGCAGGCCGCCGACCTGATGACCGACTGCCAGATCGACAAGGACATCCGCGCCCGCGAGAAACCCAGCGACCATGTCCCCGTCTGGATCACGCTCGACGCCTGAGGGACGGGGTCGGCCAGCCACACGGTCCCTCCTCCCGGGTCCGGGAGGAGGACAGGAGGAGGGCCGCTGAGCCTGCCCCGGCGTAGCCGGGACCGCGGGATCACCTTGCACCTGCCCCTCACACGTCCTAAATCTCTACCGAAACGCTCAGCCAAAACAGCCAAACCGGAGACGCCCCACATGCCCATGCACGCGCAGGAACTCGAGGATCTGCTTCGCGAAAGCTTCCCGGATGCGAAAATCGTGGTCGAGGGTGACGACGGCGTGCACATGTCCGCCATGGTCGTCGACGAAAGCTTTCGCAGCATGAACCGCGTCCAGCAACAGCGCGCCGTCTATGCCGCCCTCAAGGGCAAGATGGACGGCCCCAACGGGGCGCTTCATGCCCTCGCCCTAACCACGAAGGCGCCGGATTGATCCAGTTCCTCGCCAATACTTGGCCAATGCTCTTTGCCTTGGCCTTGGTCGGCGTCATAACATATGGCGCACTTACACCTTACCTCAGACAAGCCCGCCGACAGCGCGAGCAGGAGCAAGACGATGACTGACGCAAACGCACGGATCGACGAAACCGTCAAAGCCAACGACGTGGTGCTGTTCATGAAGGGCACCAAGTCCATGCCGCAATGCGGGTTTTCCAACCGCGTCGCGGGCGTGCTGAATTACATGGGCGTCGATTACCTCGACGTGAACGTGCTGTCGGATGACGCCATCCGGCAAGGCATCAAGGACTATTCCGACTGGCCGACCATCCCCCAGCTTTACGTCAAGGGCGAGTTCGTCGGCGGCTGCGACATCATCACCGAGATGACCCTGTCGGGTGAGCTGGACAAGCTGCTGGAGGATAACGGCGTGACTTATGACAAGGACGCCGCCGAGAAGATCCGCGAAGCCAACAAGGGCTGAGCGCAGGACACAACGCATAGTAAAGCCCCGGCCATGACAGCCGGGGCTTTCTCATGTCTAGGCAAGAGGTCCCGGGTCAAGCCCGGGACGGGTGTTTACCCGGCCTTCAGCTCTTCGACGGTGTCGGCGATGCTTTCCGCCCGCGCGGCCAGTTCGGCCATCGCCTCGGTCACCGCCTCGGGAATGCGCGGCACCTCGACCTCGCGCGGCTCCGGTGCTGGGCGGCTCTTCAGATCCGCCAACTCGGCCTGAAGCGCCGACAACCGGTCGTCATATTCCTTCAGCTGTTCCTCAAGACCTGCGGTCTTGTCCGCCAGCATCAATCCCGCCATCAGCAGCATCCGCGCCTCGGGCATGCGCCCGATCTGCGTTACCAATACCTGTGCCTCCTGATCCAGAAGACTGGCCGCATGCTGCAGGTATTGTTCCTCGCCATCCTGGCAGGCCACCTCGAAGGTGCGTCCGCCAATGCCGATCTGCACTTCCTTCTGGCTCATCACGCCACCCCTTCCGCGTGTTCATCGCTTTCGGCGAGGATCGGCTCCAATGCGCCGAGCACCGCGCGCACCTCGGCGCTTTCCGCCGCGCGGGCGGCGCGCATCGCGTCCAGCTCCGCCTCAAGCGCCCGGTTGATCAACTCCGCATCGCCGACCCCCTGCGCATTCGCCGCCCGCAAGGACGCCACGATATCCTGCAACGAAGCGTTGGCCGCCCGAAGCGCCTGCAACTCCGCATCCAGCGCCGCGAGATCGGGTGCGGTCGCGGCGGTTTGACCGGCCTGCCAGTCGTCCATGCGCGCCTTGAGCACCCTCAGGCGCTCCTCAAGCTGGGCGTTGGCCATCTTTTCATCGTCCAGCGCCTCGCGCAGCGCATCATCGCCCGCCTCCGCCGGAGCCTGCTGCGCCGACAGGCGCGCCACCTCGGCGCGCAACTCCGCCAGTTCGGTCTCGGTTTCCTCCGATGGGGCCGCCGGGGCCGCCTCGGCCTGCGCGCGCAAGCTTTCCAGTTCGGCTTTCAAGCCGTCCAGTTCCGCCGCCTTGCCCGCATCGCCGGTTTCGACCATCTCCTGCAGATGAGCCACCTCGCCGCGCAGCGCGTCGAGTTCCTCTTGGTCCTGCTGCGCCTGCGCCAGTTCGGTTTCCAGTCGCACGATCTCGGCCCGCAACGCGTCAAGCTCCGCCGACGCCTCGGCATCGGGCCCGGACGCCGCCGCGCGCGCCTGCGCCAGTTCCTCGCGCAACTCGTCCAACTGCGAATTCGCCGCCGCCGCCGCAGACACGGCCGCCTTGCGTTCGAGATCCGCCTCGAAGCGCGCCTCTTCGACGGCTTTGTCCCGGCTGACCTCGGCCTCGGCTTGCGCGGCTTCGACAGCCGCCGCCTTGTCGGCCTCGGCCTCGGCCAGCTGCGCCTCCAGCTCGGCCACGCGCGCCGCAAGCGCCTCGGCATCGCCGCCCGGTGCCAGCCCGTCGACGCCCGCCGCAATCCTGTCGAGCGCGCGCTGGATGCGGGCCTGCAAATCATCAATCTGGGTCATGCTGCCCCCTTGTTGCCCCTGCGAACCATCGGGGCTTGCCTGCGCCCCGGCGCGACAGGTCCCGACCGAATCGCCCATTGGTTCGTTTCGTGAAAGTTTATCAAGCACAACGGGAAAATGCGCCCCCATAACTTCAATGCGTTACACCTTGTCCTTCACCCGATGCGCGAAGTCCCGCAAACCGCATGCTTGCGCTCACGCAAAAGGCTGGTATTCACCCCGCAAACCCCCTGAAACCAAAGGACCTGACCGTGGATATCCAGGAACTTCGCAATTCGAACCCCGATCACTGGATGCGCGCCACCGCCATCCGCGCTCTGGCACTGGACGCCGTGGCCAAGGCAAATTCCGGCCATACCGGCATGCCCATCGGCATGGCCGATGTCGCCACGGTCCTGTTCGGCAACCACCTGAAATTCGATGCGAAGAACCCGGACTGGCACGACCGCGACCGCTTCATCCTGTCCGCAGGTCACGGCTCGATGCTGATCTATTCGCTGCTCTATCTCTGCGGCGATCCCGAGGTCACGCTGGAGGAGATCAAGAACTTCCGCCAGTCCGGCGCAAAGACCGCCGGCCACCCGGAGAACTTCCTGCTGAAGGCCGTCGAGACCACCACCGGCCCGCTCGGTCAGGGCATCTCCAACTCCGTGGGCTTTGCCATGGCCGAGGAAATGCTGCGCGCCCGCTTCGGCAAGAAGCTGGTCGACCACCACACCTATGTCATCGCCGGTGACGGGTGCCTGATGGAAGGCGTCAGCCACGAAGCCATCGCGCTGGCGGGCCGCTACGAGCTGTCCAAGCTGATCGTCTTCTGGGACAACAACGACATCACCATCGACGGCAAGGTCTCGCTGTCCGACCGCACCGATCAGGTCGCGCGCTTCAAGGCCGCTGGCTGGGACGTGCAGGAAATCGACGGCCACAACCCGGCGGAAATCGACGCGGCGATCACGGCTGCCAAGAAATCCAATCAGCCCTCGATGATCGCCTGCAAGACGCATATCGCGCTGGGTCACGCCGCTCAGGACACATCCAAGGGCCACGGCGCGCTGACCAATGCCGATCAGAACACCGCTGCCAAAGACGCATGGGGCTGGACCGCCGCCGAGTTCGACATCCCCGCCGATATCAAATCGTGGTGGGAAGAGGCCGGGTCGCGCGGTGCCGCTGACCGCGCCGAGTGGGAAGCGCGACTGGCCGAGCAATCCGACAGCCGTCAAAAGGAATTCGCCCGCACCATGGCTGGCGAGACCCCGAAAAAGCTGTCCGCCACCATCAAGGCGCTGAAAAAGCAGATCTCCGAAGGCAAGCCTTCGGTCGCGACCCGCAAGGCGTCGGAAATGGCGCTGGAAGTCATCAACCCGGTCATGCCCGAAACCTGCGGCGGCTCCGCCGACCTGACCGGCTCGAACAACACGCTGACCGGCGACATGGGCAAGTTCGACACGGACAACCGCAAGGGCCGCTACGTCTATTGGGGCATCCGCGAGCACGGCATGGCCGCCGCGATGAACGGCATGTCGCTGCATGGTGGCATTCGCCCCTATGGCGGCACCTTCATGGCCTTCACCGACTATGCCCGCCCGGCCATGCGCCTCGCCGCGCTGATGAAGACGCCGACGGTGTTTGTGATGACCCACGACTCCATCGGTCTGGGCGAGGACGGCCCGACGCACCAGCCGGTCGAGCATGTCGCGATCAGCCGCGCCACGCCGAACACGCTGGTCTTCCGCCCCGCCGACGCGGTGGAAACCGCCGAGGCGTGGGAAATCGCGCTGACCCAGCAATCGACCCCCTCGGTCCTGTCGCTGACCCGCCAGAACCTGCCCACCGTCCGCACCGAGCATAAGACCGCGAACCTCGTTGAAAAAGGCGCCTATGTGCTGGCCGAGGCCGAGGGCAAGCGTCAGGCCATCCTGCTCGCCACCGGCTCCGAGGTCGAGATCGCGCTGGCCGCCCGTGACCTGCTTCAGGCCGAGGGCATCGGCACCCGCGTCGTCTCCATGCCCTGCTGGGAGCTGTTCGAAGCGCAGGACGAGTCCTATCGCCGCCGCATCCTGCCCCCCGCTGGCCCCGTCCGCGTGGCTGTCGAGGCCGGCATCCGCTTTGGCTGGGACAAGTGGCTGTGCGGCGAGCGCGGCAATGCCAAGAAATCCGGCTTCGTCGGGATGGAAGGCTTCGGCGCGTCTGCCCCCGCCGAGGTGCTCTATGAGAAGTTCGGCATCACCGCACAGGCTGTGGCAGACAAGGTCAAAGACCTGCTCTAAACACCCGGTATCGCAAGCACAAAGCCCCCGCCTATCGGTGGGGGCTTTTGCAATTCGGCCATCTTCCAGAAATACCGTCCAAGGCTTCTTTGGTCCCAAAATACCTCGGGGGTCCGGGGGCAGAGCCCCCGGCGGGTTGACGTGCGCAGCACGGCGAAACCCGTCAACTTAAGCAATCAACTCCAGCACCGCCCGAGCCGAGCGCAGACCCGGTTCCTCGCCACCGCGACCCAATCTCTGCATCGTCACATCCATCGCCGAGCGCTGTCCACCCGGCGCGTCCAGCACCTGTTGCACCGCCTTGGCGATCTCGGACGGTTTGCAGTTCTTTCCAATGAATTCAGGAACTTCACGCGTTTCGCTTACAAGGTTGACCAAGGTCACGGTGTCCACCAACAGCATCCGCCCGATGATCTGGCGCGACAGCCAGCTCATGTCGTAGGCAATCACCATGGGCGTCCCAACGGCGGCCAGTTCCAGCGACACCGTCCCTGACGCTGCCAAAGCCACATCCGCAGCCCGGAAGGCCGCGCGCTTCATGCACCCCGATGTATCCTCACGCGGGTCGAGCACGGTTACGGGTATCGTTCGCGGCCAAGCGGCCACCTGCGCCTTGACCGTTTCCGCAACGTTGGACGCCGCCGGGATGACCAGTTTCAGCCCCGGCCGTTCATGTGAAAGACGCTCTGCAACCTCTTGGAAAATCGGCAAAAGCCGCGAAATCTCCGACCGCCGGGACCCCGGCAGCAGCAAAGCCATCTCGCCGGTGATGCCATGGCCCGCGCGAAACGCCTCGGCCTCCTCGGCGCTGGCGACCGGGTCCATCACCACCGGGTGACCGACGAAATCGCACGCGATGCCAGCCCGTTGCATGTAGTCCGGCTCAAAGGGCAGCAGCGCCAGAACCTTGTCCACCAGCCCGCGCATCTTGTCCGCGCGGCCCGGACGCCACGCCCAGACCGTCGGAGCAACGTAGTGTATAATCTTGATTTCAGGGGATTTTGCCTTGACCAGCCGGGCGACGCGCAGGGAAAATTCCGGCAGGTCGATGGTCACCACCACATCCGGTTTCTCGGTCAGGATCGCTTCGGCCGTTTCGCGAATACGCGCTTTCAAGTGCCTGTATTCCTTGAGGATTTCCCCGATCCCCATGATGCTGATTTCATCCATCGGAAACAGGCTGTCCAGCCCCAGCGCGGTCATGCGCTCGCCGCCGATCCCGCGAAACTGCACATCCGGCACCAATTGCCGCAACCCATCCATCAAGGCCGCGCCCAGCTTGTCGCCCGAGGCCTCTCCGGCCGTCACAAACACCCTCATTCCGGTCGCTCCCGCACCCAAAGGAACATGCCTTCGGCATCCAATCGGCGGATGACTTCGGCCTGGTTCAAGACCATGACGCCCCCTGCCTCGATCACCAGCCCCTTGAGGCCAATCTCGGCGCAACGCGCCGCCGTTTGCGGACCGATGACCGGCAGGTCGGCGCGGCGCTCCTGCCCCGGTTTCGGCGCCTTGTAAAACACGCCGCCCTGCGCGCCCAGTTGCGCGAGGCTGCGCAGCATCGCATCGGTTCCGGAAATCGTCTCTCTGATCAAGACCTTGCCGTCGCGGAGCACGCAAGACTGGCCCAGATCCTCTTGCGCTTGCGACATGCTGACCTTGTCGCCCAAAAGCGCGTCCGCCTCGACCATCGTCGCCGGGCGCACAAGGGTCGCAATGCCTGCAGGTGGCAACAGTCCGGGCGCCGCCTCATGCGCGGCCAGCACCTCGAATCCCTGCTGTTCGAAAATTCCGATCACCACCCGCAAGGCGCCGTCATCGCCGCGCCGCAACGCCTTCAAGATGCGCGGCACGAGCGCCAAAGTCCGCATGTCCAGCCGCCGCCAGCTCAGATCTGGGCGGTCGATGGCGCCACACATGCAGACCTGCCGCACGCCGCGCCGCTTGAGCCAGCGCAGGAAGCGGCCCAGATGCTCCAGCCGAAACACGTGATCCGGCTCGACCCGATCCGGCAGGCAACCGTCCAGCGCGCAGACCAAAGGGGGCTGAACCTGTGCATCCTTGACGGCGCGCGGAAGTTCTCCCCGTCCTGCGATCAGCGCCAGCATGGATCACCCCGGCGTCAGGAAGGAACGGTCCGTATCGCCCAGCACAAAATCGACGATCTGGCGCACGTACTCGCTACTGGTCTCGTCGCCCAGACGCCGGGCGCGATCCTGAAAGGCCCCCTCGCCTTGCGCTAGCATTTGGAACGCGGCGCGCAGCGCGGTGATGTCCTCGCGCGCGACGCCACGGCGCTTCAGCCCGACGAGGTTCAGCCCGTCCAGCTTGCCACGCGGGGCCTGCACGAGACCGTGCGGGATCACATCGTTGGTGACCATGGTCACCGCACCGATGATCGCGCCACGCCCGATGCGCACCCATTGGTGCACGCCGGACAGACCGCCGATGATGACCTCGTCTTCGATCACGCAATGCCCTGCGAGGGCCGCGTTGTTCACCACGATCACGTTGTTGCCGACTTGGCAGTCATGGGCCACGTGACAGCCCGCCATGAACAGCCCGTCATCGCCGACGCGCGTCACGCCGCCGCCGCCCTCGGTGCCGGTGTTCATGGTCACGTGCTCGCGGATGCGATTGCGTTTGCCGATAATCAGCCGGGATTGTTCGCCCTTGAACTTCAGGTCCTGCGGGATGCCGCCCAGCACGGCGAAAGGATGCACCAGCGTGCCCTCGCCGATCTCGGTCTGGCCCTGCACCACCACATGGCTTTGCAAGGTCACGCCGTCCTGCAGGACGACATCCGGCCCGACATGGCAGAACGGACCGACCGTGACATCCGCCCCGATCTGCGCGCCGTCTTCGATGACCGCGTGAGGATGGATGCCAGAGGTCAAGACGGCAGGTCCATCATCGCGGTGAATTCAGCCTCGGCGGCCATCTCACCCTGGACCTCGGCCACACCGCCGAATTTCCAGACCTTTCCGCCGGGCTTGCCGCGCAGCGTGGTCAGGCGCATCTTCAGCACGTCGCCGGGCACGACCTTGCGGCGGAACTTGCACTTGTCGATGGACATGAAATAGACCTTCATCTCCTTATCGGCCATGTCCAGCGCGGCCCCGACCATGACGGCGGCGGTCTGCGCCATCGCCTCGACGATGGTCACGCCGGGCATGATCGGCAGGCCCGGGAAGTGGCCCTGAAAATGCGGCTCGTTCATGGTGACGTTCTTGATGCCAAGCGCGCTTGTCGTGCCGTCGATCTCTTCGACGCGGTCCACCAGCAGAAACGGGTAACGGTGCGGAAGGATACGCTGGATCAGTTGGATGTCCGCGCTGAGCAGGTCGGTCATGGGTCAAGCCTTCTTGGTGTCTTTCAATGTCCCTAACAATCCCGGGCCAGCCGGGCAAGCGGGCAGTCAGTTGTCCGAGATGCCCGCCGCGGGGTCCGGCACAAGGTCGACCCCCTCGCCGATGCGCGCATCGATCCCCTCGATCGCGCGATCCGTCACGTCGACGGCATCGCTGGCCACAAAGACCGAACGCCGGTCCAGAATCACCGCAGCGCCGGAGGCGCGCATCAGCTGTTCGATCACCGGCTGCACCGCCGAAACAAAGCGCCTGCGGGCCTCTTCGTTGCGGGTGCCAAGTTCGCGGGCCATGGCGTCGCGTTCGGTGCGGACCCGCTGCACGCGCGCATCGAATTCATCTGCCAACTCGCGGAAACGGACCGGGTCCATCGTCGCGCGTTCCTCGGTCAGGCGGCGCTCTTCCTCGATCAGCTGGGCCTCGATCTCGCGGTTTTCCGCAGCGATCCGGGCGCCCTCTTCTTCAAGCTCGCGGGTGATGCGCTGGCCAAAGGCGCTTTCGGCATAGACTCGGTCGAACTCGATCACGAGGATCGGGCTTTGCACCACGCCTTGGCTGAGCGGCCCGCCAATGTTCTGCGCATGGGCGCCCGGGGCCAAGGCCCCGAGACAGACAGTCAGAATGGCGAGGACCCGCATCACATCAGAACTGCGTCGACACACCCAAGTTGAAGTTGAGCGCTTGGTCAGTCTTCAACTTCTTCACGGGCTCCGAGAAATCCATGCGCAGCGGGCCAAGCACGCTGTCCCAGAAGATCGAGAAGCCGACAACATGGCGATCCGAGAAATCGTTGCCGACCACTTTGTTGCCCGCGCCAACTGCGCTGATATCGCCCGCATCCCAGACGGAGCCGATATCGTAGAAGACACCGCCAGAGATTCCGTATTCCTCTGGCAGACCCAGCGGGAATTCAGCCTCGAACTTGGCGACCGCGTAGAACTGGCCGCCCAGCGAGTCGTTGACGCCGGGACCGATTTCGCGCGGGCCAATGCCGCCATATTCAAAGCCCCGCATGATGGTCGGACCGATCTGGAAACGGTCCGAAACACGGCTGCGGCCTTGCGAATAGTTCAGCGCGCCGCCTTCGAGGGTCGCCCGCAGGGTGACTTCCTCGTTCATGACCTTGGTCTGGGCGATAGCCTTGGCGGTCGTCTTGATGAAGGTCCGGTCGCCGCCGAGGCCCCCGAAATCTTGGCTCAGCGTCAGCAGCACGCCCGAATTGGGATCAAGCCCGGTCCGACGGGTATCGTAGCTGAGCGTGTAACCGATGGAACTGTCGAAGATCTCGCCCAGCAGCAGGTCGCTGCCCGCGATGCCGCCCAGCGTCCCGGTCGCCCCGCTGACATTCGTGATGTTCGAATAGGTCAGGGTATAGCGCGCCTGCAGACGGGTCTTGTCCGACAGCGGGAATTCGAAGAACGGCTGGAACTGGCCCGATTGGATCGAGTAAAGGTCCGACAGGTTCGAGGCTTCGGAATAGCCAAGTGCGAGCCCGAACGCGACATCGCGCCCAAGGAAAGCGGGCTCGACGAAGGAGAAGTTGAAAGCGTTCTGCGCCTGTGCCGTGTTCAGCGAGAACGACAGCTGCTGGCCACGCCCGAGGAAGTTCCGCTCGGAGAACGAGATATTCGCCCCGAAACCGGTGGTCGTCGAGTAGGACCCGCCAAAGCCGAACGAGCCCGTCGGCTTTTCCTCGACATTTACGTCGATCACGACCTGCTGACCGCTCGACCCTTCGCGGGCCTGCACGTCGGCATTGGTAAAGAAGCCAAGGGCGCGGATGCGCTCGGCGCTTTCGCGGATGGCGCGCGGGTTGAAGGGGTCGCCCTCGACCACGTTGAACTGACGCCGCACCACGCGGTCGAGCGTGGTGGTGTTGCCCTCGATGTCGATGCGCTCGATAAAGATGCGGTCGCCGCGGGTCAGCTGGAATTCGACATCCAGCGTCAGGTCGCGATCATTGCGGTTGATGCGCGGATCGACACGGACGAAGTTCAGACCCTCTTGGATCGCAAGACGTTCCAGACGCGCAATCTCATTCTCGACGAGGCTGGGCGAATAGACCTTGCCGGATTTCAGGCGCACCTTGGACCGGAAGAAATCCGGGTCCACGTCCGGCAGGTCGGAGGTGACTGTGACCTCACCCACGCGGAACTGCTGGCCCTCTTCGATGTTGAAGCTCACGAAATAGCCGTCGCGCTCCTGCGCCAGCTCGGCATTCACGCCGTTGATGCGGAAATCGACATAGCCGCGCGCGGCGTAGAAATCGCGCAGCAGCTGCTTGTCGAACTCGATTCGATCCTCGACGAAGGTGTCCTTCTTGATCAGCGCGCGCAGAATGCCCGCCTGCTTGGTTTCAAGCACGCGGCGCAGTCGCCGGTCGGAATAGACGCCGTTCCCGGTGAAGCCGATGCGCTCGATCTCGGACACGCCACCCTCGAACACCTCGAAGACCAGATCGACGCGGTTGTCAGACCGGCGGATGACCTTCGGGCTGACACGTGCCGCGAGACGGCCCTGCTGCAGGTAGGCTTCGGAGATGCGCTGCGCGTCACCCTCGGCCAGCGAAGGGCTGAACACGCGGCGGGATTCGGACTGCACGATGGCGGACAGATCTTCATCCTTGAGGCGGTTGTTACCCTCGAAGCTGATGCGGTTGATCGTCGGGAATTCCACGACGGAAATCACCAGTTGCGAGCCCCGTGGGTCGATCACCACCTCTTCGAACAGGCCGGACCCGACGAGGCGCTGATAGGCGTCGTTCAGTTCCGCGGCGCTCACTGTCTGGCCGCGCGCAATGCCCGCATAAGACAGGATCGTACCGGTATCGACGCGGGCATTGCCCTGGATCAACACGCTGGAAAAGCTGTAGCTTTGCGCCACCGCCGGCTCTGGCAGGAGCACGACGGACGCACCGCCACCCAGGGCGATGCCCAAAGCGACGACCCGGGCAGCCTGGGCCAATTTGGTGGAAAGCTTTACAGTTTCCGCTCGATCACGCGCTACACGCGCCGAAATGACTTGTGCCATTTTTCGCATTTCACTCCGACATCCCTCAAGATGTTGAGTATCGGACATGCGCAGGCTTGTCAAAAGCCCCAGGCCCTCATTTCGCGCCTTTGCGCGAGGGAACTCCGATTATTGCAGGAGCGTGCCGAGCCACGCCCCGAAAAACAGGGCGAAAACAATGGTGCAGACATACAACAGGCGGTCCCAGTTGATGCTCACCAAAAGTGACATGCTGCGATATCCGGCATGAAGCGTATGCATGGAATCGGTCCTTCCTTGATCGATGACTGGATCATGGCGCTCGATTCCGGCGGATTTAGGGCGAGGCGCGGGAAAATCGTTGCCGCTGTCGCTGGCAATCCACCCCATGCACCGGGGCTTGTCGCTGATTTCAAAACAAAAAGCGCGTCCCGAGGGACGCGCGTCTTGTCTGGTGCGCGGGCAGGCTACGGCCGGCAGAGCGCAATATCGTTGGTCAGTCCGAACGCCATGAAGCCCAGCACGATCACGATGCCCACCGACATCATCACGTTCAGCACACCGTCGCTGGGCGGCTCGCCGCGCAGCGCCTCGTAGGCGTAGAACATCAGGTGCCCCCCATCCAGCGCCGGGATCGGGAACAGGTTCAACAGGCCGATCGCGGTGGAAATCATCGCGATGAAGCCGATGAAAGGCAGGATGCCTTGCGACGCCATGTCACCCGATGCCTGCGCGATGCCGACGGGACCGGACAGGTTGCAGGTGCTGATCTGGCCCGTCACGATATGGTACAGACCCGACAGCGACGAAGAGATCACGCGCCAGACTTGGTTCACGCTGCCCCAGACCGCTTCGAAGAAGCCCGGCGTGACCGTGTCGGGCACGAAGAGCAAACCGCTGCCGACGCCGATCCGGTACACCGTCTTGAACCCACCCTCCGCCTGCGGCTCGTCGACGCGGCGCGGCGACAGGGTCAGGTTCAACGTCTCGCCATCGCGCCAGACCGTCAGATCGGCCGGCGCACCCTCGGAGGCTTCGATAACTTCGGGCAACTGGGTGAAGGCGAAGACAGGCTCGCCATTCAACGCGGTGATCACGTCCCCGGCCCGCAGCCCGGCATCCATCGCCGCAGAACGCGGCTGGATGCTGCCCGCGATCGGGGCCTGGAAATACGGGCCCTGCACCACCATTTCGCGCCCGTCCCGCAGCACGGTGTAATCCAGCACCGGCTGCAAGGGCAGATCGGCCATGAAGGCGCTGTAAGCGACACCATCCTCGGCACTGGGCAGGTCCTGCCCCTCGATGGCGAGGATCTGGTCGCCCTCCTGCAATTCCTGAGTGAAGGGCACGGGCTTGAGTTCGGAAATCACCAGCGGGTCGGCGGTGACGCCGCGATACATGAAGATCGCCGTGAACAGGATGGCCGACAGCACGAAGTTGAAGATCGGGCCCGCCGCAACGGTCGCCGTGCGCGCCCAAAGCGGCGCCCCCTGCATGGTCTGGCGGCGTTCCGCATCGTCCAGCGCCTCGACCACCTCGCCATCGACGCCGCCGGATGCGTTCGCATCGCCGCGGAACTTGACGTAGCCACCAAAGGGAATCGCCGCGATCTGCCATTTCGTGCCGTCCCGGTCGACGCGCGACCACAGGACCGGGCCGAAACCAAGGCTGAAGACCTCGGGGAAGATGCCGGATTTCTTGCCGACGATGAAATGCCCGTATTCGTGGATGGCGATGACCACCGACAGCGCGATGATGAAAAAGAACACCGTCCAAAGCGTTCCGCCGAACATGGGAATCAATGTCGTCAGATCCAAAACATACCCCTTCTGCCTCAGGCTTGACCGGTGATGACCGTACGTGCCGCCACTCGTGCGAGATGGTCAACCTCTGCAACCATATCAAGAGTAATCGCGTCGACATTATGACCCGCATGGGACGAAAGACGGGTTAACACATCCTCAACGATCCCCGCCATGCGCGGAAAGGTGATCTGCCGGGCGATGAAGGCGGTCAGCGCCTCTTCCTTGGCGGCGTTGAACACCGCGCCCATCAACCCGCCTGCCTGCATCACCTCGCGCGCAAGGCGCAGCGCGGGCCAGCGGGTCTCGCAGGCGGGGCGGAAGGTCAGCTGGCCGAGTTTCACGAGGTCGAGACGTTCGACGGGCAAGGTCTGGCGGTCCGGGTAATGCAGGGCGAATCCGATGGCGTGGCGCATATCCGGCGGGCCGACATGGGCCATCAGCGCCCCGTCGTTGAAGCCGACCAGCGCGTGGATCATCGATTCCGGGTGTACGACAGTCTCGATCATCGCGGGGTCGATGCCAAAGAACTCCCGCGTCTCGATCAGTTCGAGCGCCTTGTTGAACATCGACGCCGAGTCGATGGTGATGCGCTGCCCCATATCCCAATTCGGATGCGTGGCGGCCTGCTCGGGCGTGGCCTTTTCAAGGTCTTCCAACGGCCAGTCGCGAAACGCGCCGCCGCTTGCCGTGATGATGACGCGCTCGACCGCAGACAGATCCTCGCCGATCAGGGCCTGAAACACCGCCGAATGTTCGCTGTCGACGGGCAGCAAGCGCCCGCCATGCGCGCGCGCGGTACGGAGCATCAACGGCCCGGCGCACACCATGCTTTCCTTGTTGGCCAAGGCCAGATCGGCCCCCTGCTCCAGCGCGCGCAGCCCCGGTTCCAGCCCCGCCGCGCCGACGATGGCCGACATCACCCAATCCGCAGGCCGGGTTGCCGCCTCGACCAAGGCCGCACGCCCGGCGGCGGCCTCGACCCCGCTATCCGCCAGCGCATCGCGCAAGGCATCAAGCAAGGTTTCATCCGCAGTCACGGCGATCTCGGCCTTCAGGCGGCGCGCATCCCGCGCAAGTTGCGCAATGTTCTGCCCGCCGGTCAGCGCGACGACGCGGTACGCGTCGGGCGCGCGGGCGATCAGGTCGATTGTGTTTTGTCCAATGGATCCGGTCGCGCCGAAAATCGAAATCCTGCGCATCACACCCCCGGCGGGAATCCCACGATCTGGCCCGCGATCACGAGAAAGACCGCGCCGCCCAGCATGCCGTCGAACCTGTCCATCAGGCCACCATGGCCGGGGATCAGGTTCGAACTGTCCTTGACGCCCGCGCGCCGCTTGATCGTGCTTTCGGCCATATCCCCGATCTGGCTGGCCATGGACACGGCGATGGAGATGCCGATCAGCCCCGCCCCCTCGACCGTCCAACCGGCCCAGATCGCGCCGACCACCGCCGCGCCGATCCAGCCGCCAATGGTGCCCGACCACGTCTTTTTCGGCGAGACACGCGGCCAGACCTTGGGTCCGCCCAAGGACTTGCCCGCGAAATAGCCCATCACGTCGGTCGCCACGACCACGCAGACCAGCCACAGCATCCATGTCAGGCCGAAATCGCCGCGCAGCGCCATCATCGAATAGCCCGCCAGCGTGATCATCATCGTGGTGACCGCATAGGTCACCCCGCCCCGCTCCATCCGGGTGAAGCCCAGCATCGACGGCAGCAACAACAGCGGCAGCGCGAAACTGGGCGGAATGTTGATGGCGACCAGCAGGCACAGGCCCGTGGCCGCGGCAAGGATATACTGACTTTTCGTGCGGCCCGTATCGACCATGCAGACCAGTTCCCAGACCATGCCGCCCGAGATCACCGCGATCAGAACCTGCCACCACACGCCCCCCGCCTGAATGGCGGCGGCGCCAATGGCGATCATCGCAAGCCCCGAAAGGACGCGCGGCTTCAGGTCCTGCCAGTTGGCGGTCATGCCTTCACCGCGCCATAGCGGCGGTCGCGCAGACCGTATTTCGCGCAGAGCTTGGCGAATTCATCGGCGGAGAAATCCGGCCAGAGCGTGTCGATGAATTCGTATTCCGCATAGGCCGACTGCCACAGCAGAAAGTTGGAAATCCGCGCCTCGCCGCTGGTGCGGATCACAAGATCCGGGTCGGGCAATACATGCGTGTCGAGGTAGCGTGGCAAGGTTTCCTCGTTCACGTCCTCGGGGCGCAGCCTGCCCGCGGCCACATCCTGCGCCAGACGCTGCGTTGCGCGGCTGACCTCGTCCCGACCGCCGTAATTCAGCGCGATGGTCAGGTTGGTGCCGGTGCAATGCGCCGTCATCGCCTCCGCCTCGTCCATCAACCCGCGCAGCTTGGCGTCCAGCTTGGGCCGGTCGCCGATGAAGCGCACCCGGACGTTTTCCTTCACGAAGGCCTGCATCTCCTTCATGATGTAGCGCCGGAACAGGCTCATGAGCCCCGCCACCTCGACCTGCGTGCGTTTCCAGTTTTCGGTGGAAAAGGCGAAGATCGTCAGGTACTTGACCCCGTTTTCCGGGCAAGCCTCGACGATCTCGCGCACCCGGCGCGCGCCGGCATGGTGGCCGAACAGACGCGGCCGTGCGCGTTGCGTGGCCCAGCGGCCGTTGCCGTCCATGATGATGGCCACGTGATGTGGTCCATCGGTTTCAAGGAACGGTTTTGCCATCGGCGGCTCCTGTTTCGTCGGCCAAGTCGGGCGAAATGCGCCCCCCTTCTAGACTATCCGCGCAAGAAGCCAAAGGGGTCAAGAAAGACAGGGTGAATCACCGGCGACCCCCTGCCAGACAGGAAACCGGCGAAGACAGCTTCGCCGGTCGATCGGGTGATCGGTGTCCGATCAGACCTGCATGATCTCGCCCTGCTTGGTCTCCAGCTGATCGTCGATCCGCTTGATATACTTGTTGGTCATGTCCTGAACCTCCTGCTCCCAGAGCTTCTGGTCGTCTTCGGACATGCCGTCGGCCTTGGCCTTCTTGATCTGGTCCATGCCGTCGCGGCGCACGTTGCGCACGGCGACGCGGGCATGTTCGGCGTATTGCGCGGCCACCTTGGTCAGTTCGCGGCGGCGCTCCTCGTTCAGTTCGGGGATCGGCAGCATGATGATCGTGCCGTTGAGCTGCGGGTTGATGCCCAGACCGCTTTCGCGGATCGCCTTTTCGACCTTGCCGACCAGCCCCTTGTCCCAGACATTGATGGTGACCATGCGCGGTTCCGGCACGTTGACGGTGCCGACCTGATTGATCGGGGTCATCTGGCCATAGGCATCCACCTGCACCGGCTCCAGCATCGAGGCCGAGGCCCGCCCGGTGCGCAACGAGGCGAATTCCGTGCGCAGGTTGGCCAGCGCGCCTTCCATGCGGCGTTCCAGATCGTCGGTGTCTAGCATGAAATCGTCAGACATGGGGTCCTCGGTCATTTTGGTCGTTTTGCCCGTATCTACGCCGCCCGGGCGCGGTTGTATAGCCGCCACCGCCAGATCACCGGCATTGAACGGGAATTTAACCACAACGGGTCAAGACTGAATCGATGCAAATGCAGGATCGAGATGGCGACGACCTACAATACGATGGTGTTCATCGGCAACCTGCCGGACATCGACGTAGATGAAAGCAACACCGACGCCGAACTGGCGTCGAACCTGGCTGGCACCTATCACGCCTTTCAGGACCTCGAACTCGTCACCATCGAAAGCCGGGATATCGACAACAACAGTGCCATCTACGACAACGACATCAACAGCCCGGATTTCGTGATTTACACGGTGGGCGGGGTGGCGAATTCACGCGATGTGGATTCGACCATCACTTATAATGCACTGGTCACGGATGTGGACGGCGTGGTGCATGACATCGACGTGGTGGTCGTGCAGATGGACAACAGCGATACCTTCGTGGGCGACATGCAGAATGCAGGCGCGATGGACAACCTCGTCATCCGTTCGATCCAGTTGACGACACCGATCACCACCGATGCGGCGGGCTACAACACTTGGCAGACCATGAGCGGCAGCGCCGTGTGTTTCGGCGCCGGGACACAGATCGACACGCTCTCCGGGCCCGTCACGGTCGAGCACCTGACCGCAGGCGATATCGTCCTGACCCGGGATCACGGGCCGCGCCCCGTGGGTGCGGTGCTGCTCAGCCACCTGCCCCGCGGCGGCGCGCAGGCGCCGGTCTTGATCGCCGAAGGGGCGCTCGGGCCGGGTGTGCCGGACCGACCGCTGGCACTGTCCCCGCAACACCGGGTGCTGGTGCATTCGCCCATCGCCCGCCGCATGTTCGGCACAGCCGAGGTGCTGGTTCCGGCCCGGTTTCTGACCGCATGGCCCGGGGTCCGGCGCGCTGCGCCGTGGCTGCCGGTGCGCTATGCGCATGTCGTGCTGGACCGGCACGAACTGCTTTGCGCCCATGCCGTGCCGGTCGAAAGCTTCTTCCCCGGTCCGCAAGCCGTGCAGGCGCTCGATCCCGCCCAGCGGCGCAGGGTCGACGCGGTGATGGGTCAGCCGGTTGTGCCCTGCCGCCCCTTTCCGGACGGGCAGCGCTGTCGCGGCCTGCTGCGCCGTCACCTCGACAAGGGCATGCCGATCGTGACCGAGGCCGAGCAAGGAAACCTTTACCTTTTGCAGGCAGAACGGGACCAGAGGCCACATTCGGCCCTGAACTGACCGGAATCCTGCGGGAAACGCCCATGCATGTCTGTCTGATCCTCGTCCCCGGCTTTCGCCTGTTGGTCCTGTCGCTGGTGCAGGAGGTGCTTCGACTGGCCAATGGCGCCGCCGGGCAGGACCTTTTCACATGGGAACTGCGCAGCATCGCGGGGGACGCAACGCTCTCGGCCGAGGGGGTCGAGATGCCCGCCCCGCAGGCCGACTGGGCCGCCGCGCAGGGACATGATCTGGTGCTGGTCTGCGCCGGACCGCGCCCCTTTTCGCACCTGCCGATGGGCTTGCGCGCCTTCCTGATGCGCGCGGCCAAGGCCGGAACGACGCTGGGGGGGCTCGATGGCGGCGGCATGGTGCTGGCGCGGCTGGGGCTTCTGAACGGTCGCGAGGCAGTGCTCGACCTCTCGTTGGAGCCCGGTTTTCCCGAGAAATTTCCAGATGTTGCCCTGTCGGATCGCAGCTTTGCCTTTGACCGGCAACGCCTGACGACGGCGGGCGGATTGGCGGCGGGGGATGCGATGCTGGCTTGGATCGGGCGCGTACATGCCCCGGCCTTGGCAGCGACGGTGGGCGACCTGCTCGAACGCGGGCACCTTGCCGATACCGCCGATTGCCAGACCCTGCCCCGCGCCACCATCCCGCTGCTGGAGCGGATGCAGGCGATCATGGCCACCCATCTCGCCGACCCGATCACGCTGGAGCAGGTGGCCGACGAACTGGACCTGTCGATGAAACAGATGCGGAGCCGCTGCCGCAAGGCGCTGGGGCTGACGCCCGCGCAGCTTTATCTGGAACTCCGGCTCGAACGCGCCGCGCAGTTGGTGCACGAAACCGGGCTTTCGGTGCACGATATCGCCGGGGCAACCGGATTCGCCTCGCCCTCGGCCTTCACCCGCAGCTACCGCGAGCGGTTTGGCGAACCGCCCCGGCTGGTCCGCCGCGCGCGCCACAAGGCCGTTCAGACGGGGGGCAATTGGGTCGAGGCCGAGGCACTGGCCCAGCCCAGCCCGGCAGCAAAGATCGCCTAGCCCCTGACGCGGGTATAGGTGCCCTGCCCGGCGAGAATGCCGCGGAAGCCACCGGGCTCGTCGAGCGAGAACACGATGATCGGCAGGTTGTTGTCCCGCGCCAGCGCGATGGCCGAGGCATCCATTACCTTGAGGTTCTTCGACAAGACCTCGTCAAACGTCACCTCGTCATAGCGTTTCGCATCCGCATTGGTGCGCGGATCGCTGTCATAGACCCCGTCGGTGCCGTTCTTGCCCATGAAGATCGCCTCGCAGGCCATTTCGTTGGCGCGCAGCGCCGCTGCCGTGTCGGTGGTGAAATACGGGTTGCCGGTGCCGCCGGCAAAGATGCAGACGCGCTTCTTCTCAAGATGGCGTACGGCGCGGCGGCGAATATAGGGCTCGGCCACCTCATCCATACGGATCGCGGAAATCACCCGGGTGAACACGCCGAGACCTTCGAGCGCCGATTGCATCGCCAGCGCGTTCATCACCGTCGCCAGCATGCCCATATAGTCCGCCGTGGTGCGTTCCATGCCTTGCGCGCTGCCCGCCAAGCCACGGAAAACATTGCCGCCGCCGATCACCATGCAGATCTCGACGCCCAATTCGTGCACGCGCTTGACCTCTTCGGCGACGCGCTGGACGGTGGGCGGATGCAGGCCATAGCCCTGATCCCCCATCAGCGCCTCGCCGGAAATCTTCAGCATCACGCGCCTGTACTTGGTGTCCTGAGGGTTGGTCTCGGCCATGTTGCGCTCCGTCTCGGCTGGGGGATATGATCGGGCGCATGTATGGCAAGGAAGCGGGGCGGCTGCAATGGCGGACCGCCCCTTGCCATGGTCAAAAAAGGGCGCGCAGGTGGGCGGAAACAGGCAGGCCATGGAGGAGATCGTGTCGCGGTTCGATCCCGCGCGTCCCGTGCTGATCGCCGGGCCAACCGCCAGTGGCAAATCGGCGCTGGCGCTCGCCATTGCCGAGCAACAGGGCGGCGTGATCATCAACGCCGACGCGATTCAGGTCTTCGACGATTGGCGGGTGCTGACGGCGCGGCCTTCGGTCGAGGACGAGGCGCGCGCGCCGCACGCGCTGTATGGCCATATCCCCGGCACGCAGGCCTATTCCGTTGGCCACTGGCTGCGCGAGGTCGGGCCGCTCTTGCCGGGTGACAGGCCGATTTTCGTCGGCGGCACAGGGCTTTACCTGACCGCGCTGACCGAGGGGCTGGCCGATATTCCGCCCACGCCACCGCAGGTTCGCGCCGAGGGCGAGGCGCTGCTGCAAGAAAAAGGGCTTGCGGCCATGATTGCCCAACTGGATGCCGCCAGTCTGGCGCGCATCGACCAGCAGAACCCGGCCCGTGTGGCGCGGGCATGGGAGGTCTTGCAGGCCACCGGACGTGGCATCGCCGACTGGCAGGACGACACCCCGCCGCCGCTTTTGCCGCTGGCCGAGGCACAGCCGCTAGTGCTCGACGCGCCCAAGGACTGGCTGACCCCGCGCATCGAAACCCGCTTTCGCCAGATGGTGAAGACCGGCGCGCTGGACGAGGCGCGCGCCAATCGCGCCACATGGTCGCCCACCCTGCCCTCGGCCAAGGCGATCGGCGCGGCAGAGTTGATGGCCCATCTCGATGGTGACATCAGCCTTGACGATGCGATAGACCGGGCAACGATCCTGACCCGCCAGTTCGCAAAGCGGCAACGGACATGGTTCCGCGCCCGCATGGGCGCTTGGCCGAAACTGTCCCCGGCGGAGCTGGCGTGATGCAGAAACAACGACCCGGCTTCCTGTCCCGGCCCATGCCGCCCGCGCCCGCGCAGCCTCAGGGGCCGATCCGGGCTGGCAGCTATGCGCTGCAAGTGCAGGGCGCGCCGTGGAAATTCACCTTGCTGCATGACCGCGACGAAGACGTGTTGATCTGGCTGACACGCGGTCAAGGCCGCGTCGTGGTCAACGGTGTGATGCGCGGCATCTCGATGCACAATGCGCTGTTCCTGCCGGCGGGCACGCTGTTTGCCGTCGATGTCCCGCCCGGCACGCAGGCCTTGATGGTGCGCAGTCCCTCGGGGCTGAGCCAGCGCATGCCACAAGAGCCGCTCTTGCTACGGGTGCGCGACAGCCTTGCCCAGGCGGAGTTGACCGGCGAGATCGACGCCATGACCCGCGAACTGACGCAAGACCGCGCGCTGCTGCAAGAGGCGCTGGAGGCGCATGTCCGCCTCATCGCGGTCTGGCTGCAGCGGCAGATGCGGGCGGGCGTGGCGGACGCGCCCAAGGAAACCGCCGCGCAGCGCCTTGTCCGGCGCTATGCCCAAGACATCGTGCGCGGCTATGCCAGCCCCCGCAGCATGGGCGAGTATGCCGAGGGTCTGGACGTCACGCCCACACATCTGACCCGCGTGTGCCGCAAGGTCTGTGGTCGCACCGCCGCCGACCTTCTGACCGAGCGCAAGCTTTACGCCGCGCGGCTGGCGCTGGAAGCGCCGAAACCGGCTGTGCAGGAGATCGCGAAATCCCTTGGATTCTCGTCGCCAGCCTATTTCACCAGATTCGTGCTCAACCACACGGGTTTCACGCCAAGCGACCTGCGCGCGCAGAATCGTCCGGGAAAACCCGCGGCAGCGCGCTGAATACGTCAACCAAACCACGAATTTTCGGTTGCGCTTCGCCGGATGTCGCTTTTGTATAAACGTGATGTCGCTTTCCATCCCAAAAACGCCGATACGGAGCGTTGACGCCACGGCGCAAAGAATGCGCAATGGCGTTGTGGGAGAGGGTCAGCATGGCGATGCCGGCCAAGATTGCGACGCCCCACCAAAAAACATGATGTGTCACAGGGAGACAAAGATGACATCCATGACCACGACCGACCGGATCCATCCGGCGGCAGAAATGCATGCGCGCGAACTCAAGGCCGGTCAGATCGACCGCCGCGAGTTCCTGACCCGCGCAACCGCGCTGGGGCTGTCCGCCAGCGCCGCCTACGCCCTTGGGGGCCTTGGATCGCCGGCTCAGGCCGCGGCACATGCCCAGTCGGGCGGCACGCTGCGCATCCAGCAGGAAGTGCGCGCGCTGAAGGACCCGCGCACCTTCGACTGGACGCAGATTTCCAACTTCACCCGCGGCTGGCTGGAATACATGGTCGAATACAACCGCGACGGCTCGCTGCGCGGCATGCTGCTGGAAAGCTGGTCGGTCAACGACGATGCGACCGAGTACACGCTGAACGTCCGCCCCGGTGTGACCTGGAACAACGGCGACGCGTTCAACGCCGATGACGTCGTTCGGATGATGGAATACTGGTGCGACAAGACGGTCGAGGGCAACTCGATGGCGGGCCGCATGGCGACGCTGATTGACCCCGAGACCAACCAGCTGCTGGCCGGTGCCGTCACCAAGGTCGACGACATGACCGTGTCGGTCAAACTGCCCACCCCCGACATCTCGATCATCGTCGGCATGGCGGACTACCCGGCGGCCGTTGTGCATGCCGACCACGACCCGGCCAACATGCTGGAGCAGGCGCTCGGCACCGGCCCGTACCTGCCCGAAAGCCTCGAAGTGGGCGTGAAGGCGGTTCTGGTGAAGAACGAGAACCACAACTGGTGGGGCGCCGAGGCCGAAGGCATCGGTGGTGCCGCGCTGGATCGCATCGAGTTCATCGACTACGGCACCGACCCGGCGGCATGGATCGCGGCGGTCGAATCCGAAGAAGTCGACATGCTCTATCAGAACGTGAACGAGTATATCGACATCGCGGACGCCATCGGCTGGGAGAAATCCGAAGTCGTCACCGGCGCCACGGTCGTTCTGCGCTTCAACCAGCAGACGCTGGTCGGTGACAGCGCGCCCTACGCGAACAAGGAAATGCGTCAGGCGCTGCAGATGTCGTGCGACAACGCGATCTGCCTTGAACTGGGCTATGCCGGTCTGGGCACCGTGGCCGAAAACCACCATGTCGCGCCGGTGCACCCGGAATACGCGGATATCGGCCCGGCGGTCTTCGATCCGGCCAAGGCGGCAGAGCTTCTCGAAGCATCCGGCATGGCGGATTTCGAGCACGAGCTGATCTCGCTCGATGACGGCTTCACCAAGAACACCGCCGATGCCTGTGCCGCGCAGTTGCGCGACAACGGCGTCAACATCAAGCGCACGGTTCTGCCCGGCTCGACCTTCTGGAACGACTGGGCGAAGTACCCGTTCTCGATCACCGAATGGAACCACCGTCCGCTGGGCGTGCAGGTTCTGGCGCTGGCCTACCGCTCGGGCGAGGCGTGGAACGAAGCGGGCTATTCCAACCCGACCTTCGACGAGAAGCTGGGTCAGGCCATGTCCATCGCCGATGCCGACAAGCGCAGCGAGTTGATGGCCGAGATCGAGCAGATCCTGCGCGACGACGCCGTGTTCATCCAGCCCTACTGGCGTTCGCTGTATCGCCACTTCAAGCCGGGGATCATCGGCGCGGAAATGCATCCGTCGTTCGAGATCCACGTCTACAAGCTGGCGCTGGCCGCTTGATCCATCTGGCCGTCCCTTCGGGGGCGGCCTTTTCCGCTGAACTCGGCGGGCCAAGCATAAAAACGGGGTAAACCCCGCTCAGACCAACAGGGGCGACAATGGGACTGTTCATCCTCAGGCGCGTCGGTGTGATGATCCTCACCGCGCTATGCCTGACCTTCATCGTCTTCTTCTTGACGAACCTCTATCCGAACCTCGAAAAGCTGGCCAAGTCCGAGGGCAACTTTCGAATGCCCGACATCGAAGTCGCCAGCTGGCTGGGCCGCAACGGCTATCGCACGCCGGTCGACCCCGAGGTGCTGACCGCCTACAACACCGGCAAGATCACCGCCGAAGAAGCCGCCGCCTCGGTCAACACGGGCTTCGATATCCGGCTGTTGCGCAACTATGGCGAATGGCTGGGCATCCTGCCCGGTTACGTGATCGAGGCGCCCGACGGGACGGTGAACGCCCGTTGCCAGCAACCCGGCACCGATCTGGCGGACGCGCCCCGGTTCTGCGGCATCCTGCAAGGCAAATGGGGTTGGTCGACCGTCTCGAAGACCTCCGTGGGCGAGGCCTTGGCCCCGCGCGTCGCCAATACCGGTTTCCTGATGCTCTGCGTGATGTTGCTGATGGTCCCCTCTGCGCTGATCGTCGGCGTTCTGGCGGGCATGCGTGAAGGATCGGTCACCGACCGCTCGTTGTCGACCGTGTCCATCGCCACCACCGCCACACCGGAATACGTCTCGGGTGTTTTGTTCATCGCGATCTTCACCTCCTCCGCCGTGGGCCTGAAATGGTTCAAGGGCTCGGCGGCGAGCGCCATGGACAACCCGAATTTCGAGAACTTCTTCCTGCCGGTGCTGACCATCGCGCTGTATGGCATGGGCTATATCGCCCGGATGACCCGCGCCAGCATGGCCGAGGTCATGACCGCGCAATATATCCGGACCGCGCGCCTGAAAGGCGTCAGCTTCCCGAATATCGTCATGAAACACGCACTCAGGAACGCGCTGATCGCACCGTTCACGGTCATCATGCTGCAATTCCCGTGGCTGCTGAACGGCGTGGTGATCGTCGAGACCCTGTTCCAGTACAAGGGCGTCGGTTGGGAGCTGGTCCGCGCCGCGGGCAACAACGATATCGAGATGCTTCTGGGGATTTCCGTGATCTCGGTCTTCGTCGTGCTCGTCACACAGCTGATTTCCGACATCGGCTATGTCTACCTCAACCCGCGCATCAGCGTATCTTAAGGAAGGGGACAAGACATGGAAGAGTTGTCCTGGGGCGCCATCATCACCCAGATGTTCCTGCAGTTCACCCCGGTGTGGATTGCGCTGATCGTGACCTTTGCCGTCTCGATCGTCTACAAACGCAGGCTTGGCCTGTATGGCAAGCTGTTCGACAGCGTGATCGGCATGATCGGCTTCGCGCTGGTGATGTTCTGGGTCTACACCGCCCTGTTCACCGGCCTGTTCGATCTGATTTCCACCCATGACCCGCTGGCGCAGGTCTCGGGCATGAAGAACAAGGTGCCGGGCACGCCGCTGCGCGGTGCCGAAGAGGGCGAGTACGCGTGGTATCTGCTCGGCGGCGACAACCTTGCGCGCGACGTGTTCAGCCGCGTGGTCAAAGGCTCGACCGTGGTGATCCAGATCGCACCGCTGGCGACGCTGTTCGCCTTCATGGTGGGGATCACGCTGGGCTTGCCTGCGGGCTATTACGGCGGGCGGCTGGACACGTTCCTGTCGTTCCTTGCGAACCTGATCCTCGCCTTCCCGGTGATCTTGCTGTTCTACCTGCTGGTCACGCCGGAAATCGTCGCAACGGGTTTGCCGCAATACATGGCTGTGGTGTTGTTCATCTTCCCGCTGGTGTTCTTTGGCGTGCTGATCCAGTCCCGCTATCGCACCCAGCCGGGCAAGAACTGGATCTATCTGGCCATCGTGCTGGTGCCGCTGGCGCTGCTGTACCTGTCGTTGATCAACGAAAGCGGCACGCATATCGACTTCTGGCCGATCGACTTTTTCGACGTGCCGGGCGGTATCCTGGTGGTGTTCGTCTCGGTGGTCTTCGTCAACTCGCCCACGGTGTTCCGCATCGTGCGGGGCCTGACTATGGACATCAAGACGCGCGACTACGTGGCGGCGGCCCAGACCCGGGGCGAGCGCCCGTGGTACATCATGCTGTGGGAGATCCTGCCCAATGCGCGCGGGCCGCTGATCGTCGATTTCTGCCTGCGCATCGGCTATACGACGATCCTTCTGGGGACCTTGGGCTTCTTCGGTCTGGGCCTGCCGCCGGAAAGCCCGGATTGGGGGACGACGATCAACGAAGGCCGTCGCCTGCTGTCGGTCTATCTGCACCCCGCATTGCCGCCTGCGCTGGCGCTGTTGTCGCTGGTTCTGGGTCTGAACCTGCTGGCGGATGGTCTGCGCGAGGAATCGCTGCGCGATTGACGAGAGGTGATGGGGGGCGCTGCCCCCCAAACCCCCCGAGGTATTTCTGGACCAAAGAAGCCTGAAAACGGCGCACCGGTCCCTCCGACAGGGAGACAAGACATGAAAGACGACTATCAGGGTCCGATCCTCGAAATCGACAAGCTCTCGATTTCCTTCTTCACCCGGCTGCGGGAAATCCCCGCCGTGATGGATTTTTCCGTGGCCGTGCAGCCGGGCGAGGCGGTCGGTCTGGTTGGCGAATCCGGGTGCGGCAAGTCCACCGTGGCGCTTGGCGTAATGCAGGATCTGGGCAAGAACGGCCGCATCGTCGGCGGCTCGATCAAGTTCAAGGGCCGCGATCTGGGCGCGATGAGCGCCGAGGAACTGCGCGACATCCGTGGCTCTGAAATCGCGATGATCTATCAGGAGCCGATGGCCTCGCTGAACCCAGCGATGAAGATCGGCCGCCAGTTGATGGAAGTGCCGATGATCCACAAGGGATCATCCGAGAAAGAGGCCTATGACCGCGCGTTGCAGGTGGTCACGGATGTGAAACTGCCCGACCCGAAACGGATTTTGGACAGCTATCCGCACCAGCTTTCGGGGGGCCAGCAGCAGCGCATCGTCATCGCCATGGCGCTGATGGCCGAGCCGTCGCTGTTGATCCTTGACGAACCGACCACCGCGCTGGACGTGACGGTGGAGGCCGCCGTGGTGGAGCTGGTCAAGGAGTTGGGCAAGAAATACGGCACCTCGATGCTGTTCATCTCTCACAACCTTGGTCTGGTGCTGGAAACCTGCGACCGGATCTGCGTGATGTATTCCGGCGAGGCAGTGGAACGTGGCTCCATCGAGGATGTGTTCGACGAGATGCAGCACCCCTATACGCAGGCGCTGTTCCGCTCGATCCCCCTGCCCGGCGCGGACAAGAACGCGCGCCCGCTGGTGGCGATCCCCGGCAACTTCCCGCTGCCGCATGAACGGCCCAATGGCTGCAACTTTGGCCCGCGCTGCGACTATTTCGAGGCCGGGCGATGCGATGCGCAGGACATTCCCATGTCCGACGTGCCCGGCAATGACCGCCACGCCACGCGCTGCCTGCGCTTTCAGGAGATCGACTGGAACGCGCCGCCCACCAATGCGAGCGTCAAGCAGAAGGCCGAGCCGGGCCAAGTCGTGCTGAAGATGGAGAACCTCAAGAAATACTACGAGGTCGCCGCCAACGCGCTGTTCGGCAAGTCGGGCGAGACCAAGGTGGTCAAGGCGAACGAGACCCTCACCTTCGAGGCGCGCGAGAGCGAAACACTGGCCATCGTGGGCGAATCCGGCTGCGGCAAGTCGACCTTTGCCAAGGTGCTGATGGGGCTGGAAACCGCGACCGACGGGCAGATCCTGCTGGACAACAAGAACATCGAAAGCACGCCCATCGAAAAGCGCGACACCAAAACGATCGCCGATGTGCAGATGGTCTTCCAGAACCCGTTCGACACGCTGAACCCGTCGATGACCGTCGGGCGGCAGATCATCCGCGCGCTGGAAATCTTTGGCGAGGGCAAGGATGACGGCGAGCGGCGCGAACGGATGCTGCGCCTGCTGGATCTGGTCAAGCTGCCCCGCGCGTTTGCAGACCGCATGCCGCGCCAGCTGTCCGGCGGGCAGAAGCAACGGGTCGGCATCGCCCGCGCCTTTGCTGGCGGCGCGCGGATCGTGGTGGCGGACGAGCCCGTCTCGGCGCTGGATGTCAGCGTGCAGGCCGCCGTCACCGACCTGCTGATGGAAATCCAGCGCGAGCAGAAGACCACCCTGCTGTTCATCAGTCATGACCTGTCCATCGTGCGTTACCTGTCGGATCGCGTCATGGTCATGTATCTGGGTCACGTGGTGGAACTGGGCACGACCGATCAGGTCTTTGCCCCGCCCTACCACCCCTATACCGAGGCGCTGCTATCAGCGGTGCCCATCGCCGACACTAAGGTCCAAAAAAAGCATATCGTGCTCGAAGGCGATATCCCCTCGGCCATGAACCCACCGCCCGGCTGCCCCTTCCAGACGCGCTGCCGGTGGAAGGACAAGGTGCCGGGGGGCCTGTGCGAAAAAGAAGTGCCGCCGGTTCGGACGATGGCCGATGGGCACCAGATCAAGTGCCACCTGTCGGCCGAAGAGTTCGACAATATGGAGCCGGTGATCAAGACCGCCGCCGAATAGGCCAGACGCCCGGGGACAGCCCCGGGCGCTTTTGCTATGCTGACCTTTTCAGGGGGATTTCGGCATGCGGGTTTTCTGGGCTGTGATATGGGTGCTTTGCGCGGGGGCCGCGCAGGCGGTCGAGATCGGACCGGGCAAACCGGGCCTGTGTCTGTATACCCTGTCGGGCCAGATCATGCCCGGCGATGCGGACAAGCTGCGCGCCCTGCCCATAGACCGCCCCGTGACCTGGCCCGATATCGAGGATGGCCGCTGGGCGGCGATCTGTCTGGACAGTCCCGGTGGCAGCCTGTCCGCCGGGTTGGAACTGGCCAGCTATGTGCTGGAGCGCGGCCTTGGCACGGTGGTCGATGATGGCGCGCAGTGCCTTTCGGCCTGCGCGCTCGTCTTCATGTTCGGGACGGCCTACCAGCTCGAAAGCAATGCGCTGATCCACCGCCGCCTGCATGTGGGGGGGCGATTGGGGTTTCACCAACCGGACCTGACGCTTGACCGCTCGCGCGCCTATTCCGTCGATGATGTCGCCGCTGCCTTCGATCTGGCGATCACCGCGACGCTGGAATTTCTGGCCCTCGCGGCCCGGCCCCGCCCGGACACGCCGCGCCCCTTTGTCGATGCCGACCTGCTTGAGGCAATGTTGCAGCACAAGGGGCAGGACTTCTTTGAAATCGATACGGTGAACAAGGCCGGGCGCTGGGGGATCGACCTGATCGGCTGGCAAGAGCCGGAGTTTACCGAAGAAGGCTTCTTCAACGCCTGCCAGAACATGACGTCGTGGAACACGCAATTGGCCACCGACCAGATCCCCTATGCGAACATGGGCTTTGACGCGTCCATTGACCGCCGGGATGGGGATGAAGGATTTGTCGACGGGCGGCGCTATCGGCTGAGTTTTGCGGGGATGCAGACCTATGATTGCGAGGCCGGGATCATCCGTCGCTGGAACGGCGAGACCACCCCGGCGCTGTGCGGCTATCGCGAGAACCTGTCCAGCCAGGTCGGGCCGGATTCGTGCCTGTATGACGGCCCGCCCGACCGGTGGATACCGATCCCCGGTGCCGCACTGTTGCCCGCGTCGACCCGCCTGTCCGATTTGCGCCGGGCGCGCGGCGTGGCCTCTCCGGTTGCCGCAGGGCCGACACCGTGCAAGTCCGTCACAGGACAGGCCCGGGTGGTCAATGTCCAAAGCTTTACCTCGCTGCGGCAGGTGAACGACACCAATGCCGACCGGATCGACCAGTTGCCGCTGGGCAGCCGCTACCGTGTGGGGGCGCCCGAGGGCAACTGGCGCCTGCCGCAGCATCAGGCCTGTACCGCGTTGTGTCAGGCCGCTGAAACCGGCCAACCTTACAGCCAGAGCGCGCTGGACGCCTGTATCGACGTGAATTGGCTATGGTTCCGGATCACCGGCCCATCGGGCCAGACCGGCTATGCCAGCGCCAAGTATCTCGATTATTGAGCGGGCGCCTCGCCGGGCTTGGGATCGTCCTGCTCGATCTCGATGTCGACGATCTCCGCCTCGAAGTCGAGTTCTTCGAGGATTTCGACCGGCGCCTTGGCCGAGCCACGGGACTTGCGGATCGGATAGGGCGATATCTTTGACAGGCGCAGCATGGCTTTCTGGGCCGCGAGGCCGAGATGCGTTTCGAACCGAAAATCCGCGACTTCGCCATGGTTCCGGGACAGGACGGCAGTCATGTCCATGTCGTCGACCAACAGCGACACGCGCGTCTCGTCCTGGTCTTCCAGCATCAGGTCGAGATCGAGCGCGCTGTCCGGTTGGAACCGGAAGCCGCCGCGACCCAGCGTGATGACCGCACCATGCACGTCGACCTTGCCGCGCTTGAGCGAGGCCGGGATGCGGCAGGCCTTGCGGTTATAGACCAGCGCCATGATCCAACGGACGAGAAAATCGATGGCGAAGAGCGAGCCGACCACTGCCAGAACCGAGCCGACCAGCAACCCGAGCGAAAGCGGGCGGTTCTGTTCCAGCGTCTTTTCGATCTTGCCCCAATCCAGCGGCTTTTCCTTGTCGCGGTTCAGAACACCGCCCTCACGCGCCTGTTGATCCGGCTGGTAGCCGGTGTCGGTCGCCTCTTGGCAGGCGATGACGCTTTCGCTTTCAAGGTTGCGTAGAAGGCGGGCCACGTACCATCCCTTGACCTCGCCCGACCCGGTGGCCAACTTGTTCGCCTCGGTCACGAGGGCAAGCATCGTCGGCACGAGGCTGACCAGCCCGTTTTCCTCCAGCGTGCGGACCATGGCCCGTTCCGATACGCCATCGAGCACCTCGGACAGGCGCTGTGCCTCGGACGCGGACAGCGGCTTGCCGCTGGTGCCCGGCGCGATGTGGCGCGCCAGTTGCAGCAATTCGCTGGGAATCTGGCAGGCCCCGGCGGAGGCCCGCACGACATGCGCCGAAACCGCAAGCATCATCAGACAGATGACCAGCAACCGTCCCGCTTTGGCGATGGCAAGATCGCGCATCAAAGGCACCCCGAGGTCCGAATTCCCACGAGGGTTACCCTGTCATCAAAGCCATAAGCTTGTCTTAAGACCGGTCGCGGCGCAGCGTTACAATTTGACTCAGCTGCCCCAGATGACCTTCACGTAGTTGCGCGTCTCGCGGTAAGGCGGCACGCCGCCATGTTTCTCGACCGCGCCGGGACCGGCATTGTAGGCCGCCAGCGCCAGCTTCCACGAACCGAACTTGCGATACTGCGCCTTCAGGTAGCGCGCCCCGCCCTCGAGGTTTTCGCGCGGGTCATGCGGATCGACGCCAAGCGCACGGGCGGTGGCCGGCATCAGCTGTGCGAGGCCGATGGCCCCCTTGTGCGACAAGGCCTTGGGATTGAAGCGGCTTTCCTGATTGACCAGCCGCAGAAAAAGATCCTCCGGGATGCCGTGCTTGCGCGCCGCGCTGCGCGCCATCTCGGCATAGGGGCCTTTGTAGTGTCCGCGATAGACCGGCACCGTGCCATCGTCACCGGTGCCCCACTTGGTCGGCGTGATGACCTTGGCGGGCTGAAGTCGGACGGAATTGTTGTACTGCTCTGCCGCGCGGCCATCGAGCACCTTGGTCTGGCTGCCGAACAGGACCTTGCGCTTGCTCGATCCGAACAGCTCTGCCGTGGCGCCATTGGCCAACAGACACAGGCCCACCACACAGGCCACACTCAGACGCGTCCCTCGCATCACGTCACCACCCCTTGTTTCATTGCGCGGCACTGTAGCCGACAGAAGGCAGATTCGGGAACCCCCGCCCTACCCGCGCGGATCGGCGTGGTATAGGGTCGGCCAAACATCGCCGAAGAGATTCGAGAGGAAAGAGAATGGCCGGTTCCGTGAACAAGGTGATCATCGTGGGCAATCTGGGGCGTGACCCCGAAGTGCGCACCTTCCAGAACGGGGGCAAGGTGTGCAACCTGCGCATCGCCACCTCCGAAAACTGGAAAGACCGCAACACTGGCGAGCGCCGCGAGCGGACGGAGTGGCACTCGGTCGCGATCTTTTCCGAGCCTCTGGCGCGGATCGCCGAACAGTACCTGCGCAAGGGCTCGAAGGTCTATATCGAAGGCCAGTTGGAAACCCGCAAATGGCAGGATCAGAACGGGCAGGACCGGTACTCCACCGAGGTGGTGCTGCGTCCCTATCGCGGTGAACTGACGCTTCTGGACGGTCGCGGTGAAGGCGGCGGCGGTCAGGGTGGCGGCTCTGGCGGCGGTTACGGTGGCGGCGGCGGCGGTGGTTATGACGACCGTGGCGGCTATGACGAGGGCGGCTATGGCGGCGGATCGGGCGGTGGTTCGGGCCCGTCGCGCGCGCCCTCGCGCGATATCGACGACGAGATCCCGTTCTAAGCCGGCGGGACAAGGTTCAGGGCGGGGACATCCCCGCCCTTTTTCGTGGTAGGCCCCGGACCTATGTAAAAGGCGACAGACGGAGTAACGCATGTCCTGGTCTTTCCCCATCGGTCGCCTGCTTGGCTCGGAATTGCGCGTGCATGCCACGTTCTTTCTGCTGCTGGCCTGGATCGCCGCTAGCGCCTGGTCTGCAGGCGGCGCAGCCGCTGCGGCCTCCAGCACGCTGTTCATCCTCGCGCTGTTCGCCTGCGTCGTGGCGCATGAATACGGGCATGCCCTGATGGGACGGCGCTTTGGCATCCGCACACCGGACATCACCCTGTTGCCCATCGGCGGCATGGCCCGGATGGAGCGCATGCCCGAGAAGCCCAGCCAAGAGATCGCCGTGGCGCTGGCCGGTCCTGCGGTGAACCTTGTGATCTACGCCATCCTCATGGGCCTTGGCGCGACCATCGACGCCGACACGCTGACCGACCCGACGACCACCCGCGACTTCATGGGGCGGCTGGCGGCGGTCAACCTGTTCCTCGCGCTCTTCAACCTGATCCCGGCCTTTCCCATGGATGGCGGGCGCGTGTTGCGCGCCGTGCTGGCCAGCCGCATGAACCGGGTGCAGGCCACGCGCATCGCCGCTGCCATCGGACAAGTTGCGGCCTTCCTGTTCGGACTGTGGGGGCTGACATCCGGCAACCTGATCCTGATCCTGATCGCGGTGTTCATCTTTCTCGCCGCGCAGGGCGAATCCAACGCGGTGGCCAGCCGCGACATTGCCCGCGACCTGCACCTGCGCGACGCGGTCATCACCGCCTATGAAAGCCTCGCGCCCGACGATCCGCTGCACGTGGCCGCCCAAACCCTGATCCGCACCACGCAACACGAATTCCCGGTTCTCGATACCGACGGGCGCCTTGCGGGGTTCCTGACGCGCCAAGCCCTGTTCAAGGCCATGGCCGAGGGGCTCAACACCCATCCCGTGGCCGAGATCATGGTCGACGTGCCGCAATTGCCGCTGGCCACGCCGCTGCAAGAGGTTCTGGATGCTTTGGACAATGCCCCCGCCATCGCCGCCATCGACCGGCACGGCGTCGTGCTGGGCTATACCACCCGCGAGAATGTCGGCGAATTGATGGTGCTGCGGGCGCGGGCGTAACCCTGTCCCGGGCGTGACCCGGGACCTCATGGCCGAACCCGAGGGCGAGGTCCCGGGTCAAGCCCGGGACGCGAGCTGCTCCTGCAACAAGTTCAGCACCGCATCACGCGGCACCTCCGAGGTGACGAAGCTATCACCGATCCCGCGCGCAAGGATAAAGCGCAGCTGGCCGTCGATCACCTTCTTGTCCTGTCCCATCAGGTCCAGCAGCGTCTCGGCGCCGGGCAGGTCACCGGCAATGTCGGCCAGATCGCATTTCATGCCCATCGCCTTCAGGTGGGCGCGGACGCGGCTCGGGTCCTCTTGCGGACACAGGCCCAGACGCGAGGACAGCTCGAAAGCCAAGGCACAGCCGATCGCCACGCCCTCGCCATGCAGCAGGCGGTCGCTGTAACCGGTCGCCTTTTCCAGCGCATGACAGAAGGTATGGCCAAGGTTCAACAGCGCGCGGTCGCCCTGCTCGGTCTCGTCCCTCAGGACGATCTCAGCCTTCATTTCCACCGACCGCTTCACCGCATAGGCCCGCGCGGCCTTGTCACCGCGGGCCGCCTGCGCGCCGTTGGCCTCAAGCCAGTCAAAGAACGCCGCATCGCCCAGCAGCCCGTATTTCACCACCTCGCCATAGCCGGCAAGGAAATCGCGTTCGGTCAGCGTGTCCAGAACGTCGATATCGGCCAGCACCATCGCGGGCTGGTGAAAGGCGCCGATCAGGTTCTTGCCCTGCGGCGCGTTGATCCCGGTCTTGCCACCAACCGAGCTGTCGACTTGCGCCAGAAGCGAGGTCGGCACCTGCACAAAGCGCACCCCGCGCCGCAGCACCGCCGCGGCGAAGCCCACCAGATCGCCGATCACCCCGCCGCCGAGCGCGATCACCACGTCACGGCGTTCCACCTTTTCCTCGAGCAGCCATTCGACACACCGCTCGAATTGCGGCCAGCCCTTGGTGGCCTCGCCCGGTGGCAGGCGCAGGGCGGAATGCGCAATCCCCTCGGCATCGAGCGCCGCCTCCAGCGTCGCCAGATGCGCCGCCGCCACGGTTTCGTCGCTGACGATGGCCACGCGCGGGCGTTTCAGCAAGGGCGCGATCTGTCCGCCCGCCGTGGCCAGCAGGCCGGCGCCGATGCGCACCTCGTATTCGCGGCCCGGCAGCGGAACTTCGACAATCTCAACCATCGGTCTTCTCCAAAACGTCGGGGCGCTGCTCCAGCAAGGCCTGCGCCACCTTGCGCCCCATGGCGTCCAGCGACAGGCCCGGCTCGGACACCACCTCGATATCGGCCTCGGCATAGGTCGGCACGCGCACATCGTACAGCGCCTTGAGCGTGCCATAGGGATCGGGTGTCTGCAGCAAGGGGCGCGTGTCCTTGTGGCGGACCCGTTCCCACAACAGGTCGAGATCGGCATTCAGCCAAACCGCCACCCCCTTGTCCGAGATCATCTTGCGGTTCTCCGCCGACATGAAGGCCCCGCCCCCCGTCGACAGCACGCCCGGCACCCCGTCCAGCAGGCGGTCGATGACCTGATGTTCCTTGCGGCGAAAGAACGGCTCGCCATCGCGCGAAAAGATCTCGGCAATGGTCATGTTGGCGGCTTCTTCGATCTCGTGATCCGAATCGCGAAACATCACGCCCAGCTGTGCCGCCAGCGTGCGCCCCACGGCGGTCTTGCCCGCGCCCATCATCCCGACAAAGACCACGGTCTTGTGCAGGATCAAACGGTTGTGAACCCCTGTATCGGCCATCCTTCGCCCATTGGTAATTTCTTGCGTGAATGACGTGATCTGAGCGAAAAGGCTAGGTATAAGTTCGAAAAAAGGACGAGGCAGGGAAGGCTATCCATGGGACGCATCATCAAGTGGCTGTTCTATCTGCTGGTGCTGGGCGGCATCGCGCTGGTGGCCTATGCCTATGTCGGGCCGTATTTCGGCGCCGATTTCAGCCCGCCGCAGACAGAGATACGCCAGCCGGTGGAATTGAATGGGAACTAGGGCGCGCAAGGCGGCGATGACGGCGGCGCTGGCACTGGCGCCGGTCTGGGCGCATGCACAGAACGCTCCGGTGGCGCAAAGCGCGCTACCGCCCTCGGTCGACGAGATGCCGCTGGACATGCCCTCGGCCGGGGCTGCCGGGCTCTTGACCCCGCGCATGACCGGGCTGCCGGTCGATTTGTGGCAGGCCTCGTCGCCGGACACGCTGGCGGACCTGATCGCCGCCGTTGAACTGCCGGTGCCCGCCGCGCGGGCGCTGATGCGCGTGTTGATGCTGACCGAGGCGCTGCCGCCCGACGGCACGCGCAACGGAATCGATCACCTGACCAACCGCATCGACTGGCTGACCGAACAGGGCGCCGTCGAAGAGGCTCTGGCCCTGCTCGACATCACCGGCACACAGGACCCGCGCCTGTTCGAACGCTGGGCCGATTTGAACCTGCTTCTGGGCCGGACCGAACCGGTCTGCCGTCTGCTGGCCGCGCAGCCGATGCTGAGCACTGACTTCGCCTTGCGCATCTTCTGCACGGCGCGCGGCGGCGACTGGGAACAGGCCGCGCTGCTGTTGCAGACCGGCGAGGCGCTCGGGCAGGTCTCGTCGCGGCAGGCCGAGTTGCTGTGGCATTTCCTCGATTCCGATCTCAGCGAGGCGTCTGCGCCGTTGACGCCCCCCGTGCGCCCGACCCCGCTGGAATTCCGCCTGTTCGAGGCGCTTGGCGAGCCACTGCCCACGGCCCCGCTGCCGCTGGAATTCTCGGTGCTCGACTTGGGCGGGGACACCGGCTGGCGTGCCCAGTTGGAAGCCGCCGAGCGGCTGGCCCGCGCGGGCAGTCTGCCAGCCAACCGGCTGTTGGGATTATACTCGCAGCGCCAGCCCGCCGCGTCGGGCGGGGTGTGGGACCGCGTGGCGGCGTTTCAGGACTTCGAAGAGGCGCTGGGGCGCGGCAATGGGGTGCTGTCCCAGCGGTTGCAGGCGCTCTGGCCACAAATGGCCAGCGCCCGCCTGCTGGTGCCCTTTGCCGAGCTGTATGCCGACACCCTGTCGCAATCCCGGCTGGAGGGGCGCGCCGCCCGCATCGCCACCCGCGCCGCGTTCTTGTCGGACCGCTACGAGGACCTCGCGCAAGGGGCGCGCGACCGCGATGCCGAAACCCGCTTTCTGACCGCCATCGCGCGCGGCGAGGCCCCGGAGGGCGCCACCGACCTGCCCCATTCAGAGGCCGTGGCAAGGGCCTTTTCCGGGGCGGCCATGCCCGACGTGTTGCGCGCTCAGCTTGACGAGCGGCGCCTTGGCGAGGTCATCCTGCGCGCGCTCGGCCTGCTGGCCAGCGGCGCCGAGGGCAACGGGCAGGACCTGACCGATGCGCTGGCGACCCTGCGCGGCGTCGGGCTGGAGGATGCGGCACGCCGCGCGGCGCTGCAACTGATGATCCTCGATGCCGAGAGGGCCCTGTGATGCAGGTTTCGCGTTGGGTGCCGCTGTTTCTGGATGCCATCGCCGCCGAACGCGGCGCGGCGGCCAACACGCTGGCCGCCTATGCGCGTGACCTCGCCCATGTAGCGGATTGGCTGGGCGAGCGGGGCCGCGACTTCGGCGATGCCAGCCGCGACGATGTCGAGGCCTACCTGATCGATTGCGACCTTGCCGGACTCAGCCGCGCGACGCGGGCGCGGCGGCTGTCGGCGATCAAGCAACTCTACCGCTTTGCCTTCGAAGAGGGGCTGCGCGAAGACAACCCCGCCGTGCAGATTTCCGGCCCGGGCCGGGACAAGCGCCTGCCCAAGACGCTCTCGGTCGAAGAGGTCGACCGCCTGCTGGACGCGGGCGCAGCGCATGGCCGCACGCCTGCGGACCGGGCGCGCAACGCCTGCCTGATGCAGGTGCTTTACGCCACCGGCATGCGGGTCAGCGAATTGGTGTCGCTGCCGATCTCGGCGGCGCGGGGCGACCCGCGCATGCTGCTGGTCAAGGGCAAGGGCGGCAAGGAACGCATGGTGCCGCTGTCGCCCCCCGCCCGCACGGCCTTGGCCGCGTGGCTGGTGCTGCGCGATGACCAGCAGGAGACCGCCACCGCCAAGGGGCAGCCTGCCTCGACCTTCCTGTTTCCATCGCGTGGCAAGGCCGGGCACCTGACGCGGCACGCCTTTTACATGCTGATCAAGGACTTTGCCGTCGAGGCCGGCGTCCCGCCGGAAAAGGTCACCCCGCACACGCTGCGCCACGCCTTTGCCACGCATCTGCTGGCCAACGGGGCGGACCTGCGGTCGATCCAGACGCTCTTGGGCCATGCGGATGTGGCGACGACCGAGATCTATACCCATGTGCTGGATGAACGCCTACGCGATCTGGTGCTGGATCATCACCCGCTGGCGAAGGACGGCTAGGGTTTCGCCCCGGCTGCGCCGGGCCGACCCGCGCGCCGCTGCGCGGCGCGATGCAGGGGAGAAAAACCGGAGGGGGTGGTGCGCCCCGTCTTGCGGAGCACCAAGCCGAAAGGCTTCGCAGAAAATCGGTATTTTCGGCCAGAAGAAGACCGGGATTGCGCAGGGACGCGACGTCGGGCCGGTTCGAAGCGCGTTCGGCACCGAATATGCGAGCACGCGGGGGCCGTGCCCCTTGAAGGCGGCGGGCCCGCGCCCCATAACCGCTGTGACACAAACCCTGCCCCAGCCAAGAGGCCCGCATGCTCGACACCGCTTTCTGGATCACGTCTTCGTCCATTCTGGCGTTGATCCTGCTGTCCGCATTCTTCTCTGGTTCGGAGACCGCGCTGACCGCCGCGTCACGGGGCAAGCTGAAGGCTGCGCAGGACAGGGGATCGACCGGCGCGGAAAAGGCGCTGAAGATCACCGAGGACAACGAGCGGCTGATCGGCTCGGTGCTGCTGGGCAACAACCTTGTGAATATCTTGGCCACCTCGCTGGCGACGGCGCTGTTCACGCGGCTGTTCGGCGAGTCGGGCGTGGCCTTTGCGACGCTGTTCATGACGCTTCTGGTGCTGATCTTTGCCGAGGTGCTGCCCAAGACCTATGCGATCACCAATCCCGAAACCGCCGCCGCGCGGGTTGCAGTGCCGATTTCCGTTGTCGTGCGGGTCTTTGCCCCGGTTGTGTCTGCCGTCCGCCTGCTGGTGCGGGGCGTGCTGCGGATTTTCGGCGTGAAGACCGACCCTGACAGCCAGATCCTCGCCGTGCGCGAGGAGATTGCCGGTGCGCTGCAGCTGGGCCATTCCGAGGGCGTGGTCGAAAAGGAAGACCGTGACCGGATTCTGGGTGCGCTGGATCTTGGCGATCGGACGGTCGAGGAAATCATGCTGCACCGCTCGAATATCGAGATGATCAACGCGGATAGCAGCCCGCAGGAAATCCTTGAACAGTGTCTTGAAAGCAGCCACACCCGCCTGCCCGTCTATCGCGACGATCCCGAAAACATCATCGGTGTCGTCCACGCCAAGGACCTGTTGCGCGCCATGTACAAGCTGGTCGACGAGGACCAGCCGATGGCCAGCGTGATCAAGGACTTCAAGGTGACAGATATCGCGATGAAGCCCTACTTCATCCCCGATACCACCTCCTTGGACGACCAGATGCGCCAGTTCCTGCGCCGCCGGACGCATTTCGCGCTGGTGGTCGACGAATACGGCTCGCTCGAGGGGCTGATCACGCTGGAGGATATCCTCGAGGAGATCGTCGGCGAGATCACCGATGAATTCGACCCCGATGGCGACCATACGATCAAGATGGCCGAGGACGGCAATTACTGGATCGAAGGCGCCATGACGATCCGCGACTTCAACCGGGCGACCGACTGGACGCTGCCCGATGACGAGGCCAACACCGTGGCCGGTCTGGTCATCCACGAGGCGCAGATGATCCCGACGCCTGGGCAGGTCTTTTCCTTCCACGGGTTCCGGTTCGAGGTCATGGCCCGCGAAAACAACCGCGTGACCAAGCTGAAGGTGCGCCCGCTCGAAGCAGAGCCAGTCTAAGCTGGCAGGTGCAGGTGCAGGCCGTAGCCCGCACCGTCGCTTCCCATCGCGATCCGGGCGCCGAGCTGATCGGCGGCAGCCTCCATCAGGCGCAGACCTATTCCCGTTCCGGTTGTACCCTCGACCGTATGACCCCGGCCATTGTCGCGACAGGTCAGGGTCAATCCACTGGCGTCGCTCTGCAAGGTGACGAAGACCTCGCCCGATTGTCCCGGCGCGAAGGCATGCTTGAACGTGTTGGCCACGAATTCGCTTACGATGACCGCCACGGCCTGCGCCGCGTCCGTCGAGGCAAGCGCGGGCGCGAGGTCATAGCGCAGCCGCACCCCTTCGGGGGCCTGCTGTTCCAGCAGGGCGAGGATGCCCGCAAGGTAGCGGTCCAGATGCAGGTCATCGACAGTGTCCGATTGATACAGGGCGCGGTGCAGCTCCGAAACCGACCGAATGCGCCGTGCCACCGCATCCAGAATGGCGCGCGTCTGTTCGTCGGCGCTGCGGGTCTTGTAGAGCCTGAGCAGCGACTCGACGGTCTGGAGCGAGTTCTTGACCCGGTGGTCGATTTCCTTGCGCAGCACCTCCTCGGCGGCCAGCGCCCGTCTCAGGTCCAACTGCCGCATCACCTGCGCGGCCATGACCCGCAAGACCTCGTGCTGCACCGGGGTCAGTTCGCGCGGGCGGCGGTCAAGAACGCAAAGCGTGCCCAGCCGATGGCCGGACGGGGCGATCAGGGGCGCGCCCGCATAGAACCTCATATCCGCCAGTTCCCCGCAACACAGCGGGTTGTCGGCGGTGCGGATGTCCTCCAGCGTGTCGGGCACCACCATCAGGTCATCCGCAAGGATCGCATGGGCACAAATCGCCTGATTGAGGGGCGTTTCGGCGACTTCGAAGCCGAAGCGGGCCTTGAACCATTGCCGGTCCTCGTCGACGAGGCTGACCAGCGCAACCGGCACGTCCAGCAGCCGCGCAACGAGGTTCACCACATCATCGAAATCGGCCTCGGCGGCGGTGTCGAGCACACCGTAGGCGCGCAATTCCGATATCCGGGCCTCTTCCGTCGAAACCGTCTCAGCCTTCATCAATCGCCCTCTGAAAGATCAGGATCGCGAGGTTAAGAAGCACCGCCAGCAAGACAATCTCTGACGTAGCGTCATCCGCCCCGCACGCAGCGCAGCGGCTCCGTCCTGGCACCGTAGCGATCACGCCAAGGTTGCGCAATGCGTGCAAGGCTGCGTGGCACAACCAAAGCGACAAACCGGTCCCGCCACATGCCGTTTCCGCAGGGCGGGACCGCGTCAGCGTCAGGCACGCAGGCGTGCGCCCTCCGAATCGAAGGGCGGTTCTTTCAGGATGACCGCGCCATGGGGTCGGCCCAGCACCATGACCTCGACCCGGTCGCCGGGCTGCGCCGTTCCGGCCTTGACATAGCCCAGTGCGAGGCTTTGCCCGACACCGTAGCCGTAGCCGCCCGAGGACACGCGACCGATGCCCTTCCCGTCGACAAAGATCGGCTCGCCCCCCGTCGCATCCGCACCCGAGGCGGTCACCGCGTCCTCATCCAGCGCAAGGATCACCAGTTGCTCGCGCGCCGGTTTGTCGATCACCTTCAACAGCGCGTCCTTGTTGAGGAATTCCTTGTCCAGCTTGCACAGACGCTCCAGCCCGACCTCCTGCGGCCAGTATTCGGGGCTGTATTCACGGCTCCACGACCCGTAACCCTTTTCGATCCGCAGACACATCAGCGCGCGGCTGCCCACGGGGCCCGCATCGACGGTCTTGCCCGCCTCCAGCAGCGCCTCGTAGAGGCGCGGCTGATCCTCGGTGGCGCAATGCAGCTCCCATCCCAGATCGCCAGTGAAGGACACCCGCAGCGCAAGGCAACGCACCCCGGCCAATTCGATCCATTGCGAGGCCATGAAGGGGAAATCCGGCGTCGCCAGCGAGGTATTGGTCAGCCGTTGCAACATCTCGCGCGAGCGCGGCCCGGCGACGTTGAAGCCGCACATGGCTTCGGTCATCGAGGTGACCGTCGTGCCCTCGGGCAGCGGCACATCCTTGAAGAACCGCAGGTGATAGCGTTCCGCCATGCCCGAGCCGATGACCCAGAATTCATCCTCGGCCACGCGGGTCACGGTGAAGTCCCCCGCAATCCCGCCGCGCTTGCCGATCAGCGGGGTCAGGCAGGACCGCCCAACTTTGCGCGGCATCCGGTTCGCGAACAGCGCGTTCAGCCAATCCTCGGCCCCGGCGCCCGTCACGCGGTATTTGGCAAAGTTCGAGATGTCGATGATGCCCGCGTTGTCCCGCAGCATCCGCGCCTCGCGCCCGACCACATCGAACCAAGGCTGCCGGGTGAAGCCCGCGCTGTCCGGCGTGTCCGCGTCGAAATAGGCGGGGTGTTCCCAGCCATAGTTCAGGCCAAAGACCGCGCCCATGGCCTTCTGCACCTCATAGACCGGGCGCACCCGCGCCGGGCGGCCCGCTGCGCGTTCCTCGCCGGGGAAATGGATCTTGAACCGGTGGGCGTACTGGTCCTTGACCCGCGCCTTGGTGAAATCGACGCTCGCCCAAGACCCAAAGCGCGCCACGTCCCACGGGAACATGTCGTATTGCATCTCCCCCTCGACGATCCACTGCGCCGCCATCAGGCCCATGCCCCCCGATTGCGAGAAGCCGGGGATGATGCCGCCCGCCACGAAGTAGCCGGTCAGCTCAGGCACCGGGCCCAGCAGCACGTTGCTGTCCGGCGACCAGATCATCGGGCCGTTGATCACCCGCTTGATCCCCGCCGTCCCGATCAAGGGCACACGGTCGATGGCGCGCATCATGTTGTCCTCGATCCGGTCGAGATCGTCGGCGAACAACTCATGCGCAAAGTCCAGCGGCGTGCCGTTCTCGGCCCACAGCCGCACGTCCTTTTCGTAGGCGCCCACCAACAGGCCCTGCCCCTCTTGGCGCAGGTAGTATTCGCCATCGCGATCCGCGACAGAGGGCAGACGGCGATCCATCGCGGCGATCTCGGCAATCGTCTCGGTCACGAAATACTGATGCTCGGTCGGCTGCAAGGGCAGCTCGATCCCCGCCAGTTTCGCCACTTCACGCCCCCAAAGACCGGCGGCGTTGATCACCCACGGCGTGGCGATATCGCCCTTGGGCGTGCGCACGATCCACGTGCCGTCGGGCTGCTGTTCGGTCGCCGTCACGGGGGTAAAGCGATGGATCTCCGCCCCGCGCGCCCGTGCGCCCGCCGCATAAGCCGCCGTCACACCGCTCGGGTCGACGTTGCCACCATCCGGTTCATACATGATGCAGCGGATGCCGGTGAAATCGACCAGCGGGTGCAGGCGCTCTGCCTCATCCACGCCGATCTCGTGGAAGTTCATGCCATACAGCTTCGCCTTCGCCGCCTGAAGCCGCAGCTGATGCTCACGCGCCTCGGTCTGCGCCAGATACAACGACCCCGGCTGGAACACGCCGCAGCCCTGCCCGGTCTCGGCTTCCAACTCCTTGTAGAGGTTCATCGTATAGTGTTGCAGGCGCGAGATATTGGTGCTGTCATGCAGCCCGTGGATATTCGCCGCCGCGTGCCATGTGCTGCCCGAGGTCAATTCGTCCCGTTCCAGCAGGACCACCTCGGACCATCCGAGTTTCGCAAGGTGATACAGGATCGAACACCCGATCACCCCGCCGCCGATGACCACCGCCTGTGCATGTGTGCGCATGAGAATCTCCAACAAGTCGCTGCCCACCCTGCCCCGACAAGAGCGACCCAAATAGGCCAAATCCGACACACGCTGTCGCTGGTGGTCAAGTGATTTGCGCTTCTTCGCTTTTCAAATACTCGAAAGAAACGCCGCCACGCGCGCACGACCATCTGGGAGACCACCATGAAAACCACCACCCGCGTTGCCGTCATCGGAGGCGGCGTCGTAGGCGCTTCGGTCCTGTACCACCTGACGAAACTCGGCTGGTCGGACGTGATGCTGCTGGAACGGTCAGAGCTGACCAGCGGCTCGACATGGCACGCGGCGGGCGGCTTTCACACGCTGAACGGCGACACCAATATGGCCGCACTTCAGGGCTATACGATCCGGCTCTATAAGGAACTCGAAGAGATCACCGGGATGTCCTGCGGGCTGCACCATGTGGGCGGGATCACCCTTGCCGACAACCGCGAACGCTTCGACATGCTGCTCGCGGAACGCGCCAAGCACCGCTACATGGGGCTGGAAACCGAGATCGTCGGCCCGGAGGAGATCGCCAAACTCGCCCCCATCGTCAATCTCGATGGCGTCATCGGCGCGCTCTACGATCCGCTCGACGGGCATCTGGACCCCTCCGGCACCACCCACGCCTATGCCAAGGCGGCGCGCATGGGCGGCGCCGAGATTCACCTCCACACCAAGGTGATCGAGACCAACCAGCGCCCCGATGGCACGTGGGATGTGGTCACCGACAAGGGCACGATCCACACCGAACACGTGGTCAACGCAGGCGGCCTCTGGGCGCGCGAGGTCGGTGCCATGGCGGGCGTCTACCTGCCGCTCCACCCGATGGAGCACCAGTACCTCGTGACCGAGGAAACCCCCGAAATCTACGAACGCGACAGCGAGCACCCCCATGTCATGGACCCGGCGGGCGAAAGCTATTTGCGCCAAGAGGGGCGCGGGTTGTGCATCGGCTTCTACGAGCAGCCCTGCCGCCCTTGGGCCGTCGATGGCACGCCGTGGAATTTTGGCCACGAACTGCTGCCCGACGATTTCGACAAGATCGAGGACTCGATCGCCTTTGCCTTCAAACGCTTCCCCGTGCTGGAACGCGCCGGGGTGAAATCGGTGATCCACGGGCCGTTCACCTTTGCCCCCGATGGCAACCCGCTGGTCGGGCCGATCCCCGGCTTGCGCGGCTATTGGTCGGCCTGCGGCGTCATGGCGGGCTTTTCACAGGGCGGCGGCGTCGGCCTGATGCTGGCGCAATGGATGGTCGAGGGCGAGTGTGAACGCGACACGGCCGCCATGGACGTGGCCCGCTTTGGCGATTGGATCAGCCCCGGCTACACCCTTCCCAAGGTGATCGAGAACTACCAGACGCGGTTCAGCGTGTCCTACCCCAACGAGGAACTCCCCGCCGCGCGCCCCAATCGCACCACGCCGATGTATGACATCTTCGACGGGATGGGCGCGGTCTGGGGCCAGCAATACGGGCTGGAGGTGGTGAACTACTTCGCCGCCGAGGGCGAACCACGCTACGAGACCCCCTCCTTCCGGCGCAGCAACGCGTGGGACGCCACCGCCCGCGAAGTCCGCGCCGTGCGCGAGGGCGTCGGCATAAACGAGGTGCATAACTTCGGCAAATACGCCGTGACGGGCCGCAATGCGCGCGCATGGCTCGACCGGATCATGGCCGGGCGCATCCCCCAGCCCGGGCGCATGTCGCTGACCCCGATGCTGTCGGAAAAGGGCCGGATCATCGGCGATTTCACCGTCACCTGCCTGTCGGAGACCGAGTTCCGCCTGACCGCCAGCTACGGCGCGCAGGCCTATCACATGCGCTGGTTCCTGTCGCATCTGGACGATGGCGTGCAGGTCGAGAACCTCTCGGACCGGGTGAACGGCTTCCAGATCGCGGGGCCGAAGGCGCGCGAGGTCTTGGCCGCCGTGACCCGCGCCCCCACCGATCTGAACTTCATGGAGGCGCGCAAAATGGTCATCGGCATGACCGACTGCCTCGTGCAGCGCGTCAGCTATACCGGCGATCTGGGCTATGAAATCTACTGCGAACCCATGGCGCAGCGGCAGTTGTGGCAGACGCTTTGGACAGCCGGTCAGCCGTTTGGCATGAAACCTTTCGGCATGCGCGCGATGATGAGCCTGCGTCTGGACAAGTTCTTTGGCTCTTGGGCGCGCGAGTTCTCACCCGACTATACCCCCGCCGAGACCGGGCTGGACCGGTTCATCGCTTGGAAGAAAGACGTGGCGTTCATCGGGCGTACTGCCGCCGAGGCCGAGCGTGCCGTGCCGCCAGAACGAACGCTCGTGGCCTTTGCCGTCGATGCCGAGGATACGGATGTGAACGCTTACGAACCTGTCTGGATCGACGGCACGGTTCAGGGCTTCTGCACGTCGGGTGGCTATGCGCATCACTCGGGGCTGTCCATCGCGCTGGCGCTCATCCCGCGCGACCGTGCGCAGCCCGGATTGACCGCGGAAATCGAGATCTTGGGCGAGCGGCGCCCGGCCCGCCTTCTGGACCAGCCACCGTTTGATTCGGACGGAGCCCGTATGCGTGGCTGATAATTGCGCTGCGCTTGCAGAATATTAATGAATATTACGTTCGCACGTGCAAAATTTAAACTTTGCACGTGCAGAAATCGACGCCAAGTCACGTCACATGGTAAAATGAAAACGGTTTCAGTGACACAAAGCCGGGCAAAAATTTCACGCATGTCAGCCTGTCATTTGTTATAGTTAGGGCATGCAAGACATCGCCATTCTCATCCCCGCCGCTGGTGCGTCCTCTCGGATGCGCGGCCGTGACAAGCTGATCGAGGAGGTCGACGGCCTCCCCCTGCTGCGCCGACAGGCGAAGCGGGCCATCTTTACCGGGGCGCATGTGACAGTGACGGTCCCCGATCACGACCACCCAAGGGCCAAGGCCCTCGCCGGTCTGCCGGTGCAACTGGTTGCGGTGCCCGATGCCGATCTGGGCATGTCCGCGTCTTTGAGGCGGGGCGTCAGCTTTCTGCCCGACGGCATGAAGGCGCTGATGATCCTGCCGGGCGACATGCCCGATCTGGGGACCACGGACATCCTGACCATGGTCGAACATTTCCGCGCCACGCCCTTCCCCATGGTCTACCAAGCCACTAGCGCCGACGGCCGCCCCGGCCACCCGGTTCTGTTCCCGGCGGAGTGCTTTCCGGCCTTGGCGCAAGTCGACGGCGACCAAGGCGCGCGCAAGGTGCTGGAGGCCTACAAACACCGCCTGCGCCGCGTCGCCCTACCCGGCGAACGCGCCCTGACCGATCTGGACACGCCCGAAGCGTGGGACGCATGGCGCGCAAATCAGGACGGCAAGATCCCGGCGTGAAAGCGCCGGGGTTTTAGAAGGCCCTGTGTTTGGCAGAAATTGGCAACTTCCACTCTCTGCCCCCAATCAATGTCTGGTTTGCCTCCTGCTGTCAGCAAAGCCGCGCTATGGTTGAACGGTTGCTCAGGGTGAAGAGAAAATTTGCAAAGCGTTGCGCGTGAGTAGTGAAGCGCTTAATCCAGCAAAATGATTTTTCCTGCCTTGTCACCCATTTTGTCGAGTTGTTGGTTCAGTCGAGCCGAGACAAAGTGTTCCGTTTGAGAGACGGCCTCAATGAAGTCGGGAACTTCTGGAAGTGGCATCGCAATTGTAATCATGTGGCGGACGATGATTTGGTCGTCCTTCTCCTTAACTGCAAGCGTCAGCCTCGTGAGATCGTTGTGATCAGAGTGTGCTGCAAACTTATTACGGTAACTCATTAGTTTCTTGTGAATATCTAAGCCATCTTCGGAACCAGCGTAAACCTTCTTGGGGTCCAATTTGGGAATGCCCGCCCCAGCTGAGGCGTAGCAGCGGCAATATGCCATTATGCCAGCGACAAAAAACGCCTCCTGCTGAACAATACACTCAAGATCACCCAGATTCATTTGATCTTTTGACAAACGTTCAAAGTTCAACTTCGCATGCACCAAGTTCGTTAAGATTTGTGTCCATGCTGATAGCCGTTCGTAACCCGGCGGGTTTAGGGTAAAACCATCATTAATGGCGCTAGCCATATGTTTCCCGAATTCTTCTTCGTCAATTGTGCTCACGGTCTTAGCCCCACTCGCTACGGTATCGAAGTATATAAACTTAACCTTGTTGACCGTAGGTTTATCCTCCTTGAAAGCACGTTTTCTCCGCAATGCGCAAGGCGACTACTCTACTGTTTATTCATGAGCAAAAATTCCACTTCTGGGCTGGGCGCGGTCGTTCCCTTAGAAAGGCAAGCTGCTGCGTGCGCTGCGCTGACCTTTCGGTATCCCGCCCCGTCGCCTGACAACCGAAAACGGGGCGCAAGGTTTCCCTTCCGCCCCGTTTCCGTTTTCCGTTCCGTCCGCGCACCCTTTCAAGGGTCTGCATATGGTCTTCCCCAGCCGGTCCCCACCAACAGGCGTCCATATGTCTGCGGTGCCGGAACGGGCTGCGTTCGTTGGCCCCCAGACGGGGACCGGAGCCGTTCCGGCTAGACTTTATTTACCCACCAGCAGCGCGGCCTCGTGCTTTTTCAGCGAGCGACGGGCCGAGCCGTAGGCGTTCAGACCTTCGGCGTGCTCCAGCTCGGGGAACAGTTCGAAAATCTCCTGACGCTGGGCGTTGCCGATGCCGCGCAGGGTGTAGTCGCCGGGCTGGAAGCTTTCGGTCCAGGCACCGTTCGACAGGACAACCTCGTGCTGGTCGAACATGAAGTGGATATAGGCCACCCCGTTTGCCTCGACCTCGTCGACACCGTCCAGACCAGTCAGATGCTTGGCCGCGACCAGAACCTCGCGCTCTTCGAAGTAGAGCGCGGTCTTGTCGTTGGCCACCAGAACGCGGTGGTTCGGCGACACGAGCATGTCATGCTCGGGCAGGTTGTTGCCCAGCGCGCCCTTCTGGATCAGGATCGGCTTCATATGCGGCTTGCGGGCCAGATCGAAGCCGGTCAGGTCCTTGCGGCCGACCCAGCGGATTTCCTGAATGCCGTTGTCGCGGGTGATGACGCGGTCGCCGACCTGAAGGTCTTCGACCAGACGCTCGCCCTGCGGCGTGGCGATCAGGGTGCCGGGCGTGAAGCAGGGCACAATCGTCTCGATGTTGAAGAAGTCCATCGAGCCGATCACGGCGCGATCATCGTTCAGGAACTCGACCGTGCCGTCCAGACCGTTGCCGTCGCTGTCGGTGACAGCGTCGACGATGCGCCAGTCTTCGCCACGCACACCGGCGAGGCTCATGTCCAGCGTATCCTGGTCGTTGCCGGTGGAGCCACCGAACACCGTCTCGCCATCCGCTTCGGCTGCCGAGTTGACCACGATCACGTCGGCATCCGCGCCGCCATCGATGCTGTCCAGACCCATGCCACCGTACAGGGTGTCGTCGCCCTGACCACCGATCAGCGTGTCGTCGCCATTGCCGCCGATCAGGCTGTCTTCGTCGATGCCACCGTCGAGCAGGTCGTTGCCGGACCCGCCCATCAGCGTATCGTCGTCGTCGCCGCCGATCAGCGTGTCATTGCCCAGCGCACCGATCAGCATGTCACGGTCGTTCTCGGTGTTGACGTCGATGTCGTCGGTCAGCTCCAGCGCGGCGATGTTCGAGCCGTCGATATAGTCATCGTCGGCACCGCCATCGATGGTGTCCGAGCCATGCCCGCCCAGCAGCGAGTCGTTGCCCCGGTTGCCGGTGATGAAGTCGTCGTCGATGCCACCGTCAACGGTGTCGTCGCCCTGGCCCGCGTCGATCGTGTCGCGGTCGTCGCCGGTCGAGATCAGGTCATCGCCGTTGTTGCCCTGAATGCTGTCGCGGCCATCGTCCTGGTTCGGGTCAGCGGTGAAGCCGTGCACGCCGTTCAGCAGGTTGCCGACGGAATTGCCCAGTTCAAAGCTGGCGCTGTCGCCTTCGTAGTCGGACATCAGGCCCGGCAGGACACCGGCATCGGGGGTCAGCACCGGGATGGTGTCAAAGCCCGCGATGATCGTGTCATTGCCGTCGCCGCCGAGGATCGTGTCAGCCCCTTGGATGTCGAAGACGGAGTCGTCCCCGCCCCCTAGGCTGACGAAGTCATCGTCGATGCCCGGATCGACCACGTCATCGCCCGCACCGGCGGTGATGATGTCGGCGTCGTCGCCGGTCGAGATCGTGTCGGCGCCAGAGGTGCCGTTGACCACGTCGACATTGTTCAGCGGATCGGCGTCTTCGTCGAAGCCGTTGAACGGGTCCAGAAGCTGGTCCGCCGGATCCACCGGGAAGATATCCGCGTCGATCTCGTCATTCGCATCCGGAGACACGGTGACGACGATCTCGCCGGTATCGAAGCCACCATTCCCGTCCGAAACGGTGTAGGGGATGGTGTCGTCGCCGGTAAAGCCATCGTCAGGCGTATACAGGACAACCGGGGTGCCGGTGGTCGGATCGGTGACGATGGTCGCCGTGCCGTTGGTCGGCGTGCCGACTGCGGTCACCGTCAGGTCATCGCCATCCGGATCGGTGTCGTTCGCCGTCGGATCAATGGTGACCGGCGTGCCGAGATCGGTGGTCGCGGTGTCGTCATTGGCAACCGGGGCGCCATTGTCGCCAACCGTCACCGCGACTGTCGCGGTATCGGTGGCACCGGCCGGGTCGGTCACCGTGTATTCGAAGCTATCCGCTCCGGAGAAGCCAGCGGTCGGCGTATAGGTCACGGTGCCGTCGGCATTGACCACGGCGGTGCCGTTCGTCGGCGCCCCCGAGATCGTCACGGTCAGTGCATCGCCGTCCGGGTCGGTGTCGTTGCTCAGAACGGTGATCGTGGTGGACGCGCCGGGCGTCACGCTGGCGGTATCGTCGGCTGCGACCGGCTCGCCATTGTCGCCGACGACGACCGTCACGGTGGCGGTGTCGGTGTTACCGTCGGGATCGGTCACCACATAGGTGAAGGTATCAGTCCCGGTAAAGCCCGCATCCGGCGTATAGGAGACGGTGTTGTCCGACGTGTTGACCACGGCGGTGCCGTTGGCCGGATCGCTGGCCGAAACCAGCGTCAGCGGCTGCGCATCGGGGTCGGTGTCGTTGCCCAGAACGTAGATGCGGGTCTCGGTCCCGGCGGCGGTGGTTGCGCTGTCGGGGTTGGCCACGGGGGCTGCGTCATCGCCGACGGTCACGGTCACGGTGGCGGTATCTTCGCCGCCCGCCCCATCGGAGATGGTATAGGTGAAGGTGTCGGTGCCAGTGAACCCGGCATCCGGCGTATAGACCACGTCGCCATCCCCGTTGATCACGGCAGAGCCATTGACCGGGTCGGTGACCGAAGTCGGGGTCAGCGTGTCGCCATCTGCATCGGTGTCGTTGCCGGTCACATCGATGGTGACCGGGGTGCCGACCGCGGTGGTGGCCAGATCGTCGACCGCATCCGGGTCGGTATTTCCCAGACCGACCGAAACGGTGATCGTGCCGGTATCCGACCCGCCATTGCCGTCGCTGACGGTGTAGGAAATCGTATCGGTCCCGGTAAAGCCCGCATCCGGCGTATAGGTCACGGTCTGCGCGCCGGTGACCGGGTCGGTGCCCAGCACGGCAGAGCCGTTCAGCGGCGTGCCGATGGCATCGATGGTCAGCGCATCGCCGTCGGGATCGGTATCGTTGACCAGCGGCTCGATGGTGACGGCGGTGCCGATCGGGGTCGAGGCCGCGTCATCCACAGCCACCGGATCGCCGTTCGGATCGGCGGACACGGTGACGGTCACGCTGCCGGTATCCGAGTTCCCTCCGGGATCGGTGATCGTGTAGGTGAAGGTGTCGGTCCCGGTAAAGCCCGCATCCGGCGTATAGGTGACAGTGCCGTCGCCTGCGATGGCGGCGGTGCCGTTCAGCGGCGTGCCGACGGCGGTCACGGTCAGATCGGTCAGCGGCGTGTCGGCATCGGTGTCATTGGCACGCACATCGATGGTCACCGGCGTGGCCACAGCGGTCGAGCCGGTATCGTCGACGGCAACCGGGTCGCTGCCCGGATCAGGATCGGTGCCGACGGTGACAGTAACCGAACCGGTATCCGTGTTCCCCTCGGGATCGGTGACCGTGTAAGTGAACGTATCGGTGCCGCTAAAGCCTGCATCCGGCGTATAGGTGACAGTCCCGTCGGTCGCGATGGCGGCGGTGCCGTTCAGCGGCGTGCCCACGGCGGACACGGTCAGGTCGGTCAGCGGCGTGTCGGGGTCCGTGTCGTTGGCAAGCACATCGATGGTGACGGGCGTCGCCACAAAGGTCGAGCCGGTATCGTCCACGGCAACCGGATCGCCGCCGGGATCGGCGGTGACTTCGACCGTCACGGTGGCCGTGTCGGTGTTCCCGTCCGGATCGGTGATCGTGTAGGTGAAGGTGTCGGTCCCGGTAAAGCCCGCATCCGGCGTATAGGTGACAGAGCCATCGCCCGCGATGGCGGCGGTGCCGTTCAGCGGCGTGCCGACAGCGGTCACGACCAGATCGGTGGTGGCGTTGTCCGGGTCGGTGTCGTTGCCGCGCACGTCGATGGTGACCGCAGTCCCCTCGATGGTGCTACCGGCATCGTCTGCCGCGACCGGATCGGTGGCGTCGGTCACGTCGACCGTCTCGAACTCGATATCCGACAGCAGGACGCGCTGGCTCGACGTATCGCCGTTGGAATAGACGAATTCGATGCGTGCAACCGGGCCGGTGATCTCGACCAGGGCCGAGTTCTCCGCGCTGGTGTAACCGCCATCGCCGGTGCCGCTCAGTTCGTCGCCTACCACGTCGATTTCGCCGCCGGGCGTGATCGTGACCGAGACCGGGTTGCCAGCCGCGTCGAACGCGTTGATCTCGACGATGTCTTCCCAGCCGGAGCCGGCGACGCCTTCGTCTTCTGTCGTGCCGGTGTCGATATCGTTCAGGCGGAACGACACGTTCTGGACCTGATCGGTATACAGCGCGGTGTCCGACGACCGGAAATCAAGGACGGTGGTCGAGGTCAGCGTCTCGCCGCTGCCCGCCACATCCCCAAAGAGCTTCAGGAAGGACGTTGCAGAGAAGGTCTCGCCCGGGGCGACATACCCTTCCGCGTTGAAGGTGAAGGCCTGCGCGCTTTCGGTCGCCGCATCGAACGAGATATCGACGGCAACGCCGCCCGTATCCACCGTTGCGCTCACGCCACCGCCATTGTCGGCCAGCGACGTGCCGTAGGACCCCAGCAAACTCCAATCCAGTACCAGTTCAGCCATCGTTTCGACCCTTCTCAACCTGTTCGAGGCGCAAATGCCCCGGTCCGCCTGTGCGGCGACAATGCCACCGGCACTGCCCGTTTCCTCAAATGCTCGTCAGGCCTGTATGTTCGGTGCGAAAGGATCGCGGTCTGCCTCTGCCCACGTCTTTTGCGTGGACGAAGATGCCCTCGTACGGCACGGCGCGCTTCTCGCGCCTCGCTTCCCTTTCGCATCCGTCCGGATGCCTGACAGTTCAGCGGCCGCCCCCGTGGCCAGCAGTCTTCACCCCCCAGTTGGGCTTGAATTTATTAATACATGAAGCACGGCATCCGGGAAGGAGAATCTGGCGAAAACCGGGCAGCCAGCGCCGGATTCCCGCCAGAAAGACGGCCGATTATGCCTTGTATCCCCGGAACTTAGCCCGAAGGAGTTTCCGATTAAGAAACATTTAACCATGTTCTGATCGGTGAATTACCGGATTTCAGGGATTCCCAAGCGATTCAGCGCAGGGTTTGTCGCCAGAGGCGCAACAAAACAAGGGCTGCCCGAATGTCGCCGCCGAATTCGGGCAGCCCTGTGCCGGTCTTTCGCGCTTTGTTCCGCAGCGTGAACTAATACCCCGCAACCACGAGGATTGATCTACAAGCTCCCGGAAAGCGGTAAAGATATCCCGAATCATTCTAATCAAATGGGGCAGAGCCGCCGCGATCCTGCGCCTTGGCTCTGCCCCACCTTCGCAAGGTTGGGTTTACCTTGTCCCCTACAGGACGAAGTCGCTCTCGCTCAGGGTCATGACCCCGTTCATCAGCACTTCGAAATCCGCGATACCGTCCCCGTCGACATCGGCGCGCACCACGGTGCTGGCGGCGGTGGTGAAATAACGCAGCTCGCCCGCGGTGCCGCTGAACTGCGCCGTCCCGATGAAATCGAACCCCGTATCCTCGGGCGTCAACCCGTCATCGGCGTCGATGGTCGAGACATCGAACAGGTCGATGCCCACCTCAAAATCGCGGATCGTGTCGCGGGTGGCGCCGCCGGGCGCGCTTTCGGCGACGTAGTTGAAATCGAACACGTCGACTTCGCCATCGCCGGGAAAGCCGCCGCCGACATAATCGCCCCCGATCAGGATGTCGCGCCCATCGCCGCCCACCAGCACATCCGCACCGGTGCCGCCGCGCAGCTGGTCGTTCTCGTCCCCGCCCAGCAGGAAATCGTCATCGGCACCGCCCAGCAGCACGTCGCGGCCCTCGTTGCCGGTCAGGGTGTCATTGCCCGCGCCACCATTGAGGTTGTCGTTCCCGGCATTGCCATAGATCGTGTCACGGCCGCCCAGCCCCACCACGGTGTCCGAGCCTGCCCCCATCTGCATGAAATTGTCGCCGGTGGAGCCGGTGAAGCGGTCGTTATACGCGCCGCCCGTCAGGTTCTCGATGCCGCTCAGCGTATCGGTGCCCGCGCCGCCGGTATATTGCGCCGTGCTCAGCAGCAGGTTGACGGTGATCCCGCCGCCAAAGCCCGTATAGACCGCCGTATCGGAGCCTTCGCCGCCTTGGATCAGGTCATCGCCATAGCCGCCGTCCAGCGTGTCGTCGCCCAGTCCCCCGGCCAGCGTATCCGCAGAGAAGCCGCCGATCAGGTGATCGTGCCCGTCGCCCCCCGTCAGGCTGTCGGCACCGCCCGCCCCGTCCAGCCGCACGCCGGTCGTCAGCCCGGAGGCCGAGATCACGTCGCCGAAACCCGTTCCGATGAAGGCTTCGAAATTCGAGAAGGTGTCGGTGTCGAGCCCGACCGTCGCCTGCCCCGTCAGCACATCCAGAGCCAGCGCGTTCCCGGCGCTGGCATAGGTAAGCGTATCGAAGAAATCCTGATCGCCGCCATCCAGCAGATCGCTGCCCGCGCCGCCATCGACGGTGTCATCCCAGCCCCCGGCATAGATCGTGTCCTCCCCGGCCTCGCCGTAGAGTTCGTCCATGCCTTCGCCGCTGGCGGGCAGGTCGCCGTAGATCAGGTCGCTGCCACCTGCGCCGAACAGCGTGTCATTGCCTTCGTCACCGGTGATGGTGTCTGCGTCGGGTGTCCCGGCATAGGTGTCGTTGCCGGTGGTACCTGTAAAGATCGCCATGTCGTGCCCCCAAGAACCCTGTCTTGGCGACACAATCACCTTTGGCGTGTTTTGGCAAATCCCGTCACAGCACGAAATCGCCCGCGTCCAGCGCCAGAACGCCGTTCATCAGGATCTCGAAATCGGCATTCCCGTCGCCATCCACATCCGCCCGCACGACGGTGCTGAGCGCGGTGTTGAAAAAGCGCAGCTCGCCCACCGTCCCGGTGAAGGCCGATGTGCCGATGAAGGTAAAGGCATCGTCGACCCCGGCGGTGGACTGGTCGGCATCAATGCCCGACAGGTCGATCACGTCGATATTCACCTCGAAATCACGGATCGTGTCGCGGGTGCTGCCGCCCACGGCGGACTCGGCGATGTCGTGATAGAAGAAGGTGTCGGTCTGGTTGTCGCCCACGGCGACCCCGCCGATGAACTCGCCCCCGATCAGGATGTCGCGCCCCAGACCGCCGCTCATCCAGTCCTGCCCGGCATCGCCGCGCAGCTGGTCATTGCCGTCGCCGCCTTCGAGCGTGTCATTGTCGAGACCGCCCAACAGCACGTCCCGGCCATCTCCGCCATTGAGGCTGTCCTGCCCGGCGCCGCCGATCAGGTTGTCATTGTCGAACCAGCCATTCAGCGTATCATCACCGCCCAGCCCGATCATCGTGTCATTGCCGTTCTGCCCCCAGAGCTGGTTGTCGCCCGTGGTGCCGGTCAGATGGTCGTTGTAGCTGGCTCCGTACAGGTTCTCGATGCTGATCAGCGTGTCGGTGCCGCCTGCGCCGGTATATTGCGCCCCGGCCACCAGCAGGCTGACCGTGATGCCGCCCCCGAAGCCGAGGTAGTAGGCCCAGTCGGTGCCGCTGCCACCATCCAGCAGGTCGTCGCCATAACCACCGACCAGCACGTCATCTCCCAGCCCGCCTTCGATCGTGTCGGCGGAAAAGCCGCCATCGAGATAGTCGTTATGGTCGCTGCCGACCAGCGAATCCGCGCCACCCTCGGCGAGGACGATGACCGCCTCGGTCGCTCCGCTGGCCGTGATCACGTCACCAAAGGCGCCGCCATGAAACTGTTCGATCCCGTCGAAGGTCTGGGTGTAGCCCGCCCCGGTCATCGTACCCGCCGCAACATCCAGCGTAATGGCCGCACCGAAGTTGCTGTACATCAGCCGGTCATACCCAAGCCCGCCATGGATCGTGTCGTTGCCATGGGTGCCCCAGACCCGGTCATCGCCGTCGAACAGGTCGAACAGGTCGTCCATCTGCGATCCCGTGACCTGATCCACCCCGTCGCCCAAAAGGAAATGCACGTGGTCGCCCTGCCCGCCCCAATCGAAGAACTGCCACCGGTCCAGATCCGCCCCGCCGCCCGTGCCGGTGATCAGGATCACCTCGGTCGATCCCTCGTCATCGTTGCCGCGCACCTCGGTCAACGGGTCGAAGATCAAGCCGTTCGTGAACTGGCCGATGTCGAATTCGGCCGTGACATCGACGAAGGGGCCGACCTCTTCGAAATACAGACCTTCGATTTCGGTCAGGGTCGTGGCGGTCAGATCGAAGGACGCGCCATCCGTGCCATCCGCAAAAACGATGCTGTCATCACCCGCGCCGCCGTCAAAGATCATCTGCGAGACGTCGAAATCCGCATCCTCCAGCAGGAAGGTGTCATTGTCGGCAAAGCCCTCGAGCGTCTGCACCAGCCCGTCCGCATGCGCCACCAGCACGTCATCGCCATTGCCGCCATGGATCGTGTCGCCGCCATCGGTGCTGCCATGCAGCGTGTCGTTACCGTCATGGCCGTTGATGCTGCCGGCGCCGGTCTCTTGCCAGATCTCGTCATCGAGGATGGTGCCGGTGATGGTATCGGCGCCCGCCCCACCCATGACCGTCACCGGTCCATCGGTGTAGCCGAACAGGTTCACGCTGTCGTCCCCGGCGCCGAAGAGGAAAACCTCGACCGTGCTGACCGTCAGCGAGGTGCCGTTCGGCGTGGTTAACAGATTACCCAGCCCCGTCCACGTGGCGGTCGCGGCGCTCAGGTCGAGCGTGTCGGTCTCGGTGCCGCCATTGATCTCGTTGGCCGCACCGTCCGCGCTTTGGAGGATCAGGTCGTTGCCCGCGCCACCATTGATCGTGTCGGCGCCCAGCCCGCCGCGCACCGTATCGTCCCCGGCGCCGCCTCGGACGAGGTCGTCCTGATTGCCCCCGGCCACCATGTCATTGCCGTCATCGCCGAACAGGGTGTCGTTGCCGTCATCGCCGGTGATGGTGTCGTCCAGCACCGTTCCGTCGAGACTGTCATCGCCTGTGGTTCCGGGAATTACCGCCATGTCCTGTCCTTCCAAATTGGCCAATAGCGCCGGGGCGGCGCTGCAAATTCGTCTCAGGGGAGCCCGGTTTGCCGACAGGATCAATCCTGTCCAAGGATTTTCCGGAGATTTCACCCCTTTAAAGACTTCGTTAATAATCTGGAATCTACCATACGGCGAGAAAACTTCGAAATCGACCTTGCAGATGGGGACTGCCAAGAATGCTCAGCTTCATGCTCATGACCCTGAGTCTATCCGCCTACGGGGCGTTTGGCCTGACCGCGATGATGACCGTGGCGCATGTCCCGAGCTTCACGCGCAGCGAGCAACTGATTGCCGCGCTCATGATGACCCTGCTGCTGGGCATGGCAACGGCGCTGTCGGGCCTCAGCGACCTCGCCGCCTAGGGCGCGCGTCGCGCGCCGGGGCATTGCGGACGGGACCCGCCCGCATTGCCGTCAGGCCTCTTCGATACGGTCCGTGGCGGGGGGCGGTGCCATCATCAGGCCCGCCAGCCGCGCATAGAGATCGGCCCCCATCTCGAATCGCATCCCGTCCAGCGATGGCGCCAATTGCGCAGCCGAGCGCGCCGACAGGATCGGCACCGGCTGCGCGTCATGCGCCGCCACCCAGGCCACGGCCAGGGTCGCCGGATCGACGCCGACCTCGCGCGCGATGTCGACCAGCCCCCGTGCCGCGTCATGCATGGGCGCCTGCCCGTACCGCGCGGCATAGCGTTGATCCTCGGTCAGGCGGCCACTTCCCCCGGCCGCGTACTTGCCCGTCAGCAGGCCGCCGCCCAAGGGGGAATAGCAGACCGGGGTGATCGCTTCGGACTTGCACATCGGCAGCAGTTCGACCTCGGCCTGACGCTTGACGAGGTTGTACATCGGCTGGATCGCGTCGATCCGCGTGCCGAAGCGGGCCGCGATGCATGCGGCCTTCATGACCTGCCAAGCGGCGTAGTTCGATACGCCGATATGGCGAATGACACCGTCCGACTGCAAGCGCGCCAGCGTTTCGACCGTGATCTCTAGCGGCGTGTCGTCATCGAACCGGTGCATGTAGAGAAGGTCGATGACATCCATCTTCAGCCGCGCGCGGCTTTCATCGACCTGCCCACGGATATTGGCCTCGGAGGCACCGCCCGTGTACCCCACCTTGGTCGCGACAAAGACCTCGTCGCGCTCGGCGGCGCACAGCGCCCCGAGGATGCGTTCGGAGTCGCCGCCGGTATAGGTCCAAGCGGTGTCGAAGTGCCGCAAGCCCGCCGCGCGGCAGGCATCGTACATCGCGGCGCTGGCCGCCCGGTCGGCACCGCCGCCGAATTGCATCGCGCCAAAGGCAAAGGGCGCGGGGTCATGCCCCGCAAGCGTGGTCATCCGTGTCATGCCGCCACACTGGCACGGCGCCGTTCGTTGGGAAAGCCCGCATCGACGGGGATGTGCATCGCTCGGCCCGGTCCGAATGGCTTCGCGTGCGGGCACCGATCGCCGACATGTCTGGGAAAGCCTTGGTACCCGAGGTCGGACTCGAACCGACATGACCTTGCGGCCGGGGGATTTTGAATCCCCTGCGTCTACCATTCCGCCACTCGGGCTTCCTGCCGACTCTCTAGCGTCCGGAAAAGCCCGCGTAAAGAGGCTTTCCTTGCCTTGACCCCACAGCCCCCGCATGCTCTGACGCCAGCGTCGAAACCGGGGAACTTGCCGATGCTGCGTCGCCTCTATGACTGGACCATGGCCCAGGCCGAAACCCGGAATGCGCTGTGGGTGCTGGCCTTCGTGTCGTTCATCGAAAGCTCGGTCTTTCCGATCCCGCCGGATGTGCTGATGATCCCGATGGTGCTGGCGAATCCGCGCCGGGCTTGGCTGATCGCGTTGGTGGCCACCGTGTCGTCGGTGCTGGGCGGGCTTCTGGGATATGCCATAGGCGCCTTCTTCTACGACAGCCTCGGACAGCCGATCCTTGAGGCGATGGGCAAGGGCGACGCCATGGCCGCCTTCAACGAGAAGTTCAACGGCGTGGGGTTCTGGGCGGTGCTGGTCGCGGGGCTGACCCCCTTTCCCTACAAGGTCATCACGATCATGTCGGGCTGGACTGGCATGCCGATCGCGACCTTCGTCATCACCTCGATCATCGCCCGCGCCGGACGGTTCTTCATCGTCGCCGGGCTGCTGCGCCTGTTCGGCGCACCAATTCGTGACTTCATCGAGCGCTACCTTGGGCTTGTCTTCGCCGCGTTCATCGTGCTCCTGTTGGGCGGTTTCTACCTGCTGAAGTTCCTATGACCCTGACAAGACGACTATATATCGCGCTGGCTGCGGCTGGCTCTGCCGCGCTCCTGCTAGGGGCGCTCGGCTTTCAGTTCATCGGCGACATGCCCCCCTGCAAGATGTGCTATTGGCAGCGCTACGGCCATGTCGCCTCGATGGTGGCGGGGGCCGTCGGCCTGCTGATCCCGATCCGGCTGATCATTGGGCTGGGGGGGCTTGGCGCGCTGTCCTCCATGATCGTCGCGATCTACCACAGCGGGGTCGAGCGGGGCGTTTTCGAGGGCCCGGATACCTGCACGTCCAATCCGATCGGGAACCTGTCGGTCGACGACCTGATCGCCCAGATCGAAGCCGCGCCGCTGGTGCGCTGCGACGAAATCCCGTGGGAGCTGTTCGGCCTGTCGATGGCCAATTACAACGTCTTTGCCTCGGCGCTGCTGGTGATCCTCTGGATCCTCGCCCTGCGGACGCGCTGACGCGCGGCCCTGAAAACGTCACGCGAGGGCCGTGACAGCGCCCTGCCCCTCTGTCATCAAGGGTGCGGACCTTTCCGGAGCACGTCATGACCAATTCGCTGGCCGTTGTTCTTGGGGCGCTGATCCTGTTGGGGATCGGCGTGGACATCGTGATGTTCGGCTCCGATCATATGATCTATCTCGGCAAGAAGATGTTCTGGCTGCTCGACTGGATCGCCTTCTGGCGTTGACCCCTATCGGAAACCGCGTGCCCGCCCACCGTCACATTTGAGGCGCTGAAAGGAACGGCTGCCCTTCCGTCGGGTTGACTTTTCATCACACTGGTGATTGTTAGCGTTAACAAATCAGACAGGGCAATGCCGCCACGAAAGGGGAAGCGCCATGAGTGTCAAAGTCGCCATCAACGGGTTCGGTCGCATCGGTCGCAACGTGCTGCGCGCCATCATCGAATCCGGTCGCACCGATATCGAGGTGATCGCCATCAACGATCTCGGCCCGGTCGAGACCAACGCCCACCTGCTGCAATATGACAGCGTGCATGGCCGCTTTCCGGTCGAGGTCACCGCAGGTGACGACTGGATCGACGTGGGCCGCGGCCCGATCAAGGTGACCGCCATCCGCAACCCCGCCGACCTGCCCTGGGGCGATGTCGACGTCATCATGGAATGCACCGGCATCTTCACCTCCAAGGAAAAGTGCCAGCCGCACCTATCGACCGGCGCCAAGCGCGTGCTGATCTCGGCGCCCGGCACCGATGCGGACAAGACCATAGTCTACGGCGTGAACCATGACGTGCTGACCAAGGACGACGTGATCGTATCGAACGCCTCCTGCACCACCAACTGCCTGTCGCCGGTGGTGAAGGTGCTCAACGATGAGATCGGGATCGTCAAGGGCTTCATGACCACGATCCACAGCTATACCGGCGACCAGCCGACGCTGGACACCATGCACAAGGATCTCTACCGCGCCCGCGCTGCGGCGCTGAGCATGATCCCGACCTCGACCGGCGCGGCCAAGGCCGTGGGTCTGGTGCTGCCGGAACTCAACGGCAAGCTCGACGGCGTCGCGATCCGCGTGCCCACGCCGAACGTGTCGGTCGTCGACCTGACCTTCGAGGCCGCGCGCGACACCACGGTGGACGAGGTCAACGCCGCCATCCGCGCCGCCGCCGATGGCCCGCTCAAGGGCGTCCTCGGCTATACCGACAAGAAGCTGGTCAGCGTCGATTTCAACCACGACTCGCATTCCTCGATCTTCCATTGCGACCAGACCAAGGTGATGGAGGGCACGATGGTGCGCATCCTGACGTGGTATGACAACGAATGGGGCTTCTCCAACCGGATGAGCGACACCGCCGTGGCGATGGGAAAGCTTCTGTAAACCATCCTGCCTTAGGGTCTGACGCAGCCCGGTCGATACGGCCGGGCTGTTTGCCTTTGCAGGAGACCCTTGATGAAACGACTGTTCTGCGCCTGTGCGGTGCTGGCCCTGCCCGCCTGCGATCCGATCGTCACCCGGGGCGTGGCCGTGCCGGTGGATTACCACCGTGACACGGTGCTGTATCAGGCCAGTTGCTTGGTCGAGCCGGATATCCATGTGCTGAACAGTCCCGTCCGCATCGGCACGCCCGACCAACGCTGCCGCGATCAGGCGGCCAAGACCTGCGGGTCGGATTATCACATCGTCCACCGCACCTATGGCGAGGCGCATTGGCGCCTGCTCAATGCCAGCGACATCGCCCGCCAGTTGGAACCGCGCCAGATGCGGGCGCAGGACCTGACCATCGACTTCGTCTGCGTCGGATCAAAGCCGCAGGACTATGCCATCCACATCCCCAGCCCGGCGGATGGCGGGGATTTCACGATCAAACCCTGAACAGTGGGTAAACAAAGCCATGCAGTTCCTGCATGGTCGCAAGACCTTCCCGACAATTGTTCTGCACCGCAGCATGCCCCATGTTGGCGGCAACGGAAACGAACAGACCCACCGGAAAGGACCGCGACCATGTTCACATCGCTTCGTTCGCGTCTTGAAAAACGCGCCCGCTACAACCGCACCCTTGCAGAACTGCGCGCCATGCCGCGCGACGTTGCTGCCGATCTCGACTTTGCTCCGGCCGACTTCCCGCGCATCGCGCGCACGGCTGTCTATGGCGCATAAAGGCGGCATCATGTTCGACAATTTGCGCACCCGCCTTGCAAGGCATCAGCAATATCGCCGCACCTTGCGCGAGTTGCAGGATCTGAGCTTTGATCTCGGGCTTGTGCCCGATGACCTGCCCCGGATCGCCCACGAAACGGTGTACGGTCGCTGACAGCCGCCACCGGACCAAGGGCGCGCTTTCCCGGCGCGCCCTTGTCTTATGCCTGACCGCGTCCAAGCCGCGGCTGGGCCGCGCGCCCCGGATCAGCCGAAGCGTTCGACCAGCGCCTTGTGCACCGGCGGCGTCACGAATTTGCTCACATCGCCGCCCAGCCGGGCGATTTCCTTGACCAGCTTGGACGCGATGGCCTGATGCTGGGCCTCGGCCATCAGGAACACCGTCTCGACCGACTTGTCGAGCGCGCGGTTCATGCCAACCATCTGGAATTCATACTCGAAATCCGCCACGGCCCGCAGCCCGCGCACGATCACCTGCGCGCCGACATCGCGGGCGCAATCGATCAGCAGATTCTCGAACGGGTGTGCGATGATCTCGGTGCCGGTTTCCTCGGACAGCTTGCAGCACTCCGCCTCGATCATGGCGACACGCTCTTCGAGTGAAAACAGAGGCCCCTTGTCCCGATTGATCGCCACGCCGATCACCAGCCGGTCGACCAGCATGGCCCCCCGGCGGATGATGTCGATATGGCCCAAGGTGATGGGATCGAAGGTGCCGGGATACAGGCCGATGCGCATGGGGGGTCCCCCTCTTGGTCGTTATTTCCCGGCACGCAACATTATTGCGCGGAAATTTGCAAGCGCAGAATCTTGGCCACCAGAACCGCGCTACGCGGTCAATGCCCCATGATCATGCCTTCGAGCGCGTTCTTTTCCATGGCCAGTTCGCTGAGCCGCGCCTTGACCACGTCGCCGATGGTAACGAGGCCGACCATGTTGCCGTCTTCGACAACCGGCATGTGGCGAAACCGCCCTTCGGTCATCTTGGCAAGCACGTCGTCGGCACGGTCCGACAGCGTACAGGTGATCAGGTCGGACGTCATGTAATCGTCCACCATCGCCTCCAGACAGGCGCCACCGCGTTTCGCAAGCTCGCGCACGATGTCGCGCTCCGACAGGATCCCCTCGGCCTTGACCCCGTCAGACGAGATCACCACCGTCCCGATCCGCTTTTCCGCGAGGATCTTGGCCGCATCTGCCACCGTGGTGCCGGGTTTGACCGTGTAGACCCCGTCGGTTCCCTTGCTTCTGAGAATCTGCTGGACTTGCATGTCGGGCCTCCTTGTAGCGCCTGTGTTCTTCCAGCTTCGACCCGTGCGCGACAATCTGTCAAGTGAAACAAAGGGATGAACGGCGGGAAACGATCACCCCCCGGCAAGCCCCTCCAGCCGCGCCAATTCGCTGCGCATGCCATGGGTGAGCGCCTCGGCAAAGCGGTTCATGCGTTCGAGACGGCGATCATCCGCGTGCCGCACGAGGTAGAAGGACCGGATCAGGCTGACCTCGTGGGTCAGGACCAGTTTCAGTCCCGGTGCGGCGGGCAGCGCGAAATCATGAACGATGCCCAGTCCGGCCCCTTGCCTAAGCCAGTGGAATTGCACCGAGACCGAGTTGGAGGCCAGCGGCACCCGCGCCACGCCCAGATCCGACAGATAATCCAGTTCCTTGTCGAAAATCATGTCGGGGATGTACCCCACCAGTCGGTGATGGCGCAGGTCTTCTCGGCTGCGGATGGGGGCACTTGACGCAAGATAATCGGCACTTGCCGCAAGATGCAGCCGATAATCGGTGATTTTCTGCACCAAAAGCCGCCCCGCCGTAGGCGGGCTGACGGCGATGGCCATGTCCGCCTCGCGCCGGGACAGGTTCACCACGCGCGGCAAGGCGACGATCTGCACCTCCAGATCCGGGTTGGCCTCGCTGATGCGCGCGCAGACCTGTGGCAGCAGGAAATTCGCGCAGCCGTCCGGCGCCCCGATGCGGATCTGCCCCGACAACCCTTCGGACCGCCCGCGCACCGCCTCGGACGCAAGCGAAAACGCTTGCTCTGCCGCTTCGGCATGCGCGATGAGCCGCGTGCCTGCCTCGGTCAGGGCATAGCCCTGCGCCGATTTCGCAAACAAGGGCGCGCCCATGGATTGCTCCAACCGCGCCACGCGCCGCCCGACGGTGGCCGGGTCCATCCGCAGGACGCGCCCCGCCGCCGACAGGCTTTCGCCCCGCGCCACGGCAAGGAAAATCCGCAAATCATCCCAGCTTTCGGCCATACCATCCCCGCAAAATTGCAAAACCCCTTTGCTACATTTCCCCTGTGCGGCGCATTTTTGCAAGAGTACGCTCCGCGCAATCACAAAAGGAGGAGTCGCATGTCCGAACTCACGCACTGGATCAACGGCCAACACGTCAAGGGCACGTCGGGTCGTTTCACCGATGTCTTCAACCCCGCCACCGGCGAAGTGCAGGCCAAAGTGCCGCTGGCCACGGTCGAGGAGTTGAACGCTGCCGTAGCCTCCGCCGCCGAGGCGCAGATCGCATGGGCCAACACCAACCCGCAGCGCCGCGCCCGGGTGATGATGAAGTTCGGTGCGCTCATCAACGAGCACATGGACGAACTGGCCGAGCTGGTCAGCCGCGAGCATGGCAAGACCCTACCCGACGGTCGCGGCGACGTGCAGCGCGGGCTCGAAGTCGTCGAGGTCTGCATGGGCGCGCCCGCGATGCTCAAGGGTGAGTTCACCGATGATGGCGGCCCGGGCATCGACCTCTATTCCATGCGCCAGCCGCTGGGTGTGGTTGCGGGCATCACGCCCTTCAACTTCCCCGCGATGATCCCGCTGTGGAAGATGGCCCCGGCCCTGTCCTGCGGCAACGCGATGATCCTGAAACCCTCCGAGCGCTGCCCCTCGACCTCGCTGCGTCTGGCGGAATTGCTGAAAGAAGCCGGTCTGCCCGATGGCGTGCTGCAGGTCGTCAACGGCGACAAGGAAGTGGTCGACGCGATTCTGGACAACGAAACCGTGCAGGCCGTGGGCTTTGTCGGCTCGACCCCGATCGCACAGTATATCTATGGCCGTGCCGCGACCAACGGCAAGCGGGCGCAGTGTTTCGGTGGCGCCAAGAACCACATGATCATCATGCCCGATGCCGATCTGGACAAGGCCGCCGATGCGCTGGTCGGTGCCGGTTTCGGCGCGGCGGGCGAACGCTGCATGGCGATTTCGGTGGCCGTGCCCGTGGGCAAGGAAACCGCCGACGGTCTGATCGAGCGGCTGCTGCCCAAGGTCGAAAAGCTGAAGGTCGGCCCCTATACCGGTGGCGACGACGTGGATTACGGCCCCGTTATCACCGCCCAGTCCAAGCAGCGTATCGAAGGCCTGATCGCCTCTGGCGTGGAACAGGGCGCCGATCTGCTGGTCGACGGGCGCGGGTTCGAACTGCAAGGCTACGAGAACGGCTTTTTCGTCGGCCCGTCGCTGTTCGACAACGTGACCCCGGACATGGAGATCTACAAGGAAGAGATCTTTGGCCCGGTGCTGAGCCAAGTCCGCGCCGACAGCTACGAGGACGCGCTGAAGCTGGTGATCGACAACCCCTATGGCAACGGCACGGCGATCTTCACCGCCGATGGCGACACCGCGCGCGATTTTGCGCATCGGGTGAATGTCGGCATGGTCGGCATCAACTTCCCCATTCCGGTGCCGCTGTCCTACCACACCTTCGGCGGCTGGAAGAAATCGGCCTTTGGCGACCTGAACCAGTACGGTCCCGATGCCTTCCGCTTCTACACCAAGACCAAGACCGTCACGGCACGCTGGTTCTCGGGGATCAAGGACGGCGGCGAGTTCAATTTCAAGCCGATGGATTGAAGGCCACCCGCCCCACCAAGACCTCTTGCGACGCCCGGTCCCCGACCGGGCGTCTTGCCGTTTAGCCCGATGAAAAGACGCATTCCAGAGGCACTATTCCCCTGACGGGGCCAAAACCCGAATCAATTCTAACGTGCGCGGGGAATTTTGCGCGCCGAAGATGCGGCGCATCTGACGTGAATTAGCATCTAAAAATCAATTGGATACCGCCTAGATTGCACCGACGGGAAATCGCTCCCTCGCGCCTTCGCCTCGAATGCTGCGGAGCGGCTAACGTTAAAGTAGTTTTTTGCGTTTTTTCTGCCCAAGATGAAAATTTTTGTCCGAACACGCTCCGTTTCCGGCGCATTTTTGCTTCTCAGACACGGTGCGGCGTCTAACATTACGTTACGGAACAACGTGGCCGGCAACGGTCCGGAGGAGGAAAGACATGAGCTTCGATCTGACGGTCCTTCCTGACCGAAACCTAGCTTATTTCCGCATCCGGGGCGATACGGCGATTGCCGAGGGGGCGCAGGCCTTTCGCGACTACGTCGATCACCCGCTGTTCGACCCGAATTACACGATGCTGACCTCGGCCTCGGAAGTCGGCGACATCTCGGCCAGCTTCACCGGGATCGTCATGGCCGTCGAACGCCTGCTGCCCGTCTTCGGCAGTTTCCACGCCCCGGCCCACAGCATCATCCATGCCCCCGGCGACGTCGCCTTTGGACTGGCGCGGATGATCCAGCAGTTGACCGAACCGCTCAGCGGCATCCGCTACACCATCACCCGCAATGAATCCGAAGCCCTGCAACTGGCCGGGCAGCGAGAACGGACCATGTTGCAGTTGAACCAGCATCTCGCGGCGGCGGCGGGCCTGCCAGCAACACCGGCGTCGGGGATGAAGGTACAGTCGCGCATCCGGTAACATTTGACCTGCCGACGGATACGCGACACAGTCGATGCAGTCCAAGGTGGCGATATGGCGTACCAGTCACGAATCTGGCCGGATCATCGGCTTCATGTCCTGTCATTTTCAGGGCGGTTGAATGCGGCCATCATCAACGAGGGCACCGCCGCTTATTTCGCCTCGAGCCGGTTTTCCCCCGATCAGAACCAGATCATCGACCTTACCGCGGTCGATGACTACGATCTGGGCTTCAGCAGCCTGATGAGCGTGATCCGCTTCAAGGTGCCCTACATGGCGAAACTGGACCGCACGGTGCGCTACGTCCTGCTCAGCCCCACGGAAACCGATTTCGGAATGGCGCGTATGTACCAGCAGATGACAGACAGCCATTATGCCTTCGGCATCCTGACGGCGCGGTCATGGCCAGAGGCGATGCGGCTCGTCGGGATCGACGCCGACTCGCCCGACGCCCTGTCGTGACCGCGAGGACCGGCGAGACGAGACGGAGGAACCCGGCCATGCGCGAACCAGACTTCACCATCGGAATCGAAGAGGAATACCTGCTGGTCGACCGGGACACCTGCGCCCTTGTCGAAGCCCCCGAAGGCCTGATGGAGGCCTGCGCCGCCGAGCTTGAAGGTCAGGTCAGCCCGGAATTCCTGCAATGCCAGATCGAGATCGGCACCAAGCCCTGCAAAACGGTCGGCGAAGCACGCGAGGATTTGCGCCGCCTGCGCGCCACCGTGTCCAGTCAGGCGGCGCGATACAACCTGTCGCCCATCGCCGCCTCGTGCCACCCTCAGGCCGACTGGAAGCAGCAGCACCACACCGACAAGCAACGCTACAACGAATTGAAAAGCGATCTGGGCGGTGTCGTCCGGCGGATGCTGATCTGCGGCATGCATGTGCATGTGGGTCTGGACGACGACCCGTTGCGCGCCGACCTGATGCGACAGGCGAGCTATTTCCTGCCGCATCTGCTGGCGCTGTCCACCTCCTCGCCCTTTTGGCAGGGCGAGGATACGGGACTCGCCAGTTACCGTATCTCGGTCTTCGACAACCTGCCGCGGACCGGCCTGCCGCCGCAATTCGACAACTGGCAGGACTACGAACGCTCCGTCCAGATCCTGATCGATGTCGGCGTGATCGAGGATTCCTCGCGCATATGGTGGGACCTCCGCCCCTCGGCGCGGTTTCCGACGCTGGAAAGCCGGATCATGGATGTGCAGCCGCGCATGGAAGACGCGCTGACATTGGCCGCGCTGACGCAGGCCCTGATGCGGATGCTGTGGCGTTTGCGGGTCAGGAACCAGCGCTGGAGGATCTATGATCGGTTTCTGATCGGCGAGAACCGCTGGCGCGCGCAACGCTATGGCGTGACCGAAGGGCTGATCGATTTCGGTCGCGCCGAGATCGTGCCCTTCGTCGAGCTGATCGACGAGTTGATCGAGTTGATCGAAGAGGATGCAGGCATCCTGCACGGCCTGCGCGAGGTCGAGAATGCACGCGACATCGTGGCCAACGGGACGTCCTCCACGCGGCAGCGCGCGGTTCTGGACGAGGCGCGTCAGGCGGGCGCGGATCACGATGGCCAGATGCGGGCGGTCGTGCAGCACCTGATCGAGGAATTCCACGCAGATCTGTAGCGGATCAGGGGGCTTTGCCCCCTCTGGCCTGCGGCCATTCACCCCCACGGTATTTTTGGCCAAAAGAAGCCGGGGGCGGGGTTTTCTTGCACGGGGCCGCGCGGTAAGTCCGGCAGGTGCAGGATCGGGGAAGGCTCATGAAAGTCGCCATTGCCACATCGGATTATTTCGTGATGGGGGAGACCTTCATCAACCGCCATATCGAGCACATGTTCGGCGGGCAGACCTGCGTGATCGCCGGGCGATTCAACGGTGAGGATCCGCTGGGCAAGCCGATCTTCGAACGGCGCGGGCGGTTGACGGTGGCTGACAAGCTGCGCGCGCCTGTTGCGGCGGCGGTGGGGGCGGCGCTGCATGGCACCTCGCGCCTACCTTTCGGCGACAACCGCCGCGCGCTGGCGGCGTTTCTGCGCGCGCAGGACGTAGAGGTGATCCTCGCGGAGTTCGGCACGCAGGCGCTGGTGGTGGCGCAGCTTGGCAATGATCTGGGCCTGCCGGTCTTTACCTATTGGCGCGGCACCGATGCCTCGGCGGCGCTGCGCTCGCGCCAGCGGGTGCGGTCCTATCGGATGATGATGCCGCGCCTTGCGGGCATGTTCTCGGTCAGCCAGTTCCTGCTGGACAACCTCGCAGCCCATGGCATTCGCCATGACAATGCGCATGTGGTGCCATCGGGCGTGGACATCCGGCGCTTTGCGCCCGGCGATAAGCGCCCAGGGTCCTTTCTGGCGGTCGGGCGCATGGTGGAAAAGAAGGCACCGCAGGTGACCTTGCGTGCCTTTGCCAAGGCCGCCGCCGGGCGTGACGCGCATCTGACCTTCATCGGCGACGGGGCCTTGCTGGAAGACTGCCGTGCGCTGGCGCGGGAGTTGGGCGTGGCGCAGCAGGTGACCTTTACCGGTGCCCTGCCCCATGATCAGGTGCGCCAGCATCTTCTGACCACCGAGGTGTTTCTCCAGCATTCGGTCACCGCCCAGAACGGCAATACCGAGGGCCTGCCCACCGCCATCCAAGAGGCGCTGGCCTGCGGCTGCATCACCCTGTCGACGCGTCATGCGGGGATTCCGGAAGCCGTCGAACACGGGGTAAACGGGCTTTTGGTCGCGGAATGGGACGAGGCCGGGTTCGCCGAACAGATCGGGGAAATCCTCGACATGCCAGACCGCGCCCCCATGGCAGCCGCCGCCCGCGCCACGGCTGAGGCGAAGTTCGACAATGCCAAGGGGCTGGCGCGCGTCGAAGAGGTGATCCGCGCGTCCGTGCCGCGTTAACGCAAACAACGCCGCCGCTTTTGCGTAGACGCTTTGCACAAATGCAAAGCCGCCCTGCACCCTGCCCGCTTGCATCCGGTCCGCCCTTGCGCCACAATCTGAACAAGCGTTCATTAAAGCTGGGGAGGAAGCTGCGATGGATTTCGCGCTGACCGAGGAACAATCCGCCATCTTCGACATGGCCCACGCATTCGGGCAAGAGCACATCGCCCCCCATGCCCGCCAGTGGGAAGCCGAGGGCACCATCCCAAAAACCCTTTGGCCGGAACTTGGCACGCTTGGTCTGGGCGGCATCTACGTGTCGGAGGAGGCCGGCGGCGCGGGTCTGACCCGGCTCGACGCCACGCTGATCTTCGAAGCGCTGTCGATGGCCTGCCCCTCGGTCGCGGCCTTCCTGTCGATCCACAACATGTGCGCCCGGATGATCGACAGCTTTGCCAGCGACGAGATGAAGGCGCGCATCCTGCCCAAGGCCCTGACCCTTGAAACCGTGCTGTCCTACTGCCTGACCGAACCGGGCAGCGGCTCGGACGCGGCGGCGCTCAAGACCCGCGCGGAAAAGACCAACGAAGGCTATAAGCTCAACGGGACGAAGGCGTTCATCTCGGGCGGCGGCTACTCCGACGCCTATGTCGTCATGTGCCGCACCGGCGAGGACGGACCGCGCGGCATCTCGACGGTATATGTCGAGGACGGCACGCCCGGCCTGTCCTTTGGCGGGCTCGAGGACAAGATGGGCTGGAAAAGCCAGCCGACCCGGCAGGTCCAGTTCGACGATTGTACCGTCCCGCATGACGCGTTGGTCGGCGAGGAAGGCCACGGCTTCAAATACGCCATGGCGGGGCTGGATGGCGGCCGCCTGAACATCGCGGCCTGCTCGCTTGGCGCCGCGCAGACCGCGCTGAACATGACGCTGCAATACATGTCCGAACGCAAGGCATTCGGCCAAAGCATCGACCAGTTTCAAGCCCTGCAATTCCGCCTTGCCGATATGGAAATCGAACTGCAAGCCGCGCGCACCTTCCTGCGTCAGGCGGCATGGAAGCTGGACACCGGCGCGCCCGATGCCACGAAATTCTGCGCCATGGCCAAGAAATTCGTCACCGAGGCCGGGTCCCGCATCGTCGACCAATGCCTGCAACTGCATGGCGGCTACGGCTACCTCGCCGATTACGGCATCGAAAAGCTGGTCCGCGACCTTCGCGTCCACCAGATCCTCGAAGGCACGAACGAGATCATGCGCCTGATCGTGGCACGGCAAATGCTCGCCCGGTAACCCGGCGCCGGTTTCTTCTGGCCCAAAATACCGCGGGGGTCCGGGGGCAGCGCCCCCGGTCCTGCCCTCAACGCAAGGACCACCTCCCAAATGTCAGACCTCCATATCCGCATCGAAGGCCGCGCCGGGCGCATCACCCTGACCCGGGAAAAGGCGCTGAACGCCCTGTCCTACGACATGTGCCTCGCCATCGAGGACGCGCTGGACCGCTGGCGGGACGACCCTGCGGTCGCGCTGATCCTGCTCGATGCTGCGGGCGACCGCGCCTTTTGCGCGGGCGGCGACATCGCCGAGATGTACCGCACCGGCATGGACGGCGACTATGCCTATGGGCGCCAATTCTGGCGCGACGAGTACCGGCTGAACGCCAAGCTGGCCGAATACCCCAAGCCGATCGTATCGTTCCTGCACGGTTTCGTCATGGGTGGTGGCGTGGGTCTGGGCGGTCATTGCAGCCACCGCATCACCTGCGAGACCACTCAGGTCTCGATGCCCGAGGTTGGCATCGGCTTTGTGCCGGATGTGGGCGGCACGTACCTTTTGGCGCGGGCTCCGGGGCGGTTGGGGGAATATCTGGGCCTGACCGCAGCGCGCATGGACGGCGCGGATGCGATCCATGCGGGCTTTGCCGACAGCTTCGTGCCGCAAGAGGGCTGGGAGCCGCTCAAGGCCCGCCTCTGCGAAACCGGTGATCCGGCCGAAATCGAAGACGCGGCGCAAAGGCCCCCGGACAGCGCGCTGGCCGCGCAGCAACCCGAGATCGACCGCCTCTTCGGTGGCGAGACGCTGACCGACATCCTGAACCTGCTGCGCAACGACGGCAGCGCGTTTGCGGAAAAGACGCTCAAGTCCCTCTCCCGCAACGCGCCCCTGTCCATGGCGGTCGCGCTGGACATGATCCACCGGCTGCGGACGAAACAACACCTGACGATCCGCGACGCGTTGGAACTGGAATTCCGGGTGAGTTTCCGCATCATGGAACATGGCGACTTTCTCGAGGGCATCCGAGCGGCGATCATCGACAAGGACCGCACGCCGCATTGGCGCCACGCGCTGGACCGGGTGCCGGCGGTCGATGTGTCAAAGATGCTGATGCCGCTCGGGCGGGACAAACTGGATTTCAGGGAGAGAGCGATGAAGATCGGATTTATCGGGCTGGGCAATATGGGCGCGCCGATGGCGGCCAATCTCGCCAAGGCGGGGCATGGGGTGCACGGCTTTGACGTGGCCGGGACGAAAGCCGAGGGCGTGACGTCGGTCGCTTCGGCGGTGGAAGCCGCGCAGGGCGCGGATGTGGTCATCACCATGCTGCCCAATGGCGCGATCCTTCGCGAGGTTGCCGCCAAGATCATCCCGGCCATGGCCAAGGGCGCGGTGCTGCTGGATTGCTCGACCGTCGATGTGGACTCGGCCCGTGCCGTGGCAGTCATGGCCGAGGAGGCCGGTCTTGGCGCGCTGGACGCGCCTGTTTCGGGCGGCGTCGGTGGCGCGACCAACGGTACGCTGACCTTCATGGTCGGCGGCGGGGCCGACGCCTTCGCAACCGCCAAACCCCTCTTCGACATCATGGGCCAGAAGGCCGTTCATTGCGGCCCGGCGGGCAACGGGCAGGCCGCCAAGATCTGCAACAACATGATCCTCGGCGTGACGATGATCGCGACCTGCGAGGCCTTTGCCCTGGCCGACAAGCTGGGTCTGGACCGGCAAGCGATGTTCGACGTGGTGTCCACCTCGTCGGGCTACAGCTGGTCGATGAACGCCTATTGCCCGGCACCCGGAATCGGCCCTCAATCGCCCTCAGACAACGGGTATCGGCCCGGATTTGCCGCCGATCTGATGCTGAAGGACCTGCGCCTGAGCCAACAAGCGGCCGAGGCCGCCGATGCCGACACGCCCATGGGGCAAGCCGCGATGGAGTTGTACCGCCGTTTCGTCGAGGACGAGGATGGCAAAGGCATGGATTTCAGCGCGATGCTGCCCCGGTTCGAGAAACGCGGGCGCGGCTGAGGCCACCCACACAATTCCGCGAGTTTGATGCAAATCATATTCGAATCACGGAAGGCGTTGGTAACGTCAGTCTCAGATCAACCTTTATGTGGGGCTATGAAATGTTTGCAAAGAATATGGGTCAGATCGACCGGATCATCCGCGCCATCGTCGGCGTGATTGCGCTGGTGCTGTTCTTCACACTGGCCGGCGCTTTGAAATGGGTCGCACTGGTGGTGGCCGTCTTGATGCTGGCGACCTCGGCCATGGGGTCGTGCCCGCCCTACGCGATCCTCGGCATCAATACCTGCAAACGCTGAGCGTCAGGCACGGGCAAGGCCCTTCGAAGGGCCTTGTTTGCCGCGTTTGGAAACGCGGTATGAAGCGGGTTGCAACCCGCTTGATCCAAGCCGCTTCGAAGCGGCTTGCCCCTCACTCCGCCGCAACCTTGCCCTGCTTGAGCATCGGTTTCAGATACCGCCCGGTATGGCTGCGCTCGACCTCCGCCACCTGTTCCGGCGTGCCGACCGCAACGATCTCACCGCCGCCATCACCGCCCTCGGGACCGATGTCGATCAACCAGTCTGCCGTCTTGATCACATCCAGATTGTGCTCGATCACCACGACCGAGTTGCCCTGATCGACCAATTCATGCAGCACTTCCAATAGCTTGCGCACATCCTCGAAATGCAGGCCCGTGGTCGGCTCATCCAGGATATACAGCGTGCGCCCGGTCGACCGTTTCGCCAGCTCCTTGGACAGCTTCACCCGCTGTGCCTCGCCGCCGGACAGGGTCGTCGCCTGCTGCCCGACCTTGATATAGCCCAGACCAACGCGCATCAGCGCGTCCATCTTGTCGCGGATCGCGGGCACCGCCTGAAAGAAGCCCTGCGCATCTTCCACTGTCATATCAAGCACATCGGCGATGCTCTTGCCCTTGAACTTGATTTCGAGCGTCTCACGATTGTAGCGGGCGCCCTTGCAGGTCTCGCATTCCACGTAGACATCCGGCAGGAAGTGCATCTCGATCTTGATGACCCCGTCGCCCTGGCACGCCTCACAGCGCCCGCCCTTGACGTTGAAGCTGAAGCGACCGGGTTTGTAGCCGCGCGCCTTGGCCTCGGGCAGACCGGCGAACCAGTCGCGGATCGGGGTGAAGGCCCCGGTGTAAGTCGCAGGATTCGACCGCGGAGTCCGCCCGATCGGGCGTTGGTCGATATCGATGACTTTGTCGAGATGTTCCAGCCCCTTGATCGTCTCGCAGGGCGCGGGCGTCTGCCGCGCACCGTTCAGCGCCATCGAGGCGGCCTTGAAAAGGGTTTCGATTGTCAGGGTCGACTTGCCGCCGCCCGAAACGCCGGTCACGCAGACGAATTTCGCAAGCGGGAATTCCGCAGTGACCTCTTTGAGGTTGTTGCCCGTGGCCTTTACCACCTTGAGTTTCTTGCGATTTCCCTTTCGACGCTCCTTGGGCACCGCGATCTCGCGCGCGCCGGACAGGTACTGGCCGGTTAGGCTGGCCGGATCGGCCTGCACCGCCTCTGGCGTGCCATGCGACACAACCTGCCCGCCATGCACCCCGGCCCCCGGTCCGATGTCAAAGACGTAATCCGCCTCGCGGATCGCTTCCTCGTCATGTTCAACGACCAGCACCGTGTTGCCCTGATCGCGCAGGTTCTTGAGCGTGTCGAGCAGACGAGAGTTGTCGCGTTGGTGCAGACCGATAGAGGGCTCGTCCAGCACGTAGAGCACACCGGTCAGACCCGACCCGATCTGCGAGGCCAGCCGGATGCGCTGGCTTTCACCGCCGGAAAGCGTTCCCGCAGAACGGCTTAGCGTGAGATATTCAAGTCCCACATTATTCAGGAAGCCCAGCCGCTCGCGGATTTCCTTGAGGATGGCGCGAGCAATCTCGTTCTTTTGCTTCGTCAGGCTGGCAGGCACGCTTTCGCACCAGTCAAAAGCCTGCTTGATCGACATCTCGACGACCTGGCCAACATGCAGACCCGCAATTTTCACCGCCAATGCCTCGGGCCGCAGGCGGTAGCCGTCACATGAGCCGCAAGGCCTATTGTTCTGATAACGCTCGAACTCTTCACGAATCCAGCTGCTGTCCGTCTCGCGGTAGCGGCGCTCCATATTGGGGATCACCCCCTCGAAGACGCGGCTGACCTGATAGATGCGCCCGCCCTCGTCATAGCGGAACTGGATTTCCTCGTCGCCCGAGCCGTACAGGAAGACGTGCTGCACGTGCGCGGGCAGGTCCTTCCACCGCGCGTTCTTGTCGAACTCATAGTGTTTCGCAAGCGATTCAATGGTTTGCAAGAAGTAAGGGGATTTGCCCTTGCGCCATGGCGCCAACGCGCCATCGCTGATCTTGAGCGTCTGGTCGGGAACCACCAGCCGTTCGTCGAAGAACAGTTCGACCCCCAGACCGTCGCAATCGGGGCAGGCCCCGAACGGCGCGTTGAACGAGAATAGGCGCGGTTCGATCTCGGGGATGGTGAAGCCACTGACGGGGCAGGCAAAATTCTCGGAGAAGGTGATCCGTTCCGGATCGCCCTCCTTGGGCGCCGTTTCCAGAACGGCGATGCCTTGGGCCAGATCCAGCGCGGTGCGGAACGAATCCGCTAGCCGGGTTTCCATGCCCTCGCGGACCACGATCCGGTCGACCACGACGTCGATATCGTGGCGGAATTTCTTGTCGAGCACGGGCGGCGTGTCCAACTCGTGGAATTCGCCATTGACCTTGACCCGCTGGAAGCCTTGCTTCCTAAGCTCCAGAAATTCCTTCTTATATTCGCCTTTGCGGTCACGCACGATCGGCGCCAGCAGGTAGCCGCGCGTGCCGTCCTCCATATCCATCACGCGGTCGACCATGTCCTGCACCTGCTGCGCCTCGATGGGCAGCCCGGTGGCAGGGCTGTAGGGTGTGCCGACCCGCGCGAACAACAGGCGCATGTAGTCGTAGATTTCCGTCACCGTGCCAACGGTCGAGCGCGGATTCTTCGACGTCGTCTTTTGCTCGATGGAGATGGCCGGCGACAGACCACTGATGTGGTCAACGTCGGGTTTCTCCATCATATCAAGGAATTGCCGCGCGTAAGCCGACAGCGACTCGACATAGCGGCGCTGCCCTTCGGCATAGATCGTGTCGAAGGCCAGCGACGATTTACCCGATCCCGACAGCCCGGTGATCACCACCAGCTGGTCGCGGGGAATGTCCACGTCGATGTTCTTGAGGTTGTGTTCGCGCGCGCCGCGCACCTCGATATTCTTCAGCTCTGGCATGACCTGCCCCCGCTTCATGGCAACAGAACGGTACATAGTGGAAATGCGCGATACGGCCAATGGGAAAAAGTGAACAGATCATGAACCTGTCATCTCCCCTTTACATTCGACTTTAAGAATATATATAAATGTGCAACTGCAGCATGGAGACGCTGAAATGTTTGCCTTCCTCAACACCCGTTCCAACGACATGCCCGTCGCCGAGGCCATCGCAAAGGCCGAGACCGGCGAAATCGTCCTGATCGACATCCGCGAACCGACGGAGATCGCCCAAAGCGGCAAGGCCAAGGGAGCGATCGCCATTCCAACTGCGGCGCTGCGGATGCGCGCTGATCCGTCCTCGCCCGAATGTCTGCCCGAGTTGAAACGGGGCAAGCCGGTCTGCGTCTATTGCGCTTCGGGTGCGCGGTCGGGCATGGCCAAGGGCATGCTGTCCAGAATGGGGCACGAGGTGCACAATATCGGCGGTCTTGGCCATTGGGTGCAGGCCGGCGGTCAACTGGTGAAGTGACCCGATCACCGTGGATCGTAGGACGCCCGAGGCGCGCGGCCCCGGGCGTTTCGTTTGTCAGCGATAGTGCAGCGATACGCCGTCCGCAAAGAGGTGCACCTTGGACGGGTCCGCCGACAAGGCGACCGTCTTGCCGCGCATCTCGCGATGGATGCCCGGCAGCTTGGCAATGACCGGCTCGGCGCTGCCATCGGTCTGGAAGTAGAGCAGCGTAACCTCACCCAACGCCTCGGTGATGTCCACGGTGCCCTGATAGCTGCCCTGCCCGTCGGTCATCACGAAATCCTCTGGGCGGATGCCGACCTTGACCTTCAGCCCCATATCGGCGTCGGTGGTCGGGTAATCCGACAGCGCCTCGCCGCCGCCTGCCAGTTTCACACGGGTCTGCGCGCCGGTGCCGATGACTTCGCCCGGCAGCAGGTTCATCGACGGAGAGCCGATGAACTGCGCGACGAATTCCGAATTGGGGCGTTCGTACAGATCCAGCGGCGTGCCGACCTGCGCGATGCCCTTGTTGGCGAGAACGACGATCCGGGTGGCCAGCGTCATCGCCTCGACCTGATCGTGGGTCACGTAGATCATCGTGCGGTCGGGCATCTGTTCCTTGAGCTGCGCGATCTCGATCCGGGTCGCGACGCGCAGCGCCGCGTCGAGGTTCGAGAGCGGCTCGTCGAACAGGTAGACCTTGGGGTCGCGCACGATGGACCGCCCGATGGCAACGCGCTGGCGCTGGCCGCCGGACAGCGCCTTGGGCAGGCGGTCCAGATAGGGTTCGAGTTGCAGCATCTTCGCCGCGCGATCCACCGCCTTGGCGATCTCATCGGGGGATTTCTTGGCCAGTTTCAACGCGAAGGACATGTTTTCCCGCACGGTCATATGCGGGTACAGGGCGTAGCTCTGGAACACCATCGCGATGCCGCGCTGCGCGGGCGGCACGTCGTTGACGACCTGCCCGTCGATCTCCAGCGTGCCGCCGGTGATCTTTTCCAGCCCCGCGATCATCCGCAGCAGGGTGGACTTGCCGCAGCCCGACGGCCCGACAAAGACGATCAACTCGCCCTGTTCGATATCAAGATTGATGTCGTTCAGAACGTTGACGGTGCCGCCATAGGTCTTTTCGACGTCGCGCAATTTCAGATTGGCCATGTGTCCCCTCCCCCTATTTCTTCAATGCCAGCGCCGGTTGCCACGGGCCCAGATGCAGCTTGCCATCCGGTCCCGGCGCGGCCGAGCCCAGTTCCTGCCCGACCTGATGCCAATCGCCCTCGGGCGCGTCGATCACCGCCGGTTCGCCGCTGAGATTGATCGCGATGAACAGGGTCTCGTCGCCGTCGCTGCGCTGGAAATGCACCACGGTGCCGGTGTGTTTGACGCCGTCATGATCGCCCTGCCGCAGCGCGCTATGCGCGTGGCGGAAGGCAATGGCCCGGCGGTAGTGATGGATCAGCGCGCCCGGGTCTTCTTCCTGCACGGCCACGCACATGTTGACGTGTTCCGAGCTGACGGGCAGCCAAGGCGTCCCTTCGGTGAAGCCGCCATTCTGGTTGGACTTCTCCCAGACCATCGGCGTGCGACAGCCGTCGCGGCCCTTGAACTCGGGCCAGAACTCGATGCCATAGGGGTCTTGCAGGTCCTCGAAGGCCACATCGGCCTCGGGCAGACCAAGTTCCTCGCCCTGATAGATGCAGACCGAGCCGCGCAGGCACATCATCAGCGTGGTAAAGGCGCGCTGCGCCGCGGGCGTCAGATCCCAGCGGGTGGCGTGGCGCACCACGTCATGGTTGGAATAGGCCCAGCAGGCCCAACCCTCGGGGGCCTTGTCATCCACATCCGCCATGATCTGCGCGACCTTGTCGGCCTCGGGCTGCTTGCCCGACAGCATCTCGAAGGAATAGCACATGTGCACGCGGTTATCGCCCGCCGTGTATTCCCCCATGATCTCAAGCCCGCGCTGCGCATCGCCGACCTCGCCCACGGCGGTCTTGCCGGGATATTCGTCGAGCAGCGCGCGGAAGCGTTCGAGAAAGGCGATATTCTCGGGCTGGTTCTTGTCGTAGAGGTGATCCTGGTGGTTGTAGGGGTTCACACGCGGCGCGATCCGGTCGTCGCGCTGGTCCACCGGCAGGCCGGGATTGCTGCGCAATTCCTTGTCATGGACGTAGAAGTTGATCGTATCCAGACGGAAGCCATCGACGCCCCGTTCCAGCCAGAACCGCACCACGTCCAAGAGCGCGTCCTGCACATCCGGGTTGTGGAAGTTCAGGTCGGGCTGCGAGGTCAGGAAGTTGTGCAGGTAGTATTGCTCGCGCCGGGCGTCCCATTGCCATGCGCTGCCGCCAAAGATCGACAGCCAGTTGGTGGGCGGCGTGCCGTCCAGCTTGGGGTCGGCCCAGACATACCAGTCGGCTTTGGGGTTGTCGCGCGAGGCACGGCTTTCGACGAACCACGGGTGCTGGTCCGACGAATGCGACAGCACGAGGTCGATCATCACGCGCACGCCATGGGCATGGGCGGTTTCCACCAGCAGGTCGAAATCCGACAGCGTGCCGAACATCGGGTCGACGTCGCAATAATCGCTGACGTCGTAGCCGAAATCCTTCATCGGCGAGGTGAAGAAGGGCGAAATCCAGATCGCATCGACGCCAAGGCTCGCCACGTAAGGCAGCCGCTGGGTGATGCCGCCAAGGTCGCCGATCCCGTCGCCATTGGTATCCTGATAGGAGCGCGGGTAGATCTGGTAGATCACCGCACCGCGCCACCAATCGTTGTTCATGTCCAGTGTCATAAGCGTATCCTGTAGGCCCCCGGCATGGGGGCCGGGGCGCGTGTTGATTATTTCACCGAGCCGGCCAGCAGGCCGCGCACGAGGTATTTCTGCATTGCGAAGAAGACGATCAGCGGCACGATGATCGACACGAAGGCCGCCGTCGCGAGGATTTCCCAGTTGCCGCCACGGGTGCCGAGCAATTCGATGATCTTAGCCGTCATCACCGTGGTCTGCCCCGTCGCGTCGATCAAAAAGACCTTGGCCACCAGCAGGTCGTTCCATGTCCACAGGAACTGGAAGATCGCGAAACTGGCCAGTGCCGGGAAGCTGAGCGGCAGGATGATCTTGGTAAAGATCTGGAACTCGGTCGCGCCGTCGACGCGGGCATTTTCGATGATGTCACGCGGGAGGCCGACCATGTAGTTTCGCAGCAGGTAGATCGCCAAGGGTAAGCCAAACCCCGTATGGGCCAGCCAGACGCCAAGGTAGCCCTTGCCGATGCCGATCCCCAGATGCAGCTTGAGCAGCGGGATCAGCGCCAGTTGCAACGGCACCACCAGCAGCCCCACGACAAAGGCCACCAGCAACGCCCGCCCCGGGAAATCCATCCAAGCCAGCGCATAGGCGGCGAAGGCGGCCACCACGATGGGAATGACCGTCGCCGGGATCGTCACGGTCAGCGTGCTGATGAAGGCCTGCGCCATGCTGTCCGTGCCATTGCCGCCGCCCAGCACCTGTTCATAGTTCTCCAAGGTGAATTCGGGCGGCGTGGTCGCGGTGGTGAAGACCCGCGGCAGGCGGGTGCCCTCCATGTCGGTTTCCGAGGTCATGCGGAACGCGCCCGCCTCGTTCACCATCAGGCTCTGGCCGTCGCCGAGGTCAACCACGGCCCCCGGCTCGTAGGCCTCGGGTTCACGGGAGGATGTGCCCCAGGCGCTGACCTCGGCGTCGGTTTCAGGGAAAAGCTGGCCCTCGATGACGTACAGGTCGCCTTCCTGAACCTGATCACCCGAAACCCGGATGAACGGGTTCTGGCTTTCCTGTTCGGACAGCGACGACCACCAGCCGGACGTCGCGATCTGGTCTGCTGTGCGGAAGGACGAGACGAACAGGCCCACGGTCGGGAACAGCCACAGCGCCACCAGAAGCGCGACCGAGATATGGACAGCCCATGTGAGCGAGGACTTGGAACCGGCTATGTTATCCATCAGCGCATCTCCTTGCGGGCATTCCAGACGTTCCAGACGAGGATCGGGGTGACGAGCAGCATGATGACCATGGCCGAGGCCGACCCCACGCCCCAGTCATTCGACCGGAAAAGCTTGTCGAACATGTAATTGGCCAGAACCTGCGTCTCCCATTGGCCATTGGTCATGGCGTAGACGATATCGAAGATCTTGAGCACCACGATGGTGATTGTCGTCCAGACCACGAGGATCGTCCCCATGATCTGCGGCACCTTGATCTTGAAGAAAATCTGGAAGGGGTTGGCGCCATCGACGATGGCCGCCTCGACGGTTTCCTCGGGGATGCCGCGCAGGGCGGCGGACAGGATCACCATGGCGAAACCGGTCTGGATCCAGATCAGCACGACCATGAGGAAGAAGTTGTTCCAGAACGGGATCGTCAGCCATTGCTGCGGATCGTTGCCGGTGAACCAGACATAGAGCGCGTTCAGAACGCCGATCTGGTCCGTGCCCGGCGGACGGGCGTCGTAGACCAGTTTCCAGATCACCGACGCGCCGACGAAAGAGATCGCCATGGGCATGAAGATCAGCGACTTGGCCACGCTGCCCCAGCCGATCCGGTCGGTCAGTTGCGCGACCAGCAGGCCAAAGGCGGTGGACAGCGCCGGAACGACGATCAGCCAGAGCATGTTGTTGCGCATGGCTTCCCAGAATTTCGGCTCGTCGGCCATCTGGATGTAGTTCGCAAGCCCGATGAAGGCGCCGCCCGCGTCGCGGTCGGTCATCGACAGGCGCAGGGTCTCGAACACCGGATAGGCAAGGTAAAGCGACAGGGCGAACAGGGCCGGGAACAGGAACAGCCATGGCCGGATCATGTTGGCGCGGTTGATGTTGCGCCCCGCATTGGGCCCCTTGGCGGGAAACAGCACCCGGTCGAGAAACTGGTTCGATCCCCAGAAGTAGGCGATACAGCCGCCTACGCCCACGGCAATGGTCAACAGACCCATGATGGCTGGATGCATCCCAGTCCCCTCCCCCTTGGCTGGTCGCGCGATGTGCAGGTTCGCGCTTGGTGTCACCCGCCCCGGGCAGAGACCCGGGGCCTCTGCCAGTATTGACCGTGAGGTCCCGGGTCTTCGCCCGGGACGGGTGTTTTCACATGAAGGTCAAAGCCTTACTTGTTGTTGTCCCAGCTGTCCTGGATTTCCTGAGCGACCTGCTCGGCGGGCTTGCCACCGGCATAGTCGACCATCCCGGTCCAGAAGCTGCCCGCGCCCACGGCACCCGGCATCAGGTCGGACCCGTCAAAGCGGAAGGTGGTCGCGCCCAGCAGGATTTCGTTCATCTTGCGCAGGGTCGGATCGCCGAAGGCATCCGGGTTCACGCCCTTATGCGGGGTCAGGAAGCCCTTCTGCGCCATCCAGGCCTCATGCGCTTCAACCGACTGGAGGAACTCGATGAACTGATGTGCCGCGTCGTTCTCGTTGGTGATGGCCCACAGGGTGCCCGCACCCAGAACCGGCGCGCCCAGATCCTTGTCCGCATAGGCCGGGAAGTAGAAGAAATCCACATCCACGCCCACCTCGGTCCCCTCGGGGAAGAAGGCCGGGATGAAGGACGCCTGACGGTGCATGTAGCATTGCGGCGGCGACGAGAAGAGACCCTTGGGGCTGTCGCGGAAATCGGTCGAGGCGACGGCGCCCTTGCCACCGGCCACATGCGCATCCTGAATGAACCAGCCGAATTCCTCGATCGCACCCACTACGCGCTCGTCGTTGAAGGGTATCTCGTTGGCGACCCACTGGTCATAGACATCGGGCGACTGGGTGCGCAGCATCATGTCCTCGACCCAGTCGGTCGCGGGCCAGCCCGTCGCACCACCGGACCCCAGACCGATGCACCAAGGCGTCTCGCCATTGGCGGCGATTTCCTCGGTCAGCGCCTTGAGGTCTTCCATCGTCTCGGGCACGTCGTAGCCCGCATCCTCGAAGGTTTCGGGCGAATACCAGACCAGCGACTTCACATCGACCTTGTAGAAGAAGCCATACAGGTCCTCGTTGCCGTCCTGCCCCTCATAGGTGCCCAGATCGACCCAGGACTGGCCCGCGGCATAGTTTTCGCGAATCCAGTCGGCGGTGCCATCCTTGAGCGGCGCGAGGAAGCCGCGGCTTGCCATGTCGGACGCGAGGCCCGGCTGCGGGAAGACGGCGATGTTCGGCGCGGCGCCTGCCTCGGCATCGATGACGATCTGCTGCTCGAAGCTGTCGGAGCCGACATAGGACACGTCGAGGCCGGACTGCTCGCGGAAGATGTCGAGCACGTTCTGCACCTGCTGCTCGTCCGCGCCGGTCCAAGGCCCGGCGATGGTCAGGTCCGCCGCGTTTGCGCCGCCCGCGATCAGGGCTGCCGTGGCCGCACCCAGATAGAAGTTCAGTTTCGTGGTTGTCATGAGGTTCCTCCCTGCTGGACCCAGCCTGATGCCCGGTCCGTTATCGATAACGTCCAGCGCTTCGCCAAACTCTCCCAAAGCGCTTTGGGTGGCGGTACAATAAGCGCGACTCGCCCCCATCTGTCAACGTCAATTAGTCCATTTCCCAAGGGAATCGAGATTTCAGCCCCGAAAAATATTTCAGTCCCGCCTCGGCGATTTCACCAAAAGATGCGCCTGCCGCTTGACAAATCCAAAGCGCTTCGGGTCATTAAGACACATGAACCTGAAAGAGCTGTCCCGCCACCTGAACCTGTCGCAAACCACGGTCAGCCGTGCGCTGAACGGCTATCCGGAGGTTTCGGAGGCCACGCGCAAACGGGTGCAGGAGGCCGCGCATGCCCTGAACTACCGGCCCAATGCCCGCGCCAAGGGGCTGGCCACGGGCCGGGCGCACGCCATCGGGCACGTCATTCCCGTGTCCAATCAGCACGAAATGGTGAACCCTGTCTTTGGCGACTTCATCGCCGGGGCCGGGTCGACCTATGCCCAACGGGGCTACGAGATCGTGATCTCGCTTGTCGACGATTCGCAGGAAGAGGAGGCCTATCGCAACCTGCGGACCCGGGGCAGCGTCGACGGCATCATCATGCACGGCCCGCGCATGGACGACCCGCGCATTCCGCTGCTGACCGAACTGGGCCTGCCCTTTGTCGTGCACGGCCGGGCCTCCGACATCAACATGCCCTATTCGTGGCTCGACATGAACAATGCCCGCGCCATCCGCCGCGCGACCGACTTCCTGTTGGATCTCAATCACCGCCGCATCGCCTTGATCAACGGGCTGGAGCACATGGATTTCGCCCACAGACGGCGCGAAGGCTATCTTGCGGCCCTGACCGACCGGGGCGTGACGCCCGACCCGGAGCTGATGCGCGGCGAAGAGATGACTGAAATCTACGGCTACCGGTCCGCGCGGGACATGCTGGCGACCGATGATCCGCCCACGGCCTTTGTCGTCTCCTCGATGATGACGGCGATCGGCGTGCGCCGGGCCATCCACGAGATCGGCAGGGTCATGGGGCGCGATGTGTCGGTGATCACCCATGACGATGACCTGAGCTATCTCAAGAACGGCGAGAACATCCCGATTTTTACCGCCACGCGATCCTCGGTGCGGCAGGCGGGGGTGCTTGCGGCGGAAATGCTCTTGCGGTTGATCGACGATCCGGGGCAGGAACCGCAGCACAGACTGCTGGAGGCCGAGCTGATCATCGGAACCTCGACCGGCCCCGCCCCCACGCGCTGATCCGCCAAAGGAGCGTCGACATGACCGATCTCTTCATCACCGTCGATATCGGCGGCACCAATACCCGCGTCGGACTGTGTCAGGGGGTCGAGCTGATCGATGGCTCGATCCGCCGCTACCGCAATGCCGATCACGCCGGGGTCGAGCCGATCCTGCGCGATTTTCTCTCGCACACACCCGGCCGCGCCGCGGCGATCTGCATCGACATGGCCGGACCGGTTCACGATGGCGTCGGCAGTCTGACCAATCTCGACTGGACGATCGACTGCGCCGCTTTGCGTCTGGCCTTCGATGTGCCGGTGGTCGAATTGCTCAACGACATGCAGGCACAGGGCCACGCTGTGCCCTATTTCGACGCGCGGTCCTTCAAGACGCTGTTGCCGGGTCGGCCCGTGGGCGACACGTCGCAGCGGCTGGTCATCAATGTCGGCACCGGCCTGAACGCGGTGCCGGTTCTGGCCTGTGGTGGACGCACGCTAGTGCCCGCCGCCGAGGCCGGCCATATGAGCTTGCAAGCCCGCTCGCCCGAGGAATTGCGGTTGGTGGAGTGGATCGCCGAACGCCACCCCTCGCCCGGTGTCGAGGACATCCTGTCGGGGCGAGGGCTGGAGCGGCTCTATGGATTCGTGATCCACGACGAAGGGCTTGGCGACCCGCTGGACGCCGCCGCGATCATGGACCTTTTCAACAAGGGTGACGCGCAGGCGGAACGCGCGGTGCGGCTTTTCGTGCGCTATCTAGGGCGCTATGCGGGAGATCTGGCATTGGCCACCCTGCCCTATGGCGGCATCTACCTTGTGGGGGGGGTGGCCGGCCATCTTGGCCCGCACCTGCTGCGCATGGGGTTCGCCGAGGCGCTGGCCGACAAGGGCCGCTTTGGCCCCTTCGTGACGCAATTCCCGGTGCATCTGGTGACCGACGATTACGCCGCCCTGTGTGGCTGCGCCGGGCATCTGGCCGAAGTTCTGGGCACGAATTAGGGCGTTTCACGCATAATCGGCCAAAAAGCCGGGCATTTCAGGGCGGATCGCAGGCCCAGAGGCCGCTTGCGCTGCCGTGGCACGGGCGTATTGTGCGCCCAAGGCATTTGACCGAAAGGCATGACCATGCAGATCAATTCCGTTCAGACGCAACCGATTGACGGCCAGAAGCCCGGCACATCCGGGCTGAGGAAAAAGACCCATGTCTTTCAGGCCCCGCATTTTCTGGAAAATTTCATCCAGTCGATCTGGCTCGGCATCGGCGGCGCCGCGGGCAAGACGCTGGTTCTGGGCGGCGACGGGCGGCACTTCAACGCCGAAGCCGCGCAGGTTGTCCTGCGGATGGCCGCAGCCGAGGGCGTAGCGCGCGTGATCGTCGGACAGAACGCGCTGCTGTCGACGCCTGCCGCATCGAACCTGATCCGCAAGCGCAAGGCGGATGGCGGGATTATCCTTTCGGCCAGCCACAACCCCGGCGGGCCTGACGGCGATTTCGGGGTGAAATACAACACCGCCAATGGCGGCCCCGCCCCCGAAAGCGTGACCTCCACGATCTACGACGCGACCCGGACCTTGTCCGAATATCGAATTGCCGTGGCGCAAGACGTGGACCTGTCCGTGATCGGTGAAACGCGGCTGGGCGAGATGGTGGTCGACGTGGTCGATCCGGTAACCGACTACGCCGAACTGATGGCAGAGTTGTTCGATTTCGACGCCATGCGCGCGATGATCGCGGGCGGCTTTACCCTGCGCTTCGACGCCATGCACGCGATCACCGGCCCCTATGCCAAGGCCATCCTCGAAGGCACGCTTGGCGCGCCTGAGGGGTCCGTCATCAACGCCGTGCCCCTGCCCGATTTCGGCGGCGGACACCCCGATCCGAACCCGATCTGGGCTAAACCACTGGTTGACGAGATGATGGGCCCGGATGCCCCCGATTTTGGCGCCGCCAGCGATGGCGACGGCGACCGCAACATGATCGTCGGGCGTGGAATCTACGTCACCCCCTCCGACAGCCTCGCCGCAATAGCCGCCAACGCCACCTGCGCGCCGGCCTATGCCGGGGGCTTGAAAGGCGTCGCGCGTTCGATGCCGACCAGCCGCGCGCTGGACCGTGTGGCCGAGAAACTCGGCCTGCCGTGTTACGAGACTCCGACGGGGTGGAAATTCTTTGGCAACCTGCTGGACGATGGCAGGGCGACCCTGTGCGGCGAGGAAAGCGCCGGTACGGGCAGCGATCACGTGCGCGAAAAGGACGGGCTCTGGGCTGTCTTGATGTGGCTCAATATCCTCGCCAAGCGGCAGATTTCCGTTAAGGCGCTGCTTGAAGATCACTGGGCAAGCTACGGGCGGAATTACTATTCTCGCCATGATTACGAGGGCGTTGATGCGGCGGCGGCAAATGCGCTGGTCGATGACCTGCGCGCGCAACTCGGCGACCTTCCCGGAACACAGGCCGCCGGGCTGACCATCGAAAGCGCCGATGATTTTGCCTATGACGACCCGGTCGATGGCTCGCGCAGCGAGGGTCAGGGCCTGCGCTTCGGCTTTACCAACGGCGCGCGGCTTGTGCTGCGTCTGTCCGGCACCGGCACCGAAGGTGCGACCCTGCGGGTCTATCTCGAACAATTGGCCGAGGACTATGACCGCGATCCGCAAGAGGCCCTGGCCGATGTGATCGCCGCCGCCGAGGCCCTCGCCCAGATCAAATCACGCACCGGCAGGGATGCCCCCGACGTGATCACCTGAGATGCGCGCCATTATACTTATGATTGTGTCGATGGGCCTTCTGGCCACGACCGATCTGTTCGTGAAACTCTCGAACGCCGTCGCGCCGGTCGGCCAGATGATGCTGTTCATGTCGCTGGGCGGCACGCTGGCCTTCATCTTCATGGCGCGCCTGAAACGCATCCCCCTGCTGACCCGCGACGCGGTGCACCCGATGCTGTTGTGGCGCAATGTCACGGAAATGATCGCCGCGGTCGGCATGATCGTCGGCGTGTCCAACACATCCTTGCCGGTCTTTGCTGCCATCACGCAGGCCGGGCCGCTGGTGGTCACGATGGGGGCTGCGATCTTTCTCAAGGAAACCGTGGGCTGGCGGCGCTGGCTGGCGGTGGTCGTCGGCCTGATCGGCATGTTGATCGTGATCCGCCCTTGGGGCGCGCAATTCACCGGATGGGAGCTGTTCGCCGTCATGGGCATCACCGCCCTCTCCGCCCGCGACCTGATCACCCGGATGAGCCCTGCGCATATGCACCCGATCGCGATCTCGATGTGGGGGTTTGCGGCGACGATCCTGCCCGGCATCGTGCTGCTGGGCCTTGGCAATTGGGAAGTCGTCAGCACGCCCTATGTCTGGTCGCTGATCGCGGGCGCGGTGTTCGTAACCACCTTTGGTTACCTCGCCATCACCACCGCGATGCGGCTGGCCCCGGCCAGTCAGGTCGCGCCATTCCGCTACACAAGGCTGATCTATTCGATCACCTTCGGGATCATCTTTTTCGCCGACTACCCGGATCGCTGGACGCTGATCGGCTCGGCGCTGATCCTTGGGGCGGGGCTTTACAGCTTTATGCGCGAACGCAGGCTGGCCCGGCAAAGCGCGCCGGCCAGCCTTGCCACCGTTAGCGTGCGACGTTAGCGCAACCCATGAAATAAAGAGTCGTTAGCGGTAACGGCATCATTTACTTTCGTCGCGCGGGTGGTAAACCACGCGCGACATCAGCTTCAGGAGAGCGTTCCATGAGCACCATCATCGACATTCACGCCCGCGAAATCCTCGACAGCCGGGGCAACCCCACCGTCGAAGTCGACGTCACGCTGGAAGACGGCACCATGGGCCGCGCCGCCGTGCCCTCGGGGGCGTCCACCGGCGCTTATGAGGCGGTGGAAAAGCGCGACGGCGACAAGAGCCGCTACATGGGCAAGGGCGTGCTCGAAGCCGTGGCTGCCGTGAACGGTGAGATCGCCGAGACCATCGTTGGCTTCGACGCGACCGAGCAGGTCGCCATCGACATGGCGATGATCGAGTTGGACGGCACCGACAACAAGGGCCGTCTGGGCGCCAACGCCATTCTGGGCGTGTCTCTGGCTGTGGCCAAGGCCGCCGCGGAATACACCGGTCAGCCGCTCTTCCGCTATATCGGCGGCACCTCGGCGCGCACCCTGCCCGTTCCGATGATGAACATCATCAACGGCGGTGAGCATGCCGACAACCCGATCGACATTCAGGAATTCATGATCATGCCGGTCAGCGCCACGAACATCCGTGACGCCGTGCGCATGGGCTCCGAAGTCTTTCACACGCTCAAGAAGGAACTGCACGCCGCTGGCATGTCCACCGGTCTGGGCGACGAGGGCGGCTTTGCGCCTGAGTTGAAGTCCACCCGCGACGCGCTTGATTTCATTCTGAAATCCATCGAGAAGGCCGGCTACAAGCCGGGTGAGGATATCTATCTGGCCCTCGACTGCGCCGCGACCGAATACTTCAAGGACGGCAAGTACGAGATGAAGGGCGAAGGCCTGTCCCTGACCCCGGATGAAAACGTCGCCTATCTGCAGGCGCTGGTGAACGACTACCCGATCATCTCGATCGAGGATGGCTGTTCCGAGGATGACTGGGACGGCTGGGCGATGCTGACCGAGGTGCTGGGGGAAACCGTGCAGCTGGTGGGCGACGACCTGTTCGTGACCAACCCGGCCCGCCTGTCCATGGGGATCGAGCAAAGCTGCGCGAACTCGATGCTGGTCAAGGTGAACCAGATCGGCTCGCTGACCGAAACGCTGCAAGCGGTGGAAATGGCGCACCGCGCGCGCATGACCAATGTCATGTCGCACCGCTCGGGCGAGACCGAGGATGCCACCATTGCCGACCTCGCCGTGGCCACGAATTGCGGTCAGATCAAGACCGGCTCGCTGGCGCGCTCGGACCGGCTGGCGAAGTACAACCAGCTGATCCGCATCGAGGAAATGCTGGGTGAAACCGCCATCTATGCAGGGCGCTCAATCCTGCGTTGATCTGAACCCCTGCGAACGAAACGTTTGGGCGCGTCTCCGCCGAAGGAGGCGCGCCTTTTGCATGTCAGACCATGGTGGCCTTGAGTGAAAATGCTTACGTGCTAAACAATCCGCGGGCTTGAAACGTCGCGATGTGAATGACCGAAACCGTAACAGAACGCCTCGAAGGGCTGTACCAGTCGGAGTTCGGGGAACCGATCGAACTGGCTTTGCGCCAAGGGATCGTCGTTGTCGTTTCGGCCCTGATGATCACGCTGACGCAGGACGTCTTCTTCGTCGTCTGGGCGGCGATGTATTACCTGACGGTACTGGTCTTCTGGTGGACGGTCCGCCCCGGTGAGCCCGGCGCTCATGCGAGCGCTGCGCGACTGAACTTGGCCCGCGCCCTGTACATCCTCAGTATCAGCACGTTTTATCTGGGTCCGATCTACACGATGAGTCTGGGCGACCCAATCTACATGCTGGTCGGCGCCTATGCGCTGGTCGGCACGGCCCTCTTCCTGATCCAGCGACCCGACCCCGCGCCCGACGCGGTGTGGCTCGACAGCGCCAGTTTCGCCATCGGCACGTTCGGCAGCTTCCTGTCCGTGCTGCCCATGCTGACCGGGCTCGCGCAACAGATGGTCGCCGGTGCCGTCTGCCTTGCCACGCTGCTGTATTTCATAAAGGCCAGCCAAGCCCGCACCGCGCGGCACAAGGCCCGGCGCGATGCCGAGCGCCGCTACGCCGGTGCAATGAAATCGCGGGCGCTCGGGCAATTCGTCGGCGGTGTGGCGCATGATTTCAACAATCTGCTGACGGCGATCATCGGCAATCTCGAATTGCACGACCTGCTCGACGACCCGACGGAAAAATCCGCCGCCCTGCGCCAAAGCCGAGAGGCCGCCCAACGCGCGGCGATGACCGTGAAGCAATTGCTGGCCTCCAGCGGGCGCACCCGGCTCAACACCAGCCCGACCGAGTTGGGCGGCTTTGTCCTTCGGCTCGAACCGGTGCTGCGCGACCTGCTGGAATCCGGCATCTCGGTTCAGGTTTCCGGTTTCGACGACCCGATCTACGTGCATGTGGACCGCGAGATGCTGGAAACCTGCGTGATCCAGCTGTGCCTGAACGCTCAGGATGCCCTCGGGCGGAAGGGCTCGATCACCGTCAAGGCGGTGACCCTCGCCACGCGCCCCGACCTCGATCCGCCCTTGGGCACTGCCCCGCCCTACCCCGCGATCCTCGTCGAAGATGACGGACCCGGCGTGTCCGCCGAAGCGCTGGGAAAGCTCGCAGAGCCATTCTACACGACCAAACCCGTCGGCGAAGGCGTGGGGCTCGGTCTGTCGGCGGTGGCCGGGTTTGCCCGCCAATCCGGCGGCGGCCTCCATCTCGAAAGCGACACGCGCGGGCTACGCGCCTATATCGTCCTGCCCAAGGCCTGACTCAGCTTTCGGGCTCCTTGTAGACCCCCTGCTCCTTGAGCGCGTCGACGACCTCTTTCGGCATGTAGGTCTCATCATGTTTCGCAAGGATTTCAGACGCTTCAAAGATACCGTCGACGTATCGGCCGGTGCCGACCATACCTTGGTTCTCCTCGAACAGGTCGGGCAGCACGCCGGTATAGACGACCGGCACCGTCGCCCCGCCATCGGTCACGGAAAAGCGCACCTGCTCGCCTTCACCGCGCACAAGCGTCCCCTCTTCGACCAATCCGCCAATACGGAAGGTCTCGCTGGGCGCCGGCGGCTCGGCCATCACTTGCGAGGGCGAGCGAAAGAAGTTGATCCCGTCCTGCATCGCATACCCGATCAACCCCGTGGAAATCACCAGCGCGATCACCGCCATCGCAATGATCTGGATACGTCTCTTTTTCTTCAGCGATTTCAGGGCCATTGCGACACTCCTAGACGGGTTCACAAGCTATATAATCGATAACGCCGGACTTGGGGAGGCCCGGCACAAAATGCCGCGCCTTTGCTTCTTCTGGCAGACAATACCGCGGGGTTTGGGGCAGAGCCCCAACGGGGGTCTGGGGGCAACGCCCCCAGAGAAAAGAGCGCGGCGCAGCCGCACCGCTCGGCAACGGCCTAGGGAAAGCAAGGTGCCAGCATCAGCCCGGCGGTTTCGTCCTCGCCCAGCATCAGGTTGGCATTCTGCACCGCTTGCCCCGACGAGCCTTTGAACAGGTTGTCGAGCGCCGCAACCACGATGGTCTTGCCCGGCAAACGGTCCGCGACCACGCCGATATGCACGAAATTCGAGCCCCTCACATGGTGGGTCGACGGCGTCTCGCCCAGCGGCAGCACCTCGATGAACGGCTCTTCGGCATATTGCGCGACCAAGGCCTCATGGATAGCCTGCGCCTCGCCCTTCACATAGCCGGTTGCCAGAATACCCCGGTTGAACGGCGCCAGATGCGGCGTGAACTGGATCTTCACCTCGCGGCCCGCGATGGCGCTGAACTCCTGATCGAACTCGCCCAGATGCCGATGCGTGCCGCCGACCGAATAGGCATTCGTCCCCTCGGACAGTTCCGCATGCAGCAGGTTTTCCTTCAGCGACCGCCCCGCCCCGGACACACCACAGGCCAGATCAAGGATGATATCGTCCAGATCGATCACCCCGGCGGCGATCAGCGGCCGCAGGATGAACTGCCCCGTGGCCGCGTTGCACCCCGTGCCCGCCACCAGCCGCGCGCCTGCGATCTCGTCACGATAGAACTCGGTCAGGCCATAGACCGCCTCTTTCTGAATCTCTTTCGCGGCATGCTCATTGCCGTACCATTGCGCATAGGCCTGCGGATCGCGCAGCCGGAAATCCGCCGACAGATCGACGATCTTGACCGACATCGGCAGTTTCGAGATCACCTCCTGCGAGGTCTTGTGCGGCAGGGCGCAGAAACACAGGTCGATCTGGTCGAAATCGATCTCTTCCCACGTCACAAGGTCCGGCAGGTCGAGATGGCGCAGATGCGGAAACACCTGTGCCATGCTCTGACCGGCCTTGGAATTGGCGGCCAAGGCCTTGATCTCGAAAGACGGATGAGTGGCGATGATCCGGATCAGCTCGGCCCCGGTATAGCCCGAAGCGCCGATGATGGCGATGGAATGTGGCATGGTTCTGTCCTGTCTGGAAAAGGCGCGCCCTGTTGGGAGGTCGCTGAAAGGTTGGGGCAAACACGAAAAGCGCGCAAGATGTGCGCGCATGGTCATCGTCGAAGTGCCAGATGCCCTTTGGTCATCTCAAGTCCCCTTTGCGTCAGCGGTTACGACGGAATCCCTTCACAATCAACCGCGAAGGTCGGGAATACCACGATTGATCCCCGGCGGTTTGCCGCGTCAGGATGGGATATCCGACCCGACAGGAGGCCACCATGGCACGACAGATTGCAACCTCGCCCGTTTCCCTGTTCTCCCTGTTCTGGCGCATGGGGGGATGGATCAGCCTGATCTTCCTTGCGATCTTTGCGATCCTGACCCTCATCAGCCTATCGGCCTATCACACGGCCGCCCGGTTCGAGACCGAAGGGCTGCGCACCACTGCCGAGGTCACCGACCGCTATTTCCGCGAAAGCCGCGACAGCGATGGCGACCGGACGGTGACCTATTACCTCGTTCTCGATTACACGACGCAGGCCGGGCAGGACATGAACGTGCATCGCTCGGTCGGCTCGTCCTTGTATAACCGCACGCAGGTCGGGGCCGTGATGCCGGTCTGGTACCTTGCCAGCGAGCCGGACCGGCTGGAACTCAGCCAAGGCGAGACCCATACCGGCGCGGTGGTGGCGCAGATCATCGGGCTGGTCTTTGCCGTGGCCTTTCTGATCGGGCTATGGTTCTGGGGCGGGCGCGCCGTCGCCGCCACCCGTGCCCGCCGCTACGGGGCGCGCGAACACGTCACCGTGACGGGTGTCGAACCCAGCAGCGTCACCGTGAACAAACAGCGCCTGTACCGCGTCCATTGGCGCGAGGCATCCGGCCGGACGGGGCAAAGCATGCTCTATCGGCCCGACGCGCTCGCCCAGATCGGGCGCGGCACCGAGATCACCGTGTACCAAGGCATCAAGCGCGCTTGGTGGGAGGGCGATGTCGGCCCGCGCGCGCCGGAATACGAGGCGCAGACCGTTCGGCACTGAAGCGGGGGTTTTCGTCGGGCCAGACCCCCGCCTTCTGATATTCTGTTAAGATTCGCCTGCTACCCCGGTTCACAGGGATAAAACGTGAGCTTGGGGTGTCATGAAACGTATCATCTATGTCAGCCAGACCGACCGCCGCCTGAGTGATGAGGAACTCGATGAGTTGCTGCTGCACACGTGGCACCGCAACAAGGTCGAGGGCATCTCGGGCCTTCTGGTCTACAAGGCCCAGAGCTTTCTGCAGGTGGTCGAGGGCCCCGATGCCATGGTCGATCAGGTCATGGAGCGGATCAGCCACGACCCCCGTCATCACGACATCACCATCCTGTCGAACTGCACGGCCGGTGGCCCGGATCAGCGGGTGTTTCCCGGCTGGTGCATGGGATGGCGCCGCGCCGACACGGCGGCCGGTCATCCGGCATGGTTCAGCCTGACGCGGCGCGCGCTGGAACAGCGCCTGTCGCCAATGGCCGCCGAACGCCTGCTGATCCTGCTGCGCGGCGACTGCCCGCAGCGCCGACCTGCGCCGGCGGCTCTGGAAATCGAGGCCGCCTGACGGCGACCCCAGTCTGGCGCGAGATCACGCCTTGATGAAGGTGATCTCGCGCTTGAGGAACCGCGTCGCGTGCCGTCCGACCTTGGACGGGTCGCCGGTGGTCAGGAACATCTCTTCGGTCCCGGTGCCGCGCATGTTCGGATGCCGCACAAGGTAATCTGCAAGGCTGTCCGCCACCAGATTGGCTTGGCTGTAAACCGTCACCTCCGGCCCCAGCGCCTCTTGGAAGATTTCCTCCATCAGGGGGTAATGGGTGCAGCCAAGGATCGCCGCCTCGGGGTTGGGCATCTTGCGCTTGAGCGCGTCCACATGGCTGCGCACCAGCGCCTCGGCGAGGATCATGTCGCCCTCTTCGATGGCATCCACAAGGCCGCCGCAAGACTGCGCCTCGACATCGACTCCGATGGCGCGGAAGGCCAGTTCGCGCTGAAACGCCCGGCTGCTGACCGTGGCGGGCGTGGCGAACAAGGCCACATGCTTGACCGCCACCTCGCGCGGCGGGGAATTGTCGCCCCATTGCCGTTCGGTCAGCGCCTCGATCAGCGGAACGAAGACGCCCAGCACCCGCTTGTCGCGGGGAATCCAGTTTTCCTGCATCCGCCGCAGCGCCGCCGCCGATGCCGTGTTGCAGGCCAGAATCACCAGATCGCAGCCCGCCTCCCACAGCCGTTCCACGGCCTTGGTCGTCAGATTGTAGACGTCATCGGCATCCCGCACCCCATAGGGCGCATGCGCGTTGTCGCCGAAATAGACGAAAGGCTGATCCGGCAGCCGCCGCGTCACCGCGTCCAGCACCGTCAGTCCGCCCAGACCGCTGTCGAAAATACCCACTGCCATGGCACTGCCCCTAGTAACGGCGGGGTTTGTCCCCGCTGCGATGTCTGTCTTCGAATTCGAACCCGTAATCAAAGGATTTGAGCGGGTGTGGAGACAACTCATACGTCGCCTTCCTGAGGAAATCCATAAGCCCGCGCGGATCGCCGGCAAATGCGTCGAGTTTCGCCGGCGGGATCGGATCGCCGATGGCGACGCGCACCGGCGTATCGACGCGTTTGCGGAATTCCTTGATCAACAATCCCATGCGCAGGGTCGTATGCAGATGACTGGCCAGCTGGAACAGGCGCGAGGTGTGCCCGTCGAAGAAAATCGGCACCACCGTCGCGCCCGACTTGGCGATCATCTTGGCGGTAAACGTCCGCCAGCCGGGATCCATCGGCTGGCCAAAGGGCTTGGCCGCCGTGGCCACCGTGCCGCCGGGGAAAATCCCGATGCAGCCACCCTGCCCCAGATAGTGCAGCGCTTCCTTGCGGGTGGCGAGGTTCTGCTGCACGGCCTCCTTCGTCTCGTCGAAATTGACCGGAAGGATGATCTTGTCCAACTCCTCGGCCTTGCGAAAGATCTTGTGCGCGAGAATGCGGAAATCACCCCGGGCGACAGACAGGATATGGCCCAGCATCAGCCCGTCGAGAATGCCGTAAGGATGGTTGGCGATGACCACGAGCGGGCCGTCAGTCGGCAGGTTTTCAAGGCGGCCGCCGATCACCTCGAGGCCCAGACCGTAGCGTTCGACCATCACCTGCCAGAAGTCCCGCCCGGCGGCGATATCGGCATCATAACCTTCGGCCCGGCGGATCAGGCTGATCCGGCCGGTGGCGTTCTCCATCAGGCGGATCAGCGCACGCCCGCCCTTGGTCTGGGCGGACCAGGCATAGGAGATGTCGCGGGCGACCTGTCTTTGGTCGGGCATGGTATCGGTCCTTGCGGTTTGGCCGCGCTGTAACGCGGTTTCAGTGCTCTGACCAGATTTTGTAACAGCCGGGTGACAAATTCATGAAAGCGGCCGGTGAAGATCCCCGGCCTGCAAGATCATTCGGCGGCTTTTGCCATCGGCGCAGGCCCCGCCTGCAAAGCGGCCAGCAATTCCTCGCGCCGCTTTTCGGCCTTGGCGGCATTGGCCTGCTTGACCGGACCAAAGCCGCGGATCGTCAGCGGCAATTCCGCCAGCGCGATCAGGGCGTCGCGATTGGCATCGCCTTTGGTCAGCCAAGCCGCCATATCCTGCTCGTATTGCTTGATGAGCGCCCGTTCCATCCGGCGTTCCTCGCTGCGTCCGAATGGATCGAAGGGCGTGCCGCGCAGGCCCTTCAGACGCGCCAAAACGCCGAAGCCCCGCAACATCCCCTCGCCAAAGCGTTTCTTCAGCGGGCGGCCATCCGCGCCCTCTTTCGACAGGATCGGCGGCGCAAGGTGGAAGGTCATCTTGAAATCGCCGTCGAATTCCTGCGCGGCCTTCTTGCGGCTATCCAAGGCCAGCCGGGCGACCTCGTATTCGTCCTTGTAGGCGAGGACTTTGTGATAGCCCTTGGCCACCGCTTCCTTCAGCGCGGGATCGTCGATCCCGTCCACCAGCTTGCGATAGCGTTTGGCCAGACGCTTGCCTTGGTAGGCCGTCAGATGCTCGGCCCGGAAGGCGATCTTTTCCTCAAGCGTCTTGGGCTTGGCGGTGACGGTCGGCGTCGTGATGCGCGCCGCATCCTCGGGGTGCAGAACCGCCCAGCGGCCATAGTCGAAAGCCTTCAGGTTGCCCTCGACCGCCGCGCCGTTCAGGCGGATCGCATCGTTGATCGACTCCAGCGACAGCGGGATCAGCCCGCGCTGCCACGCCGCACCGAGGATCATCATGTTGGAAAAGATGCTGTCGCCCAGCGTCTCCTTGGCCAGATCGGAGGCGTCGAAGAAGTCCACCCGCTCTTGAAGTCGCGCCTCAAGAGACAGCCGCAACCTGTCCGTAGGCAAGGAAAATTCCGTGTTGCGGGTGAAGTCCCCGGTGATGATCTCGTGGCTGTTGACGACAGCACCGGTGCGCCCGGTCCGCGTCAGACCCAGCGTCTTGGCCCCGGCAGAGACGACCAGATCACCCCCGATCAGCGCGTCGGCCTCGCCCGTTGCAACGCGCACAGCGCTGATATCGGACGGCTTTTCGGCCAGACGCAGGTGGATATGCACCGCGCCGCCCTTTTGTGCGAGGCCCGCCATCTCCATCATTGCGGCGCCCTTGCCGTCGATCTGCGCGGCCTGCGCGAGCACGGCACCAATCGTCACCACCCCTGTACCGCCAACGCCGGTGACGATGACATTCCACGTGCCGTCGATTGTCGGCAGATCGGGCGTAGGCAGGTCCGGCAATTCAAGCGCCGTGGTCGCGGCCTTGCGCGGGGTCGCGCCTTCGAGCGTGACAAAGCTGGGGCAGAACCCCTTGAGACAAGAGAAATCCTTGTTGCAGGCGGATTGGTCGATGGCGCGCTTGCGGCCCAGTTCGGTTTCCACCGGCACGATGGCGACGCAGTTCGACTGCACCCCGCAATCGCCGCACCCCTCGCAAATGTCGGTGTTGATGAAGACCCGCTGATCGGGATCGGGAAACTTGCCGCGCTTGCGGCGGCGGCGTTTCTCGGCGGCGCAGGTCTGAACGTAAATCAGGACGGAAACACCGGGGGTTGTGGCCAGTTTCTCTTGCACCGTCTGAAGCTCGGCGCGTTCATGCACCTCGATTCCGGGGCCGAAATCGCGCGGCTCAAGGTCCTCTTTCTCGTCATAGACGACGGTGACGGTCGGCACGCCCATCGCCTTGACCTCTGCCGCGATGCGTTGCGGCGACAGGCCACCCTCGTTGGGCTGCCCGCCGGTCATGGCGACGGCGTCGTTATACAGGATCTTGTAGGTGATGTTGGTACCAGCCGCCAAGGCCGCGCGGATCGCCTGCACGCCCGAATGGTTGTAGGTGCCATCGCCGAGGTTCTGGAACACGTGGTCGCGCTTGGAAAACGGCGCTTCGCCGATCCAATTCGCGCCCTCGCCGCCCATATGGGTGAACCCCACGGTCGAGCGGTCCATCCATTGCACCATGTAATGACAGCCGATGCCCGCATAGGCGCGGCTGCCCTCGGGCACCTTGGTCGAGCTGTTATGCGGGCAGCCCGCGCAGAAATACGGGATGCGGGCGGCGATTTCCTCGACATTGTCGGCGCGCGTTGCCTCGTCCAGAGAGGCCAGCCCGGCCTTGACCCGGTCGGTGCCGCGGCCCTCTTCCACCAAGATATCGCCCAGTTTCTTGGCGATCCAGATCGGGTCGAGCGCCCCCTTGGTGGGGAACAACTCCTCGCGGTGCATATTGCCCGCGCCGCCCTTGTACCAGCCATAGACACGGCGGCCCCGGCGGTCGTCAAAGATGGCTTCCTTGACCTGCACCTCGATCAGCTTGCGCTTTTCCTCGACGATGACGATCAGGTCGAGCCCCTCGGCCCAGTCGTGGAATCCCTGCATGTCCAGAGGGAAAGTTTGCCCGACTTTATAGGTGGTTATGCCGAGACGTTCACACTCTGCCTCATCGATGCCCAGCAACGACAGCGCGTGCAGCAGGTCGAGCCAGTTCTTGCCTGCCGAGACCAGACCGATCTTGGCCCCCGGCTTGCCCCAGACGCGCTTGTCCATGCCGTTGGCGCGCGAAAACGCCTCGGCGGCAAAGCGTTTGGCGTCGATCATCCGCGCCTCTTGCGCGTGCGGCGTGTCGGCGAGGCGGATGTTCAGACCGCCCTCGGGCATGGGGAAATCCGGCGTAACGAAGTTCAGACGATCCGGGCGGCCATCGACCACCGCCGTGGCCTCGATCGTGTCCTTCATGGTCTTGAGCCCGACCCAGACGCCGGCAAAGCGGCTCAGCGCATAGCCGTAAAGCCCGTAATCGAGGATTTCCTGAACACCAGCGGGCGACACCACCGGCATGTAGGCATCGACCAGCGCCCATTCGGACTGGTGCAGCACGGTCGAGGACTCACCCGTGTGGTCATCGCCCATCGCCATCAGCACGCCGCCATGGACGGAGGTCCCCGCCATGTTGGCGTGGCGCATCACATCGCCGGACCGATCCACGCCCGGCCCCTTGCCGTACCACAGGCCGAAGACGCCGTCATACTTGCCCTCGCCGCGCAATTCCGCCTGCTGGCTGCCCCAGATCGCAGTGGCGGCGAGGTCTTCGTTCAGCCCTTCCTGAAAGGTGATGTCATTCTCGACGAGCAGCTTTTCGGCGCGGCGCATCTGCAGATCGACCGCCCCCAAAGGCGAGCCGCGATAGCCCGTGCAATAGCCTGCCGTATTCAGCCCCGCCGCCCGGTCGCGTTGTTTTTGCATGAGCATCAGGCGGACCAGAGCCTGCGTGCCGTTCAACAGGACCGTGTCCTGTGTCAGGTCAAATCGGTCATTCAGCGAAATTTGATGCGTACCCATCCTGCGCCTCCCTGCGCTGAATATATGTGCATTTCACATGAATATTAGGTCGCAATTGTTGACCTGAACAGGAAAATCTTCATGTTTTTCAAGCCCGGGGTCATGTTTGTGTTAGCATTTTTGATTATGTCTTGTAGGTAGTGCGCGGGACAGCAAAGTGAATGTCATGGACTGGGACAAGCTCAGAATCTTTCACGCGGTTGCCGATGCGGGCAGCCTGACCCATGCGGGCGATGTGCTGCACCTGTCGCAATCGGCGGTGTCGCGGCAGATTCGTGCGCTTGAGGAATCGCTGAACACCACGCTGTTCCACCGTCATGCGCGCGGGCTGATTCTCACCGAACAGGGGGAATTGCTGTTCGATGCGACCCAGTCGATGTACAAAAGGGTCGAGGCCGCGACCGCGCGCATCCGCGACAGCGAGGAAGAGGTCTTTGGCAAGTTGCGGGTCACGACCACGCACGGGTTCGGCGCGCTCTGGCTGGCACCGCGCCTTGCCAAGCTTTACGAGACCTACCCCGACCTCAACATCGAACTCATGCTTGAGGAACGGGTGCTTGACCTGCCCATGCGCGAGGCCGATGTCGCCATCCGCATGAAAGAGCCCAGCCAGGCCGATCTGGTGCGCAAGCGCCTGATGTCGATTCGCATGCGGCTATACGCGTCGCCGGACTACCTCGCTCAACATGGCGAGCCGAAAACAATGGCCGATATGAGCCATCACCGCCTGATCTGCCAGAATCCCTCCTCCGCCCAAGTCAGCGCCGGCATGCAGCTGGTTCAGGAACTGCTGACCAACGACATCGAGCAGACGCTGACCGTGAACAACTATTTCGGCGTCTTGCAGGCGGTGATCTCGAACCTCGGGATCGGCGTCCTGCCCGACTACATCATCGAGGATTTCCCCAGCGTGGTCCGCGTGCTTCCTGATGTGGAATCAGGCGAAGTGCCTGTTTTTCTGGCATATCCTGAAGAATTGCGGCAGTCGAAGCGGGTCGCTGCCTTCCGCGATTTCGTGCAAGAGGAAATCATGGCACATCGCAGGTCAAGAAGGGCGATGGGCGCCGACTGAGATCAACCCCGGATTGAAACTCGCTCTGTGGTATGCAGATCACGCATAGCGGCAATGCTGCGTGTGCGACATGTTTTTCCTTGATCGTTTCAGTACCGATGCAATATTTGGCACATGAACGATGAAATGCGCATTCGCGCTTCATCTTCATACCTCCCTGTTGGACTACGGCCGAGCTTTGTGCTCGGCCTTTTTTTTGCCAAGGGGCTTGCCTCTTTCGGGTATGGGCGGAAAGCTGGCCGGGATCTTTGCAAGATGGGGGCTATTTCATGGCACGCGATCTGCGCTGCGCCTGTGGCGCGATGCACTGGACCATTGCCCCCACCGCGCCCGGCACGCGGCTGCGCTGCTATTGCAGCGACTGTCAGGCCTATGCGGCAGCGCTTGGTGCCGAGACGATGATGGATGACAAGGGCGGCACCGAACTGTTCCAGACCCTGCCCTCGGCGGTCACGATCACCAAAGGGGCCGAGCATCTGGCCAATCTGCGCCTGACGCCGAAGGGCCTGCTGCGCTGGTATGCGGGCTGCTGCAAGACCCCGATCGCCAACACGTTGAATGGCCCCCGCCTGCCCTTTGTTGGCATGGTGGTGCCCGCCAACAGCGACGGCTACGGCCCGCTGGTCGCCTGCGTCATGACCAAAAGCGCCAAGGGCGAGGTGCGGCAATACGGCTTTGCCCGGACCGGGGTGAACATTCTGGCGCGCGGCCTTGGGGCGCGTCTGCGCGGCCACAGTTCCGGCGCGCCCTTCTTTGCCGCCGGTCAGCCCGTCCGCACGCCCGTGATCCTGTCCGAGGGCAGCACCCCCTGACACTGGCCCATTGTCCTTGCGAACCCCATGTCATAAAGGGAGGCGCAACGCGACGCCTCCCAGCCTGACAGGATGTTTCCCATGCAAGAGCCGGCCATCACCGAAGACCTGATCGCAGCCCACGGCATCAAGCCCGATGAATATGCGGAAATCCTGCGCATCCTGAACCGCGAGCCGACATTCACCGAACTCGGCATCTTCTCGGCGATGTGGAACGAGCATTGTTCCTACAAATCGTCGAAAATCCACCTCAAGAAGCTGCCCACCACCGGCCCGCAGGTCATCTGCGGCCCCGGCGAGAATGCCGGTGTGGTCGATATTGGTGATGGTCAGGCCGTGGTCTTCAAGATGGAAAGCCACAACCACCCCTCGTATATCGAGCCTTACCAAGGGGCCGCGACCGGCGTTGGCGGTATCCTACGCGACGTGTTCACCATGGGTGCGCGCCCGATTGCGGCGATGAATTCGCTGTCCTTCGGTGAAAAAGACCACCGCAAGACCCGCCAGCTGGTGCATGGCGTGGTCGAGGGGGTCGGCGGTTACGGCAACGCGTTTGGCGTGCCGACCGTGGGCGGCGAGGTGCGCTTTCACCCCGCTTATAACGGCAACTGTCTGGTCAACGCCTTTGCCGCAGGTCTTGCCGATGCGGACAAGATTTTCTACTCGGCGGCCAGCGGCGTTGGTCGCCCGGTCGTGTATCTGGGGGCCAAGACCGGGCGCGACGGCGTCGGCGGCGCGACAATGGCCTCGGCCGAGTTCGACGAGAGCATCGAGGAAAAGCGCCCCACCGTTCAGGTCGGCGACCCCTTCACCGAAAAGCGCCTGATGGAAGCCTGCATGGAGCTGATGCGCACCGGCGCGGTGATTTCCATTCAGGACATGGGCGCGGCGGGTCTGACCTGTTCTGCCGTGGAAATGGGCGACAAGGGCGGGCTTGGCATCCGGCTGGATCTGGAAAAGGTCCCGCAGCGCGAAGCGAACATGACCGCCTATGAAATGATGCTGTCCGAGTCGCAGGAGCGCATGCTGATGGTTCTGGACCCGGCGAAAGAGGCCGAGGCCAAGGCCGTCTTTGACAAATGGGACCTCGACTTTGCCATCGTCGGTGAAACGATTGCCGAGGACCGCTTTCTCATCATGCATAACGGCACCTGCATGGCCGATATGCCGCTGTCGCGCCTGTCCTCCTCGGCCCCGGAATACGACCGCCCGCACGTGCCGACCCCCGCCGCCGAACCGCTGGCCGATGTGCCGCAGATCGACCCGATCGACGGGCTCAAGGGGCTGATCTGCTCGCCAAACTACGCGTCGAAGGCGTGGGTCTATGAGCAATATGACAGCCAGGTCATGGCGGATACGGTGCGCATCCCCGGCTTTGGCGCCGGCGTGATCCGCGTCGACGGGACGGAAAAGAAACTGGCCTTCACCTCGGACGTGACGCCGCGCTACGTGCGCGCCAACCCGGTCGAGGGCGGCAAGCAGGCGGTGGCCGAGGCCTATCGCAACCTGACCGCCGTGGGCGCGAAACCCTTGGCCACCACCGACAACCTCAATTTCGGCAACCCCGAAAAGCCCGAGATCATGGGCCAGTTCGTCGGCGCGCTGGACGGCATCGGGCAGGCCTGCACGGCGCTGGACATGCCCATCGTGTCGGGCAACGTGTCGCTGTATAACGAGACCGACGGTCAGGGCATCCTGCCGACGCCGACCATCGGTGCAGTGGGCCTGATCGCCGCCGACGAGGAGCCGATCCTCGACTATGCGCGAGACGGGCATGTGGCCCTTCTGGTGGGCCGCACCGGCAACCATCTGGGTCAGTCCGCCCTGCTCTACGAGGTGTTCAACCGCGAGGATGGCGACGCGCCGCATGTGGACCTCGACGAGGAACGCCGCAACGGTGAATTCATCCGCGCCAACCGCGCCTGGATCAAGTGCTGCACCGATCTCGCCGATGGCGGGCTAGCGCTTGCGGCCTTCGAGATGGCCGAGGCGTCCGGCGTGGGCGTACATCTGGATACGGACAACACCGCCGAACTGTTCGGCGAGGATCAGGGCCGCTACCTGATCGCCTGCAACTTCGATCAGGCCGAGGCGCTAATGGGCGCGGCGGGGCAAGCCGGGGTGACGATCCACACGGTCGGCAAGTTCGGCGGCGACACCGTGCGCTTTGGGGCGTCCGAAGCACCGCTGACGGAGCTGTCCGGCCTGTATCGCGGCACGTTCGGCGAGATCTTTGGCTGATCTGTCAACGCCCGGGGTCTGGCCCCGGGCGCCCGCATGTCACAGGATGTAATCGCTCGGATCGATCAGCGTATAGTTGAAATCCTGCAACACCACCTCGGCCACCATATCGCCACTGGTGGTGTCAAAGAACTGCAGGTAGGTGTCGCCATTCGCATCGGCGAGATACCCGACATATTGCCCGCCATTGATGTCGTTCACGTCGAAACCGAAGCCCGAGACGTCGATCCGGTCGATGCCGTCCTCGAAATCGGTGATGACGATGCGGTCGCTGTCGGGCGTGATGACGAACACATCCGCGCCGCTGCCGCCGGTGACGGTGTCGGACCCGCCGCCCGCGTCAATGGTATCGTCGCCGCGATTGCCAAAGATGAACTCGTCCGCACCGGTCCCGACCAGCTGATCGTCGCGGTTCGAGCCACTTAGCCCGCCGCCATTGCCACCGTTGCCGCCACCATTGTTTCCGCCTCTGGGCATGAAAGCCTCCTTCGTTTTCAAGAGGTTGATATCGGTAGCGGCACTCAACGCCATCGCGCGGCAACAGGGCATTCCGGAATACCGGACCTTTTCCGGATGCGCCCATGGCAATTCTGTCTGGCGGGTGGCTTTGCAAGGCGCACGGCCTGCCCCATATATGCCTCATGTTGAAATTTTCGCCCATCCTGCTGGCCATCCTCTATGCGCTCGTGATGTACCGCTTCTCGGTCTGGCGGACCTCGAAGGAGCTGGATCAGCGGTCGACCGAGCTGGCCGATCCCCAGCTGAAGCGCCTGACCGACCGCATGGCCAAGGCGCTCGACCTGAACCGGATCAAGGTGCACATTTACGAGATCGACCCGGTGAACGGGTTGGCCGCACCGGACGGACGGATCTTCATCACGCGGGGGTTCTATCGCAAATTCCGCAACGGCGAGGTGACCGCCGAGGAACTGGCCAGCGTGATCGCGCACGAATTGGGTCACGTGGCGCTGGGGCATTCACGGCGGCGGATGATCGACTTTTCCGGGCAGAACGCGATGCGGGTGGCTTTAGGCGCACTGCTCAGCCGGTTTCTGCCGGGGATCGGCATCTGGATCGCCAATGCGCTGACATCGCTTTTGGCGGCGCGGCTGTCGCGGCAGGATGAGTACGAGGCCGATGCCTATGCGGCGGCGCTGCTGGTCAAGGCCGGGATCGGGGTCGGCCCGCAAAAATCGCTCTTCGGCAAGCTGGAGGCGCTGACACAGTCCCGCGCCGGGTCCGCACCCGCGTGGCTCATGTCACATCCCAAAACCGCAGAGCGCATCGCGGCGCTGGAACGGTTGGAGGCGGACTGGGCGCGGTGATCTGGCACGAGGGCGGGGCGCCCGCCTCGCCCACTATCGCGCCTATCCCCCGGAGGAGCGGCGCAGCACCTCTGCCACGTTGGGACGGGCCAACAGGGTTTCCTGCACTTCCAGTGCGCGGTGATCGCTGCGACGGTGGCCGGGGATCAGGTCCGAGAGCCTCTCGTTGACCTCCTCCGGCAGCGCGTTCCGCGTGCGCGTGTCGACCAGCATCGATTCCGCCGCGATGCCCTCCGCATAGATGATCTGGTGGGCGTCGAAGAGCATCTGGTAATAGTCGACGAAACCCCCGGTGGCCCGCGTGACGGTGTCACCGTTCACAAGGTGCCGCGCCCGCACGAGGATTTCCGAGCGCCCTGCCCCCAATTCGTCCTTGCGCTGGTAGATGAACAGCCGGTGATCGGGCGAGACGACCAGATCGCGGATGTTGTTCAGCGCGCCCTCACGGATGCAGATCGGCGCAAAAGCCCCCACTGCGCGGGCCGTATGGTGGCCGATCCAGCGGATTTCCTGCGGGCCGTCATCGCGGGTCAGAACGCGGTCGCCGACCTTCAGATCCTCGACCGCGCGTTGCGCGCCGCTGGCCATGGTGATCATCGTCCCGCCGGTGAACGACACGCAGGCCACCTGCGCGAAGCGCTGCATTGCGCCGTCGCGATCCACCCCCACCAGCACGTAGTCGAGGCGCGGCGTCATGGGCGCGAGCGGCAGGAGGTGGATCTGCGCAACGTCACCCGCCTCGTCAACCTCGACAAGCAGCAGGCATTCGGTGGTATGGCCGTCGCCCGACATGAAGGTCACGCAGCAATCCAGATGCAGATCGGCCCCCGGCGTGCCGACCTCGCCGCCCTGAACGATGCGGAAGGGCGATGCGGCAGCGGGCAGGATCGCCAGCGTCGATTCGCCAGCCAGCGGCGACAGGCGGTAGACATCGTCCGGCACCAGTTCATCGGCAAAGCTCAGACCGTCCCCCATATTGGCACCATTGACCACGCGCAGGTGATCGGCCCTGTAGACATGCAGGGTCTGGACGGAACGGGCATGGTCGAACGGGGCCATGACAGGCGATACTCCCAATTGCGGGGCCAAGTCTGCACACCGGGCCTTAAACAAGTGTAACGCCCATTGTATGGCTTGGGAATGTGTCATCATATGGCCCGGCATCCGGCCATTTACAGGCCGTCACGAAACGACGAAGGGAGAGGCACATGGATCTGGGTATCCGGGGAAAGCGCGCGCTGGTTTGCGCGTCGTCGAAAGGTCTGGGACGGGGCTGCGCCGAGGCGCTGGCCGAGGCGGGGGTCGATCTGGTGATGAACGCGCGCGGCGCCGAGGCGCTGGAAGCGACCGCGCAAGGCATCCGCGACCGCTACAACGTGCAGGTCACCACCGTCGCGGCAGATATCGTGTCCGAGGAAGGCCGCGCGCAAGTGCTTGAAAGCGCGGGGGATATCGACATCCTCGTGACCAATGCAGGTGGTCCGCCCCCGGGCATGTGGCACGACTGGGGCCGCGAGGATTTCCTCAAGGCGCTGGATGCCAACATGCTGACGCCGATCGCGTTGATGACCGAGCTGATGCCGAAGATGATCGACCGCGGCTGGGGCCGCGTGGTCAACATCACCTCGCAATCGGTCAAGGCGCCGATCGCCGTGCTGGGCCTGTCGAATGCCGCGCGGACCGGTCTGACGGGTTATGTGGCGGGCACCGCGCGGCAAGTGGCGCCGCATGGCGTCGTGGTCAACAATCTGCTGCCGGGGATCCACGCCACCGACCGCGCCGTATCGCTGGATACGGGTGTATCCGAACAGCAGGGCATCTCGCTCGACGCGGCGCGCGCGCAACGCGAGGCGACCATTCCCGCACGGCGCTATGGCACGCCGGAGGAATTCGGCGCGATGTGCGCCTTCCTGTGCTCGCAGCATGCCGGGTTCATCATCGGGCAGAACGTTCTGCTCGACGGCGGCGCGACGCTGTCGACGATGTGAACCGCCTGCCTCCGGGCGGGCAAATTTCTTCGAAGAAATTTGACAAGGCCCTTCGAAGGGCCTTGGACGCCGCGCGTGGCAACGGGAGGAACAGCATGGCACGAGGACCGGATGGCAAGGGCGGCGGGGCGGGGTTTTCCCTTGCCGACCAATTGTTCAACGCTCAGAGCATCCGCGATCTGGCACAGCAGCACGCCGTCTTGCCCGGCTTCGAAGCCGGGCGGTTCGAGGCCCGCGCGGTGCAAGGTCTCGACGGGCGCGGCTTGCTGGAACGGCTGGACTGGCTGGCCAATTGCATGGAGGCCGAACTGCCCCGCGCCTTCCCCGCCATGGCAGACGCGCTGGAGGCCGCGATGCCACCACCGCTCGACCCGACGCGCAGCGATGACGATTTCGGGCGTTTCATCCATGCGGTGCCCGGCATCCTCGCCGTGCGCCACGGGCTGGAGGATCACCGCGACCGCGCGCTCGACCTGCTGCACGCGGCAACGCAGCGGTTCTCGATGGAATTCTACATCCGCCCCTTCCTGAACCGCTGGCCTGACGAAACGCTGAAGCGGCTCGACCGGTGGGTCGAGGATGACAATTATCATGTGCGCCGACTGGTTTCGGAGGGGACACGCCCGCGCCTGCCTTGGGCGCGCGGCATCACCCTGCCCCGCGTGACACCGTTGCGCTATCTCGATGCGCTGCACGCGGACCCGACGCGCTATGTGACGCGCTCGGTGGCCAATCACATGAACGACCTGTCCAAGGTCATGCCCGAGCGGGTCCTGACCCACCTGCGCGCATGGCAGGCACAGGCCCGCCAGCAGCCCCGGGAACTGGACTGGATCACCCGCCATGCCCTGCGCACCGCCGTCAAGCGGGGCGAGCGCGGCGCGCTCGACCTGCTGGGGTTCCGCGCGGGCCGCGTGACCGCGACCGCCATCCTGCGGGACGCTGCCCCACGCATCGGCGAGGCGCTGCGGATTGACGTGACGCTGACCAGCCCCGAAAAGCTGCCGGTGATGGTGGATTACCGCCTGCGGTTTCACCGGCCTTCGGGTCCCGCCGAGAAGGTCTTCAAGCTGAAGACCGCAACGCTCCAACCCGGCGCGCCTCTGACGTTGACGAAATCCCATGCGCTCAAGGGCGATGCGACCACGTTCCGGCTGCATCCCGGGCCACATGCGGTCATCGTACAGGTCAATGGTCTGGACGTGGCCGAGGCCAGCTTCGATCTGCGTCCGGCTCGCCCCGCCTAGCACGTCTGGATCGACCGGGCGCGCGCCCCTGCCCCGGTTGGAGAGGAAACCCTATCGGTCGACGACGGCGGCAGGCCGATGACCCTGCGGTGATGGGCAGCAACCTTTCCCGCACGGCTCAGTGTGTCACCGAGAGCAGCCACTGCTTTCCTGCCTGACACCACACACGGCCACACGATGGATCGGCGGGGCCCTGACACGGGGCCCCGCCGGCTCAAGTTACAAGACGAAGTCGGTATCCTGAAGGGTGATCAGACCGTTCATAAAGACGTAGAAGTCCTGAGCCCCATCGCCGTCCGTATCGGCAAACAGCAGCGTGCTGCTGGCGGTATGCACATAGCGCAATTCCCCCGCAGTCCCGCTGAAGCCCGACGTGCCGATGAAGGTAAACGCGTCGTCGCCAAGCGTGGTGCTGTCCGCGTCGATCCCCGACAGGTCGACCAGATCCGCGCCTTGGGTGAAGTCGCGAATGATGTCGCGCCCGCCGCTGGCAATATCCGAATCCGTCCGGCTTTCGAAGACGAACACGTCGTCCCCGTCACCGCCACGCAGGATGTCCCGTCCGTTGCCACCGATCAGCGTGTCGTTGCCTTCGTCGCCGCGCATGTTGTCATTGCCGTCGCCGCCGATCAGCAGGTCGTTCTCGGTGCCGCCAAAGATGACATCGCGCCCGGTTCCGCCGTCCAGCGTATCATGTCCGGTGCCGCCCAGTATCTGGTCGTTGCCGTCCTCGCCGTAGATCGTGTCGTCACCCCCCAAGCCAAAGAGCTGGTCCGCGCCGTCGCCGCCCCAGAAGCTGGTCTCGTTGCCAGTGCCGGTAAAGCGGTCGCGGTAGTCGCCGCCGATCAGGCCTTCGATGTTGAGCACGAATTCGGAATCGGTGCCGGTGGTGATCTGCGCCCCTGCGAGGTTCAGATTGACCGTGGTATTGCCGCCGAAGCCGCTGAAATCGCCGATATCGAAGCCGTCGCCGCCATCCATGCTGTCGGCCCCGTAGCCGCCGATCAGCAGGTCGTCGCCCAGACCGCCCTCGAGCGTGTCATTCGAGAAGCCGCCATCCAGCGTGTCGTTGCCATCCTCGCCTTGCAGCACGTCATTGCCGAGTTCGCCCACCAGCGAGTCGTCGTCAGCCCCGCCGCGCAAAAGGTCAGAACCGAAATTGCCGGTCAGCGTGTCGTTGCCGTCGCCGCCCTCCAGCGTGTCGGCCCCGTCCCCGCCATTCAGCACATCGGCACCGATCTGACCCAGCAGGCTGTCATTGTCATTGCCACCGTTCAGCGTGTCATCGCCGTCGCCGCCTTCGAGCGTATCGAGCCCGGCATCGCCGTTGAGCACATCGTTGCCGACCTGCCCCAGCAGATGGTCGTCATCGTCGCCGCCGTTCAGCGTGTCGTCGCCGTCGCCACCTTCGAGCGTATCGAACCCGGCTTCGCCGTTCAGCACGTCGTTATCGGCCTCGCCCAGAAGCGCATCGTCACCGATCCCGCCGTTCAACGTATCGTCGCCGGTGCCGCCCAACAGGCTGTCGGCACCCTCGGCCCCTTCGAGCAGATCGCCATCGCCGTAGCCCAGAAGCGTGTCATCGCCCTCGAAGCCGAACAGCCGGTCGAACAGGTTGCCCCCGGTCAGGTAATCGTTGCCCGAGGTCCCGTTGACTGCGTTCTGCTGCACGTTGATCGTGAAGGTGAGCGAGTTCGACAGGCTCTGGCTGTCGGTCGCGGTCAGCGTGACCTGAATGGTGCCAGAAACCGCGTCATCGGGCAGCCCCGTCAGTTCCAGCGTCACCGGGTCGAAGCTGAGCCAGCTTGGCAAGGCACCGCCGCCCGACAGGGTCGCGGTCACGGTCATCGGGTCGCCGTCCGGCTCCGAGAAGATCGTGCCCACATCGATCGAGTAGGTCCCGCCCTGCCGCCAGTATTGCGTGCCGACATAGGTGTCGATCACCGGCGCGTTGTCGAACAGGATCACCGTGCCATCGGCAAAGATCAGGCGCTCGACCCCGGACAGCGAGTCGCGCCCGTCCAGCGTGGTGCCACCCGTATGCTCGACATAGGTGGCAGCGTTGACGCTGCCGCCCTGCGTGATGGTGTATTCCGACTGCAGACCGTCGAACACCGCGTAATCGGTGCCGGCGCCGCCGTACAGAGTATCGTTGCCGAAGCCACCGCGCAGGCTGTCGAAGCCGTTGCCACCGGACATGTAGTCCGCGCCAGCGCCGCCGTTCAGCACGTCGTCGCCATTGTCGCCCTGCAGGTAGTCGTCACCGTCCTCGCCGTTCAGCGTGTCGCCGTCCTCGCCGCCAAACAGACTGTCGCCGTCGTCGCCACCATTCAGCGTGTCGTTCCCATCCTGACCGGCCAGCGTATCGCGGCCCTCGTCGCCAGACAGCAGGTCATTGCCGTCGCCGCCCTCGATGTCGTCATTGCCGAACCCGCCGGTGATCGTGTCCAGACCCTCGTCGCCATAGATCTCGTCCCGGCCAAAGCCGCCGACGATGGAATCGTCGCCCGCATCCCCGGTCAGCAGGTCGTCGCCATCGCCGCCATCCAGCGTGTCGTTGCCACGCCCGCCATACAGAAGGTCGTTCTCGGTGCCGCCGGTCAGGCTGTCATTGCCGTCCTGCCCCACCAGCGTGTCGTCGCCGACGCCGCCGGCGAGGGTCTCGTCCCCGATGGTGCCGGTGATGAAATCCGGGTCAACCGTCGTGCTGCCGAAGCCGCCCACCGGCACAAGATACACATCCGTCGCCCCGTTCTGCGACGCGTCATGCATCGCGACCCAGGTCCCGGTAAAGGTGCCCTGCAGCGTGATCGTCGTGTCGATGTCACCATCGCCGTCCATGTCGATCATCAGCTGGGTGTCCAGCCCGCCATTCACGAGGCTGGTCGAGATGTCCACATCGGTGAAGCGATAGCTTTGCAGGGTGATCCGGTCGCCATAGGCGAAATCGGTGATCACGTCGCCATCGAGCTGCCAATACGCGCCGTAGAACGAGTCGTCGCCCGCCCCGCCGGTCAGCGTATCGGCATCGCCCCCGCCATTGAGCGTATCGTCGCCGGTGCCGCCATCCAGCGTGTCGTTGCCACTGTCGCCGTTGAGCGAATCGTTGTCCGCCCCGCCCGAGATCGTGTCATCGCCGCTGCCGCCAAACCCGCTGTCATGGCCGTCGCCCCCGATGATCGTGTCGTCTTCGGTGCCGCCATACATCGTGTCATTGCCGATCCCGCC
>NZ_RCTZ02000011.1 GCF_003667315.2 Tropicibacter alexandrii | reverse complement strand
CCTGACGACAAAGGCGCTCGCGCCATGTTCAGGCGTCGATATTCTGCGGCCGCGAAGGGTTGTTTTTCCACAGAATCGGCCGAGGGATTTCCCGGAGGGACCATGAAGGCGGATACACGGGATCTGCGCGAGGCGCAGATCGCAGAGGCGGCCTATGCGCTGCTGTCGGAGAAGGGGTTTCAGGGCTTGTCGATGCTGGCGGTGGCGAAGCGGGCCAAGGCATCGAATGAAACGCTGTATCGTTGGTATGGCGACAAGCTTGGGCTTTTCCGGGCTTTGATCGCGCGCAACGTGGCGGAGGTGGGCGAGGCGCTGGAGGCTGCGGATGGGCTGGAGGAACTCGGGCGGCAATTGCTGGGAATGTTGCTGAGCCCGCGCGCGGTGGCCCTGAACCGGGCCGCCGCTGCCGATGCGAGCAACACGCTGGGCGCGGTTCTGGCACAGGCGGGGCGGGGCGTGGTCTTCCCGGTTCTGGTGGCGCGGATGTCGCAGGAGGTCGCGGCTGGGCACCTGACGGGCGAACCGGAGGCGCTGGCCGGGCTGTGGGTCGACCTGTTGGTGGGCGATTGGCAGATCCGCTGCGCCACGGGCGCCATGGCGATCCCGGGCCCGGAGGCGCGCTGGGAGCGCGCTGCGCGGGCACATCACCTGCTGAAGTCGATATCGGGGACGGCGGTGGCAAGGCGCTTCGAAGCGCCTTGAACCAAGCGCCTTCGAAGGCGCTTGTCACGCAAATTCGAATTTGCGTCAGCCAAGGCCCTTCGAAGGGCCTTGCACGGCGGATGGGTCAGGGGACCAGCTTTCCGGGGTTCATCAGGTTGCGCGGGTCGAGCGTCGCCTTGAGTTGGCCCATCACGTCCCAGCCGTCACCATGCTCGGCGCGCATGAAGGCCGTCTTGCCCATGCCGATGCCATGCTCGCCCGTACAGGTCCCGCCAAGCCGAAGCGCACGGTCGGCCATGGCGGCCGACAGTCGCTTGGCTTCGGCCAGTTCCGCCGGTTGGTCGGGATCGATCAGCAGGATGGCATGAAAATTGCCGTCACCCACATGGCCGAGGATCGGCCCGGGAATCGTCGATCCGGCGATGTCGTACTGCGTCTCCTTCACCGCCTGCGCCAGCCGCGAGATCGGCACGCAGATATCGGTGACGATGGCCCGCGCTCCCGGGCGCGACGCGAGGATCGCGTAATAGCCGTTATGCCGCATCGCCCAAAGCGCGCGGCGCTCTTCTTCGCGGGTCGACCATTGGAAGGGTGACCCGTCGTGATCGGCGACGATCTCCCCGAACCGATCCGCATCCTGCGCGACGCTGTCGGGCGAGCCGTGGAATTCCACAAGCAGATGGGGCGCTTCGGGCATGTCCGCACCGGCATAGGCGTTGAACGCGCGCACGGTGGCGGCGTCGATGAACTCGATCCGGGCCATCGGGATGCCCATCTGGATCGTCTCGATCACGCAGGCCACCGCGTCCTCGATCCGTTCAAAGGCGCAGACCCCGGCCGATGTCGCCTCGGGGATGCCGTGCAGGCGCAGGGTCAGCTCGGTCACAAGGCCGAGCGTTCCCTCGGAGCCGACCATGAGCGCGGTCAGGTCGTAGCCCGCAGCGGTCTTGCGCGCGCGGGAGCCGGTCTGGATCACACGGCCATCGGCGAGCACCGCGGTCAGCCCCATGACGTTGTCGCGCATGGAGCCATAGCGCACGGTCGTCGTGCCAGAGGCGCGCGTCATCGCCATGCCCCCAAGCGAGGCATTGGCGCCGGGATCGACGGGAAAGAACAGGCCGGTGGCGCGCAACTCCTCGTTCAGGGCCTCGCGGGTGACGCCCGGTTGCACGGTCACGTCCATGTCGGCGGGGCGGATTTCCAGCACCTTGTTCATGCGCGCAAAATCGACGACGACACCGCCGCGCACCGCCAAGCCGTGGCCTTCCAGCGAGGTGCCCGCGCCCCAGCCGATCATCGGGCAGGCGTGGCGGGCGCAGATCTGTACCAGACGGCGCACCTCGTCCTGGCTGACCGGATAGGCCACGGCGTCGGGCGGGGTCGACGGAAACCACGATTCGGAATGGCTGTGCGTGTCCAATTCGGACTTGGCCCGCGTCAGACGTTCGCCTAGGAGATTGTGGAGCTCTTCAAGCGCCTGCTCAATGGCCATGGACCGTACCTTTGCGTCTTTTCCGCCATGTTATCGGGCGGCACGAGGGGTTGAAACCCACTGGATCGGGGGAAAGCGAATTGACCAGCCTTGTGCGGCAACAGATGCACAGTCTGCGTGCGGCGGCCCGGAGGGGCTGGACGACGTTGCGCCGGGATGGGCCGGGGCAGGTGCAGTTCTGGTTCATCGCGCTGGGGCTTGGCGTGGCGTCGGGTCTGGCGGCGATCGGCTTCCGCTTCGCGGTCGAGACCCTGCAGGCGACAATCTACGGCACACATGACGTCAACACGCTGGCGAGCTTTGCCGAAGGCTTGCCTTGGCTCTGGGTGCTGCTGATCCCGGCCTTGGGCGGCATCGCGGTGGGGGTGATCCTGCACCGGGCGACGCCGGACGGGCGGGTGCGGTCGGTGGCGGACGTGATCGAGGGCGCGGCGCTCAACGATGGCCGGGTGGAGAGACGCGCCGGGGTGGCCTCGGCGCTGTGTTCGTGGATCACCCTGTCGACCGGGGGCAGCACCGGGCGCGAAGGCCCTGTCGTGCATATCGCGGCGATGATTTCCAGTTGGATCGCCAACAGCTTGCGCGTCGACGGGGTCACGGGCCGCGACCTTCTGGGCTGCGCGGTGGCGGCTGCGGTCTCGGCCTCGTTCAACGCGCCGATCGCGGGGGCGCTGTTCGCGCTCGAGGTCGTGTTGCGGCATTTCGCCCTGCACGCCTTTGCACCCATCGTGGTGGCGAGTGCCGCAGGCACGGTCATCAACCGGCTGGTCTATGGCGACGTGACCGAGTTCGTGCTGCCGGGAACGACGACGGTGGAGTTCTATCTGGAGCTGCCGGCCTTCTTCCTGTTGGGACTGGTCTGCGGCGCGGTCGCAGTCATCATGATGCGGGCGGTGTTCTTTGCCGATGATGTCGAGACGGCCTTGCAGCGCAGGCTGGGCCTGCCGCATTGGCTGCGCCCTGCCGTGGCGGGGCTGCTGCTGGGCATGATCGCGATCTTCTATCCGCATATCATCGGGGTCGGGTACGAGACGACGTCGCTGGCGCTGACCGGGGCGCTGACCCTTGGCGGGGCGTTCGTCTTTGCGGTGGTCAAGGTGGCGGCGGTGTCGATCACCATGGCCGGGCGCATGGGCGGCGGGATCTTTTCGCCGTCGCTGATGGTGGGGGCGCTGACCGGGCTGGTCTTTGGCCATATCGCGACGGGGATCTTCCCGGATCAGTCCAGCGCCTTCACGCTGTATGCGCTGGCGGGCATGGGCGCGGTGGCGGCGGCGGTGCTGGGGGCGCCGATCTCGACCACGTTGATCGTGTTCGAGCTGACGGGGGACTGGCAGACCGGGCTGGCGGTGATGGTGTCGGTGTCGATGTCGACCGCACTGGCGTCGCGACTGGTCGACCGGAGCTTCTTCCTGACGCAGTTGGAGCGGCGCAACGTGCACTTGGCTGAGGGGCCACAAGCCTACCTGTTGGCGATGTTCCGGGTGGCGGGTGTGATGCGCAAGCCGGATGCAAGCGGGGCGGCGGACCCGGAGGCCTGCGCACGGATGATCGAGCAAGGGCTGTTCCTGCAGGCCTCGGCAACCTTGGAGACGGCCTTGCCGATGTTCGATCGGTCCGGGGTGGCGTTTCTGCCGGTGGTTCAGATGGAGGGGGAGACACCTGTGTTGCAGGGGGCTCTGTTCCACGTCGATGCGCTCAAGGCCTATAACCGGGCTTTGGCCGCGACCGCCGAGGAAGAGCACAGCTGAGAGGGACGCGCTGGCAAGGCGCTTGTGACGCGCCTTGAAACAAGCGCCTTCGAAGGCGCTTATACGCAAATTCGAATTTGCGTGACCCAAGGCCCTTCGAAGGGCCTTGCCCGCCTCAATGGCTCGTCCGGTCCGTGTGAAGATCGCCGATGGTCAGCACCGGCGAGGCGTCGATATCCCCGGCATCCAGCATCGAGGCGACACGTTCGAGCACGGCGACCATCATCGCCTGCTCCCAGTCGGGCAGTTTTTCGAATTCCTTGACGTAGCGCTGTTGCAGCGCGTCGGGCGCGCTGTCGGTGGTGGCCAGCCCGTCATCGGTGATGATGATGTTCATCTGGCGGCGATCCGCCTCCGAGCGCACGCGGTCGATCAGCTTGCGCTTTTGCAGCTTGTCGAGCAGCGCCGTCACCGTCGCCTGACTGACGCCCATCTGTGTGGCCAGCGCCTTGGGCGTGGTCGAGCCACCCTTGGCCACCACGATCTGCAGCACGCGCAGCTGTGCGGGCGTGACCCCGGCCGATAAAGCAAGGTCGCGCGAATACAGCTCGGTCGAGCGCAGGATGCGCCGCAGAGCGATCAGGCTGTCATCGGTTCTGTCCATAGCCACCTCTGGTATGGCGGTGAATGTCGCATGTCTCGATAGAATGGGCCAGACTCCTTCATAATTTCTTAATAAGTTTGCAGAACTAACGATCTGTGACACATCTACTTAGGCGCTTGCGCTGAATAATTCAATGTTTTCGGCTTTTCGCGCAGAATTCAGCTTAAAACAACTTAGGCGGTTGAAACTTTCTTGGTCGGTTGTTAGTTAGTCAATCGAACGAAATGAGGAGCAGGAAATTCCCATGCCGAAAGACGTCTCCATCCCCCGAACCGGAAAGCCCCATCTGCGCAAGCCTGAAGCGACGGATGGGGCCGCAATCTGGGATCTCATCCGCGTCTGCAAGCCGCTGGATGAGAACTCCATGTACTGCAACCTCGTGCAGGCGGATCACTTCCGCGACACCTGCGTGGTTGCCGAACTGGACGGAGAGATCGTCGGCTGGATTTCCGGCCACATGATCCCGGGCGAAGACGCGTTCTTCGTCTGGCAGGTCGCCGTGGGCGAGGCCGCGCGCGGGATGGGCCTTGGCAAAATGATGCTGCGCCATCTCGTGCGCCGCGACGAATGCAAGGACGCCGAGGTGATGAAGACGACCATCACCCGCGACAATGCCGCCTCTTGGGGGCTGTTTCGCAGCTTCGCGCGCGATGTCGGCGGAACCCTTTCGGATGAGCCGCACTTTACCAAGCATGACCACTTCGACGGGGCCCATGACACAGAGCACATGGTGACCATCACGCTGCCCGAAAAGCGCGCGACGCTGAAGCGCGCAGCCTGATCCGATTTATACAAGAACACGTATCGCAAAGGACCTTTCCAATGCCGAACGACATGTCTGACACACCGAAGAAACCGAGTATCTACAAGCGCCGCGAAAGCGAGGCGCGCTCCTACTGCCGTGGCTTTGACACCACTTTCGTCAAGGCCTCCGGCTCCGAGATGACCGACAAGAACGGCGAGACCTATATCGACTTCCTCGCTGGCTGCTCCTCGCTCAACTACGGGCACAACGACCCCGATATGAAAGAGGCGCTGGTCGATCACATCACCCGCGACGGCGTCAGCCACGGGCTTGACCTGCACACCGACGCCAAGGGCGACTTCCTGCGCGCCTTCGAGACGCATATCCTGAAGCCGCGCGACATGGACCACAAGGTCATGTTCACCGGTCCGACCGGTGCCAACGCCGTCGAGGCCGCCATGAAGATGGCGCGCAAGGTGACGGGCCGTACCAACATCATCGCCTTCACCAACGGCTTTCATGGCGTGACCATGGGGGCGCTGTCGGCGACCGGCAACGGTTACCACCGTGGCGGCGCGGGTATGCCCGTGGGCGGTCATGTGACCCGGATGCCGTATGACGGCTATATGGGCGATGGCTGTGACACGTCCAAGTTCCTTGAGGCGATGCTGAACGACGCGTCGTCGGGTATGGACGCTCCCGCCGCAATCCTGTTCGAGACCGTGCAGGGTGAGGGCGGCCTGAACGCCGCATCCAAGGAATGGATCGAGAAGGTCGTGAACCTCGCGCATGAACATGGCGCGCTCGTCATCGTCGATGACGTGCAGGCGGGCTGTGGCCGCACGGGCACCTTCTTCTCGTTCGAGGAGATGGGATTCACCCCGGATATCGTGACCATGGCGAAATCCCTGTCGGGCTTTGGCCTGCCGATGGCGCTGGCGTTGGTGCGCCCGCAGCATGACGTGTTTGGCCCCGCCGAGCACAACGGCACCTTCCGTGGCAACAACCACGCGTTTGTCACCGCCCGCGTGGCGATCGAGAAATTCTGGGCCGACCCGAAGTTCCAAGAAACCCTCGCGTCGAAGTCGATGGTCCTGACCACCGGCCTGCAAGAACTGGCCGACAAGATCGACGGCGCCTACCTGAAGGGCCGTGGCCTGATGATGGGTGTCGATGTCGGCTCGGGCGAGTTGGCGGGCGAGATCTGCGCACGTGCCTTTGAAAAGGGTCTCGTGATCGAGACATCGGGCCCGAATGACGAGGTCGTCAAGGTGCTTGCGCCCCTGACCACGCCGGACAAGACCTTCCGCAAGGGTCTGGCGATCCTGCTGGAAGCCGCCGATGAAGTCCTTGAACAGCACAAGATTGCAGCGGAGTAACGAAATGATTGTCCGTGATTTCAACGAGATCGTGAAAAAAGAACGTGATCGCGTCGTCTCCGATGCCAAGTGGAGCAGCGTACGCATGCTGCTCGCTGACGACAATATGGGATTTAGCTTCCATATCACCTTCCTCGAGGAAGGGTCGGAGCACACGTTCGAATACAAGAACCACTTCGAAAGCGTCTATTGCATGCAGGGCAAGGGGTCGATCACCGACCTCGGCACCGGCGAGACGCACGAGATCAAACCCGGCGTAATGTATGCGCTCGACAAGCATGACCGTCACATCCTGCGCGCTGAAGAAGAGCTGGTCATGGCCTGCTGCTTCAACCCGCCCGTGACGGGGAACGAAGTCCACCGCGAGGACGGATCCTATGCCGCGCCGGAGGAACTGGAGGCATCGTAATGGCCCATACAGTTGAGAAAATCGGCGGGACGACCATGTCCCGCATCCATGAACTGCGCGATACGCTTCTGGTGCGGGGCGACGACCCCTATGGTCGGGTCTTCGTCGTCTCGGCCTTTGGCGGGATCACCAACCTGCTGCTGGAACACAAGAAATCCGGCAAGCCGGGAGTCTATGCGCAATTCGCCGACAGCGACACCGGCCATGGCTGGCAGGACGCGCTGTGCGAAGTGTCGGATGCGATGATCGGCGCCCATACCGAGGTGCTCAGCGCCCCGGGTGACGTTGCGCAGGCGACGGATTTCGTGCGCGACCGGATCGAGGGTGCGCGCAACGCGCTGATCGATCTGCAACGGATCTGCGCCTATGGCCACTTCCGCCTGTCCGAACACATGATGCAAGTGCGCGAATTGTTGTCCGGTCTGGGCGAGGCGCATTCCGCCTTCGTCACGACGCTGATGCTGCAACGTGCCGGTGTGAACGCCCGCTTCGTCGACCTGTCCGGCTGGCGGGACGAGGGCGACGTATCGCTCGACGAACGCATCGAGCGCGCGATGGCCGAGGTCGATCCGGTGACCGAGATGCCCATCGTAACCGGCTATGCGCAATGCCGCCGGGGCCTGATGGGCGAATTCGACCGGGGCTATTCCGAGGTGACATTCTCGAAACTCGCCGCCCTGACGGGCGCGCGCGAGGCGATCATCCACAAGGAATTCCACCTGTCCTCGGCGGACCCCAATCTTGTGGGCCAAGACGCCGTGCGCAAGCTGGGCCGGACCAATTACGACGTGGCTGACCAGCTGTCGAACCTCGGGATGGAGGCGATCCACCCCAAGGCGGCCAAGACGCTGCGTCAGGCCGAGGTGCCCTTGCGCGTCACCAACGCCTTTGAGCCGGACGACCCGGGCACGCTGATCGATGACCGGCCCGCCGACGAGGCAGCGGTCGAGATCGTCACCGGGCTGGACGTGGTCGCGCTGGAGGTGTTCGAACAGGACATGGTGGGGGTCAAGGGCTATGACGCCGCCATTCTGGATGCACTGACGCGCCACGATGTGCGCATCGTGTCCAAGGTGTCGAACGCCAACACGATCACCCATTACGTGGACGCCTCGCTGAAACAGCTGCGTCGCGTGGAAAAGGACCTCAAGGCGCTGTATCCGGCGGCAGAGATCCAGTTGCGCACGCTGGGCATGGCCTCGGTCGTGGGGCGTGATCTGCGCGGGCTGTCGGTGTTGACCCGTGGTCTTCAGGCGATTGCCGAGGCCGGGATGGAAAGCGTCGGCGCCAGCCAAGGGCCGCGCAATGTCGACGTGCAATTCCTGATGGAGCGCGACGACCTGCAACCGGCGATCAAGGCGCTGCACAAGGCCTTCGTCGAGAGTGAAAGCAAGGTCCAACTGGCCGCCTGAACCGGTCCTGACCGTCAGAACGCCGCCCGCGGGATGCCCCCCGGGCGGCGTTTTAGTGTCAGCGGTTGCGGTAGCCGGGGTGGCTTTGCTGGCTCAGGTGCCAGACGATGCAGCGTTGCAGGGCCTGCCCCTCGCGGCCTTGGCACCGCAGCAGCAGGCGGGCGAGGTCGTTGCCGCCGTCATGGCCGCGATCGTGCCCGCGAAGGTCGCCATATCCACCGCCGTGACCGTGGCCATGGCCTTGGCCGCCGCGCCGGGGCTTGGTCTTGGACAGGTAGCCGGAATGGGCATAGCCCACGGCGCCGCTTTCGTGGCGCAGCAGCCACCACGAGCCCTTGCGGCCCAGCCGTTCGACCTTGTCGCCATTGCGCATCAGCCGCGCGACCTTGTAGCCGGTGCCGGGGCCGGTGCGCAGGTTCAGGCCGTTATAGCCCGGCGCATCCACGTACCACGTGCCCTGCGAGCCACCGTGCTGGCCATCATGGTGGCCATGCCCGCGACCGGGGCGGTCGGTCGTCAGCCAGCCGCTATGCGCCCACCCGATCCGCCCCCGCTCGGAGCGCAGTTTCACCCATTTGCCGGGGGCGTGCAGGATTTCGACCTTCGAGCGGTGGGGCATCTGTTCGATGACGCGGTAGCCGGTCGAGGGGCCGGTTCGCAGGTTCAAATATCCATCGCGGGGGGCATTGACCCAAGCGGTGCTTGCGGCGGCGGCCGTTGCAAAGACCATGGCAGCGAGAAAAGTCAGTAAGCGTAACATGAGCAGCATCCTTTCGGTGAAAAGTGATGCCTCACTGTCCGTCACGCGGCGGCGGTCAAACAATAACACCGCCCGGACTGGGCGGTGTTATCGGCTATCCGTTCAGGTCCAAGCCCGCGGGATTGCGGGGTTATTCGGATTGGCTGGCCAGTCCCTCGATCTGCTTGACGATATAGGCCTTGACCGCCGGATCGACCTCGAAGATGCCGGTGCCCAGCCCGCCATGGCCGTCGGAACTGTAATATACATCGGTAAAACCGTGCTCGGCGATCCGCGCGGCAATGAAGGCCACGGCGGTGTCGATATGCCCTTGCACCTCGCTGGTCAAGGCGGTGTAGCCTTGGCCATGTGCGCCGGTCGGAATGCCGCCCGCGCGCGGTGGCGTGGCGCATTGCCACGGCCTGATCCCGGCATTGCCGCCACCTGCATGACAGCCCGGGCCGCTGGTGCCCTGATTGCCCTGATAGGCCAGAAATTCCTCTTCATTGTCGTTGAAGATGAAAAAGGCGGAGGCGTATTCCTCCTGCATCAGCATATAGCCGAAATCGCCCGGCTGGTTGTGACCGGTAAAGACGGAAGGGTGGACGGTAACTGTCATGGAAATATGCCCTTGGGTTGAAATAACGCTCAGACGATACACCCATGGCGCGCCGTGGCCTGTGACCGCGCGCACAGCAAAGGGCCGGGCGCGTGGCCCGGCCTGTCTGTGTCAGATCTGTTCGACGGCGATCCCGTCCTGCACGTAAAAGGCAAGGTGATCCTTGATCGCGCCGACCTCGTCCTTTGGGTTTTCATAGGACCAGACGGCGTTTTCATAGGTCTTCGACTTGGACATGATCGAGAAATATGACGCCTCGCCCTTGTGCGGGCAGGTGGTCGTGTGGTCGGTCCGGTCGAGGAAGGCCATGCCGATATCCTCGCGCGGGAAGTAGATCACCGGCGGCAGGTCGCCTTCGACCAGTTCCAGCGCGCGCGACGATTCGCCCAGAACGGCGCCGCCGGCCCGGATGACCCAAGTGCCCATGGCGGGCGTTATGCGGATGTCTTTGGTCATGGTCATTCCTGTCTCCCCTTTGCTTTGCCAAGCTTAGTGCAGGCAAAGCATGAAATATCTGTGTCACATGGCCCTATCCGTCAGATCGCCCGACAGGCACCGGTCAACCAGTCACGCACCGTGCCGTCCAGATGCGGCGCGAGGCGGGTCAGGCAGTCGGCATGGTAGGCGTTCAGCCAGTCACGCTCGGCCTCTGTCAGCAGGTCGGCCTGTACGAGGCGCGTGTCGATCGGAACATGGGTCAATGTCTCGAAGCGGAGCATATGCGCGACGGTTTGGCCCGGCAAGGGGGGCGCGTCCTCGACGGCGATGAGGTTTTCGATGCGGATGCCAAAGGCCCCCTCGCGGTAGAAGCCCGGCTCGTTCGACAGCATCATGCCCGGCTCCAGCGGCACGGTGCCGGTGCGGGCGATGCGCTGCGGGCCTTCGTGAACCGACAGGTAGCTGCCGATCCCGTGCCCGGTGCCGTGGCCGTAATCGAGCCCGTGCTCCCACAGCGCGGCGCGGGCAAACGGGTCGATATCGCGGCCCGCCAGCCCCTTGGGGAAGCGCAGGCGCGAGACCGCGATCATGCCCTTGAGCACGAGCGTAAAGGCGCGGGCGGCCTCCGGATCGGGGGTGCCTATGGCCATGGTGCGGGTGATGTCGGTGGTGCCGTCCACATATTGCCCGCCGCTGTCGACCAGCAGCAGTTCACCGTCGCCAACGCGGCGGTTGGACTGTTCGGTGACGCGGTAATGCACGATGGCGCCGTTGGGCCCGGCACCCGAGATGGTTTCAAAGCTGATGTCGCGCAGGGCGTTGGTGGCCATGCGCTCGGCCTCCAGCCGCTTGACCACGTCGATTTCCGTCAATGTGCCGGGTTGTTGCCCGTCGAGCCATGCCAGAAAGCGCACCATGGCCAGCGCATCGCGCTGATGCGCGGCGCGGGCGCCGTCCAGTTCGGCGGCGTTCTTGCGCGCCTTGGGCAGCAGGCAGGGATCGTCGCCGTGGAGGATTTCGGCATCCAGCGCGTCGGTGACGGCGATGGGGCAAGTGGCCGGGTCGATGCGGATCGGGCCCTTGAGCGCCCTCACGCCGGGCAGGAAATCCCCGGGGTCCTTGACCGTGACATGCGCGCCCAGATGGTCGCCGATCTCTGTCAGCTTTTCGGGCGCCATATACAGCACCACCCGCGCGTCCGCGTGCAGGATGGCAAAGCCATGCGGCACAGGGTTGCGGGGGATGTCGGTGCCGCGAATGTTCAGAAGCCAGGCGATGCTGTCGGGCAGGGTGATGATCGCCGCGCTGGCCGGGGCGAGGGTGGCGGCCAGCCGGGTGATCTTGGCCTCATGCGCCTCGCCCGCCAGTTCCAGCGGTTGCACCATGACCTTGCCCATGGGAGGCGCGGGCTGGTCCTCCCAGATCTGGTCGATCAGGTTGTCCGAGCGTTTCAGCACCGCCTCGGGCAGCTCCTTTTGCAGCCGATCCAGCTGGTCCACGGTCAGCAGCCACGGGTCAAAGCCGATCACCCCGTTTGGCGCGACCTGCCGGGTCCAGTCGCCCAGAGAGGTCGCGGGCCAGTCGACCTTTTCGAACTCCTCCGCCACCTGTGCCTTGACCTGCACGGTGTAGCGGCTGTCGGTGAAGACCGCCGCGCGCTCTGTCAGCGCCACGCACCAGCCCGCCGAGCCGGTGAAGCCGGTCAGCCATGACAGCCGGTCGTCATGCGCGGCGACGTATTCGCCCTGATGGGCATCGGCGCGCGGGATCAGGAAGCCGTCCAGACCAGCGGTGGCCATCGCCGCCCGAAGGGCGCGCAGCCGGGCCGGGCCCTGTTCGGGGCAAGCCGTGTCGTCAAAGCTCTGGAACATGGAACCTCCATCGGGTGTGATCTGGCGCATAGTCTGACGGGAATTTCCGTGGCGTGCCAGAGGCGGTGGCCAAGTTTTCGCTTGGCGCGCAAGGGGCGGGCATCGTAGGCCTGAACAAGGTTAACGGAAGGACAACATGACGGCACATTCGCTTTCGCCCCAGACGCTTGTCCTGATCGCAGGGCTGTTCTTCACCATGGGCTATCTGGTGATCAACCAGAAGATCCTGCGCGTGCTGCTGCTGATCGGGACGGGGTTTTACCTGTGGTATTACTTCGTCGCAGCCGAACGCCCCCTGTGGGAGGCGATCGCGATGTCTTCGATCATGGGGACGGCGAACCTGATCGGTCTGGCCGGGCTGGTGATGCGCGACAGCAAGGCGTTGATCCCGCGGGCGCATCGCGACCTGTACCAGCGGTTCAAGGACGTCCCGCCCGGCGATTTCCGCGAATTGATGCGGCAGGCGGAGCGCCGCGCGCTGGATCCCTCGACCGCGATCACACGCGAGGGGCAGCCGGTGGACAAACTGTATTACGTGATCTCCGGCAAGCTCGAAGTCGAAAAGCGCGGCGAGCGCTTCCTGATGCCGTCCGGCATGTTCGTGGGCGAGGTGGCGTTCCTGACGCGGATGAAATCCTCGGCCACGACGCGCCTGCCCGAAGGCGGCGAGGTGCTGGTCTGGGACGTGGCCCGCCTGCGCAGACGCGCGCGGCGCAGGCCACGTTTCCTGATGGCGCTGGAGGCGATGATCTCGCGCGATCTGGCGATCAAGGTGGCGTTGGCCGTGGCCCCGCATCAGGCCGCCGACACTAGTGCCGCCGAAGACCTGCAACGGCAGGTGCAGGAGCAGATTCCCCGGTTGCAGTAGCGCACCCCTGTGGCGCGACGCGAAAGTATCGCAAAGGTTGTGGAATATGGCCGTGAATTCGCCTCAATCCATTCCCAGAAAGGGGGGAAATGTCATAGCGATAACGAGGGCCACCATGTCACCCAAATCCAAACCGACCCTTGTCTGGGCGCTCTATGCGTCCAGTCTCGCCGCCGGGCTGACCTCTTTCGTGGGCGTCGCCTTGGCCTATCTTTGGCGCAGCGGCGATCCGGAGTTCAAAGCCGTCTACGACAAGCAGATCCGCCGGTTCTGGATGGCCGGTCTGGGTTGGATTCTGGGTATCCTCGTGATCGTGGCGACGGTGGCCACGGACACGACGCCTGCCGGGTCGGGCATGCCGGGGATGGGCTATGTCGGCGTCCTGATCATCGTCCTGACGCAGCTTTGGTTCGGCATCTCGGCGCTGGTTTCCATAGTCGCCACCCTGTGGTCCGGCAACACGCCCGCAGCACCGCGCTCGGTGGCCTGACCGGCAGGGCAGGCGCGCCGGGTCAACTGGCGCGCTTGATCCCCATGACCCGGGCGCGGGCGCGCGGGTCTGAATCGAACAGGCTTGCCAGCTGTTCGGTCATCGCTCCGGCCAGCTGTTCCACATCGGTGATCGTGACGGCGCGGTCGTAATAGCGCGTCACGTCATGGCCGATGCCGATGGCCAGCAATTCCACCTGCCGCTTCTTCTCGACCATGGCGATCACGTCGCGCAGGTGCTTTTCCAGATAGTTGGCCGGGTTCACCGACAGGGTCGAATCGTCCACCGGTGCGCCATCGGAAATCACCATCAGGATCTTGCGCGCCTCGGAGCGCGCCGCCATTCGACGATGCGCCCATTCCAGCGCCTCGCCGTCGATGTTTTCCTTCAAGAGACCCTCTTTCATCATCAGGCCAAGGTTGTCGCGGGTGCGCCGCCACGGCGCGTCGGCGTGCTTGTAGATGATGTGGCGCAGGTCGTTCAGTCGACCGGGCTGCTGTTCGCGGCCCTCGTTCAGCCATTTCTCGCGCGCCTGCCCGCCCTTCCACGCGCGGGTGGTAAAGCCCAAGATCTCGACCTTGACGCTGCACCGCTCCAGCGTGCGCGCCAGAACATCGGCGCAGATCGCCGCGATGGAGATCGGGCGGCCCCGCATGGACCCCGAGTTGTCCAGCAGCAGCGTCACCACGGTGTCGCGGAATTCCATGTCCTTCTCGACCTTGAAGGACAGCGGGGTGGTCGGGTTCGCCACGACGCGCGCCAGACGGCCCGCATCCAGCACGCCCTCTTCCTTGTCGAATTCCCATGACCGGTTCTGCTGCGCCTGAAGGCGGCGTTGCAGCTTGTTCGCCAGACGGCTGACCGCGCCTTTCAAAGGCTCCAGCTGCTGGTCGAGATAGGCGCGCAGGCGCTCGAGTTCCTGCGGATCGGCCAGTTCCTCGGCGCCGATTTCCTCGTCCTCGGTGTCCGAATAGACCTTGTAATCAGGGTCGGCCTCGGACACCGGGGCAGGGGCGGGCGGCTCCATCGGGGCCTCGCCCTCGGGCATTTCGGCCTCGTCGCCCAACTCCTGATCGGCGAGGTCGTCCATGGTGACCTGCGCCTGAGACGGGTCCATGGTTTCGTCCTGCGAGGATTCCGGGTTGGCTTGGGCCTCTTCTGACTGGTCCTCGTCATTGCCGGTGCTGTCGGGCTGCTGGTCCTCTTCCTGACCGTCCTCCTGCCCGTCCTCTTCGGACTCGTCGTCCATGTTGTCGGGGTCGTCGCCCAGCTGGTCGCCATAGCCCAGATCGGAAATCACCTGCCGGGCCAGTTTGGCAAAGGCCGCCTGATCGTTGAGCACGTCGTCGAGCGTTTCAAAGGTCTCCGACGCCTGCTGTTCCATGAACGGACGCCAGAGTTCCATGACATTGGCCGCCTCGGCAGGCAGGTCGCGGCCCGTCGCCAGATGGCGGACAAGGTAACCGGCGGCGACCGAAAGCGGGGCCTCCGACGCCTCGCGGATCTGGCCATAGCCGCGGCGCGCGGCCTCGTGGCCGATCTTGGCGTCGATATTCTTGGCGGTGCCGGGCATGTCGCGCGCGCCCATCGCCTCGCAGCGGGCGGTTTCCATCGCCTCGTAGAGCTCGCGCGCCATGTCGCCCTGCGGCACATAGCGGGCATGGGTGGCGTTGTCGTGATAGCGGCGGTGCAGCGCCAGCGCATCGGCGGTGCCGCGCGCCAGCAGCACCTCGTCGCGGGTCATGCGGCGGCTGACCTGAGGCAGGCGCATGGTGTCGCCCGACACGCCCGCAGGATCGACCGAGTAGCTGACCGACAGGTCAGGATCATCGGCCATGACCTTGGTCGCCTCGGCGAGGGCCTTCTTGAACGGATCTGCGGGGTTGTCGTTGTGCTGTGCCATGGGCTGAGGTTTCGCGCGTTGTGCGCGCTTTGGCAAGAGGGCGCGTTATCCCAGAAGCAGCGCCGCGCAGCTGCCGATTTCGCGCCGGGCCAGCCCGGCGGCATAGCGTTTCTGCCGCGCGTCGGTGTGAAAGCTGGCCACCTGCAACAGTTTCGCCTGCGCGAACTTCGCCTCGATCCGCATATGCAGGATGTCCGCGCGGGACAGGGCCGAGTCGGGCGCGACCGCCTCCAGCAGGGTTTCGAACATGGCGCGCTGGTCGCGGGCCTGTTCGCCATCCCGGCCCATCAGCCATTCATGTTCCATCGTCGCGGAGAACCGACCGAGGCAGGTGGCAAAGAACCGCGCCGGGTCGCGGGACAGATCGGGCGCGGCAAGCGCCTGCGTCCCGCAGATCATGGCCACCAGAAGGCCCAAAACGTATGTTTTCAAACCGCCCATATATTGGACAGTAGCGCAAATGTTCTGCCGTCCAGTTAATCGGTTTGAAAACTTTTCACAAAAGTGTCGTCAAATCCTCACCGTTCGTCAGGTGAGGGTCATCAGCACCGCCTGCCGCGCCTCGACCGCCGCCGCTAGAAAATCGCGCATCTGGCCAAACGCCCCGCGCACCAGCCCGTCATCCTCGGGCGATTGCGGGGCGTTCTGGACCTCGCAACCGGGGGCGTGCAGGTCCGTCAGGCGCGCGTCCAGCAAGTCATGGGACAGGGCGGTCAGGTGCGCGTGCGCCGCGCGCACTTCGGCGGGGGGCAGCAGGCGGGGCGGGTCTTCCTCCGGGTGGATCTCGTGCCAGTCGCTGCCGCCCAGCAGGAAACCTGCGGGCAGGTCTGCCTCCCACACCTCGCCGGAGGAGAGGTAGTGGACGACGTGCCAATGCTCGAAGAAATGCAGGATGTCCGGCTCGTCCAGCAGCTTGATCCCCTTGAGTCCCAATGCGAATTCCGCAGCGTCATCGCCGGGCTCTGACGGCTCGGTGCCGGGGGCGAAGCGGCGCAGGGTCATCGAGAGGGTCATGAGCAGACCAGCCCGACCCGAATGAAGTCGGTATTGCGGAAGATCTTCGTCTTCACCAACTCATCGGGGGTTTGCGACACGACATGCAGCACCGAGCGTTCCTGCCCGGTGCAATCAGAAGCGGCGCTGGCGGCGGCCTCGGCCAGCCGCTTGGTCACGGTGGGACCGAAATCATGCGGATCGACAAGGGCAAAGCTCTTGTCCGGGGCCACGGCCACGTCGATGCGCTTGCCCTCGACGGTGACGGGCTTGCGGGTCTGCCAGACGGCAGCTTCGAGCGAGCGGATCTCGGCTTTGCGGGCCTGTTGGGCGGGGGTGACGGCGCAGGCGGCCAGGCTGAGGGCCAGCAGCGGCAGGGTCAGGCGTATCATCATCAAAACCTTTCGGTGCAAAGAAAAAGGGGCGCCCGTTCGCGCCCCTTTCGAATAGGTTGCCGATCGCGCCTCAGGCCAAGCTGACAGAGGCGGCGCTTTCCGGCAATTCCTCGTCGAAGCAGCGCTGGTAGAATTCCGCCACGGTCTGGCGCTCCAGCTCGTCGCACTTGTTCAGGAAGGACAGGCGGAAGGCGTAGCCCACATTGCGAAAGATCTCGGCGTTCTGCGCCCATGCGATCACGGTGCGCGGCGACATCACGGTCGACAGCTCGCCATTCATGAAGGCGCGGCGGGTGAAGTCGGCCACGGTCACCATCTGGCGGATGGTCTTGCGGCCCTTCTCGTTGTTGTAATGCGGCGCCTTGGACAGCACGATCGAGGTCTCGGCATCGATCGACAGGTAGTTCAGCGTCGCGACCAACGACCAGCGGTCCATCTGGCCTTGGTTGATCTGCTGGGTGCCGTGATAAAGCCCGGTCGTATCGCCCAGACCCACGGTGTTGGCGGTGGCGAACAGGCGGAAATACTTGTGCGGGGTGATGACCTCGTTCTGGTCCAGAAGGGTCAGCTTGCCGTCGGTTTCCAGCACGCGCTGGATCACGAACATCACGTCGGCGCGGCCCGCGTCGTATTCGTCAAAGACGATGGCGCAGGGGTTGCGCAGCGCCCAGGGCAAGATGCCTTCCTGAAACTGGGTGACCTGCTTGCCGTCGATCAGCTTGATCGCGTCCTTGCCGATCAGGTCGATGCGCGAGATGTGGCTGTCGAGGTTCACCCGCACGGCGGGCCAGTTCAGGCGGCTGGCTACCTGTTCGATATGCGTCGATTTGCCGGTGCCGTGATAGCCCTGGATCATCACGCGGCGGTTGTTGCGGAAGCCCGCCAAAATCGCCAGCGTCGTGTCGGGGTCGAACTTGTAGGTGCTGTCTTCCTCGGGGACGCGCGCGGTGCGCTCGGCAAAGCCATGCACGACCATGTCGGTATCGATGCCAAAGACTTCACGAACGGAGATCTCTTCCGTCGGTTTCGCGTTGATATCGAGCATCTCGTCCGCCATGCTTGGTCCGTCCTCTGGTCCCGGGTCTCTTGTCTGCGCAGTTACGTGCAACAAATCCGACGAAGGGGCAAGAGGCAGCGGACAGACAGGCCATATGACACCGCAGGAAGAAATCGAAGCGTTGATCGCCCGCATCAGCATGGGCGACCGCAAGGCGTTCCGGGCGCTGTACGAACGCACCTCCGCGAAACTTTTCGGGATCGCGCTGCGTGTGTTGAAGGATGAAGGCCCGGCGGAAGAGGTGGTGCAGGAGGTATTCCTGCGCATCTGGGACCGCGCGGGTAGCTATCGCGCCAACGGATACTCGCCCATGACCTGGTTGATCACGATCACGCGAAACGCCTCGATTGACCGGTTGCGCAAGATGCGCAGCCGGGGCGAGGCGACTGCGCCCGTGGACATTGCCGAACGGCTTTATGACGACAAGCCGGGACCCGAGGCGCAGACCGTGGCCCGCGACGAGGCGCGTGTCCTGCAGGCTTGCCTTGCGGAACTGACGCCGGAGCGCGCGGAGATGGTGTCCAAGGTCTACATGCACGGGCTGACCTATCAGGAGATCGCCGATGATGTGGGGGCCAAGCTGAACACCGTGCGGACTTGGCTGCGGCGCAGTCTTCTCGAATTGAGGGAGTGTCTGAGCCGATGAGCGATGAAAGCACGGACCTGCCCGGTGGCCCCGAGGCCGAAGCGGCGGAATATGCGCTGGGTCTGCTGACGCCCGAGGAGGCGCGCGCGTTCGAACGTGCGATGGCGGAATCCCCCGATCTGGAACAGGACGTGGTGGCGTGGTCGGAGTACTTCGCCACCTTCACCGATCCGATCCCGGAACAGACCCCGCCACCGGCGCTCTTGCGGCGCATCGAAAAGGCTGCGTTCGGCGAGCCCGCCCCGTCATTCTGGCGGCAGGTGCTGCCCTATCTCGGGGGGGCGGTCGCGGCTGTGGCTGTCGCTTGGGTGGTGATCACCACCGGCCTGCTGGAGCCGGAAGGCGATATCATCGTCGCCGAACTGACACCCGCGGCGGGGGACATGGCCTTTGACGTGCGCATCGACCCGCCGACGCACCGGGTCGACGTGACCTACCGCGCCGGCACCTTGCCCGCCGACCGGGTGCTGGAACTGTGGCTGATCCCCGTGGGCGCCGCGCCGATTTCGCTGGGCGTGATGGACGCAGAGGGCGTGATCAGCGTGACCCTGTCCGACGAGATGGCCGCACGTGTGCCCGGCGGCACCTTGGCCGTGTCCGACGAGCCGGTCGGCGGCTCGCCCACCGGCGCGCCGACCGGCACGGTTCAGGCGGCAGGGGTGCCGATCCCGGGCTAAGGAGGCAGGACCGTGGCCAGCATTGCATCTGGCTGCGGCACAGCAGTAGGTCTCGTGGTCATCGCGTTCGTCGACTTTGTCCTTAGGGACATGCATTTGTATCCAAGTCGCTTTGGCGGGGGGGGGGGGGGGGGGGGGGGGGGGGTGGGTGGGGGGGGGGGGGGGGGGGGGGGGGGGGGGGGGGGGGGGGGCGGTTTCGAGCATATCGACGAGACGGGTGAGGTCAGATTGGACTGGTGGTCATCGTTAAATCCGGAGAAATTTGAAATTGAGCAATGAGAGGGATTACACCGACAATATCGAGAGGCTAAAGCTGGCATTTAGCGTCGTTTCCAGAAAGCTTTTTTGGATGTCGGTTGTTCACGTTGTCGCGTGTCTCGCCGTTTTTCTGTATCCTTGGGATAACTTTGGAATTTTCTACTATTCTACAAAGCTTTGTGTAGTCATTGCTCCGCCAATATTTTTTCTGCAAGTTAGACATCATTTGATGTCCGCCATTGGTGAAGCCACGAAGGGTTAGTCGGACGTCATCTATCAGCCACTGCGGCGGAACAGTGGCTGCGAGGCAGGTTTCAACCGTTGATTTGTCCTGTGGCTTCAAACTGGAGCTTGCAACCCACATAACGGATGACCGTTTGCGCATGGCGCGAGTTTCCTCGGGCCGGGACGGCTGACCCAGTATGGAGCGGGAACCAGCGGATCAAGCCAAAGACCCGCCATGAGCGACGGGCTTTCCCCCCTCGCGACGCCGAAACATGTCGCGGCCCTGCGCGCTGCCGAGTGCGTCGAGGACGGGACGCCCAAGGGGCTGGGGACCGGGCCTCCGCCGCGTCGGGCAAGGGGACATCTTCCGACCCGGCTGACGGGATTTCAGTTTGACGCCGGTTGGCATCATGTCTAACCCGTTGTCGAAAATTGTTCTTCGAAGGAGTCCCGATGTTCCGCCCCGTGTTTTCCGCCGCTGTCCTGAGCCTTGCATGTGCCTTCCCCGTCCTTGCCAAAGACAAGGTCATCGAGGTTCCGATTACCAAGCAGTTCACTCAAGGCTCACTGGGTGAAAGCCAAGGCCGCGGGGCGTTGCTGATGACCTATCATGTGCTGGAGATCGGTGGCGTGCCGATGGTCTGCGGTGCCTATGCGGCCCAAAGCACCTTCATGATCCAGAACAAGTTCGCGGCCCTGCGCAAGGGGTGGGTCAAGGCAAACGGCAAGAAGGTCATCCGCGACCTGACCTTCTTTGCCAATCTCGGCAGCCGCGCTTCGGTCGACAGCGGCAAGGCGCGTTGCAAGCCGCTGGGCGTGTCGGGCAAGGGCAAGCTGGACCTGAAGATCGGCTTCGATCCGATCGCCATCAGAATGTGAGGGATTTTCTCTCGCGTCGGGACGGTCGGCTCAGTATACATCGCCTACGCGCACATCAATCCAAGGACCGGCCATGAGCGGAGAGCTTTCCCCCATCGACAAGGCGAAATACGTGGCCGCCAAGCGCGCGGCCGAGTTCGTCGAGGACGGGATGCGCGTGGGGCTGGGGACGGGGTCCACTGCCGCATGGCTGGTGCGCTGTCTCGGCGAGAAGGTCCGCGAAGAGGGGATGCGCTTCAAGGGCATCCCGACCTCGGCCCGGACCGCCGAACTGGCGCGCGAGGTCGGCATTGAGGTCATCAGCCTCGACGAGGCGCGCTGGCTGGACCTGACCATCGACGGGGCGGATGAGTTCGACGCCAATCTCGCGCTGGTCAAGGGCGGCGGCGGCGCGCTGTTGCAGGAAAAGATCGTGGCGACGGCCTCCGACCAGATGGTGGTGATTGCCGACGCGGCGAAGGAGGTCGAGCATCTGGGGCATTTCCCGCTGCCGGTCGAGGTCATCCCCTTTGGCTGGCCGACGACACAGGCGCTGATCGAGGAAACGCTGATTTCCATGGATGTGATGGGGCGGCAGACGACGCTTCGGATGAATGGCGACCGGCCCTATATCACCGACGAGGGCAACCACATCCTCGACCTGCACTTGCAACGCATCGGCAACGCCCGGCAGCTGGCGCTGGTGCTGAACCAGATTCCGGGCGTGGTGGAAAACGGGCTGTTCATCGACATTTGCGACACGGTGGTGATCGGCTATGGCGACGGCCGGGTGGAAACCCGCGACATCAATGCCGGGACGGTGCAGGAAACCCAGTTGGATTTCGTCGAGGATGACAACCTGTTCCGCGACATCTGAACAGGCCCCGGTGTTCACGACCAAGGTCGTAACCCGTTGGCACTGGCCTTTTCCGGGTTTCCTCAGCCTTCTGGGCTTGTTTTTCTCGGGATGGATTTCGTCGCGGGCGCCGAGGTGACGGTGCTGATCTGGCTCTGCTCTGCGGTTCTGGCTCTGCTGTTAGTTGCCGATGCGGTGCCGTTCTTTCTGCGTCGCAGGGTGCCCGCGACGCAGACCGCACGCCTGTCCGAGGCCGTGTTCATCGCCCAGATGTTTGCCTTTGTCTGTGCCCTCCGCTTGGTGGAGGGTGCGGTGGCGGCCGGTTTGATGGGCGCAATCTTTAGCCTGGCCTACGGTATCGGCTGGTGGGCACGACGACGTCGGGATGGCACAACGCCAACCGTGGTTAGGTCTATTTATTTTGGGCCCGAAGGTATGGTCTGGCCCAGCCAAGACTTCGGGGATCGCGGCGCCGACACCCGCCTTGGCTGGACCGAGGTTCGATATTTCGACCTGCAACGCGGAATGCTCGACGGGATCGTCGGCTTTGTCGAATTCGGCACCGATGCTCAACGCAACTCGCGCACCCTGCCGTTTGGCATGCTTGACGGGAAAGCGCAGCGTCGGGCATTGGCTGTAATCAAGGCCTACTGGCCCGATGCTGAAACCCCGCCCAATCAGCAGATTGCTGCAAGGGCCGGGGATTCCTGACTTTGTGATCCGCCCCGCTGCCCCCCATATTGACCGTGCAACAAAGCGGAGGTGGGGCATGGACCATCGAGCAATTCTGATCGCGGTTCTGTGTGCGCTGGGCGGCGCGGCATGGGCCGAGCGCGGCACGCAAGGCCCGATCCCCGATGACATGTGGGCGCGCATGAACGGGGTCAGCTGGCACGAGGGCAAGGGCTGCCCGTCGCGCGACGCGCTGGCGCTGCTGACAATGCCCTATCGCGACTTTGCCGGGCAGGATCGCACCGGCCAGATGATCGTCGCTGCCGAGGTGGCGGATACGGTGCTCGACATCTTTGCCGAGTTGCACGATCTGGCGTTTCCCATCGAACGGATGCAGCCGGTGCATATGTTCTTTGGCAAGGACGACCTGTCGATGGCGGCGAACAACACATCGGCCTTCAACTGTCGCACCGTGGGCGGCACCAACCGCCTGTCGCAGCACGCCTTTGGCACGGCGATGGACATCAACCCGGTTCAGAACCCCTATGTCAAAGGCGGCTATACCTCGCCCGAGGGGGGCAAGGCCTTTGACGAGGCGGAGGAACGCGGCCCGGACGTCCAGGGCATCATCCGCGAGGGCGACCCGGTTGTCCGGGCCTTCAAGGCGCGCGGCTGGGGCTGGGGCGGCGACTGGACCAGCCTCAAGGATTACCAGCACTTTTCCCAAAGCGGCAACTAAACCGCCCCTTCGTCTGGCCTTCCCCCGACCCATGTGAAATACCTTTCGCCAAAGCGGCGAAGGAGCGATTTCATGAGTGAGTTCGACTATGACCTGTTCGTGATCGGTGGCGGTTCGGGCGGGGTGCGCGCGGCGCGCGTCGCGGCTGGCGAGGCCGGCGCGAAGGTCGCATTGGCCGAAGAGGATCGCTATGGCGGCACCTGCGTCATTCGCGGCTGCGTGCCGAAAAAGCTGATGGTTTTCGCCAGCGAATACGCCGCCATGCCCGCCGATGCCCGCGCCTATGGCTGGGACATCGCCGATGGCAGCTTTGACTGGGACCGGTTCAAGGCCAAGCTCGACGCCGAACTCGACCGGCTCGAAGGCGTCTACCGCAAGCTGCTCAAGGGCTCTGGCGTCGAGACCTTCGATGCGCGCGCCCGGCTGAAGGACGCCCACACGGTCGAGCTGTCGACGGGCGAGACCTTTACCGCGAAACATATCCTGATCGCCACCGGCGGGCGCCCGGTGCGGCCCGACATGCCCAATGCGCATCTCGGCATGGTGTCGGACGACATCTTTCACCTCAAGGAATTGCCGAAGACGGTGCTGATCATCGGTGGCGGCTACATCGCCTGCGAATTCGCCTGCATCCTGCACGGCTTGGGCGTCGAGGTGACGCAGTATTATCGCGGCGCGCAGATCCTGCGCGGCTTCGACGACGAGGCGCGGGGGCTCATCTCGGACAGCATGCAGGAACGCGGCATCAAGCTGCATGTCGGCACCGACATCGTCGAAATGTGCCATGCCGATCACGAAAAGGTGGCCGGCCCCGTCGAAGAGCGCCAATACGGCCATGACGACCTGACCGACGAAGCGCACGGCCCCGAGGGCCCGATCCGCGTCAAGGCCACCAATGGCGAGGAACTGGTCTATGACGCCGTCTTCTTTGCCACCGGGCGGCGCCCCAATTCCGACGATATGGGGCTGGAGGAGCTGGGCCTGGCGCTGGCCCGCAACGGCGCCATCGAGGTCGATGACTACAGCCAGACCAAGGTGCCCTCGATCTACGCCATCGGCGATGTCACCGACCGGGTCAACCTGACCCCGGTGGCGATCCGCGAGGGCATGGCCTTTGTCGAGACCGTCTTCAAGGGCAACCCGACCAAGGTGGATCACGAGCTGATCCCCTCGGCGGTCTTCACCCAGCCGGAATTCGGCACCATCGGCCTGACCGAGGAACAAGCCCGCGATCAGGAACCGGTCGAGGTCTACTGCACCTCGTTCCGGCCCATGCAATCGGCCTTTGCCGAGACGACCGACCGCGTGCTGATGAAACTGATCGTCAGCCAGGAGACCCGCAAGGTGCTGGGCTGTCATATCGTCGCGCCTGGGGCGGGCGAAATGATCCAGTTGGCGGGCATCGCGGTCAAGATGGGCGCGACCAAAGAGGATTTCGACCGTACCGTGGCGGTCCACCCGACGATGTCCGAAGAGATCGTCACGATGCGCAACCCGGTCCGCAAGGCTTGAATTCCGCATCATAACACACAGCTTAGGCAGCAAGTGCCTTACAGGTAATCCGAGGGAGACGATTTACATGGCAGGAAACAGCGGCGGCCCCTGGGGTGGCGGCGGTGGCAATCAGGGTGGCGGCAATGGCCGCCCGCCACAAAACGGCGGGAATGGCGGCAAGCGTCCCGACGACAACCAGATCCCCGAGATCGACGAGCTGATGAAGAAGGGTCAGGAACGTCTCAAGGTCCTGATGGGCGGCAAGGGCGGCGGCGGCAATGGCCGTGGCGGTCTGCCCGGCGGTGGTGGCTCTGGCGGCCCCGGCGTGACCCGGACCACTTTGGGCCTTGCGGCGTTGGGTATCGTGGCGCTTTGGGCCTTTGGCAGCTTCTACACCGTCAAGCCCGAAGAGCAGTCCGTCGAATTGTTCCTTGGCAAGGAATACAGCATTGGCAATCCCGGTCTGAACTTTGCCCCATGGCCTGTCGTGACCTATGAAAAGGTCAACGTCACCTCGCAGCGGACCGAGACCATCGGCGCCGGGCGCGGGGCCGATAACGGCCTGATGCTGACCACGGATGCGAACATCGTCGATATCGACTTCCAGGTGGTCTGGAACATCTCGAATCCGTCGCATTTCCTGTTCAACATCGCCGAGCCCGAGGAAACCGTGCGCGCCGCTTCCGAGGCGGTCATGCGCGAGATCATCGCGGCCAGCAACCTCGCCCCGATCCTTAACCGGGACCGTGGTCTGATCGCCGATACCGCGTTGCAGAACATCCAGAACACGCTGGACGAATACAATTCGGGCATCCGCATCGTCCGCGTGAACCTCGACACGGCCGACCCGCCCGCCGAGGTGATCGACGCCTTCCGCGACGTGCAGGCGGCCGAACAGGAACGCGACCGTCTGGAACGCGAAGCCGACGCCTATGCCAACCGGGTGGTTGCCGAGGCGCGTGGTCAGGCCGCGCAGGTGCGCGAAGAGGCCGAAGGCTATCGCGCGCAGGTCGTCAACAACGCATTGGGTGAGGCCGCGCGCTTTACCTCGGTGCAGCAGGAATACGCGCAGGCCCCCGAGGTCACGCGCCGCCGCCTGTATCTGGAAACCATGGAAGGCGTGATGCGCAGCGTGGACAAGATGATCCTCGACCCCAGCCTCAGCAACGGGGAGGGCGGCGGCGTTGTGCCGTACCTGCCGCTGAACGAACTTCGCCGGGGGGGCAACTGAGATGCGCAAGACGACATTCATCCTACCCGTCCTCGTCGTGATCCTCGTGGCGGCGCTGTCGTCGATCTACGTGGTCAACGAGAAGCAAAAGGCGCTGGTGCTGCAATTCGGCCAGATCAAGGCCGTCAAGGAAGACCCGGGTTTGGCCTTCAAGATCCCGCTGATCCAGGAAGTGGTCTACTATGACGACCGGATCCTGTCGCTCGACACCGAGGAAATCGAAGTCACACCCGCCGATGACCGCCGCCTGATCGTCGACGCCTTTGCGCGTTACCGCATCTCCGACGTGGTCCTGTTTCGTCAGGCCGTGGGCGTCGGTGGCATCGGTCTGGCCGAGGACCGCCTGCAAGGCATTCTCAACGCCCAGATCCGGGAAGTGCTGGGTGCCGATCAGGTGACATCCGACCGTATCCTGTCGGAGGATCGCCGTGACCTGATGAACCGCATCCGCGATCAGGCCCGGATCGAGGCGAACTCGCTGGGGCTCGAGGTCGTGGACGTGCGGCTGAAGCAGACCAACCTGCCGTCACAGAACCTTTCGGCCACATTCGACCGGATGCGCGCAGAACGCCAGCGCGAGGCCGAGGATGAACGGGCCCGGGGTCGCGAGGCGGCGCAGCGTGTGCGCGCTCTGGCGGATCGTACCGTGACCGAAACCCTGTCGGAGGCAGAACGCGAAGCCAACGTCATCCGCGGTGAAGCGGATGCCGAGCGCAACGCGATCTTTGCCGATGCCTATGGGGCCGATCCGGAATTCTTCGCCTTCTATCGCTCGCTGCAGGCCTATGCGAATTCGCTGGGTGGCGACAATTCGATGATGGTGATGACCCCGGACAGCCAGTTCTTCGAGTATTTCCGCTCGGAAAACTCCGGTACGCCGATCAGTGCCGCGCCGCGCCCAGAGGCCGCCGACGAGGCGCCCGAGGCACCGGCCCCGGCGGAAGGCGATGCCGCTCCCGAGGCCCCCGATGCCGACGCGGCGGCCCCGCAACCGGCCGACCCCGCCCCGGCGCCCGACGCGCCCGAGGCGGATGAAGCCCCCGCAGGGAATTGACCTTCGGGGACATAATGACGGGGATCGCCATGGTCCTCGTGATCGAGGGGCTGGTCTATGCACTGGCCCCTTCGCTTGTCGAGCGCCTGCTGGAGGCGCTGCGCGAGATGCCGGTGGAGACGCGCCGCGCGTTGGGGCTGGCGACACTGGCGACCGGGTTGATCATGCTGTGGATCGTGCAGGCCGCTTGATGTGATGGCCCGCGCGCCCCGGGCTCGACCCGGGGCCTCATGGTCCATTGCGGCGAGAGGTCCCGGGTCAGGCCCGGGACAGGGCATCAGCCACCAAACTTTTACACAAATCTTAACCATCGTCTGATCCCGTCGGGGTGGATCGCGAGTGCGTGTTTTCCAGTCACACCTGTGTGAGGGCGGGAATTCCTGTCTTTGGTGTTGCGGCTCAGCACCTATGTTTGTCACACTGGATAACAGGAGGCAGGCAGCGCCGGAACGGACGCTGGCTGGCAGAGACAAGGAGATCCAATTGAAACCGCAATCCCTCGCTCTGACGCAGGACCGCGCAACGCCGCTCAGAATGTTCTGGCTGACAACGTTGTCGATGGTCCTGATCGTATCGCAGACGCTGATGGCGCAGGCGCGTGGCGTTCCCGAAAGCTTCGCCGATCTGGCCGAACGCATCAGCCCCGCCGTCGTCAACATCACCACCTCGACCGTTGTCGCGGGCCGCACCGGCCCGCAAGGCATCGTGCCCGAAGGCTCACCCTTCGAGGATTTCTTCCGCGATTTCCAGAATCGCGGCCAGCCGGACCGTCCGCGCCGGTCCTCGGCTCTGGGCTCGGGCTTCGTGATTTCCGAGGATGGCTATATCGTCACCAACAACCACGTCATCGAAGGCGCGGATGAGATCACCATCGAGTTCTTCGAAGGCTTCGAACTGCCCGCCGAACTGGTCGGCACCGATCCGAACACCGATATCGCCCTGCTCAAGGTCGAGGCGGACAACCCGCTGAAATTCGTGTCGTTCGGCAATAGCGACAATGCCCGCGTCGGCGATTGGGTCATGGCCATGGGCAACCCGCTGGGTCAGGGCTTTTCGGTCTCTGCCGGGATCGTGTCCGCCCGCAACCGCGCGCTCTCGGGCACCTATGACGATTACATCCAGACCGATGCCGCCATCAACCGCGGCAACTCCGGTGGTCCGCTGTTCAACATGGATGGCGACGTGATCGGCGTGAACACCGCGATCCTGTCGCCCAACGGTGGCTCGATCGGCATCGGTTTCTCGATGGCCTCGAACGTCGTGACCAAGGTCGTCGATCAGTTGCAGGAATTCGGCGAGACCCGTCGTGGCTGGCTGGGCGTGCGCATTCAGGACGTCACCCCGGACGTGGCCGAGGCGCTGGGCCTCGACGCGGCCCGTGGCGCGCTGGTCTCGGACGTGCCCGAAGGCCCGGCCATGGATGCCGGCATGAAGGCCGGGGACGTGATCCTCAGCTTTGACGGCACCGAGGTTGAGGACACCCGCCAGCTGGTGCGTGTCGTGGCCAATACGCCGGTCGGTGCCACCGTCCGTGTCGAGGTCAACCGCGATGGCGAAACCGAGGTGCTGCGGGTCACGCTGGGCCGCCGCGAAGAAGCGCAGGGCGCCGTGCCCGCTGCTGCTCCGGCGATGCCAGAGGCCCCGACCCAGCTGGACCTTCTGGGTCTGACGCTGGCACCGCTGACCGACGACATCCGCGCCGAACTGGAAGTCGACGGCGACATCGACGGCCTCGCGGTGATGAATGTCGACGAGACCTCGCAAGCCTTCGAAAAGGGGCTGCGCGCCGGTGACGTGATCACCGAAGCGGGCCAAAGCCCGGTCAAGAGCCTCGCCGAGTTCGAAGAGCGGATCGCAGAGGCGCGCGACGAAGGCCGCAAGTCCCTGCTGCTGCTGGTGCGGCGCGCCGGTGACCCGCGCTTCCTCGCGCTGGGTCTCGAAGAGGACTGAATTCGCCTGATGCGAAACGACAAGGGCGGCCTTCGGGCCGCCCTTTTTCGTGTAGGCCGTGGGGTGCGTCAGGTCTGGGCGCGCGCCGGGGCTGGCCGGTCGAGGATGGTCCGGGCGGCTTCGGCCGAAACCCCAAGTCCTGAGGCGATGCGCTGACGCAGGTCACCGGCATCAAGGTGATGGAGGCCTGCGGCGGTCGTTCCGCCATAGGCCTTCATCCCGGTGACATGGTCCTCGGCGGTCTGGCTGCCTTGGCCCAGCATCGTTCCGGCAGACAGGAAAAGCTGGCGGATCGCGCGGTCGACGATTGGTTCGGCGATGCCCTCACCGCGCGCATGTTCGGCCAGCGTGGCCGCGAACCATGCGACGAAACCCGGCACCGGCCCGGTCAGGGCGGTGAACAGGTCGATGTGATCCTCTTGCGTGACCTCGTCGGTCTTGCCAAGCGCGGCAAACAGGCGCTCGGCCTCCTTGCGGTCCGCCTCTGTCACGGCTTCCGACGCGATCCATGGCGTATAGGCCAGCTGCAACGCCGCAGCGGGGCTGCTGATGGCCCGGACGACACGCGGGCTGCCCGTGGCCCGGGTCAACTCGGCGCGCGAGACGCCCGCCATGACCGACAGGATCAGCGCGTCGGGCGCGTGCAGGTCCAGTGCCCGGATCTGTTCGGGCGGGATGCACAGCAGGATCGTGTCGCAGGTCTGCGCCAGATCCTTGGCGATGGTGGTGATCGAGATGCCGGGCACGGGCGCCGTGCCGCTGCGATTGGCGACGCGCAGCGTGTTTCGGGACACGGCCCCTGTGTCCAGCCAAGCCCGGATGATGGCATCTCCCAGCATGCCGGACCCAACGATGCCGATTCGCGATATGCTCATGGTTTTCCCCTCAACCTCGCGGTACCTTGGCACAACAAGCGTTAATTTTCAGCTAGGCGGCAACTCTACGGCGATCAGGCCAAGGGCACGAGCCGTTTCCAGCGACAATTGTGCGCTTTCAAGGCCGCGATCCCGTTGGTAGCGGCGGATCGCTGCGGTGGTGGGGGCATCGAGCCATCCGGTCACGTTCCCCGAGAAATACCCACGCGCCCCGAGCGCCCGTTGCAGCGACGCGACGAAGTCCTGCGTGACCTGCTCGGGGCAGGGGGCTTCGAACGTCATTTCGCTGCGCGGTCGGACGATGCGCGGCACCGGCGCGCGGCGATAGATCGGCGGGCGCAGCACGGTGCCGTCCGGCGCGATTTCCGCCTGCACGACCTGCACTTCGCCCATGACATGTTCGTAGATGGCGGGGATGGTCTCATGCGCATAGCATTTGCCGTCACGTGCCGGTTCGGCCATCGGTGGCGGACCGGAGGGGGCCATATCGGCACGAGCGACCGACTCCGGCGCGGCACATGCGGCCAGAGACGCCATCGCGATCAGCGGGGCGAGGGGACGGATCATCTGCTCGGGCCTCTATTCGTGCCTTTGTCAGCGCAGGTTAGCCGATTTCGGGCACCGGGGGAAGGTTTTCATCCACAAGCCGATCGAGCAGGTGCGAAATGTCCTCGATCGTGTCGGCGAGGACATGGGTCACGCCATTCTCGCGCTGCACGCGCCCCGTCACGCGCAGCATCCGCCCCGAGATCACCGCACGGCGGAACCGTTCATAAAGCGCGCGCCAGACGATGACGTTGACCACGCCGGTTTCGTCCTCGAGCGTGATGAAGATCACGCCCTTGGCCGTGCCCGGACGCTGGCGCAGGATCACGATCCCGGCCACGGTGACGCGGGCGTTCCGGGGGGGCAGATCAAGCTGTGCGGCAGTCAGGGCCGAGGGCGGGCGGGGCCAATTCATGAGAACAATCATAGAACATGGGCGCGGGGTCGCCTAGGGGCCCAGCACGCGATCAAACGCATTTGATCCGGTCAATCGGCGGAAATGATGCAAAAGGCTCTGGCAGGGGCGGCGCTGGCGCTCTAAGACTTTGCGCGACTTCTGGACGGAGAGCAGCGAGATGGCAAAGATCACCTATATCGAACATAACGGCACCGAGCATGTGGTCGAGGTGCCCAACGGCCTGACCGTGATGGAAGGCGCGCGCGACAACGGCATTCCCGGCATCGAGGCCGATTGCGGCGGCGCATGTGCCTGCTCGACCTGCCATGTCTATGTCGACCCGTCCTGGGCCGACAAGCTGCCCGCGCGCGAGGACATGGAAGAGGACATGCTCGACTTTGCCTATCAGCCCGATCCGGCCACCTCGCGCCTGACCTGCCAGCTGAAGGTGACGGACGCCTTGGACGGTTTGGTCGTGCGCATGCCGGAGAAACAGATCTGATCGCCTTGCCCGACACGGGGGCGCCGCGTCGACGTAGTTCTGTCTGGCGGCGTCTGGCCCGCGGCGCATGGATGGCTCTGGCGCTCGTGGCGGCGGGGCAGGCGGTGGCGACTCCGCCCAACATCATCCTGGAGGCAGCCTATGCAGAGCCCACGACCCGCTACGACCATGGTGTTCTCGGCGACGCCTTGGAATGGGGGGCGCTGCGCCTGAAGGTGGATTTCTGCACCGGCTGCGAAGGGCGCGATGTCAGGGATATCCTCATCCGGCTTCCCGAACACCGGGTGTTCGAGGATATCGCACCGCGTTTGGTGGATGTGGAAGGGGCTGGCGCATCGGCGGTTATGGTCGTGGAGAGCGACCTCGAAAACGGCGCGCGGCTCGCGCTTTACCACGAAGGCGGGCTGTTGGCCGCGACCCCCTTCATCGGCCAGCGTCATCGCTGGCTGGCGCCAGTTGGGGCGGCCGATCTCGACGGCGACGGGACGATCGAACTCGCTTATGTGGATCGCCCGCATCTGGCAAAGACCCTGCGGGTCTGGCGGTTCGATGGTCGGTCGCTGTCCGAGGTTGCCGCGATGCAAGGCGTGACGAATCACAAGATCGGTTGGGATTACATTGCGGGTGGTATTCGGACATGCGGCGACGGCCCCGAGATGATCGTCGCATCGGCGGATTGGACCCGGATTCTCGCGGTGCGGTTCACGGGCGCGCTGATGTCGCGGAACATCGCCCCCTACGAAGCCGATACCATGCGCCGCGCCCTGTCCTGCAAGTGACGGCGGGACGGACGCTCGTTCTTCGAACATCGCCCCGCCCACCGTCCCTTTGACCAGCGCACAAACCACCTGTTTCTTCTCTTGGCAAATACCTCGGGGGTCCGGGGGCGGAGCCCCCGGCCGGTCGCCCCAGCCGCAGGCGAGGGCGAAACCCCACAGGCTGACGATTGGGGCTTCAAAAAACCCGCCATCCGGTCTAACCCGCCTTGCATGCGGATACTCTTTCTTGGCGATGTGATGGGGCGCGCGGGGCGTGCGGCGGTAACCGAACGGCTCCCGAAGCTGCGCGAGGACTGGAAGCTCGACTTTGTCGTCGTCAATGGCGAGAACGCGTCGGGCGGGATGGGCCTGACCGGGGCGCATTGCAAGCTGATCCTCGATGCGGGCGCCGATGTCGTCACGCTTGGCGACCATGCCTTCGACCAGAAGGACATGCTGACCTTCATCGAGACCGAAAAGCGCGTGCTGCGCCCGCTCAATTTCGCCAAGACCGCGCCGGGGCGCGGTGCCGGCCTCTTCGAGGACCGGCGCGGGCGCAAGGTGCTCGTTACGCAGGTGCTTGGGCAGGTCTTCATGAAGCGCGCCTTCGACGATCCATTCTCGGCCATAGACGAGGCGCTGCGGCGTCTTGGCGGTCAGGCGCAGGCGCGCCTTGTGGACATGCATTGCGAGGCCACCTCCGAGAAGATGGGCATGGGCCATTTCTGCGATGGCCGCGCCAGCCTCGTCGTCGGCACCCATACCCATGTGCCCACCGGCGACGCGCAGATCCTGCCGGGTGGGACGGCTTACCTGACCGATGCGGGCATGTGTGGCGATTACAACTCGGTCATCGGCATGGAAAAGGCCGAACCCATGCGCCGCTTCGTCACCGGCATGTCCAAGACCCGCTTCGAGCCCGCCAAGGGCGAGGCGACCCTGTCGGGTTGCCTCGTCGAGACCGACGACCGCACGGGGCAGGCCACCGCGATCCGGATGGTGCGGCAAGGCGGCCGTCTGGAGCAAGCCGGTCTGTGAGCCGCGTCCTCCCCTTCCTTGCGCTGATCGTGATCGGCGCGGCATGGGGGGCGACGCAGCCGCTGTCGAAGATCGCCGTATCGACCGGCTACCGGCATTTCGGGCTGATCTTCTGGCAGACGGCGCTGATGACGGTGCTGCTCTACGGCATCACGGCGCTGCGCGGACGGCGGGTGCCGTGGACGCGCAAGGTTCTGCCGCTGTATCTGTTCATCGCCGTGATCGGCACCGTGCTGCCCGGCATCACATCCTATAGCGCCATCGCGCATCTGCCCTCGGGCGTGATGTCAATCCTGCTTAGTTCTGTGCCGATGTTCGCTCTGCCCGTCGCGCTGGCGATGGGCAATGACAGCTTCCGCCTGTCGCGGCTGGGCGGGCTGGTGCTGGGCTTCGGTGGCGTCGCGCTTCTGGCCTTGCCAGAGGCCAGCCTGCCCGACGGCACCGAGGCGATCTGGGTCGCGATCGCGTTGCTCTCGTCGCTGTGTTACGCGTTCGAGGGCAATGGCGTGGCGCGCTGGGGCACGCAAGGTCTTGGGCCGTTCACCGTGCTGGCCGGGGCCAGCGCCGTCGCTGCCGTGATCTCTTTGCCGCTGGCGCTGGCGACGGGGCAGTTCATCGTGCCAACGCTGCCGCTTGGCGGCCCGGAGCTTGCGCTTCTGGGCAGCGTGGTGCTGCACGCGCTGGCCTATTCCGGCTATGTCTGGCTTGTGGGGCAGGCCGGGTCGGTCTTTGCGGCGCAGGTCAGCTATCTGGTCACCCTGTTCGGGGTCACATGGGCGATGCTGTTTCTGGGCGAGGGCTATTCCGGCTGGATCTGGGCGGCGATGGGGCTGATGCTGGGCGGGATCGCGCTGGTGCAACCCCGCCCGAAGTCCCTTGTGCCGGCGCCCGTGACCAGCGAAGATGCGCAGGCTTGAGGGCAAGGATAAGAGCAGCACATGCATTGGATCGAACTGAGCCAGCAGGCACAGGCGTTCATCGCGCTCGGGGTGGTGGTCGTGATGTTCGGCCTGTTCCTGAGTGAGACCTACCCGACCGAGGTCGTCGCCATTGGCGGGGTTGCCGCCATGTTGCTGCTGGGCATCCTGCCCTATGACGCGGCGCTCGACGTGCTGTCCAACCCGGCCCCTTGGACCATCGCGGGCATGTTCATCGTCATGGGCGGGCTGGTGCGCACCGGGGCGCTCGACGCCTTCAGCCTGTTCGCCCAAGCCGAGGTGCAGCGCAGGCCGCGCGCGGCGATGGCGGCAATCCTTGGCGTGGTGGTCGTGGCCTCGGCCTTCATGAACAACACGCCCGTCGTGGTGGTGATGCTGCCGGTCTTCGTCCAGATCGCCAAGGCGCTGGGGGTCGCGCCCTCGAAACTGCTGATCCCGCTCAGCTACGCGGCGATCCTTGGCGGCACGCTGACACTGATCGGCACCTCGACGAACCTGCTGGTCGACGGCGTCGCGCGCCAACAGGGGCTGGAACCCTTCACCATCTTCGAGGTCACGCCGCTGGCGGTGTTCCTGATCGCGTGGGGGATGTTCTACATCTTCGTCGTCGCGCCAAAGCTGCTGCCGGACCGCGCCTCGATGGCGGGCATGCTGTCGGACCGCTCGCGGATGAAGTTCTTTACCGAAGCCGTCATTCCCCCCGACAGCAACCTGATCGGGCGCGAGGTCAACGGCGTGCAACTCTTCAAACGCGAGGGCGTGCGGCTGATCGACGTGATCCGCGGCGATGAATCGCTGCGCCGCAACCTCAAGGGCGTCGAGTTGCAGGTCGGCGACCGCGTGGTGCTGCGCACCCAGATGACCGAACTGCTGTCGTTGCAACGGAACAAGGAACTCAAACGCGTCGATCAGGTCTCGGCCAAGGAAACCTCGACGGTCGAGGTGCTGATCTCCCCCGGCTGCAAGATGATCGGGCGGTCGCTGGGCGCGCTGCGCCTGCGGCGGCGCTACGGCGTCTACCCGCTGGCGGTGCATCGGCGGAACCAGAACATCGGGCGGCAGCTTGATGAACTGGTGGTGCGCGTGGGCGATACGCTGCTGCTCGAAGGCAACCCCGAGGACATCAAGCGCCTGGCCGATGACATGAACCTCGTCGATGTGGCCCATCCAACGGCCAAAGCCTTTCGCCGTGGACACGCGCCGGTCGCTCTGGGCGCGCTTGCGGGCATCGTCCTGCTCTCGGCCTTTGGCGTGGCCCCCATTCTTGCGCTGACCGTGGTTGCCATGGCGGTGGTGCTGCTGACCCGCTGCATCGATGCGGACGAGGCGTTCTCCTATGTCGAGGGTCAGCTTCTGGCGCTGATCTTCGCCATGCTCGCCATCGGCGCGGCGCTGCAAAGCTCTGGTGCGGTGGCGATGATCGTCGAGGCCGTGGCCCCCCTGATGACCGACCTGCCTGCGCCGCTCCTGATCTGGGCCATCTACCTGCTGACCTCGGCCCTGACCGAGGCCGTCTCGAACAACGCGGTCGCGGTCGTCGTCACGCCCATCGCAGTCGGGCTGGCCCATGCCATCGGCGTCGATCCGCGCCCGTTGGTGGTGGCGGTCATGGTGGCCGCGTCCTGCAGCTTTGCCACGCCCATCGGCTACCAGACCAATACGCTGGTCTATGGCCCCGGCGGGTACAAGTTCTCGGACTTCCTCAAGGTGGGCCTGCCGCTCAACTTGTCTGTGGGGGCCTTGGCCGCCCTGCTGATCCCGGTCTTCTTCCCGCTCTGACGCCCCTGCTTCTTTGGTCCCCAAATACCTCGGGGGAGGCCGCAGGCCGGGGGCAGAGCCCCCTCTACCGGTATCGCTGCACGAAACCCTCGAGAAGGCGCTCCGGTACGGTCACATCCGCCGCGCGGCACATGTCGATCAGGTCCTGCGCGGTCTCGGGCGGGAAATAGCCCTTGTCCTTGTAGATGCGAATCCGCGTCTCGAACCCGGCCGCGTCCGCCTCCGGGTGGAACTGCGTGGCATAGACGTTCTGGCCGAACCGGATCATCTGGTAGGGGCAGGGGCCAGAGGCCACCAGATGCACAGCCCCCTTGGGCAGGTGCTGCACCGCTTCCTTGTGGCCGACAAAGGCGTCGAAGGTCTCGGGCAGCGGGACTGTCAGGGCATCGGCCTTGCCCTGCGGGGTCACGTGACAGGTCACCGCGCCCACCGCTTCGCCGAACCGGGCCTTGGACACTTCGGCCCCGAGGTGATGCGCAAGTATCCCGATCCCGTAGCAACAGCCCATAAACGGCACATCCTCGGCCGTGATGACCGGCATCAAGGACAGGCAGGCCGCCTCGATCCGGGCCTCGACCGGGTCCTTGCTGTCCACCGGGTCGGACACGCAGCCCGGCCCCCCGCCGACGATCACCCCCGCATAGTCGCGCGCATCCAGCGCCTCGGGCAGGTCCTCGCGATCCAGACGCAGCCTGTGGACCTGCGCCGCGCGCAGCCCGCCCTTGTCGAGAAAGGCGTGGAATTCGTCATCGCTGGCCTCGGTCTCGGGGCGCAGCTGCAATAGCAGAAATCGGCTCATTCGCACTTGGTACCCGCCGCCGCCGCAAAGGAAAAGCCCCACCTTGGCAAGCCCCGCGGCCTTGGATTATAAGCCCGCGAAACCAGTCACAGACAAAAGAGGGAACGTGCCATGGCCGGCCACTCAAAATGGGCGAATATCCAGCACCGCAAGGGCCGTCAGGACAAGCTGCGCGCCAAGGTGTTTTCCAAGCTTTCCAAGGAGATCACCATCGCCGCCAAGATGGGTGATCCCGATCCCGACAAGAACCCGCGCCTGCGCCTCGCCGTCAAGGAAGCCAAGGGCCAGTCCATGCCCAAGGACAATATCGAACGCGCCATCAAGAAGGCCGTTGGCGGCGAGGGCGAGGATTACGAGGAAATCCGCTACGAGGGCTACGGCCCCAACGGGGTCGCGGTGATCGTCGAGGCGATGACCGACAACCGCAACCGCACCGCCTCCAATGTCCGCTCGACCTTCACCAAGAATGGCGGCAATCTGGGGGAGACCGGCTCTGTCGGCTTCATGTTCGAGCGCAAGGGCGAGATCACCTATCCCGCCTCCGTGGGCGATGCGGACACCGTCATGATGGCCGCGATCGAGGCCGGGGCCGAAGATGTCGAATCCTCTGAGGATGGCCATCTGATCTACTGCGCCGATACCGACCTGAACGAGGTCGCCACCGCGCTCGAGGCCGAACTGGGCGAAAGCGAGTCGACCAAGCTGATCTGGAAGCCCACGACCACGACCGAACTCGATCTGGACGGGATGCAAACCCTGATGAAACTTGTCGATGCGCTGGAGGATGATGACGACGTGCAGCGCGTCACCACCAATTTCGAAGCCTCCGACGAGGTCATGGCGCAGCTCTGACCCAAAGTCGCGGCCTGTACGATTTGAACACCGATCCCGGCAAAACGGAATAGCCGGTCATGCTTGGTTAACACTCCCCCGCCGCACACCGCGTGCGGGGGTTTCGTTTTCTGCCGCAGGATGCTTTTCTGACGTCATTGGGCGTCGGGAGTGTAGGTGTGGATTTCATCAATCAGATTTTGGCCGGTCCCACGTCGTGGGAGGGAGAGCATTGGAGCTTCGTCGTCGGGCTCCTTGGCCTTGTCGGTCTCGGATGGGTCTTCCACATCCCGGCCAAGCTCTATCGATACGTCCGCCCCAAGCCGTTTGCTCCGCAGCCAACCTATCTTGTTCCCGATCCGCATATGCCTGAACCAGAGAAGCCAGAACCGCCGAAGCCCCCCCAAATCAACGTCCCTCCCATCCAGCGGGAGATCCTCGGGCGCGAGCATGATCTGCAAGCCCTCCGCGACGGGCTGCTGGCGCAGGGCCACGCCGCGCTGACGGCGGTGGTGCAGGGCCATGGTGGCTATGGCAAGACCGCGCTCGCCCGGCTGTATGTCGACAAATACGGCGAAAGCTATGACGGCATCCTCTGGGCCACCGCCGACCCCGCCGTCTTTCTGCCGATGATCGTCGCCGCCGCCGACAGCCTTGGCGTGACCCGGACCGGCGACATTCAGGCCGACGCGCGGGCGGTTCTGGCAAGGGTCGGCGCGCAGGGCCGGTGGCTGGTCGTCTATGACAACGTCGCCAGCTACGCCGCGATCAAGGACATGATGCCCAGCGGCCCGCATCTGATCGTCACCACCCGCGAATCAGAGGGCTGGGGGCAGTGGCCCAAGGTCCAGCCGAAGACCCTGCCTTGGGACGGGCCGGACAGCCCCGCCGTGCGCCTGCTGCTGGTCGAGGCCGGTAGCGACGACGCGCCGGGCGCGCAGGCCTTGGCGCAGGCTTTGGGTGGTCTGCCGCTGGCGCTGATCGTCGCCAGGGCCCTGGCGCGGCACGACAGTTTTGGCGCGGTCCAGACCCGCATCGCAGAGGTGCTGGAAACCGCGCCGCGAAATGGCGACTACGATGACAGCGTGATCGGCGCGGTCATGGTCAGCTACGAACGCCTGCCCAGCGACGCGCAGCGGGTGATCGACATTCTGGCATGGTGGGCGCCCGAGGCGCTGGGGCCAGACCTGTTCACCGGCGGGGTCGAGGGGCGACGTCGCGCCTTGGACCCCGAGGTGATCGAGGCCGAGGAGGCCAGCCTGTCTGACGACCCGGATCGCCTGCGCCGCGCCTTTGCCGATCTGGCCGCGGCCTCGCTGTTGCAACGGGCGGAGACGGGCGAAGGATTTACCCTGCACCGCATGACCGCCGCCGCCCTGCGCGCGGTGCAGGACCGGAGGTCAGACATGCGGGCGGCGCGCGCAGCGGTCGAGCTGTTGGCGGCGGTGTACCCCGCAGATGCGTTGGCTCCCGGCAACTGGCCCCTCTGCGCCCGCCTGACCCCGCATTCCCTGACCTTGTGGGAGGTCTTAGAACCAAAGCTGGACAGCGCCACCTCTACCGCCCCCGGCGGCGCGGCTTTGGAATTTGTGCTCAACCAATCTGCGATCTATCTGTCAATGTTGCACGAGTCGTCGGAATTGGCCTTGGCCCAAGCGGGCCAAGCACTGAAAGAGGCCCGCCTGCAGCCTGACCACCGCGACATGGCTGTGGGGCTGGCCAATCTGGCCGTGGCGCACCTGCGGCAAGGTGAGTTTGACACGGCAGAGGCCCTTCTGGACCGCGCCATCACCCTGAACCGCACCCACCGCCCGGACAGCGTCGATCTGGCGGACAGTCTCAACATGTTGGGCGGGCTGTGGATAGAGCGCGCCCGACAAGGGGAAGGCGGCGATCTGGAACTGGCCGCAGAGGCCTTTGAAGAGGCGCTGTTGCATTATCGCGCGCAGCTGGGGGAAAATCATGATAATGTGGCAATGGCTTTGAACAATCTTTCAGTGCTCCGCGCAATGCAGGGGCGTGGGACACAAGCTGCCGATCTGGCTGGCCAAGCCCTTGTCATCCGTCGCAAAGTGCTGCCGTCGGGGGATGCTCGACTGGCCATTCCCCTGTTGAACACCGCAGTCTTGGCCCTGAAAGCTGGTCAGGCACCGCAGGCAGAACCGCTGCTGCAAGAGGCCTACGACAGCCTTGCCGACGTACTCAAACCCGACCATCCCGACCTGCGCAGAGCGGCGGATTGGTTGACCCTATGCTGGCTGGTGCTGGCGCAGCAGCCCGGCGCGCGCGGGCTGTACGAGGCCAAGGCCAAAACCCTGTGTGCCAAACACGGTCTTGACTTCGCCAGGCAACAGGCACAAGCGGACGCCCTGATCAAACAGGATGCCTCATGACCACCGCCCTTGCGGGTTTTGCCCTTGGCCTTTCGCTGATCCTTGCCATCGGGGCACAGAACGCCTTTGTCCTGCGGCAAGGCTTGCTGCGCGCCCATGTCGGCCCCGTCGTCGCGGTCTGCGCCCTGTCCGACGCCGCCTTGATCGCCGCCGGGGTCGCGGGGTTCGGCCACCTCGCCACCGCGATCCCCGGCCTCGAATGGGCGATGCGGCTGTTCGGCGCGGCCTTCCTGATCTGGTACGGCGCGCGCACCCTGCTGGCCGCCTACAGGGGTGGCGCGACGATGCAGGCAGGCCCCACCGCGGGCAGCCTGCGCAACGCCATCCTCACCTGCCTCGCGCTGACATGGCTCAACCCGCATGTCTACCTCGATACGGTCGTCCTGCTGGGCGCGGTCTCGGCGCAATATGATGACCGGCTCGATTTCGCCCTCGGCGCCATGACCGCCTCGTTCACCTTCTTCACGGCGCTCGGCTACGGCGCGCGCCTGCTCGCCCCGGTCTTCGCAAGACCCCGCGCGTGGCAAATTCTCGATCTCGTCATCGGTCTGACCATGTGGGCCATCGCGGCGAAATTGCTGTTCTCCTGATCGGGTCTTTTTCTGGCCCGAAATGCCGCGGGGGAGGCCGCAGGCCGGGGGCAGAGCCCCTTGCGCGGGCGCAGCCCGCGCGGGTCGACCCGGCGCAAGCCGGGGCGAAATCCTTGCCCGGAACACATGCATGCCGCAGACATGCTTGTACCCGCCGGTGAACACGATATGTCTGCCTGCATGGAAACGGCATCCCCGGGGCGGGGCATCTTCTGGATGATTGTATCGGGGCTTTGCTTCGTGGGTGTCACGGCACTGGTCAAACTGCTGGGCGGGCGCATCCCGGCTGCCGAAAGCGCCTTCCTGCGCTACCTGATCGGTTTGGTCTTCCTGCTGCCGATGGTGCGGTCTCTGGCCCGCACGCGGCTGACCGCGCGGCAGTGGCGGCTGTGTTCGTTGCGCGGGGTGGTGCATACGGTGGGCGTGGCCCTGTGGTTCTACGCCATGACCCGCATTCCCATCGCCGAGGTCACGGCGATGAACTATCTCAACCCGGTCTATGTCACCATCCTCGCGGTCGTGTTCTTGGGCGAACGGTTGGCGGTCCGGCGTGTCATGGCGATCGTGGCCGCGCTGATCGGTGCCTTGGTGATCCTGCGGCCGGGATTTCGCGAACTGGACCCGGGGCATTTCGCCATGCTGGGCACGGCGCTGCTATTCGGCGTGTCCTACCTGCTGGCCAAGATCCTGTCGGACGAGGTCAGCGCCGTGGTTGTCGTGGCGCTGCTGTCCGTGACCGTGACCATCGGGCTCGCGCCTTTGGCCTTGGCCGTGTGGGTCTGGCCCACCGCATGGGAATTGACCGTGCTGTTCTTCGTGGCGCTGTTTGCAACGGCGGGTCATTACACGATGACTTTGGCCTTCGCCTCGGCTCCGGTCACCGTCACCCAACCGGTCACGTTCCTGCAACTGGTCTGGTCGGTCTCGCTGGGGGCGATGTTCTTTGCCGAACCGATCGACCCATGGGTGATCACCGGCGGGGTGATCATTCTGAGCGCCGTGGTCTTCATCACGTGGCGCGAAGCAGTGCTGAAGCGTCGCGTCACCCCGGCCATCCCGGAAACGAAGGTCTGAACGGGCCGTCATTGTCGCCATTCCATGAAAAATCCGCGCGGCCACCCCATTTTTGCCGCGATTCGCGCCGACCCTGATCCTGTCAACCCCATCAGATGGAGACGGGATATGTTCACCGATACCAAGACGACCCATGACATGGTCGAGATCGCCGAGTTCCTGTTGAAGGAGCGCGAAAAGGTTCTGTCCGACGCCGAGTGGCGCTTTCGGATGCGCGGCTACGGCTACAACCTGCGCCGGGTGCAGGACGGGATCGAGGTGGCCAAACTGCCCCAGAACACCGTGATCGGCACGATCCACGCATGACCCGACGCCCGGCACCGCGCGGGCGTCAGGATTTTTATTGACGGGTCAGTCAAGAACCGGCATTCCGAAAGAATGCCAAAGGTCGGACAGGAACCCATAAGGCGGGCGGCGCTGGTGGCCGCGACGGTCGAGGAAATCGGCCAGAGCGGGACATTGGACGTGACGGTTGGCCAGATTGCGAAACGCGCGGGCATGTCCAGCGCGCTGGCGCATCATTATTTCGGCTCGAAAGCGCAGATTTTCCTCGCGGCGATGCGGCATATCCTGTCGGAATATGGCGCTGACGTTCGCCATGCCTTGGCAACTGCCCCCGAAGGGCGGCGGCTGGAGGCCATCATCAGCGCAAGCATGGGCGAGGGGCATTTCGACCGCGCCACCATTGCTGCTTGGCTCAATTTCTACGTTTTGGCGCAGCGCGACGCGGATGTGGCGCGCTTGCTGCGCGTCTATCAGCGGCGCTTGCGCTCGAACCTGATCGCAAGCCTGCGCGGGCGCGCGCGCGACCCCGAGGCTGCTGCGGCGACGCTGGCCGCGCTGATCGACGGGGTCTACCTGCGCGCCGCTTTGGGCGACGAGGCAATCGAGGGCGCAGAGGCACGGGTCATGGCCGTGGCCCGCGCCCTCATGGAGGAGCAGTCATGAAACCCAATATCCTGATCGTCATGGTAGACCAGCTCAACGGCACGCTGTTTCCCGACGGCCCTGCCGACTGGCTGCACGCGCCGAACCTCAAGGCGCTGGCGGCGCGTTCGACCCGCTTTCGCAACGCCTACACCGCCTCGCCCTTGTGCGCGCCGGGGCGGGCGTCTTTCATGTCGGGGCAGTTGCCCAGCATGAGCCGGGTCTATGACAACGCCGCCGAGTTCGCGAGCGACATCCCCACCTATGCGCATCACCTGCGTCGGGCGGGCTATCAGACCTGCCTCTCAGGCAAGATGCATTTCGTCGGGCCGGACCAATTGCATGGGTTCGAGGAACGCCTGACCACCGACATTTACCCCGCCGATTTCGGCTGGACGCCGGATTACCGCAAACCCGGCGAGCGGATCGACTGGTGGTATCACAACATGGGCTCGGTCACGGGCGCGGGCGTGGCCGAGATTTCCAACCAGATGGAATATGACGACGAGGTCGCCCACGCGGCCAAGATGAAGATCTACGATCTGGCGCGTGGCAAGGACGACCGCCCGTGGTGCCTGACCGTCAGCTTCACGCATCCGCATGATCCTTACGTGGCGCGGCGCAAGTATTGGGACCTCTACGAGGACTGCGACCACCTGCTGCCTGAGGTTCCGGCCATGGCCTACGAGGATCACGACCCCCACGCCAAGCGCATCTTCGACGCCAATGACTGGCGCAATTTCGACATCACCGAGGAGGATATCCGCCGCTCGCGCCGCGCTTATTTTGCCAATATCAGCTATCTCGACGACAAGGTGGGCGAACTGCTGGGTGTGCTCGAAGATACGCGGCAAGAGGCCATCGTGGTCTTTGTCAGCGATCACGGCGACATGCTGGGCGAGCGCGGGCTGTGGTTCAAGATGTGCTTCTACGAGGGCTCGGCGCGGGTGCCGATGATGGTCGCCGTGCCCGGAGGCACCGGCGCGCGGGTCGATGATCCGGTGTCGAATATCGACGTCTGCCCGACGCTGTGTGATCTGGCGGGGGTGGACATGTCCGAGGTCATGCCTTGGACCGCGGGCGAGAGCCTTGTGCCGCTGATGAACGGTACGGCGCGGGAAACCCCGGTGGCGATGGAATACGCGGCAGAAGGCTCCTACGCGCCGCTCGTGTGCCTGCGGCAGGGGCGGTGGAAATACACCGCCTGCGATCTGGACCCCGAACAACTGTTCGATCTGGAGGCCGATCCGCATGAGTTGGTGAACCTTGCGGGCGAGGCAGGGCATGCCGAGGTGCTGGAGGGCTTTCGCGCGCAGGCGGCAGAACGCTGGGATCTGAAGCGGTTCGATGCCGAGGTCCGGCAATCGCAGGCCCGGCGCTGGGTGGTCTATGAGGCACTGCGGCAGGGCGGCTATTTCCCGTGGGACTTCCAGCCGTTGCGGGATGCGTCGGAACGCTACATGCGCAATCACATGGACCTGAACGTGCTGGAAGAGAACCAGCGCTTTCCACGCGGAGAGTGAGGCGCGCGTGGTGGGGGCGGAATTTGGGTATTTGGACCAAGAAGAAGCACAGGGGTGGTTCCTTATGCTTGATGTTGTGTTCGCCTCAGGCGGTTTCCAACCCGTCTTCGCCCTCACGCGTGTGTTGTGTCGCCGTGGCGCGGGCGGTGACGGTCAGGCCCATGACATCCGTGCCGCGATCATGACGCAGCACGCAGTCGGTCAGGGTGATCTTGGTCAGGCCCGCCTGCGTGAGCAAGTCCCGGACATAGGCGGGGGCGTGGGCAAAGCGGCGGGCTTCTTGCAGGGTGTAGCCCTTGGTGCCTTTTTCGACGGTGAAGGCCAGCAGGCCCCCCGGGGCGAGGCTGCCCGCGATCCAGGTCATGACCCCGTCCAGCGCGCCGAGATAGTTGAAGACATCGGTGGCGACGATCAGGTCATAGGGCTGATCCGCGAGCGGCAGCGCGGCGATGTCCCCCTTGATGAGCCGGTCATACAGCCCCTTGGCCTCGGCCTCGGCCAGCATGCCGGCGGAGATGTCGACCCCGTGCATGGTCTGCGCCAGCGGGCGGAGCACCTCGCCCGTCAGGCCGGTGCCGCAGCCGAGATCCATGACATTGGTCACGGCGGTGACGCCGGCGGCGCGCAGTGCATCGGCAATGATTTGCGGGCCGCGATAGCCGAGCCGGTCCTGAAGCGCCGTGTCGAAACGCGGCGCGTATTGGTCAAACAGCAGCTCGACGAAAGCCGGGGGCAGCGTGTCGGCCACTTGCGTCCCGCGCAGCAGATCGCGTTTCAGAACCGCACCCAGCGGGTCCGCCGGATCGGCGAGAATCGCGCGGTCCCAAGCGGTTACGGCCTCTGCTTCGAGTCCCGCCGCCTCGTACCATTCGCCCAGACGGAACCAGCCCGCCGCCCAGTCCGGCGCCAGATCCAGCGCGGATTTCATCGCTTCGATCGCTGCGGCCAGGTCGCCCAGGTGCAGCATGGTTTCGGCGAAACCGGCCCGACGGTCCGCCGCCGGGTCGCCAGAGGGGAAACGCGTCCCTTGCATGGCTCATCATCTCTCAGGGGTCCGCTCATTTGCCCGGACCGGGCCACGCGGCGAACGACACGCTGCATCTCTCGGGTGCATCGGATTGGCCGTTACGGCCAAGCACCGGCCCCTGTCAAGACAAATACGGAAAGACATCCATGACGTCAGATTACGTGATCATCGGCGCGGGCAGCGCGGGCTGTGCCATGGCCTACAGGCTGGTCGAAGCGGGCAAGTCCGTCACGGTCATCGAGCATGGTGGCAGCGATTGGGGGCCGTTCATCAACATGCCCGGCGCGCTGTCCTATCCGATGAACATGAAGCGTTATGACTGGGGCTACAGCACAGAGCCCGAGCCGGGCTTGGGCGGGCGCAGGCTGGTGACCCCGCGCGGCAAGGTCATTGGCGGGTCAAGCTCGATCAACGGCATGATCTACGTGCGCGGGCACGCGATGGACTATGCCCATTGGGAGGAAAGTGGCGCCAAGTCATGGGGTTATGCGGATGTCTTGCCCTATTTCAAGCGCATGGAGGATTGGCATTCCGGCGGGCATGGCGGCGACCCGGCATGGCGCGGGCGGGGCGGACCCTTGCATGTGACGCGGGGCAAGCGGGACAACCCGTTGACACGGGCCTTCGTCGAGGCCGGGCGGCAGGCGGGTTATCCGGTGACCGGCGACTATAACGGCGCGCAACAAGAAGGGTTTGGCGCGTTCGACATGACCGTCTGGAAGGGCGAGCGGTGGTCGGCGGCCAAGGCCTATCTGCGGCCTGCGCTGGCACGCGGCGCGCGGCTGGTGCGGGGGCTGGCCCGGCGCGTGGTGTTCGAGGACGGGCGCGCGGTGGGGGTCGAGATTCGCCGGGGTCCGAAGGTCGAGGTGATCCGCGCGGGGGCGGAGGTGATCGTTGCGGCCTCTGCCATCAACTCGCCGGCGCTGCTGATGCATTCGGGCATTGGCCCGGCGGCGCATCTGCGCGCCCTCGGCATCGGCGTGCGGGCGGATCGGCCCGGCGTGGGGCAGAACCTGCAGGACCACCTTGAGTTGTATATCCAGATGGCCGCGACGCAGCCGGTCAGTCTGGCGAAGTATTGGAACCTGTGGGGCAAGGCTTGGGTTGGGGCGCAATGGGTGCTGCGGCGGCGGGGTCCGGGCGCGTCGAACCAGTTCGAGAGCTGCGGTTTCATCCGCTCGAAGGCCGGGGTGCAATATCCTGATATCCAATATCATTTCCTGCCGATCGCCGTACGCTACGACGGCAAGGTCGCGGCCGAGGGGCATGGATTTCAGGCCCATGTCGGGCCGATGCGGTCGAAATCGCGGGGGGCGATCACTTTGCACTCCGGCGATCCCGAAGCGGCACCGCGGATCTTCTTCAACTACATGTCCGACCCGGAGGACTGGACCGATTTTCGCCAATGCATTCGCCTGACGCGGGAAATCTTTGGTCAAGCGGCGTTCGATCCGTATCGCGGCAAGGAAATCCAGCCGGGCGCCGACGTGCAATCGGACGAGGCTTTGGATGCGTTCATACGGGAGCATGCCGAAAGCGCCTATCACCCCTGCGGCACCTGCCGGATGGGCGCGGCAGAGGACCCGCACGCGGTGGTCGATCCCGAGGGTAGGGTCATTGGGGTCGAGGGCCTGCGCGTGGCGGACAGTTCGATCTTTCCGCGCATCACCAATGGCAACCTCAACGCCCCCTCGATCATGGTTGGCGAGAAGATCGCAGATCACGTGCTGGGGCGCAGCCTGCCGCGCGACGAGTCAGAGCCGTGGATTCACCCCGATTGGCAGGCGCAGCAGCGTTAACTTTCCTTAACAGATTCGGTTGAAACCGGGCACCGGAACGCCGATCTTAACGGAATGTTAAGATTTGCGATCATGGCGATGGTGGCTCTGTGGGCCGGGGCGGGACAAGCGAGCGACAGGCTGGCCGTGCGCGGACCTGCGCATGTGGTGGACGGCGATACCTTCGTCATCGACGGCCAGCGCATTCGGTTGCACGGCATCGACGCGGTCGAGGGCGACCAGCGCTGCGGCGGCGAGGGCACCCCGATGTGGGCCTGTGGCAAATGGGTGACCGCCGAGGTCACGGCTCGATATGAGGGCCGGGTTCTGGAGTGCTTTCAGACGGATACGGACCGTTATTCACGCATCGTCGCAATCTGCATGGACGGTACGTCCGAGCTGAACCGCGATCTCGTGCGTGGCGGGCTGGCCTTTGCCTATCCGAAATATTCCGACCGCTACATCGGTGACGAAGCCTATGCCCGTCGCGTCAAGGCGGGGCTGTTTGGCACCGGCGTCATGCGGCCTGCGGCCTTTCGCGCGGTGGGACGGCAGGGGCGCGAGGCGCAATTGGCCCGCGCCGTGCCTCAGGACTGCAAGATCAAGGGCAACATCAATTCGAAGGGCGTGCGCATCTACCATGTGCCCGGTCAGGAATACTACACCCGGACGAAGATCAGTCCCTCCAAGGGCGAGCGCTATTTCTGCACCGAGGCGGAGGCCCGTGCAGCCGGCTGGCGGCGCTCGAAGGTCTGAAATTTCATGAAATTTCGTGCCTGCGACGCATCTATTGATCCGCGTCAAGGTCGGGGCTTACGGCGCGTGCCAATCTCTTGTCAGACAAGGCAAAAAAAGGAGGAGACGCGAGATGTCCCACACCCCCCATGAACTGCACGAGGAATTTCCGGAATTCGCGGAAAAGATGTCGGCGCTAAAGACGTCCGACGCGCATTTCGTCAAACTGGCGGACAAGTATCACGAGATCAACCGTCGGGTGCACCGCGCCGAGACCAATGTCGAGCCGATGGAACAGCTGGCCGAAGACCAGCTGCGCAAGGAACGCGCGGCGCTCAAGGACGAGATCTACGGCCTGCTCAAGGCGTCCTGATCCGCCCCGACCGTGAAACAGGCCCCCGGCGCGCCGCGTCGGGGGTTTTCATTTGTTCAGAAGGGCTTCTACAGCGTTGGTGATGTTGCGCGAGAGGGGCCGCGCACTGCTGCCAAAGGCGGCAACGAAGTTGCCCTCGCCATCCAGCAACACCTTGTTGAAGTTCCATTGCGGCGTAAATCCGTGTTCCTCGGCCAGCCATTTGTAGACCGGGTGCGCCTGCTCGCCGCGCACATGGGTGATGTCCGTCATCGGCAGCGTCAGGCCGAAATTGATGGCGCAGAATTCCGCCACCTGTTCGCCGGTCGCCAGTTCCTGCCGGAAATCGTTCGAGGGCACGGTGACGACGACCAGACCTCGATCCTTGTAGCGGTCATAAAGCGCCTGAAGCCCGTCATATTGCGGCGTGAACCCGCAGCGCGAGGCGGTGTTGACCAGCAGCACCAGCTGGCCCGCGTATTGGTCAAGCGACAGCGGGCCGCCATCGATGTTGTCGAAGGGCACGTTCGGGGCGGCGGCGGCAGTGCCGGCGATCAGGCTCAGGACAAGGGCAAGGCGGCGCATGGCAGGTCTCCTTTCGGCAAAGATAGTGCGGCAGGCCGCATGTCAACGGGCTTGCCCGGCGTTGGTCCGCATGATTTTCTGGACCGAAAGGAGAGATGTCATGGCCGGAGGATGGACACGCGACGGCGCGGTGTCGGAACAGATCGAGGCGTCGATCGCCGATGAACTGGCGCGTCTGCGGGCACGGCGCGGCCCGGTGGGCGAAAGCCTGACGGATTGCGCGGAATGCGGAGAGGAAATCCCCGAGGCGCGGCGCGCGGCGCTGCCCGGGGTCAAGCTGTGCGTGGACTGCGCCTCCGAACGGCAGGGCCAGCAGGCGCGCAAGGGCGGGATCAACCGGCGCGGCTCGAAGGATTCGCAACTGAAGTAAGCGGCAGTCGCAGGATGTGCTGCGGGCCGTAACCGCCATCGAGGTAGAGCGCGCCGGTATCGACAAAGCCGCCATGCAGATAGGCGGCGCGGGCGGCTGGGTTCTTTGCGTTGACGGTCAGCCAGCATTCCGGCGCGTCGTAATGCTGCGCGAGGTAGGGGCGCAGCGCGGCGCAGGCGGATTTGGCAAGGCCGCGGCCCTGATGCGCATGGTCGATCAGGAACATGCGCAGGCCAATCACGCCCTCCGGGGCGGAGTCTTGGGTTTCGGCATAGTCGCGGTCGATGGCGAAGAAACCTACCGGCTGATTGTCCGACAAGATCAGATGGCCGTCCCGCGCCGCGCCTTTGCTCATCGTCTGGCGTGGCAGATCGGCAAACGGGGCCTGATCGGGCGGCAGGGTGAAGCCGTCGGTCAGGTGCAGGTCGGACGGTGCGAGGGGGCGGAGCGTGACGGTCATGCGGATCTCTTGGCGCGGAGCAGACCCGTGTCCCGGGCTTGACCCGGGACCTCTTGGCCTGCGCTGGGGTGGAGGCCCCGGGTCAAGCCCGGGGCGCGTGTCGCCTAGTCTTCCATCGCTTCGAGCTGGTCGATGAAGCCTTCGATCATCGACAGGCCCTTGTCCCAGAACTTCGGGTCAGAGGCGTCCAGACCAAACGGCGCCAGCAATTCCTTGTGGTGCTTGGACCCGCCCGCCTTGAGCATGTCGAAATACTTGTCCTGAAAGCCCTCGGGGTTTTCCTGATAGGCGGCATAGAGCGCGTTCACCAACCCGTCGCCGAACGCATAGGCATAGACGTAGAAGGGCGAGTGGACGAAATGCGGGATGTAGGCCCAGAAGGTCTCATACCCATCCATGAATTCGAAGACCGGGCCGAGGCTTTCGGCCTGCACCGACATCCACAGGGCGTTGATGTCATCCGGGGTCAGCTCGCCGCCGCGCCGCGCCGCGTGCAGCTTGCATTCGAAGTCGTAGAAGGCGATCTGGCGCACGACGGTGTTGATCATGTCCTCGACCTTGCCCGCCAGCAGGACCTTGCGTTCCTTGTCATCCTTCGCGTTGTCGAGCATCCGCTGGAAGGTCAGCATCTCGCCGAACACGCTTGCGGTTTCGGCCAGAGTCAACGGCGTCGAGGACAGCATCTCGCCTTGCCCCGCGGCCAGCACTTGATGCACGCCGTGACCCAATTCGTGGGCCAAGGTCATCACGTCGCGCGGTTTGCCGAGGTAGTTGAGCATCACATAAGGGTGCACATCGGTGACGGTGGGGTGCGCGAAGGCCCCCGGTGCCTTGCCCGGTTTCACGGCGGCGTCGATCCAGCCCTTGTCGAAGAAGGGCGTGGCGATCTCTCCCATGCGCGGGTCGAAGGCGTTATAAGCGTTCATCACCGTCTCGCGCGCCTCGTCCCATTTGACGGTGCGCGTGGCCTCCATCGGCAGGGGGGCGTTGCGATCCCAGACTTGCAACGTGTCCAGCCCCAACCACTTGGCTTTCAACGCATAATAGCGGTGCGACAGGCGCGGATAGGCGTCCACCACGGCATTGCGCAGCGCCTCGACCACCTCGGGTTCGACGTGGTTCGACAGGTGGCGGCCGGTCTGCGCCGTGGGCATGCCGCGCCAGCGGTCCATGACCTCTTTTTCCTTGGCCTGTGTGTTGTGGACGCGGGCAAAGATCTTGATGTTCTCACCAAAGACGCGGGCCAGTTCATGCGCCGCCGCCTCGCGTTTGCTGCGATCCTGCTCGGTCAGGAAGTTCAGCGTGGATTCGATGTTCAACTCTTCGCCGTCGATCTCGAAGGTCAGGCTGGCGATGGTCTCATCGAACAGCCGCTCCCACGCGTCGCCGACCACGCCCATGTCGTGGAGGAACTTCTCCATCTCGTCGGAGAGCTGGTAGGGCTTCATCGCGCGGATGCGGTCGAAGACCGGCTTGTAGCGGGCAAGATCGGCGTTTTGCGCGAACAGCTTGTCCAGATGGTCATCGTCGAGCCGGTTCAGTTCCAGCGTAAAGAAGACCAGCGGCGTGGTGTAATTGGTCAGCTTTTCCTGACAGTCCGACAGGAATTTCGCCCGCTCCGGATCGACGGTCATCTGGTAATAGCGCAGGCCCGCAAAGGACATGATGCGACCGGCGACCATGTCGATCTTTTCGTTGCGTTGCACGCAGGTCAGGAAGTCGTCAGCGGACAAGTCTGCCAGCTTGCCCTCGTAATCGGCGGCAAAGCTGGCGCAGGCCTGTTCCAGCCAGTCCAGATCGCGCTTCAGCTCTGGTGCGTCGGGGGAGGCGTAGAGATCGGTCAGGTCCCATTCGGGCAAGCCGCCCAGATCCTTGCCTCCGGCGCTGGCATTTGCGTCAAAGAGTGGCTGGATGGTCATGGGGCGTCTCCTGTTGTCGTTTGCACAGGAGGTAAGCGCGGGCAGGGGCCGGGTTCAAGGCGTGAGAGTGATTTTGCCGCTCCGGATGGTGCCGAATTTTCATGAAAATTCGGGTTCCCGGTCAGAACCGATGCGCCAATGTCAGATGAAAGGCGCTGCCCGCCGCGCCATCGGTAGCAGCCAGGGTAACATCCAGATCGGGGCGGATCGCATAGCGCGCCGACAGGCCATAGGCGTCATTGCGTCCGTTTTCGGTAAATTCACCGAAGGCCGACAGGGTCACGCGCTGGTTGACCTCCCACGCGGCATGCAGCGCAAGCGCATCGGGCAAGCCGCTGGCATTCGGGTGCAGCCAGCCCAGCCCGATCTCGACATCGCCGAAATCGTAGCGCGCGCCGAGCTTGGCGTTGATCCCGTCATAGATCGAAGCGCGGTCCCACACGCCTTCGACGGCGGCGGCCACGGTCCACGGACCGCGCTGCCATTCCAGCGCCACAGAGGCGGAGCGGAAGCCGCCCTTGACAGCATCATGCGCCGATACCCAAAAGCGCAGATCCCCCGCCTGGTGGGTATAGCTGAGGCCCCATGGCACGGCGGTGCGTCGCATGGCTTCGGTCGTGGCATGGGCGCGGGCGTATTCGGCGCGGGCATAAGCCAGATAGGGGGCGTTCCGCTCGAACACCGAGGGCAGCACCGCGTCATAGGCCGGGCGCACCGCGCCCAGCCGCCATGTGTCGTTCCAGACAAGGGCGGCATAGGTTTCATGCGGGCGCTTGCCATCAAGCGCAAACAGATAGGTGCCCAGCTCAAAGCTCAGCGGCCAACTTTGCGACAAGGGGATCGTCACCGTCGCATCAATCTGGCCTACGCCGTGGCTGGCATAGGCATCGGTCGCGCCGAGGCTGACGGTTCCGTCGAAATCTATGGACTGGGCGTGCAGCCCTGCGGGCAGGGCGGCGATGGCAAGGATCAGGGATAGGCGCATGCGGATGTCTTTCTGCTGTGCAGAAAGAATGGCACGCGGAACGACGAAGGAAAAGGTGTCATATTACCCGTAGGCGGCCAGCAGTGCATGCAGATCGTCGAGCGTGTTGGCCTCTTGCACCGGCTTGTCATGCCGCCAGCGGGCCATGCGGGGAAAGCGCAGGGCGATGCCGGACTTATGGCGCGGGCTGGCTTGGATGCCCTCGAAGGCGATCTCGAACACATGTTCGGGCGTGACCTGCCGCACCGGGCCAAAGCGTTGCAGCGTGTTGCGGCGGACCCAATGGGTGATCTGCTCGAACTCCGCATCGGTCAGGCCGGAATAGGCCTTGGTAAACGGCACCAGATCGTTGCCCTTCCAGACCGCAAAAGTGAAGTCGGTGAACAGGTTGGCGCGGCGTCCATGGCCGGACTGGGCATAGATCATCACCGCGTCAACGGTCAGCGGGTCAAGCTTCCATTTCCACCAGTCGCCTTTCTTGCGGCCATCGAGATAGGGCGCGTCGCGGCGTTTCAGCATCAGCCCCTCGGCGCGGTGGTCGCGGGCCTTGGCGCGGGTCCGGGCCAGTTCGGGCCAGTCGTCGAAGGCGATCAGGGGCGAGGGGCGCAGCGGTGCATCAACGGGCAGATCGGAAAGCAGCGCGTCGAGACGCGCGCGGCGCTCGGCCAAGGGATGTTGGCGGATGTCCTCGCCCCGATCTTCGAGCAGGTCATAGGCCAGCAGGATCGCGGGGGCGTCCTTTAGCAGCTTTTTCGGCACGGTCTTGCGCCCGATTCGGGTTTGCAGCGTGGCAAAGGGCAGGGGCTGCGCCCCGTCCCACGTGACGATCTCGCCATCCAGCACCGTGCCTTGGGGCAGGAAATCGGCGGCGCGGGCGAATTCGGGGAAACGGTCGGTGATCAGTTCCTCGCCGCGCGACCACAGGTGATGGGTGTCGCGCAGCACCAGCTGGCCCCGGATTCCGTCCCATTTCCATTCCGCCTGCCAGTCGCCGGGGGCGCCGAGCGTGTCGGGTGGGACTTCGAGCTGGTAGGCAAGGTAGAACGGGTAGGGGCGCGCGCTGACGGCCTGCGGGTCGTTGGCCTCGATCAGCCGGGTCCAGTCGGTCGTCGTCGGGGTCCAGTTACCCATCAACTTATGCGCGAGCACCGATTCCGCCTGCCCGGTGGCCTGTGCCAGTGCGCGGGTCATCAGCTTGCGGCTGACACCGATGCGGAAACCGCCGGTGATCAGCTTGTTGAAGATCAGCCGCTCGGTCGGGTCGAGCTGGTTCCATGCACCCAGAATGCGGGCCTTGCGGGCGTCGGGGTCGAGATCGTGGAGGGCTTGCAACTCGGTCAGCCAGAAGGTCAGGTCGTGATCCGAGGTCGCGGTCGGCTCCGGCAGGATCAGCGCCAGCGTTTCCGCCAGATCGCCGACGATGTTGTAGCTGTCCTCCAGCAGCCAAAGCGGCAGGTTGGCGGCCTCTGCGGCCCATTCGCGCAGCTGCGTGGTGGTGACGGCGCGTTTCGGACGGCGGCCGGAAAACAGCGCCACGCACCACAGCTTGTCGCGATCCGGAGCGTGACTGAAGTAATCCGCCAAAGCCTTTGTTTTCAGGCTGGTTTTTGTGGTTTCGTCCAACGCCCTGAAAAGCGCGGCAAAGCGTTTCATGCCGCGTCCTCCTCTTCGCCGAAGCGCGTGGGGACGATCCGGGCAGTGTAGCCGATCTCATTCAGGTGGCGCGCGAAGATATCCGTGTAACCATGCGTGACGTATATGTTTTCCGCACCCGTCGCGGCAATGGCCTCGTGCAGGCCGGGCCAGTCCGCATGGTCCGACAGGACAAAGCCCCGATCCATCGCCCTCCGCCTGCGGATGCCGCGCAGCCGCATCCAGCCTGAGGCAAAGCCGGTGGAGGCGCGACCAAAGCGCCGGGCCCAAGCGCTGCCAAGCGCCGAGGGCGGCGCGATGACCAGCGCGCCGGGATAATCCTTGACGTTCATGTCGGGGGTGACCTGCACCGTCTCGGGCAAAGCATAGCCTTGGGCGCGCAGCACCGCATTTGTCGCCTCGACCGCGCCATGGGTCAGGATCGGCCCCTGCGGGTCGATCAGCGACATCAGCCGCTGCGCCTTGCCCAGCGAATAGGCGCCCAGCAGGGAAAACCGCCCTTCGGCGCGGTTGGCGCTCCACCATTGGTTGATCTGCTCGGCGACCTCTTGCTGCGGCTGCCAAGTGAAGATGGGCAGGCCAAAGGTGCATTCGGTGATGAAGCTGTGGCAGCGCACCGGCTCGAATGGCTCGGCCAGCCCGTCCGGCGTGGTCTTGTAATCGCCCGAGACGACCCAGACCTCGCCCCCCACCTCGACCCGGATCTGGGCCGAGCCGGGCAGGTGGCCCGCCGGATGAAAGCTGACCTGCGCACCGCCGATCGTGCGCGTCTCGCCATAGGCGATCGCGTCGGCGGTGATCTCGCCCAGCCGGTGGCGTATCACGGGCAGGGCGCGGTCGGTGGCGAGGTATGCCCCCATCCCGGGGCGCGCATGATCCGCATGGCCATGGGTGATCAACGCCCGCGCCACGGGACGCCACGGGTCGATGTGGAAATCGCCCGCGGGGCAGTAGATTCCGTCTTCGGTAAAGGTCAGGACCGGGTCGCGCATGGGCAAAGTCTAGGGGCCGGGCGCGATCCGTCCAGTGGTCAGGCGGATAACGCGGAGTCGCGCGGCGCATTCTCGAACAGGTCGAGGATCTGGCCGATCAGGCGGTCGCGCAGCGGCGGCGCTTCCATCAGGACCTCGTGTTCGCCATTCGCGACCATTTCGAGCCGCCCGCCGGGCCAGCGGGCCATGCGGTCGCTGATGCGGGGCACGTCGACAATGCGTTCATTCGTGCCGCAGAAGGTCAGGCAGGGCAGGTCGGGCGAGGGGCGGCGCGACAGGGCGCGCGTCTCGGCCAGTGCCTCGTGCAGCCAATGCAGCGACGGCCCCCCCAGTTGCAGTTCCGGTATGGCAAGGATCTGGCGGCGCATGTAGTCGAAGCTGTCCTGATCGGTGGTCAGCAGGTTGTCGACGAAGGGCGCGGTCACGATGTAGCTGTCGGGCGAGGTGCCGGGCGCATAGAGATGGCTCAGACCCACCGACTTGGCCGCGCGGCTGATCGCCCATGCGGCGGGGCGCACCGGGTTGGCGATGCGGATGCCCCACATCGGCCCGGTAAAGACGCAAGAGGCCACGTCCAGACCATCCATCACCGCGCGCAGGCCGATGCAGCCGCCCATGGAATGGGCGATCATGTGCCGCTTGCCGGGCAGGTCCAGCCAATCGGCCACGCCCAACATCGCGCTGATGTCCTTCTGGTAATCCTCGAAGACCTGCACATGGCCGGTGCGGGCATCGGTCAGCATCCGGTCGGCCATGCCCTGCCCACGCCAGTCGATGGCCAGCATGTGATAGCCTGCGCGCGCCAGATCGGCGGCGACGCGACCGTATTTCTCGACATATTCGGTCCGGCCCGGAAACATCAGGACGGTCCCCCGCGCCCCGGTCGACGGGTAGTGGGCCACGCGCACGCGCAGCCCGTCCGAGGTGCGCGCCCAGTACGCGCGTGCGTCGGCGGGACCTTCGGACAGATCGACATGGAAGGGCGCGGGGGTGTAGCTCATTATGCCAGAACCTGCGCCAGACGCATTGCCGCGCCCATGTCGCCATCGATCGACAGCTTGCCCGACATGAAGGCAGAGGTCGGGTCGAGATCGCCCGCAAGGATCGCCTCGAAGGTTTCCTGCGTGGCGGTCAGGGTCACGTCCGCCGCTTCGTCGCCCGCATGGGCGCCGTTCTCGTCGATGATGACGCTGCCCTCATCCTCGATCACGAACTTGGCGGTCCCGTCGAACCCGTTGCCGTCCATCTTTGCGTTCAGTGCCGCAACGGCGGCGTTTATGGTGTCACTCATCTCTGCTCCTGTCAGGTCTTAACGAAAACGTGCGCTGGCATTGTCTGCCCCGGACGCTACACTGGTACACGTTATGAGCACGGGACCCATGAATATCAAATTTACCGTCACGGCAGTTCTGGCCGTAGTCATGTTTTCCCTACCTGTCGCAACGTCAGCGCAAGACCGCGCATCCGAGTTGCTGGAGGAGTTGGCGCAGGCCGAGGACGCGACCGAGGCCCGGCGGCTGGAGAATCGCATCTTTTCGGAATGGTCGAAAAGCGGCTCGGCTGCGATGGACCTGCTGTTGAAGCGGGGCACCGATGCGATGGAGGTCAGGAAATTCGATGCCGCCATCGAACATTTCCGCGCATTGACCGATCATGCGCCGGATTTCGCCGAAGGCTGGTACGGGCTGGCGCTGGTCTATTACGAACGCGAACGCTTTGGCCCGGCGCTGGATGCGCTGGAACGGGTGCTGTCCCTGAACCCGCACCACTTCCCGGCGCTCAAGGGCGTCGGCGCGATCAATGAGCAGGTCGGAAAGCCGGTGCTTGCGTATCAGGCCTATGAGCGGGTACTGGAGATGCGGCCGCATGACCCCGAGGTGATCGAGGCGCTCAAGCGGCTGGAAGTCAAAGTGAAGGGCGTCGAACTCTAGCGTTCGCCCCGTACCCAAAGGCGGCCCCCAATGGCCCAAGGCGCACGGATCGCGGCCGTTCTCGGCCCGACCAATACAGGCAAGACCCATTACGCGATCGAGCGGATGTTGGCGCGGCGGACCGGCGTGATCGGCCTGCCATTGCGCCTGCTTGCGCGCGAGGTCTATGACCGCATCGTCGCTGTGCGCGGACCCTCGGTCGTGGCGCTGGTCACGGGCGAGGAACGCATCGTGCCGCCGCGCGCGCAGTACTGGGTCTGCACGGTCGAGGCCATGCCCGAAGGCATGGGCGCGGATTTCGTCGGCATCGACGAGATCCAGCTATGTGCCGATCCCGAGCGCGGGCATGTGTTCACCGACCGACTGCTCCGGATGCGGGGCACGCAGGAGACGCTGTTCATGGGCTCCGACACCATGCGCGGGCCGATTGCGGCCTTGGTGCCGGGAGTCGAATTCATCCGCCGCGAGCGGATGAGCCAATTGGCCTATACTGGTTCGAAAAAGATAAGCAGACTGCAGTCGCGCACGGCAATCGTCGGGTTTTCGGTTGATAATGTCTATGCTATCGCCGAGCTGTTGAAGCGGCAAAAGGGCGGTGCGGCGGTCGTCATGGGCGCTTTGAGCCCCCGGACGCGGAACGCTCAGGTCGATCTGTACCAGAATGGCGAGGTCGATTTTCTGGTGGCCACCGATGCCATCGGCATGGGGCTGAACCTCGACATCGACCACGTCGCGTTTTCGTCCACGACGAAATTCGACGGGCGGCGGATGCGGCCTTTGGCGCCCAATGAACTGGCCCAGATCGCGGGCCGGGCCGGGCGCGGCATGAGCCACGGCACATTCGGCGTGACGGGCGAGGCGGGGCCGCTGCCCGATGAGGTCGCCGAGGCGATCTGCAACCACTCCTTTACGCCCTTGAAGAAGCTGAACTGGCGCAACGCCGCGCTGCAATTCGGCAGCATCGACGCGCTGGAAAGATCCTTGGATCAAGCCCCCAACGACGACCGCCTGAACAAGGCCCGCGAGGCCGACGACCTGCGCGCGCTTAGGCTGATGTCCGCCGAGGCCGAGGTGCGGGCGCGGGCCTCGGATGCGCGGTCCGTACAGTTGCTGTGGGATGTCTGCCGAATCCCCGATTTCCGCGGCATCTCTCCGGCGGAACATGCGGGGCTTTTGAGCGTTATCTTCGGGCATCTGCACGAACACGGTGCGGTGCCCGACGACTTCATGGCGCGACAGATCAAACGGATCGACAGGACAGATGGCGACATTGACACACTCTCGAAACGTCTCGCCTATATTCGCACATGGACCTATGTTGCGCAGCGCAAGGGTTGGCTACGCGATGAAGAGCATTGGCGCGGGGCGACTCGCGCTGTAGAAGACAGCCTGTCAGATGCGCTGCACCAGCGGCTGACGCAAAGATTTGTAGACCGGCGGACCAGCGTGCTGCTTCGGCGGTTGAAACAGAAGGAGGCCCTTTTGGCCGAAGTGAACGAACAAGGTGAAGTCACCGTCGAAGGGCAATTCGTCGGCAAATTGGAAGGGTTCCGGTTCCGTCAGGACAAGGACGCAACCGGGCAGGAGGCCAAGACGCTGCGTCAGGCCTCGATCCAGGCGCTGACGCCGCATTTCCATTTGCGCGCCGACCGTTTCTACAACGCGCCGGATACCGAAATCGATTTCACCGAACAGGGTGGGTTGATGTGGGGCGAGCAGGCCGTGGGCAAGCTGGCCAAGGGCGATGACCCGTTGAAGCCGCGCGTGGTCGCGTTTGTCGACGAAGAGGCCGGACCGGACGTCGCCCAAAAGGTCGAGCGCCGCTTGCAGCACTTCATGGATCGCAAGATCGCCGCCCTGTTCGAGCCGCTGCAAAAGCTCAAGGATGACGAGGCGCTGAGCGGTCTGGCCCGTGGCTTTGCCTTCCGTTTGATCGAGAATATGGGCGTGATCCCGCGTGCCGACGTGGCTGCCGAGGTCAAGGAACTGGATCAGGACGCCCGTGGCGCGCTGCGCAAGCACGGTGTGCGGTTCGGTCAATACACGATCTTCATGCCGCTTCTGCTGAAGCCCGCGCCGACGCGCCTGCGTCTGGTGCTTTGGTCGCTGGCGAATGGGCTGGACGAATTCCCCGAGGCGCCGCCTCCGGGTCTGGTGACGGTCCCGAATATCGAGGCCGTGCCCGCCGAGCATTACACGCTGGCGGGCTACCGCAAAGCCGGTCAACGGGCGATCCGCATCGACATGCTGGAACGTCTGGCCGACATGGTGCGTGGCGAGGACAGCCGGGCCGGGTTCGAGGCCAAGGCCGACATGCTGTCGATCACTGGCATGACGCTGGAACAGTTCGCCGACCTCATGGGCGGGCTGGGCTACCGCGCCGAAAAGGGCGAGCGGGCCAAGGTCAAGCCCGTCGATGCCGTGATGGCGACCGAGGATGGCGCGCCTGCCGAAGATGTGCCGGTGATGGACGCCGCGCAGGAGGTTGCGCCGGGCACCGATGCCGCCGCAGCCGTCGCACCCGACGCCGCCGATCTGCCGGAGCGCGTGCAGGACTTGCCCGATCAGGGCGAGGCCCCGGTCGAGACCGATCCGGTCGAGCCGGTGGCGGAAACTCCGGTGCCTGACGCCCCCGAAGAAGAGCTGGTGCCGGGCGAGACGCCCGATGCGGCGCTGGCCGGTCCCGAGATGGAGGTGTTCTACACCTTCACATGGGGTGGCAATCGCGGTGGCAACCAGCAGCGCCGGGGCGGCGGCAAGCCGCGCCGCGATGCCAAGCCGGGCGAGGCCCGTGGCGACCGTGGCGACAAGCCGCGCGGCAAGGGCAAACCGAAAGGCAAGGGCGGGCCGAAAGGCGACCGGGATCGAAATGATCGCGGGCCGAAGACCTTCTCCTCGCGTCCGCCGAAGAAGGAAAAGCCGATCGATCCGGACAATCCCTTCGCCGCGGCGCTCATGGGGTTCAAGGACAAGTCCTGAGTGTCGGACGACCGCATCCGCCTCGACAAATGGCTGTGGCAGGCCCGGTTCTTCAAGAGCCGGTCGCTTGCTGCGGCCTGCGTCACCGGCGGGCATACCCGGGTCAATGGTCAGCACGTGTCCAAGGCCAGCCGCGCGGTGGGTCCGGGGGATACGCTGACCTTTCCGCAGGGGCGCTTGGTCCGGGTGATCCGGATCGCCGCCTGCGGCACGCGACGCGGCCCCGCGACCGAGGCGCAGACCCTGTACGAGGATCTGTCCCCGCCCGAGACCCAAGAAAAGAAAGACGTTCCGCCAATCCAGCGGATCGAAGGCAATGCGCGTCCCACGAAAAAGGATCGCAGGAAACTCGATCTTGATCGGTCGCAGGCGCTTGAATGATGGCGGGCGCTGGTCTAGCTATCGCTGCAACGCGCCTTTGAACGGACGAGATGCCCAATGACCTATGTCGTCGTCGACAACTGTATCGCCTGCAAATACACCGACTGTGTCGAGGTCTGCCCCGTGGACTGTTTCTACGAGGGGGAGAACATGCTGGTGATCCATCCCGATGAATGCATCGATTGCGGCGTCTGCGAGCCGGAATGCCCCGCCGATGCCATCCGCCCGGACACCGAGCCGGACATGGAGAAATGGGTCGAGTTCAATCGCAAATATTCCGAGGAATGGCCGGTCATCATCACCAAGAAAGACCCGCTGCCCGAGGCCGAAGAGCGTGACGGTGAAGCCGACAAGCTGAACAAGTACTTCTCGGAAAAGCCCGGCGAGGGCGGCTGACGATTCGCCCATGGCGGGCTAGGGTTGGTTGCGCTATCACGCGCAAGCCGTTGAGAAAACGTGAGCTTTCTGTTTCTCTCCATGGCGCTAGGAGTGCGGCGTTTTTTGTGGTATGATGCCCGTTACATGATGACACCGTACACATGGCACTGTGCCGGGCTGCCTCTGGGGGCTTAAGCTGAGCTGATATAACGAGATGACCGGGAACTTTGACGGGTCCCCGATCGTCTTTTTTTTCGCCTGTGTACCGCGTGAGCTGCGAGGAAGAGACTATATGACCAAAGCGAAGAAACCCGAATTCCGCCCGAACGACTACGTGGTCTACCCGGCGCATGGCGTCGGACAGATCATGTCCATCGAGGAGCAGGAAATCGCGGGGATCAGCCTTGAGCTGTTCGTGATCTCTTTTGAAAAGGACAAGATGACGCTGCGGGTTCCGACCCACAAGGCGACCGAGATCGGCATGCGCTCGCTCAGCTCTCCGGATGTGGTCGATGCCGCGATGAAGACGCTGAAGGGCAAGGCCAAGGTCAAGCGCGCCATGTGGTCGCGCCGGGCGCAGGAATACGAGCAAAAGATCAACTCGGGCGACCTGATCGCGATTGCCGAGGTGGTGCGCGACCTGCACCGCGCCGATGACCAGCGCGAGCAATCCTATTCCGAGCGTCAGCTCTACGAGGCGGCGCTGGAGCGTCTGACCCGAGAAGTGGCCGCCGTGACCGGTGACGAGGTTGCCGCTGCCCGTCAGGTGGACGAGGTTCTGGGTCTGCGCGCAGCGTAAGCCACCCTTCGATTTGATGTGACCGCGTGCCTTGACGGGCGCGCGGTTTTTCTTTGGCCGGGGGCTGCGCGCGGCCCCTTGAGCGGGTCAGGCCGCGCCTTTTTCGGCCTTGGCGCGCTCTTCGAGGGCCGTGTAAAGAGCGGTCTCCAACTCCTTTTCCAGCTCGCGCGCCCGGTCCACATAGGCGTGGTTCTCCGAGGCCGGCATGGAAGGGTCCCACAAGCTCGCCAATTCCCGCAGGGTCTGGCGGTCGTGGTGATAGAACGTTTCCTCGGCAATCGCGGCCTCGTATTCGCTCATCCCCATGTTTTCCAGCACGTAGCGCCCGGCGCGCAGCGAGCTGTCGAACATCTCCCGCACGATGTCATTCGCGCCGACCTTATATAGCAGGAACACATGCGTCCGGTCGCGCGCGCGCGCGATGATGTGCAGGTCGGGCCGCAGGCGCCGCGCATAGGCGACCAGCTTGGTGTTGGCCTTGGCATCGTCCAGCGCGGCGACCAGCACCTTGGCGTTTTCGATCCCGGCGGCGTGCAGCAGTTCTGGCCGCGTTGGGTCGCCGAAGAAGCCGCGATAGCCAAAGCGCCGCATCAGTTGGATCGTGCCCATGTCGTGATCCAGCACAACCGTGGGATACCCCGAGGATTGCACCAACCGCGTCACGATCTGGCCAAACCGGCCAATCCCTGCGACGATCACCGGACCCTGCGCGTCGATCTTGTCTGGCGCGCGCGTTTCGCCGCGCTCTTCGTAGCGTTTGGCGACGAAGTCGAAGATCAGGAACAACAGCGGCGTGATCATCATCGACAGGGCGATGACCAGCAGCAGCCGGTCGGCAAGCCCTTGGGTCAGCACGCTTTGCCCCAGCGCGAAGGAGGTCAGCACAAAGCCGAACTCCCCCGCCTGCGCGAGGCCCAGCGTGAACAGCCACAAGCCCCGCTTGCGCAGGCCAAAGGCGCGGCCCAGCACGAACAGCACGACACCCTTGATCAGGATCACCGCCAGCGCGGCGGCCATGATCACCGCCGGTTCCTTGAACAGCCGTTCCACGTCGATACCGGCGCCCACGGTGATGAAGAACAGCCCCAGCAACAAGCCCTTGAAGGGTTCGATGTCGCTTTCGAGTTCGTGGCGGAATTCCGAGTTGGCCAGCACAACACCCGCAAGGAAGGTACCAAGCGCGGCGGACAGGCCCACGAGGTTCATCAAGAAGCCGATGCCGACGACGATCAAAAGCGCGACCGCCGTGAACATCTCTGGCAGGCGGGCGGCGTGGATGAAGCGGAACAAAGGCCGCGCGCCATAGATGCCGGCGAGGATGATCGCGGCGACCATGGCCAGCATGACCAGCGCGACGCCCCAGCCCGGCAACCCGTCCACGAGGCTCATGCCGTGATGGGCATCGGCGGCGATATCCGAAGGCCGCCGGATCGAGCCATCCTGCGACAGCGTCACCGCGGGCGCGGCGGCCAGCAGGGGCAGGGCGATCAGCATCGGGATCACCGCGATGTCCTGCGTCAGCAGCACCGAAAAGGTCGAGCGCCCGCCACTGGTCTGCATCAGCCCCTTTTCCGACAGGGTCTGCAACACGATCGCGGTGGAGGACAGCGCGACGATCAGCCCGACGGCCAGCGCGGTCTGCCATGTGGCGAGGGGCTTGTACCATTGCCCGATGGCCAGCGTCGCCACCATGATCGCCAGCGTCGTCAGGGTGATCTGCAACCCGCCCAACCCGATCAGGCGGTGGCGCATGTCCCACAGCGCGCGTGGTTCGAGTTCGAGCCCGATGAGGAACAGCATCATCACGACGCCGAATTCAGCGAAGTGGCGGATATCCTCGGTATGTTCGATCAGGCCCAAGCCCGGCCCGATGATCAGCCCGGCGGCGAGATAGCCCAGCACCGACCCCAGCCCGAGCCGCGCCGCGATGGGCACCGCGATGACCGCGGCACCCAGAAAGACCGAGGCCTGAAAGAGGAAGGATTCCATGCGTTGCGCCCTGATTTGCCTTGCTCCCATGATGCGGTGCAACGGTAAAGAAACGCAACATGGGCTGTCGGATTTGTGAGAAAATCCGACAACTTGCGGTCAGCGTGCAGGCAAGGCAGGCAATGGCGCGCGCGGGCGCGGCGGCAACAGGCGCGACCAGCGGGGCGAGGGCTCTTCGGGTAGAAGGGCGCGCAGGTGCGGCAGGCTGAGCGACCCCGACAAAACCGCGCGATAGAGCGGAAAGACCCCCGCCCGCAGGTAGGGCGACCAATGGCAGACGCGGCGCGTCGGCTCGGCAATCGGAAAGCCAGCCTTTCGCAGGCGGGCCAGTGTCTCGGTATGATCCAATTGCAGCGTGGCGACATTCGGCAGGCCCAGTTGCCCATGCCCCAACATCCGGTCCCCGGCCTCGGGTGGGCGCACGAGGCATTCCATGGCAAAGTCGAACAGGTCGTTTTCGCGGCTTGTGACGTTGAGGACCTGTGCCTGTTGGCCAGCCTGTGTTCTCAGGGCCGCGCGGGTGGTCGAGGCGAACTCGGCCCCGGCCAGCAGGACCATGCGGCTGACAGGCGCATCCAGCGCCAGAGCGCGCAGGGCCACGCGCGCGCCCAGCGAATGCGCCACGACGTTCACCGGGCGTGCGGGGTCGATCCGATGGATCAAGTCGACCAGCGCGGCGAGGCCGCGCCCGGCATGGGCCGCGCGGGCATGGGCCTGCCAGATCGTGCCGCGCGCATTCCAGCCAAAGGCCAGACCCAGACCTTCGCCATGTTGGCCCCGCAGGCCAAGGCGACGCGGCCATGACCGGATGCGCGCCGATGAGACCGGGCCTGCAGCCAACAGGCTGCGATGCGGGCAGCTGATCATGTGACCGGGCGCATAGCGGAAGCCATGGATCATGACGGTGACCGGGCCGGGATCGGCCGCAAGCCCGTGCCGCAGGGCCGGGATCAGGGCCGCCGTTCCGTGCAGGCGGGGTCCTTGGTCATCGCAGGTGATCCGTAGCAGGGGCATGGCGCAATCCGGGAACATCCTCGGGAATGGGATAGCGACAGGCTGCAAAGCTTTGGTGAAGGCTTTGTTACCGCCGCGTGACGGTCTTGCAATGCACGCTTAACAGGCGTAATTGGCTGTTCGTGGCGATTTGTTACCGGATTGCGGGCCACCTTGGGCAAGACCCGAGAAAAACCGCTAAAGAGGTCAGACGAAAGGTCCCTTTCGCTTGGCCGCGATCGGGGCTTTTTTGTTGGAAGGACATCAACATGACGCGTTCGAAGCAAACCAATCTCGTGCATGGCGGCACCAAGCGGAGCCAGTGGAACGAGGTGTCCGAGGCGCTTTTCCTGACCCAAGGGTTCGTTTACGACACGGCCGAGGCGGCGGAGCAGCGTTTCGTCAAGACGGGCCCGGACGAATACATTTACGCCCGCTACGGCAACCCCACGGTCGCCATGTTCGAGGAGCGCATGGCGCTGCTCGAAGGCACGGAGGACGGGTTTGCCTGCGCCTCCGGCATGGCGGCGGTCAACGGCGCGCTGGTGTCGATGCTGCGGGCGGGCGATCACATCGTGTCGGCGCGGGCGCTGTTCGGGTCGTGCCTGTATATTCTGGAAGAGGTTCTGACCCGCTACGGCGTCGAGGTGACCTTTGTCGATGGCGAGGATCTGGACCAGTGGCGCAAGGCCGTGCGGGCGGACACCAAGGCGGTGTTCTTCGAAAGCATGTCGAACCCGACGCTTGAACTGGTCGATATCGAAAGCGTTGCCGAGATCGCCCACGCGGTCGGCGCAAAGGTGGTGGTGGACAACGTGTTTTCCACGCCGGTCTACTCGAAGGCCGTCGAGCAGGGCGCTGATATCGTTGTCTATTCCACGACCAAGCATGTGGACGGGCAGGGGCGGTGTCTGGGCGGGGTGATCCTTGGCACGCGCGAGCATATCCGCGGTGTGGTCGAACCGTACATGAAGCATACGGGCGGCTCGATGAGCCCGTTCAACGCATGGGTTCAGCTCAAGGGGCTGGAAACGGTTGGCCTGCGGGTGCGGGCGCAGACCGCAGGCGCGTTGGCGATCGCCGAGGCGCTGGAGGGGCATCCGAAGCTGTCGCAGGTGGTCTATCCGGGGCTGGTCTCGCATCCCCAGCATGATCTGGCGATGCGCCAGCTGGGCGCGGGCGGCACCATGGTGGCGTTGGAGGTCAAGGGCGGCAAGGAGGCGGCCTTCCGGTTCCTGAACGGGCTTGAGATCGCGGTGATCTCGAACAACCTTGGCGATGCGAAGTCCATTGCGACCCATCCCGCGACCACGACGCATCAGCGCCTGAAGCCCGAGCAACGCGCCAGCCTTGGGATATCCGACGGCTGGATCCGGTTCTCGGTGGGGATCGAGGAGCCGCAAGACCTGATCGACGACCTGCTGCAGGCGCTGGACGCGGTGTAGGGCGCAAGGCCGTTCGAACGGCCTTGGGACAAGCGCCTTGCAAGGCGCTTGTGACGCGTCTTGCAAGACGCGTGATCCAAGGCGCTTCGAAGCGCCTTGCCACCGCAGGGGGCGAGCGGCCGTAAATATTTGATCCGGTTTGTCGTTTCCTGCGTAGAAAGATACGACAATGGAAATCGCGTCGCGGTTTCCCTATGTATCAGGGTGACAAACGGGTCAGGGAGCCTTCCCATGAACATGCATACACCGGAAATCGACCGCAAACCCAGCCGCGAGGAGGCGGAAGCCGCGCTCGCGCTGCTGCGGCATTGGGCCGAAGGGGCTCATCAGGCCGAGATCGACACGCTCGATCCCACCCTGCGTCAGTTCGTGCGCGATGCCGAGCCGCAAACCTATCCGGCCCTGCGTCGCGAATATCCAGAGGATTTCGCGGTCGACGGCGCCTACAAGGACAGCTTGCCCGACCTTCAGAACGGCCCGAGCAGCCTGATCAAGGGGGCGAACCGCGCGATCCAGCATGTCGGCATTTCCAATTTCCGCCTGCCGATCCGCTACCATACCCGCGACAATGGCGACCTGACGCTGGAAACCAGCGTCACTGGCACCGTCTCGCTGGAGGCCGACAAGAAGGGCATCAACATGAGCCGCATCATGCGGTCCTTCTATGCCCACGCGGAAAAGACCTTCAGCTTCGAGGTGATCGAGGCGGCGCTGGACGACTACAAGTCCGACCTCGAAAGCTTTGACGCCCGCATCAACATGCGCTTTTCCTTCCCGATGAAGGTCAAGTCTCTGCGCTCGGGCCTGACGGGCTACCAATATTACGACATCGCGCTGGAACTGATCGAACGGGACGGGGTGCGGCGCAAGATCCTGCATCTCGACTATGTCTACTCGTCGACCTGCCCGTGTTCGCTGGAGCTGTCCGAACATGCGCGGCGCGCGCGCGGGCAATTGGCCACGCCGCATTCGCAGCGGTCGGTCGCGCGTCTGTCGGTCGAACTGGTGGGCAAGTCCTGCCTCTGGTTCGAGGACCTGATCGAGATGTGCCGCGACGCGGTCCCGACCGAAACCCAGGTTATGGTCAAGCGCGAGGACGAGCAGGCCTTTGCCGAGTTGAACGCCGCCAACCCGATCTTTGTCGAGGACGCGGCACGTCTGTTTGCCGGCGCGCTCGAAGACGATGGGCGCATCGGCGATTTCCGGGTTGTGGCCAGCCATCAGGAAAGCCTGCACAGCCATGATGCGGTTTCGGTTCTGACCGAGGGCGAGACATTCGCTCAGGACAGCCTCGATCCCAAGCTGTTTTCGACGCTGTTCCACGTCGGCTAAGCCTGATCTTTCAGCACTGACACGGATGTGAGCCCGCCTGACCAAGCGTCAAGGCGGGCTTTCACGTCTGGTTCACCGGAACCGTGCTAGGCTGCTCGGGATGGGAGGAAACCGACGCTCCGAAAGGAAGGTTTCCGAAATGCGCGACAATGTCCAACTCTCGATGGGGCACACGTCCCTGAACGCCAAGATCGACCATTTCTTTACAAGCCGGGGATTTGGCTACAATCCCGGGCGCCTGCGCCGCGCTCGATTGCGCGAGATCATCGCGCTCGAAGCGGCCAGCGACGCGGATCTCGCCGCGATGGGGCTGCGGCGCGACGATATTCTTCCGTATGTATTCAGGGATTTGTTTGTCGGGCCCTCAAATTCTTGACCGAACGGAACAATTTTTTTAGCACTATTAACACTTGAAGGATCAAACCACAGGAAAATTTTTCTATGCCTTTCTGCACGACCACACGGACGGTGTCTTTCATCGCCGCCGTTCTGTTCCTGACCGCCTGCCAGACCGATTCCACCCCGCCGATGCAGCCTGCGCCCAAGCCGGTCATCCAGCCCTCGGGCAATCAGACGATCGGCAAATCGTCCGAGATCACCAAGACAGAGGTCCTGTCCGACGGGACCGTCAAGACCACCAAGAAAAGCGCCAGCCTGTCCGTGGATTCCGGCGCGCTGGTGAGTGCGCTGTTCGGTGGTGCCGCCGCCAGCGCCAACACCGCCGAGGATTACGCCGGTGTCTGGAAGCTGCAACAGGCCGATGGCAAGACCTGCTCGGTCACCCTGCGCACGCAGCAGTTCGGGAATTTCCGGTCGATGTCGCCGATGGGCTGTTTCTCGGACACCATGTTCGGCACGTCGAAGTGGAACCTCGTCGGCAACGAAGTGGTGTTCTACGACACCATGGGCGCCCGGGTTGCCGGGTTGCGCGCCACCGGTGCCAACCGTCTCGAAGGCAGTGGCATGGTGATGTTCCGCTGATGCGGGCAGGGCGGGGCGCCCTTGTGCGCCCTGCCGCAGCGACCGGGTGCGTGGTCGCTTGACTTCCCCATGCGCCGCCGCCAAGGCTTTGGCCATGTTCGACATCCGACCCGTCGCCTACGTGATCGGCCTGCTGGTGGCCTGCCTCGGCGCAACCATGCTTTTGCCGCTGCTTGTGGACCTGGCCGAGGGGCGGGGCGAATGGCCTGTCTTCCTCGAAAGCGCGATGATCACCATCCTCACGGGCGGGTTGATCGCGCTGGCCTGTTCCAACGCCGTCAAGGAAGGCCTGACGCTGCAGCAGACCTTCTTGCTGACCACCGGCGTCTGGGCGGCGCTGCCCGTCTTCGGCGCGCTGCCCTTCGTTCTGGGAGAGACCGCCAGCAGCTATACCGATGCGTACTTCGAGGCCATGTCGGGCCTGACGACAACCGGATCGACGGTGTTGTCGGGGTTGGACGATCTGCCCAAGGGCCTGTTGTTGTGGCGCGGTCTGCTGCAATGGCTGGGCGGGATCGGTATCATTGTCGTGGCCATGGTGTTCCTGCCGGAATTGCGGGTCGGGGGGATGCAGGTCTTCCGCTCGGAAAGCTTCGAGACGATGGGCAAGATCCTGCCTCGCGCCACCCAGATATCCTCTTCGATTTCAACGATCTACGTCTCTTTGACGCTGGCATGTGCCGGGGCCTACATCCTGACGGGCATGAACCCGTTCGATGCCACGGTGCATGCCATGACGACGATCTCGACCGGCGGTTTTGCCAATTACGATGCGTCCTTCGGCACCTTTCAGGGGCCTGCCGAATATGTCGCCTCGGTCTTCATGATCCTCGCGGCACTGCCCTTCGTCCGCTACGTTCAGATCGTGAACGGCAATCGCCGGGCGTTCTTTCAAGACAGCCAGATCTGGGCCTTCGTGGGGACGATCACCGTCTTGGTGGTGATGACCTCCTTTACCTTGACGTGGATCTTTCCGCACCATCCGGAACAGGCGGTGCGCGAGGCGCTGTTCAACATCACCTCGATCATCTCGGGGACGGGCTATGCCTCGGTCGACTACATGCTGTGGGGGCCGTTCCTGATCGCCATGTTCTTCTTCATCGGCCTGATCGGCGGCTGCGCGGGCTCGACCGCCTGTTCGGTCAAGATCTTCCGATACCAGATCCTGTTTTCCTCGATCCGGGTCCAGTTGAAGCGCATCTACACGCCGCATGGCGTGTTCATTCCGCGTTTCGACGGCCGCCCCGTCACCGATGAGGTCATGTCCTCGGTCCAGTCCTTCTTCGTGTTCTTCGTGGTGTCGCTGGGGGTGATCGCGGTGGCGCTTAGCCTGACGGGGCTCGACTTCGTAACGTCCATCTCGGGTGCGGCGACGGCGATTGCCAATGTCGGTCCGGGCCTCGGCGACAAGATCGGCCCGGCAGGCAATTTCGCCGGGTTGAACGACACGGCCAAGTGGATCCTGAGCTTTGCCATGCTGCTGGGGCGGCTGGAATTGCTGGTCGTGTTGACCCTGTTCACGGTCCGATTCTGGAGGGGATAAGATGCAAAGACCATTGGGGGCGCAGATTTCGCATGCGCTGAAGGCGCGCGGGGTGGAGGTGATCTTTGGCATCCCCGGCGTGCATAACATCGAGATGTATCGCGGCATCGAAGAGGCGGGCATCCGGCACGTTCTGGCGCGTCACGAACAGGGGGCCGGCTTCATGGCGGATGGCTATGCGCGGGCCAGCGGGCGGCCCGGGCTGTGCTACCTGATCACGGGTCCGGGGTTCCTGAACGCCACGACGGCACTGGGGCAGGCCTATTCGGACAGCGTGCCGGTCCTTGCGCTGGCCTCGTGTCTGGACGAGACCGCGCATCGGCGCGGGCAGTTGCACCAGATGTTGGATCAGGTCGGGGCGGGGCGCGCGGTTTGCGACTGGTCCGAAGAGGCGCGCACGCCTTCTGCGGCCTATGGCTTGATCGACCGGGCCTTGACAGAGTTCGCCACACGGCGCGCCCGTCCGAAGGCCATTCACCTGCCGATCACGGCCCTTGGTGCCTTGGCCGAGCCCGCACCCGCGCCGCGCGCCGCGCCGGGATTGCCCGAGGTCGGCTTTGCCGGGATGACGCGGGTGGTCGAGGCGGTGCTGGCCGCAGAGCGGCCGCTGTTCATCTTCGGAGGGGGCGCGCGCGGCGGGGCAGCGGTGATTCCGGACCTGCTGCGCATGACCGGCGCGGCGAGCTTCACCACCTTTGCCGGACGCGGGCTGGTGCCCGCTGACACGCCGCTGCATTTCGGTGCCATGCTGGCGCGGCCCGACGCGCAGCGCGTGGTGAATGAGGCCGACCTCGTGGTCGCGCTGGGCTGTGAACTGACCGAGGTGGACCTGTGGCGCGCCGATCTGGGATATGACGGTCGGATGATCCGGGTCGATATCGACCCCGAGCTGCTGACGGGCGAGGGCGTGCAGGGCGATGCCGGCGCGCTGCTGCGCGCCATGGCCGTGGCGATCCCGGCGCGGACCGAGGACCGCGCGCCCTGCTGGGACGCGACCGAGGTGGCGGCCACCAAGGTGCGCTGGCGCGCCGAGATTGCAGCGGAACGCCCGGGTCTGGCCTCGGTCATTGCCGCCTTGCAGGCGGTGATGCCCGAGGATGCGATGATCTTTTCCGACATGACCCAGTTCGCCTACGCGGCATTGGAATTGTGGGACCTGCCGCAGGGTGCCGCGTGGCATCACCCTTCGGGATTTGGCACGCTGGGCTATGCGCTGCCCGCCGCGATCGGGGGCAGTGTTGCGCGCCCCGGTCTGCCGACGGTGGCGATTGCCGGTGACTACGGCCTGCAATACACGCTGCCCGAATTGGGCACCGCCGTCGAACTGGGGCTGAGCCTGCCGATCCTTGTCTGGGATAATTCGGAACTTGGGGAAATCCGGGATGCCATGGTGGGCGCCCAGATCGCACCCAACGCGGTGGTTGCGCGCAACCCCGACTTCATCGCGCTTGCAAAGGCTTATGGCGCGCGCGCTGCCCAGCCGGGCACATCGGTCGAGTTGAAGGATGCCGTCGCAGAGGCCTTTCACGCCCCCGTGCCGACGCTGATCCGCATGGCGCGCGGGCTGAGCTAGGTGGGGCAGCAAGGCGCTTCGAAGCGCCTTGGATCACGCGTCTTGCAAGACGCGTTGCAAGCGCCTTCGAAGGCGCTTGGTCCAAGGCCGTTCGAACGGCCTTGTCACCCCTTCAACACATCGAGCGCCTCTTTCAGGTCGATCGCCCCGTCATACAGCGCCCGCCCCGAAATCGCCCCGTTCAGCGAGGCGCCGCAATCGCGCAGGGCGCGCAGGTCCTTCAGCGAGGACACTCCACCCGAGGCGATCACCGGGATCGTCACGGCGCGCGCCAGCGCGGCGGTCGCCTCGACGTTGGGTCCCTGCATCGCCCCGTCGCGATTGATGTCGGTATAAATGATCGCGCAGACGCCCGCATCCTCATAGCTGCGCGCGAGCTCCACCGCCTCAACGTCCGTCACGTTCGCCCAGCCCTTGGTCGCGACCTTGCCGTCCTTGGCGTCGATCCCCACGGCGATCTTGCCCGGAAAGGCGGTCGCAGCTTCGCGCACCAGTGCGGGGTTTTCCACTGCCACCGTCCCAAGGATCACCCGTGCCAGCCCTTTGGACAGCCAAGTCTCGATCGTCTTCATGTCGCGGATGCCGCCGCCCAGTTGGGCGGGGGTCTGTGTCTGTGACAGGATCGCCTCGACCGCCGCGCCATTGACCGGCTCACCGGCAAAAGCGCCGTTCAGATCCACCAGATGCAGCCACTCACAGCCCTTGGCGACGAATTCAAGCGCCTGCGCGGCGGGGTCGTCGTTGAACACGGTGGCCTTGTCCATGTCGCCACGCAAGAGCCGCACGGCCTTGCCGTCCTTCAGGTCGATTGCCGGATAGAGGATCATGATTTCGCTGCCCTTACATAGCCTTGCCGCCATTTAGTATGACGCGACGATACACGCAAGGCGACCTCGCGTCATGCTTGAACGACGGGTGACCTGCGCGTCAAGCTGGCAGGATCATCAAGGGAGGAGCGATGATGAAACACTTGGCAATTGCAGGAATCCTGATGCTCACGGCGGCAGCGGCCCAAGCCGACCCGCTGGAGGGCGTCTGGAAGACGCAACCCGATGACGGCAAGTTCGCGCATGTGACCATCGCGCCGTGTGGCGCGAAGCTGTGCGGCGTGATTTCCAAGACCTACGAGGCCTCCGGTGCCGAGTACAACTCGGAAAACAAGGGCAAGCAGATCGTCATCGACATGGCCCCGCAGGGCGGCGGCAAATACGAGGGCAAGGTCTGGCGCCCGTCCAACAACAAGGTCTATCTGGGCAAGATGACCCTGAACGGCAATTCGGTGAAATTGCAGGGCTGCGTCGCCGGTGGTCTGATCTGCTCGTCCCAGCAATGGGCGCGGGTCAACTAGGGATCACATCCGCATAGACGAACCCATCCCGGGTCACGACCTCGCCCAGTTCATGGGCGAGGGGCGCGCTGAAATCCGGGCTGTCGACCACTGCCGTGTGGAATTCTCCGTTCTCGCCGCAAGGGTCGACCCCTTCGGGCAAATCGGCCAGCAGGCTTTCGTCCCACAGACGCCCGGCAAAGCTGGCATCCAGCTTTTTCGGATCGCAGGTCACGATGCGCGCCTTTACCCCGCCGGACATCATCCGCCGCGCCAGGTCTGGCGTGTCGCCGACCTTGCCAAACAGCGGGAACACCGGCGTCAGCCCGGTGCCGTCCAGCTGTTTTTCGCGATAGGCGCGCACGTCTTCCAGGAACAGATCGCCAAAGACCACATGGGTGATCCCGCGCGCAAGGATGTCGTCGCAGGCCTTCGCCATGCGCTTTTCATACTCTTCATTGGAGCAAGGCCAGGGCAGGTTCACCTCGACCAGAGGCAAGCCCACCGACGCCGCCTGCGCCCGGAGCAGCGCATGCCGCGTGCCGTGCATCGCAACGCGGTCGAATTGCTCGTTCAGCGTCGTCAACAGCGCCTCGACCTGCACCTCGCCCGACTGGCGAACCACGTGCAGCGCCCAGGCGCAATCCTTGCCAGAGGACCAACTGACGATGGCTTTGGGGGCGGTCATGGCTTCCACTCCAGGAAATTGGCGATCATGCGCAAGCCCGCGCCTGCGCTCTTTTCGGGGTGGAACTGAAAGCCGATCATCGTGTCACGTCCCACGATCGCGGTGACGGCGCCGCCGTAATCCACATGCGCGATGCGCTGACCGAGATCGGCCATCCGCATCTGGTAGGAATGCACGAAATAGGCGTGTTCGCCGGTCTCGATCCCCGCCAGAACCGGGTGGGGCACATCCACCACCAGATCGTTCCAACCCATATGCGGCACCTTCAGCGAAGCATCCGACGGCTCGATCAATGCGACCTCGCCATCGATCCAGCCAAGACCGTCGACCGTCTCATATTCATGCCCCTTGCGGGCCATCAACTGCATGCCCACGCAGATGCCCAGAAAAGGCCGACCGCGCGTCACAACCGCTTCGACCATCGCGTCGAAACAGCCCGAGGCCCGCAGCGCCGCCGCACAGGACGGAAAGGCGCCGTCCCCCGGCAGGACGATGTGATCGGCCTTGGCCACCACGTCGGGGTCGTCCGTCACGACAACCTCGGCCCCGGTCGTCTCGCGCGCCATGCGCTGAAAGGCCTTCTCCGCCGAATGCAGATTGCCGCTTTCGTAGTCGATGATCGCCGTCAGCATTGATGCGCGGCCCCCTGCTTCTTTGGTCCAAAAATACCTCGGGGAGCGCGAGGGGCGGCGCCCCTCGCACCCGACCGAAACGTCAAAGTGCGCCCTTCGTCGAAGGCAGCTTGTCCGCCACGCGCGCGTCGTGCTCCACCGCCATGCGCAGCGCACGCGCCACCGCCTTGAAGGCGGCCTCGGCGATGTGGTGCGAATTGAAGCCGTGCAGCCGGTCGATATGCAGGGTGATGCCGCCATGGGTCGCCAGCGCCTGAAAGAACTCGCGCACCAGTTCGGTGTCGAACGTCCCGATCTTGGCCGTCGGAAAATCCACGTTCCACACGAGGAAGGGCCGGTTCGACAGGTCCAGTGCCGCACGCACCTGCGTGTCATCCATCGGCAGGTGGCACTCGCCGTAGCGCCGGATGCCCTTCTTGTCGCCCAAGGCCTTGACCAAGGCCTGACCGATGGCGATCCCGGTATCCTCCACGGTGTGGTGGTCGTCCACATGCAGATCGCCCTGCGCGCGGATCGTCATGTCGATCAAAGAATGCCGCGACAGCTGGTCCAGCATGTGATCGAAAAAGCCGACGCCGGTCTGGTTGTCATAGACCCCGGTTCCGTCGAGGTTGATCTTGACCTCGATGCCGGTCTCGGCGGTCTGGCGGCTGACGCTTGCCTCGCGCATGGGCGCACTCCCTTGAAACTCGCCGCCTTATAGGCGCGAGACAGCACCGGCCTCAAGCCCGACAAGGCAGAGAAACCTTGGCATGGCGGTGTCTGGGTCTATTCTCTGAAAATTAGGAGGAAAATGGAGCGGGCGAGGCGATTCGAACGCCCGACCCTAACCTTGGCAAGGTTATGCTCTACCCCTGAGCTACGCCCGCATACCATTTTTCCGTGCACTCGGGTTTCTTTCCAATCCCTTATGCGACACCTCCGACTGGAGCGGGCGAGGCGATTCGAACGCCCGACCCTAACCTTGGCAAGGTTATGCTCTACCCCTGAGCTACGCCCGCGTGCCAGTTGGCTGGTGTGAGCGGGGGTTTACCGCCCGCCGCCCGGGGGTGCAAGAGGAAAATTGCACCCCGGGACGAGGTTTTTTCGCCCCGCAGGCTTTGGCCTATTCGGCGGCATGGCTGGGGGCGCGTTCGGTCCCGGTGCGGCCATCGCCTGTCGACAGAAAGACGGTCAGGTCGTTTTCATGCGGCTTCAACAGGGGATCGGGGACGAGGCCGATTCTTGCGGCGATGGCGGCCAGATCGGCGCGGTTGGTGGCGCCGGTCTTGGCCTGCACCGTGGCCAGCCGTTGCCGGACTGCGGAAAACGAGATGCCCAGCTCATGCGCGATCTGCTTGTCCATCAGCCCGCGCCCGACCAGACGGATCAGTTCGATCTGCTTCTCGGTCAGGCTGGCGCGGTCGAGGAATTCCATCTTGAACAGCTCGGTATAGCGCGAATGCGCGCTGAGCGCGGCAATCTGAAGCGTCGTTGCGTGCCGGGCAATCAGCCCATCGAACGCCTCCCGGCTGAATCGCCCGCCAAAGGCCAGCAAGGCCGCTTGTCCGGGATCGCCCATGCGCAAGGGGAAGGCCACGCCCGCTTCCATCCCCATATCAGCGGCCAGCAGTATATGGCGTCGCTTTTCGGCGGTTATCTCGCCCATCTGGTCGAAATAGGCCGGACCGATCAGGACCGGCGTCAGGTAGCGGCATCCATGCATCCGGAAATTCGAGGTCTGCCGAATATGGGGAAACTGCGCGAGGTGATCGAGCCAGCGGGAATCGAAGGTGGTGCGGATGAACTGCACCTGCTGCCAGTCTTCGAAATCGCTGGCATAGACATAGTCGACTACGGTCAGGCCCAGCCCTTCGGCAAGGTCGAGGATCAGGGCCCAGACCATCTCGGTCGAGCGGGCGCGCTCCAGTCCCAGCAGAAAGGCGAGCAGCCTTTCGGGCAGGAATTTTTCCGTTGCGCGCAAAGGGGTTCCGTCATGATGTTCCATGGCTCCATCCTGCGCGTCGGCAGGGGGAAAGACAGTCGGGAATTCCCTATTGGCGGGTCTGGAATACCTTGCTTGCTGCAAGGGTGGTTTTCGGTCTGCTCCGGTCAGTCGGCCTCGGCATCCTCATCGGGCAGGACCGGTTCCGGACCGCCGGGATTGAACCGCCAGTCGGGTGGCAAGGGGCGCGGCACCAGCGTGGCGCGGATGTCGTCGGCCAGCTTTCCGCTGGCCCGGTCCAGCAGCACGCGGGTGGTGTAATAGCCGTAGAAACGGCCGTCGACGGCCTGCACCGCCCAGTCGGCGATCTGGCTGTAGTCGAAATGCACCTCGTCGCGGATGCGGCGGGGCAGGTGTCGGGGATGGCCCGCAAGGCGTGCCTTGAACCCGGTGCCAAAGCGCCGGATCTGATCGACCCAAATCATCTCCACCCGTTCCGGCCCGCGTGTGGGCAGAGCAACCTTGAAGGACAAAGACGGCGAAAAGCGACCATGGGATTTCTGCATGGCACCGATGGCGGCGGGCAGGGTGCGCTGCGCTTCACCGATGGCTTTCGCCGTGGCGTAATCGCTGGACTGCACGCGCAGAACCGGGACCTCCGCCGCGAGGGGCGCGGTGGCAAGGCTGAGGAGCACAGCGATCAGGGCGGCCCGCATGGACGATCCTTCCCCCAAAGGTCGATTGTTTCACACTAGCGACCGAGTTCGGCGGGGGCAACCTCGCATGATTGTGGAAAACCGGAATTTTCAGAGGATTTCAAGGAGGTAGGATGGGTGATCACCCATCCTACTTCAGGTTTCCACGGGAGGCACCGACCCGCTATTGCAGGCCTGCGGGCAAGGGGTCCGGGGTCAGGATCGCACGGATGCCATCGGCCTCTGCGTCGGAGAGGTCGTCCAGCATGACGCGGGTGGTGTAGTGGCCGAACATCTGTCCGGTTGAGGTCAGGATCGACCAATCGCGGATCTGACCTTTTTCAAATCGCACCGGGTCCCCGATTGCGCCTTCGAAATGCATCGGCTCATTGGCCAAGGTTCCAATAAACGTCGCATCATCGCGCCCGATCGTCTCGATCCAGATGATCTCATCCGTCACCGGCCCCATGCGGATGGGAATGGCGACCTTGAGGTTGAGCGCCGGGTGGGGCGTGCCATCCTCGTTGACGACCAGCGCCAGAACCGGGTCGAGATGTTTCAGCGCCGCGGCCATGGCGGCGTTCATGCGTGGATCGTCGGCGACATAATCGATCACCTCGTCCTGTGCTGCGGCGGGGGTGCCCGCCAGCAGCATCAGGGACAGGATCAGGCCACGCCGGGTCACTCCAACTCGACCAGCAGGTCCTTGGCGTCGATCTGGCCGCCTGCCTGCACGTGCACCGCCTTGACCACCGCGTCACGTTCGGCGTGCAGGCCGGTTTCCATCTTCATCGCCTCGATGGTCAGCAGCAGATCACCGGTCTTGACCGAATCGCCCGGCTTGACGCCGACACTGGCCACCACACCGGGCATGGGCGCGCCGATATGGTTGGCGTTGCCGACTTCGGCCTTGGGGCGCGCCGCGCTCGACGCCTTGGCCTTGCGGTCGGGCACGCGGATCGTGCGCGGTTGGCCGTTGAGTTCAAAGAACACCCGCACCTCGCCGTCATCCTGCGTCTCGCCCACCGCCTGAAGTCGGATTTCCAGCGTCTTGCCCGGATCGATCTCGGCGGTGATCTCGTCGCCCTGTTCCATCCCGTAGAAGAACGTCTTGGTCGGCAGCACGCGCACGGGGCCATAGGTCTCATGCCGCTGAGCGTAGTCGGTGAAGACCTTGGGGTACATCAGGTAGCCATTCAGATCCTCGTCATCGATCTCGATATCGCCCAGCTGGGCCGAGACCTCGGCACGCTTGGCTTCGATATCCACGGGTTCGGCGCGCAGGCCAGGGCGCTCGGTAAAGGGTTTCTCGTCCTTGAGGATCTTCTTCTGGATCGCCTTCGGCCAGCCGCCCGGGGGTTGGCCCAAATTGCCTTTCATCATGTCGATCACCGAGTCCGGGAAGGACAGGTCCTTCTTCGGGTCCTCGACCTCGGCGCGGGTCAGCCCTTGGGACACCATCATCAGGGCCATGTCGCCCACCACCTTGGACGAGGGCGTGACCTTCACGATATCGCCGAACATCTGGTTCACATCGGCATAGGTCTGGGCGACCTCGTGCCAGCGCTCTTCCAGACCCATCGACCGCGCCTGTGCCTTGAGGTTGGTGAACTGCCCGCCGGGCATTTCGTGCAGGTAGACCTCCGAGGCGGGGGCCTGCATGCTGGACTCAAATGCGGCGTACTGGCCGCGCACCGCCTCCCAGTAGTTGGAAATCTCGCGGATCGCGGCCATGTCCAGCCCCGTGTCGCGCTCGGTAAAGCGGAAGGCCTCGACAACAGAACCCAGCGTCGGCTGCGAGGTGTTGCCCGACAGGGCATCCATGGCGCAATCGACCGCATCCACGCCCGCAGCAGCGGCGGCGACGATGGTCGAGATCGCAGCGCCCGATGTGTCATGCGTGTGGAAGTGAACGGGCAGGCCGACCTCTTCTTTCAGGGCCTTGACCAGCGGACCGGCGGCGGGGGCCTTCATCAGGCCCGCCATGTCCTTGAGGCCCAGCACATGAGCGCCCGCATCGCGCAGCTCCTTGCCCATGGCGACGTAGTATTTCAGGTCATACTTCGCACGGTCCGGGTCGAGGATGTCGCCGGTGTAGCAGATCGTCCCCTCCAGCACCTTGCCGCTGTCCAGCACCGCATCCATCGCGACGCGCATGTTTTCCACCCAGTTGAGGCTGTCGAACACGCGGAAGACATCGACGCCGGTTTCCGCCGCCTGTTTGACGAAGAACTGCACGACGTTGTCGGGGTAGTTGGTGTAGCCCACGCCATTTGCCCCGCGCAGCAGCATCTGGGTCATCAGGTTGGGCATGCGCACGCGCAGGTCGCGCAGGCGCTGCCACGGGCATTCCTGAAGAAAGCGATAGGCCACATCGAACGTGGCACCGCCCCAGCATTCGACGCTGAACAGTTGCGGCAGTTTATGCGCATAGGCGGGGGCGACCTGAATCATGTCGATGGACCGCATCCGGGTGGCCAAAAGCGACTGGTGCCCGTCGCGCATGGTCGTGTCGGTGATCAGCAGCTTGTCCTGCGCCAGAAGCCAGTCGGCCACAGCCTGCGGGCCCTTATCCTCCAGCAGCGTCCGCGTGCCGGGGGCGGGGGCCTCTAGCGGGACTTGCGGCGCGCGGGCCGGTTTCAGATCGGCGGCGGGCTTGGGCCGGCCTGCGACCTCGGGGTGCCCGTTCACCGTGATATCGGCGATATAGGTCAGCACCTTGGTGCCCCGGTCACGCCGCTTTTTGAAGTCGAACAGCTCGGGCGTCGTGTCGATGAATTTGGTCGTGTACTGATTGTTCAGGAAGGTCGGGTGCTTCAGCAGGTTGATGACGAATTCGATATTCGTCGTCACGCCGCGGATGCGGAATTCACGCAAGGCGCGGTCCATCCGGCGGATCGCCTGTTCCGGCGTCGGCGCCTTGGCCGTGACCTTGACCAGCAGCGAGTCGTAATAGCGCGTGATGACCCCGCCTGCGTAGGCCGTGCCGCCGTCCAGACGGATGCCCATACCGGTCGCCGAGCGGTACGCGGTCAGGCGGCCATAATCGGGGATGAAGTTGTTGGTCGGGTCCTCGGTCGTGATCCGGGTCTGAAGCGCGTGACCGTTCAGGCGGATATCGTACTGTGACGCACGCCCGGTGGCCTCGGACAGCGACTTTCCCTCGGCGATCATGATCTGGGCCTGCACGATGTCGATGCCGGTGACTTCCTCTGTCACGGTATGTTCGACCTGCACGCGCGGGTTGACCTCGATGAAGTAAAACGCGCCCGTATCCATATCCATCAGGAATTCGACCGTACCGGCGCATTCGTAATTCACATGGGCGCAGATCTTGCGGCCAAGTTCACAGATTTCTTCGCGCTGGGCCTCACTCAGATACGGCGCGGGGGCGCGTTCCACGACCTTCTGGTTGCGGCGCTGCACCGAACAGTCGCGTTCGTACAGGTGATAGATGTTGCCCTGCTTGTCGCCAAGGATCTGCACCTCGACGTGGCGGGCGCGAATGATCATCTTTTCCAGATAGCCCTCGCCATTGCCAAAGGCGGCCTCGGCCTCGCGGCGTCCCTCCAGAACCTTTTCCTTCAGCTCCTTGGCGTCGTTGATCGGGCGCATGCCACGGCCACCGCCCCCCCACGATGCCTTGAGCATCAGGGGATAGCCGATTTCCTCGGCCTCCTTTGCGATTGCCTCGAAATCATCGCCCAGCACTTCGGTCGCAGGGATGACCGGAACACCGGCCTCGATCGCCACCTTGCGGGCGCTGGCCTTGTCGCCGAGGGCGCGCATGGTTTCGGCGCGCGGCCCGATGAAGGTGATGCCCGCCGCATCGCAGGCATCCACGAATTGCGGGTTTTCCGACAGCAGGCCATAACCCGGATGGATCGCGTCAGCCCCGCTGGCCTTGGCCACGCGGATGATTTCCTCGATCGACAGATAGGCCGCGACCGGCCCCAGACCCTCACCGATCCGGTATGCCTCGTCGGCCTTGAAACGATGGAGCCCCAGCTTGTCTTCCTCGGCATAGACCGCGACGGTCTTCTTTCCCATCTCGTTGGCGGCGCGCATGATGCGGATGGCGATTTCGCCACGGTTGGCAACGAGGATCTTCTGGAACTCGGGCATATCTGTCCTTTCAGGGCAGGCCCCAAGAGGGGCGGTTCGTCTGGTGCAAAAGTAAAGGCGTATGCCGCGATGCAGCGCAAGGGGGTTTGCAAATTAATCGCAAACCCTGAAATGGTTTGCAAATTTGTTTGCGTTAACCTGTCTGTAGGAGGTCGCTTCTAGACTACGGGTCAGGCAGGCATGGCGGACCGGTGGATGTATCGTATTATCTATCTCAGCACGGCAGCGCGGCAAATCACGCCCGAGGATCTCGAATCCATCCTGTCCCATGCACAGATCAACAATGCCCGCGACGGTATCACCGGTTTGCTGATGTTCCACGACAACAACTTCCTGCAATTCCTCGAGGGGGAGCAGGCGGCGGTCATGGCCTGCGTAAAGCGGATCGAGGCGAATACCATGCATCGCCAGATCATGCGCGTCTTTGCGGGCGAGGTCGATCAGCGATTGTTTGCGGAATGGTCCATGGCGTTTGCGCGACCGGCGACGACGCTGCCGAATGCGCCGGGGGTCCGGGCCTTCGACGCGGTGCGGGCCTTGCTGCCCGATATCGAACGCGGCGACCGCCGGGTGGCGATCATGATCCGCAACTTCTTCTCAAGCTTCCGCGACGTGGGCTAACCCGCGCAAATCGCGCGGATGGGCGACTCCAAGCTGGCCGAGATTGGCAACGAGGTCGCGCCGGAGCATTTCGGCCATGTGCGCAGGCCCATCGCGACCAAGCGCGCAGACCGCGTAGTGCCATGCCCGGCCCATCATCACGAAATCCGCACCAAGCGCGATGGCGCGCAAGATGTCGAGCCCGCTCTCGACGCCGCTGTCGAAAAGGATCGGAAGCGAACAGGCCGCACGGATCGCAGGCAGGGCCTCGATGCTGGCCGGGGCGGCGTCGAATTGCCGACCGGCATGGTTCGAGACCCAGATCGCGTCCACGCCTTCCCTTTGCAGGCGAATCGCATCCTTGGCCCGCAGCACCCCTTTGACGATCAGCGGACCGTCCCACGCGTCGCGGATCCAGCGCAGATAGTCCCAGTCGGGCGCGGTGCGCAGCAGGTAGCCCACATGCGCTGTCGGGTCGCGTGCGGTCACGTCCTGCGTATAGCGGTCCAGCGTCTTCATCCGGGGCATGCCCGCCTTGGCCCGGGCGAGGGACCAAGCCGGGCGCAGCGCGCATTGCGCAAGAATCCGGGGCGTCAGGCGGGGCGGCTGCACCAGCCCGCCCTTGACCTGCCGTTCGCGGCGCGAGGCGACAGGCACATCCACCGTCAGCACCAGCGTGTCGAAACCGCTGTCGCGGGCGCGCGCGAGCATGTCACGCCGCATCTCGATGTCGCGCGGTGGATAGAGCTGGAACCAGCCATGCCCGCCGGTCAGGGGGCCGATCTCTTCGGGGGTGGCATTGGCCACCGTCGACAGCGTGTAGGGCAGGGCGGCCTGCGTTGCCGCCCGCGCCAGCATCGATTCGGCGCCGGGCCAGAGCAACCCGGACTGCCCGACGGGCGCGACGCCAAACGGCAGCGCATAGTCCCGCCCCAGCAAGGCCGTGGTCAGATCGGCAGCGACCTCGCCATGCAGGATCGAGGGCGTGAACAGCACCCGGTCCAGCGCGCGGCGATTGCGCCGCAAGGTCGCCTCGGTCCCGGTGGCGGTGTCCAGATAGGCCCATGCGAAATGCGGCACGCGCCCACGCGCCCGCGCGCGCAGGTCGGCAATCGTCATGTATCGGCTGTGCAGGTCCATGCCTCGATCAGTGCCTTTTTCCGGGGATGCATGCAATTCCTCTAAAACGCCCCGGAAATCTTCAGCACTTTTTAAGTGAATCTTCCTATCCCGGTAACAGGCTATCTTTAGGGGGATACCACGATGTATGCACTGATCTTGGACAACAATCCGCGCCGTCTCGAGCAGGGGCAACTGGCCTTTCTCGAAGAGGGGGTGCAGATCACCGGCACCGGCGCGGTGCCCGTCGCGCTGACCTGTATCGACCGGTTCGGCGTCGATATTCTGGTGATCGACAGGCGCAGCGTCGGCAAACGCTTTGCCGAGGTGGTGCGCATGGCCGAACGCCGCAACCCCAACCTCGTGACCATCGCGCTGACCCCGGACGTGTCCGGCGATACCGACCGCATGGTGCAGGCCTTCCCGTCGATGAGCTGCGTCCTTGGCGCCGATCTGGCCCCCAGCGTCGCCGCCAAGCTGGCGCTGGCCTCAGTCGTTCAGCAAAAGGAAACCCCGATTACCGCGCAAGAGACCGCGCAGCGCATGCCCAGCGAGGATGATATCAAGCTCACCTCGCCGCAGCCCGGCTGGGATGAACCCGCGCCCCGCGCCTCGATCTGGGAGGAGCCGGAGCCGCAGCCCGAGCCGCAAGTCGCGCGCGTGGTCAGCGATCACGGTGTCGCGGTCGCCCGTATCCTGCAGGACGAAGGTGGCCAGATCGCCCGCGTCGCCCGCGGCGACGGCGAAGTGCCTCGCACCCGGGCAGTGTCGCCGGTGTTTTCCTCGATCCGTCGCGGGCGATCGGCGCAAACCGTCGCCGCCTGAGCGGATATCCACAGGAACCTGATGCGCAAGGGAAGAACGGAGCGCGAACACGCTCTTTCCCTTTGCGCGCCGAGGCGCTAGATTGCTGCCATGAGCAGCTTTGACGAATTCGACGCTTTCGAGGCGTCCTCGCTTTCCGCCCGCGCCATGGCTGCGCGGCCGACGCCCTATCTGGATCAGCTCAACCCGCAGCAGCGCGCCGCCGTCGAACAACTCGACGGTCCGGTGTTGATGCTGGCGGGCGCGGGCACGGGCAAGACCAAGGCGCTGACCGCGCGAATCGTCCACCTTCTGACGACGGGACGCGCCCGTCCGAACGAGATCCTGTCGGTGACCTTCACCAACAAGGCCGCACGCGAGATGAAAACACGCGTGGCGGGCATGCTTGGGCAGGCGGTCGAGGGCATGCCGTGGCTCGGCACCTTCCACTCGATCTGCGTCAAGCTGCTGCGCCGCCACGCCGAACTGGTCGGGCTGAAATCGAACTTCACCATCCTCGACACCGATGACCAGTTGCGTCTGCTCAAGCAGCTGATTCAGGCCGCCGGCATCGATGAAAAGCGTTGGCCGCCGCGCATGCTGTCCGGCATCATCGACGATTGGAAGAACCGCGCGATCACATGGGACAAGGTGCCCAGCGGCGATGCCGGGGCCTACAACCATCGTGGCCCCGAGATGTACAAGCAGTATCAGGAACGCCTGCGCGAGTTGAACGCCGTCGATTTCGGCGACCTTCTGTTGCACATGGTCACGATCTTCCGCCTGCACCCGGACGTGCTGGAGCAATACCAGCGCTGGTTCCGCTTCATCCTTGTGGACGAGTATCAGGACACCAACACCGCGCAATACATGTGGCTGCGGCTCTTGGCGCAGAAGCACCGCAACATCTGCTGCGTGGGTGATGACGACCAGTCGATCTATGGCTGGCGCGGCGCCGAGGTCGGCAACATCCTGCGGTTTGAAAAGGATTTCGAGGGCGCGGCGGTGGTCCGTCTGGAACAGAATTATCGCTCGACGCCGCACATTCTGGCGGCCGCGTCGAACGTCATTCGCGGCAACACCACCCGTCTGGGCAAGGAGCTGTGGACCGAGGCGCAGGAGGGCGAAAAGGTCCGCCTGATCGGCCATTGGGACGGCGAAGAAGAAGCGCGCTGGATCGGCGAAGAGATCGAGTCGATGCAGGGCGGCACGCGCGGGATGCGCCCCTATTCGCTGGACGACATGGCGATTCTGGTGCGGGCCTCCCACCAGATGAGGGCCTTCGAGGACCGGTTTCTGACCATCGGTCTGCCCTATCGCGTGATCGGCGGGCCGCGCTTCTACGAGCGGATGGAGATCCGCGATGCGATGGCCTATTTCCGTATCGTGACGTCCCCGGACGACGATCTGGCCTTTGAACGCATCGTCAACACGCCCAAACGCGGCCTTGGCGACAAGGCCCAGCAGACCATTCAACGGATCGCCCGTGCGCAAGGCGTCAGCCTTCTGGACGGTGCCGCGCTGGCCATCGAACAGGGCGAGATCAAGGGCAAGGGCGCCAAGGCGCTGGGCCAACTGGTCGTCGATATCGCCCGTTGGGGGCGGATGACCCGGGCGACGGTGCCGGTCGCCTCGGACGACGTGCTGGATGATGAGACGATGCCGATGCCGGGCCGCCCGGAGGTCACCCATGTGGAACTGGCGCAGATCATTCTTGATGAATCCGGCTACACCGAGATGTGGCAGAACGACAAGACGCCCGAGGCGCCGGGCCGCCTCGAAAACCTCAAGGAGCTGGTCAAGGCGCTGGAATCCTTTGAAAACCTGCAAGGGTTTCTGGAACATGTCGCGCTTGTCATGGACAATGACAGCGACGATGGCGGGGCCAAGGTCTCGATCATGACGCTACACGCCGCCAAGGGGCTGGAATTCCCCGTGGTCTTTCTGCCGGGCTGGGAAGACGGGTTGTTCCCCTCGCAACGTTCCATGGATGAAAGCGGCATTCAGGGCCTCGAAGAGGAACGCCGTCTGGCTTACGTCGGCATCACCCGCGCCGAGGAGGTCTGCACGATTTCCTTTGCCGGAAACCGGCGCGTGTTCGGCCAGTGGCAATCACAGATGCCGTCCCGCTTCATCGATGAATTGCCCGAGGACCATGTCGAGGTGCTGACCCCGCCGGGCCTTTATGGCGGTGGCATGGGGGGCGCGCCGATGTCCTCGACCCTCGAAACCCGCGCGGCGGAGGCGAATGTCTACAACTCGCCCGGCTGGCGCCGCTTGCAGGACCGTCAGGGCACGCGCCCGGTCAGCCAGCCGCGGGAAAGCCGAACCACGACCATCGACCTGACGGCGGTCTCGGCTTACACGGTCGGCGACCGCGTCTTTCACCAGAAGTTCGGCTATGGCGAGGTCATGTCGATCGAGGGCGACAAGCTGGAGATCGAGTTCGACAAATCCGGCACGAAGAAGGTTGTGGCACGATTCATCGTCTCTGCGGATGACGTGCCATTTTGAGAGCGCGGCAGGGGGCTCTGCCCCCACCTCCCTGCGGTCGGCCCCCCGAGGTACTTTGGGACCAAAGAAGCTCGGACGACCGCTCATGTCTTCTTTGGTCCAAAAATACCTTGGGGTGAGGCCGAAGGCCGAGGGGCAAGGCCCCTTCATCCGATTGGCAAAGGGGCGTCGGCCTTGGGTTGGTCCATGACGATCTGGCTGTGTACGCGCGCGACCACCGGATGGGCCAGCAGAACCTCGTGGATCAGCCGGTTGAGCGCGGGCAGGTCCTCGCAGAACACCCGAAGCAGGTAATCCGCCTCGCCCGTCATGGTCCAGGCCGAGGTGACTTCGGCGCGTGTGCGCAAGAGGCGGGAAAAGGCCGCGCCTTGTTCCGTGCCGTGGCTGGCCAGTTGAACCTGAACGAAGGCCTGCACATGCAGACCCAGCTTTGCCGGGTCGAGCCGTGCGCGATAGCCCTGAATGACGCCGTTTTCCTCAAGCCGTTGCCGTCGCCGCCCCGCTTGGCTGGCCGAAAGGTTCAGCTCTGCGCCCAGTTCCTGTGACGTGGCCGTGCCATTCCTTTGCAGGAAGGCCAGCAGGGCAATATCCGTCGGATCGAGCGTGGTGCGGGATTCAAGCATGTTAGCTCACTATTCTGCGGGAAAGCTGTGTGTATCGGCTGATTTCATGGGAGAATGCGCACATTCCGCGCGTGCAGCAAGATACAATTTCGGTCAAACGCGACACGAACAGGAGGTTTGACCATGGGACCCTTCCCGCATGATGCCCCGCAGGCAACCATCACCGACGAAAACCCGGCGGGCACCGACGGCTTCGAATTCGTCGAATTCGCCCATCCCGACCCCGAAGAGCTGCGCACGCTGTTCCGCAAGATGGGATACGAACACGTTGCCAATCACAAGACCAAGGCCATCGAGTTGTGGCAGCAGGGCGACATCACCTATGTGCTGAACGCCGAGCCTGACAGCTTTGCCGCGCGCTTCGTCGAGGAACACGGGCCCTGCGCGCCGTCGATGGCTTGGCGCGTGGTGGATGCACAGCACGCCTATGACCACGCGGTCAAAAACGGGGCAGAGCCGTATCTGGGCACCGACAAGACCGTGGACTGGCCCGCGATCAAGGGGATCGGTGGCAGCCTGATCTATTTCACCGACCAATATTATGACACCTCGCCCTACAATGACGAATTCGACTGGATTGCGCAGTCCAAGCCCAAGGGCGTGGGCTTCTGGTATCTCGACCACCTGACGCATAATGTCTTCAAGGGGAACATGGACACTTGGTTCCGCTTTTACGGCGACCTGTTTAATTTCCGTGAAATCCGCTTTTTCGATATCGAGGGCAAGTTTACCGGGTTGTTCAGCCGTGCGCTGACCTCGCCTTGCGGGCGCATCCGCATCCCGATCAACGAGGATCGGGGCGAGACCGGGCAGATCGTGGCCTATCTCAAGAAGTATAACGGCGAGGGCATCCAGCACATCGCCGTGGGCGCGCGCGACATCTATGACGCGACCGACCAGATCGCCGAGAGCGGCCTCAAATTCATGCCCGGCCCGCCGGACACCTATTACGATCTCAGCTTTGACCGGGTGAAGGGCCATGACGAGCCCGTCGACCGCATGAAGAAACATGGCATCCTGATCGATGGCGAAGGTGTGGTCGATGGGGGCGAGACGAAGATCCTGCTCCAGATCTTCTCCAAGACGGTGATCGGGCCGATCTTCTTCGAGTTCATCCAGCGCAAGGGCGATGACGGCTTTGGCGAGGGCAACTTCAAGGCGCTCTTCGAGTCGATCGAGCGCGAGCAGATCGAAAACGGTGAATTGCACGCCGCCGAGTAAGGGAGGAGCGGCGCTGGCAATCCGGCGCCGTCGATTGGGCCGGTCCTGCGGGGCCGGCCTTTTTCATGCGCGGGGGAAGCGTCAGCCGCGCGGCATCTGCAAGGTGATGGCGCGTCCGTTCTTGACATAGACAAGGGCGCTCTCGCTGATCGACTGGACGCGCCCACCGTCGAGCCGGTCCCCGGTCTTGACTTTCTCATACTTACCCGAGCCGGGAAGGCGCACGAGCGCGCGTCGGTTGGACGGGGTGCCATAGACGCCGATCAGGTTGATCTTCGACAGGTTGATCGCGTTCGGATCGGTCGCGGCGCGGGCAACGCTGGTCGCGGTCGGGCCGCTTGGGGTCAACGGCTGGGACACGGCGGCGGCCTGCTGGACGGGCTCTGCCGGGCGCTGTGCCTCGGCCCGGCGCACGATGGCCTCCATGTTGCGCGGACGTGACAGCGGCACGAGCGACGCGGTCACGGCCTGCGCGGTGGCGGGTTCCTCGGGTTCGGCCTCGGTGGCCTCTTCCTGCACGGTTCTGGGGCGCAGGACCGGGCGCATGGCGGCCAGTTCGTCCCGCGAAATGCCGCCCAGTGTCGCGCGCTCGCGCTGTTCGATGATGTCATCGGGGCGCGCTTCGGGGCGGAAAGCTTGCAGGCGGTCCAGCGCCTCGGCATCTTCCGGCGCATCGAGTCGCGCCTCGGGTTGCGGTGTCAGGGCGGCTTGCCGCAACGGTGGGATCACGTCGGGCCGCCCGGTAAAGATGCGCAGGCCCTCGGGCGTCAGCGCCCCTTCCGGAGTGGCCCGGATCAAGCCACGCTCGTCGAAATCGAAGGTCATGTCCGCTGGCGGGGGCAGGCCCGGATCTTCCAGCGCGGCATCGGCGGCAAGGCCGGAGGGCTGCGGCAGGGCAACCGCGTCGAATTGCTGAACATTCGGGTCGATCGAGGCGACATAGACGTCATCGACGCCATCCGCAGGCGGCAGCAACGGCGCGCCGGGCGTCCGCTGCCAGATGCCGGTCGCCGCATAGGTGGTCGTGGCTTCCTCGGGGGTCAGGATTCGTGGCTCGACGGGCTGAGCCAGCGGCTCGGGTGCATCGGTCACGGCCGGCTCGCTGTCCAGCGCCGCGAGTTCGACATCCTCCTCCGCTTCGGCCTCGGGGTCGGGCGCGGCGGTTATGGGGGCGGCAGGTTCGGGGGCGGCTGGGGCTTGGGGGTCGACAAGCGCCGTCGGGGCGGCTTCGGGTGCGTCCGGCGCGGGCAGGCTGGCCACCTCGGTCCGGGTCTCGTCGCGGCGGAACAGCGAGGCGAGCCCCTCGTCGAGGAACACCGAAGCCCAAGCCGCGACGCCGATCAGGAAAAGCAGCAGGGCCGCCGTCAGCATCAGGCCGAGAAAGCGCGGTTTGCCACCGATCTTCTGATCCTTGCGCATGCCGAAGACGGTCAGACGCTCGCGTTCATTGAGCGCGACCGAGGCACCGCCCGCAGGGGCGGCGAGGCCGGGTCTTGCGTTCCGGCTCTGGGACAGGCGGGACAAGACGGCGTTGGGTTTCTTCGTGGTGGCGGGCTCCGGTGTCGGCACGGGACCCTGCGTCGCGGCATCGCCCCGCATCGCGGCCAATCGGGTCAGGGGCGACGGCGATTTTGCCTGCGGTCCGGGGGCCATTGGGGCAGCAGCGGCGAGGCCTGCCGCGGCGGCGGCGGCCGCTGCGCCGGGGGCGCTGTCCGCGGGTTTCGCAACGGAGGGCGCCTCGGGCTCCGGCTTTGCCAGGATCGGGGATTTCGGCGCCTGCGGAGAGGGCGTGTCCCGCTCCGGCTTGCGCTTGTCCTTGCCTCGGTCGAGGCCCCGCTTCAGCTTCGCGCCCTTACCGGCCAGCAACCCCTTGCGCTTTTCCTTCTGCGGCGGTGTATCCGCATCGGCGGGCGGCTCGGCGCGCTCCGGCGCCGACAGTTTCGGCGCGGCCGACTCGTCCACCGCAGCTTTCGAGCCGCCCAGAACCGGGTGAAATCGCGGCTCGACGCGGGTCGGCTCTGCGGTATCGCCCAGTTTGAGCGCGCGCGGCGCTGGCGGAATGGTGGCGCCATCGGTGCGGCTGGCGCGGATGGTCGAGAAGCTCACCGGCACGGCGGTCGGCGCCTCGTGGTCCTCGGGCTTGACACCGGCCAAGGGCGGCGCTTGTCCCGGTTCGGGGTCCGACCGGACCGTCGGGGCGGGGCCCGTGTCCTGCGCCGGGGCGGGCGTGATGGCCTGCGGGGCTTCGGCATCATCGCTGTCCGTGTCGGCCTCATCCGCGTCGGGCAGGGGCGCGGCGGTCTCGGCCTGCTGTCTGGCGCGCCGTTCGGCGCGACGGGCGCGGCGTTGCTCGCGCGTGTCCTCGGCTGCGTCCGGGGCGGCGGCGTCGGCATCCGCCGTCGCCTCGGGTTCCTGCGCCTTGGGCAGGGCGGCGTCCGTGTCGCTCACCGGGTCCGCGTCAGAGGACGGCTCGGGCGTCTGGTCCGCTGCGTCGATTTCGACCGGTTTCTCCTCGACCGTGTCGAAGGCCATGGCGATCTGGGGTTCGGGCGTCGTGGGTTGCGGCTCGGGCGCGGCCAGCGGCGTCAGCGCCGCCTCGTCGGCGGGCACGATCTCGATGGCCCGAGGCAACCGGCGCGCGGCCCTGCGCCACGACTTGGCCTTGCCAAAGAAGACAGCGCCGTCGAACTGCCCGTCGGGGGCCTGCGCGGCATAGCTGATCGCGGTGAACCCATGCACCCGTGCAAAGCCTTGCGCCTCGTCCAGCGTTTCGTTGGCGACGGCGGCGATCTGAATCTGCCCGTCCGAGAGGGTGTAGTCAAAGCTCAGGTCCTTGACCTCGTAGGGCGTCGCACCGTCCAATCCGGCGCGGATGGCGATCTCGCGCGCGATCTCGTCACCGCCGAGGTCGGGCAGATCCATGTAGCGGATCTGTTCGTTCGGAAGGATCAGGACGACATCGGTCCCTTTCGGGTCCAGCGACAAGGCCTTGTCGCGCAGCGCGGCCATGGCCGTATCGAGGTCATCGGCCTCGAAGGACACATCGTCGATACGGGCCCAGACATCACCCATGCGGCGCAGCAGGGCGATGCCTTCGAAAGAGAGAGAGAGCGCAAAATTCGGTACCATGGCGCGGGTTCTACCAGTCCTTCGGACCCGGTTGGAGTCCTTATGCAGTCCTTGAACAGTCTATAGCAACTCTTTGCCGACGCAAGGAAAGCCGGGCCAACGGGCATTGCCGCCCCGGCAATCGCGCGCGAATGTGAAGCCAGCTTTCAACCAAGGAGAGACGATATGCGATTCCTGATCCTGTGCCTTGCCCTGGGACTGGGCGCGCCCGTGGCCGCGCAATCCCCCGCGACCCTGACCGTGACCGGCGAAGGGCGTGTCGCCGCGGTGCCGGACATGGCGACGGTGTCTTTGGGGGTCGAGTTCATCGCGCAAGAACCGCTTGCGGCGGTCGACCGCAGCAACGATGCGATCGCAGCGATCCTTGCGCGGCTCGAAGAGATGGGGGTCGAGGCGCGTGACGTGCAGACGGCGAACCTGTCGCTTGGTCAGGTCTGGGACCGGTCCTCGTCGAATGGCCGCGACGAGGTTTCGGGCTATCGGGCCACCAATACGGTCCGGGTGCGGGTGCGCGATCTCGACCGGCTGGGCGAAATCCTTCAGGCGGTGCTGAATGACGGGGCGAACGAACTTTCGGGGCTGAGCTTCGGCCTGTCCGAGCCACGCCCGGTCGAAGATGCCGCGCGCGAGGCGGCGGTCAAGGATGCGCTGGCCAAGGCCGAGTTGCTGGCGGGCGCGGCGGGGGTGACGCTGGGTCCGGTGATGACGATCACCGAGGGCGGCGGAGGCGGCCAGCCGATGTTCGACGCGCCGATGGCCCGGATGGAGGTCGCCTCGCCCGTGCCTGTATCGGCGGGCGAGACCGTGGTCAGCGAACGCGTGACAGTGGTGTTTTCGCTGGGCGACTGAGGGTAGGATGGGTGATCACCCATCCTACTTCAGGTCAGCCTGCGGCGTTCAGCGCCTGATCCAGATCGGCAATCAGGTCGTCGGCGTCCTCGATCCCGATGGAGATCCGCACCACGTTCGGCGCGGCCCCTGCCGCCACCTGCTGCTCTTCGGTCAGCTGGCGGTGGGTGGTCGAGGCCGAATGGATGACAAGGCTGCGCGTGTCACCCAGGTTCGCCACATGGCTGAAGATCTGCAGGCTGTCGACGAACTTGATGCAGGCATCATAGCCGCCCTTCAGCGCCACGGTGAACAGGCCACCGGCGCCATTCGGGCAGATCCGCGCCACGCGGTCGTTATAGGGCGACGAGGGCAGGCCCGCATAGGTCACGAAATCCACCGCCGGATGGTTTTCGAGCCAGCTGGCCACGCGCATGGCGTTCTCCACATGGCGGGCCATGCGCAGCGACAGGGTCTCGATCCCCATCAGCGTATAATGCGCCGCCTGCGGGTTCAGCGTCATGCCGAGGTCGCGCAGGCCGATGGCGATGCCGTGGAAGGTGAAGGCCAGCGGGCCGAAGGTCTCGTGGAACTTGAGACCGTGATAGGCCGGTTCCGGCGCGCTAAGCGAGGGGAACTTGTCCGAGGCGGACCAGTCGAACTTGCCGGAATCGACGACACACCCGCCTGTCACGGTGCCGTTGCCGGTCAGGTACTTGGTCATCGAATGCACGACCAGCGTGGCGCCGTGTTCGATCGGGCGGCACAGGTAGGGCGTGGCCGAGGTGTTGTCGACGATCAGCGGCAGGCCCGCCTTGTCGGCGATGGCCGCGATGGCATCCAGATCGGTAATGTAGCCGCCCGGGTTGGCGATGCTCTCGCAGAACACCGCGCGGGTGTCATCGTCGATGGCGGCTTCGATGGCGGCGGTGTCGTCGAAATCGACGAACTTGGCCGACCAGCCAAAGCGCTTGATCGTCTGGCTGAACTGGGTGATCGAACCACCGTAAAGGCGCGTCGACACGACGACGTTGCGGCCCGGCGCCATCAGCGGGAACAGCGCCATGATCTGCGCCGCGTGACCGGACGAACAGCAGACCGCCCCGGCGCCACCTTCCAGCGTCGCGACGCGTTCCTGCAGCGCGGCGACCGTCGGGTTGGTCAGGCGGGAATAGATGTAGCCGACCTCTTGCAGGTTGAACAGCGCGGCGGCGTGTTCGGCATCGCGGAACACATAGGCCGTGGTCTGGTAAATCGGCACCTGCCGCGCGCCTGTGGCCGGGTCGGGCCGGGCGCCTGCATGGATCTGGAGCGTGTCGAAACCGTAGCTGGGTGCGTCTGTCATGGAATCCTCCCTGTTGTCCCGTGCGCAAAGGGGTATGCGATTGTGTGCCGAGGGACAACGCCTCTTGGACATGCTTCGACAGGGGCGAGCGATGCAAACACGCCACAACTTGGCGGCCCGTCCAACATTAACGTAAAGTATGTTGACGGGCGGCGATCTTTGGACAAAACTCCGGGGCATAAAGTTAAAACCCTGAGGCAAGGAAACACTGACATGGCGACCGAAACCAAAGCTGTTGACCCGAAATCCACCGATGCAAAAGCGGCCGAGGCCAAGAAGAAGGCCAAGGCTCCGCTGACCGCCAATGTGGCGCTGTCGCTGGACGCCAAGGTTCACACCCGTCTGACCCGCATGGCGAAGGCCGAGGGCATGGAACTGGGCCATTACCTGCAAAAAGTGCTGGAAACCCACCTGCTGGAGCAGGCCGAAGAGGGCGACCCGGTGGCCGACCGCCTGCGCGCCAAGCGCGCCGTGATCGACCATGTCGTGACGCTGGCGCAGATGCTGGACAAGGACGGCAAGTTCGACGAGAACTTTGTCCTGACCGTGATGAAGTCCGCCGCGCAAGACGCTGATTTCATGAAGCTTTACAACACCGCGATTGGTGGCGAAGGCAAGAAGGGCGTGCGCCAGCAAAAGCCGCTGAACCAGCAGCTGGGCCGCCTGATCCGCAAGGCCGCCAATGCCAAGACCAAGCGCAGCGAGGAAGGCAAGGCCATGCGCGCGCAGGTCTCGGGCGAGATCATCTCGTCCTATTCGCTGCTGGCGCGGGTCGAAAAGGCCTGATTTTTCGAACTTTGGTGGAAGGCCGGTGCGGTTGCGCCGGCCTTTTGCGTTGCGTGATCCAAATGTGCGCTGACGCGCGCAGGGTTTTGGTGCGTGTTGCGGCGCAATATGCCAGACATGGACCTGCGCCAGTGGCGAGGTCGGATGCCTCCGGCAGGGATATTTGGGGCCCAAAGAAACGAAGCTTGCGTTCAGCCGGTCACCGTTTCGACGCAGAAGACCGTGGGCAGGTGTTGGGCGAGTTCCTGCCAGCTGTCGCCCTCGTCGAAGCTGGCAAAGATGCTGCCGGTATTGGTGCCGAAATAGACGCCGGGCGTGTCGGTTTGGTCGACGGCCATGGCCTGTCGCAGCACGGTGAAATAGCAGTGTTCTTGTGGCAGGCCGGTGCGGCACGCCTGCCACGTGGCGCCGTGATCGCGGGTGCGCCAGACGGCGGCGCTGGCATCGGGCGGGTAGCGGCCCTCGGTGTCGCCATTCAGGGGCAGGGTGAAGGCCGTGCCCGCCTTGGTCGGATGCACGGCGATCGGGAAGCCGAAATGCGAGGGCAGGCCCTCGGTCACATCTTCCCAACTGCGGCCATCATCGCCGGAGCGGTAGACGCCGTGGTGGTTCTGTTGCCAGAGCGTGCCATCGGGACCGCGCATCATGTTGTGGACGCAATGGCCGGTCTCGCCGTCGCGCGGGCCTGCCGGGTGGTGGGTATGGCCGCAGCTGTCGGCGTTGGACAGGCGGTTGCGGCGCTCCCAGCTGGTGCCGCCATCCTCGGTGGCGAATACCCCGGCGGCGGAGATGCCCAGCCACATGCGGGCCGTGTCAGCGGGATCGCTGACGATGGTGTGCAGGGTCAGGCCGACGGCGCCCGGTTGCCAGCTGTCGGCCGAGGGGTGGTCGGTCAGGCTTTCGACGCAGTCCCAGCTTGCGCCGCCATCGTCCGAGGCAAACAGCGTCGCGGGTTTGGCCCCGGCATACAGCCTGTCCCCGGCGCGACCCAGCGACCAGATCGCCTCCACCCGACCGGAATAGGGGGCGGGGGGTGGCACGTCGGTGATGCCGAGCATCCGTGCCGTATCCGGGTCGTTGCGCGCCCATGCGTCCATCTGGCCATCGGCAAGCTTGACCAGGTCCCAATCGCCGCCGCCATTGGTCGAGCGCCAGACACCCGCGCCCCACCATGCGCTGCCGCCCCCAGCCCAAAGCGCGTCACCCGCGCCGATGGCATGGTTGATGCCCCAGCCGCCGCAATGCGGGCCGGTCATCTGCCAGCTTTGCCGCCCATCCTCGGATGTCAGCACGAACAGCCCCTTGCTGGTGCCCACCAGTATCCTCACGCGATCCGCCATACCCGACCCTCCTTTGCGCGGGGGCAGGCTAACACGGGTCCGCGCGCCGACCTAGCGCATCCAGAAGCCCTCGCGCTTGATCTGGTTGCGGATTGCTTGTTCCTTGCGGGGCAGGTCGTCGCGGTCGAACAGGGCGCGGACCTTGGACCCGCGATTCTGGTAGATCATGCGTTTGAACGGGTCGTATTGTTTGAGCACCTTCTTGACGCGGTTCGGTTCCGTGATCCGGGCTAGCAGGTCGACCACGCTGTCGGGTTCGCGTGCATAGAGCAGCGGCAGAACGCGGTAGTGGCACGTCACGGAACCATCCAGCAAGCCGTCGGGCAGGGTGGCGCGCCCACCGCCCAAAGCGTGGATCACCAGCGGCAGGGCGACCTGATCCAGCCACGGGTCGAGGCTTTGGCAAACCAGTTCGCGGGGCGCGTCGTCGCGGATCGCCAACGCATAGTCCAGAAAACGCTGCCCGAAGACATGCGGGCATTCGTAGAAAAAGAAGCCCGCGTTGAAATACAGGTAGCGTTGCCAGTATTCGTCCGGCTGGCTCAGGTCGAGGCTGCTGTCGAAATCCAGCCCGAACCGGTCATAGAGCGACTTCCAGATGTCGGTATAGCCGGGACCGTAGAGTTCGATCTGCGGCCATGTGCCCTCGCGCCGCATCGAGGCCGTGGGGCGTTTGAAGTCGAAGGGCACATCGTCCAGCGGTGACAGCACCAGCGTATCGGTGTCGAAGAACACGAAGGGCTCGCCCTTGGGCAGGGCCAGCAGCGCCTCGATCTTGTTGCCATAGGGGTAGGCGGCGCCGAAATGCAGGCTGTCGAAGGGCAGGATGGTCGCGCCCAGCTCGCGCAGCAACTCGCGCGTCTCGGCATCCTTGATGCGCGGATCGGTGGGCCAGAGCGGGCCGGGCTGCGGTTCGGCCACGAACAGGCGAAAGCGATCCGACGTGCCGGATGCGGCCAGCGACGCGGCGAACAGCACCGCCTCGTATTGCAGGCGCCCGGCCTGCCCGACAATGACAAGATTTACCGTTTGAGCCTGCGCCGCCTTGCGTGCCATGATCGATCTGCCCGTGTTTTCGGGCACTATAGGCGGGAAGGGAAGCCTCCAAAAGCCCGCAGCATGAATTTATCGGAAGGCCTTACCATGCTCGATCTCGTTCTCATCATCATCGCTCTCGGGGTGGGCGTCGCCGGGGGCGGGGCCGATGCGCCGCGCAGTGCCGATGTCCAGCCGCGCATGGGCGGCGAAGAGGCGCCCCCCGGCTATCAGCCCCCGGTGCAGGAAGCCCCCGCACCGCTGCCCTACGCGGCGGAACAGCAGGTGGCGACGGGGCGCTTTCTGACGGCGCTCGAAGTCAAGCCGATCCTGCAGGCAACGCGGCCCAGTTGGCTGGCGGTTCGGGAATTCGACGGCAAGGATCTGGTCTATGTGACCCAGCTCTGGTCCTGGCGCTGCGGTCTGGTGGCGATCCATTTCGGCGTGAATGGCGAAGCGCTGCAACCCTGGCCGCTGCCCGCTTGCCACGAGGACACGAACGCGCCGAACGCGATCCTGCCCGAGGACGGTCTGCCCTATCGGGAATATCCGCTGGGCCATGTCCAGACCATGACGGTCGAGCTGGTCTATGACGATCTGACCACCGACCGCGCCACCTATGACCGCCGCGGGGCGATGATCCCCTGACCCTGCGCGTCAGGCCGCAGGGCGGGGCCGCGCCCCGCCGCCCACCATCAAAGCTCGATGGCTTGCAGGACTTGCGGTTCGATGACGTCAACCCCGGGCAGGGCCGCTGTCAGCTTGTCGGCGGATTGCTCCAAGGCCGGGAAGGTGCGGTAGTGGCAGGGGATGACCGTCTTGAAATCAAAGTATTTCTTTGCGGCGAACCCGGCCAGTGCCATGTCCATCGTGTAGTAACCGCCGGCTGACAGGATGCCGATATCGGGTTTGTAGAACTCGCCGATCCAACTCATGTCGGCCATCACCGTCGTATCCCCCGAGAAGTAGATCGTCTTGCCTTCGCCACGGATCACGTAGCCGATCTCTGCCCCCATGTAGACGCCGCGACCGTCCACCGCGATCGAGGAGGAATGCGAGGCGGGCACCATGTGGACCTCGACTTCGCCGAATTGCAGCATCCCGCCCTTGTTGAAGGCATTGCCCTCTGTCGCGCCCTGACCGAACAGGTACTGCGCCAGTTCGAACATCGCACTGACCGGCGCGCCGGTCTTTTTCGAAACCTCGACGATGTCCTGCGTGTGGTCGAAATGCCCGTGCGTGACAAGGATCTGCGTGGCGCCGTCCAGAACCTGCGCGCTGTCCTGCCCCTCCATCATCGGGTTCCCGTTGATCCACGGGTCGATCAGCAGAACCTGATCGCCGATCTCGATTCGAAAACTGCCATGGCCCATCCAAACGATCTTCATGTCATCCTCCTTGAATTTCCTGCACCGACCCTAGCGCCCAAGCGGCACAAGACCAGCGGTCGTGGGGACCGGCGCCGCGAGATCGATGTGTCGAATTTTCGAAGCATTGTTGCGGAAGCAACACTTGGTAAAGACATATCTCCTAAAACTCTCGCGAAAGCGGAGAAGCCGAATGCAGATGAATCACTCCGAGGCGGGCAGCCGGACTGCCGCGCGTCGCACCATGGTGGACCTCCTTGCAGAGGCGCGCTCGCGCGCGGTGCGCGTGGCCCTGTTCGGGGAATTGCTGCACCGGCCCGACCCGGACGGGCGCGAAACCACGGCTGAGCGGGACAATCACCTTGCGGTCCTGATCGACACCGTCGCCTGGATCGAACGCACCGCGCAACTGGTGACGTCGGGCAGGGACCCGTGGGACAAGTTCCCGGAACCGCTTTGCGCCTGGCTGGTGGGATTCGTCGCGCAAAAGCCCGATCTGCCAGACTATCTCACCCGGATGGCGCAGGTCTCGCGCCGGGTGGCCACCGCCGCCGAGGCCGGGTCAAAGGATCTCGGCCCCGCGTTGCGCGACCATTACGAGGTGCGCCGTCGCGGTTACATGACCGCCCTGACCGATTTCTGCGACATCGTCTGGGCTGAAATCGATCAGCAACGCGATTCCGAACTGGACAGGGCAGAGAAGGCAATGACCGCGACGCGCGGCGCGCTGACCCGGATGGAAAAGATATCGACCCATGTGCGCCTCGTCGCCATCAACGCCGCGATCGAGGCCAACAAGCTGGGCGATCAGGGGCGGGGCATCGCCTTCATCGCGGCCGAGTTCAAGGCGCTGGCCGAAGAGTTGCAGGTGCTGTCCTCGGATGCGCAAAAGAACATGGCAGGCGCGCAGCGCTGAGCGGGGCGCGGCACGGCTCCTGCTTGCGATGCGCGGCCCATGGCGGTAAAGCGCATTCCAAACCCAAGCAAAGAGGCCCGCCCCATGTCGATCGACAAGGAGACCGCCGCGAAAGTGGCCAAGCTCGCCCGCATCAAGGTCGAAGACGATGCGCTGCCCGCGCTCGCGCAGGAATTCAACGATATCCTCGGCTTCATCGAGCAGTTGAACGAGGTCGACGTGGACGGGGTCGAGCCGATGGTCTCGGTCACGCCCATGCGGCTGAAGCGCCGCACCGACGGCGTCACCGATGGCAACATGCAGGACAAGGTGCTGAAGAACGCGCCCGACGCCCGCGAAGGGTTCTTTGCCGTGCCGAAGGTGGTGGAATGATGTCTGACCTGACCAAGCTGAAAATCTCCGAGGCCCGCGACGCGCTGCGCAAGGGCGACGTGACCTCTGTCGAACTGACCGAGGCTTGCCTTGACGCGATTGCCGGGGCCAAGGCGCTGAACGCTTTCGTGCATGATACGCCCGAAATCGCGCGTGAAATGGCCAAGGCCGCCGATGCCCGGATCAAGGCGGGCGACGCGCCCTCGCTTTGCGGCATCCCGCTGGGGATCAAGGACCTGTTCTGCACCAAGGGGGTCGCCTCTCAAGCCGCCTCGAACATCCTTGGCGGCTTCAAGCCGGAATACGAATCCACCGTAACCACGCAGATGTTCAACGATGGCGCCGTCATGCTGGGCAAGCTCAACATGGACGAATTCGCCATGGGCTCGTCGAACGAGACCTCGGCCTATGGCAACGCGGTCAACCCGTGGCGGCGTGGCAATGACGACGCGGCGCTGACGCCGGGTGGCTCGTCTGGTGGCTCTGCCGCCGCTGTCGCCGCCGACCTGTGCCTTGGCGCGACGGGTACCGATACGGGTGGGTCCATCCGCCAGCCCGCCGCCTTCACCGGCATTACGGGCATCAAGCCGACCTATGGCCGCTGCTCGCGTTGGGGCATCATCGCCTTTGCCTCGTCGCTCGATCAGGCCGGGCCGATGACCAAGGACGTGCGCGACGCGGCGATCATGCTGCAAAGCATGTGCGGCCATGACCCGAAGGACAGCACCTCTGCCGATCTGGTGGTCCCGGATTTCGAGGCCATGCTGACCGGCGACATTCGCGGCAAGACCATTGGTATTCCCAAGGAATATCATATGGATGGCATGCCCGAAGAGATCGAGGCCCTCTGGGCCGAGGGCCGCAAGATGTTGCAGGATGCCGGCGCAAAGATCGTCGATATCAGCCTGCCGCACACCAAATACGCGCTGCCCGCCTATTACGTAATCGCGCCCGCCGAGGCGTCGTCGAACCTCGCCCGCTATGACGGCGTCCGCTACGGCCACCGCGCCAAGCTGGGGCAGGGCGACGGCATCACCGAGATGTATGAAAAGACCCGCGCCGAGGGCTTCGGCCCCGAAGTGCAGCGCCGCATCATGATCGGCACCTATGTCCTGTCGGCGGGTTTCTACGACGCCTATTACAACCGCGCGCGCAAGGTCCGGACCCTGATCAAGAAGGACTTCGAGGATGTCTTCGCCGCTGGCGTCGACGCGATCCTGACGCCCGCGACCCCGTCTGCGGCCTTTGGCCTTGGCGAGATGAAGGATGCCGACCCGGTCAAGATGTACCTCAACGACGTCTTCACCGTGACGGTCAACCTCGCCGGTCTGCCGGGCATCGCGATCCCCACCGGGCTCGACAAGCAGGGGCTGCCCTTGGGTCTGCAACTGATTGGCCGCCCGTGGGAGGAAGGCGATTTGCTGAATACCGCCTATGCGCTGGAACAATCCGCAGGCTTTGTTTCCAAACCGGCGAAATGGTGGTAAAGGCCCGCCAAAGACCCTGAGCAGGACCTGGCAGATGCGGTATTTTCTTTGTGGTGTGGCGGCTTTGGCCTTGTCCGCGTGTACGACCTCTGTGCCCGATAGCGGTGCCGGTGTCGTGGATACCGGGCAGGGCGTGGGCTTTGGCAATTACACCGACTATCAGGCAGCCCGCGAACAGGCGCTGGCCTCCGGCCAGCCGATCAGCGTGCCCGGCGCGCCGGATGTCCAAGCCTCCGCGCTGGACGCCCAGCAGGATGCCGCCGCCACCGCCCGCGCTGCGGCGTTGAATTCCGGGATCGAACCGCTTGAGGCCTCGCCCAACAACCCGGCGCCGCAGATCGTCGCGAATGAGCAGGGCATTTCCGGCGAGAACGACTTCGCCGCCGTCTCCGCCGAGCGTGACATCAAGCAGGATGCCGCCCTGATCGCCCAGAATCGCGCGCAATATCAGGTGGTTCAGCCGGAGGCACTGCCCAATCGCCCCGGCACCAACCGCCCGAATATCGTCGAATACGCGCTGCGCACCACCAACCCGGTGGGCACGGCGCTGTATAAACGGGGCGGCTTCAATGCCGAGGCAAGGTATCAGCGCGCCTGCGGCAGCTACGCCTCGGCAGATCTGGCCCAAGAGGATTTCCTTGCCTCTGGCGGGCCGGAACGGGACCGCAAGGGCGTGGACCCGGACGGGGACGGGTTCGCCTGCTCGTGGACGCCTGTCCCCTTCCGCGCGGCCCGTGGCGGCTGAGGCGGACGGGGCGCTTTGGTGCCCCTCGCCGAATGTCGGGTCGCGCCGCGAGGACGCGCGCCCCTCTCTGATCCTGCTCCACTACACCGCGATGGCCTCGGCCGAGGCCGCGCGCGACTGGCTGTGCAATCCCAAGGCCGAGGTGTCCGCGCATTACGTGCTGGCCGAGGATGGGCGCCTGTGGCAGCTGGTGGCCGAGGCCGACCGGGCGTGGCATGCGGGGGCAGGGGCTTGGGGCGCCTTGCGGGACGTCAATTCCCATTCCATCGGGATCGAGATTTGCAATGACGGGGCGCAGCCCTTTGCCGCGCCGCAGATGGACGCGCTGGAGCGTCTGATGCAGGGCATCATGGCGCGTTGGGGGATCGGCCCCGAGGGCGTGGTGGCGCATTCCGATACTGCGCTGGGGCGCAAGATCGATCCGGGACGGCGGTTCGACTGGAAACGGCTGGCGCGGCAGGGCCTCGCCGTCTGGCCCGACCCCGCCGAGCCGGGGGATTTCCTGCACGATGCGGGGCGTTTCGGGTATGATACGACCAATGCGCGGCCAGAGGACGTGCTGAATGCGGTCCGCATGCGGTTTCGCCCTTGGGCCGATGGGCCGCTGGATGACGTGGACCGCAGCCTGATGGCGTCGCTCGCCGCGCGCTATCCCGGGCCGGGTCACTCCAGCTTGTAGGGCAGCACGTCACGGCGGGTGGGCGTGATCGACAGGCGCTTTTCCAGCGGCGGGACCGATCGTTGGTGGCAATTCGTCCGCTCGCAGATGCGGCAGGAAATGCCGATCGGCTCGAAACTGGCGGCGCGAGTAAAGTCCATGTCGTCGGCATAGACCAACCCCGCCGCGTGACGGACCTCGCATCCCAGCGCAATCGCGTAGCGCCGCACGGGCGCGCCGAAATGGCCGCCGGTCTTGGACACGTCCCGCGCGAGGCTGATATAGCGCACGCCGTCCGGGGTTTCGGCCAGCTGCCGCAAAAACCGCCCCGGCGTCTCGAACGCCCGGTGCACGTTCCACAGCGGACAGGCCCCGCCAAAGCGCGCGAATTGCAGCCGGGTGGCGGAGTGGCGCTTGGTGATCGTCCCGGCCTGATCGACCCGGACAAAGAAGAAGGGCACGCCCTTGGCGCCGGGCCTTTGCAGGGTCGACAGCCGGTGCGCGACCTGTTCGATGGACGCGCCAAAGCGCGCGGCGAGCAGTTCCAGATCGTGGCGGGTTTCCTGCGCCGCCGCCAAAAACGCCTTGTAGGGCATCATCGCCGCCCCGGCGAAATAGTTCGCCAGACCCAGCTTGGCGATGGCGCGGGCCTCTTCGGACTGGAAACGCGCCAGATCCAGCGTGGCGTCCAGCAACTGGTTCTGCCGCAACAGCGCCACCTGCACCAGCAGTTGGAAGGTCTGCGTTTCCACCGGCAAGAGCGAGGACAGCGTCAGTTCCTGCTTGTCCGTGTCAAACGCGCGCATCGGCGCGGTCTGCGACAGGCGCACGGTGATGCCACGCGCGGTCAGGCGGGTGACGGCGGCTTTGCGGATGTCGCCATCGGCTTGCAGGATGCTGGCGTAATGCTCGGCGGCGCGGTCCACCGCGTCGATATAGTTGTCGCAGTAATGAAAGAAGTCGCGCACCTCCTCCCACGGGCTGGGCTGAAGTTGCGCACCCTCACGCCCCAGCGCCTCGTCCAGCGAGGCAAGCCGCTCATGGGTTTGCCTGTAGGCCCGGTGCAGCGCCAGAAAGGCGCGGGCGAGGGCAGGGGCATTCGACGCGGTCAGCCGCAGATCGGCCAATTGCGGCGCGGCCTCGCCAAAGACCGGATCGGCCAGCGCCTCGCGCATGTCCGAGACCAGCCGTTCCGCATCGCCCTGACCCAGTTCCGTGACGTCGAACCCGAATTCCTGCGCGAGAGACAGCACCACCGTCGTCGATACGGGGCGGTTGTTGTTCTCCATCTGGTTCAGATAGGGCAGGGAGATGCCCAGCTTGGTGGCAAAATCCTTCTGCGTCAGCGACAGGCGCGTGCGGATGTCGCGCAGCTTTGCGCCTGCATACAGCTTTTGTGTGGCCATCCCTGACGCCCTTTGCAGCTTTGCATATCAAATGCAAATTTGCAGATTGCTCAGGCGAGGTCCAGCCCCGCGAGCCGTTTCTCGCGCCGGATGACCAGAAGGATGGCCATGATCGAGGTGACTGCCGACAAGAGCATCAGCCACAAGAGCGGCCAAGCGCCGGTTTCCGGTGCCAAAAGCGCCCCCGCCAGTGACGACATCGCCGCGCCGCCCAGCAGCATGATCGCGCCCGCCAGCCCGCTGGCCGTGCCCGCCAGATGCGGGCGCACCGACAATGCGCCTGCGGTGGCGTTGGGGATGGTCATGCCGTTGCCGAAGCCGACGAAGGTCATGAAGCCAAAGAAGGTCAGCGCCGATCCCATGTCGAGCGCGAAGATCATCATCGACAGCGCCATGCCGACGAGGATGATGAAGCCGCCCCACAGGATCATGCGGTTGATCCCGACGCGGGCGGAATAGGTGCCCGACACCCAGTTGCCGAGGAAATAGCCCACCGCGGGCGCGCCGAAATACAGGCCCAGCACGGTCGGGCTGAGGTTGAACACCTCGGACCCGACGAAGGACGCGCCGCCCACATAGGAAAAGAACGCCCCCGACGAGAACGCGCAGGCCAGGGCATAGCCCCAGAACCGCGGCGAGGTCAGCAATTCGGGGTATTCCCGGAACTGCTGGCCCAGCGTCAGGCCGCTTTTGGCAGCCGTCTCGCCCAGATCCTGCCAGCACAGCCACAAGAGCGCCGCGCCAAACAGGAACATCACCCAGAAATTCGACTGCCAGCCAAAGGCCTCGGCCAGCGCGCCCCCCGCGACAGGGGCCAGCATCGGCACGACGGACATGCCCATGGTGACATAGCCGATGCGGCTTGCGGCCTCATCCGGCGGATAGAGATCGCGCACCACGGCACGGCTCAGCACCATCGCCACGACGATGGTGGCCTGCGCCATGCGGAACATCAGGAAGACGTAGATGTCGGTCGCCAGCAGGCAGCCCAGCGTCGCCAGCAGGAAGATCGCCGTGCCCCACAGGATGATCGGCCGCCGCCCCATCTTGTCGCTCATCGGTCCGATGAAGATCTGCAAGATGGCGTTCATCAGCAGGTAGCCCGAGACCGACAACTGCACGAGCCCGTAATCCGCTTGAAACCAGTCCGCCATGGCGTTCAGGCTGGGCACGAAGATGTTCATGACCAGCGCGGACATGCCGGCCATCAGGATCAGGGTCGAGATATGGGGCGGGGTGGCGCGATCGAGAAAGCGCACGGGTGCAGCATTGGACATTCCGTGGTGTTAGTGCGCTTCGTGGGCCTTGGCAATAATTACATGACGTCGGCATGTATCATTGCACGTGGCTTCGCGCATTTGCAATTTTCACATTGCTGACTTTTCCATGTTTGCAAATTTGCGAGGAAATCCTTGTGATGCTGCGTTTGCATAGTATGTTCCCGCCAGATCAAAAGGGGCCGCCAGATGAAAGACATTATCCAGGAATTGCAGGATCGCCGTGAAAATGCCCGTCTGGGCGGCGGGCAGAAACGCATCGACGCGCAGCACGCCAAGGGCAAGCTGACCGCGCGCGAGCGCATCGAACTGCTGCTCGACGAGGACAGCTTCGAGGAATACGACACATTCAAGGCGCATCGCTGCACCGATTTCGGCATGGAACAGAACCGTCCCTATGGCGACGGCGTCGTGACCGGCTGGGGCACCATCAACGGCCGCATGGTCTATGTCTTCTCGCAGGACTTCACCGTTCTGGGCGGCTCGGTGTCCGAAACCCACGCGGAAAAGATCTGCAAGATCATGGATATGGCGGTGCAGAATGGCGCGCCGGTGATCGGCCTGAACGACTCCGGTGGTGCGCGTATCCAGGAGGGCGTCGCGGCTCTGGGTGGCTATGCTGAGATTTTCCAGCGCAACATCATGGCCTCGGGCGTGGTGCCGCAGATTTCCGTCATCATGGGGCCATGCGCCGGTGGCGCGGTCTACAGCCCCGCGATGACCGACTTCATCTTCATGGTCAAAGACTCGTCTTACATGTTCGTCACCGGCCCCGACGTGGTGAAGACTGTGACCAACGAGGTCGTCACCGCCGAGGAACTGGGCGGCGCGTCGACTCACACCAAAAAGTCCTCGGTCGCCGATGGCGCGTTTGAAAACGATGTCGAGGCATTGGCCGAGGTGCGCCGTCTGGTCGACTTCCTGCCGCTGAACAACCGCGAAAAGCCGCCCGTCCGGCCCTTCTTTGACGATGTGACGCGGCTGGAAAGCAGCCTCGATACGCTGATCCCCGAAAACCCCAACATGCCCTACGACATGAAGGAGTTGATCACCAAGGTTGCGGATGAGGGCGATTTCTACGAAATCCAGAAGGACTTTGCCGGCAACATCATCACCGGCTTCATCCGGCTCGAAGGCCAGACCGTGGGCGTCGTCGCCAACCAGCCGATGGTGCTGGCCGGATGTCTGGATATCGACAGCTCGCGCAAGGCCGCGCGGTTCGTGCGGTTCTGCGACTGTTTCGAAATCCCGATCCTGACCTTCGTCGACGTGCCGGGCTTCCTGCCGGGGACGTCTCAGGAATATGGCGGCGTCATCAAGCACGGCGCGAAGCTGCTGTTCGCCTATGGCGAGGCGACCGTCCCCAAGGTCACCGTCATCACCCGCAAGGCCTATGGCGGGGCCTATGACGTGATGGCGTCCAAGCACCTGCGTGGCGACGTGAACTATGCTTGGCCCACGGCAGAAATCGCCGTGATGGGGGCCAAGGGCGCGACCGAGATCATCCACCGCGCCGATCTGGGCGATGCGGAGAAGATCGCGGCCCATACGGCGGAATATGAAGACCGCTTTGCCAACCCGTTCGTCGCCGCCGAGCGCGGCTTTATCGACGAGGTGATCCAGCCGAAATCGACCCGCCGCCGCGTGTCCAAGGCGTTCGCCATGCTGCGCAACAAGCAGCTGACGAACCCGTGGAAAAAGCACGACAATATTCCGCTCTGAGCCATGTCGAACGGGGGGGATCAGACCGCGCCGCGGCGCGTGAAAGGCGGCTGGCACGAGGCGCGTGCGGCGGGCAGCTATACGCTGGCCCGCCAATGGCCGCCGCGTTTCGACGTGTCCGCCGATGCGCGCTTTCCCGCCGTCCGGCGGGGGCGTCTGGCGCGTCAGATCCGGCAGGATCTTTGGCGCGCATTAAAGGGGTTGCGCGGATTTTCCCCCGTGATACAGATTGCCGCAGCGGAAGACGGCTTGACCGTGACGGCCGGGGGCAGGTTGCCCACCAACGTGCCGGGGGTCGAAACGCAAATCCGCGAGTTGCTTCAGGACCCGGCCCATCGTGCGCGCTGGATCGCCTGGGCAAAGGAGCGCGACGCATGAGCGCGCGGGTGTTTGCAGCGGATGGTCTCCGCACCGATGTTACTGCTCCGGACACGTCCGGAGCGCGCGCAGCCCCGGCGGGAGGAGCCTGGAAACGGGGTCGGGGCTGCTGCGCCAGTCTATCCATCATCGCAACCGTCCTGAGCCTTGGGGCAGGGGTCTCTGCCGAACCGGTCGAGACTGGCTCGGGCGTGGTCTACCAGTTCCATGACATCATCGACGAGGCCCCCACCTACCGCCTGCGCTTCGTGGTCCAGGGGCTGGGCGGAGAGGCGCTGACCTATGGCGATCTGGCCGATGATTTCGGCCTGCTCTGCGCCGGTTTCGCGCTGCCGCGACTCTCTGAATCGGAAGCCGATCCCGAAAGAGTCGTCATCGCCCTGATGTCCAAACCGATCGATTTCGGCGTTATGGACCCCGACGCAACGCAGTTTTTCGAGAGTTTCACCGTCGAAAACGACTCCTGCATCTGGGAGGCTTTTTGATGAGACCACAATATCTTGCGGGCCGACTCTCATGTGGACAACTTTCTGAGGCTTCTCTGTCACAGGCCGGACTTCTGCCGAGCCGTGCGTATCTTTTCCACAGGTCGCGCGTTATCTTGTGGGACGATTGCACCCAAGCAATCGGTACCTCGAAACGGGGACAGGCAGGGTACATACGCCCGGTCGGTTTCAATGAAAGTGACAGGAGTAAGAGATGTCCAAGAGCATCAAACTGCTTGCCATGTTCGCGCTCGTCGCAGGCGTGTCCGCATGCGGTGGCAACGCACCGGAAGAAGAATACGTCGTGGTCGACCCCGAGCCGATCAGCGTCGAGCCGGTCTACACAGGCAAGTACAAGTAAGACTTATTCGGGGCGGGCGTTCGCGTCCGTCCCGCTTTCGCGCCCCGCATCCGGGCGCGCGCTTCACCTGACCCTTTCCACGCAAGCACAGGAGGGGGGCGCATGCTGAAGCACCGTGGCTTCCCGGGCCGCATGCCGGGCACCGATTTCCAATTCGTCATTCGCCGCGCCAACCCCAAGGGCGTCACGCCGCTCAAGCGGCTGGAACGCTATCGCGACCGCCGCCCCGCCGACAAGCGCGCCGATGCCGCCTTCATGAAGGCGCTGTGGGAGCATTTCGGCGACCAGCCCTTCGAGCGCGGCAATCTGGATGCCGGGCGCCTGTCGTGGCTGTTCGGGCGCGAGGTAAAGCCCGCCGAAGAGCCGTTCGATCCCGCCAGCTATGACGCGCTTCTGGTCATCGACGAACGCCTTGCGCGGACCTCCTTTCCGGACGCCTTCGATCAAGACGCCTTCGATGAAAACGACCTCGACGCAGAGGATGACGAGGACGATTGGGCATGATTCCGCGCGTGGACAGGCAATTTGCGCAATCAACCGCCGATAGAGTCGGCGGCTCGCGCGACGGGCTTGCGCGCGTTCGGCAATCTGGCACCGTGATCTCGGGTCAGGCCCGCGCCCGCATGTCGACACGGGCCTGTCCCATCCCTTCCCCTTGCGGAGGTCACGTGCAGTCCCCATCGCGTGACCTCCGCCCTTTCGGCGGGCGGGGCGTATTTTGGACCACCTGCATGGGAACCGTCGGCGCGGGTCGCGCGTTTCTCCGTCACATACACGGGGCGCGCCTGCGCGCGGCCCTGAACCGAACGGAGACAGTGAAATGCCCTTCAAGACCTTCACCCTTGCCATCATCGCCTGCATTGGCCTCGCGGCCTGCGAAGGCACGGATTTCGAACGTGGCGCGCTCGGCGCCGGTGTCGGGGCCGCAACCGCTGCGGCAACCGGGCGCAGCGTTGCCGCAGGCGCGGCTGTCGGTGGCGCGGCTGGGATCGTCTGCGACGATGTCACGCCCGAACTCTGCCGCGACACGCAGTAATTCCACGGGCCACGCGCCCGCCTCAGATCAATCACCAACCGCCCCGGGCCCCGATGCCCGTGGGCGGTTTTTTCATGCCGTGACGTGTGCCCGTGCGGGCCAATAAAGAAGGGACAGACATGTTCGAAAAGATCCTGATCGCCAACCGGGGCGAGATCGCCTGCCGGGTCATCAAGACCGCCCGCCAGATGGGCATCAAGACCGTCGCGGTCTATTCCGACGCGGACAAGCACGCGCTGCATGTCGAGATGGCCGACGAGGCGGTGCATATCGGCCCGCCGCCCGCCAACCAGTCTTATATCGTGATCGACAAGATCATGGACGCCATCAAGCAGACCGGCGCGCAGGCGGTGCATCCGGGCTATGGCTTCCTGTCGGAGAACCCGAAATTCGCCGAGGCTCTGGAAGCCGCCGGTGTCGCCTTCATCGGGCCGCCGGTGAAGGCCATCGAGGCGATGGGGGACAAGATCACCTCGAAGAAGATCGCGCAGGAGGCCAATGTCTCGACCGTGCCCGGCTATATGGGTCTGATCGAGGACGTCGAGGAGGCGGTGAAGATCTCGAACGAGATCGGCTATCCGGTGATGATCAAGGCCTCGGCTGGCGGCGGCGGCAAGGGGATGCGGATCGCGTGGAACGATGAGGAATGCCGCGAGGGCTTCCAGTCGTCCAAGAACGAGGCGGCCAGCAGCTTTGGCGATGACCGCATCTTCATCGAGAAATTCGTGACGCAACCGCGCCATATCGAGATTCAGGTGCTGTGCGATGCGCATGGCAACGGCATCTACCTCAACGAGCGCGAATGCTCGATCCAGCGCCGCAACCAGAAAGTGGTCGAAGAGGCGCCCAGCCCCTTCCTTGACGAGGCCACCCGCAAGGCGATGGGCGAGCAGTCCGTCGCGCTGGCCAAGGCCGTGGGCTATGCATCGGCGGGCACCGTGGAATTCATCGTCGATGGCGACCGGAACTTCTACTTCCTCGAAATGAACACCCGTTTGCAGGTGGAACACCCGGTGACCGAGCTGATCACCGGCGTCGATCTGGTCGAGCAGATGATCCGCGTCGCCAATGGCGAGCCGCTGTCGATCAAGCAAGAGGACGTGCAGCGCAACGGCTGGGCCATCGAAAACCGTCTATACGCCGAGGACCCGTATCGCGGCTTTTTGCCCTCTATCGGTCGTCTGACCCGCTACCGTCCGCCTGCCGAAGGCAAGCTGGGCGCAGGCATCGTGCGCAATGATACCGGCGTCTACGAGGGCGGCGAGATCAGCATGTATTATGACCCGATGATCGCCAAGCTGTGCACATGGGCACCGACCCGCGCCGAGGCGATCGAGGTGATGCGCAATGCGCTCGACAGTTTCGAGGTCGAAGGCATCGGTCACAACCTGCCTTTCGTCGCCGCCGTGATGGATCACCCGAAATTCATCAGCGGGGACATGACCACCGCGTTTATCGCCGAGGAATACCCCGAGGGCTTCGAGGGCGTTACGCTGGGCGAGGACGGGCTGAAGAAGATCGCCGCCGCCGCCGCCGCCATGAACCGTGTCGCCGAAATCCGCCGCACCCGGGTGTCGGGGCGTCTGGACAACCACGAACGCCGCGTCGGCACCGAATGGAACGTCGCGCTGCAAGGGGTCGATTTCGACACGACCATCGAGGCGGATCACGACGGCTCCACCGTCAAGTTCGCCGATGGGACCAAGGCCCGCGTCGAGGGTGACTGGACGCCTGGCGACAGCCTCGCGCGGATGCTGGTCGATGGCGAGGGGCTGGTGCTGAAGGTCGACAAGATCACCCAAGGCTTCCGCATCCGCTCGCGCGGGGCCGACCTCAAGGTGCATGTGCGCACCCCGCGTCAGGCCGAACTGGCCAAGCTGATGCCGGAAAAACTGCCGCCCGACACGTCCAAGATGCTGCTCTGCCCGATGCCGGGTCTGGTGGTGAAGGTGAACGTGGCCGAGGGCGACGAGGTTCAGGAGGGGCAGGCGCTTTGCACCATCGAGGCGATGAAGATGGAAAACATCCTGCGCGCCGAGCGCAAGGGCGTGGTGTCCAAGATCAACGCAGAGGCGGGCGACAGCCTTGCCGTTGACGCGGTGATCATGGAATTCGAATGATGACACGGGGCGGGCTTTGGCTGCGGCATGGTCTGGCGTTTGGCGCCGGGCTGGCCGTGCTGTTCGGCGCGGGCGAGGGGGGCGTGGCCCTGTTCGCCGGGCTGAAGGGCTCGCCCCTTGTCTGGCATCTGGTCATCGGGGCGCTGGCCGTGGTGCTGGCGACCCTGACCTATGCGGGTGTGATGCGGGTCATGGCAGGCGCGGCCCTGATGCCGGTCTTTGCCGGGGCCTTGGGGCTGGTGATCGCGGGCTTTGCTGCGATGACGGGGCTGATCTATGCGGGCCTGACCCCGTGGGAGGCGTTGGTGCCCTGTGCCTTGGGTGTCTTTGCCTTTGGCGGATTGCGGATGACGCGCCGGTGATCGGGCCTCTTTCATATCGCGCGGAAACGCATCCTTCAGGATTGGCCTGTATCGTCCCGCCTCATGACGGGTTTGCGACGATGGCTGATGCGGGGGCTTGCGGGGCTGGCGATGGTGCTGGCGCTGACCGCCTGCGCGCTCGACGAGGAAGAGGAGCTGAGGGACTATCTCAGGAAATGGGTCTTTCTCGCGCAGACGAAACACTTCGTCTCGAAATCGACCTGCACGATTGCGGTGTTCGAACTGGCGGCGGACACGCTGCGCTCTGCCGGGCCACGGCAGGTGCACGACTTCCGCGAGGCGCTGTTGTTGATCAAACAGGGGCGCGCGGTCTGGTTCGACATGCCGGGGGTCACCCCGCACGAGGTGTCGCGCGGGATCATGTCGCTGGATTTGCCTGCGGGGCTGGGCCTTGTGTCTGCGGGGGTCGGCCCGGCGCTGGATTGCATCAAGGACCCGGCGATTTCCAACGGCTTTCACGCCGTCATCACCTCGCCACAGGCGGTGACGATCTACGACCCGGCGCACAATGCGCTGTTGATGATCTACCCGCCGGAAATGCTGCTGCTGTTCATGCGGGGCAACGTCTAGCTCAATTCCGAAGCGCGTCGCGCCGGTCGCGTATTTCCTGCTGGCGCAGCGGCAGCTTGTCGATGGACCTGCTGATTTCGCGCACGTCCCAAGGGGATGGTTTGCGGATCACGATGGTGCCGTCCTTGGCCAGCACCACCAGCATGAAACCGCGCGCCCGCAGTTTTTGCCGCACATCGCTGCGCGCGCCCGGGTCGGTATCGGTGATGACCACCACATCGCGATCTTCGAGCGGGTCGAGCCGCTCGAGGATCAACTGCATCTGCTGCACGTATCGCGGATCGGCGGCGCTGTCGGCAAAGACCACGACAGGCCGTTTCAGCCACAGGAACTCGTCCAGGGTCACGTCGGCGGCGGGCAGAATGATCTCTTCCGGGTCGATCGTGGCCAGAGCCTCGTCCTCGGGGGCGGCGTTTTGGGCGGCCAGCGGAGAGGCGGTTAGCCAAACCGCTGCAAGGGCGATGAAAAACATGTTCATGTCCAAGCATATATGTCGTGTTGACGGGTCTGCACAGGGCCATGCCCTCCCAGAACAGCAAAATTTTACCTTTAACAGGATCATCACGAAGCCGCGCGCATGCTGTTGGACACGCAGACATGCAGGCCCCCGCCGGGGGCCGCGCGAGGTTGGGGAATCGGTCCGGATGGAAGTTATCTTGCATATCGGTGCGCATCGCACCGGGACGACGAGTTTTCAGAACTACGTCCGGGCACACCGCACGGCGCTGGACGCGCAGGAGATCGGGTTCTGGGGGCCGTGGCGCACCCGTACCGGCCTGCTCGACGGTCTCGCGGATCGCGCGCCGGGCCCGAAACAGGCGCGCCGCATGGCGGGCCGGGTGCGGATGAATGTCGAGGCGGCGGCCCGCAAGGGCAAGGTGCAGTTGATCGTCTCGGACGAGAATCTGATCGGCACCTGCCGCAAATCGCTGCGCGCCGGGCGGCTTTACCCGGATGTGGGCGAACGGATGGCCCGCGTCCATGCGGGCTTTGGCGAGATCACGAGGGTTTCTTTCCAGATCAGATCGCTGGAACTGTGGTGGGCCTCGGCGCTGGCCTTCCTGTTGCCGCGCGGTGGCAGCCTTCCGGATGCCGCGCTGCTGGACCGGCTGACGGACAGCCCGCGCAGTTGGCGGCACGTGATTGCCGACATCGCCTGCGCTTGTCCGGGCGCGGAAATCGCCGTGACCCCGTTCGAACGCTATGCCGGACGCCCCGACAGCCTGTTGCACCTGATGACAGGCCAGCCCGCGCCGCCGACCCATCCGGGCGAACACTGGGCCAATCGCAGCGCCGACCTGGCCGCCTTGCGCGGGACGCTGGCGGAGCGCGGCGAGGACCCCGACCAATTGCCGGGCGAGGGGCGCTGGATGCCCTTTAGCCTCGAACACGCCATGCGCCTGCGCGAAACCTATGCCGACGACCTGTTCTGGCTGCGTGCCGGGGCCGATGGCCTTGCGAAACTGACAGAAGATGACGGCCCGCAGCGACCGGGGATCAACCCCGGCCCGGGCCAGACAAGAAGAGGACATGACAATGACCGATCTGCCCGAAGACTGGCGCCAACTCGCTGAAAAGGAATTGCGCGGGCGCAGCCTCGACGACCTGACCTGGCACACGCTCGAAGATATCCCCGTCAAGCCGCTTTACACGGCCGAGGATACCAAGGACCTGCCGCATATGGGCAGCCTGCCGGGCTTTGGCCCGTTCACCCGTGGGGTGAAGGCGACGATGTATGCGGGCCGTCCTTGGACGATCCGGCAATATGCGGGGTTTTCGACCGCCGAGGAATCGAACGCCTTCTACCGCAAGGCGCTGGCGGCGGGGCAACAGGGTGTGTCCGTGGCCTTCGACCTTGCCACCCACCGGGGCTATGACAGCGACCACGAACGGGTCGTGGGCGACGTCGGCAAGGCGGGCGTGGCCATCGACTCTGTCGAGGACATGAAGATCCTGTTTGACGGAATCCCGCTGGATCAGGTCAGCGTGTCGATGACGATGAACGGCGCGGTGATCCCGATCCTGGCGAACTTCATCGTGACGGGCGAGGAGCAGGGCCATGATCGCGGCGTGCTTTCGGGGACCATCCAGAACGACATCCTGAAGGAGTTCATGGTCCGCAACACCTATATCTATCCGCCCGAACCCTCGATGCGGATCATCTCGGACATCATCGAATATACCTCGAACGAGATGCCGAAATTCAACTCGATCTCGATCTCCGGCTACCACATGCAAGAGGCGGGCGCCTCGCTGGTGCAGGAACTCGCCTTCACGCTGGCGGATGGCAAGGAATACGTCAAAACCGCCATGGAGGCGGGCATGGATATCGACAAGTTCGCAGGCCGCCTGTCGTTCTTCTTTGCCATCGGCAAGAACTTCTTCATGGAGGTCGCGAAACTGCGCGCGGCGCGGATGCTGTGGCACCGGATCATGACCGATCTGGGCGCGCAGAACCCGCGGTCCAAGATGCTGCGCACGCACTGTCAGACCAGCGGTGTCAGCCTGACCGAACAGGACCCCTATAACAACGTGATCCGCACCGCCTATGAGGCGATGAGCGCGGTTCTGGGTGGGACGCAATCGCTGCACACCAACGCGCTGGACGAGGCGATCGCGCTGCCGACCGAATTCAGCGCGCGCATTGCGCGGAACACCCAGCTGATCCTTCAGGAAGAGACCGGTGTGACCAAGGTCGTCGATCCGCTGGCCGGGTCGTACTATGTCGAGAAGCTGACCCACGATCTGGCCGAGGCCGCGTGGAAGCTGATCGAAGAGGTCGACGAGATGGGTGGCATGACCAAGGCGGTGGCCTCGGGCATGCCCAAGCTGCGGATCGAGGAAACCGCCGCCCGCCGTCAGGCCGATATCGACCGGGGCACCGATGTGATCGTCGGGGTGAACAAGTATCGCCTGCAAAAGGAGGACGATCTCGACATTCTCGACATCGACAACGCCAAGGTCCGCAGCGGTCAGGTCAAGGCGCTGGAAAAGATCCGCGCGACCCGCGATCAGGCGGCCTGCGATGCGGCACTGAACGAATTGGAACGGCGCGCCCGCGAGGGTGGAAACCTGCTCGAAGCGGCGGTCGAAGCCGCGCGCGCCCGGGCCTCTGTTGGGGAAATCAGCATGGCGATGGAAAAGGTGTTCGGCCGCCACCGGGCCGAGGTCAAGACGCTGGCCGGGGTCTATGGTGCCGCCTATGAGGGCGATGAGGGCTTTGCCGCGATCCAGAAGGCGGTCGATGACTTTGCCGAGGTCGAGGGCCGCCGCCCGCGCATGCTGGTGGTCAAGATGGGGCAGGACGGGCATGACCGCGGCGCCAAGGTGATCGCTACGGCCTTTGCCGATATCGGCTTTGACGTCGATGTCGGCCCGTTGTTCCAGACGCCCGAAGAGGCGGCGCAGGATGCCATCGACAACGACGTGCATGTGGTGGGAATTTCGTCACAGGCCGCAGGTCACAAGACGCTGGCACCGCAACTGGTGCAAGCGTTGAAGGATCAGGGCGCGGGCGACATCATCGTGATCTGTGGCGGGGTGATCCCGCATCAGGATTACGAATTCCTGAAGTCCGCCGGCGTCAAGGCGATCTTTGGCCCCGGCACCAACATCCCCGAGGCGGCGCAGGATATCCTGCGGCTGATCCGCGACGCACGCGGCGACCTCTGATTTCGGGGCAGGGCGGGGGACAGCCCCGCCCTGCGCCATGGGTCACCCGAAGGTCAGTTGCGCGACGGGTAGATCCCGACCAGCGCGATGCACCACTGCAGACCCAGAAGCGGCGGGTTGAGGGGCACCGACACCGAGCCGCCCGCTTGCGCGACCATGCCCGGGTCCATCACCGCGTCCGCCGGGCCATTGTGATAGGGCAATTCGTCCCCGGCGGCGAGATACGCCCCCGAGGGGCTTGCCAGATCACCTTCGGCCTGTATGCCGTTCACCGGATGGCTGTGCGGGGGCAGGTTGGCGACTTGCAGCGTGACCGCCGTGCCGCCGCCCATCTGTCCGATCCGATGATTGCTCAGCCCGGGCCCGGTGCCGTGATGCACGGGGATGCGGCCGCGCAGATCGGGCAGGGCAAAGGTCGTGCGCCCGTCCCCGCCATAGATCGTTCCCAGCAACGAGAACAGCGCATCGTTGCTGCTGACAGCCAGAAGCTGGCCATCGGCGGCGGCCCAGCCTTGTGGGCAGAACGTGCCGCCAAAGGTCATCAGTTCGCCGATATAGGGTTGCAGCGGGTCGGCCTGTGCCGGGGCGCTCATGCCCAGAAAGCCGCCCGTCGCGATGCCAAGTGCGGCCAGCGTGCCGCGCAGGAATGTCGTGCTTGTCATGGTATTGTCCTTTCGATCCGGCGCCATCAGCTGCGCGACGGGTAAATGCCTTGAACGGCAACGCACCAGGTCATGGCGATATAGGGGGGCATCGCGGCGATCGGCTGGCCGCCGCCGGAATTGCCGATCATGCCATTGGCCATCTGCACGTCGGCGGGGCCATCATGGTAGATCAGCTCGCTGCCGCCCGCGATGAAGTCGCTGTTGGGGCGGCCACGATCGCCTTCGGCCTGCACCGCGTTGAAGCCGTGGCTGTGCTGCGGCAATTCGCTGTTGGTGATGGTCATTGTCGGGGCGCCGGACTTTTGACCGAGCCGGATCTGGTTCAGGCCGGGGCCGTGTCCGACATTGATGGCGCTGCGGCCCTGCAGATCGGGCAGGGCAAAGGTCGTCCGTCCGTCACCGCCATAGGTGGTGCCGAGGATCGAGAACAGCGCGGTATTGCTGCTGATCGGCAAAAGCGACCCGTCCGCCCGGGCCCAGCTGCGCGGGCAGAAGGTGTAGGGGAAGGCGGTAACCTGACCGATGAAGCCTTCCTGCGCGGCGGCAGGGCCGACATTGGCCACGAGGCTCGCCGCAGCCAGCGCCAGTGCACCAAGGCCGCTCTTGAGGGAAATGAGACATGTCATTCTGAATATCCTTTCGGTTGGCCGGGGCTCAGTTGCGCGACGGGAACAGGCCCTGCAGGGCGATGCACCAAGTGACCGCGATATAGGGCGGCATGATCGTGAAGGGCTGGCCGCCGCCGGTGCTCGAGATCACGCCGGGATCCATCACCGCGTCGGGCGTGCCGGACTTGTACACAAGCTCGGTGCCGGAGGAGAGGAAGTCGCTGTTGGGCCGGGCCCGGTCGCCCTCGGCCGAGACGGCATTCACCGCATGATTGTGGGCGGGCATGTTCGCGGCGGTCATGGTGGCGGTCTCGGCGCCGCCTTTCTGGCCGATGTCATAGCTTGGGCTGCCGCTGTAGCTGACCCCGATGGGAGAGCGGCCGCGATAGTCGGGCAGGCCGAAGCTCGTGCGCCCATCGCCGCCGAAATTCGTGCCCAGCAGCGAATAAAGGGCCTGGTTCTGGTTGATCGGCAGCAATTGACCTTCGGCGGGGGCCCAGCCGCGCGGGCAGAAATTGAAGGCGAAGGCGCGGGTTTCTCCGAGCATGTCCTGGGCCTTGGCCCCGGCGGCAGGCAACAGCGCCGCGCAGGCTGCAAGAGCACAGGCCAGCAGGCCCGCACGGGGGATCCTGAAGTGTGTCATCATGAAGTCCTCATCCTTGTCTTGGGGATACGGGATCGCATCCGCTTCGCAGTTGGCCGGTCGCAGCCGGCCTTGGGTCACTCGCACGCAGTTCTGGGGGCACGGGTGTCTGCGTGTGCCGCGACCCCTGTGGTCAGCGTGAGGCCGCAGGGGCCCACCCGGCAAGTGAAACCGCCCTGAACCTGTGATCTTGCGCACAGTGTGACCTGCAATCCGGGTGTGCACCGGTCGGTTGTGCTGCAGGTGCAAAATCCGCTAGTCAGAAAGGTTAACCTCGCCTATCGTTTCGCGACGACAACAGGACATGTGTGGGTGGATGCTGGTTCTCGATCATATCGCGGTATTGGGGGAAACGCTGGCCGAGGCGGCCGCGCATGTGGAGGACGTGCTTGGCCAGCCGATGAATCCCGGGGGGGCGCATGGCCGGTTCGGCACCCATAACCAGCTCTTGGGCATGGACCCGGACCTGTATATCGAGGCGATCTCGATCGACCCGTCTGCGCCGCCGCCGCCCGATGCGCGGTGGTTCGGGCTGGACGCGTTCAAGGGCCCCGCGCGGCTCGACAAATGGATCTGCCGGGTGGACGATCTCGATGCCGCTCTGACGGCGCTGCCCATGGCCGGGCGGCGGCTGGAGCTGGAGCGCGGCGACCTGCGCTGGTCGATGGCGGTGCCCGAGGATGGACAGCTGCCCTTTGACGGGATGTTCCCGGCGCTGATCCAGTGGCACAGCGCGGTCCCGCCGGGCAAGGCGCTGCCCGCCGCCGACATGCGTCTTGTGCAGCTGACGGTCAGCCATCCGCGCGCCATGGACATGGCGGCCCTGCTCGCCCCGCATCTGGACGCGCCGCTGGTCAGCTTCGAGACCGGCGAGGCGGGCCTGTCCGCCGAAATCGCCCTGTCTGGCGAGCACGTCACCCTGACATGATCCTGCGCCCTGCCGAGCCGCGCGACGCGGCCCAGATCGCCGCGATCTGGAATGAGATCATCGAGACCAGCGCCGCGACCTTCACCACGCAAACGAAGACGGTCGAGGGCTTGCAGGCCGACATGGCGGCGCGCGGGGCCGCCTTTCAGGTGGCCTGCGACGATGGTGGGGTTCTTGGCTTTGCCACCTATTTCCAGTTTCGCGGCGGCCCGGGCTATGCGCACACGATGGAGCATTCCATCCAACTGGCCAAGCACGCGCGGGGGCGGGGTGTGGGCCGCGCCCTGATGACCACGCTCGAAGAGGTGGCGCGCCGCGACAAGGTCCATTCCCTTTGGGCCGGTGTGTCGGGGGAAAATCCCGCCGGGGTCGCCTTTCACACCGCGCTGGGCTACCGGCAGATCGCGACCCTGCCGCAGGTCGGCTTCAAGTTCGGGCGCTGGATGGACCTGATCCTTTTGCAGAAAATTCTGTAATTCCTGCCCTGACAGCCATGCTGCGCTGCGGTACAATGGGGTATGTCGATCTGGACCCGCATATCTCAGGCCATTCAGGCGCTCGCCAAGGGCGAGGGCCTGTCCGCCGTGTTCGAACGCCTGCGCACGCCGCCCGAACGCACCGTCGCCTTCACCATCGCGGTGATCGCGCTGTCGGCCAAGATGGCCAAGGCGGACGGGCTTGTGACCCGCGACGAGGTCACCGCCTTTCGCGAGGTCTTTCACATCGCGCCCGAGGACGAGGCGGGCGCGGCCCGCGTCTTCAACCTCGCGCGGCAGGACGTGGCGGGGTTCGAGGAATACGCGACCCGCATCCGGGCGATGTTCGACAGCGAGGGCGGTACACTGTGCGACCTGATGGAGGGGTTGTTTCACATCGCGCTGGCCGATGGCACCTATCACCCGGCAGAGGATGAGTTCCTGCGCCGCGTGGCCGAGATCTTCGGCATGGATGACATGAGGTTTCGCAGCCTGCGCGCGCGCATGGTCCCCGATGAGGACCCCGATCCCTACACCGTTTTGGGCGTCACACCCGGCACGCCGCTGGACGACATCCGCAAGGTGTATCGCAAGCTGGTGCGCGACAGCCATCCCGACGTGATGATCGCCCGCGGCGTCCCCGAAGAGGCGGTCGCCCTGTCCCAGAGAAAGCTCGCCGATATCAATCGCGCGTGGGAGGAAATCTCGGCCCGCGAAGCCGCCTGATGCGGATCGCCACCTACAATGTCGAATGGTTCGACTCGCTGTTCTCCGACGCGGGTGACCTCTTGGCCGACGGCGACTGGTCCGCCCGGCATGACGTGACGCGCCGCCAGCAGGCCGAGGCGCTGGGCATCGTCTTCACCGCGATGGATGCCGATGCGGTCATGGTGATCGAGGCGCCCGACACCAATTCCCGCCGGTCCTCCGTGCGCGCGCTGACCCGGTTTGCCGAAAGCTTTGGCCTGCGCACGCGCGAGGCCGTGACCGGCTTCACCAACGACACGCAGCAGGAAATCGCGCTGCTCTACGATCCGGCGGTGCTGACGGTGCGCCACGATCCACAAGCCTCCGACGCCGCGCCGCGCTTTGATACCGAATTCCACATCGATCTGGACATCGACGCCACCCGCGACCGCGTGACCTTTTCCAAGCCGCCGCTGGAGCTGTCCGTGACCACCGCGCGCGGGACGAAGGCCAGGCTGATCGGCGCGCATCTGAAATCCAAAGCGCCGCACGGCGCGACCACCCGAGACGAGATCATGCGCCTTGCCATCGCCAACCGGCGCAAGCAACTGGCGCAGGCGATCTGGCTGCGCGCGCGGGTCGACGGCTTGCTGGCGCAGGGCGACAGCGTGATCGTGCTGGGCGACCTGAACGACGGTCCGGGGCTGGACGAATACGAGAACCTGTTTGGGCGGTCTTCGGTCGAGATCATTCTGGGCGAGGGGGCAGAGGCGCTGTTCGACCCCCATGCGGCGCAGGCGCTGCAAAGCCGCATCACCGCCCAGCCGACCAGTGCGCGCTTCTATCTGGGCGAACAGGGGCGCTACCTTCAGGCCCTGCTCGACTACATCATGGTCTCCCCCGATCTGGCGGCGCGGCAGCCGTCATGGCGCATCTGGCACCCGTTCGAGGACCCGGTCTGCGGCGAGATATCCGAACTGCGCGAGGCGCTGCTGACCGCCTCCGACCATTTCCCCGTGACGCTGGATATCGACCTGTGACCCCGTCCCGGGCTCGACCCGGGACCTCATGGTCAGCCCCGCGCGGCGCGCATGGCCGCCCTGCGCGCCTGATACTGGTAAGCGTCAGAGTGCGTCCCGACATATCCCTCCTGAAAGGAGACGACCATGTTGGACGCCGTGACCCCCATCCGCACCACCCCCATGCCCGAAGAGATGCGCGTGCTGCTGCACGCCTATCCCCGCGACGCGTGGAAGGCCCATCCCGGCTTTGCCGCCAAGACGCAGGCATGGCTGAACGCCCACCAGATGTTCCGCGATCTGGGCGAGGTGATCGAGGCCGACGCGCAGACCTATCTGGACCGCGACATCGGCCCCGACGATTTCGCCGCGCGGCTCAGCCGCTTTGGCGGGGCCTTGGTGCGCAACCTGCATGGCCATCACGGCTGGGAGGATCGCAGCTATTTCCCCGAACTGGAGGCGGCGGAGCCGCGGTTCGCCCGAGGGCTGGAACTCCTCGAAGCCGATCATGCCGCGCTGGATCAGGTGCTGGACGGGTTCACCCGCGCGTCGAACCGGGTGATCCAACTGGTGCATCTGGACGAGGCGCAGGCCTTTGACGAGACGCCGCAAGTGCTGGCCCATGCCCGCACGATCCGCGCCTTCCTCGACCGGCATCTGGGCGATGAGGAAGACCTCGCCGTGCCGATCATCCTGCACCACCGCCTGCGCGGGTAAGGCTCAGGACTGGCATCCCCCCGTCCCGGGCTCGACCCGGGACCTCTACGCCGGGTCTGGCCAAGAGGTCCCGGGGCAAGCCCGGGACGGGGTCACGTATAGGCCACGCCCTGCGCACGGACGTGTAGCGCATAAAGCGACTGGCTGGCCGCCATGAACAGCCGCGTGCGGTGCGGCCCGCCAAAGGCCACATTGGCGCAGCGCTCGGGCAGGTGGATATGGCCCAATGGCGTTGCGTCGGGGGCAAAGACGCGCACGCCGTTCCGCCCCTCGCCCACGCCCCAGCCGCACCACAGGTTGCCCTGCATGTCCAGCCGGAAGCCATCCGGCGTCCCATGCTCGCCCGCTTCTATCAGGCGGCGGCCATTGCCGACCGTCTGTCCATCGCTGCCCACGTCAAAGGCGTGGATGCAGCGCGGCGGGCCGCTTTGCACCACATACAGGATCGTCTCATCGGGGGAAAAGGCCAGCCCGTTCGGGTGGTCGATCCCCTCGATCACCGCCGTGATCGTGCCATCGGGGGCGATGCGATAGACGTTGGTGGGCAGCTCCGGCGTGGCCTTGTAGCCCTCGTACCAATCGCGGATGCCAAAGGTCGGATCGGTGAACCAGACCGAGCCATCGGACTTCACCACCACGTCATTGGGCGCGTTCAACCGCTTGCCGTCATAGCTGTCGGCCAGCACGGTCACCGTGCCGTCGATCTCGGTCCGGGTCACGCGGCGCGGGCCGTGTTCGCACGAGACCAGCCGCCCCTGCCGGTCGCGGGTGTTGCCATTGGTGAAGGGCCCCCGGCGAAACACTGACACGCTGCCGGTTTCCTCCTCCCATTTCAGCATCTGGCTGTTGGGGATGTCGGACCACAACAGACACCGTAGGTCGCCAAACCAGACCGGCCCCTCGGCCCATCGCATGCCGGTGTGCAGCCGTTCCACCGCGGCATGGGTCACCACCATGTCGCGAAACCGCTCATCGAGGATTTCAACGCGCGGGTCGGGATAGCTGCTTGCCTGTTGCCACATACGGGGTCCTCCTGCGGACCCCGATAGCATGCCCGTCAGTTCGCCGCCACGCTGTTGAGCGCCCAGAAGCACAGGCCCGACAGCAGCGCCGTGGCCGGCACGGTCACGACCCAAGCCGCGACGATGGTCAGGAAATGCGAGCGGCGCACCAGCTTGCGGCGGCGGCGTTCCTCGGGGCCAAGCGGCTTTTTCGGGGTCTGCGACACCTGCATCTTTTTCACCCGGCGCTCGTGGTCCCATTCCCGGAAAAAGCCCACGCCGAACACGCCGCCCACGGCGATATGGGTGGAACTGACCGGCAGGCCCAGCCAGCTTGCGGCGATCACGGTGATCGCGGCGGACAGCGCGACGCAATAGGCGCGCATCGGGTTCAGCTTGGTGATCTGGCTGCCGACCATGCCGATCAGCTTTGGCCCGAACAGCATCAGGCCAAAGGAAATGCCGAACGCCCCGATCACCATGACCCAAAGCGGGATCGAGACCGAGGTGGCAACCCCGGCGGTTTGTGACGCGGCGACGATGGCCGCCAGCGGGCCGACCGCGTTGGCCACATCGTTGGCGCCATGCGCAAAGGACAAGAGCGCGGCAGAGACCACCAGCGGCAGGCGGAACAGCACCTTGAGCGAGCGGTTGCGGTTCTCCAGCCCCACCGACTGGCGGTTGATCAGCGGCTTCGACAGCACGGAAAACGCCACACCCGCCACGGCCCCGATCAGCAGGGCGGTGGGCAGGTCGATCTTGACGATCTTCTTGAGGCCCTTGATCGACAGGTAGACGGCAAAGGCGGCGGCCATGATGCCGATCAGCACGGGCACCCATTTGCGTGCCGCTGCGATCTTGTCCTCGACATAGATGATCTTCCACTTGATGAAGGCCAGCATCGCGGCGGCGATGGCCCCACCCAGCGCCGGAGAGATCACCCAGCTTGCGGCAATCGCGCTCATGCTGGTCCAGTTCACGGCGGCCAGACCGGCGGCGGCGATGCCCGCGCCCATGACGCCCCCCACCACCGAATGGGTGGTCGAGACCGGCGCGCCGATCCATGTGGCAAGGTTGACCCAGATCGCCGCCGACAGCAGCGCCGCCATCATCGCCCAGATGAATTTCTGGCCCTCGGCCAGACCCGACGGGTCGATGATGTCCTTGGAAATGGTCGAAACCACGTCCCCCCCGGCCAAAAGCGCGCCTGCGCTTTCGCAGATCGCGGCGATCAGGATGGCGCCTGCCATCGACAGGGCGCGCGCGCCGACGGCGGGACCCACGTTGTTGGCCACATCGTTGGCACCGATATTCAACGCCATATAAGCGCCAAATGCAGCCGCCACGACGACGACCAGCTTGTCGGGTTGGCCGCCAATCAGGATCGAAGCCGCAAGTGCCGCAAGACAGATGAAGAGCAACGAGATGCCCATGCCAAAGAGCGGGCGCGACACGTACATGCCCGCCGATTCCAGCCGCGAAAGCCGTTCGAGATCGCGGTCGAGAGTCGTCCACTTCTCCGGACTGTCCTGATCGGCCATCGAGCGCCCTTCTTTCGTCAATCTACGGTCTCGGGGCGAAAGCTGCGGATCAGCGCGGCAAGGTCCGGTTCGCGGACCGATTGCGCGGCCTCGCCGGGCGACATCCATGCGCAGGTGCGCTCGTCGCGCTCGGGGAAATCAGCTTCGAGCCGGGCGACATGCATGGCAAAGACCTGACATCGCACGTTCAGGGGCATGCCCCCATCCATCTGCTTCATATAGTGGAACGCGCCCAGCGGCCGCAACGGCCGTTCGGTGATGACCCCGGCCTCTTCCCAAGCTTCCTCGGCGGCGGTCCCGGCACCGTCCATGCCCTTTTTCAGCCAGCCCTTGGGCACGACCCAGCGCCCGGTATCGCGTGAGGTGATCAGCAGCACCTCGGGGCCGGTGGGGCCGGAACGCCAGCACAGCGCCGCAGCCTGCAGATGTGCAGGGCGGCGGAACAGCGGCAAGACAAGTTCGTGCCAGAAATTCCGGAACATAACAGAGGGACTCTTTTCAAAGGGCTGGTCGCGCCTATCAGGTCAGGGGCTGCGGCTCAATGCTTTTGTAAGGGGCATCCGGTCTTGTGATGCGTTGGCCACGGCGTGGCGGGCGTGCGGACACGAAAACGCCCCCGCGGTTTCCCACGGGGGCGCACTCATCGCTCAGACGGGGATCACACGTCGAAACGGTCCGCGTTCATCACCTTGGTCCAAGCCTTGGCGAAGTCCTTGACCATCTTCTCGCCATTGTCGGCCTGGGCATAGACCTCGGCCAGGGCACGCAGCTGGCTGTTGGCACCGAACACCAGATCGACCCGGGTCGCGGTCCACTTCAGTTCGTCCGACTTGCGGTCGCGGCCTTCGTACAGCTTCGCGCTCTCGTCGACCGGCTTCCAGTAGGTGCCCATGTCCATGAGGTTGACGAAGTAGTCGTTGGAGAGCTGACCGGGTGTGTCGGTCATCACGCCGTGCTTCTTGCCGTCGAAGTTCATGTCCATTGCGCGCATCCCGCCGACCAGAACCGTCAGTTCCGGGGCCGACAGGCCCAGCAGGTGGGCGCGGTCCAGCATCAGTTCCTCGGCCGGCGCGCTGTACTCGGTCTTGAGGTAGTTGCGGAACGGGTCCGCCACCGGCTCCAGCGGGTCAAAGCTGTCGGCATCGGTCTGCTCGGCGGTTGCATCGCCACGGCCCGGGGTGAAGGGCAGGGTGATGTCGTGACCAGCGGCTTTTGCGGCCATCTCGACACCGACATTGCCGCCCAGCACGATCAGGTCGGCCAGCGACACCTTGCCAGCGCCACCGAAGTCCGACTGGATGCCCTCATACACAGCAAGGATGCGCTTGAGGTTCTCGGGCTCGTTGACCTCCCACGCGGCCTGCGGGGCCAGACGGATGCGCGCGCCATTGGCACCGCCGCGCTTGTCCGAGCCGCGATAGGTCACGGCAGACGACCATGCGGTGTAGATCAGGTCGCGCTGGGACAGGCCCGAGGCGGCGATCTTGTCTTTCAGCGTCGCAACATCGGCCTCCGACAGGGACGGGCCAGCGGGGATCGGGTCCTGCCAGATCAGGTCCTCGTCCGGAACGTCCTTGCCCAGATACAGAACCTTCGGGCCCATGTCGCGGTGGGTCAGCTTGAACCATGCGCGCTTGAAGGCCTCGGCGAATTCCTCGGGGTTCTCGTGGAACCGCTTGGAGATCTTGCCATATTCGGGGTCCATGCGCATCGCCATGTCGGCGGTGGTCATCATCGGCGTGACCTTCTGGCCAGAGCCGTCGACCTGCGGGGCCATGTCCTCTTCCTTGAGGTCCTTGGGGTGCCACTGCCACGCGCCTGCGGGCGATTTGACCAGTTCCCATTCGTAGCCGAACAGCAGGTCGAAATAGCCATTGTCCCACTTGATCGGGTTCGCGGTCCACGGGCCTTCGATGCCCGATGTGATGGCGTCGACGCCCTTGCCGGACTTGTAGGTCGAGGTCCAGCCAAAGCCCATCGCCTCGATCTCGCCCGCTTCGGGTTCGGAACCCACATGGGCCGCGTCACCGGCGCCGTGCGCCTTGCCGAAGGTGTGGCCACCGGCGGTCAGTGCGACGGTTTCCTCGTCGTTCATCGCCATACGGGCAAACGTCTCGCGGATGTCGCGGGCGCTGGCCAGCGGGTCGGGGTTGCCGTCCGGGCCTTCGGGGTTGACGTAGATCAGGCCCATCTGCACGGCGGCCAGCGGGTTTTCCAGATTGCGGTCGCCGGAATAGCGGCTGCCTTCGGCCTTCGAATCCGCCAACCATTCCTTTTCCGCACCCCAATAGATGTCTTCCTCGGGGGCGTAGATGTCTTCGCGACCGCCACCAAAGCCAAACGGCTTCAGGCCCATATCTTCGATCGCGCAGTTGCCGGCGAGGATGAAGAGGTCGGCCCAGGACAGGCTGTTGCCGTATTTCTGTTTCACTGGCCACAGCAGGCGGCGGGCCTTGTCGAGGTTGCCGTTATCGGGCCACGAGTTCAGCGGCGCGAAACGCTGGTTGCCGGTCGAGCCGCCCCCACGCCCGTCGGCGGTGCGATAGGTGCCTGCGGCGTGCCATGCCATGCGGATGAAGAACGGGCCGTAATGGCCGTAATCGGCGGGCCACCAGTCCTGGCTGTCCTTCATCAGGGCAAAGATGTCCTGCTTGACCGCGTCGAGGTCGAGCTTCTTGAAGGCCTCTGCATAGTTGAAATCCTCGCCCATCGGGTTCGAGGCGGGGGTGTTCTGGTGCAGGATGTTGATCCGCAGCTGGTTCGGCCACCAGTCGCCATTGCTGCGCGCGCTGAAGGTCACCGCGCCATGCATCACCGGGCAGCCACCCGACTTGATATCATTGCCGTCCATATCGTTTCTCCCTGAAACAGGCAGGCCCGGGCGGTCACCCGGACTGCGTGAAATCCCTGATGCGAGACTCGCATCTTGGAATCGTTCTAACAAAGGTTTGTGATCTGAAAAAATTGTATTTGCGGATCATCGCGATAATTTTTTCCTATGGGCTTGCAGGGTACGTCCGCATTGGGGCAATTGCTTCTGGCGCTCCTTTGTGGGCGTCGGGGATCGACAGGTGATGCGCACAACCAGCGCGCGCGTTTAGCGCAAATGTGACCGGTAACAGCGGTGAAAAAATTGTTTCCTCGTGGAAGATGCTGGACAAACAGCTTGGATTCGGGTCCCATATCGCCAAGCTGCCGGAACGGGTCAGCCGTGCGAATGCGTGTTGCAAGATAATGCGACATCTGCGAAGGTTTGCACTATAGTGCCCATTTTCGGGCGGTCGGCTGTAGGGGAGGACAGGATGACCACACGCAGGACTTTCTTCGGAACGGTTGCAGCGGCGACGCTGCTGGCCATCCCCGCCATGGCGCAAGAGGTCACGCTGACCCTGCACCAGTTTCTGCCCGCGCAGGCCAATGTGCCAAAGCTGATCCTCGATGTCTGGGCCGACAAGGTCGAGGCCGACAGCGACGGCCGGATCGAGATCGAACGCTTTCCCGCCATGCAACTGGGCGGCACACCGCCGGAACTGATCGATCAGGTGCAGGACGGCATCGCCGATATCGTCTGGGCGGTGAACGGATTCACCCCCGGGCGCTTCCCGCATACCGAAGTCTTTGAATTGCCCTTCATGACCAGCGACGCCGCCGCGGCCAGCTCTGCCTATTGGCAGATGTTCGAGACATACATGAAGGACGCGGATTTCAAGGACGTGCATATCATCGGCACATGGGTCCATGGGCCGGGCATGCTGCACACGGCGCAACCCGTCAGCGCGCCCGAGGACCTTCAGGGGATGAAGATCCGTGGCGGCTCGCGCATGGTGAACCAGCTTCTGGAACAGGTCGGCGCGGAACCCATCGGCCTGCCCGTGACCGCCATCCCCGAGGCCCTGTCCAAGGGCGTGATCGAGGGCACGACCATCCCGTGGGAGGTCACCGCCTCGCTCAAGGTGCCGGAACTGGTGTCCAACCATACCGAGTTCAACGGCCCTGCGATCTACAACCTGACCTTCGTTCTGGCGATGAACAAGGACGTCTATGAAAGCCTGTCGGATGAAAACAAGGCGGTGATCGACGCCAATTCCGGGCTGGAGTTCTCCATCTTCGCGGGCACCACGATGGCCGCGGCGGATGGCCCCGCGCGTCAGATCGCGGTGGACAATGGCAACAACATCATCACTGTCAGCGAAGAAGACGCCGCCAAGTGGGAAGAGATGGCGCGCCCGGTCTACGACGCGTGGATCGCCGACATGGAAACCAAGGGCATCGACGGGGCCGCGCTGATCGAAGAGGCGCGCAGCCTCATGGACGCCTACACGAAGTAACGCACACCCCCCCGCGCTCCCGGCACAAGGGGGCAGGGGTTCAGGTCATATCAGGGAGGATAGACATGACCACTCGTAGAACTTTCATGGGCACCGCCGCCGCACTGGGCTTTGCCTTCACCGCCGGGGCCGCCTTTGCGCAGGAAGAGGTGCTGACGCTCGAACACTTCCTGCCCGCGCAGGCCAACGTGCCGACGCAGATCCTTGAGCCTTGGGCGCGCGCCGTCGAGGAGCAGTCCGAGGGCCGCATCAAGGTCGAACTCTACCCGTCGATGCAACTGGGCGGCACCCCGCCGGAACTGATCGACCACGTCACCGATGGCATCGTCGACCTTGGCTGGACCGTGGTCGGCTACACGCCGGGCCGCTTCCCGCATACCGAGGTGTTCGAACTGCCCTTCATGGTCGAGGATGCGCGCGCCGCCTCCTACGCCTATGCCAAGATGTACGAAACCCACATGAAGGACGCCGATTTCAAGGACGTCCATATCGTCGGCACCTGGGTCCACGGTCCGGGCCTGTTCCACACGAACAAGCCGGTCACCGTGCCTGCCGATCTCGAAGGGATGAAGATCCGCGGCGGCTCGCGTCTGGTCAACGATCTGCTGACCCGCGTCGGTGCCGAGCCCATCGGCATGCCGGTTCCGGCCGTGTCCGAGGCCCTGTCCAAGGGCGTTCTGGACGGCACCACCATCCCGTGGGAAGTGACCAGCGCGCTGAAGGTGGCCGAACTGGTGAAGAACCACACCGAGTTCGAAGGCCCGGCGCTGTATAACCTGACCTTCGTTCTGGCGATGAACAAGGACCGCTACGAGGCGATGTCGGATGAGAACAAGGCCGTGATCGACGCCAATTCCGGCGTGGCCTTCTCGATCTTTGCCGGCGGTACGCAGGCGGATGCCGATGGCCCGGCGCGTCAGATCGCCGTCGATCTGGGCAACAACATCATCACCCTGCCGCAGGCCGAAGCCGAGGCGGCATGGAAGCCGATCGTCGACCCGATCTACGAAAGCTGGGTTGCCGACATGCAGTCCAAGGGCATCGACGGTCAGGCGCTGATCGACGAGGCGCGTGCGCTGATGGCCGAGTATTCCTCGGACATGGACAGCTGGGGCAAGTGATCGCCCTTTGACATGACGGGCCGCGGCGCATGTCGCGGCCCACACCTTTCCGGGGGACTTCCATGCACAAGCTACACCGTGTGGTTCTCGGCATCGCCCGCATCATGGCGCTGCTGGGTGGGGCCGTTCTGACCTTTCTGATCGTGATCACCTGTATCTCGATCATCGGGCGCGAGGCCAATTCGATCCTGCATGGCATGGCCTCTGCCGGTATCCTGCCGGGCCTGTCCCAAGGCCTGATCGACGCCGGGCTGGGTGCCTTGCGCGGGGATTACGAACTGGTCGAGGCGGGGATGGCCTTTACCATCTTTGCCTTCCTGCCGCTGTGCACCGTGACCGCCGGGCATGCCTCTGTCGATGTCTTCACCAATTTCCTGCCACGCGGCGTGAACCGCCTGCTCGAAGTGCTGATCGCCGTGCTGTTCGCCGTCGTGCTGGTCGTGATTGCGATGCAGCTTTACGAGGGCACGCTGCGCAAGGCCTCTTCTGGCCAGACCAGTCTGCTGCTCGAATTCCCGATCTGGTGGGCCTATGTGGCCAGCCTCGTGGGCGCGGTGCTGGCGGCGCTTGCGGGTGTCTACATGGCGCTCTTGCGCCTTTACGAACTGATGACGGGCCGCACCATCGCGCCCAACGCCGTGGGGGCGGACCATTGAGCAATATCGAAATCGGGATTTACTCCTTTCCGTTCCTGCTGGGGCTGATCTTCCTGCGGGTGCCGATTGGTCTGGCGATGTTCGCCACCGGCTTTGGCGGCATGTGGATGGTGATGGGCAACACCCGTCTGCCCATGGCGCAGCTGAAGGACCTCGCCTACACGACCTTTTCCAGCTACTCGCTGTCGATCGTACCGATGTTCCTGCTGATGGGCTATTTCGCGACGCTGGGCGGGATGAGCCAGTCGCTGTTCAAGGCCGCCGAGAATTTCCTGGGCCACCGCAAGGGCGGTGTGGCCATGGCGGCCATCGGCGCCTGCGCGGGCTTCGGCGCGATCTGCGGATCGTCGCTGGCCACGGCGGCGACCATGTCGCGCGTGTCCCTGCCGGAACTGAAGCGATACGGCTATGATGGCGGCTTTTCCACCGCGACGCTGGCGGCGGGCGGCACGTTGGGCATCCTGATCCCGCCCTCGGTGGTGCTGGTGATCTATGCCATCCTGACCGAGCAGAACATCGCCAAGCTGTTCCTCGCGGCCTTCGTGCCGGGGGTTCTGGCGGCGATAGGCTACATGATCGCCATCAGCATCTACGTCCGCCGCAACCCCGGCGCGGCGGGTGTGCGCGAGGCGGTGCCGATGGGCGAGCGGTTCCGCGCATTGCTCGACGTCTGGCCGGTGCTGCTGGTGTTCATCGCCGTGGTGGGCGGCATCTATTCGGGCCTGTTCACCCCGACCGAAGGCGCGGCGGTGGGCGCGCTGGGCACCGGCATCATCGCGCTGGTCAATGGCGGTCTGACATGGCGGACGCTGATGGACAGCTTTACCGACACGGCGCGCAGCACGGCGATGATCTTTTTCATCGTGCTGGGGGCGGCGTTCTATAACGGCTTCCTCGCCCGGACGCGCGTGCCGCAGGAGCTATCGGCCTGGGTCGTGGATCTGGGGCTGGCGCCGATCACCGTTCTGGCGGTGATCTTGGTGATCTACCTGTTGCTGGGCTGCTTCATGGACAGCCTGTCGATGATCCTGCTGACGATCCCGATCTTCTTCCCGGTGATCACCTCGCTGGATTTCGGCATGAGCACGGAACATGTGGCGATCTGGTTCGGCATCCTGACGCTGATCGTGGTGGAGGTCGGGCTGATTACGCCACCGGTGGGGATGAACCTGTTCGTCATCAACGCGATGGACCCGGAAACGCCGATGGTCCAGACCTATCGGGCGGTGATCTACTATGTCGCCTCCGACCTGATCAGGGTGGTGATCCTCGTGGCCTTCCCGGCGATCACCCTGTTCCTGATCCCGTGAGTTATCTGCGGTAGGATGGCTGATCACCCATCCTACTTTGCGCAACGCCACAAGAAACAAGAGGGACGTGAGATGGATATTTCTGGACAGGTGGCCATCGTCACCGGAGGGGCAAGCGGTCTGGGTGCAGCGACAGCGCGCAAGCTCGCCAGCCTTGGCGCCAAGGTCGGCATTCTGGATTTCGACGCGGATCGCGGGTCGGCCATGGCTGCCGAGATCGGCGGGCACGCGGTCAAGACCGACGTATCCTCCGAGGACAGCGTCGCCGCCGCCATCGCCTCGGTCAAGGACACGCTTGGGGCCCCGCGCATCGCCGTGAACTGTGCGGGCGTGGGCCTTGCGGCCCGCGTCGTCGGGCGTGAGGGCAAGCTGTCGACCGACGTCTTCGACAAGACGATCAAGGTCAACCTGTACGGCACCTACAACGTCATGTCCTACGCCATGCGCGAGATGGCGGCGCTGGACCCGCTCGACACGGGCGAGCGTGGCGTTGTCATCAACACCGCCTCGGTCGCCTTTCAGGACGGGCAGGTGGGGCAGGCGGCCTATGCGGCCTCCAAAGGGGCCATCGCCGCGATGACCCTGCCGGTCGCGCGCGAGATGGCCAAGCTGGGCGTGCGGATCATGACCATCGCGCCGGGCCTGTTCAACACGCCGATGATGGAAAGCCTTCCCGAGGAAACCGTGCAGGGCATCGTGGCCAACATCCCCTTCCCGCATCGTCTGGGAAACCCCGAGGAATACGGGCTGCTGGTCAGCCAGATCATCGCCAATCCCTATCTGAACGGCGAGACGATCCGGCTGGACGCGGCGACCCGCCTGCCACAGCGCTGACGCGAGGAGTCCCCGATGGACAGCAAGTACCGACCGCACGCCGTCCTGCGCGAGGATCGTGCCGATGGCAGCATCGTTCTGCGCTCGGCCTATGACATGAGCCCCGTCGCCAGCAAGACCGGCGACTGGGTGGATGCTTGGGCGGACAAGGCGCCTGACCGTGTCTTCATCGCCGAACGCTCGGGCGAGGGGTGGCGCGAGGTCAGCTATGCCGAGACCCGTCAACAGGTGCGCGCCATTGCGGCCAGCTTGCTGGCACGGGGCATGGGGCCGCAGACCCCGATCATGGTCGTGTCCGGCAATGGAGTGGATCACGGCCTGCTGACGCTCGCCGCGCAATATATCGGCGTGCCGACCGTGCCCTTGGCCGAGCAATACGCCCTGATCCCCGGCGCGCGCCCGCAGTTGATCCATTGTGCCGAGGTCATCAAGCCCGCCATGGTCTATGCGGTGGATGGCGCGCAATTTGCCGAGGCCCTGTCGCTCGACCTGTTCGACGGCGTGGAAAAGGTGGTGTCCACAAACGCGGCGCCCGGCATGACCACCTTCGACGAGCTGCTCAAGGGTGACGGGGCCGATGTGGACGCCGCCGCCGCGCAGGTCACCCCCGATACCATCGCCAAATACCTGATGACCTCCGGCTCGACCTCGCATCCCAAGGCGGTCATCACCACGCAACGCATGATGTGTGCCAATCAGGCGCAGATCCTCGACGCGCTGCCCTTCCTCGGGACGCGCCCGCCCAAGATCGTCGACTGGCTGCCGTGGAACCACGTCTTCGGCGGCTCGCACAATTTCAACATGATGCTGGCCAATGGCGGATCGTTCTACATCGATGCGGGCAAACCGGTGCCGCATCTGGTCGGCAAGACGATCGAGAACAACCGCGACCACAGCGCCACGCTGGCCTTCAACGTCCCGGTCGGCTTTGCCATGCTGCGCGACGCGATGAAGGAGGACCGCGCCCTGCGCGAAAGCTATTTCCGCAATCTCGACATGCTGTTCTATGCGGGGGCCAGCCTGCCGCAGGATGTCTGGCGCGATCTCGAAGACATGGCCCGCGACGTGCGCGGGGACGTGCCCCTGATGAACTCCAGCTGGGGGCTGACGGAAACCGCCCCCGCCTGCCTGATCCAGCACGAGCCGACGACGATGTCCGGCATCGTCGGCGTGCCGATGACCGGGGTCGACATCAAGATGATCCCGGATGCGGACATGCGCTGCGAAATCCGGGTGCGGGGGCCAAATATCATGCCGGGCTACCTGAACGACCCGGACAAGACGGCGGAGGCATTCGACGAAGAGGGCTTCTTCATCACCGGCGATGCGATGAAATTCGTCGATCCCGGTGACCTGACCAAAGGCTTGCGGTTCGACGGGCGCATCTCCGAGGATTTCAAGCTGATGTCGGGCACATGGGTCCGCGCCGCAAACCTTCGGCTGGAGGTTCTGGCCGAACTGGGCGGGCTGGCGCAGGACGTGGTCATTTGTGGTGCCGACAAAGCCGAAATCGGCCTGCTGGTCTTCCCCTCGGCGGCCAGTGCTGCGATGGGCGAGGATCAGGATGGCGCGCTGGTCGGCGACGCGCTGCGGCAGGCCATTGGCGAAAAGCTGGCGGCGCGCCACGGGCATGGCTCTGCCGCGCGCATTGCCCGCGCCATGGTCCTGACCGAGATGCCCAGCATCGGGGATGGCGAAATCACCGCCAAGGGCAACCTGAACTTCCGCAAGGTGCTGTCCCGCCGTGCGGCACTGTATGACCGGCTTTGGGACGATGCCGATCCGGCGGTGATCCGGGGCGAACACGCCTGAGCCCACCGCTATGTAAATTACAAGGCCCGCCCGGCGCGCCCCGGACGGGTCTTGTGCATTAAAGTGCAATAGGTGCGCCAGATACTCCTTGAGCCGACTCGGACCATGTGCATTATATAGCACAAGCGGACCGCTGCGGCCCGCGTCATGGGAAGAGGAGCCCGTGACGCGATACTGACCTGCCCGGCGGTCCCGTCAGGGAGGAACTCATGAGCGACAACCAGAACGCGGCCCTCTATTTCGTGGACCGTCACGTGGCCGAGGGCCGCGCCGACAAGCCCGCCTTTCGCGAGGCGGCGGGCGCGAAGCGCACACTGACCTATGGCCAGCTTGCTGCGCGCAGCGATCAAGCGGCAGGGGCCTTGAAACGCGCGGGCCTGCACCCCGAACAGCGCATCGCCTGCATCCTGCTGGATCAGATCGAATACCCGGAAATCTTCTGGGGCGCGCTCAAGGCCCATGTGGTGCCAATCGCGCTGAACACGCTGCTGTCATCGGCGATCTACGACTTCATCCTGAAGGACAGCCGCGCCTCGGCGGTGATCGTCTCGGCGGAGCTGTGGGACGTGGTCAAACCCGCGCTCGAAGGCAACGATTTCGTCCGGTTGGTGATTGTCGTTGGCGGCGAGGCCCCCGAGGGCACGATCAGCTATGATGACTTCATGAAGGGCGCCGAACCTTGCAATCCCGCGCAGGTCTCGGAGGATGAATGCGCCTTCTGGCTCTATTCCTCTGGCTCGACAGGGGAGCCAAAGGGCGTGCGCCATGTCCACGGCGCGTTGCGCGCGACCTCGGACACCTATGGCGCGCAGGTCTTGGGCATCCGCGAGGAGGACGTGGTCTATTCCGTGGCGAAGATCTTCTTCGCCTACGGGCTTGGCAACGCGATGACCTTCCCGATGTCCGTCGGCGCGACGACGGTGCTGTTCAACGGGCGTCCCACGCCGGACGTGGCCTGCCAGATCATCGCCGCCGAGCGGCCCACGATCTTTTGCGGGGTGCCGACGCTCTATGCCGCGACGGTCCATCACATGGAAACCCATGGCGCGCCCGAGCATGGCCTGCGCCTGTGCATCTCCGCCGGGGAGGCGCTGCCGCAAGAGGTGGGCGCGAAATGGGAAAAGCTGATTGGGGCGGAAATCCTCGATGGGGTGGGCAGCACCGAGATGCTGCACATCTTTCTGTCGAACAGCCCGGGCGACGTGATCTACGGCACCTCGGGCCGGGCCGTGCCGGGCTATGAGCTGCGCTGCGTCGACGAGGACGGGCAGGAGATCACCCCCGGTGGCGTCGGCGAATTGCTGGTGCGCGGGGCCTCTGCCGCCGAGGGCTATTGGAACAAGCGCACCAAGAGCCGCGCCACGTTCGAGGGCGAATGGACCCGCACCGGGGACAAGTACGAGATCACCGAGGATGGGCGTTTCATCTATTGCGGGCGCACCGACGACATGTTCAAAGTCTCGGGCATCTGGGTCTCGCCCTTCGAGGTCGAGCAGGCGCTGATCGCACATCCGGCTGTGCTGGAGGCCGCCGTGGTGCCGCGCCGCGACGAGGAGGGCTTGGAAAAGCCGCAGGCCTTCATCGTGCTGAAGGACGGCGCGCAGGCGGCGGACGTGCTGCCCGTGCTGAAACCGCTGGTCAAGGAAAAGGTCGGCGCGTGGAAATACCCGCGCTGGATCGACGTGGTGGACGACCTGCCCAAGACCGCGACGGGCAAGATCCAACGCTTCAAGTTGCGCGATCTGGCCTGCGAACCAGCGCGGGAGGATGCGTGATGGATTGGAGCGCTGGTCAGGGCACATTGAGGGCGGGCGGCAAGACCTTGGAGTGGCGCAGTTTTGGCCCCGCGCCTGATAAGGCCGCGACCATCGTGCTGCTGCACGAGGGGCTGGGCTGCGCGGCTTTGTGGCGCGACTTTCCCGAGGCGCTGGCGCAGGCGACCGGCAAGGGCGTCTTCGTCTATTCCCGCGCGGGCTATGGCCAGTCGGACCTGACCGACCTGCCGCGCCCGCTGGATTACATGACCCGCGAGGCGGTGGATGTTCTGCCGCAGGTGCTGGACGCCATCGGCTTTCGCTCCGGTGTGCTGATGGGCCATTCCGACGGCGCGACCATCGCCGCGATCTATGCCGGGTCGGTCGAGGATTTCCGGGTGCGCGGGCTGATCCTGATGGCGCCGCATTTCTTCACCGAAGAGATGGGCTTGGCGTCCATTGCCGAGGCGAAGGCGGTCTACGAGACGGATCTGAAGGCCCGCATGGCCAAGTATCACCGCGACCCGGACACTGCCTTTCGCGGCTGGAACGACGCGTGGCTGCACCCGGATTTCAAGGCGTGGCATGTGGGCGAGGTCATCGACTACCTGCGCATTCCAACCCTGGCCATTCAGGGGCGCGAGGATCAATACGGCACGCTCGCCCAGATCGAAGAGATCGAGACGCGGTCCTATGCGCCGGTCGAGACGCTGATCCTGGACGATTGCCGCCACGCCCCACACTTCGATCAGCCCGATGCGGTCTTGGCGGCGGTGGCCGAGTTCCTGACCCGGCTCGACCGTATCGAAAAGGCGGAACCGGACGCGGCATGACCGGCTGGCGTCCGCCCCACGCCTACATCCCCGGCCTGACGCCGCGCCATCCCGAGGCGCTGTTCGACGGGCTGAAGGAGGTGGGGCAGAGCGCGCTGGCGGACGCCCCGGCATGGCGGCTTGGCTTGGCCCTGTTCGACGCGCGCTACTACTGGGAGGCGCATGAGTTGTGGGAGCCGGTCTGGATGGCGGCCCCCCCGAACAGCGCCGAGGCGCAGTTGCTGCGCGGGGTCATTGCGCTGGCCAATGCCGGGCTGAAACGCCGGATGGGCCGGGACCGGGCGGCGGTGCGGTTGGACAAGCTGGCCGACGCCTTTCTGACCGATGCGATGCGGCGCGGGGCGGCGATCGGGCTGGACGCGGCGCAGGCACGGGCGATGCGGGATCAGGTTCTCGGGGAATCGCGTTATGCAGTATAATGCATAACCCGCAAGCAATTGAAATAACTGGAAAGAAAGCTGCAAATTCCAGTTGATAGATGGAAGTATAGTGCATATTTTGCTTACATGAACAGGCGATGCGCACTATAATGCATAAAAGCACGTAGGAGACTCACCATGACCAAGCGCATCGATTTTCAGGTCGACCCGACCGCCTACAGGCACTGGAAGGTCTCGTTTGACGGTCCCGTCGCTTGGCTGACCATGGACGTGGACGAGAATGGCGGGCTGTTCGACGGCTACCAGCTGAAGATGAACTCCTACGATCTGGGGGTCGATATCGAGCTGGCCGACGTGGTGCAGCGCATGCGCTTTGAACACCCCGAGGTGAAGGTCGTGGTGATGCAATCCGGCAAGGACCGGATCTTCTGCGCAGGCGCGAATATCCGCATGCTGGGCGGTGCGGCCCACAGCCACAAGGTCAACTTCTGCAAATTCACCAACGAGACGCGCAACACCTTCGAGGCTGCCGAAGCGGACAGCGGCCAGAAATACATCGCGGCGGTCAAGGGGGCCTGCGCGGGCGGTGGCTATGAACTGGCGCTGGCCTGCAACCACATCATGCTGACGGACGATTCCTCGTCCTCGGTGTCGCTGCCCGAGGTGCCTTTGCTGGCGGTGTTGCCCGGCACTGGCGGGCTGACCCGCGTGACTGATAAACGCAAGGTGCGCCGCGACCGCGCCGATGTGTTCTGCTCGACCGAAGAGGGCGTGCGCGGCAAGCGCGCCAAGGAGTGGAAGCTGGTCGACGAGGTCATCCCGAACTCGAAATTCGACGCGACCGTGGTGGAGCGCGCGCAGGAATTCGCGGCGGCGTCGACCAAGCCGGACGTGGCCGAGGGGATCACGCTGACCCCGCTCGACCGCACCTTCCACGAGGACGGCTCGGTCACCTATTCGACCGTCGAGGTGCAGGCCGACCGCGCCGGGCGCACGGTAACGATCACGCTGAAAGGCCCCGAAGAGGCCGCGCCCGACGATATGGAGGCCTTCACCGCGCAAGGCGCGCAGGCCTACATGCTGCGGCTGGCGCGCGAACTCGACGATGCGATCCTGCATCTGCGCCTGAACGAGAAAGAGCTGGGGCTGATGGTCTTCAAGACCCAAGGCGACCCGGAGGCGTTCGCGGCGCATGAGCAACTTCTGCTGGATAATGCCGAACACTGGCTGGCGAATGAAGTGCTGCAATACTGGAAGCGCGTGTTGAAGCGGGTCGATGTGACCTCGCGCTCGATGGTGGCGCTGGTCGAGCATGGGTCGTGCTTTACGGGTGTGCTGGCGGAGCTGCTGTTCGCCGTGGACCGCAGCTATATGATGGAGGACGAGTTCGAGGGCGACAATCGCCCGATTGCCACCATCACTCTGACCGGTGCGAATTTCGGGCCGATGCCTATGGGCAACGGGCTGACGCGGCTGCAGACGCGGTTCCTGGATGACGATGCGGCGCTGGCGGCATGCGCGGCGGTGAAGGGCGAGGCGCTGGAGGCGGCCGAGGCCGATGAGGCGGGGCTTGTGACCATGATCCTCGACGACATCGATTGGGAGGACGAGATCCGGATTTTTCTGGAAGAGCGCGCAAGCTTCAGCCCCGATGCGATGACCGCGATGGAGGCGAACCTGCGCTTTGCCGGTCCCGAGACGATGGAAACGCGGATTTTCGGGCGTCTGACGGCCTGGCAGAACTGGATTTTCAACCGTCCCAACGCGGTGGGTGAGACGGGCGCACTGCAGCGCTATGGCAGCGGTGTGCGCGGCGAATACAACATGGAACGTGTGTAACCAAGGGGCGCAAGCCGCTTCGAAGCGGCTTGTCAACGGCCTTCGAAGGCCGTTGCCCGGCAAGGAGGAAAGACAATGCTCGACCTGATCAATGTCAGCTATGACACGCAGATCCCCAACAATGTGGGCCTGTCCTCGGACAAGAAGGTGCTCAAGGCGCTCGAACGCTGGCACCCGGGCTATATCAACTGGTGGAACGACCTGATCCCCCAGAACTTTCAGGAAAGCATGGTCTACCTGCGCACCGCCGTCAGCGTCGACCCCAAGGGCTGGGCAAAATTCGACTACGTGAAAATGCCGGAATACCGCTGGGGCGTCCTTCTGGCCCCTCAGGTCGAGGACCGGCGCATCCCCTGCGGCGAGCATGCGGGCGAATTGGCTTGGCAAGAGGTCCCCGGCGAATACCGCAACATGCTCAAGCGCCTGATCGTCATCCAGGGCGACACCGAGCCGGGCTCGGTCGAGCAGCAGCGCTTCCTCGGCCTGACCGCGCCCAGCCTCTATGACATGCGCAACCTCTTTCAGGTCAATGTCGAGGAGGGCCGTCACCTCTGGGCGATGGTCTACCTGCTGTTCAAATACTTCGGCAAGGATGGCCGCGAAGAGGCCGATGACCTGCTGCGCCGCTCGTCCGGCTCCGAAGAAGCCCCGCGCATGCTGGGCGCCTTCAACGAGGAAACGCCGGACTGGCTGTCCTTCTTCATGTTCACCTATTTCACCGACCGCGACGGCAAGATGCAGCTCGAAAGCCTTGCGCAATCCGGCTTCGATCCGCTGTCGCGCACCTGCCGCTTCATGCTGACCGAGGAAGCGCATCACATGTTCGTCGGCGAAACCGGCGTGGGCCGCACCATTCAGGCCACCGTCGACGCCATGAACAAGGCCGGCATCACCGACCCCTATGACACGGACAAGATCCGCAACATGGGTGTCATCGACCTGCCGACCATCCAGAAGAAGCTGAACCTGCACTACACCCTGTCGCTCGACCTGTTCGGGCAGGAGGTGTCCACCAACGCCGCCAATGCCTTCAACGCAGGGATCAAGGGTCGCTACATGGAGACCCGCATTCAGGACGATCACCGCCTTCAGAACGACACCTACAAGGTGCTCGACATCGAAAACGGCGTGCTGATCGAACGCGAAGTGCCTGCGTTGACCGCCATCAACATGCGCCTGCGCGACGACTATGTGCGTGACGCTGCCGGGGGCGTTGGCCGCTGGAACAAGATCATCGAAAAGGCCGGGATCGAATTCGAACTGAAGCTGCCGCATCAGGCCTTCAACCGCAAGATCGGTGTGTTTGCGGGCAAGAACTTCGACCCCGATGGGAACCTCGTGTCGGGTGAAGACTATGACAAGGGCATCACCCAATGGCTGCCGACCCATGCGGATGGCGACTTCATCACCTCGCTGATGAAGCCCTGCTTCGAGCCCGGCAAATACGCCTCGTGGATTGCCGCGCCGAAAGTCGGCATCGACAACAAGCCCGGCGATTTCGAATACGTCAAACTGCACATGGCGTGACGCGGAAGCGAATTTCCAAGGAAATTCGCCCAAATTGATCCAGCGCAAGGCGCCTTCATGGCGCCTCGCGCAGACAGATCGGACCTCCGTCGCGAACAGGGAGAGACCAGATGCAATCCGACCGCAAGATCGGCCACGCGCCGCGCACTCAGGCCATAGGCCGGGAACTGACAACGATCCAGGGGCCGTGCATCGGCTGCAAGGGCTGTCAGGGCATCTGCGCCACCCTGATCGAGGCCATGTCCGTCCCCGACATCATCCTCGGCCGCGACGCCTGAGATTTGCCGCAAGGCCAACCAGACAGAACCGGGCCGGTCCAAAGGCCCCGGGAGGGACCCCATGACCAAGCCGATCAAGCAACATCTGATCGACCCGGAAATCTGCATCCGCTGCTACACCTGCGAGATGACCTGCCCGATCGAGGCGATCACCCACAATGACGACAATGTCGTGGTGGACGCGGACAAGTGCAATTTCTGCATGGATTGCATCCCGGTCTGCCCCACCGGGTCGATCGACGAATGGCGCGTGGTGTCCGAGCCCTACAGCCTCGACGAACAATTCGCATGGGACGAACTGCCCGAGCAGCAGGACCTCGGCAGCTCCGAGGCCGAAACCGGGCTCGAGGCGTTGGACGAAGCCATGGCGCACCTGCTGGCCGAGGCCCATGCCGGGGCAGGCGGCAAGGCCAAGGCGCCTGCCAGCGCCGCGAAACCCTCGATCAACCTCTATACGCTGGGCAAACCTGCCACGGCCAAGGTGCAGGGAAATTACCGCCTGACCGATGACCCCGAACATGACGTGCGCCACATCATCCTCGATTTCGGCGGCCTGCCCATGCCCGTCCTCGAAGGGCAATCCATCGGCATCATCCCCCCCGGCACCGACGCAAACGGCCAGCCGCATCTGCCACGGCTCTACTCGATCTCATCCCCCCGCGACGGCGAGCGCCCGAATTACAACAACCTGTCGCTGACCGTGAAACGCGAGGCGCAGGGGCTGTGCTCCAACTATGTCTGCGACCTGAAACCGGGTGACGAGGTGCAGATCACCGGCCCCTTCGGCGCGACCTTCCTGATCCCCGACGACCCCGACGCGCGCCTGCTGATGATCTGCACTGGCACCGGCTCTGCGCCGATGCGCGCCTTCACCATGCGGCGTCAGCGCAGTGTCGGCGGCAAATCCGGCGGCATGACCATGTTCTTCGGCGCGCGTGGCGAAAAGCAACTGCCTTATTTCGGCCCGCTGAAAAAGGTGCCCAAGGACCTGCTCGACCAGAATCTCGTCTACTCGCGCGAGGGGGCGCAACACTACGTTCAGGACGCCATGCGCGACGAGGAAGACAAGGTCGCCGATCTGCTCGCGGATCCCAAGACCCATATCTACATCTGCGGGTTGCGCGGCATGGAGGAAGGCGTCGAACTGGCCTTCACCAACATCGCCGAAAGCATCGGTTTGCAATGGACCGCCCTGCGCGACACCATGCGCGACGAGGGCCGCTACCACGTCGAAACCTACTGACGCAAAGGTCTTCTTTGGTCCACAAATACCTCGGGGTCCGGGGCAGAGCCCCGGCCCGCCGTTGCAAACAGGCGCTGCCATATGACCGATACCTACACCCATGAAATCCGCGTCACCTGGGGCGATTGCGACCCGGCGCAGATCGTCTACACCGCGCGTATCCCGTGGTTCGCGCTCGATGCCATCAACGCGTGGTGGCAGGATACGCTCGGCGATGGCTGGTTCCAGATGGAACTGGACCGCAATATCGGTACGCCCTTCGTGTCCATGGCGCTGGACTTTCTCCACCCCATCACCCCGCGCCACCGCCTGATCTGCGAAGTCTACCCGACCCGGCTGGGCCAGACCTCGATTTCCTTCGCGGTGAACGGGCGGCAGGACGGGGTGCTGTGCTTCGAGGGGCGCTTCACCAATGTCTTCGTCGATCCCAAGGCGTTCAAAAAGACGATCCCGCCCGAGGACATCCGCTCCCATGTGCAAAAATACCTGCGCGCCGAAGGGACCTAGCACGATATCGCGTCTCGTCGGTTGCGCCGCCCGCCTGTTCCGCTATTCTTGTGCATTATAATTCACATCACGCAGGGCATGCCCGACCATGGCAGAAATCACCTCTTTCAGCGGCAAGGCCACCAAGGCCGATGGCGCTTCGCTGATCGACACGGAGGTGGCGGCGCTGATGGCGCGGGTGGGGGAGCGCGTCCGTCATGCGCGCGAGCGGCGCAATATCCCGCGGCGGGTCCTGTCGGAGATGTCCGGCGTCTCGCCCCGGTATCTGGCGCAGCTGGAATCCGGTGAAGGCAACATTTCGATCGGGCTTTTGATGCGCGTGGCCATGGCGCTCGATTTCCGCATCGAATGGCTGGTCGGCGAAGAAGACCCGTGGTCATCGGACCTGATCCGCCTCGCGCAGGCCTTTCGGATCGCAGACAGCGCCCGACAAAAGCAGGCGCTGGACCTGCTGACCGCCGGACCCGACCGCGCCAGCCGGGCAGGGCGCATCTGCCTGATCGGCCTGCGCGGCGCGGGCAAATCGACCCTCGGGCGGATGATCGGCGACCGTCTGGACTTGCCCTTTGTCGAACTGAACCGTGAAATCGAACTGGCCGGGGGGATGCCGGTGGACGAGATCATGGCACTGTACGGTCAAGAGGGCTATCGCAAGCTCGAAGCCGACGCGCTCGACCGGGTGATTGCAACCCATGATCGGATGATCCTTGCCGTGGCGGGAGGGATCGTCGCGGAACCTACGACCTTCAACCGGCTGCTGGGGCATTTCCACACGATCTGGGTGCAGGCCAGCGCGGGCGAACACATGGACCGTGTCCGCGCCCAAGGCGACACTCGCCCGATGGAAGGCAACCCCGAAGCGATGGCCCAGCTCAAGGCCATCCTGCGGGCGCGCGAGGCGCTGTACGCGCGGGCGCATGCGCAATACGACACATCGGGTGAGACCGTGCAGGACAGTCTCGAAAACATGCTCGAACTGATCGAAAATCAGGGCTTTCTGACCTGAAACGCCCGTAATCATACATCAAGGGACAGGGAATGACTGTACAGACCCGCCGTGACGGCGCAGCATTGATCGTCGAACTGGACAACCCGCCGGTGAACGCCATCGGCCAGCCGATGCGCGCCGGGCTGAACGACGTTCTGGACAGCCTACCGATCGAGGGCGTGACCCGCGTGATCCTGACCGGGCGGGGCCGGGCCTTTGCCGCCGGGGGGGATGCGCGCGAATTCGACGGGCCCGCGCTGGAGCCGCATCTGAACGAAGTCATCAACCGGATCGAGACATGTGACACGCCGTGGATCGCTGCGATCAACGGCATTGCGCTGGGGGGCGGGCTGGAACTCGCACTGGCCTGCCGCTACCGCATCGCCACGCCGAACACCCAGTTGGGGCTGCCGGAAATCGGCCTTGGGATCGTGCCGGGCTCGGGCGGGACGCAGCGCCTGCCGCGCCTGCTTGGGCAGGCCCGCGCGCTGGAGTTGATCCCGACCGCCAAAGCCATTCCCTCGGAAGAGGCGGAGAAGATCGGCCTGATCGACGGCATCGCCGATGATCCGGTCATGGTGGCGCTGCACCTCGACGAAGGATCGGTGACCTTGGCGCCGCGCATCTGCGATCTGCCCGCCCCGGAGGCGGCACCCGAGGCCGTCATGGCCGCCCGCGCGCTGGCAGAGAAGAAGCTGCCGCACCAGATCGCGCCGCAGCGGGCCATAGACCTGATCGAAGCGACCGCCAGCCGGTCCTTTGCCGACGGGTTGGCGGAGGAGCGCGAGACCTTTCTGACTTTGCGCAAGGGCGATCAGGCGCGCGCCTTGCGCCATGTATTCTTTGCCGAACGGGCTGCGAAGGCCCCTGACGGCCTGACCGCGGACCCCGTTCCGCTGGACCGGGTGGCCGTGGTCGGCGGCGGCACGATGGGGGCAAGCATCGCCTACGCGTTGCTGAACGCGGGGCTGACCGTGACGCTTCTGGAAAGCGATGCGGCGGGCGCCACCCGGGCGCGCGACAACGTGGAAAAGATCATCGGTGCCAGCCTGAAGCGCGGGCTGATCGATACTGACCGCGCGGAAGATCACCGCGCCCGGATCACCTTTTCACCCGATTACGCGCAGGCCGCCGGGGCGGGGCTGGCGATCGAGGCCGCCTTTGAAAGCATGGAGGTCAAGCAACAGGTCTTTGCCAAGCTGCAAGCCGCGCTGGGGCCGGAGGCGATCCTCGCCTCCAACACCTCGTATCTGGACCTCGACGCGATCGCGCAGACGGTGGACGACCCGTCCCGCGTGGTGGGCCTGCACTTCTTTGCGCCCGCGCATATCATGAAGCTGTTGGAAATCGTGCAGTGTGAGGCGACGTCGGACGCGGCGCTGGCAACGGGCTTTACCCTCGCGAAGCGGCTGCGCAAGATCCCGGTGCTGGCCGGGGTATGCGACGGGTTCATCGGCAACCGCATCCTCGCGCGGTATCGCGAGGCGGCGGATACGGTCTTTATGGATGGGTCGACCCCGTGGGAGGTCGACGAGGCGATGGTCGATTTCGGCTATGCCATGGGCCCGTACGAGGCGCAGGACCTGTCGGGGCTGGACATCGCCCATGCCAATCGTCGCAGGCAGGATGCCACCCGCGACCCGAACCGGCGCTACATCCCCATCGCCGACCGCATGGTCGAGCTGGGCAAGCTGGGACGCAAGACCGGCGCGGGCTGGTATCGCTACCCGGGGGGCGGCGGCAAGGTCGAGGACCCGATCGTCGCCGATCTTGCTCTGGAAGAGGCGCATTTCGCCGGGCGCACCCGGACCGAGTACGACGCGGACGAAATCCGCACGCGGTTGCTGGCCGCGATGATCAACGAGGCCTGCGACATCCTCGCAGAGGGGATCGCGCGCAGCGCCCGCGACATCGATCTCGTGACGGTCTTTGGCTATGGCTTCCCGCGCTGGCGCGGTGGCCTGATGCATTACGCCGATACATGGGGCGCCGAGAAGGTGCTGGCCGAATTGCGGCGGCTCGAGGCCGAGGATCCGTTGGTCTGGAAGCCTTCGGCGCTCTTGGTCGAGGCGGTGGAAACGGGCGCGACGCTGGCCGAGATGCGGTGACCGGGGCAGGGGCTTTGCCCTCCCGGCGCTTGCGCGCCTCCCCCCACGGTATTTGACGCCAGAAGAAACCCGGGGTCAGTTCAGGTCTTCGAGCAGACGGCCGTGGCGGCGGGTTTCGGTCAGCACCGCGCCAAAGGTGGTCAGGCCGCGGCCTTCGAGCATGGGCAGCATCTTGACCAGCACCTCGGCGGTGGCCACCGCGTCCCCCAGCGCGGTGTGGCGCAACTCGGGCGGGATCGTCACGTCGAGCCGGTCGCAGAGCGCATCCAGCGTGTGGATCTGGGATGCGCCGAACAAAACCGCCGACAGAAGGACCGTGTCGAGGATCGGGTGATCCCAGTCGACCCCGATGCGTGCCTTGTGGCGGTGCAGAAAGGCCATGTCGAACGGGGCGTTATGCGCCACGATCACCGAGCCGCGCGCGAATTTGTGGAACAGGCGCCCGGCCTCGGCAATGTCGGGCTGGCCTGCGACCATGGCATCGGTGACGTGATGGACCTTGGTCGAGGCGGCCGGGATCGGGCGTCCGGGATCGACCAGCTGATCGATGCGTTCGCCGGGCACGATGCGGCCATTGACGATCCGCACCGCGCCGATCTGGACGATCTCGTCCTTGTGCGGCAGCAGGCCGGTGGTTTCGGTGTCGAAGACCGCATAGGTCAGGTGCCGCAGCGGCGTGTCTTCGAGGGTTTCGCCGACCTGTTGATTGAGCAGGTCGAAGTCATAGACCAGCGGGCGCGCCGCCTCGGGCGCGATGTCGAGATGGGCGGCGTCTATGATCAGCATGTAGCCGCCGCCCTCCATCGGTTTCATGCGCGCGTCATAACTTTGCTGGCCGTCATGGCCCCGCGCGATGAAGCTGACTTCCTTGCCGGATTTGTGCATGCGCGCCTTGGCGGAGGTCAGGTCCTTTGCGTCGAAATAGTCGGTCAGCGCCGCATTCAGCCGGGCGACACCCTGTTGCGAGAGCACCTCGGCAGCCTGCCCGTCGTAGAGGACGATCTGGTCCTTGGCCGAGACCAGAACCATCGCCACGGGAATTTCCGTCAAGAGCGCGGTCAGCCGCGCCTTTTCCCCGGCGAGACGCTCGGTTTCGGCGGCGATGCGCTCGGCGGTGGACAGCGCCGTCTGGCTGAGGGCATTGCTGACGGCGGAGGCGGCCGGGGCGAGATCGCCGAGGTAGCGGGCGGCGCTGGTATCGACCTCCGCACCGCTGCCCGCATGTGCCTTGGCGCGCAGCTGCGCCGACAGGGCCTCGATCGGTTTGGCGACGTTCTCGTCGAAGAGCAGCCAGACACCGATGGTCAGAGCCAGCAGCCCGAATGTGGCGACGATCGCGGCAAGGATGAAGCCATCGGCGACAGAGCTGTCAGCGACGCGCCCATGCCCGAACCACAGGGCGCCCAGCACCAGCGCGACGCCGCCCAGACCCAAAAGGCTGAAGAACAGGAAGATCCGCAAACGCAGGCCGAGCTTTTCCATCGGCTAGCCCTCGCACAGCGTCGCGACGATCGGCAAGCCGGGGCCGTCCTGACGCCATGTCGGGTCGGTGCCTTCGGGCACCGCCTCGGCCCAGACGCGCGCTGTGCAGTCCACCATGACGACGCGGCCTTCCGGCTTGGCCCAGCGGGCCTGCTGGACGACCTGCGCGAGGACGCGCTCGGGCGCCGCCGCATTGGTCAGCCGTGTCGACGTGTTGAGTGCCCAGAAGCGGTTGGTGACCGGGATCACGTAGCTCCAGGGGCGCCATGGGGCACCGCCGGCTTCGCTGTGCAGGATGACCGTGCCCTTGGGCAGGCTCGCGCGTGTGCGCTCGAACCACGAATATTCCAGCGATACGGTGGCAATGAGCATCGCGGCACCCGCGCCCACGGGCACGAGCCAACGCGGCAATCGCCCGCCCGACAGCTTTGCCGCCCCAAGCATGACGCCTGCACCGACGAACCCCGCGACGAACACCGCGATCAATTCAAGAAACATGTCTCTCCCATCCCAACCTGCTCCACGCAAATCTCTTCGAAGAGATTTTGCAATTTCCTTCGAAGGAAATTGGCCCCCGGTCACACCGGAAACCCGGCCCGGAAACGTTGCTCCTCCCTTTCAGCCTGCGCCGACCAAGGCTGTTCGAACAGCCTTGCAAATTCCTTCGAAGGAATTTGCCCGTCAGCCCAGAGCCCCCTTTCCATGTCCCAGTGCCGATTGCAGCGATTTCACCACGACGAAGGCGTCGCGCAAATGACTTCGCTCAAAGTCGGACAGCACTGATGGCGCCAGATAGTTGTCGGGCCGCCCGCCGGTCTTGATCTGTCGGGCCTGATGTTCGAGCCGCGTCTCGGCGATCAGGTCATAGGCGTCCAGCAAATCCTGCCCACCGGTCTTTGACAGCACCCCCGCTGTGCGCGCGGCCTCCAGCCGCGCCCGCGTATTGGCCTCGGGCAACTGCCCTTGCAGGGCATAGACCCGCCCCAGATCGACCACCGGCACAACACCGTTATGCTTCAGGTCCACGGTGTTCTTGTGCTCGCCCGAGCGGATCGTGGCGAAGCCGCGCAGCAGGCCCAGCGGCGGCGTGTGCTTCAGCGCATTCGAGACCATATGCGCCACGAAGATCGAGTTCCTCGCTGCCCGCGCCAGCGTCGCGGTTTGCAAGTCTTCGAACAGGCGCTCATCGCCACCAATGGGCCGCAGGTCGAACATGACCGAGGCCAGCATCTGCGCCTCGGGCGAGGGCTTGGCGATCCAGCCGTCGAAATAGCCGCGCCAGACGCGCAGCGGCTGACACCAACGCGGATTGGTCGCCATCATGTCGCCGGGGCAGTAGACGTAGCCGCACCGATCCAGCCCGTCACAAACGAACTTTGCCAGTTGCGCGAAATAGGCCATGTCGGCCTCGGTCGCGTCGTCCGACAGGATCAGGCAATTGTCCTGATCCGAAACGCCGGTCTGTTCCTGCCGTCCCTGACTGCCGCAGGCGAGCCAGAGATAGGGCACGGGCGCGGGGCCCAGTTTCTGCTCTGCCAGTGTCAGCAAGCGTCGGGTTGCGGTGTCGGCGATGTCGGTGATCAGCCGGGTGACGACCTCGTGCCGGTTGCCGCCGGCAACCAGTTGCACCAGCAGGTCGGGGATGCGGGCCGTGACCTTGGCCATCGCCTCGGCATCTGCGGCATGGGCGATTTCCGACACCAGCTCGGCCGAGGTCATCGCCTGAAAGCGGGTCAGGTCGGTCTGCGTCACCATGCCGACCAAACGGCCCGCTTCGCAGACCGGCACGTGGCCGATGCGGCGTTCCATCATCATGTGCAGCACGTCGGACCCGATGGCCGAGGGCGCCAGTGACACCGGGTCCGGCGTCATCACATCCGCCACCGGCGTGTCATAGGGCAGGGCGCGGGCCACGACCTTGCCCGACAGGTCGCGGATCGTGGCGATGCCCTTGAGCATGTCACCCTCGGTGATGCAGATCGACGAGACGTGTGTCTCTGCCATCATCTGCGCCGCCTGCTGCACCGTATCGCCGGGCGCGCAGGTCAGGGGGGTGCGGGCCATCAAGGTCTCGACACGGCTGGTGGCCAGATCCTGCCGCTTGGGTCGCGGCGCGCGCTGGCGGTCAAAGAATTTCTTCGCCGCCGGTTGGGTTTCCACCAGTCGCAGGAAATCCGCCTTGGGCAGGACCAGCAATTGCGTATCCGCCGCCGTCCGTGCCGAGGTCACGGCCAGCCCGTCGCGGGTCAGGCCGCGTTCGCCGAACGAATTGCGCGGTCCCAGGGCGGAAATCTGCGCGCCGTTCACGTCGCGCACTTCGACCGCGCCTGCGCGGATCAGGTACAGCCCTTCGAGTTCCTCGCCATAGGCATAGACCGGCTCGCCCGCCGCCATCGCGCGGGGGCGGAAGGCGGGCAGCAGGTCGTCCAGCACTTCGGGGGCCAGCGCGTCATAGGGGTGCACCGCCATCAGGAAGCGCCGCAATTCGTCGCGCTCAGTCGGCATCCGAAGTCTCCCCGGGCAGCACGGTGTAGCGGGTGGTGACGAGGCCAGACGGGAAGGCATGGACCTCTTCCAGCTTCAGGTCCACGTCGCGGTCCAGCGCACCGAACAGGCGGCGGCCATGGCCCAGAAGGATCGGCACGGTGGTGACGGTCATCTCGCGGATCAGGTCGGCGCGCATGAAGCTTTGGATCACCGAACCACCGTCCACGTACACATTGTTCCAGCCCTCTTCCTTCAACGCCTGCATCAGGCGAAAGGGGCGGGCGCGGGTCAGGCGGACCTTGTCGGCCAGCCGGTCGGGGATCGCTTCGGGCGGCAGCGACTGGCTCAGGACCACGACGGGTTTCTCATAGGGCCAGATCTCGAAATTCTTGACCTGTTTGAAGGTGTTCGAGCCCATGACGATGCCGTCCATGCCCTCGACAAATTCGCCATAGCCGTGTTCCTCGCCTTCGACGGGCTGCTTTTCCAGCCAGTCCAGCTCGTGATCCGAACGGGCGATGAAGCCATCCAGACTTTGGGCGATGAAGACGTGTCCGCGCACCATGTTCCGGGCCTTTCCCTAAAGAAAACTCCCGTCCGGCATACGCCGAACGGGAGCCTTGTGCAAAGGGGGCAGGGGGTATTCCTGCCCCATCCGATCTTAGTGACCGTCGACTGCGGCACCGGCACCACGCGGGATGCGGACGCTTTCGACAAGCTCTTCGATTTCGCGCGGGATCGGCGCGGTCATCTTCGACACGGTGAAGGCCACGGCAAAGTTGATCATCGCACCGACAGCGCCGAACGAGGTCGACTTGATGGTGCCCAGCAGCGGGTCCGCATCCGTGAAGGAGTTGGTGCCCGGAACAAAGAACCAGCCCTTGTGCAGGAAGATGTAGACCAGCGTGACGATCAGACCGGCCAGCATGCCTGCCACGGCGCCCTTGTTGTTCACCTTGGTAAAGATGCCCATCATGAGAACCGGGAAGATCGACGCGGCGGCCAGACCAAAGGCCAGCGCCACGGTCTGCGCGGCAAAGCCCGGAGGGTTGAGGCCAAGGTAGGTCGCAACCGCGATGGCCACGGCCATTGCGATCCGGGCCGACATCAGCTCGTTCTTCTCGGACATGTCCGGGGTCAGTTGACCCTTGAGCAGGTCGTGGGACACGGCCGACGAGATCGCCAGCAGCAGACCCGCCGCTGTCGACAGGGCAGCCGCAAGACCGCCCGCAGCGACCAGACCGATCACCCAACCGGGCAGGTTGGCGATTTCCGGGTTGGCGAGAACAAGGATGTCACGGTTGAAGTTGGTCAACTCGTTTTCCGAGCCCCAGCCAGCCGCTTCCATCATGGCCACGGTGTCGGCGTTCTTGTCGTTGAAATAGGCAATCTTGCCGTCACCGTTCTTGTCTTCCCAGCCCAGCATCGAGGTCTTCTGCCAGGTTTCCATCCAGGCATAGGACGGATCGCTCTCGATGGTCTCGACCGAAACCGGCTCGCCCGACACACCATTCGGCCAGAACTGGTCGGTGATGTTGAAGCGGGCCATGGCACCCACGGCCGGGGCCGTCAGGTACAGCAGCGCGATGAAGACCAGCGCCCAGCCAGCGGACCAACGGGCGTCGGACACCTTGGGCACGGTGAAGAAGCGCATGATCACGTGCGGCAGACCGGCGGTGCCGATCATCAGCGACAGGGTGAAGAGCACCATGTTGAACGTGTCGCCGTTATGGGCGGTGTATTCGCCAAAGCCCAGTTCACGCACGATCTGGTCGAGCTTCATCAGCAGCGGCTCGCCCGAGGACGCCTCGGTGCCGAACAGGCCCAGAGCCGGGACCGGGTTGCCGGTCAGCTGCAGCGAGATGAAGATCGCCGGGATCGTGTAGGCGAGGATCAGCACGCAGTACTGAGCGACCTGCGTGTAGGTCACGCCCTTCATGCCGCCGAACACCGCGTAGGCGAACACGACGACCGCGCCGATCAGCAGGCCGGTGGTGTTGGACACTTCGAGGAAGCGGCCAAAGGCCACGCCCACGCCGGTCATCTGGCCGATCACGTAGGTGACGGAGGCGACGATCAGACAGATCACGGCCACCATGCGGGCGGTCGGGCTGTAGAAACGGTCGCCGATGAACTCGGACACGGTGAACTTGCCGAACTTGCGCAGGTAGGGCGCAAGCAGCAGCGCCAGCAGCACGTAGCCGCCGGTCCAACCCATCAGGTAGGTGGAGTTGTCATAGCCGACGAAGGCAATCAGGCCGGCCATCGAGATGAAGGACGCCGCCGACATCCAGTCGGCTGCGGTCGCCATGCCGTTGGTGACGGGGTGAACGCCGCGACCGGCCGCGTAGAATTCCGACGTGGACCCGGCACGGGCCCAGATCGCGATGCCGATATACAGCGCGAAGGACGCGCCGACGAACAGCAGGTTGATGGTAAACTGATCCATTGTGCTTATTCCTCGTCCACGCCGTATTCTTTATCCAGCTTGTTCATCCGGAACGCGTAGAAGAAGATCAGCGCCAGGAAGACCAGGATCGAACCTTGCTGCGCGACCCAGAAGCCCAGATCCGAGCCACCGATGGTGATGCCGGACAGGGCAGGGCGCAGCAGGATGCCGAAGCCGAACGGTACGATGGCCCAGATGACCAGCGATACCAGGATGATGCGCACATTCGCGGCCCAATAGCCCTTGTCGGCTTCGGCCTGTGCGGCAGGGTTTGTCGTTTGATCCGCCATGTTGCGGGACCTCCTCTTCCTCCGTTGTCCCCGTTGCCGGGGAAGGGTGCACCGCTTACGCGGTGGTCGTTTTCACGATCGCGGCCAGATCGGTCGCGATTGTCTGGATCTCGCCCATGGCATCGATGCGGCTGAGCGCACCGGCACGGGCGTAGTAATCGATCAGCGGCGCTGTCTGGGCGTGATAGGCCTCCAGACGGCTGGCGACGGTTTCGGCATTGTCGTCGGCGCGGCGCTTGAACTCGGTCCCGCCGCACTTGTCGCAGGTGCCCGCCGTCTTCGGCTGCTTGAAGCTGTCGTGATAGCCCTCGCCGCAGCCGCCGCAGGTGGTGCGACCGCTGATGCGCGTCACCATCGCGGCGTCGTCGACATCAAGGCTGATCGCCGCGTTGATCCGCTGGCCGCTTTCCGCCAGCAGCGCATCGAGCGCCTGCGCCTGCACCGTGGTGCGCGGGAAGCCGTCGAGGATCACGCCCTTGGCGCAATCCGGCTCGGCCAGACGGTCGCGCAGGATGGCGATGACGATCTCGTCGCTGACCAGATCGCCCGCTTCCATCACGGCCTTGGCCTGCTTGCCTGCCTCGGTGCCATTGGCGACCGCGGCGCGCAGCAGGTCGCCGGTGGACAGCTGGACCAGCCCGAACTGCTCTTCGAGCATCCGCGCCTGCGTGCCCTTGCCGGCTCCGGGCGGGCCAAGCAGGATCAGGACCGGGGCGATGGTGGTGGTCATTCCGTCCATGGCTCAGGCCCCCCGGTTCATTCTGTTATCGATGAGGTCATCGACGACGGTGGGGTCTGCGAGTGTGGATGTGTCGCCCAATGCGCCGTAGTC
>NZ_RCTZ02000010.1 GCF_003667315.2 Tropicibacter alexandrii | reverse complement strand
TTCGGGGTGTGCTTCTTCTGGTCCATAGGGTTCATCCTTTGAGAGTTTTACTCTCCGGTAAACCCGGGGCGGTTCAAGGTTTTCCAAGCATCACGCTTGGGATTGGGTCGGCCCATGCCGACCTCAATTCGGGTTTTGCGGGCATGACAGCGCCCGCAGAGTGTTTGGAGATTGGCCAGCGAATAGGCCAAATCGGGGCGCGTCCTGACGGGTTCGATATGGTCGATTTCCAGCCGCCGCCGCTCGCCACACTCGACGCATTGCCAGTCGTCGCGGTCTAGCGCCTGCATCCGCAGCGCCTTCCACCGTGGCCCGCGCGTGACGCGCGCAGAATGTCGTTTGAAGTCATTCATCCCCATGCGACCCGCCCCCGTTTGCCCTTGGGTGCGCTCGTCATGCGGATGCCTTGCGCCACGGCCAGCACCGTTGCCGCCGCCGCATCAATCCGGCCTGTTGATCTTGCCTTCGCCAGCTTGTGGTTGCCCGCCGGGTCAACAAGCGTGATCGCGTCAGCGAAGGCAGACCGCAGCAGCAGGGACGGGGCGCAACAAATCTTGCCCTCGAATAGCGCGCGCCGGAACCGCTCCACATCTTCGGAGCCGTCCTTCCATCCGAACCCGCGCCAGATGAACGGGACGCGCTCTAGGCCAGCGTCGTTCAAGGCTTCCAGAAACTCGGCATGTCGGAACCTGTCACCCACGATTGCCGCCGGGGTTTGCCCGTCCAGCAGCGCCACCACATCGGCCATGAACCGACCAACGGGAACCGTGGTTTCGCCCATCGTCACCAGTTCGCCCCGGTCGTGCATCTCGACATAGCGTCCCGAGACGCCATCCGCCGCGCCGCGATCCGCCAGCCCCGGCTTGCAGGGAAATGCCCCGACCGATTCCAAGCGCCCGGTTTCCGGCCAATACAGCGAAGCCGCCGACATGGAACGGGAGCCGCCCAGATCAACGCCCAAGATCACCGGCCCCGCGCGTTCGGGCAGATCGTCAGGCGCGACCTCGGCCCCAAGCCATTCGTCAACGGTCACAAGGACGGAACGGTCGTCAGACGCGACACGTTCATTCCGGTTGAGATTCCGAAAGCTGGACAGGGCAGAGCCACCGCGCGCAATGGCCCGCCGCGCTTGTGCAACCAACCATTCCGGCGTTGAGCCGATGCCCTCGACCGCGCCGGGATTGGCAATGAGAAGGCTTGCCAGATCATCCGGGGGCAATCCCGGTTCAGGGCGATGTTCCTGCACATAGGTGCCGGGGGGCGGTTCATCCAACCACCGCGAAAAGGTGTTCGCGTCGTCAGGCGCAGACGTCGAGATAATCAGCGCCCGCCCGTCGCGCTTGCCCAGACCGGACAGGATCGCGTTTTCGAGATTGTCGCCTTTCTCGCGTTCCCATGCCGCGCGCTCGTCCAATATGGCCAGCGTCGGAGCGCCGCCCAAGATAGACTTGCCATCCGCAGCAATGACGCGCGCCAGCCCGCCGCCGTTCTCGGCAGTCTCGACCTCCAGCTTGGAGCCGCGCCGGATCGTGAATTGCTCCTGCTCGTCCTCGGGCAGGCCCTCGATGAACCCGACCAAGAACCCAAACGCGATCTTGGCTTGGTCACGGTTGCGCGCGGCGAAGATGATTTCCCGCTTTGGCTGGGGGGCAATCTCGCCCACGAGATGCCCCAGTGCGATGCCCGCAGACAGCGCGGTTTTGGCCCCGCCGCGACCGATCGACAGGACGCCCGCCGCTATGTCCTTGGCAAAGGCCCCGCGCACAAAGTCCTTTTGATACGTGGCCAGCTTCAACCGCTTGCCCGCCGTCCGGCCCTCGGGAATGACCAGCTTGGGAAGGAAGCGCAGAGCGGCCATTGCCTCTTTCGATGCCCTAGCCATCCGATTTCCCCCCGGATTTTTTCGGGAGAGAGAAAGAAAGACTACCACCCACGGTTCCTACCCGTTTGCGCTTTTGCGGAATTGGGACCAACCAGAGGATTAGCAGGTCGGCCACCGCGCCAAGGATCAGCGCCCAAAGCGCGGGAACGCCCAAGAGATACAGCGCCGCAATCATTGACCACCGCCTTTCAGTGCCGATGCACCCGGACCGCAGGTCTTGCGGGAATGTCTGGCCATACCCGTGGCCAACTTTGCCAGCCTTCCAAGCGCTGGACGTTGAAGACCATCGGCATGCCGCAGAGAACCGGCCCTTTCATCGCCATTGCGGATGACACCCACAAAGGGCAACGCCGGTGGATCATCCCCGAGCAGTGCGACACGCCCCACCGACGCCTCCACAGGCGCAACATGCGGTTGACGCAAAGGTCTCTTAACTATCCCCACTAAAGTGCCGGGCAGTTTCTTCCCGGTAGGCGGTGCGGGCAAAATAATATCGGCCTTGGTCTCGGTGTGCTGGCCCACCTGATGAGCCGCCCACGCCGCCAAGTCGCGCAGGTCAGCGATGAACGATTTTGACAGGCGATAGCCCAGAGCGGCCAGTTGATCGGGCAACAGTTGCAGGCAACCAGAGCGCCATTCCGTGGCCAGCCCATGCCCCTTGTCGCCCAGTCTGCCGCCCTTGGCATAGCGCACGGCCACAACAAGGCCAGCGGCCTTCAAGCGCGCCAGAGACGTGCTAACGGTGCGTTGGCTATACCCGGACGCCCGCGCCAGTCCCTTGCGGGTCGGTCGATAGAACAGTTCCTTGCGCACACACGCGCGCAAGTTCTGACGGATCATCAAGGTAAGGATCAGGTGGTCAGCCCGTGTCAGGGAGCCGCGTTTGTATTGCTGGTCCAATGCCGTGCGCAGGCCGGTTGAAGTGGCCTTGGCCTGACGAAAGAGCGACTTGCGCCGCTCAATCTCTTCTTCTCGGCGGATGCAGGTGCGATCCGGCAGCGTCTTCGGGAGGTGGTCAGTCGGTGTCAACAACAGCGAAGCCCTCCCCCTCATAGCCATGAGCGAACAGGTCGGACACCAAGCGGCGCATCATCGACAATTGCTTGGGGGTCGGCTTCCAGCCGCGTTTCTGGGCTTGGCGGGAAATGGACGCCGCGAAGCCCTTGGCCCACGTATCAGTTGCCGCGCGGGCAATCGTCGGCATGTAATGCAACAGGCGTTCGAGTTCGTCGCCACGGCGCTTGGGGCTACCGGCCCCGGATGCCAGCCATTGCGCTTCGGGAATGTCGTCCTCGCCGCGTTGGGCAACCCAGCCCTCAAAAGCGCCGCGATACTCTTGCCGCTTGCCGTCACGGGTGATCCGGCGCGAACCAATCTCAGGCTCGAATGCGGAGCGTCTGCGCTGCATAGTCATGCCACAGCCTCCCCGCGATAGGTGCCGAAAAGGGCCAGTGATGCGACCTCATAGGCGGCGTTTTCGTTGGCCATGCTGCGAAGCGCGGCATAGGCGATGCCCGCCTTCTGGTCCTCGGTCAGACGCGCGGAGAAGATCGCCACCAGCCCCGCCGCTTTGTCCCCGGTGATGCCGGAGACGAGGCACTTGGCCAGCGCTCGCGCCGCTTTGACGATTGCCACGCGGCCACCTTTCGGGGTATAGTTCCGGCGAAGCTGTCCCGCTTCCTTTGCAGTTTGAACCTCGACGCCGCCCGCCAGCGCGTCGGGGTTTTTCTTTGCCGCATCTGCGGTTTTCAGGTTGGACAAACGCAGATTTTCCCCAACGTTCTCAATGGGGGAATGCTGCAATGTTGGACGACTTACCGCGTTGATTTTATTGGCTGTCTTTGTGTCCTGCCGGGATCGCCACGCCATCATTATAAGTTTATTATGTTTAACATGTTGGCGCTGTCTTTGCCGCGTGAACGTGACACACTGGCATTCGTTGGTCCCGAATGGGGCGATAAAGATGAAGATCGAACACGTCCATGAGGCCGGGCTCGGACTGATCTGTATCTCGACGTCGAAACAACCAGAGGCTGGTCGAATTAGCCTCTGGTGCCGCCGTCTATTGTCAACCCGGAAAACAGGTGACATTCTCTTGGATTGCGGATCATTAAGTGACTGATATTTTGCTTTAACATGACTGGAAAATCAGCCCTTCCGCAATCACCAGCCTTTTCCAGCCATGCCTAATCAGAAGGCCATGGTCGCCTCGACGGCCCGTTGCCACGCGGCGTATCTTGTTGACCGCGTCTTGTCGTCCATGCCGGGGACAAAGCTCCGGTCCAGCGCCCAGCCCGCAGCGAATTCCGCTTGTGCCGGGTAAAGCCCCGCGCGCTGGCCGGCGAGCCAAGCGGCCCCGAGCGCCGTTGTCTCCAACACCTTGGGGCGGTCCACTCGCGCCCCGATGATGTCGGAGAGAAACTGCATCGCGAAGCCGGACGCGCTCATGCCACCGTCGACACGCAAGGTCGCTTCTGAGCTGTGGCCCATATCCGCCTGCATCGCCGTCAACAGGTCGCGGGTCTGGTAGCCGACGCTTTCCAGTGCGGCGCGGGCGAACTCTGCAGGGCCGGAATTGCGGGTCAGCCCGAATACCGCACCGCGGCATTCGGCATTCCAATAGGGCGCGCCCAGCCCGGTAAAGGCGGGCACGAGCACCACGTTTTGGGCGGGGTCGGCGGCTTCGGCCAGCGGCTGGGTTTCGCGGGCCTCGCGGATGATCTTCAGCCCGTCGCGCAGCCATTGCACCACGGCGCCCGCGATGAAGATCGACCCTTCGAGGGCATAGGTGGGCTTGCCGTCGAGTTGGTAGGCAATCGTGGTCAGCAGGCGATTTTGCGACCGGACCGGCGTGTCACCGGTGTTGAGCAGCGCGAAACAGCCCGTGCCATAGGTCGATTTCAGCATGCCCGGTTCAAAGCAGGCCTGACCCACGGTCGCCGCCTGCTGGTCGCCCGCGATGCCGAGGATCGGGATCGGGCGGCCAAACAGATCGGGGCGGGTCTCGCCGAAGTCACTGGCGCAGTCGCGCACCTCGGGCAGCATTGCCATGGGAATGCCAAGGCGATCGCAGATGGTTTGGGACCAGCGCCCCTTGTGAATGTCGTACAGCATGGTGCGGGCGGCATTGGTGGCGTCGGTCACTTGCACCGCACCGCCGGTGAGGTTCCAGACCAGCCAGCTGTCGACGGTGCCGAAGGCCAGCTCTCCGGCCTCGGCGCGGGTGCGGGCGCCGTCGACATGGTCGAGCAGCCATGCCAGTTTCGTGCCGCTGAAATACGGGTCGAGCAACAGCCCGGTGCGGTCGGTCACGACCTCTTCGAAGCCGTCGGCTTTGAGCGTCTGGCACATGCCAGAGGTGCGCCTGTCCTGCCAGACGATGGCGTTGTGAATCGGCTTGCCGGTCTTGCGGTCCCAGACCAGCGTCGTTTCGCGCTGGTTGGTGATGCCGATGGCGGCGATCTGCGCGCCGCCGGATTTCTCGATGGCCGCGCGGCAGGTCGCCGCCGTGGTCGCCCAAAGGTCCGCCGGGTCATGCTCCACCCAGCCGCTTTGGGGAAAATGCTGTGGGAATTCTTCTTGCGCCGAAGCGATGGCCGTCATCGATCCGTCAAAGATGATGGCCCGCGTCGATGTGGTGCCCTGATCAATGGCCAGAATATGAGTCATGACCGCCTCTCCTGCAAAGCGATTTGGTTTGGGTCGGATTGTGGGAAAAAGGGAGGTGACCGAGGCCCGAACGGGCCCCGGTCGGGGAGGAATTACTTCCAGGAGGCGATCAGCTCGTCATAGGAGACGGTCTTGGGCTCTTCGTCCTCGTTTTCCAGCTTGGGGTAGGGCGCGCCGGGCTGCTCGAACCAGTACTGAGCGTCACGCTCTTCGTTCAGCTTGGGACCGATGTCGCCCTGGATACCGGCACGCTCCAGACGCTCAAGAACGCGTTCCTGGTCGGCGCAGAGGCTGTCCAGAGCTTCCTGAGCGGTCTTGGCGCCGGACATGGCGTCACCGATGTTCTGCCACCACAGCTGAGCCAGCTTGGGGTAGTCAGGCACGTTGGTGCCGGTCGGCGACCACTGGACGCGGGCGGGCGAGCGGTAGAACTCGACCAGACCACCCAGCTTGTCGGCACGCTCGGTGAAGCTTTCGTGCTGCACGGTCGACTCGCGGATGAAGGTCAGACCCACATGGGACTTCTTCACATCGACGGTCTTCGAAGTCACGAACTGGGCATAAAGCCACGCCGCCTGAGCGCGATCCACAGGGGTGGACTGCATCAGGGTCCAGGAACCGGCATCCTGATAGCCGACCTTCTGGCCCTCTTTCCAGTAGACGCCGTGCGGCGAGGGCGCCATGCGCCACTTGGGCGTGCCGTCCTCGTTCATCACCGGCAGGCCGGGCTTGACCGTGTCGGCGGTGAAGGCGGTGTACCAGAACATCTGCTGGGCGATGTTGCCCTGCGCCGGGATCGGGCCTGCCTCGGAGAAGGTCATGCCAGCCGCTGCGGGGGGCGTATACTTCTCAAGCCATTCGATGGCCTTTTCCACCGCGTAGACCGCAGCCGGTGCGTTGGTCGCACCACCGCGCGCCACACAAGAGCCCACGGGCTGCGAGTTCTCGTTCACACGGATGCCCCATTCGTCGACCGGCAGGCCGTTGGGTTCACCCACGTCGCCCATGCCAGCCATCGACATCCACGCATCGGTGTAACGCCAGCCAAGCGAGGGGTCCTTCTTGCCGTAGTCCATGTTGCCGAAGATTTCGCCCTCGACACCCATATGGCTCAGGTCACGACCGGTAAAGAATTCGGCGATGTCCTCATAGGCCGACCAGTTGACCGGAACGCCAAGATCATAGCCGAACTGTTCCTTGAAGTCGGCCTTGTTCTTCTCGTCGTTGAACCAGTCATAGCGGAACCAGTACAGGTTCGCGAATTGCTGGGTCGGCAGCTGGTAGACCTTGCCATCCGGGCCGGTGGTGAAGCTGAGGCCGATGAAGTCCTCCAGATCCAGCGTCGGCAAGGTGACAGCGGCGCCTTCGCCGTCGATCCAGTCGGTCAGGTTGCGCACCTGCTGATAACGCCAGTGGGTGCCGATCAGGTCGGAGTCGTTGATATAGGCGTCATAGATGTTCTCGCCGGACTGCATCTGGGTTTGCAGTTTCTCGACCACATCGCCTTCGCCGATCAGGTCATGGGTGACCTTGATGCCGGTGATGGCCTCGAACGCGGGCGCCAGCACCTGGCTTTCGTATTCGTGCGTGGTGATGGTTTCCGAGACGACCTTGATCTCCATGCCCTGATAGGGCTGGGCCGCGTCGACGAAGAACTGCATCTCTGCTTCCTGCTCGGCGCGGGACAGGGACGACATATCGCCGATCTCTGCGTCAAGGAACGCACGGGCGGCGTCCATATCGGCAAAGGCCGGACCCGCAAGGATCAGCAGCGCTGCCGTGGTTGATTTGAGTTTGTGGTTCATTGGTTTCCTCCCTTAGTGAACCTTATTCTTGTCCCGGCGCGGGGCCGGGACGGGTACTCACACCCAGCGGAAGACCGCTGCGGCGTAGATCAGGCAGACGGCCAGCGCCCAGGGCTGTGCCGTGCCGATGATCCCGAGCCAGGCCAGATTGATGAAGGCCGAGCCGAGAAGGGTGATGAAAAGCCGGTCGCCGCGCGTCGTCTCGATCCGCAGGATGCCCGTGCGGGGCGTTTCCGGGAACTTGATCGCCAGCACCGTGAAGATGATCAGCAGCGTGGCGATGACGGCGAAGAAAATCGCGGTCGGGCCGGTCCATGCCATCCAGTCCATTGAAAGTCCTCCCTTTCTTCAGACTTACACGCGACCCAGGGCAAAGCCCTTGGCGATGTAGTTGCGGACGAAGTAGATCACGAGCGCACCGGGCACGATGGTCAGGATGCCCGCCGCCGCCAGCACGCCCCAGTCGATGCCGGAGGCGCCTTGGGTGCGGGTCATGATCGCGGCGATGGGTTTCGCGTCGACGGTGGTCAGCGTGCGGCTCAGCAGCAGTTCCACCCATGAGAACATGAAGCAGAAGAACGCCGCGACCCCGATGCCGCTGGCGATCAGCGGGGTGAAGATCTTCACGAAGAACGTCCCGAAGGAATAGCCGTCGATATAGGCGGTCTCGTCGATCTCTTTCGGTACGCCGCGCATGAAGCCTTCCAAAATCCACACCGCCAGCGGCACGTTGAACAGGCAATGCGCCAAGGCCACGGCGATATGCGTGTCGAACAGCCCCACGCTGGAATAGAGCTGAAAGAAGGGCAGCGCGAACACGGCGGGCGGTGCCATCCGGTTGGTCAGCAGCCAGAAGAACAGGTGCTTGTCGCCCAGAAAGTGGTAGCGCGAAAACGCATAGGCCGCAGGCAGCGCCACCGCGAGGCTGATCACCGTGTTCATCGTCACGTAGATCAGCGAGTTCACGTAGCCCATATACCACGAGGCATCCGTCAGGATCGTCGCGTAGTTGGCAAAGGTCAGGTCGCGCGGCCACAGGGTGAAATCGTTGAGGATTTCGGTGTTGGTCTTCAGGCTCATGTTCAAGAGCCAGTAGATCGGCAGCAGCAGGAACAGCAGATACAGTCCCATGACGATGGCCGAGGTGTTCACCTTGAACCGCTTGCGGGCGTTCGAGCCGTCGGCGGTCATGTTGCCGGGAATGGTTGCAGCGTCGGTCATCTTACATCCCCTTCTTGTCGAGGTTCGTCATCACGGTGTAGAACACCCAGCTCACCAGCAGGATCACGAGGAAATACATCAGGCTGAAGGCGGCCGCCGGGCCAAGGTCGAACTGTCCCAAAGCCATCTTCACGAGGTCGATGGACAGAAGGGTCGTGGCGTTGCCGGGGCCACCGCCGGTGACGACGAAGGGCTCGGTATAGATCATGAAACTGTCCATGAAGCGCAGCAGGATGGCGATCATCAACACGCCCATCATCTTGGGCAGTTCGATGAAACGGAACACCTTCCAGCGGCTCGCCTGATCGATCTTGGCCGCTTGGTAATAGGCGTCGGGGATCGACTTGAGACCAGCAAAGGCCAAGAGCGCCACAAGCGAGGTCCAGTGCCAGACATCCATCACGATGATGGTGATCCACGCGGCCAGAATATCCTGCGTGTAGTTGTAGTTGATCCCCAGCGCGTCCAGCGTGTAGCCCAGAAGGCCGATATCGACGCGGCCAAAGATCTGCCAGATCGTGCCGACCACGTTCCACGGGATCAGCAGCGGCAGCGACATCAGCACAAGGCAGAACGAGGACCAGAATCCCGATTTCGGCATGTTCAGCGCCACGAAGATGCCCAGCGGAATTTCGATGGCGAGGATGATCCCCGAGAACATCAGCTGCCGCCCGAGCGCGTCCCACATGCGGTCGGATTCGAGCATTTCCTTGAACCATTCGAGGCCCGCCCAGAAGAACTGGTTGTTCCCGAACGTGTCCTGAACCGAGTAGTTGACCACGGTCATCAGCGGGATCACCGCCGAAAAGGCCACCAGCAGCAGCACCGGCAGGACAAGGAACCATGCCTTTTGGTTGACTGTCTTTTCCATCAGCTCGCCCCCTCCCCGGACGATGGCGCCACAGGGCGCACGGTTTGCTCGGAGGCCTGATCGAGAAAACGGTCAATCAACCGGATCTGGCGTTCCATGATCTGTTGCGGTGTCAGGATCGGACGGCCCTCCATCACGCGGCCTCCCCCGGGACACGCCAGTCATTGGCGTAGACGTTCACATGCGCCGCATCGAAGGTGACGCGGTTCATGTCCGCGCTCACGTGATCGTCCTCGCCGGCGATGATGTTGATGTCGGTGCCAAAGAACTCGGCCCGGACGATCTTGTGGCGGCCCACATCCTCGATGCGGCGTACCTTGACGGGCAGGCCCTCGGACTGGCTGAGGCGCGCGAATTCCGGACGCACGCCGATCTCGACCTTGCCATCCAGCGGCTTGTAGCCCTGCGCAAGCTGCACATAGGAGCCGTTGACATAGGCCTTGTTCCCGTCGATCCGCGCCGGGATCACGTTCATGCCGGGCGAGCCGATGAAATAGCCGACAAAGGTATGTTCGGGCCGCTCGAACAGTTCCTCGGGCGTGCCGATCTGAACGACGCGGCCATCATACATGACCACCACCTTGTCGGCGAAGGTCAGCGCCTCTGTCTGGTCGTGGGTCACGTAGATCATCGTGTGGCCGAAATCGTGATGCAGCTTTTTCAACTGGGTGCGCAGCTCCCATTTCATGTGGGGGTCGATCACCGTCAGCGGCTCATCAAACAAGAGCGCGTTCACGTCCTTGCGGACCATGCCCCGGCCGAGGCTGATCTTTTGCTTGGCATCCGCCGTCAGCCCGCGCGCCTTTTTCTTCAGCATGTCCTCCATGCCGATCATCCGGGCGATTTCCTGAACGCGTTCAGCCACATAGGCCTCGTCCCGGCCCCGGTTGCGCAGCGGGAAGGCGAGGTTGTCGTGCACGGTCATCGTGTCGTAGACGACCGGGAACTGGAACACCTGCGCGATATTGCGCGCGGCGGTGGGCGCGTGGGTCACGTCCTTGCCGTCGAACAGGATGCGGCCCTGAGACGGGTGCAGCAGCCCCGAGATGATGTTGAGCAGCGTGGACTTGCCGCAGCCCGACGACCCCAGCAGCGCGTAGGCCGCACCGTCGTCCCAGTCGTGGTTCAATTCCTTCAGCGCAAAGTCATCCTCGCTGGCCGGGTTCGGCAGGTAGGAATGCGCAAGGTTATCCAGTGTGATCTTGGCCATGGTCCCCTCCCTCAGGCCGCAAGCGCGTAGGCGGCGGGGGCCACCAGCTTGCCGTCTTCGCCGAAAATGTAGACATGGCGCGGGTCCAGCCAGACGCTCAGCTCCGCGCCCAAGGTCAGGTCGTGTACGCCGTGGATCAGGCCGACCCAGCGCTCGCCATGGTGGTCGAGATGCACGAAGGTCTCGGATCCGGTCAGTTCGGTGACGTTCAGGCGGGTGCGGAATTCCATCGCGTCAGCCGCGTGTTGCCCGATTTCAAGGTGGTTGGGGCGGAAGCCCGCCTGATAGCGCCCGTCCGCCAGTTCGGCGATCTTGCCCGTGGCCGGCGCGCTTTGTCCGTCGCCGAACATGATGCGGTTGCCGGTCTTGGAGATTTGCAGGAAGTTCATCGGCGGATCGGAGAACACGCGCGCCGTCGTGGCATCCACCGGCTGACGATAGACCGAGGGCGTGGGGCCGAACTGGGTGATGCGCCCTTCTGACAGGGTCGCGACATTGCCGCCCAGCAGCAGCGCCTCTTCGGGTTCGGTCGTGGCGTAGACGAAAATCGAGCCGGAGGCTTCGAATATTTTCGGAATCTCGACGCGCAATTCCTCGCGCAGCTTGTAGTCGAGGTTCGCCAGAGGCTCGTCCAGCAGCACCAGCCCGGCATTCTTGACCAGCGCGCGGGCCAAGGCGCAGCGCTGTTGCTGCCCGCCCGAAAGCTCCAGCGGCTTGCGCTCCAGCATCGGGGTCAGCTTCATCATCTCGGCGGTCTCGCGCACGCGGCGGTCGATCTCGGCCTTGTCCACGCCCATCAGCTTCATCGGCGAGGCAATGTTGTCATAGACGGTCATCGACGGGTAGTTGATGAACTGCTGGTAAACCATAGCGACCTTGCGGTCCTGCACGCGCTGGCCGGTCACATTCGTGCCGTTCCAGATCACCTTGCCCGTCGCAGGCACGTCCAGCCCGGCCATCAGCCGCATCAGTGAGGTCTTGCCCGACAGGGTCGGCCCCAGCAGCACGTTCATCGTGCCCTTTTCCAGCGTCAGGTCGGTTGGGTAGATATGAGCCTGCCCCTCGACGGTCTTTGAAACGCCTTTCAATTCCAGCGTCATCGAATACTCCTCCTCATTCCGCCGCGGCGGGGGACGCCTGGCGATGGTGCGCCATCCAGTCGTTCAGCGCGTCGATCTGCCCGGGCGTCATGCGCAACCCTAGCTTGTTGCGACGCCAGATGATATCTTCTGCCGTGCGCGCGTATTCGTTTTTCATCAACCAGGTGACTTCCGTCCCGGTCAGGGTCGCACCGAAATCGCGCCCAAGATCAGCGGCTTGGCTGGCGTCGCCCAGAATATCGGTGGCTTGGGTACCGTAGGCCCGCACCAAACGCTTCGCCCAGAACGCGGTGAGAAAGGGATAGCGATCGCGCAAGCCAGTGATCAGGTCATCCACGCCGTCGACCGGGAAATCCCCGCCGGGCAGGGGGGCTTTGGCGGTCCATGTTCCCTTGGACACGGTCAGGTGCTCGCCGATCTTGTTCAGCGCGCTTTCCGCGAGGCGGCGATAGGTGGTGATCTTGCCGCCAAAGATGTTGAGCACCGGGGCGCCCGCGCTGGTATCGACCTTCAGCGTGTAATCCCGCGTTGCGGCGGTCGCGCTGCTGGCCCCGTCATCATAGAGCGGACGTACCCCGGAATAGGTCCAGACCACGTCATCGCGGCTCAAGGCCTGCTTGAAATACTGGTTGGCGAAGTTCAGCAGGTAGTCCTGCTCTTCGGGGGTGCATTCGGGGCGTTGCGCGGGATCGGCATGTTCGGCATCCGTCGTGCCGATCAGGGTAAAGTCCGTCTCGTAGGGAATGGCAAAGATGATGCGCCCGTCGGTTCCCTGAAAGAAATAGCACTTGTCGTGGTCATAGAGCTTGCGGGTCACGATATGGCTGCCGCGCACCAGCCGCACGCCCTCGCGCGAGTTCAGGCGCACCTTGCTCTGGATGATGTCGCCGACCCATGGGCCTCCGGCATTGACCAGCATGCGGGCATAGTGGGTCTGCACCTGATTGTTTTCGGTATTGCGTGTTTCAACGCGCCATAGGCCATTTTCGCAAGCCGCACTGATCACTTGTGTGCGCGTCATGATGCGGGCACCGCGGGCCTCGGCATCGCGGGCATTCAGGACGACCAGCCGGGAATCCTCGACCCAGCAGTCGGAATACTCGTAGGCCTTGGCAAAGTGGTCCTTCAGCGGCGCGCCTTCGACCGTGCCGGTCAGGTCGCGGGTTTTCGTGCCGGGCAGGATCTCGCGCCCGCCGAGGTGGTCGTACAGGAACAACCCGAGGCGGATCAGCCAAGCGGGGCGGCGCCCCTTCATCCACGGCATGGCAAAGCTCAGCAGACGAGAGGTGGGAGTGTCCGCCTCGAAGCGCATATCTTTATGATAAGGCAAGACAAAACGCATCGGCCAGCTGATATGGGGCATTGCGCGCAGCAGGGTTTCCCGCTCGATCAATGCCTCGCGCACCAGCCGGAATTCGAAATATTCGAGATAGCGCAGGCCACCGTGAAACAGCTTGGTCGAGGCCGAGGACGTGGCCGAAGCCAGATCGTTCATTTCGGCCAAGCCGACTGACAGCCCACGCCCGGCCGCATCACGGGCGATGCCGCATCCATTGATGCCGCCACCAATGATGAACAGGTCAAGAGGCGTGTCCGTTCTGGAATGTCCCACGCGATTCTCCTCCAAGCGCGTTTGCATCATGTTTGTGACAAAACCGGCTTCACCTGGCAAGCGTTTGTTTTCGTTTTTGTTCGGTATTTGGAAAATCGTGAGAAATCAGCGCGATAATCCCGTGACGATGGCAGCGAATCGCGCCTCGCTCGGAAAAAACGGAAAAAATATTTGCCTTGATGTTCGCTTTTGACCAGATTTGCGCGGGAACGCGTTCATCCGCCCGCCCATTCGGGATCGTCGAAAGGTCTTCCATGTCGCAAACGTTCCGCCACCCGGAAATCCTCGAAATCGCGCGTCGCGAGGGCAAGGTCACGGTCGACGGGCTGGCCCAGCATTTCGGCGTGACCTTGCAGACCATCCGCCGCGACCTGACCGACCTTGCGGATGCGGGACGGCTGGAGCGGGTCCATGGTGGCGCCGTCCTGCCCTCGGGCACGACGAATATCGGCTACGAGGAACGCCGCAGCCTGAATCCCGAAGCCAAGCGCGCCATTGCCCGGGCTTGCGCCGCCGAGATCCCCGACAGCATTTCGCTGTTTCTCAATATCGGCACCTCGACCGAGGCCGTCGCCGAAGAACTGATGCGCCACGAGAACCTGATGGTCGTGACGAACAACATGAACGTCGCCAACATCCTCGCCGGGAACAGCAATTGCGAGATCATCGTGACCGGTGGCCAGTTGCGGCGCGCCGATGGCGGCCTTGTCGGCAACCTCGCCGCCGGAACGATCCGCCAGTTCAAGTTCGACCTAGCGGTGATCGGCTGTTCGGCGCTGGACCGCGATGGCGATCTGCTCGATTTCGACATTCAGGAGGTCAGCGTCAGCCAAGCGATCCTGCGGCAGTCGCGCAAGACCTTCCTCGTGGCGGATCAGACCAAGCTGTCGCGCAGCGCGCCCGCGCGGATCGCCTCGCTGGCCGAGATCGACACGTTCTTTACCGATCGCCCGATGCCCGCCGACCTCGCCGCCGCGTGCGCGGCGTGGAATACGCGCATCGTCGTCGCCGAGTAGGCTGGGCAGTCGGGTGACCACAGGCCGTCAGTCCGGAAGCAACGGGCTGACATCGGCATCTTCCTTCAGACCGGTCCCGGTCAGACCCAGCTTGAGCGCCGCGCGCGCCAGCCACGCGATCTTGTCGGCGGCGCGGTCATGGCTCATGCCGCCTTGGCCGTGGATGTTGGACAGGCAGTTGCGGGCACTGTCGCGGGTGCCGGGTTTGGGGCCGAAGGTCAGGTAGGCGCCAAGGCTGTCGGCCACGGTCAGGCCCGGACGTTCGCCCACCAGCAGCACGGTCAGCCGCGCGCCGATGGCTGTCCCGATCTGGTCGCCGATGGCAACGCGGGCCTGTTCGGCGATGACGATCGGCCCGCAGGTCAGGCCCTTGAGCCGGAGCAGGGTGGCGTGGATGACCGGCGCGGCATGGGCCTGCACCGCCGCCGCAGACAGCCCGTCGGCAATCACGAAGAGCACATCGCAGGGGCTGCAGGGCAGGTGCGCGGCCTCGCCTTCGGCGAGTGTCCGTCCAAGATCCGGTCGCCGCAGGTAGCTGGCCCGGTCCGGCACCGCCGAGCGGGTGCGGATCACCGGCAGATCGCCCAGATCGGCCACCAACCGATCGACATCCAGCGCCGAATGCACTGCGTCCCGCGCGCGGGCATGGGCAAATTGAAAGGCCAGATTGGCCTGCGTCGGCAGGCCCGCGCCCGACCGCCCCAGCGCGATGCGAGCGGGTGTCGCGGCGCGCAGACGCGCCCATGGGTCCTTGGCGATATCGCTCATGGTGCACGCTCCAGCAGGCGCTGCGCCCCGGCGCCGCTCTCGACCAGCAAACCGCTGCTGTCCACCAGCCCCATGGCCACCAGCCATTCCTCGAATTCCGGCGCGGCCTTCAGGCCCAGCGCGTTGCGCAGATAGGCGATGTCATGGAAGGACAGGCTTTGGTAATTCAGCATGATGTCATCCGCCCCCGGCACGGCGATCAGGAAATGCGCCCGCGCCGCCGCCAGCAGGGTCATCAGCACGTCCATGTCGTTCTGATCGGCCTCGGCGTGGTTGGTATAGCAGACATCCACGCCCATCGGCAGGCCCAGAAGCTTGCCGCAGAAATGGTCCTCCAGCCCGGCGCGGATGATCTCCTTGCCGTCAAACAGGTATTCCGGGCCGATGAAGCCGACCACGGTGTTGACCAGCAACGGGTCGAAGGCGCGGCAGACGGCATAGGCGCGCGCCTCCAGCGTCTGCTGGTCGATGCCATGATGGGCATCCGCCGACAGGGCGCTGCCCTGACCGGTCTCGAAATACATGACGTTGCGGCCCACCGTGCCCCGGTTGAGCGACAGGGCGGCATCGCGCGCCTCGGCCAAAAGGGGCAGGGTGACGCCGAACCCCTCGTTTGCGGCCTGCGTCCCGGCCACGGATTGAAAGACCAGATCCAAGGGCGCGCCGCGCTCGATGATCTCTATGGAATTGGTGACATGGGTCAGCACGCAGCTTTGCGTGGGGATCGCGTAGGTGCCGATCAATTCGTCGAGCATGTGCAGCAGGGACATGGCGGTGGGGATGTTGTCGGTGGCCGGGTTGATGCCGATCACAGCATCGCCCACCGCAAAGGACAGCCCGTCCAGCACCGAGGCGGCGATACCGCGCAGGTCGTCCGCCGGGTGGTTGGGTTGCAGGCGCGAGCCCATCCGCCCCGGCAGGCCCAGTGTTGATCGAAACGCCGTGACGACCTCGACCTTGCGCGCGACCGAAATCAGGTCGCGGTTGCGCATCAGCTTGGACACGGCCGCGATCATTTCCGGCGTCAGCCCCGGTGCCAGCGCGCGCAGCACGGAGGGCGTCGCGGCATCGGACAGCAGCCAGTCGCGGAACTGCCCGACGGTCATATGCGCGACCGGCGCAAAGGCCGCCGCGTCATGGCTGTCGAGGATCAGCCGGGTGACATCGTCGGTCTCGTAGGGGACCAGCGCCTCGGTCAGGAACAGATCAAGCGGGAGGTCGGCCAGCACCATCTGCGCAGCAACGCGGTCCACATCCGTTTCGGCGATCACGCCCGCGAGCGCATCGCCGGACCGCGCGGGCGTGGCCTTGGCCATGACCTCGGCCAGCGTGTCAAAGCGGTGCTGTTCCCCGCCCAAGGTCGTTCGGTAATGCGGCATCGGTCCCGTCAGCATTGGCAAGCGTACTTGCCCGGACCATAGCCAGCCCGGCCCACGCCCGGCAAGCGCGGCCCGCCCGGTTGCCGATGGCGGCACATCCAATCGCCGTTATTTTCACCTCAGGACGAGGGGCCGCCCGTGCCGAAGCTTTCGGTGAAGGCGTAGAATGGCCCGGCGCTCACCTCTCGCTGCATTTCCTTGCCCAGCCGCGCCCAGAGCCGGTCCAGCATCTGCCGCGTGTCGGCGGGCAGGGACGACCAGTCGTCGCCGCTGCGGGTGATCGACAGCAGATCGCGCAGCAGGCGGCGTGCGGCAAGGAATTGCGGCGGGCCGGCGTGATGTATCTTGGCCAGTTTCGACAGGACCTCGGCCTGATCGCCGGTCTCGAACAGCAGGTTCGCCCAAGCCCCTACGGCCAGTGCATCTGGCGACCACGGGAACCAGTTCGCAAGGTTCTCGACCCAGCCGGGCCGTTTGCCCAGCCGCCTGTGACGCAACAGGAACAGCGTGGCGACGACGGCCGCCTCGGGATCGTGGACCTTGTCATGCAAGGCACGGTCGGCGACCTTGAAAGCCTCTTCCGAGACGGCGTCGCTGTCCTCGAACCCGCGCCCCTTGATCGACTGCAACAGCCCGTCGATCCGGTCGTCGACCGCTGACAGATACCATGAAAACCGCCGCGCCGCGCTGTCGGCGCCGCCGCTATGCGACAGCACCAGTTGCGCGCCCTCGCCGAACAGGGGCAGGGCGATGAATCGCGCGGGCTGATCCTTGCGAAAACTGCCGACGAGGTGAATCCTGTCCCTCAGCGCGTCGTCCACATAGGGGCGCGGCGGCAGGTAGAGGCGGGTGTAATCCATCGCGTACTCGCCCTGCACCCGGTCGATCAGGTCGGACCGGACCCAGCGACCGAGATCGGAGGCCCAGACATAGCTGCGCAGGCTGACATCCTGCGGGCGGCGCGTGGACCGTTTCGGGCGGCTGCCCAGACCAAGACGCCGGTCGAGCGCCTGTGTGGCATCCTCGACCATGCCTTGGGCCGCATAGGACACGACGCCCACCGGCAAGGACAAGGACGAGACCGGGCTGACCTCCAGCAGGGCGCTGAGCGACCGCGTCCCGAGCGCCTCGATGACCTTGCGGCTGACATTGGCGGCCGAGCGCGGCACTTGGTTGCGCGCGTTGAGATCGGCCAGCCATTCATGCGGGCTGTCTTGTTCGCTGGCCACGGTGATCCGGCGGTCATCGCCATCGCCCAACTCGACGGCAACCCGCAGGCGCGCGCCGCTGGGGGACAGGCCGCTGACCATGTAGCGACCGGGGCGCAGCGCCAGCGTTAGGCTATCGGCGGTCTCGTTCAGGGTCTGCTGCGCTTGGATGGCAAAGCCGTCATCCATGACGGTCACGTCCTGAAACGGCAGGCTCGGGGCTTTGTCGACGGTCAACGTCGCGGTCTGGGCGGCGTCATCGTCCTGCATCACGTCCTCCGAAGCGCCACGTCCGTGCCGTCGCTGATGACGGGGACCGGAACGGTTTGCAGCAGGATCGGGGCGCCGCCGGGCTCAAGGATCTCGCCCGCAGCCTCGTAATCGTCCATGCTGGGCGGCACCCAGACACTGAGGGGGGCCACCGCGCCGGGCGTGGGCGGTCGTTGCTCGAGAAAGGCGGTGCTGGCCTGCGCCAGCGACAGGGTCGCGCGGCCCAAGTCCAGCGCATCGGCCTCGCGCACACGGACCGGGTAGCGCGGCATCCCCGGCAGGGTCAGGATCGGCGTGGTGTCCCACGCGCTGTCATCGTCGATGGGGCGCATGTCCGGATCGTCGATCCCCAGCCCATATCGCCCGGCGGCCTCGACCCAGCCGCGCAGCCGACCGGGCGTGATGCACCAGCCGTAATGCGCTCTTTTCTCGCCCGCGCCGCCGTCGAAGCATTTCAGCAGCGACTCCGTCATGTAGCCCAGCCCGTTGCGCGTGGCCTTGGCCACCACGCCCGGCGGCGCGGCCCTCAGCAGGTAGACGAAACGGTCGGGCGCGTTGCGGGCCTGCGCGTATTCCAGCTGCGAGATATTTCCGATCCGCCGCCCAGTGAATTGATCGAGCGAGGTGATCCCGCCTTCGAGCAGGTTGCGGCAGCAATCGGCAAACAGCACGCTGCGCTTGTGGTTCTTCTTGTACAGGTTGCGGTGCAGATGGTTCAGCGAGAGCATGTTGCGCCACGGGTCGAACGGGTCTTCGCCCGCGTCTTCGAGCAACAGGATGTGTTCTTGCGCCTGCATGCCGTGGCTGCTGCCATAGAACAGGGCGAGGTTGCCGGGGTCCGACCCGCAGCGGGCCAGCCAATCGCCCAGCGCGTCCGAGACGTCGTCGCCGGTCGCAGGGGCGATGGCCTTGCCGTCGAACGTGGCGGCGCTGCCATCCTTTTCGCTGATCAACAACTCGACCGAGCCCAGCGGCGGCACCAGCCGGTCCGCCGCGTCGATCAGCCATGCGGCGATGGCGCGGGCATTGTTGGGCGGGCTGGTCACGCCGTCGACGCTGCGCAGTTCCTTCATCAGGTCCGGCTTGGACCCGTCGAGATGCGGAAAGCAGCCCACGCCGATGACGATGGCGTGGCTCTGCGGCGCATCCGACGCGCGGTCGTAGATCAGGGTCATGCCGTGCCTTTCACCGGGACATCCAGCGCCTTGAGCCGCTTGCGCAGCCGTTCATAGAACTGCACGCGCTCGAAATAGGCACCATGCGCGTCGAAGATGCCGGTGCGGCTGGAAAACATCATGTCCTTGACGCCGCCGTCGAACAAGGGGGCTGCGCGGAAGGACAGCACGTCGAGTTCGTCAAAGACGTTGATCCAATGCTCCACCACCTCCAGCCGTGGCTGCGGATCGAGCCCCAACAGGTTCAGCTCCTGAAAGAAGCCGGGCTGCGAGCCGACCGTGACCAGCGCCGCGATCCTGCGCCCGTCCTTTAGCCCGACGCTGTCACAAAAGGCTTGGTCACCCAGACAATCGGCAAGGATCACTCCGCCCATGGAATGGCCGATCAGCACGATGGGCTTGCCGCTGTCGACGGCCTTGGTCAGTTCGTCCTTGATCAGGGCGCGGATCGGCGCGCGCCCGGAGCCGTCCTTGAGATAGGAAAAGACATCGCCGATGAAGGTCGCCACATGCCCGTGCAGTGCCTCGCGGCCCACGGCCAGCGCCACGCGCCCACCGGCATTGCGCACGCGGTCGACGACCGCCTCGGCGCTGTCACGCAGCCATGACCCAAGACCCAGCACCTCGACGTCGTTTTCCGGGACGGCACCGGCCTGCGCTGTGGCATAGGCCTTGGCGCGGTTGGTCAATTCCTTGAGGAATTGCTCATCGGTCAGATCGGCCTGCAGCCAAGGCGGGTTGGGCACCTCGCTGGCATAGATCGCGGCCATTTGCGCCTGCGCCACGGCCTCGTCCGGCAGGTCCGGCCCGTCCGCCTGCGCCCGCTCCAGCACCCCGGCAAAGAGCAGGTCGACGGTTTCGGGAAAGTCCTCGCGTGCCAGCTCGACCAGACGCGGCGCGGCGCCGGTCGCAGGCGGCGGCGCCACGGCCAGCACCTCGACCCCGTCGCCGGTCGGATCGTCGTAATCGGGCAGGCAGCGATAGCGCCCGCCCGCAGGATTGGCGCCGAACGCCCCCCAATACGGGTTCTCGATGGTCGCGGCCTCGCCAAAGACCAGCTTGCGGAAACGCTCGCTGCGCCGGGCGACGGTTTGGGAATAGGCGTCACCTTCGCGATTGGCGACACCGTGGACAAAGACGACATGAACGGACATGGGCCCTCACAATGACTGATGCGTAAATGAATGGCCCATCCTACCGCGAAACCACCTCAGGTTGCGAGAGTTTTGAGCATGTCAGCCCGCGATGTCTGCAGCTTTCGTGCGGTTTCCAGCGCCATCCGCAGATGCGGCTTGCCAACCGGGCGCGTTTTCGGCAGGCGTTTGCGCTAACCGGATCGGTACGGTCCCTGATTCATCCCGGCTGAAAGAGGTCATCATGGCGAACAAGGATTGGTGGCGCGGGTCCGTCACCTACCAGATTTACCCCCGCTCGTTCCAAGACAGCAATGGCGACGGGATCGGCGACCTCAAGGGCATCACCGAGCGCCTGCCGCATATCGCCAGCCTCGGGGTGGATGCGATCTGGCTGTCGCCGATCTTCACCTCGCCGATGAAGGATATGGGCTATGACGTGTCGGATTATACCGATATCGACCCGACCTTTGGCACCTTGGACGATTTCGACGCGATGGTGGCCCGCGCCCATGAACTGGGACTGAAGGTAATCATCGATCAGGTGCTTTCGCACAGTTCGAACCAGCACCCGTTCTTCGAGGAATCGCGCAGTTCGCGCGACAATCCCAAGGCTGATTGGTACGTCTGGGCCGATCCGAATCCCGATGGTAGCCCGCCCAACAACTGGCAGGCGATCTTTGGCGGCATCGCTTGGGAATGGGAGCCGCGCCGCCGACAGTACTATTTCCACAACTTTCTCAAAGAGCAGCCGGATTTCAATTTTCACAACCCCGAGGTGCAGGACTGGCTGCTGGGCACCATGCGCTTCTGGTTGGAGCGCGGGGTCGATGGCTTCCGTCTCGATACGGTGAATTTCTACTTCCACGACCGCAAGCTGCGCAACGACGCGGCGAATTTCCGCCCCGATGCGGCCGAGGCGTGGAACCCCTACAACATGCTCTACCACCTGTTCTCGAAGAACCAGCCCGAGAACCTGCCCTTCCTGCAAAGGATGCGCGCGCTGCTGGACGAATTCGACGACCGGACGCTGGTGGGCGAGGTCGGAGAGAACTATCACGGCATCGAGATCATGGGGCAGTACACCTCGGGCAACCGGCTGCATATGGCTTATTCCTTCGACATGCTGGGGCCGAAATTCACCCCCGCGCATTTCCGTGGCCAGATGGAGCGGTTCTTCGATGGCGCGCCCGAAGGCTGGCCGTGCTGGGCGTTCTCCAATCATGACGTGATCCGCCATGTCTCGCGCTGGAAGGATCAGGGCAAGGATGCCGACAGCGTCGCCAAGCAGGCGGCGGCGATGCTGTTGTCGTTCCGGGGCTCGGTCTGCCTGTATCAGGGCGAGGAGCTGGGCCAGCTGGAAACCGAGCTGAGCTATGACGAACTGACCGACCCGCAGGGCCTCATGTTCTGGCCAGCGGACAAGGGCCGCGATGGCTGCCGCACACCGATGGTCTGGGATGCGCAGGCGCCGCATGGCGGGTTCACCGATGCCACGCCCTGGCTGCCGGTCAAAGCGCCGCAATGGCAGCGCGCGGTGTCGGCGCAGGGCGCGGGATCGGTGCTGGCGTTCTACCGCGAGATGCTGGCCTTCCGACGTGCGCAGCCCGCGCTGCGCGACGGCGACATCGTCTTCCACGACGTTCCCCACCCGCTGCTCGCGTTCACGCGTGGCGACGCGGTGCTGTGCGTGTTCAACCTGTCGGCGGCGCCGGTCTCGGTCAGCCTGCCGCATGGCGACAGGCTGCTGGGCGAGGGGGTCGAGACCACCGGCGACGAGATTTCGCTGGCCGCCAGCGGCTTTGGCTTCTTCAACGCGGGCTGAGGGCGGTCAGGTCGATCACCGGGCCTTGCATCGCGCGGGCATCCTCGGCGTCATGGGTCACCATCAGCGCCGGGATCGCGCGGCTTTGGATATGGTCCAGCGTGAAGGCCCGGATATCGGCCCGCAGCGCCACGTCCAGCTTGGAAAACGGCTCGTCCAATAGCAGGGCCTGTGGCTCAGCCAGAAGCGTGCGCATCAGCGCGGCGCGCGCGCGTTGACCACCTGACAGGGTGGCCGGGTCGCGGTCGTGCAGGCCCGACAGCCCGGCCCGGTCCAGCGCCGTCTCGACGGCGGCGCGCCGCGCGGCACGGCCACGCACCCGGCGCGACAGGCCAAAGGCAAGGTTGTCGCCCACCGACAAATGCGGAAACAGCAGCGCGTCCTGAAACAGCAATCCCACGCGGCGTGCCTCAGCGGGCAGCGGGCCAAGGTCCCGCCCGTTGAGTTGCACGGACCCGGTGCAGGCAAAGCCATGCGCGAGGTGCCCGCCTATGGCATCCAGCAGCGTCGATTTGCCGATACCGGAGGGGCCCATCACCGTGGCGACCTGCCCGGGCGCGACCGACAGGGTCAGCGGGGGAAACAGCGGCTCGCCCGCTTTGGGGGCGACGGACAGCGTAGACAGGTCGAGGCTCATGACGGGTCTCCGGCCAGCAGGGCGCGGCGGTTGCGATGCAGCACGGCCGGCACCAAGAGCGCGAGCGCATAGGCGGCAAAGGGCAGCGCCGCTTGCAAGGTGGCGTAGACGCCGGTCACCCGCCGGTCCGACGACGAGGACAGCGTGACCGCTTCGGTGGTCAGGGTCGCGACGCGGCCCGCCCCCATGAACAGGGTCGGCAGGTATTGCGCCACCGAGACCGCGACGCCGATGGCGGCGGCGGTCAGGATCGGAGTCAGCAGGGCGGGCAGCTTGACCGCGACCAGCCGCCGCCACGGCCCCGCACCCAGCGAGGCCGCCGCTCGCGACAGGCGCGGGTCGAGCGCGCGCCACGGGTCCGACAGGGCGATCATCACATAGGGAAAGACGAACAGCGCCTGCGCCCAGATCACCGCCAAGGTGCCGCCGGTCAGGCCGATCGTCAGGAACAGCACGTTCAATCCGAACAGGAACCCGATCTGTGGCACCAGCAGCGGCAGGTAGATCAGCGCCTCGGCCCAGCCCGCGCGTCCGCGCCGGGCGCGGTCTTCGCCTTCGAGCCAAGCGATGGCCAGCGCGAGCGACAGCGCGGTGGTGGCTGCGGCCAGCAGCACCGTGTTCCAAAGGGCCTTGGCCCAGCCATTGCCGGGGCTCATCCATGCGCGCAGCGACCAGCTGCCGGGCAGCAGGTCCGGCCATGTCCAGCGCCACGCAAAGGACCAGACCACGAGCGACAGCATCGCCAGAGCGCCCAGTCCGAACAGCAGCGCCGCCAGCACGGTCAGGGCCCACAGGCCCGGCTCGGCGCTGTGACCGCGCCCCCCGCGCCGCACCCACCAGCGCCCGATGCGGCGGCACAGGCGCTCGCCCCCCAGCAACAGCAGAAAGGACAGCCCGACCAGCACCGCCTGCAACAGCGCCCCCGCCGAAGCCGGAAGCATCTGGCCGATATCGGGCGCCGTGAACAGGCGCAGCAGCAGGACAGACAGGGTCGGCGGGTTCGACGGGCCGAGGATCAGCGCCATGTCAACGACCGACAGCGAAAACGCCAGCACGACCATCACCGGCAGGCGGATCAGCGGCCAGACCTGTGGCAGGATGATCTTGATCCAGACGATGCCGCGCCCGTAGCCCAGCGAGCGCCCTGCCGCCAGATGCTGGCGCACCGGCAACTGGCTGAGCGCCGACAGGATCACCAGCAGCAGGAAGGGGATTTCCTTGACCATCAGCCCGGCGATCAGCGCCAACCCGAAAGGGTCGTTCACCGTAATCCAGAGCGGCGGCCGGTCGAACCCCACCAAGGGTGCCAGCGCCCGGGCGATCCAGCCGGACGGCGCCAGCAGGAAGGCCAGCCCGATGGCCATCGCCGCATGCGGCGCCGCAAGGAACGGGGTCAGAAGCCGCCCCCCGGCGCGCGCGCCCATGCGGTTATGCAGGACCGCGCAGGCCCCGACGGCGACGGCGACCGACAGCAGCGTTGCGCCGAGGCCGGTCACCACCGTCAGGCGCAGCGCGGTCCCGAAGCCCGGCGCTGTCACCAGCGCGCGCAGCGGGTCCAGCGACAGCGCGTCGAACCCGATGGCGGGCATCACCCCGGCCGCCGCGCGCGCGGTCTGCCAAAACCCCGCCGCGATCGGCAGTACAAGCCCCAGCGCCACCGTGACCAGCACGGCGGCGCGCAGCGCCCATCCGTCTGTCAGGGTCGCCCTCACCGGGTGTAACGCTTGGCCCATTCCTCGGTCAGGCGCGTCATCCAGCTGGGATGCGGCTCGGGCAGGGTGGACCCCAGCTCGGCCAGCGTCGGCAGCGCCGGCGCGCTCGGCAGCGCATCGAACGCGGCGCGCGCCTCGGCGTCCAGCAGGTCGGGATCGAGCACCGAGAACGAGCCCATCACCTCGATATTCTGCATCCGCGCCTGTACGGCAGGGTCGAGCAGGAAGTTCGCGACCACCTGTGCGCCCTCGGCATTGGCGGCGTTGTAGGGGATGGCGACGAAGCTGATATTGCCGATGGTCCCGCCCACAGGCACGAAGACGCGCGCGCTCTCCGGCAGCAACCCCTTGGCGATGTTCGCGGCGGCCGAGGCCGGATCGAAGGACATGGCGATATCGATCTCGCCATCGTTCAGCAATTGCTGCTGGATGCTTTCATTCTCGGGAAAGGTCTGACCGGCGCGCCACATGTTGGGGCGCAGCGCGTCATACCATGCCCAAAGCGGCGCGGTCTGCGCCTCGAAGGTCATATCCGAGACCGGCTTCAGCAGGGCGTAGGGATCGGGCGCCAATTCGATCAGCGCCTGCTTCAGAAAGGTCGCCCCCATGAAGTTCGACGGATCGGGATGGGTGAAGCGACCGGGATGGGACGCGGCCCAATCGACGAAGGCCGCCATGTCCGCCGGGGGCGTCTCGACCCGCGCGCTGTCATGGATGAAGACGAACCTTGCCAGCCGCCACGGGCTTTCCATGCCCTCGACCGGCACGGTGAAATCCAGCGTCGCGGGGGTGTTCTCGCTCATATCGACATGGCGGATGTTCGGCAGGTCCTGCACGAAGGGGCCGAACAGCAGATCCTGTTCCTTCATCGCGAGGAAATTCGGCCCGTTGATCCAGATCAGGTCGACGGAGCCATTATCATCCTGCCCGGCGGCACGTTCGGAGACGACGCGGGTCACGGCCTCGGCGGTGTCGGTCAGGCGGACATGCTCGACCGAGACGCCGTATTGCGCCTGCGTCTGCTCGCCAACCCATGCGATGAAGGCATTGGTGCGCTCATCCCCGCCCCACGCATTCCAGTAGACGGTCTGGCCACGGGCGACCTCGACGGTCTCTGCCCAGTCGGCGAGGGCGGGCGAGGCGGTCAGGGCCGCCAGCACGGCAAGTATCGGTTTCAGGCGCATGTCTTCTCCTTGGGTGGGCCTCTGGTCAGGCCTTCGGGCGGTGTGTTGTGTCAGTTTGCCGGTTTTCCGGCGCAAGCGCGACCCAGCCGTGATACCAGCGGGTCAGGGTGGTCAGCGCGCAAGCCGTGGCAAAGCCATAGGCCAGCACCGGGAACAGGGCAGGCAGGGCGCACATGGCGACGAACAGCGCGATGGTCTCGAACCCTTCGGTCAAGCCGCCAAGGTAATACAGCCCCTTGGAGGCATAGGCGTCTGCGGTCAACCGGCGCTTGGCGGCGATGGTGGCAAAGGCAAGAAAGGATGACCCCGTGCCGACAAAGGCGGCGATCAGCACCGCGGCGGGCAGGGCGTTTCTTTCCGGATCGGCCAGCGCAAAGCCCAGCGGGATCAACGCGTAAAAGACGAAGTCGAGCGCGATGTCCAAAAACGCCCCGCGATCGGTCGGTGTGGTCAGCCGCGCCACGGCCCCGTCCAGACCATCGAGCACGCGGTTCAGCGCGATGACCAGCAGCGCCAGCCCGAATTGCCCGAACGCCAGCGCGGGCACGGCCAGCAGGCCGATGGCAAAGCCTGCAAGCGTCAGGTGGTCCGCGCTGATCCCGGCCCGCGCCAGCCATCGCGCAGGGGGAAGCAGGACCCGGCGTTGCAGCGGCAAGAGGGCAGCATCGATCATTCAGGTCTCCCGTGCGGTCCCGTGGCTCGCTGACCGGACGGGTATGCCCCGGTCGCACGGCCTTGATCAAGCCGCGCCACGCAGGGCGTCGCCCATCCATGTCAGAGGCCCACCCGGTCGGGCAGGCCTTTGACAGGCTTACAGGAAAAGCAGCCGGATCGCAGTGAAAAGGTGCTGACCCTTTCTCAAGAGGCCGTGACGGGGCGGAAACATTTCCCGCCCGCGCGGCCTCAATGCGCCTTGATGAAACTGCCGTTGTTCAGGTCCATCATCGCCTGCCGCAACTCGGCCTGCGTATTCATCACGATGGGCCCGTGCCACGCCACGGGTTCCTGAATGGGCCGGCCCGTCATCAGCAGAAAGCGGATGCCCTCGTCGCCCGCCTGAACGGTGATCTCGTCCCCCGCGCCAAAGCGCACGAGCGTGCGGTTGCCGGTCATGTCGCGGATGTTCAACTCGGACCCGCGATATTCCTTTTCCACCTTGATGCCCACGGGGTCACTGGCATCGCGGAAGGTCCCCGACCCGGCAAAGACATAGGCCAGCGCGTTCGACCGCGTGTCGACGGGCAGCACCTTGCGCCGCCCGGCGGGCACGGAGACATCCAGCAGCATCGGGTTCGCGGCGATGCCATCGACCGGCCCGGTCTTGCCCCAGAACGACCCGATGATCACCTTGACCACCGTGCCGTCATCGTCGCCCTCGACGGGAATGTCGCTGCCGGTGATGTCCTGATAGCGCGGGGAGGTCATCTTCAGCGACGAGGGCAGGTTGGCCCACAGCTGAAACCCATGCATGCGGCCCTGCGTGTCGCCCGAGGGCATTTCCTGATGCAGGATGCCCGATCCGGCGGTCATCCATTGCACGCTGCCCGGCCCCAGAAGGCCAGTATTGCCCAGCGAATCCGCATGTTCGACCTGTCCTTCGAGCACGTAGGTGATTGTCTCGATGCCGCGATGGGGATGCCACGGGAAGCCCTTGGAATAAAGCCGTGGGTCATCGTTGCGGAAATCGTCCATCATCAGGAACGGGTCGGTCAGTGTCGGATCGCCAAAGCCGAAGACGCGGTGCAGGTGGACGCCTGCGCCCTCCATCGTGGGTTGGGCATGGCTGGTGGCGGCAACGGGACGAAAGGTCATGGCGCTCTCCTTGGGTGACTGGCGCAGATATGGGGCAGCGCGCGGCGTTTTGCAGCCTGTATTCCGGAACAGGTGCTGTGGGTTTTTGCAAGGCGGCTCACAGCACCCCGGCGCGGCGGATGTCCTCGGCGGCGAAGTCGATCAGCGCGCGGACCTTGCGCGGCAGTGACCGCCCCTCGAGATAGACCGCGCTGGCTGGAATGGGGGCGCCCTCGGCCCCGTCCAGAACCTGCACCAGCCGCCCGTCGGCCAATCCCTCGCGCAGGGCAAAGCGCGGGGCGAAGGCGATGCCAAGCCCGGCCAGCGCCAGATCGGCGGCGGCGCGGGCCGAATTGACCTGAAAGCGGCCCTGCACCTCGACGACATGCTCGGTCCGGTCGCGGACGAAGACCCAGCGGCGCGGCGCGCGGCGGTTGGTGTCGAGGATACAGGCGTGCCGCGTGAGGTCCTCGGGGTGTTGCGGCGTGCCGTGCTGCGCAAGATAGGCGGGGCTGGCGACCGCGACCGTGCGGACCTCGCCCAGCTTGCGGGTCTTGAGCGACAGCATCTCCGAACGCCCGATGCGAAAAGCCACGTCGATCCCGTCGCTGGCCAGATCGACAAAGCTGTCCTGAAGCCGCACATCGAAGCTGAGGCCGGGATGCGCGGCGGCAAAGCGCGCCAGCATGCCACCCAGATAGGCCTCGCCAAAGGTGACAGGGGCGGAAATGCGGATGACGCCGGTCAGGCCGCGCGAATCCTCGGATATATCGGCGAGCAGGGCGTCCAGATCCTCCAGCAGGGCGGGGGCGCGGGCCAGCAGGTCCTCTCCGGCGGGGGTGACGCCGACCTTGCGCGTGGTGCGCTGCAACAGGCGCACCCCGAGCCGCGTTTCCAATTCCGCCACGTATTTCGAGGTCAGGCGGTTCGACACGCCCAACTGGTCCGCCGCCGCCGTAAAGGACCCGGTCTTGGCCGTTGCCACGAAAGCCTTGAGTTCGTCGATCAGGTCCATCTGCTCATTCGGAACGTATTATTGAAGGTCATTCTACGATGTCGCCATTTCGTGGATGAAAGGCAAGGTCTATTCTATGTCCAGACAACGCGCTTTGCCCCCGAACAGGAGGATACGAGATGACCGCCACCCGCACGCTGGATGACCTCAAGGCCAGCCTTGCGCCGTCCGACCGCATGCCCCTTGTCTTTCTTGGTCATGGCAGCCCGATGAACGCCATCGAGGACACCGATTACAGCCGCGCATGGACCGATCTGGGCCGGTCCCTGCCGCGCCCGACGGCGATCCTTGTCGTCTCGGCGCATTGGATGACGCGGGGCACCACTTTGGTCGACGTCTCCGCCATGCCCGGAACGATCCACGATTTCTATGGCTTTCCGCAGGCGCTCTACCACCAGCAATATCCAGCGCCCGGCGATCCGGCACTGGCGCGCGAGGTGGTCTCGCTGCTGGCCAGTCATCACGCCCAAGAGGACGACAGCTGGGGGCTGGATCACGGCGCGTGGACGGTGTTGAAGTTCCTGTATCCCGGCGCTGATGTGCCAGTTTTTCAGGTGTCCATCGACATGGGGCGGGGTCTGGACTACCAGCTGGAGATCGGCAAGACCCTGTCCGAGCTTCGAGATCGCGGCGTGCTGATCCTCGGATCGGGGAACGTGGTTCATAATCTCGGCCAGATCCGCTGGGGCGCGAACAGCCAACCGCATGACTTTGCGCTGGAATTCGACGCGCTCTTTGCCGACCGGCTTGTCGATCGGGATTTCGCCGCGCTGGCGGATCGGGCCGGTCTGGGGGCCTTGTTCGAGGCCGCGCACCCGTCCGTCGACCATTACATGCCCGCGCTGACCATCGCGGGCGCGTCCGATGCCCGTGACGATCTGACCTTCATGACGGACAGCATCGATCTCGGCTCGGTCTCGATGCGGTCCTATGTCTTCCACAGTGCCTGAGGCGGCGGATGCCGACGGGACCGGGTTCAGCCGGTTCGAAGGACGCGCCGCGCCTCGATCCGCAACCGAAGCCTGCTGAGACCCCCGATCTCCGTCCCGCGCCGGGCGATCGCGCGGCGCACCGCGTCCTCGCGTTGGCTGGTCAGCTGCGCCCGTTCGTGCGGGTCAAGACGGGGGACGCTGTCGATCATCCCGCCCTCGGCCCAGATCCGAAACAGTGCGTCGGGGTCGATCATGACCGGATGGTCGCGGTCTTCACACAGCTTGCGGAGCCACGTCTTGCTGCGGTTTTCCTCGAAATCGTCGGTCAGGCGCAGGAAATCCGCCGACACTGCGTTCCTGCGGTCGAGGGTCACGTAGGTGCGCAGCTTGCGGGGATCGATGCCATTGGCGATGTAGGCGAGGCGGCGACCGGGGGCAAAGATCGTTCCGTGGACCGCAGAGCCGACCGGCCCCAGAACGCGCGTATGTGTCCTGAGGGCGCGGATCGTCTCTTCGAACGGCAGGGTTTCGGGCCGCAGCACCCGCACCCCGGCCCGCGCCAGCGCCGCCTCGATCTGGGCTTCTCCCACGATGGCGCGGGCATCGTCGGTCAAGCCGGCGCGGGACAGGTAAAGCGGCTGGTCGCTGGGCGCGGGCCAAGGCAGGCTGCGGCCAAGGCGCGCGCAGGCCTCCAGATGGCGCGGCGACACACCGTGCCGGATATGCAGCGCCGGTTCCGGTACGATCAGCTCGCGCACCCGCATCGGCGCGTGGCAGGGGATCAGGCGACCGAAATCGAAATCGAGCGGGGCAAGCCGCGCAAGCAACCGCTGCAAGGCCAAGAAGCCGGGACTGTCGGGCGCGTCCGTGTGCACGAGGATGGGCAGGTCCGGCGCGACATCCGGCAGGTGCCAGAACCGCGCCAGCCCCTCCAGCAGCAGGTGCCCGTAATGCCCCCGAAGATATCCGCCGTAGACCGCGACGTCGTACTGCGCCGACGGGCGCGGCACCGGTTCGACGATGTCACCCAAGGGGCGGCCTCCGAACGGGGCATCGCCAAGGTCCGGCCCGCGAAACGAGCCCGACGCCCGGACATAGGCGCCGTCCGCGTCATAGACGCCGGTCGCGGCCTTGCCGGGGCGGGTCCTTGATGGCGGATAGGAAAAGGCCGGCGGGATCAGAAGGGCGTCGGCAACCGTCACGCAGACCGGATCGAGGGGGGTATCCATCCCCTCCAATGCGGGGCGTAGCGCGGCTTGGGCGGTCGGCGTCTCGCCGGTGAGGGTGATCTGCCCGGTGCTAGCCATGAGGGGGCATCACGTCATAGCCGAAGCGCGCGTAATCCGGCGCGTAGACCGCGTGGATGCGCTCAGCCAATTCCGGCGTCAGCTTCGGGCGCGTGACCTTGCCATGCAGCAGACGGTTGAGCGTGGGCTGCTTCTTCTGGACCTTCTTGCGGCTGTTCTCGTGCTGGACCGCGAGGTCGGGGTGGCTTTGGCCCTCAAGTCCGTCGAGCCACGCGGACATGGCGTCAAAGCCCTCTTCGAGCCGAAAGAAGACGGCCTGTGCCGGGGCGATCTCGACCGCCGGTCGGAAGTGGTTGTCCGTGGCAAAGTGCTGCTTGTCCGACCAACCCGGCAGCGCCGCGAGCAGCTTTTCGGGGCGCATCCGCTGCGGGATGCCGCCGATCGTCGCCTGATGTTCGTAGGCGCTCAGAAACCTCGTCGCCGGATGCCGCACCACCGTGAAGCTGAGCGCGAAGAAGCCCGGCCCCAGCAGCGTTTCCAGCACGCGAAAGGGGACATGCTGCGGCGAGGAGCGCGTCCAGCCTTGCGCCGGGGCCTTGCGAAACCCCCGGTCGAGCAGGCCCATTTCGCCAAAACGCGCCTCGAGGTAGCGCGTCATCGAGGTGCCGCCGCATTTCGGCACATGGGCAAAAAAGACGCATTTGTCATTGATGCGCAAAATGGGCATAAGCACGTGGCCTCGGTTGCTTGATCCGGTGTTCTTAGCCAACGGGCTTTCGGTACGAAAGCGGAAAGTCTGCCGATCGGGGCCGTTGCGGGCGCACCTCCCATTTCGCAATGACAAGGTGGCAGGACGGGTGCGTTGGAGAGGGACATGCAGTACAGGCAGGACATAGACGGGCTTCGCGCCATCGCCGTTTCGGTGATCGTGCTTTTCCATTTCGGGCTGCACGAACTCGGGGGCGGGTTCGTCGGGGTGGACGTGTTCTTTGTCATTTCGGGCTACCTGATCACGGCGATCACGCTGCGGGACATTTCGACCGGGCGCTTCGGCTTCGGGCGGTTCTACATGCGGCGCTTGCGGCGCCTCGGCCCGGCCTTGGGGGTGACGCTGCTGGCGACGCTGGCCATGGGGGTGTGGCTTTTGTCGGCGCAGCACCTGCTCAGCCTCGCGGACCAGACGGCGGCGACGCTGTTTTCCGTGTCGAACATCCATTTCTGGAACACCACCGGCTATTTCGACCTCGACGCGCGCTACAAGCCGCTCTTGCATACGTGGTCGCTGGCCGTCGAAGAGCAGTTCTATCTCGTCTGGCCGGTCGTTCTTCTGGGGCTGTTCAAGCTGGCGCCGCGACAGCGCCTGCAAGCGGTCATCGCGCTCGGGGTGATCGGGCTCGTGATCTCGGAGGTCATGCTGAACATCGACGCGGCGGCGGCGTTCTTCCTGCCGGTCGCGCGCCTGCACGAATTCGCGATCGGCGGGGCGCTCGCCGTCTGGGGCAGGACGCTGGACAGGGGGGCGTCGCCAACGCGGTCTCTGCGGCGGGCGTGGTGCTGATTCTCGGGGCATCGGTCCTGTTCACGGAAACGATGCGCTTTCCGGGCCTCGCCGCGCTTGTGCCGGCGCTTGGTGCGGGTCTGCTGATCGTCGCCGGACCGCAGGCCTTTTTCAACCGGCGCATCCTGTCGCTGGCCCCGGTGGTCTATATCGGGCGCATCAGCTATTCGCTCTATCTCGTGCATTGGCCGATCATCGTCTACTACGCCTATCGCTTCGGCATGCCCGATGACCTGCTCGAAGTGGCGGGGCTGACAGCGTTCGGCATCGCGCTGGCCGCGCTTATGTATCATTTCGTCGAGACCCCGTTCCGGCGAACCGCGCCGGGCGGCGGCTTTGACGTGCCGAATGCCGGGCTGCGCACGCGGACCGCGTGGACGGCGGGTGTGCTGATCCTTGGCTGCGGGGCGATCATGCTGACGAAAGGGCTGCCGGGCCGCCTGTCGCCCGAGGTGACGGCGATGATTGGCCGGTTCGAGGACGCCCGCACCGACCGGTTCCACGCCATCCGCCGCGACACCTGCCACGTGACGGCCAAGTCCGACAAGACGGCAGCCCAGTTGATCACCTCCTGTCTGCCCCCGTCCGTCGACGGCGCCGTGATCGTCATGGGCGACAGCCACGCGGCGGATGTCTGGGCGGCGCTGCACCGGCTCTATCCCGACCAGACCTTGATCCAGATCACCGGCGCCGGGTGCAGCCTGAGCCAGCCGGTCGGCACGCGCGCCTATTGCGACGACATGTATGACTGGGCCCGCGATTGGATCGGAACGCATGCCGATCAACTGCGTGGCATCGTCTATACCGAGCGCGCCGCAGGTCTGATCACGGGTGATCCCGCCGCCACGCGGTCTGACCTGCCGCCGAACGCGCGGGCGATCGACGGCCTCTTCTCGGGACTCGACCGCGTTGCGGCCGGCGCGGTGCCGGTGGTGTTGTTCGGCCCGCGCGCCGAGTTTCACCCAGAGCCGGAACTGGTGCTGCTGCAGACCCGGTCGCTTGACCGGGCCGTGGAACGCTATGGGTCATGGGATATCTCGGCCTATCGCAGGCTCGATGCAACGCTGGCCGCGCGCGCCGAGGCGGCCGGGCTGGGCTACGTATCCAGCCTGAACGCGGTCTGCGCCGAGCAGTGCCGCCTGTTCTTCGAGGATGGCCGACCGCTGCTGACGGATTACGGACACTGGAGCACCGACGGCGGCGTCGCGATCATGGCTGCGGTGTTGCAGGACAGCCCACTGCCATTCCTTCCGGACCGTGCCGCGCAGGATCACGGCGGCTGATCCGTCGGGGCACGGCGCCCCGATCCGTCACTGTCTTGCGCGGCGTGTCAGCCGGTCGAGAAATCCGCGCCGGGGCTCTGCAAGCCGGTTCATCTCGGCCTGAACGGCGTTCAGCCGGTCGGGGTCGACGGCGCAGATATCCGACACCCGGTCGAGCCCGCGCACGAGATCATCCGCCTCTTCAGGCGGGAGCGTGGGCGCGCCGATGTCGGGAAAGACCACGCCGAAGGTCTGCTTGAGCCAGTCGAGATCCTGCAGGCGCGCGTCGATCGCCGCTTTGACGGTGGCGTGCAGGCGCGGGCGGGCATATCCGGGGCAGCGGCGGTCGGCCTCTTCGACAAGCGCCTTCATCCGTTGCGCCCGCTGGCCGTGGTAGCGGGTCGGGGCGGGCAATGCGCCGCGCATGAACCGCTGCATGATCTCCATGCCTTCGGCGCTGAAGGTCGTGTTCACCTCTGCGCCCGGCGCGGCCAGTCCTTCGGTTTCGATCCCCGCGAATCGTTGGCAGAAATCGGCGACCGCGTCCCCGTTGGCAAGCGTGTCGCGGGCAAAGCGCAGGCAGGTCACCGGCCCTGGCCCGTGCTGCAGCCACGGCTCCAGCGTGTCGCGAAAGCCGGTGCGAGAGGGGATGGTGAAGGCGGGGCGTTTTTTCAGGTCCTGCTGGGCGTAGGACAGGAAATGCGAGGCCGGGTCGCGCAGGTAGGCGCAGACCTCGATCGCGTCGAAATGCGGTCGGAAGTGCCCGCACAACCGTTCGAGGGCGTCCGGGGAAAACGGCCGGAACTGGTTTTCGCAGGACAAGATCACCAAGTCTGCCTGTGACTGGTCCAGCTGCGCCAGCGCCGCTTGCCAGAATTGCCGTCCCAAGGCCTTCTTGCGGGCATCGGCGCGGGGGCCCGAGATTTGCGGATCGTGGTGTTTCACATCATCGGTCAGGAAGGTGAAGATATCCTGATGATTGGTGTGCTGCCCGGTCTCGGGGATCAGGACGCCACGTTCCAGCAGCCGGTCTGCGTTCGCCCGCAGGAAGTTCTGGATCGCGGTCGATCCGGCCTTGCCCTGTCCGATATGTAGCAGCAACCGCATGAACCATGTCCTTTTCTGGTACCCCGGGGGGGGGAGGCGGCAAGGCGCGCGTCGTGCGAAGCGGCCCTGTGACGGGGCGCGCAGGCGAGCAGACCGAGTGTCGCCCCAAGCCGAAGGCCCCGCGGGCAACGGTCTATGGGCGAAGCGACAACGATGCAAGTCTCGCACGGCACCGTGGCGCAGATCGCGTTGGGATCACGGTATCGCAGATGCGAAAGTGGCTTGCCGACTGGCGCCCACCAGCGGTTGAAGATGTTTTGGTCAGGCGCATAGATCGCAGGATGGCTGAGTGGATCGGAGAAGTCGTGGAAACCCAAAACTGACATTTTCGGTGCCCTAATGGACAAACAACCGACGTCGGAGCAGCAAGGCAGTCAATGCATGTGCAGACGGTCTGATACAAGAAGAAGGGGCGCGGAATTCACACCAGCCAATGATGTTGCGAACATCTAGGGCAAAGCTAGGGATGATGGTGGAGGCGAGTACCGGAATCGAACCGGTGTACACGGATTTGCAATCCGCTGCGTCACCACTCCGCCAACTCGCCGATCCAGAGCACCGGGCGGAACCCGGGGCGTGCGTGGTGCGCCGTGATTAGGCCCAAGCCCGGGCAAGGTCAACCGAATATTTCACCCGGCCAAATCCCTGCGCATCTCGCCGCATCCGGTGCATTTGACGCTTGCCAGACATTGCCGCGACCGTGCATCTGTGGCACAACACCAAAGACGTAACTGAACGGAAGAGTTTAGTACATGACCGATTTCGCAACCCGCCGCCGCATGATGGTCGACACTCAGGTGCGCCCGTCCGACGTGACCGAATTCCCGATCATCGACGCGATGCTCACCGTCCCGCGCGAGGCCTTCGTGCCCGGCGAACAGATCGAGGCGGCCTATGCCAGCAACGACATCGACCTCGGCCATGGCCGTGTCCTGCTGGACCCGCGGGTCTTTGCAAAGATGCTCGATGCGCTGAACCTGACCAATTCCGACCTCGTTCTGGATGTGGGCGCGGGGCTGGGATATTCCTCCGCCGTGATCGCACGGATCGCCGAGGCGGTCGTGGCCGTCGAAAGCAACGTGGACCGGGTGGCCGAGGCGCAGGCGCTGATGGCCGATCACCATGCGGACAATGTCATCCTGCATCAGGGCGGCCTTGAGGCCGGTGCGCCCGAACACGGGCCCTATGACGCCATCATCGTCGAAGGCGGGGTCGAGACGCTGCCGACCGCCTTGACCGACCAGTTGAAGGATGGCGGTCGCATTGTCGTGATCTTCATGGAAAAGGCCCTTGGCACGGTGCGCGTGGGTCATAAGGTGGATGGCAAGGTCACGTGGCGCTTTGCCTTCAACGGGACCGCGCCGGTCATTCCGGGATTCGAGAAAAAAGCGGCCTTCGCACTCTGAGGGCGGAACGGGCAGGGGGCAAACGTGCTGAAAACCATACGGACGGGCGTGGCAAGGCGGGTGGCGATCGCCGCCCTGATGATCGGTGCCGCGCTGCCTGCCAGTTCCGAGACGCTCGCCGAGGCGCTGACCTCCGCCTATCTCAACAGTGGTCTGCTGGATCAGAACCGCGCGACGCTTCGGGCCGCGGACGAGGATGTGGCCTCCGCCATGGCGGCGCTGCGGCCGGTCCTGTCGTGGCAGGCGGGAATCACGCGCAGCTACGGCATCAACGGGTCGGTCACGGATGTGCCGATCACGACCAATTTCGGCGGGACACCGATCCGCACCGGTACCAACCGCGATGTGCTTTTGGTGCAGCGCGGCGTCGACCGCAACGCGTCGATCAGCCTGATCCTCGAACAGGTCATCTATGCGGGCAACCGCAACAAGCTGGGCATCGAGGTCGCCAAGGAATCGGTCCTTGCCACCCGCGCCGGCCTCGTGGCCATCGAACAAGAGGTTCTGTTCCGTGCGGTCAGCGCTTTCATGGAAATGCGGCGGGCCTATGAGAATGTCGCCCTGCGGGAAAACAACGTGCGCGTCATCCGCCAAGAGGTCCGCGCCGCCCGGGATCGCTTTGACGTGGGCGAGGTGACCCGGACGGATGTGGCGCTGGCCGAGGCCCGGCTGGCGGCGGCGACGTCCTCGCTGGCGGCAGCGCAGGGCAACCTCGTTCTGGCGCAAGAGGAATACGCGGTCGCCATCGGCCACGCGCCCGGTGCGCTCGTCTCGCCGCGCGCTTTGCCGAACCTGCCGGGCAGCGTCGATGCGGCCAAGGCCGAGGCGGTGCGGCGCCATCCGGAAATGCACAGGGTCCAGCATCAGGTCACCGCTGCCGAACTGAACGTGCAGATCGCCGAAGGGGCCAAGCTGCCGACCGTCAGCCTGCGGGGCACGGCCAATTACAATGGCGATATCGGGGCGCGCGATTTCTCGCGCGGGACCACGCTGAGCCTGAATGCCGGCGGCCCGATCTACAGTGGCGGCGCGCTCAACGCCGCCGTGCGCAAAGCCAAGGCGCAGCGCGATGCAACGCGCAGCAGCCTGCACGTGGTCAGGGACGGCGTCGTGCAATCGGTGGGCAACGCCTATGTGCAACTTCGCTTCGCCCGCGCCAGCAGGACGTCGTTCGAAGCGCAGGTGCGCGCCGCCACGGTCGCCTTTCGCGGGGTCCGCGAAGAGGCCAAGCTGGGGGCTCGCACGACGCTGGACGTGCTCGATGCCGAGCAGGAATTGCTCGATGCGCGCGCCAGCCTGATTTCGTCGCAGGTCGACGAGGCGATTGCCGCCTATGCCGTGCTGGCCTCCATGGGGCTGCTGACCGCCGAGTCGCTGCAACTGGACGTGCCCAGCTTTGACCCGGAAGCCTATTACAACATGGTCAAGAGCGCGCCGTCCTCGGTCAGCCGTCAGGGTCGCGAACTGGACCGTGTTCTGAAGGCCCTCGGGAAAGATTAACTTTTTCCACGTCTGTTGTGAGAATCCCGGTTGCGGGTTATTATTCCGATCGAGGCAGAGTGGTATAAGAATGTCGGATCCTGTGACCAATGTGGAAATAGAGGATGTGTTGTCCTCGATTCGTCGACTCGTGTCCGAGGACACGCGGTCTGCGAAACCCGTGACGAAGGCGCGCGCCGACCGGCTGGTTCTGACCCCGGCATTGCGCGTTCAGGACGACGCGCCCGACAGGCCTGCTGCCGCGCCCGCCCCGGCGCCTGAGCCGATGCTCTTGACCAACCCGGCGCCTGCGGCCGACACCCAGCCCCCCGAAGAGGACGCCGACCCGGCCCCGCTGGAGCAACTGCTGGAAGAGATGGCAGAGGCCAAGGACGCCGCGCCCGATCTCGACACACTGGCCGAAGAAATGTCCGAGGAATTGGCCTCGGCCGATGTTCCCGATGCGGTGGATGCCGAACCGAACGAGGAACCCGTCGCGACCACACAGGCCCGCGACAGCTTTGCGCAGGGCATGCTGACCCGCCTAGTGAAGGACGAATTGGCACGCGCGCGCGCGCCGGAACCCGAGGCCGAGCCCGAAGACGACGGCGCGCCCGAAGACGAGGACCGCTTTGTCGAGGCGCTGGTCGACTCGGTGGTCGAGGACGTGATGGACACCGGCCACGGAGACGCGCCCGAGGAGGCAGCCACGCCGGTGCCCGACGCCCCGGAGCAGGTTGAGGAGCCCGCGCAGGCAGAGGAGGCCGCACGGGCCGACACCTCGCTGGCCGACAAGATCGCCGCGCTTGAGGCGCTGGTGGGCCGTCGCGATCAGGCCGAGGCAGGGGATACCGGCTTCGAAGCCGACCCCGAACCCGAAGAGATGTTCGACGCGGCCCCGACCTTCGTTCACCGCCCGCCGCAATCGCTGACTTGGGAAGATCACGACCCGGAGCCGCGCGACGAGATGGTGGATCACTTCCCGCTGGGCGAGGATCTGGGCGCACGCCCGGTCGCGACAGGGTTGAGCGTGGATGAGGACGCTCTGCGAGACATGGTGACGCGCATGATCCGGCAGGAGCTTCAGGGCGTTCTGGGAGAGCGGATCACCCGCAACGTGCGCAAGCTGGTCCGCCGCGAAATCCATCGTGTCATCATGAGCCAGGAATTCGACTAGGCCGCGCGGCCCCCTTGCCGCGCTGCACCATCAAGGTGCGCACGTCCCGAACCCCGTTCCCGAAAACGTGACCCTGCAAAAGAAAAACGCGCCCCGAGGGGCGCGTTTTTCTCTGGATGCACCAACTAGGTCAGGCCGCTTCGGCCTGTTGTGCGGCATTGCGCCGCTCGCTTTCCTCGCGCGACAGGGCGACGGAGGTCCGCACACCCTTGGACACGAATTCCATCAGACCGGACACAACCCGTTCGTTGGGATCGATCCCGGCGCAGGACAGCACTTCACGGCCATCGCGAGAACGCGCCCAACGGGCGATCTGCTCCGGTCCATTACCATACTTCTTGTCGTCCGCGATTGCGTCGTCCAGGGCAGCCAGCACCACCGCGGCAAACAGCTTGCGCGCACGGTTGCCTTGTTCGGCGTTGAAAGCGGTGCTGTCAACGAAATCCTTCATATCGAGACCTTCGATTATTGCTCTTGTCTTTTTCGGCGTGAGGGGGGTTATGACCTAATCAGTTCGATTCGGATACCCCACAAACGCATAGCACCCTTGCACAACCTGCATATCTTTCTGCAAATGCAAACGATATTTGGTAAGCTTGCATGGGAGCAATCGCCCATATATAGGGGCCTTCAAACGTTCATCAACCTTTCGCCACGGAATCGCCACATGCCCAAGATCAACGGAAACGAAATCCGCCCTGGCAACGTACTGGAGCACGACGGGCACCTTTGGGTGGCCGTGAAGGTCGACCATGTGAAGCCCGGCAAGGGCGGTGCCTTTGCACAGGTCGAGATGAAGAACCTGCGCAACGGCTCCAAACTGAACGAACGTTTCCGGTCCGCCGACAAGGTCGAGCGCGTCCGCCTCGAACAGAAGGACATGCAGTTCCTGTACGAGGATGCGGGCCAGCTGATCTTCATGGATACCGAAACCTATGATCAGGTCCAGCTCGATGCCGAGATCCTTGGCGAGCGCCGCCCCTTCCTGCAGGACGGCATGACCATCGTCGTGGAATTCCACGAGGCCGAGGCGCTGAACGCGACCCTGCCGCAAAAGGTGATCTGCGAGATCGCCGAGACCGAGCCGGTCGTCAAAGGCCAGACCGCCGCCAACAGCTTCAAGCCCGCCGTGCTGGACAACGGCGTGCGCGTCTCGGTGCCGCCCTTCGTGGGTCAGGGCGAGAAGATCGTCGTGAACACCGAGACCATGGAGTATTCGGAGCGCGCCTGATCCCAGGGGCTCGCGCGCACATATCCCCCGGAACCTGCCGGGGGTGCGATACATCAGATGAAAGGCCTCCGGCGCAACGCCAAGGAGGCCTTTTTCATGATCACCCAAGCTTGCGATGCCGACATTCCCGCGATTGCCCGGATGCTGCATGACCTGAACGCGCTGCACGCCCATCACCGCCCAGACAGGTTCCACGACCACGGGCCACAGGACGCCCTGTGCGCCTTCCTGCGCGATCAGATGGGGCAGGGGGCCCGCATCCTGCTTTACGTCACCGAGGGCGTGCCACGGGGCTACCTGATGTGGAAGGACGCCCGCGCGGACCCCACCGCGCTGGAACATGCGCGCGGTCAGGCGGTGCTGGACCATATCCATGTCGAGCCGGTCTGGCGGCGGCGCGGGCTGGCCTCTCGGCTGATCGCCCGGTTCGAGACCGATCTAAAGGCCGAGGGGCTGACCGGGTGGCGCAGCCAAGTCCACACGTTCAACCATGCCTCGGCGGCGCTGATGCGCAGGCACGGGGCCGAGGTCACGGTCGACCTGTTCGAACGTCAGGCGGTGTAATGCACCTTGGCCGCGCCCGCCGTCATGTCGGCCCCGGCGCGGTCAAACCGCAGATAGGCGATGGCACGCCCGCCGCTCTGCGTGAACAGCGTGCCCGCTACCTTTTCGCCTGCCATGATCTCGGTGCCGACGGGGGCCTCGCCATCGACGGCGACAGTGACGAAGCCCTTGCGCAACTCGGTCTTGTGCTTCATCCGCGCGGTGACTTCCTGCCCGACATAGCAGCCCTTCTTGAAATCCACCCCGTTCAGCCGCTCGAAACCGGCCTCAAGGATGAAGGTGTCGCCGCTCAGCTCCACCCCCCATTCGGGCACGCAATGCGCCACGCGCACCGCGTCCCAATCGGTGGCATCGCCCAGCTGCCCGGCATAGCCGCGCCAGCCCATGCCGGGACGCGGGTCGGCGAAAGCGCCCTCGGGCGCATCGCCACTGCCGCGCGTCACGGTCAGGTCGGTCTCGGCCAGCGTCACATCCGAGCGCAGCTTGTACATGGTCAGCACCGGCAGCATCTGCGCCGCCAGCCCGGCGTCGATATCCATCAGGATGTCATCGCCATCGGGCACCAGAAAGAAATCCGCCCGCAGCTTGCCCTGTGGGGTCAGGATCGCGGCATAGACGGCCCCCTGAGCCAGTTTCGAAACATCGTTGGTGACCAGCCCTTGCAGGAAATGCGCCGCATCCGCGCCGCTTACCCGAAGGACCTTGCGTGCCTGTTCGCTCATTCGCTTCCCCTTTCGCTCTGTGGTGCCATATAGGAGTGGCAACCGCCAAAGGACAGGCCATGCGCGCTCCGATCTCCGTGATCATTCCCACCCTGAACGCCGAGGCAACCCTGCCCGCCTGCCTTGGCGCCTTGGGGGAGGGCCTGTCCGAAGGCCTCTTGCGCGAGTTGATCCTTGCGGATGGCGGCTCGACCGACGCGACGCTGCGCATCGCCGAAAGCGCCGGCGCTATCGTGGTGGACGGTCCGGTCTCGCGTGCCGAACGCCTGCGCCGCGCCGCTGCGCGGGCCGAAGGTGAATGGCTGTTGTTCCTGCGCCCGGACACGCGGCTGGACGCGGGCTGGACGGCGGCGGCACTTGGCGCCCTCGTCACACCGGGCGCCTATCATTTCCGGCTCGCCTATGACAGGCCGGGCCTTGCGGCGCGCATCGCAGGCGGTCTGGCCAACTGGCGCGCCCGCCGCGGGCGCCCGTCGCGCGGCGATCACGCCTTGCTGATCCATCGCCGGGTCTATGACGCGGCGGGCGGCTATCCCGACATGTCGGCAGATGAAACCCACGGGCTGGCCCGCGCGCTCGGGCCGCGCCTGAAACCGCTCGAGGCAACGGTGATCGTCATGGACCGAAAGGCCAACCGGGTCTGACGACCGTTCGCGGCTGGCTCGACGCCCTGCTTCTTCTGGCCCGAAATACCGCGGGGGAGCCCGGAACGGGCGGGGGCAGAGCCCCCAAAGCCGTCAGGTGTCGAATTGCAACGCATATAGATCGCGATATGGGCCAGCCCGCGCGATCAACTCATCATGCGTGCCCTGGTCGACGACCCGCCCGCGATCCATCACCACGATCCGGTCGGCATTGCGCACGGTCGACAGACGGTGCGCGATCACCAGCGTCGTGCGCCCCACCGATAGCCGTTCCAGCGCCTCTTGGACCACCGCCTCGCTCTGGGCATCCAGCGCCGAGGTGGCCTCGTCCAGCAGCAGCACCGGCGTATCGCGCAGCAAGGCCCGCGCAATCGCCACGCGCTGGCGCTGGCCGCCCGACAGGGCAGAGCCGCGCACGCCCACCGGCGTATCGAGGCCTTGATCCAGTTGCGGCAGGAAATCCGACACATGTGCCGCATCCAGCGCCTGTGTCAGCGCCACGTCGCTGACCTCACCATCGAGCACGATATTGTCGCGCAGGGATTCGTCGAACAGCAGCGCGTCCTGACTGACGATGGAAATCAACCCGCGCAGGTCGGACAGGCGCATCATCGACACCGGAATCCCGTCGATCTCGACCGTGCCCGAGGTCGGGTCGACAAGCCGGGTCAGCAGGTTGAACACAGTCGTCTTGCCCGCGCCCGACGCGCCGACCAGCGCCGTGGTCTTGCCCGCCTCCGCCTCCAGCGTCAGCCCGTGCAGGACCTGCGTCTCGCCATAGGCGAGCTGCACGTCGTGCAGCCGGATGGCGGGCACGCCGTTCGGGGCGGGCAGCGGGTCTTCGGGGTCGCGAAGCGCGGGCACCGTGTCCAGCATCTCCTTGAGCCGTTCGATCGAGGCGGCGGCCACCTGCCACACGCCCGAGATCGCCCCCAGCCGCCGCAACGGCTCGAAAGCCAGCCCGATGGCGGTGAAGAAGGCCATGAAGTCCCCGACCTGCTTGTTGCCGTTCAGGATCTCCTGACCGCCGAACCACAGCACCCCGACAAAGCCCAAGCCCGACATCAGGTCGATCATGCCCGGAAGCATGGCCTGTCCGAAGGCAGAGCGCGTCTCGGCCTTGATCCGGCGCTTGGTCAGCGCTTTGTAGCGTTTCGCCTGATAGCGTTCGAGCCGGTTCAGCTTGACCGCGCTGATGCCGTGAAAGGCTTCGTTCAGCCGGGTCGAGAGGGAGGCCGCGATATCGCGCACCTCGCGCGCCTGCCCGCGGATGAAGCGCTGTACGACGATCGAGGGCAGCACCAGCAGCGGCGCGCCGACCAGCGCGATCAACGTCCATTTCCAATCCAGCGCCAGCGCCACGCCGAAGAGCGAGATCAACGACACGAAATCGCGACCCGCGCCGGTGATCAGCGTGGTCCAGACCTTGGTGATGGCGCCGACATCGCCTTCGACGCGCTGGATCAGGTAGCCGGGCCCATGTTTCTGGTGAAAGCCGGGGTCGAGCCGCATGATGTGTTCCAGCAGCGCCAGACGCAGGTCGCCCACGGTCATCTGGCTGACGCGGGTCAGCAGGGTCTTCTGCACAAGCCCGGCCACCGCACGCACGACAAAGGACGCCATGACCACCAGCCCGACCCAGACCAGCGCGCTGCCATCGCCGCCGATCAACACCTGATCGAACATCGGTTTCATCATGTAGGCGAGCAGCCCGAACATCGAGCCTTCGATCGCCATGAACAGCATCGCGATGGCCATCAGCCCCTTGTAGCGGGACAGGTAGTTGCGCCAGAGCCAGCCGAAGAGCAGCCGCAATTCGGCGCGCGATTTCGGCACCGCCGGGGGCTTGCCCGGCTTGTCGGCCCGGGCGCGACGGTCGGCGGCGTCGCTCATTTCGGGGCCTTGTCGATCAGCATCTGCGCGGTCTCGGCCTCGGGGCGGCGATTATCCCAGCCCTCTTGCAGGGTGGCGGCATGGTATTCGCCGCGAATCCAGTCCTCGAAACCGATTTCGCCCAAGGCCAGCCGGGCCTTGTAGACCCGCAGGATGTAATCCTGCACGCCGGTCGCCGTGAAATCGAGATGGATGTATTTCAGGCCCAATTGCCGCATCGCGACCTCGACCGGGGCGTCGTCGAAGATCATCAGGTACATCGCGGCGGTAAAGCCCGCGCGGTCGGCACCGGATTTACAATGGAACATCATCGGGCGCTCGGCCTCGCGCAGCGCGTCGATCACCTTGACGATCCGGCCGCGTCCGGCGGCCTCGCGGGCATGGATCTTGGCGTCGATCAGGGTCATCCCCAGCGCGGCGCAGCTTTCCTTTTCAAAGAGGTAGTGGGCGTGCTTGTCCTCGCCGCGCAGGTTGACGACGGTCTTGATGCCCATCGCCTTGTATTTGACAAACCGCGCATGGGTCGGTTGGTTCGACCGCCAGACGCCGGGCGCCACGGGCCAGAAATTGGTCCAGAACACGCGCAAAAAGGCATGGTCGAACAGATGGTAGTGCAGCCGCGCCCAACGGCGCGCGCGCGGGTCGGTGATGTCCTTGCCAAAGGAATGGCGCAGGCGGCGCTCCGCATTGTCGATCTTTGCCCAGAGTTTCGCCAGCATATCCGTATCCAAAAGCGTCAGGGGCGGGGTTTACGCGCCCCGGCGTGCGCTGTCCAGCGCAGGGGGAATTGACCATGCGGTCAAAGGGGCTAATGTCGCGCCGTCACATATGTAGGAGCCCAGCATGACCCTTGCCACCGGTCGCCAGCACATCGCCATCCCTGGCCCGTCGATCATGCCGGACCGCGTGTTGCAGGCGATGCACCGCCCCGCGCCCGACATCTATGATGGCGAGTTGCACGGCATGGTCGCGACGCTCGTGCCCGACCTGAAATACGTGGCGCAGACCGAGGGCTATGTGGCGATGTATATCGCCAATGGTCATGCGGTGTGGGAGGCGTCCTTGCAGAACGTCACCGATATCGGCGACACTGTGTTGGTGCCGACCACCGGGCGCTTTGGCCATGGCTGGGCGGAAACCGCCCGCTCGATCGGGCTGGAGACCGAGATCGTCGAGCATGGCCGCCAGACGCCGATCGATCCGGACCGGGTGCGCGCGGCGCTCCGGGCCGACACGGGCGGGCGGATCAAGGCGGTGCTGGCGGTGCATGTCGATACCTCGTCCTCGGTGCGCTCGGACATCGCGGCCCTGCGTCGGGTCATCGACGAAGAAGGGCACCCAGCGCTGTTGATGGTCGACTGCATCGCCTCGCTTGGCGTTGACCGGTTCGAGATGGATGCATGGGGCGCGGACGTGATGATCGCCGCCAGCCAAAAGGGGCTGATGGTGCCGCCGGGCATGGCCTTCGTCTTTTTCAACGACCGGGCCAAGGCGCGGCGGGCCGAGGTTTCGCAAGTGTCCTTCTACTGGGATTGGACGCCGCGCGCCGAGCCGGGCATGTTCTACCAGTATTTCGGCGGCACCGCGCCGACGCATCACCTGTATGGCTTGCGCGCAGCCCTCGACATGATCCGCAAGGAAGGCATCGAGGCGATCTGGGCGCGTCACGCCCGGCTTGCCCAGATGTTGTGGGGCGCGGTCGAGCATTGGGGCGAACACGGCGCGTTCCGCCTGAACGTGGCCGACCCCGCGCATCGCAGCCACGCGGTCACGGCGGCGGGGCTCAACCCGCCCGATGGCGACCGCCTGCGCGCGTGGTTGCAGGACGCTGCCGGTGTGACGCTGGGCATCGGTCTGGGGGCCGAGACGCCCGAGGACCCGACCGCGTCGGGGCGGTTCCGCTTTGGCCATATGGGCCATGTGAACGGTCACATGATGCTGGGCCTTCTGGGCAGCGTCGAGGCGGGCCTCAAGGCGCTGAACATCGCGCACAAGCCCGGTGGTGTCACCCGTGCTGCCGAGGTGATGGCCGGCTAGGTGGTTTGCCGCGCGCGGTCGAGGCGATCGCGCGCTGCCTTCGGATCACGGCCAGACGGTTGATCGCATGGTTCAGCGCGGCGGCCAGCACAAGCACGGCCCCGATGCCCCATGCCATCCACAGGGCGACGAAAATCCAAGACAGGTTGGCGAGGGCCATCACCAGATTGGCCGTCACGTAATTCTTGACCGCTTTCGGATGCGACTTCATCAGCAACTCCGTCCGTCTGTGGGTATGTTAACCATAGCACCACAACGGCTTGCGTCACGAGAGCGTGAGGCAAATCGCTGAATTCGAGGTTAATTTCGCCTGTTTATCCGCGCGCCTTCGCCAGTGCCCGGGGCAGGGCGCGGGCCAGCACGGCCATGTCCTCGGGCCGACCGGCGCTGATGCGGATGCAGCGATCCTGCGGCGCGACAAAGGGCATCCGGACAAAGACACCCTCTTCGATCAGCGCGGCCAGCACCTTGCGCGCGAAATCGCCATCCCGCCCACAATCGACCGCGACGAAATTGGTGGCCGAGGGCAGGGCCTTCAGCCCGTTCGCCTCGGCGATGCGGCCAATCTCGCGGCGCGAGGCGTCGACCAGCCGGATCACCTCTTCGAGCCACCCGGTATCGGTCAGCGCCGCCAGCGCGCCAGCCATGCCGATGCGGTTCATACCGAAATGGTTGCGGATCTTGTCAAAGGCCTTGATCGTCGCCTTGCAGCCGGTGACGTAGCCAACCCGCGCCCCCGCCATGCCATAAGCCTTGGAAAAGGTGCGAAACCGCAGGACGCGCGGGTCCTCGGGGTCGATCTCTGGGGCGGTGCCCTGTGGGGCGAACTCGATATAGGCCTCGTCCAGCAACAGCACGCAGCCCTCGGGCAGGGTGTCGAGCGCCTTTGCGATATCGGCGCCGGAGGTCCAGCTGCCCATCGGATTGTCGGGATTGGCAAAGTAGACGATCTTGGCGTCGACCTCTGCCGCCTTGGCGATCAGCGCGGGCAGGTCCTCTGCATCTTCCCGATAGGGGACCTTGTGCAGGGCGCCACCAAAACCCGTCACATGATAGTTGAAGGTCGGATAGGCCCCGTCCGAGGTCACGACCGCGTCACCCTGTTCGACCATCAGCCGCACCGCGTAGCCCAAGAGCCCGTCGATGCCCTCGCCGATCAGCACGTTGTCGGGCGTCACGCCCATTTGTGCGGCGACCGCGTTCTTGAGATCGCGATGCGAGGGATCGCCGTATTTCCAGATCTCGGCGGCCTCGTCCTGCATCGCCGCCACGGCATAGGGCGACGGGCCAAAGACATTCTCGTTCGCCCCCAGCCGCGCCTCGAAGGGGCGGCCCATGGCGCGTTCCTGCAATTCGGGCCCGACGAAGGGCACGGTTTCGGGCAGCGAGGCGATCAGCGAGGGGTAACGTGGTCCGGTCATGGCTCGCACTATGGCCAGACCGCGCCGCGACGCAAGGGTCAGCGCAGGAATTTTCGCCGTGCGTCGCGGGCGATTTCATAGCGCATTTGCAGGTCCGCCAGTCGTGCCATCAGGCGTTTGCGGTCGTCCTCCCTGGTCGCCGCCTGCCACGCGGCGCGCGCCTCGTCCAGCTGCGCCTTGAGCGCGATTTCCTGCGGCAGCGCCCCTGCCTCGGCCATCATGCGGAACCCGACCGCGTCACCGGGATCGACCAGCGCATCGCCGGGGCGATCCGGCAGCGGCTTGCCTTCACCGGCAAGGTTGCGCAACTGGCCTTCGCGCTCGGCCTTGCGGATCTGTGCCTCTGTGAGTCGGGTCCAATTTGCCATGCCCCATCATGGCACTGACGCAGGCGCGCGCAAACACGTCTCGTCACGTTTGGCTCATTATTGCCGCTGTCACGGGGGCCAGCGCTTGACCCCGCCCCCCCAAAAGGCCAGTTTCGCGCGACAATAACCCGGACCAGAGCAGCAATGGCCAAGTCGACCCCTCCTTTTGCCCCGTTCGAGTGGATGATCGCATGGCGCTATTTGCGCGCCAAGCGGGCCGAGGGCGGCGTGTCCGTCATGACATGGATCAGCCTGATCGGCATCACGCTGGCCGTGGCCGCGCTGATCCTGACGCTGGCGGTGCGCACCGGCTTCCGGGTGGAATTCGTGGATACGATCCTTGGCGCCAACGCGCATGTCACCGTCTACCATGTCGCGCATGAAAACGAGGCCGGGCAGATGGTGCGGACCCTGCCGGAATACCAGTCCATGGCAGAGCGCGTCCGCGAGATCGAGGGCGTGACCCGCGTCGCGCCGCTGGTCAAAGGGCAGGTCATGGCCACCGCCGGGAACTACAATTCCGGGGTCGAGGTGTTCGGCATCACGCGCGAGGACCTGTCGGGCCTGCCGCGCATCGTCGATGCAGAGACCGGGCGCGGCGATCTGGACCGTTTCGACGAGGGCATCGCCATCGGAACCGGTGTCGCGCAGACTTTGGGCGTGGGCCTTGGAGACAAGGTCAAGCTGATCTCGCCCAACGGGGTCAAGACCGCCTTCGGCGTCTCGCCACGGGTGAAAAGCTACGAGGTCACGTGGATCTTTTCCGCCGGGCGCTATGACATCGACAAGACCCGCATCTACATGCCCTTCGCCGAGGCGCAGCTGTATTTCAACCGCGAAGGCGTGGCAGACGAGCTCGAAGTGCTGGTCAGCGATCCCGAAGAGGTCGAACGCTTTACCATGCCGATCGCGCAGGCGGCGGGGCCGGGGGCGCTGGTCTGGACATGGCAGGACAGCGCGGGCGGCTTTCTGCGGGCGCTCCAGATGGAAGACAACGTGATGTTCGTCATCCTGTCGGTGCTGGTGCTGATCGCGACGATGAACATCGTCTCTGGCCTGATCATGCTGGTCAAGAACAAGGGCCGCGATATTGGCATCCTGCGCACCATGGGCCTGACCGAGGGCTCGGTGATGCGCGTTTTCTTCATTTGCGGATCGATCACCGGGGTGATCGGCACGATCGTGGGCGTCACGCTTGGCTGTCTTGGTGCGATCTATATCGACACGATCTTTCAGGTGGTGAACTGGTTCGCGGGGGGCGGTGTCTGGGACCCGGAAATCCGCAACATCTACGCGCTGCCGGCGAAACTGCAATTGGGCGACGTGATCTCGGCTGTGTCGCTGTCGCTGGGGCTGGCCTTTGTCGTGACGATCTTCCCGGCGCGGCGCGCGGCGCGGATGAACCCGGTCGAAGCCCTGAGATATGAGTGATCCCCGGTCGTGGAGCGCCCGTGATGTATGATGAAGTCCTGCAACTGACCGGCATCGAAAAGGCCTATAACCGGGGCAAGCCCGGCGAGGTCCACGTGCTGCGCGGTGTCGACCTGACCCTGAAGCGCGGCGAGGTGGTGGCGCTGGTCGCGCCCTCGGGCGCGGGCAAGTCGACGCTGTTGCACATTGCCGGGCTGCTCGACACGCCGGATGCGGGCGAGGTCTGGATCGGCGGCGAGACCATGCATGGCCGCTCCGACAGGCGGCGCACGGCGGTGCGGCGCGACAGTCTGGGCTTCGTCTACCAGTTCCACCACCTGCTGCCGGAATTCTCGGCGCTGGAAAACATCGTCCTGCCGCAGCTGGCCAACGGCACCCCGCGGGCCGAGGCCGAGGCCCGCGCGCAGATGCTGCTCGACAGCGTGGGCATCGCGCCCCGCGCCAGCCACCGCCCGGCGGCCCTGTCGGGCGGCGAACAGCAGCGCGTCGCCTTTTGCCGGGCCATGGCCAACGCGCCCAAGCTGCTACTGGCCGATGAACCCACCGGCAATCTCGACCCGGAAACCTCGGATCTGGTGTTCGACGCGCTGATGAAGCTGGTCCGCGAAACCGGGCTGGCGGCGCTGATCGCGACGCACAACCTCGAACTGGCCTCGCGCATGGATCGCAGGTTCCGCCTCGATGCAGGGCATTTAAGGCCGCATTAACCTTGATTGCCCGTTCCGGGCCACGTCCACGCCCGATTCTCGACAATTTTGGCGTGTATTCGTTACGAAAGCAGACTTTCGAGGTGTGGCATGTTGGAATTGTGGATTTTGGCTTTTGCATTGGTGCCGATGGCGGCGGCCGGCATGAGCGGCGGTGAGAGCGACGAGGACCTCGACGATACCCCGGGCGAGGACACGACGCAGGGAAGTGACCTCGACGACTTTTTCGCCGATCTGGGCGGCTCAAACGGGTCGGGTGCCCCGGATGACGAGGCCGACACGATCACCGGCGTCGAGGGCACCGACACCACCACGGGCGGTGAGGGCACCGACACCACCACGGGCGGCGAGGGCACTGACACCACCACGGGCGGCGAGGGCACTGACACCACCACAGGGGGCGAAGGCACCGACACCACGACCGGCGGTGAGGGCACCGATACCACCACAGGTGGCGAGGGCACCGACACCACGACCGGCGGCGAGGGCACTGACACCACGACCGGCGGCGAGGGCACCGACACCACGACCGGCGGCGAGGGCACCGACACCACCACGGGTGGCGAAGGCACTGACACCACCACCGGCGGTGAAGGCACCGATACCACCAGCGGGACGGATGGGGATGACAGCCTGACCGGGACCGACGCCAATGACATCTTGCTCGGATTGGCCGGGCTGGACGTGATCGATGGCGGGCTTGGCAACGACTCGCTCGATGGCGGCGATGACGCGGATACGCTGATCGGCGGCAGCGGCAATGACACGCTGGATGGTGGCTTGGGCGATGACGCCCTGTCCGGCGGTCTGGGCGACGACCTGATCGATGGCGGTGCGGGCAATGACACGCTTCTGGGTGGTGACGGGGCCGACACCGTGACCGGTGGCGCGGGCAATGACACGCTGTACGGGTCCGCCCCGGAAGCGCCCGGCACGGCCCCTGACAGCCTCGACGGTGGCGATGGCGACGATGCCATCTTCCTCGACGACAACGACACCGGGACCGGCGGGACAGGCGCGGATACCTTCTATACGCTGGGTTCCATGACGGTAACGGATTTCAACCCGACCGAGGACCTGCTCGTCGTGCCATACGATGGCGGCCCGGAGCCCTCGGTCACCTTGCAGAACGTCACCGCGACGGGCCTGTCCATCACCCTGTCGACCGGCGACCAGATCACGCTGGACGGCCTGACCGAAGTGCTGGCGGACGACGCGATCGTGTTCCTCGACAACAGCGCGTCCCCGACCTGACCGGCCCGCTTGCCACGTGAACCGGGACCCGGCGCCGCAGCGCGACCGGGTCCTTTCACCATATCGGACGAATGGCTTGCGCGGTGGGGCACCCTGACCCTAGGGTCGGTCCACCTTACCGGAGCCTGCCGATGCCCATGATCCCCGTTCTCGACATCCAGCACATGTCCAAACAGGCGCTTCTGGCGCATGGCGCCAGCGATGGCGTGGCGAGCGTCATGGCCCGCGCCATCGCTTGGGCCGAGGCGCGCGACAACCGGATTTGCGGGCTTTACTATCTCGAAAGCTATTGCCTGCAGCTGCGCACGGGCCGCGTCGACGGCACCGTGACGCCCGATGTCCAGACCCCGCGCTCGGCAGAGATCACCGTCGATGCGGGCCATGGCTTTGCGCAACCGGCCTTCACCGCCGCGCTCGACCGCGCGCTGGAGGCGGCGCGCACCCATGGCATCGCGCGTCTCGGTGTCTACAACGCGCATACCTGCACCGCGCTGGGCTGGTTCACCGAACAGATTGCGCAGGGCGGTGCGCTGGGGCTGGGGCTGACCAATGCCACGCCCATCGTCGCTGCGCCGGGTGGCAAGACGCGGGTGATCGGCACCAACCCGATCAGCTTTGCCGTGCCCGACGGTCAGGGCGGCATTGCTATGCTGTTCGACCAGTCCTCGACCACCGTGGCGCTGGGTCGGATCACCATGGCCAAGGCCGCGGGCGAGCCGATCCCCGAAGGCTGGGCGCTGGACGCAGACGGCCAACCCACGACCGACCCGGAGGCGGCGCTGCAAGGGTCGATGACCAGCGCGGGCGGCTACAAGGGCTGGGGCTTTGGTCTGATGGCGGAAATCCTCGCCGCCTGCCTGTGCGGCGGGACGCTGTCCAAGGACGTCAAGCCCCTGAAAACGCCCGAAGGCGCGCCGCATGACCTGGCCTGTTCCTTTGTCCTGATCCACCCGTCCGAGACCGGGTTCTACGACCGGCTCCGCCTTCTGGCCGAGGCGGTCTCGCAGGACGAAGGCTGCCGTATGCCGGGGCAGGGCAAGGTGATCCGGACCGAGGTCGAGGTGCCGCAAGCGCTGTGGGACATGGTGCAGGGGCTGGCTACGCCCGCTGGGTGATCCAGACCCCCAGCGCCATGACCGCGATGCCGAGGGCGCGTTTTGTCTCCAACGGGGAAATACGCGCGCCGAACAGGCCGAAATGGTCGATCGCGGCCGAGCTGATCAATTGCCCGATCAGCACGAAGAACACCGCATTGCCGACGCCGATCTTGGGTGCGATGAAGGTCACGGAGAGCACGTAGAATGCCACGAAGAGCCCCCCGGCAAAGAGGTGCTTTGGCGCGTCGGGGACATTCGTGAAACCGCCGCTGCCGCGGATCGCCCAAAAGGCGAGGCTGGCCAGCATGGCCACCGCGAACAGGATGACCGCCGCTGCCGTGGGCGAGCCAAGCCGTTGACCCAGCGCGGCATTGAGCGCCGCAAGGATCGGGATGCCGATCCCGGCCAGCAGCATGATCACGGTATGATGGGACATGGGCGCGCCTTAAGGTTGAAAGAAGGTGGCCGAGGCGCTGGCAACCGGCTTTGCCTCCGGCAGCGACACCAGCGTGGCCTCGGCGAACAGCAGGGCCCGCCCGCCTTTGATGATGCGCGCGGTGCAGCGGATGGTCTCGCCGCGCGCCGCCGACAGGAAGCGGGTTTCGAGGTTGGTCGTGGCCACCGGCTTGAATTCCTTCAGGAAACCTGCGCAGGCAAAGACCATCGTGGTATCCGACAAGGTCGCAAGGGCCTGCCCGCAAACGATGCCGCCGACCCGGGCGATATGCGGGGTGACGGGAATTTCCAGCACCGCGCCTGCGGCGTCGATGGATGTCACAGTCGGGCGCAAATCCAGCACCCATGGGGCGAAATTCTCTTCCAGCAGGCGTTGCGCGGTGGCAGGATCAAGCATGAAACCTCTCCGTTTTGCGTCGCCACAATGGCGGGGTGGCGGGCGACTGTCCAGATGACGCAGGTCAAGGCGGCGCCCGACGGGACGAGAGAGGATGACGGCAAAAGGAGCGGGACGATGCGGGCGAATTCGATCATTCTGGGCGCGGCGCTGGTCGGCCTTGCGGGCTGCGGTCTGTTTGTTGGACCGGGCAAAGCGCCAAGGCAGGCGACGCCCAGCGATCTGGGCGCGGGCGATGCAGCAGCAGGGGCGGTGATCTATCAAAGCTATTGCGCCGTCTGTCACGGCTCCGAGGGTCGGGGCGATGGACCGCTGGCCGCCGAGCTTCCGGTTGTTCCGGCGGATCTCGCGGCGCTCAGCCTAGGAAACGGCGGCGTGTTCCCGGCCGAGCGCGCGATGACCCAGATTTTTGGTTATCCGGGCAAGTATCATCGCGGTTTGATGCCGGAATTCGGGCCAATGCTGGACGGGCCGGTGGTCGAATGGACGACGCCCTCGGGCGAGACGACGCTGACGCCCAAGGCCTTGCTGGACCTTGTGGTTTACGTCGAGAGCCTGCAAGTCTGACCGCGAACGGGCAATAGAAGGAGAGGCGCGATGCGCGCGATTTGGATCGGGCTGACGGGCTTGGGCCTGTTGACGGCCTGCATGGCAACCACCGACATGCCGGGGCCGCAGGACGGCAAGGCGCTGTTCATGGAGAATTGCGCCGTCTGCCATGGCGAAAACGCCAAGGGCAACGGGCCGATGGCGCGGGAAATGGCCAAACCCCCCAAGGACTTGACCCTGATACAGGTGCGCAACCGGGGCGAATTCCCCCGCGCGCGAGTGATGTCGCTGATCGACGGCTATGCGCGCTCGGACATGACCGGGCCGGGCATGCCGGAATTCGGCGCGCTGCTCGAAGGCGACCTGATTCCCTTCGACAGCGGCGACGGCAAGCAGACGCCGACCCCGCGCAGGCTGGTGGCAATCCTCGAATATCTCGGGTCGATTCAGGCCACGCGCTGACCTTTGTCGACATGTTGCATGCCAGCGGTATGCGAATCTTAGAAACGTACACAGGATGTGTTCTGCCTGCATCTTGTGTACGTGGTGTATGCGCGGGTCAGGCCGAGACCGATTTGCGCACCATCTGCCAGTAGACCTCTTGCAGTTCGGCGACGCTCAGTCGGCCCTTTGGGCGGTACCACGTGGTGACGCCTGTCAGCATGGCGATAACCGCGAGGGTGGCGATCTTGGTGTCGGGCACGTCGAACACGCCGCTGGCGCGGCCCTCGGACAGGATCGTTTCGAGCCGGTGTTCGTAGCCGCGCCGCAATTCCTCGATCACCGCGAAATTCTCGGGCGTGAGGTTGCGCAATTCCATGTAGGAGATGAACACCGCCTGCGGGCGTTCGAGGTGGAAGGCGATGTGGAAGGCCACGAAATCTTTCAGCCGGGCCACGATATCGTCGGGCCGGGCGCGGTTGTCATAGGCGTCCAGCAGGTCGTCCATATGCCCCTTCATCAAGGTGAACAACAGGTCCTGCTTGTCCGGGGTGTAGTTGTACAGCGCCCCGGCCTGCACGCCGACCTCACGCGCGATCTGGCGCATGGAAACGGCGGCAAAGCCGTGCGTCGCGAACAACTCCAGCGCCACCGCGCGGATGCGCGGGCCGGTGATCTCGGAATGACTTCCTTGGGTACGTGCCATGCCACCAGCGTATCTGAACGTGCGTTCAGATGTAAGCGTGCCGCTTGCCCGGAGGCGCGGAGTGCGGCATGAGAGAGACATGAGACGAGTGATGATCCTGCCTTGCCTGCTGGTGCTGAGCGCCTGCACCCAGTTTCCCGAACTGGATGCGGCCCGCGCCGATGTCGCGGATGCGCCCTATCCGGCGCTTGTGCCGCTGGACCAGTTGCTGGACGGGCCCGCGCCACGCGCCACGGTGGCCGAGATCGCCACGGTCGAGGGCCGGGTCGGCGCGCTGCGAGCCCGGGCCGCCCGGCTGGAACGGATGCGGGGCACGACTCAGCGCGGCCTCGAGGCTCGCGTGGCGCGTCTGCGGCAGAAGGCGGCGGCGCTGCGGGCACAGTAGGCGCGCTGCGGCCTTTGCCCCCGTTGCGAAATCCGTCAAAGGCGGATAACCGGAGCGCCGAACCTTTAGCCTGTTGGAGTCTCCCATGTCTCAGCCCCTGCGTCTGGGTATTGCCGGTCTCGGGACCGTCGGTGCCGGCGTCGTCAAGATCGTCCGCCAAAAGGCGGCCCTGCTGACCGAGCGTTCGGGGCGCGAGATCACCATCACCGCCGTATCGGCGCGCACCCGCGACAAGGATCGCGGCGTGAACCTGTCGCATTACGCGTGGGAGGACGACCCCGTCGCGCTGGCCACGCGCGACGACGTGGATGTCTTCGTCGAGTTGATGGGCGGCAGCGACGGCCCGGCCAAGGCCGCCGTCGAGGCCGCTTTGAAGGCGGGCAAGGATGTGGTCACCGCCAACAAGGCGATGCTGGCGCATCATGGCCAGATGCTGGCGGAACTGGCGGAGGCAAACGGCGCGGTTCTGCGCTTCGAGGCGGCGGTGGCGGGCGGCATCCCGGTCATCAAGGCGCTGACCGAGGGGCTGGCGGGCAATGACATCCAGCGCGTGATGGGCGTGATGAACGGCACTTGCAACTACATCCTGACCCGGATGGAGGATGGCGGCCTCACCTACGAGGAGGCCTTTGCCGAAGCCGACGGGCTGGGCTATCTGGAGGCCGATCCGACGCTGGACGTGGGCGGGATCGATGCGGGCCACAAGCTGTCGCTGCTCGCGGCCATCGCCTTTGGCTGCAAGGTGGATTTCGACGCGGTCGAGCTGGAAGGCATCGGCAAGGTCGCCATCGATGATATCCGGCAGGCCGCCGATATGGGCTATCGGATCAAGCTGCTGGGGGTCGCCCGCATGACCGGGCGGGGTCTGGAACAGACCATGACGCCCTGCCTTGTCCCGGCGGCCTCGCCGCTGGGCCAGCTGGTGGGCGGCACCAACATGGTGGTGATCGAGGGCGATCAGGTCGGCCAGATCGTGATGCGCGGCGCCGGTGCGGGCGAGGGCCCGACGGCAAGCGCCGTGATGGGCGATGTGATGGACGTCGCGCGCGGCCTGCGGGTGTCGACCTTTGGGCAGGCGGCGTCGTCCTTGAAGACCTGCGTGCCGGCCCGCTCTGCCACGCCAGCGCCCTATTACCTGCGCATGGCACTGATCGACAAACCGGGCGCGCTGGCAAAGATCGCCACGGCGCTGGGGGATTCGGGTGTATCGATCAACCGGATGCGCCAGTATGACCACGTGGCGGATGCGGCGCCGGTGCTGATCGTGACCCACAAGACGACGCGCGCCGCGCTGGAGGCGGCGTTGGAGGCGATGACGGCGACCGGTGTCATGGTGACGGAGCCGGTGGCGCTGCGGATCGAGAACGTCTGAGCCGGAGATGCGTACGGGGCACCGCCCCGCAGCACGACTTGTTGGCGAAAAGCCGCGCTGGGCGGGGTTGGCAACGGCGGTTGCGCTAGCAGCCTTGCCCCCGGTCAAGCGCCTGCGCTAGAGCCATGGCAAGCTGCATTTGAAAAGGAAGACCCATGTCGACGCCCAAGGATTTCAATGACCGGATGCTTTCGCTGGGGCTGGCCCGCGTGGCCGAGCAGGCGGCCATCGCCAGCGCCGACTGGATCGGCCGTGGCGACGAAAAGCAGGCCGATCAGGCCGCCGTCAACGCCATGCGCAACGAACTGAACAAGCTGGAGATTTCCGGCGTCGTGGTGATCGGCGAGGGCGAGCGCGACGAGGCGCCGATGCTGTATATCGGCGAAGAGGTGGGCTCGGGTGGGCCAGGTGTGGACATCGCGCTGGACCCGCTGGAAGGCACCACGCTGACCGCCAAGGACATGCCGAACGCGTTGACGGTGATCGCCATGGGGCCGCGCGGCTCTATGTTGCACGCGCCGGATGTCTATATGGACAAGCTGGCCGTGGGGCCGGGCTTTGCCGAGGGTGTGGTGACGCTGGACATGTCGCCCGCCGAGCGCGTGGCGGCTCTGGCGGCGGCCAAAGGCTGTGAGGCGCGCGACATCACGGTCTGCATCCTCGAACGCCCCCGCCACGAGGAAATGATCGCCGAGGTGCGCAGCACCGGGGCGGGCATTCGCCTGATCACCGATGGCGACGTGGCCGGTGTCATGCATTGCGCCGAACCGCATATCACCGGGATCGACATGTATATGGGCTCGGGTGGTGCGCCCGAGGGCGTGCTGGCGGCAGCGGCGCTGAAATGTATGGGCGGACAGATCTATGGCCGGTTGATGTTCCGCAACGATGACGAACGCGGACGCGCGGCCAAGGCCGGGATCACCGATCTGGACAAGGTCTACAGCCGCGACGAGATGGTCACGGCGGATGTGATCTTTGCCGCGACGGGCGTGACCGGCGGGTCGTTGCTGCCGGGTCTGAAGCGCGAGCCGGGCTGGGTCGAGACCCAGACGCTGCTGATGCGCTCGCGGACGGGTTCGGTGCGGCGCATGGTCTATCGCAATCCGCATTGATGTCGGGCGGGGGAGGGGGGCTTTGCCCCCCGGCGCTGGCGCGCCTTCCCCGTCGCACCAAAGGTGCGCGAAAAAAAACGGGTATTTGTGAAGAAAAGAAGCCGGGGGTCCTGTGTCCTATCTGGGTGTTGAAAGCAGCCTGACAGGGCGGCGCTGGGTTGGCCCCGGCATCGAGGTCGAACGGCAGGCCGAGGCGATGGGACAGGCGACGGGCCTGCCGCGGGCCTTGTGCGGGGTGCTGGCGCGCCTTGGCGTGCCAGTGGCCGAGGCCGAAGGCTATCTGGAGCCGAAGCTGCGGGACCTGTTGCCCGATCCCCGGTCGTTGAAGGATATGGAGGCGGCGGCGGCGCGCTTTCTGGCGGCGGTGAAGGGGCGCGAGCGGATCGCGATCTTTGCCGATTACGACGTGGATGGCGGCAGTTCAGCGGCGCTGCTGATCGACTGGTTGCGGCAGATGGGGCGGCCCGCGACGCTGTATGTGCCGGACCGGATCGACGAGGGCTATGGCCCCAATGACGAGGCGATGGCGGCGCTGGCGGAAGGCCATGACCTGATCGTTTGCGTCGATTGCGGGACGCTGTCGCACGGGCCGATCGCGGCGGCTGTGGGGGCGGATGTGGTGGTTCTGGACCACCACCTTGGCGGCGAGACGCTGCCCGATTGCACAGCTGTGGTGAACCCTAACCGGCAGGACGAGGATGGTGCGCTGGCGCATCTATGCGCGGCGGCGGTGGTGTTCCTGATGCTGGTCGAGGCGGGGCGGCAGCTGCGCGAGGCGGGCGTCAAGGGGCCGGACCTGATGGGGCTGTTGGACCTCGTGGCCTTGGCGACGGTGGCGGATGTGGCGCCCTTGAAGGGCGTCAACCGGGCGCTGGTGCAGCAAGGGCTGAAGGTCATGGCGCGGCGGGCGCGGCCCGGCCTCGTGGCGTTGACCGATGTGGCGCGGCTGGACTCTGCGCCTGCGGCTTATCATCTGGGCTATGTTCTGGGGCCGCGCGTCAATGCCGGGGGCCGGATCGGGCAAGCCGATCTGGGCGCGCGCCTGCTGTCGACCGACAACGCGGTCGAGGCGCAGGCCATGGCCGAGCGGCTGGACCAGCTGAACACCGAGCGCCGCGAGATCGAGGGGCAGGTGCGCGCGGCGGCGCTGGCGCAGGCCGAGGCGCGCGGGCTGGATGCGCCCTTGGTCTGGGCGGCGGGCGAGGGCTGGCATCCGGGTGTCGTGGGCATCGTCGCCTCGCGCCTGAAGGAACAGACCAACCGCCCGGCCATCGTGATTGGCCTCGACGGGGCCGAGGGCAAGGGCTCGGGCCGGTCGGTGAACGGGGTCGATCTGGGCGCTTGCGTGCAGCGGCTGGCCTCCGAGGGCCTGCTGATCAAGGGCGGGGGGCACCGGATGGCCGCCGGGCTGACCGTGGCCAAGGACCAGCTTGAGGCGGCGATGGCCCGCCTGTCGGAACTGCTGGCACGGCAGGGCGCGGGGCAGGGTGGTGCTGCGGATTTGCGGGTCGATGGCGTGTTGATGCCCGGTGCGGCCAGCGTCGAACTGATCGAGCAGCTTGAACGCGCGGGGCCCTTCGGGCAGGGCGCGCCGGGGCCGCGCTTTGCCATCCCCGATGCGCGGATTTCCTTTGCCAAGCAGGTCGGCACGGGCCACCTGAAACTGTCCTGCGATGACGGGTTGGGCGCGCGGCTGGACGGCATCTGCTTTGGCGCGTTCGACGGGCCGCTGGGGGCGGCCTTGCAGGGCCATAACGGCGCACGATTCCACTTGGCGGGGCGACTCGAGATCAACGAGTGGAATGGCAGGCGGTCTGCGCAGCTGCGCCTTGAAGACGCGGCTCCTGCCGCCGAGGGCGTTCGCTAACGCCTTGTTTAAAGTCGTATATTCCGGAGCGTAATGGGCGCGGGACGGGCTGGAAAAAAACTTGGCAAACGCCAAGAATTTGCTTGCACGCAAGCGAGCGTTTGCATAGAAACCGCCTCACGCCACGGCGCTGGCCCGTTCGTCTATCGGTTAGGACGCCAGGTTTTCAACCTGGAAAGAGGGGTTCGATTCCCCTACGGGCTGCCATGCCGGGCACGGTCTGAGGACCACGTGGCCCGTTCGTCTATCGGTTAGGACGCCAGGTTTTCAACCTGGAAAGAGGGGTTCGATTCCCCTACGGGCTGCCACTTTCTCCTGAAATTGCCGCACTCAATCGCCGACATGCGTCTGACCCGGATGCAGCGCGACGAAGCGCGTCGGGTCGATTCCGGCCTGTGCGAGGGCCTGCTGCAACAGCTCGACCGGGGCGTCGCGCGGCTCATCCGTCAGCTGGAACGTGCCCCAGTGAAACCCGAGCGCCTGCCGGGCGCCGATATCGCCGAAGATCTGGACCGACTGCTCGGGGGCGACGTGCTGCGGGGCCATGAACCAGCGCGGTTCATAGGCACCGATCGGGATCAGGGCGATGTCGGGGGCACCAAGATCGGCGCGCAGGTCGCGAAACAGCGTGCCATCGCCATAACCGGTATCGCCCGCGAACCAGATCTGGGTGTGGTCGGTGGCGATCCAGTACCCGGTCCACAGCGCCATGCGCCGGTCGCGCAACCCGCGCGAGGACCAGTGATGCGACGGGGTCAGGGTGATGGTGGCGGGCCCAAGACGGACCGCCTCGCGCCAGTCGGCGACGGTCATCCGCAGGTCGCGCCCGGCGCGGCGCACCGTGGCGTCGGTGCCCAACGGCATGATGAAGCGCGGCGCGTGGCGCGCGTGCAGGCGTCGCAGGGTTGCCAGATCGAGATGGTCGTAGTGGTTGTGCGTCAGCAGCACCGCGTCGATGGGCGGCAGGTCGTCGAAGGCGATGCCCGGCGCGGTGACGCGGCGCGGCCCGGCAAAGGCGACGGGGCTGGCGCGTTCGGACCAGACCGGATCGGTGAGGATGTTCAGCCCGGCCACCTGAATCAGCATCGAGGCATGACCGACCATGGTGATGCGCGCGGCCTCGGACCGCTCTGGCGGCTTGGCGGGGGTGACGGGCACGTTTTCCGGCCACGCAGCGCGGTTCCCCGAGCGGTGCCAGCGCCAGAGATCCCCCAGCGAGCGGTCCGTGCGGTGGCCATGCAGGTTGTGGAACCGGATACCGTCGAAATGATCGCTGACCGGCCCGGAATAATAGCGGTTGCGGGCCATCAGGCCTGAACCCCGGAGGGGGCCGTGACGGGGCGGGCGGTGCTGGCGCGGACGACCAGTTCGACACCGATCACTTCGATGCTGTCCGCAGGGGCGTCGCCCTCCTCTTCGATCTGGTGCAGCAGGCGGCGAGCGGCGCGGCTGCCAAGCGCCTGCCGATCCTGCCGGATCGTGGTCAGCGGCGGCAGGGTGTGCTCGGCCATCTCGATATCGTCGAAGCCTATCACCGAGATATCCTCGGGCACCCGCAGCCCGCCTTGGCTGAGCGTCGAGATCAGCCCGATTGCCACCATGTCGGAGGCACAAAACACCGCCGTCGGGCGGTGCTGCATGGCGAGGATGCGCCGCGCCGCCTCTTGCCCCGATTGCAGGCTGAAATCGCCGCGAATGATCCATTCCTCGCGCACGGGCAGGTGCAGGCGGTTGCGCTCGGCCAGCATGCCTTCGCGGCGGACGGCGGTCAGGACGTTGCCCTCGGGGCCGGTCACATGGGCAATGTCGCGGTGGCCGAGGTCATAGAGGTGCTGCACCGCCAGCCGCGCGCCCTGCGGGTTGTCGCTGCGCACCGAGGGCAGGTGCATCCCCTGCACCCATTCGCAGGCAAAGATGATGCGGTCGGCATAGTCGCTGCCTTCCAGCGCCGCCAGTTGCGCAGGCGACAGCCCGCCATCGAGCGAGATGATCCCGTCGATGCGCGTATCGGCGAAATAGTCCAGCGCGGTGCGGGTGATGTCGGAATAGTCACGGCTGTCGGCGATCAGCACGCTGTATTCGGTCTCGGCAAAGGTGGCGCTGATCCCGGCGAGGATCTGCGAGAAGAACGGGTTGCCCAGATTCGGGGTCAGCACCAGCACCGCGCCCGCGCGGCGGGTGCGCAGGGTGCGGGCGGCGTGATTGACCCGGTAGCCGGTTTCGCGAATCGCCTCCATCACCGCGACGCGGGTCTTGTCCGCCAGAAGATCCGGGTGCGACAGGGCGCGGCTGACCGTTGCGGTCGATACGCCTGCAGCCTTCGCAACGTCCTGAATCTTCGCCGGTTTCCGCGCCATGATGTGCAAGTCCTTTGGGCCTGCGCCGGGGAAGTCCGGGACGAAGGCTCGTGAAAAGGTAATGAAAACGTTTACAAACGTCCAGTGCATTGATATGTTGTAAACGTTTTCATCTTGCTGCACGCTGGTGAAACGAGGATGCGCCGGGAGGGCGCCTCAGGGAGGATAACATGAAAAAACTGACGATCTTGTCGGCAACGACAGCACTGACTCTGGCGGGTGGCGCCTATGCCGCCGATCTGGAAGTCACCCATTGGTGGACATCGGGTGGCGAGGCGGCGGCGGTGGCCGAACTGGCCAAGGCGCTCAATGAAAAGACCGAACACAACTGGGTCGACGGTGCGATTGCCGGGTCCGGCGGCACGGCGCGCCCGATCATGATTTCCCGCATCACCGGCGGCGACCCGATGGCGGCCACCCAGTTCAACCACGGACGGCAAGCCGAGGAACTGGTCGAGGCGGGCCTGATGCGCGACCTGACCGACATTGCCGAGGCGAACAACTGGCGCGAGGTCATCAACCCGCCGTCGCTGCTGGATGCCTGCACCGTCGATGGCAAGGTCTACTGCGCGCCGCTGAACATCCATTCGTGGCAATGGCTGTGGCTGAGCCACAAGGCTTATGAGGATGCGGGCATCCCCGTGCCGACCAACTGGGACGAATTCGTCGCCGCCGCGCCGAAGCTGGAAGAGGCGGGCAAGGTGCCGATGGCCATGGGTCAGCAGGGCTGGCAGCAATCCGGCGCGTTCAACGTGATGATCATCTCGCTGCTGCCCAAGGAAATCTACCTCTCCGTCTATCAGGACAAGGATGCCGAGGTGGCCGCTGGCCCCGAGGTGGCGCGCATCTTCAAGGCGGCGGCCGATGCCCGTGCCATGAGCGCCGATTCGAACGTGCAGGACTGGAACCAAGCGACCAACATGGTCATCACCGGTCAGGCCGGTGGCCAGATTATGGGCGACTGGGCGCAGGGCGAATTCCAGGTCGCGGGCATGACCGCCGGTGAGGATTACACCTGCTTGCCGGGTCTGGGCGTGAACCAGACGCTTCAGGCAGGCGGCGACGCCTTCTACTTCCCGGTGCTCAGCGACGACGAGGCCACCGAGGCGCAGGGGGAACTGGCGCAGTTGCTGCTGACCCCGGAGGTGCAGGTGGCCTTCAACCTCAAGAAGGGCTCGCTGCCGGTGCGCGGCGATGTCGATCTGGACGCGGCCAATGACTGCATGAAGAAGGGCCTCGAAATCCTCGCCTCCGGCGACTCGCTGCCGGATGTGAACCAGCTGATCTCGTCCGACACCCGGACCCAGATCGAAGAGCTGTTCGTCGAGTTCTTTGCCGATAGCAGCATCACGCCGGAAGACGCGCAGGCGCGTTTCGCCGACATCATCGGCGACGCTGACTGACCTGTATCGGGGCGGGCGCAGGTCGCTCGCCCCTTTTTCCCGACATCCTTCATCGACCCAGCCGGGAGGCGCTCATGGCCGCTTCACGACCCAGTACCTTATTGCGCAATCTCAACGCCAAGATCGCGGCGATCCCGATGATCCTGACGGCGCTGGTGGTGTTCACCGGCGGCACGATCTGGACCGTCGCCTACAGCTTTACCAAATCCGGCCTGCTGCCGCGCTGGAATTTCGTCGGTCTCGATCAATACGAACGCCTGTGGGGCAGTAGACGGTGGATGGTCTCGATCGAGAACCTGTTCATCTACGGCGCCTGCATGCTGGTGTTCAGTTTCGTGATCGGCTTCATCCTTGCGGCGCTGATGGACCAGAAGATCCGGTTCGAGAACACGTTCCGCACCATCATCCTGTACCCGTTCGCGCTCAGCTTCATCGTGACGGGTCTGGTCTGGCAATGGCTGCTGAACCCCGATCTGGGGATTGCCAGCGTGATCCGGGCCATGGGCTGGGAAAGCTTTGACTTCGACCCGCTCTATAATGCGCAAATCGCCATCTACGGCGTGTTGATCGCCGGGCTGTGGCAGGGCACCGGGCTGATCATGGTCCTGATGCTGGCGGGCCTGCGCGGCATCGATCAGGACATCTGGAAGGCGTCCCGCGTCGACGGCATCCCGGCGTGGAAGACCTATATCTTCATCATCATCCCGATGATGCGCCCGATCTTCATCACGACGCTGGTGATCGTCGCCTCGGGCATCGTCAAGGTCTACGACCTGATCGTGGCGCAGACCGGCGGTGGCCCCGGCATCGCCACCGAGATGCCAGCGAAATACGTCTATGACTACATGTTCGGCGGTCAGAATCTGGGGCAGGGCTTTGCCGCCTCGACCATGATGCTGCTGGCGGTGCTGATCGTGGTCATCCCATGGGCAATGCTTGAATTCGGAGGGAAGAAGCGTGGCTAATCCGGCAACCCTCAACACCGCCGCCGCGTCGATCGACGCCGTGGGCGGGATGCTTGACGGACCGCAGGGGCCCAAGCCCCGCAAGCGGTTCACCCGCAACAACATCATCATCTACGGCACGCTGATCGTGGTGGCGCTGTATTACCTGCTGCCGCTGTACGTGATGGTCGTGACCTCGCTGAAGGGGATGCCGGAAATCCGCATGGGCAACATCTTTGCCCCCCCGGTCGAGATCACCTTTGAACCTTGGGTCAAGGCATGGTCCGAGGCCTGCACCGGCCTGAACTGTGACGGCCTGTCGCGCGGCTTCTGGAACTCGGTGCAGATCACCGTGCCCTCGGTCGTGCTGTCCATCGCCATCGCATCCGTCAACGGCTACGCGCTGGCCAACTGGCGCTTCAAGGGCGCGGACCTGTTCTTTGCCATCCTGATCTTCGGCGCGTTCATCCCCTATCAGGTGATGCTCTACCCGCTGGTGATCATCCTGCGCGAACTGGGTCTGTATGGATCGCTGACGGGGCTGGTGATCGTGCATTCGATCTTTGGCATGCCGATCCTGACGCTGCTCTTCCGCAACTACTTTACCTCGCTGCCCGAAGAACTGTTCAAGGCGGCGCGCGTGGACGGGGCGGGCTTTTGGCAGATCTATTTCCAGATCATGCTGCCCATGTCGCTGCCGATCTTCGTCGTGGCGATGATCCTGCAAGTCACCGGCATCTGGAACGATTTCCTGTTCGGTGTGATCTACACCAAGCCCGACCTCTACCCGATGACCGTTCAGCTGAACAACATCGTCAACTCGGTGCAGGGGGTGAAGGAATACAACGTCAACATGGCGGCGACCCTGCTGACCGGCCTCGTGCCGCTGATCATCTACTTCGTCTCCGGCAAACTCTTCGTGCGTGGCATCGCTGCGGGCGCTGTTAAGGGCTGATGCAATGAACGACCTTACCCACTCTGTCGAAATCAAGAACCTCGACCTGTATTTCGGTGCCGTGCGCGTGTTGCAGGACCTCAACCTGACCATCGGCAAGGGCGAATTCCTTGTCCTGCTTGGGTCGTCCGGGTGCGGCAAGTCCACGCTTCTGAACTGCATCGCGGGGCTGCTGGACGTGACCGCCGGGCAGATCCACATCAACGGCAAGAACGTCACATGGGCGGAACCCAGCGAACGCGGCATCGGCATGGTGTTCCAGTCCTACGCGCTGTACCCGCAGATGACGGTCGAGGGGAACCTGTCCTTTGGCCTGAAGAATGCGGGCCTGCCCAAGGACGAGATCGCCAAGCGCGTCGCCCGCGCCGCCGAGGTCCTTCAGATCGAACCTCTGCTGAAACGCAAGCCCGCCGCCCTGTCGGGGGGCCAGCGCCAGCGCGTGGCCATCGGGCGCGCCCTTGTGCGCGATGTCGAGGTCTTCCTGTTCGATGAGCCGCTGTCCAATCTGGATGCGAAACTGCGCGCCGATCTGCGGGTCGAGATCAAGCAGCTGCACCAGCAGTTGGGCAACACGATGATCTACGTCACCCATGACCAGATCGAGGCCATGACGCTGGCCGACCGCATCGCCATCATGAAGGGCGGTCTGATCCAGCAACTGGCCAGCCCGGACGAGATCTACAACCGCCCCCGCAACCGCTACGTGGCCGAGTTCATCGGCTCGCCGACCATGAACATGATCGAGGGCGCGCTGGCCGGAACCATGTTCAGCGGGGCCTTGGGTGAGATGTCGGTCGAGGGCTATCCCTTTGACGGCGACGCGCCCGACGCCACGCCCGCCGTGCTGGGCATCCGCCCCGAACACATCGCCTCTGGCTCCGCCGCCGAGACCATGCCGATCCGGCTGGACAGCACCGTCGATCTGGTCGAGCCGCTGGGCTCTGACACCTTGGCGCGGGTCACGGTCGGCGACAGCCGCCTGTGGGTGCGCATGGACGGGCAGATTTCCGTGCATCACGGCGACCCGCTGCCGCTGGGCTTTGAACCGGCCCGGATTCATCTTTTCGACAAGGCAACCGAAGAGCGGCTGTAAAGCCCTCAACTGACAGGACCAAACATGGACGTCTCATTTCAACTCTATTCCGCCCGCGACTTTACCCCGTGGGAGGATGTCGTGGCGAAAATCGCCAAGCTCGGCTACACGCAGACCGAAGGCTTTGGCGGGGTCTACACCGACGCGGCCGCATTCCGCGCGCTGCTGGACAGCCACGGGCTGACCATGCCGTCGGGGCATTTCTTCCCCATCGGCAACTTCGAGGACGGGCTGGACGCGACGCTGGCCAATGCCAAGACACTGGGCATGAGCCGCATCTTCTGCCCCGCGCCCGAGGACCTGTGGCGCAACGGCACCGACGCGGACAACTGGATCGCGCTGGCAAAGCGCCTCGAAGAGGCCTGCAAGAAGGTCAACGATGCGGGCTTTGCCTTTGGCTGGCACAACCACCATTGGGAATTCATGCCGCTGCCGGGCGGCGAGATCGCCATGTCCTTGCTGCTGGAACATGCCCCGTCGATCGATTGGGAAATGGACGTGGCTTGGGTCGTGCGCGGCGGCGCGGACCCGCTGAAATGGATCGCCGATCACGCGGACCGCATCACCACCGCCCATGTCAAGGACATCGCCCCCGAGGGCGAAAACGCGGATGAGGATGGCTGGGCCGATGTGGGCCATGGCACCATGGACTGGAAAGCCATCATGGCCGCGCTGCGCGGTGCGGGCGTCGACCTGTTCGTGGCCGAACATGACAAACCGAACGACATCGACCGGTTCGCAAGCCGCACCATCGAGACGATCAAGGGACTGTAATCCATGAAAACCTATGGCATTGGCGTGATTGGCTGCGGCAACATCTCCGCCGCCTATATGAAGCTCGCCCCGCTGTTCAAAGGGCTCGAAATGCGGGCCTGCGCCGACATGAACATGGACGCCGCCAAGGCGCGGGCCGAGGAATTCGGTCTGCGCGCCTGCACGGTCGATGAACTGCTGGCCGCCGACGATATCGACATCGTCGTCAACCTGACCGTGCCAGCGGCGCATTTCGAAGTGTCCAAGCGCATCTTGGAGGCGGGCAAGCACAGCTATTCGGAAAAGCCCTTCGTCCTGTCCTTGGAAGAGGGCGAGGCGCTGAAGGCGCTGGCGGCTGAAAAAGGCCTGCGCGTGGGTTCTGCCCCCGACACCTTCATGGGCGGGGCGCATCAGCTGGCGCGCGCGGTGATCGACGAGGGGCGCGCGGGCCAGATCGTCGGCGGCACCTGCCACGTCCTGTCCTTCGGGATGGAGCATTGGCACCCGAACCCTGACTTCTTCTTCCAGCCGGGCGGTGGCCCGGTGCTGGATCTGGGGCCGTATTACATCACCAACCTCGTGCAACTGCTGGGCCCGATCAAGGCGGTGGCGGCGATGACCGGCAAGGGCCGCGCAACGCGCACCATCTCGAACGGGCCGCGTGATGGCGAGGAAATCCCGGTGGACACGCCGACCAACGTGCATGCGCTGCTGGAGTTTGCCAACGGGGCCATCGTCACGCTGGGCGCCAGCTGGGACGTGAAGGCGCATCGCCACGCCAACATGGAGCTGTATGGGCTGGACGGGTCTGTCTATGTGCCCGATCCGAACTTCTTCGGCGGCGAGGTGAGTTTCGCGACGCCGGATGGGGTAGACGTGGTCGAGGAGCGCGGCCACCCGTTCAGCGTCAACAATATCGAGGATGGGCGCGGCACGCCGCGGGCCAACTATCGCTGCGCCGGTCTGGCGGACATGGCCGCGGCCATCGACGCAGGTCGCCCGCATCGCTGTAGCCAGGAACTGGCGACGCATGTGGTCGAGGTGATGACCGCGATCCTCAAGGCGGGCGAGGATCGGGCATGGGTGGTGATGTCCACCACCTGCGACCGCCCCGAGGCGCTCAGCCCCGCAGACGCGCAGGCGCTGCTGGTGTAAGGCGACACCGCGTCCCGGGCGAAGACCCGGGACCTCTGGGTGAATTGAGGTGGAGGCTCCGGGTCAAGCCCGGAGCGGGGGAACACATGTGATGAGGTCTTACCTCGACATCTACGATCTGGCGGCAGGCAAGTCTGACACCTTGCTCGCCCATGACGGCCATATCGAGGCGCCGAACTGGGCGCCCACGGGCGATCATCTGATCGTCAATGGCGCGGGTCGGCTGTACCGGGTGGCGTTGGATGCGCCTGCCCTTGACCCGATCGAGGTGACGGGGCTGGCGCGGCTGAACAACGACCACGGCATCTCGCCCGATGGCGCGACACTGGTGGTGTCGGACAGCCCCGGGCGGGGCACCTCGCTGATCTACACGCTGCCTGCCAGCGGCGGGCAGCCGGTCCGGATCACCGAAAACGCCCCAAGCTGGTGGCACGGCTGGTCGCCCGATGGGGCGACCCTCGCCTATACCTGCCTGCGCGATGGGCAGTTCGGGATCGCGACGATCCCGGTCACGGGCGGCGATGAGACGGTACTTGTCACCAGTCCGCACCACTATGACGGCCCGGATTACACACCCGACGGCGCGTGGATCTGGTTCAACTCTGACCGCTCCGGGTCGATGGAGCTGTGGCGGATGTCGACCGATGGCCGTGATCTGGAACAGATGACCGAGGACAAGCGCGTCAACTGGTTCCCGCACCCCAGCCCTGACGGGCGGCACGTCCTGTACCTCGCCTATGAGGCGGGCACAGAGGGCCACCCGCCCGAGCGGAACGTGGAACTGCGGCTGATGGATTTGGAAACCGGCGACAGGCGCGTGCTTGTCGCCTTGTTCGGCGGGCAAGGCACGATCAACGTGCCCTGCTGGTCGCCGGACGGGACACGATTTGCCTTCATGCGCTACGCGTGAAGCGAGAAGGAGGAGGATGACGATGGCGGGTTTGATCAAGGGACCGGCGCTGTTTCTGGCGCAATTCGCGGGCGATGAGGCGCCGTTCAACAGCCTCGAAAACATCACCAAGTGGGCGGCTGGTCTGGGCTACAAGGGCGTGCAGATCCCGACATTCGACGCGCGTCTGTTCGATCTGGACAAGGCTGCCGACAGCCAGACCTATTGCGACGAGGTCAAGGGGATTTGCGCCGATGCAGGCGTCGAGATCACCGAGTTGTCGACCCACCTGCAAGGCCAGCTGGTCGCGGTGAACCCGGCTTATGACCTGTCTTTCGACGCCTTCGCGCCCGCCCATGTGCAGGGCAACCCGGCGGCGCGGCAGGAATGGGCCGTCGATCAGGTGAAAAAAGCCGCCGTGGCCTCGCGCCGCCTTGGGCTGGACACCACCGTCAGCTTTACCGGCTCGCTGGCCTTCCCCTATCTCTACCCGTGGCCGCAGCGCCCGGCCGGTCTGGTCGAGGAAGCCTTTGCTGAACTGGCCCGCCGCTGGGTGCCGATCTTCAATCACTACGAGGAAAACGGCGTCGATATCGGCTTTGAAATCCACCCGGGCGAAGACGTGTTTGACGGGGCCACATGGGAGATGTTCCTTGACGCCTGCGGCGAACACGCGCGCTGCCAGATCAACTACGACCCCTCGCATTTCCTGCTGCAAGCGATGGATTACCTGTCCTTCATCGACCTCTATCACGACCGCATCTGCGCCTTCCACGTGAAGGATGCGGAGTTCAACCCGGATGGTCGTCAGGGCGTCTATTCGGGCTATCAATCTTGGGTCAACCGCGCCGGGCGCTTCCGCTCGCTTGGCGACGGGCAGGTGGATTTCTCCGGCATCTTCTCGAAGCTGGCGCAGTACGGGTATGACTCGTGGGCCGTGCTGGAGTGGGAATGCTGCCTGAAATCGCCCGAACAGGGGGCCGCCGAGGGCGCGCCGTTTATCGCGCGCCACATCATCCAGACCACCGACAAGGCGTTTGACGACTTCGCCGGGGGCGAAACCGATCACGCGCAAATCCGCGCCATGTTGGGGCTGTGACCATGACAAAGTTGAAATTGGGCATGGTCGGCGGCGGGCAGGGCGCCTTTATCGGCGGCGTCCACCGCATCGCCGCGCGCATCGACGGCCAATGGGAGCTGGTGGCGGGCGCGCTGTCGTCCAACCCAGAGCGGGCCAAGGCGTCGGGCGCGGAACTGGGCCTTGACCCGGCGCGCTGCTACGGGTCGTTCGAGGAGATGGCGCAGGCCGAGGCTGCGCGCGCTGATGGCATCGACGCGGTCGCCATCGTGACACCGAACCACATGCACGCCGCGCCCGCGATTGCCTTTCTGAACGCCGGGATCAACGTGATCTGCGACAAGCCGCTGGCCGCCACGCTGGAAGATGCCGAGGCGATTGCAAGCGCCGCGCAGGCCAGCGGGGCGCGGTTTTTCCTGACGCATAACTACACGGGCTACCCCCTGATGCGACAGGCGCGCGAGATGATCGCCCAGGGAGCGTTGGGCGACATCCGCGTCGTGCAGGTCGAATACGCCCAAGACTGGCTGGCTGAGGAAACCCACAACAAGCAGGCCGACTGGCGCACCGATCCGAGCAAATCCGGCGCGGGCGGCTGTGTGGGCGATATCGGCACGCATGCCTTCAACCTCGCGTCTTTTGTGACCGGACTGGAGGTCGACAAGCTGGCCGCCGATCTCGATGCCTTCGTTCCCGGTCGCAAGGTGGATGACAACGTCCACGTCATGTTGCGCTACAAGGGCGGGGCCAAGGGCATGCTGTGGACCAGCCAAGTGGCCGTGGGCAATGAAAACGCCCTGCGGCTGCGGATCTATGGCACCAAGGGCGGGATCGACTGGGCGCAGGAAAATCCCAACGTCATGACCTTCACCCGCTTTGGCGAGCCGAAACAGATTCTGACGCGCGGCGGGGCCGGGTCCACGCCTGCGGGGCAGGCTGGCCTGCGTGTGCCGCCGGGCCATCCCGAAGGCTATCTCGAAGGGTTCGCCACGATCTATGCCGAGGCCGCCGAGGTGATCCGCACCGGGCAAGGCGGGGATATCCTGCCGGGGGTCGCAGATGGCGTGGCCGGGATGCGCTTCATCAAGGCCTGCATCGAGTCGTCGCGCGCCGACGGGGTCTGGACCGCGCTCTAGCGGTCCACCGGCAGGTGCTTCACCGCGACCGGCCCTAGGTTGCGCGTGGCGTGCTACGCGCCACGGGCGATCTCATTGCGCGACAAAGCACGCGAAAGCGCCGCGAAATAGGTCATTTTCGAGGGAGGGAAGGGTGGTGGCGTGGGGGGGACTCGAACCCCCGACCTAACGATTATGAGTCGTTCGCTCTAACCAACTGAGCTACCGCGCCAATCCGTGGGCGGTGTCTATGTAAGCCCGGCCATGGCGTCAAGCGGAAAAATCCGAAAAACACGCAGGCCGGGCCAAGTCCCTCATTTCACGATCTTTTCGTCCTTGACGAACATGTTGCCCCAAGCGCGATCCACCAGTTCGGGGGTCATCTTGTAGGGTAGCCCCTCGAAATCGCAGACCGCCATCATCTGGTCGATTAGAAAGACCGGCTGGTAGTTGGCGTAGATGTTGTTGATCGTCGGATACTTGTTCTTGAGCAGGTGAACGAGGCTGGACTCGTCGAGCTGCATCTTCTTCTTGCGGGCCACCATGGCGAAGATTTTCAGGAAATCCTCTTGGGTTGGGCCATCGATCTTGATCTTGAAGAAGATCCGGCGCAACGCCGCCTGATCGAAGATCTCGTTCGGGTGGAAGTTGGTGGAAAAGATCACCAGCGTGTCGAAGGGCACCTCGAACTTTTCACCAGATTGCAGGGCGAGGATGTCCTTGGATTCCTCCAGCGGGACGATCCAGCGGTTGACCAGCGCCTGCGGCGGTTCGGCCTGACGGCCAAGGTCGTCGACGATGAAGATGCCGCCCGAGGATTTCAGCTGGAGCGGTGCCTGATAGGTGCGCGCGGTCGGGTTGTAGACGAGGTCGAGCATCGACAGCGACAGCTCGCCGCCGGTGATCACGGTGGGACGGGTGCAGACGACATAGCGCTTGTCATAGCGCGCGGTGGTGCGCAGCCGGGTTTCCAAGCCCGGGTCCTCGGCCACGCGGGTATGCACGATCGGGTCGTAGACGGTGATCACCTGCCCGGCATATTCGATGGCGCGCGGAACATAGATCTTGTCCCCCATCGCATCGCGGATACCGTTGGAAATCGAGGATTTGCCGTTGCCCGGCGGGCCATACATCAGGATCGAGCGGCCGGAACTGACGGCCGGACCAAGGTTCGAGATCAGCTCGGGCGGCAGGATCAGGTGCCCCATGGCACCGGTCAACTGGTCGCGGGTGATCTGGATGTTGCGGATCGACTGGCGCTTGACCTGCTCGGCATAGACGTCGAGCGGGACAGGCAGCGCGCCGTAATATTCCGACTGCGACAGCGCGTCGAGCGCGCGGGCCTTGCCGGAATCCGTCAACTGGTAGGGCATTTCATTGGCGACCTGCCCGCCGGCGCCCAGTGTCCCCATCGCCTCGAGCAGACCCTGACCCCGGCACAGGTCGATGATTTCCTGCGTGATCGGCACCGGCAGGCACATGGCCTTGGCCAACTCGCTGACCACGTTGGTGTTCTTGCGGAACAGCGTCTTGAGCAGGATGTCCCGCACCATGACGTTGGACAGCCTGATATCTTCGAGCCGTTTCGGAGAGGGGGGCGCCATCACGGCGCCGGTTTCCATGTTCATGCCTAGCCCACCTGTATCCCGGATTTCGTCCGGGTCAGGGTGACAGCGGTTTATGGCGGATTAAGGGCCGGTCTCGGGAAGGGTTGGGGCTATTGCCCGATAAACGCGCCCATCACCACGTAGGTGGCCAGCATCAGGGCAAAGCCCGTGCCCATCGGGATGGTGAACCGCTGCCCCTTGCCGACGCTGTCGGCATTGCCGTCGGGCGCCGCCCATGTGGCCCAATGCGGGGCCATGCGGTGCAGCGGAGTGGCCTTGGCGATCAGCACGGTGACGGTGGCGGCGATCATCGCCGCGACGCCGACGAACAGCATCAGCCGGATATCGCCGGGATGCACGAACAGCGCGAGGACGGCGGCGAATTTCACGTCGCCCGCGCCGACCTGCCGCATGAACCACATCAGCAGCCCATAGGCAAAGACCACGCCGTACTGCGCGAACCGCCAGAGGAAGTCGTTCAGCGGCATGGTCAGCAGGCCGATGGCCACGAAGGACGCAAACAGCGCCCAGACGGTCACGTTGGTGATCCGCTTGGCGCGCATGTCGACATAGAAGGTCAGGATGCAGATCGGCACCACGGGAAGGGCGAACAGCAGGGCCTGTGTCGCATCGATCTGCATTGGGCCTACACCTGGTCCTCGAGCGCGCGCAGGGCGCGCACGGCGACGTCGAAATGCTGGGGATGCGTCTCGATCGCCTCGCGCAGCAGGCCCTTGCCGATCTCGACATCGCCCCGCTTGATCGCGGCCAGCGCCAGCGTGTGCAGCAATTCGGCCCGTTCGATCTGGGTCATCGGCACCACGGGCAGCGAATAGTTGCCCTGCGCCCCGCGCGCCAGAACGAGGTTGTTCTTGGCAGTAAAGATCGACTGGTCGTGGCGGATCGCCTCGATGAACAGGCGCTCGGCCTCGGCGTGATCGCCGCGGGTCAGCTTGGAATAACCCCAATTGTTCATGACGCTGCCGGGGGTAGTCGTCAGCCCGACGGCGATTTCATAGAAGCTGTCGGCCTTCTTCCATTCCTTGTTGCTGTCGGCAATCATCGCCTCCAGCCGGTAGCGTTTGAAGGTCTCGTAGGTGGGCGGGATGCTGTTCAGGACGGTTTCCGCCTTGTCCCAGTCATTGCCACGGATCAGCGCATCGGCCAGCTGGACCTTGTCCTCGTCCGTGGCGTCCTTGTGGTCGACCACCTTGGCCCATGCGATCTTGCCCTCGGGGATGCGCTTGGCGCGGATCAGCGATTGCGCCAGTCCGCGCATCAGGTCGATGCGATCCGGGTCCTGCGCAGCCGCCCTCTGGAAGTAACTGACAGCCTCGTTCGGGTCGCCGACGGTCAGCATGACCTCGTTGAGGTTGGTTTCATCGATGACGTTGACGCCCTGAAATTTGCGTTCCATTTCAGCGGTGTCGATGCGCCTGTCACAGGCGGACAAGCCTGCGACGGCCACGATACACGCGGTCACAAGGATGGGGTGGCGCATGTTACCTGCGTCCTCTTGCTGCTCTGCCTCTTATCCCGAGAGCCTGCGGATCAGATATTGGCTGCTTCCACGGCGCACGAGTTTGTATTCTTGTTCTGTTTCGTTACCATAAAGCGAATTTTCGACTTTTGCGAGCGCCAAGCGCAGATTGTCGCGGATTGCGTCACTTTCGCCATTGTCGAGCGCATAGGCGCGTTTGAAGATCTCTGACGCCTCGGCCACCTTGCCCCGTTCCATCAGCACGACGCCGAGATTGTTCCACGCCTCGGGCCAGTCTTCCTCGACCTTGACGGCGCGGCGCAGCAGCTGTTCGGACTGGTTCAGACGGCCGAGCGCCAGATTGGCGGAGCCCAGCGCCACCAGCACCTCGCCGGTCAGCCCCTGTTCGCTGGCGGCGCGGGTGAAGTTCTTGAGCGCGAGGTCGTGCTGCCCGGCCTGCATCAGCCGGTGTCCGACCAGCAGCCCATCCACTGCCTCGCTGCGCGGGTCGATCTCCGGGGCAAACGGGTTGCCATCGTCCCGCGCACCAAGGCCGCCCGAAGAACAGGCGGCCAAAGTTGCTGTCATCGCTATGGCCCAAAGAGCCTTTTTCATGGTTTACGGCCCACCCCCGACGCCCAGAGAGCTCATCTTCGTGATGCCCACCACGGACGGTCCGACCAGAATGATCAGCAGCGGTGGCACGGTCAGCATCATAGTGGTCAGCGTCATCTTTGTCGGCAGTTTGTTTGCAGCTTCTTCCGCACGCATGACCCTTTTGTCACGCATTTCCCCGGCATAGACGCGCAACGCGTCGCCGATCGACGTACCGAAGGTCTGCGCCTGATTCAACACCGTGGTAAAGCTGGACACGTCCTGCACGCCGCAGCGTTCCGACATATCGTTCAGAACCTGACCGCGATCCTTGCCGGCCTTCATCTCGTGGCTGATGATCTCGAATTCATCGGCCAGCGCGGGGTAAGAGCCGCGCAGTTCCCGCGCGACGCGCACGATGGACTGTTCCATCGACTGACCGGCCTCGACGCAGACCAGCATCATGTCGAGCGCATCCGGGAAGCCCTGCTGGATTTCCTCCTGACGTTTGCCGACGCGCTTGTTGATCCAGTATTTCGGCGCCATGTAGCCGACGATGCCCGGCCCGAGGATGACCATCAGCTTCTTCTGCATGGTCGCGGTCGAGGCGTCGACCATGGTCAGGTAATACAGCACGCCAAGGCCGAGCAGACCCAGACCCAGCGCCAGCTGGGCAAAGTAATACAGCTGCACCGCGTCCTTGGTCCGGTAGCCCGCCTGAAGCAGCTTCATACGGATGTCGGACAGTTCCTTTTCGTCCTGCGGCTCCAGGAACTGCGCGTATTTGTTCAGCTTTTCGTTGCGGCGTTTGTCGCGCAGCACGGCGCGGGTTTCCGCGTTCATCTTTTCCTTGCTGGACTGCTTGAGCTTGTCCATCGGGTCGGGTCTGGAATTCAGCATGAACGGGATGGTGCCAAGGATCAGCAGCACCGCCAGCCCCGCGACCACGATCAGCGGACCGGCGGGCCCGAGCAGATCGGTGATCATCGTATTGAGATTGTCGAACATGAAACGGCGTCCCCCCTCAGACCTTGATATTCACGAGCATGCGCATGACGATCATGTTCAGCGCCAGCATGATCCCCACGACGAAGCAGGCCGGGATGAACCACGGGTGATCCAGCACCTCGTCATAATAGTCAGGCTTGGCCACCTGGATCACGATCAGCGCGCCCACCGGGAAGCTCGACAGGAACTTGCCCGACCACTGCGCCTCGGCGGTGATCGCCTTGACCCGGCGGAACAGGCGGAAGCGCGCGCGGATCACCTTGGCCAGACCTTCGAGGATCTCGGCTAGGTTGCCGCCTGCCTGCTGCTGGATCGCCACGGCGACCGCGAGAAAGCGCAAATCCTGCATGTCCAGCCGTTCGGCCATGTGTTTGAGCGCCTCGCCCATGTCGCGCCCATAGGCGGCTTCGTCGGCGATGATGCCGAATTCGGTGGCCAGCGGGTCCTTGAGTTCCTTGGACACGATGGTGATGGCGCTGCTGAACGGGTGGCCGACGCGCAGGCTTCGCACCATCAGTTCGACCGCGTCGGGCAGCTGCTCCTCGATCATGTTGAGGCGCTTTTTCGCCTTGCTCGACACCCACATGAACACGCCGCCCACGCCAAAGGCCACGGCCATGATGATCCGGATCGGCAGACCGGCCTCTGTGCCCACGGTCAGGCCGAGAAAGGCAAAGACCGACGCGCCGACCATCAACATGATCAGCTGTTGCGGGGTAAAGGCGATGGCGGCCTTCTGGGCCTTGTCCGCCAGCAGCGAATACAAGGGCAGGGACCGGCTTTCCATATGCTGGTCCATCTCCTTGCGGAGCTGCGCCAGCACGTCCTCGCGGCGGCCCCCCTTTTCCAGCATTTCGAGGCGGCGGTTGACCTTGTTGGACAGGCTGATCGACTTGCCGAAGGCGACAAGGTAGATGCCGTTGACCAGCACGAGCACGCCGACAAAGATCATGCCATAGATAATTGGTTCTGCAGTCAGCATCGCGCGTTACTCCGGGCGGAAGGGTTCGTAGATCGAGGGCGGGATGTCGTAACCCCACATGCGGAAGCGCTCTGAATAGGCGCTGCGCACGCCGGTCGCTGTGAAGTGACCGATGATCTTGTTCTCAGGTGTCAGGCCAACCCGTTGAAAGCGAAAGATTTCCTGCATGGAGATCACGTCGCCTTCCATGCCGGTAATCTCGGTGATCGAGGTCATCCGGCGAGAGCCGTCCTGCAAGCGCGAGGCCTGCACGATCAGGTTCACAGCCGAAGAGATCTGGCTGCGCATCGCCTTGAGCGGCATTTCGATGCCCGCCATGGCGATCATGTTTTCCAGACGCGCCACGCCGTCACGGGCAGAGTTCGCGTGGATCGTGGTCATCGAGCCGTCATGGCCGGTGTTCATGGCCTGCAACATGTCGATGACTTCCTCGCCGCGCGTCTCGCCGACGATGATCCGGTCGGGACGCATCCGCAGGGCGTTTTTCAGACAGTCGCGCGGCGTCACCGCGCCCTTGCCCTCGACGTTGGGCGGACGGCTTTCCATCCGGCCCACATGGGTCTGTTGCAGCTGAAGTTCGGCCGTATCCTCGATCGTCAGGATGCGTTCGCTGTCATCGATGAAGGACGACAGCGCGTTCAGCGTGGTCGTCTTACCGGAACCGGTACCGCCCGAGACGATGATGTTCAGACGGGTCGCCACGGCGGCCTGAAGATAGACGGCCATTTCCTCGGTAAAGGCGCCGAATTTCACCAGGTCGTCGATGCCCAGCTTGTCCTTTTTGAACTTACGAATGGACACCAGCGAGCCGTCGATGGCGATCGGCGGCACCATGGCGTTGAAACGCGAGCCATCCGACAGACGGGCGTCGACATAGGGGTTCGATTCATCGACACGGCGGCCAACGGCGGACACGATCTTATCGATGATCCGCATCAGGTGCTTTTCATCCTTGAAGGTCACGTCCGACAGCGACAGCTTGCCGTTCTGTTCGACGAAAATCTGGTGCGGTCCGTTGACGAGGATATCGGAAACCGTGTCGTCCTTGAGCAGGGTTTCGAGCGGGCCCAGCCCTTTGACCTCGTCATAGAGGTCCGCGATCATCGCGCGCCGCTCGTCGCGGTTCAGCACGATGCCCTTTTCCTGCAATGCCTCGGAGGCGATTTCCGAGATTTCCTCACGCAGTTCCGCCTCGGAGGCCTGATCGATGGCGGCAAGGTTCAGGTTGTCCAGAAGCGCGCGGTGCAGTTCCAGCTTGACCTCGCCCAGCCGTTCCTTGCGCTTCTTTTCCTTGTCGGCAGGGGCCGAGCGCGCAGGCATGCTGGACACCTGCTTGCGCCGCATGGCCGTGGGTTTCGGGGGCTCCGCCTCGGTGGAATGCGCGGGGGCGGCCTCCTTGACCGGGGCCGCCGTTTTGACCTGTGGTTTCTTGTAACGCGAAAACATCTACTACCTCGTTCGGATCAAGCCGCTTCGGCGTCGTCCGCGCCGATCTGCGTCAGTTGTCCTGCCAGCTTCATCAATTCCTTGCGCAGCGGGTTCTTGGCCGCGTGGGTCGCCAGCGGCAGGCCGTGGTCGCAGGCCTGCATGACGGCGCGCCCACCATCGGGGAATTGCAGCGTCAGCGCGATGCCAAGGCTGTCAGCCATGCGCTTGACCCGGCTCTTGCCCTGCAAGTCGGTGAATTTCGGCGCGCGGTTCAGCGCGAAGCGGATCTTGTCGAAGGGCAGTTCCTCGCCCTGCAAGACGCGTTTCAGGCGCAGCACGTTCTGGGCCGAGCGCATGTCCAGTTCGACCAGCGCAAGATAGATTTGCGCCTCGACCAGCACGGTTTCGGTCCAGTTGGTCAGCGCCGGGGGCATGTCGACGATGACATAGTCGAAATGCTCGCGCGCGACGTCGAGGATGCGCTTGACCTCGGTCGGGCCGATCATGTCCAGCGGCAGGATGTCGGCGGGCGAGGTGAAGACCTGCAACTTGCCCTCGAAGCTGACCAGCGCCTGACCAAAGCTGTCGCCATCCATGCTTTCGACATCCGACAGCAGTTCAAAGACAGTGTCGCGCCGGGGCAGGTCGAGATAGGTCGCGATCGAGCCGAATTGCAGGCCAAGGTCGATCAGGCAGACGCGGGGCGTCTTGTCCTTGCCCATGGTCGCCAGTTCATAGGCGAGATTGACGGCCACCGTGGTCGCGCCCGCACCGCCGGCCAGCCCCTGAACGGCGATCAGCACGCCGTCGCCGCCGCCTTTCAGCTTGACCTGCTGCGGCTGCTCGGCCTGAACGCCTGCCTCGCCTGCGGGCGCGACGGGTTCGGGCTTGGCGCGGATGCGCTCGACCGCCTGCGCCAGTTCGCCCTCGGGCAGGGGGTAGGGGATGAATTCATCGGCGCCCGCGCGCAGCAGCTGGTGCAGCGAGGCCGGGGTCACGTCATCGGCGATCAGGATCACCTTGATGTCGCGGACCTTGGCGCCCTTGATGATGCCGGTCAGCAGCGGCAGGTCCGGTTCGTCGATGGCATCTATGGCCAGCGCGACGAATTCCAGATCTTGCGCCTCGTCCTGGGACATGAAGGGCAAAGCCTCGTCAAAGCCGAGATCGCCCCAGTCCTCGCCCAGCAGAATTTCCATGTCCTCGATCAGCAGGTCGAAATTTTGAACATCCCTGCTGATGGTGCAGGCCACGATGGGCGCTGCGTCCGTCGGTTGAGATGAAGTACTCGTCATGCCTCACGTCCTTTGCTGTTTGCCCCGATCCGGTCCCCGAAGGTTCGTCGGGGCCGGGCAGGCAAGGCGCCTTGTCGAGTCGGCGCACTGGTCCTTGACGTGAGAGTCATCCAGAAAGGCGGCAACATTTGGGCCAAAAAGCCGAAATTGTACGTCATTTCCCGACGGTCGCGCGGCGCGGTCGAGCAGGGCGCCCAGTAAAATCTGCCGAAAAATCATGGATTTGAAACGAAAAGGGCCCCGTCGGGGCCCCTTGCAGTGTTTCGCAGCGCGGGCCTATTCGCCCGACAGCAGATCGTTGCCCGTCTGGCCGGTCAACATGGTCTCGGCCTCGGCGCTGGGCGTGACATATTCACGGAAGATCACCTCGGCATATTTGCCGTCCATCACCGTAGGATGGCTGGACACGAAGCCCGAAACCTCCGTCACGGTGCGGCGATTGCGCCGTTCGCGCCCGTCGGTGACGATCAGCGGCTGGGTCTCGCCGTACGAAACCATCGCCTCGAGGCGGCTGGAAGAGATGCCCAAGGTCGACAGGTAGGCCACGACCGCCTTGGCACGGCGCAGGCCCAGCGACTTGTTATAGGCATCCGAGCCGACCTTGTCGGTGTGACCGTAGATGCGGAAGCGGACCTCGGGGAATTGCCGGATCCAGTTCGCCTGCTCGCGCAGGGTGTCGCGCGCGCCTGCATCCAATTCGGCCGAGTTGAAGGCAAAGTTCACGGTCGTCATGACCTCGGTGGCGAAGCGTTGCGACAGGTCGTAGACGTATTGCTTTTCACCGGTCATGTACTGGTGGTTGTTCATCGTCGCGTTGCCGAAATACCCGGTATCGACAAGCGCGCCCGCCTCGCGGTTGAAGGAATTCATCTCCCCCGCGCGCTGGTCGCAGCCTGCCAGCAAGAGCCCGATTGCAAGGCCTGTCGCCGTCACCCTGATCATCTGTGCGTGCCCCCGCATATCAATCCATCACGTAGCCGTAGGAGGAACTGAAGTCCTGCTTGGCCACTTCGCCTGCCGCGCCTTTCGGGGCGGCTTTGGGTTCGAAATTCTCGCTGACCTTGCCACGCAGGAACAGGTCGCGCTCGGTCGGCGGCACCACCCGATCAGTCGGCAGGGCAAGGGCCTCGCCACGCGTCGGTGTCACGAGATGCGGCGTCACGATGATCACCAGTTCGGACTGTTCGCGCTGGTAGTCGGCGCTGCGGAACAGGGCGCCCAGAACCGGCACATCACCCAGCCACGGCACCTGCGCGTTCAGATCGGTGAAGTCGTCGGTCAGCAGCCCCGCGATGGCAAAGCTTTCGCCGTCGCGCAGTTCCACGGTGGTCTGCGTCTCGCGCCGCTTGAAGGCGTTGATGTTGATGTCGGACAGGGAAATCGAGTTGCTGGTGTCGATGCTCGACACCGCCGCTTCGAGTTCGAGGTTGATGAGGTCGCCATCGACTACGCGCGGGATGAAGGACAGCTCGACCCCGAACGGTTTGAATTCGATGGTCACGGTGTTGTCGTTCTGCGCGACCGGGATCGGGTATTCGCCACCGGCAAGGAACTTGGCCTCCTGACCCGAGAGGGCGGTCAGGTTCGGTTCAGCGAGCGTGCGCACGACGCCTTTGTTTTCAAGAGCTTCCAGCAGGATGCCCACTTCGAGCCCGCCCGCGTTGAAGCCCAGCAGGACCGCGCCCTCGACGCCCGTGGCCTTGGGGAACAGCTTGTTGGAGACCGCGTCCACATTCGCCGCCGATGCGGCGTTGCCGGTGCCCAGTTCCAGACCAAGCGCGCCACCGTTCACGGCCCCGCCGGTCGCGATGGAACTGCGCAGCATCTTGGACACGGAGCGCTGCATTTCGGCAAAGCGCACCTTCAGCATGACCTGCTGGATGCCGCCCACAACCATCAGGTTCGACACCCGTTCCGGGGCATAGCGTTCGGCAAGGTCCAGCGCCCGTTGCATCCGCGCCGTCGAGGATACGGTGCCCGACAGCACGATGCCGTCATTGGCGGTGCGCACTTCGATGGTCTCGTCGGGCAGGATCTGCCGCAGCCGTTCCTTGAACTCGGTCACGTCCGAGGCGACACGCACCTCGACATTGGTGATCAGCTGGCCCTGCGCGTCGAGGATGGTCAGCGTGGTGGTGCCGGGCGCCTTGCCGAGCACGTAGATCGTGCGATCCGACAGCGACGAGATATCGGCGATGGCCGGGTTGGCGATCGAAAGTTCGGCAAAGCTTTGGTCGCTTTCGACCACGACGGCGCGGTTCATGGGGACGTTCAGAACCGACTCGGTGCCGGTCCGGACCACGCGGATCGATTCAGCATGTGCCATCGGGGCGGCAACCGGACCGCCCAAGGCAAGGCCCAGCAGGGCCGCCTTCAGAATACGCTCAATTTTCATGTGACCTGCCTTTCGATCACGCCTCTGTCGCGGGTCTTTTGCCCGCATTGGGTTCAGCCTGCGCGATTTTCGGATTTTTTGCAAGAATCAATAGCTTCCTGCGCATCCTTTATGTGGACAAGTCGCAACAGGGCAAAACCGACAGGCCCCGGAGGTCCGGGGCCTGTCACGGTTTTTCCGTGTCGTTGTGGTCAGTTGGTGCAGGGGATGGGCTTTTCGACCACTTCCGCACCGCGGCGCACCCGCATCACGCAGGGCTTCAACTTGGCCTCGACCTTGCGCTCGGTCTGCTGGAGCCCCAAGAGCGAGCGCTGGTCGACCTCGATGGCCTCGGCCACGGTGTCGTCGTTCAGCGACATCAGCGACAGCGACAGCTTGCCCGTGCTCTGTGCCTGGGCGAGGGCGGCGACCTCTTGCGGGCTGGCGGCCACGGTGACGGTGCGCGCAATCGCGGCGGCGGTGCTGTCGGCCTGCGCGCTCTGGTCGATGGCGATCAGGCGGATGCCGGTCTGGATCAACTTGGTCACGTCGCCGCGCGGCAGGTTCGGATCGTCATCGGGCAGCCGCCCGGTCCAGTAGACGTCGACCCGGTCGCCCGGACGCAGGAAGCCGGACACGCCCGAGGCCACGTCGACCTTGACGGCAAAGGCGCGCTGACCCTTTTCAAGACGCGAGGTCAGGCCTGCATCGCCGCCCGGCTCCGACACCTTCACATCCATGAGCGCCTCGAACTTTTCCATGGCGCGCACGGCGACACGGGGCTGGCCCGTCGGATCGATCAGGGGATTTTCTTCGTCAAAGAAACCCTCGGGCAGGATTTCGGTCGGCCAGGGGGCCAACGCGACATCCTCGGCGAGGATCTGTTCGCCATAGGCAATGGCGCGCGTGGTGACGTAGATCTGCTGGGTGGGGACCTCGGCGACGGTTTTTGACCGGGCCTCGTTCAGGGCGCTTTCATAGGCGCCGATATAGTTTTGAGCCATGTAGACGGCAAAGCCCGCCAGGGCCACGCCGGCGACAAGGACCAGTCCGAAAACGAGTCGCATGGATTTGCTCCTGTCCGTTGTGGGACCTGGCCCGAACTGTCAGTGGACAGGGCGGGCATCAGCCCAAGGGGTCATGCACGGCGCGATCCGAGGAGCGCGGCGGGCTTATTGCTGTTCGGCTATCAGCGCATCGGTCACGATCATGGCGATGCTGAACGCCTCGTCGAAGATCAGGCTGTAGGCGGCGATGGCAAAACCAACGACGGCGGCGGTGATGACGACCCAGTCGATGGTGACGGCGCCAACTTGATCTTTGAAAAAACGTTTCATGTTCAGGTCACCCGCAGCAGAAATGTTTGAAAACGGTCGTGAACCGGCTGTTTCAGGCGAGGTTCAGACGGGCCAGACAGCCTGCCGGGGATGTCCAGCCTTGAAAAAGCGGACCGGCGGGACGGGATACGGCGGCTTTTGCCGCCGCATCCGCAAAGATCGGAAACCCGATCAGGTCAGCTTAGTTGCCGTACTGACCGAACTGGGTGCCTTCTGCGTTCACGGCGTCGGCCGCGGTCTGGATCAGCGCGAAGGAGTTGTCCTGGATGGTGGTGTAGGCGGCGATGGCCAGGCCCACGACGGCGGCGGTCAGAACCACCCAGTCAACGGTCACGGCGCCAGCTTCGTCTTTGCGGAAGTTTTTGATGAACTTGATCATGGTCTCTCTCCGGTAGGTATTCGGTTGCTCAGGTTGACCGTCTCGGGATCGTCGCGGGGCTCTCTCTTTCCCCTGTCCGTCGTCGGTATGAGGATTTATCACCCGAACCTGTGGCGACATTGGGGCAGCAATGGTTTGTTTTTGGCGTATCCGGAGGGTGCGGAAATTTCCCGGCACATTCGGCGTTTGGTGAGTGATACCAATGGTTTGCGCATATATCTTTCGTATGGGTCCACGTCCTTTCGGGCGGGTCGGCGGCACGACTGTCGCCGTCTGGGCGACGGTGCTGGCCGTAATGCCGAAATTGTGCAAAGATCAAGTAAAACAAAGATCGACGAAACGAGCAGCAATTTATGAAAAATGGAATCATCAGTTGCCTGATGGCACTTGCGATTGCCGCAGCTCCCGCGATCGCCGAGGAGAAGGGCGCGCCCACGCCTTTCGCGGATTTCTCGGCCAAGCGGGTGAAACCGCCGAAAACGGGCGAAAAACGCATCACCGTGCAGATCGCGCCCCGTGCGAACCCCGCAGTACCGCCGCCGCGCGCCCCGGCCACGATGGCCGCGCCACAGCCCGTCGCCGCCGGGGCCACGGCCGCCCTGCCGGCCCCGGCTAAATATACGTGGTTCTGGAGCACGGTGTCGCCGAAGCTGGCCGATACCGGGCCGGGCCGTCTGCAACCGGCGCTGGTCGCGCTTGGCAATGGTCCCGCCGGAGCCGCCGTCGCCGCGCCGCGCCTGCAACTATTGCAGGAAATCGCCGCCAACCATGGCCGCAGCCTGTTGCTGGAAACCGCCAGCACGCAGGTGTCCCCTGCGCTGGCGCTTGCGGTGATCGCGGTCGAAAGCGCCGGGCGCGCGGATGCGGTCAGCGGCGCGGGTGCGCAAGGGCTGATGCAGCTGATGCCGGATACGGCCACGCGGTTCGGCGTCAGTGACAGCCTCGATGCGGCGCAGAACATCAAGGGCGGCGTGGCCTTCCTCGATTTCCTGATGACGAAATTCGACGGCGACCCGATCCTTGTCCTTGCGGGCTATAATGCGGGCGAGAATTCCATCGGCGCCAATGACGGCGTGCCGCCCTATGCCGAAACCCGCGATTACGTGCCCAAGGTGCTCGCGGCTTTCGACGTGGCGCGGGGCCTGTGCATGACCCGGCCCGAGCTGATCTCGGACCCGTGTGTGCTACGGATGAACTGAGCGCAGCACCGCGCCGGGGTTCATGATGCCATTCGGATCAAGCGCCGACTTGATGGCGCGCATGGCGGCCAGCTTGACCGGGTCGCCATAGCGTTCCAGATCGCCGACCTTGAGCCGCCCGAGCCCGTGCTCGGCGCTGAACGACCCCTCCATCGAGACGACCAGCCCGTGTAGCGCGTCTTGCACTGCCTCGTCGCAGTCGTAATCGGCGCGGGTCTTTCCGGCGGCGGGGAAGACGTTGAAATGCAAGTTGCCGTCGCCCAGATGGCCAAAACAGTTGATCCGGAAATCCCCCATCCCGGCCAGCAGGTCGGTGGCATGCCGGATGAACGCCCCGATCTGGCCAAGCGGCAGAGAGATATCCTGCGAGGAAATCGAGCCGATGCGCTTGTTGGCCTCGGGGAAATGCTCACGCATGTTCCAGAAGTCCTGCGCCTGCGTCTGGGACTGCGCGATCAGCCCGTCGCTGACCAGCCCGGCCTCGAACCCTTCGGCAAAGATCGCTTCCAGCGCGCCTTGCGGGGATTGATCGCGGCCCAAACCAAGCTCGATCAGAACCACCCAGTCGGGGGCCACGTCCCAAGGCTGGCGGATGTCGGGGAGTTTCTCGCGCAGGAAGTCGAAGCCGGTGCGCGACAGCAGTTCAAAGGCGCTGATCCCGTCGCTCACATGGCTGCGCGCAAGGGTCAGCAGGTCCAGCGCCGCCTCGGGGGAGGGCACGGTCAGCAGCGCTGTGCCCGTGGCGGCGGGGCGGGGCGACAGCTTCAGCGCGGCGGCGGTGATGACGCCCAAAGTGCCCTCGGCCCCGATCAGAAGGTGGCGCAGGTCGTAGCCGGTATTGTCCTTGCGCAGCCGTTTCAGCCCGTGCCAGATCTGGCCGTCCGGCAGCACCGCTTCCAGCCCCAGCACCTGATCGCGGGCATTGCCGTAGCGCAGCGTGTTCACGCCGCCCGCATTGGTGGACAACAGGCCGCCGATCCGCGCAGAGCCTTCGGAGGCGAGCGAAAGCGGGAAAAGCCGGTCGGCCTCGGCGACGGCGGATTGCACATCGGCAAGGATCGCGCCTGCCTCGACCACTGCGGTGTTTTCTTCGGGGTGGATGGACCGGATCGCCATCATGCGCTCCAGCGACAGGATCAGGTGCGCCTCGGGCGCGACCTGCCCGGCGACCAGCCCCGTACCGCCGCCATAGGGGATCACGCCGACGCGGGCGGCATTGCAGGCGGTGACGATCTGCGCAACCTCTTGCGTGCTGCGGGGCAGGGCGACCCACTGCGCCGTCCCGCGCCATTTGCCACGGGGTTCCTCGGAATACCGGGGCTCGGCCCGGCGCAGCGTGTCTGCGGGCAAGTCACGGGCGAGGCAGTCGGCAAAGGCGTCGTCGGCTGGGGTCATGTCGGTCCTCCTGCGCGCGTTTTAGCGGCGCGCGACGCGGAGGGGTAGCGCTTGTTTCGAGGGCGGGTGCGAGGGGCGCTGCCCCTCGCGCTCCCCGAGGTATTTGGGGACCAAAGAAGGTCAGGGCGTTTCGTCGCGTAGCCATTCCGGTTGCAGCACCACGACGGTGGGGCGCGAGGGCAGGTCGCGCAGCGAGACGTCGATGGAGGGTGCATCGCGGCGGTCGATGGCGAAATCGCCCGAGACGCCATCTAGGAAGCGTTCGAGGGCAAAGCCCGAGAACCAGTGCATCGGGATCACGACCGAGGATTTCAGCCGGTTGACGATGGTGATGACGGTGTCGAGCGGGATCGTCATGCCGCCATCGACCGGCACCATCAACACGTCGATCCGGCCAAGCGCCGCGTATTGCTGGGGCGTGGGTTCGTGGTGGAGGTGGCCCAGATGGCCGATGCACAGGCCCTCGACCTCGAAGACGAAGATCGAGTTGCCCTCGGGTTCGGTCCCCATGCCCGAGCGGATATCGGTCGAGACATTGCGCACCAGCATCTCGCCAAGGTCGAGATAGTGGTCGATGCCTGCGCCGAATTCCTCGCCCCAGCCGCGCAGCACATGCGGGATGGCCGGGTCGATGGCATTGGTCCAATGGGTGTCATGGGCGTGGTTCATGGTGACGATGTCGGGGATCAGCGTCGTGTTGCCGATATAGCCGTTGAAATCCGTGACGGCCTCAAGCCCACCGCGGGTCTTTATCAGAAAGGCCGCGTGCGCGATGTAGTGGATGCGGACGGAATAGTCGGGGATCGGTGCCTGCCAACTGGCCTTGTGCACATATTCCAGCCCCGGCGCCGCATCGGCGATGGCGATGCAATGGCTGGGGCGGCGTTGCTCTTGCGCGTGGGTCTGGGCGGCGGCGGTGGCGAACATCAACACGGCGGCGGCAAGTCGGATCATGGACCTCTCCCTTTTGAGGGGAGGATAGCGCAGATTCGCGCCCGCCCAACTCGCAAGCCCGTGAGGTCAGCCCACCGAGGTCCTGCCGCGCCGGTCGATGCGCAAGGCTGCATATAAAACATGCGTCCGCCAGCGCCCGTTGATCTGCAGATAGCTTTGCGCGACGCCCTCGTATTTGAAACCCGACCGTTCCAGCAACCCGCGCGAGGCGACGTTTTCCGGCAGGCAGGCGGCCTCGATCCGGCTGAGGCCCAGCTTTTCAAAGCTGTGATGGACGATGGCGGCAATCGCCTCGGACATGTAGCCGTGCCGGGCAAAGGGCTCGCCCGTCCAGTAGCCCACCGTGCCGGCCTGAGCCGGGCCGCGGCGGATATTGTCCAGCGTGATCGCACCCACCAGCGCCTGATCCTCGCGCCGGATCAGGAACAGCGGCATCGCCGTGCCGGAATTGATCGAGCGCGACGCCCAGTAGACGCGGTTGGTAAACCCCTTGCGCGACAGGTGATCGGCGGACCAAGTGGGTTCCCATGGGGTCAGGAAGTCGCGGCTGTCGCGGCGCAGCGCCGCCCACGGCGTGTAGTCCGAATGCACGGGGGGGCGGAGCGTCAGGCGCTCTGTCTCAAGCCTGAGCTTGCGCCGCAACCCCAGCATCACGCCGCCCGCTGTGCCTGCAACTGGTCGAGGTTGGGCGCGGTCTCGACCGGGCCGTAGAGCGCCAGCGCCGGTGCGGCTTCGTGCGCCTGTTGCGCGGCGAAACGCTGGACCCCTTCAAGGGTGACGGCATCGATCTTGGCCACGGTGTCCTCGATCGGCGGCACCTTGCCCCAGATCTGCACCATGCGCGCCATGCGCTCTGCCCGCGAGGACGGGCTTTCGAGCCCCATGAGCAGCCCGGCCTTCATCTGGGCGCGGGCGCGGTCGACTTCGGCCTGTGACATGTCTTGGGCGGCGCGCTTCATCTCGTCGATGGTGATCCGGGCGAGTTCCGGCAGTTCCTCGCCGCTGGTGCCAGCATAGATCGTCGTCATGCCGGTATCGGCATAGGCGCCGTTCTGGGCGAAGATCGTGTAGCACAATCCGCGTTCCTCGCGGACCTTCTGGAACAGGCGCGAGGACATGCCGCCGCCAAGTGCCATCGAATAGATCTGTGCGGTGTAGAAACCGGGGTCGCGATAGCCGGGCGATTCAAAGGCCAGTGCGAAATGCGCTTGTTCGAGATCCTTGACCCGGCGTGCCTCGCCGCCGTGAAAGCGGGCTGCGTCCGGTTCGGTCGACCCGCGCGGTGTCATGTCGCCGAACAGGCCTTCGGCTTGCGCAACCAGCGTATCGTGATCCACGGCACCCGCCGCCGACAGGATCAACTGGTCGGGGCCGTAATGTTCTTCGATGAAGGTATACAGATCGTCGCGGCCAAAGGTTTTCACCCGCGCGCTTTCGCCAAGGATCGTGCGGCCGATGGCCTGATCCGGGTAGGCCTTTTCCTGCAACCAGTCGAAGATCACATCATCCGGCGTGTCATGCGCCTGACCGATTTCCTGCAGGATCACGTGACGCTCGGTCTCGATTTCCTTCTGGTCGAAGACCGGATTGCGCAGGATGTCGGCGATCACGTCCAGCGCAAGGGCGGTATCCGCCTCCAGCACGCGGGCGTAATAGGCGGTCACCTCGCGCGAGGTGTAGGCGTTGATATAGCCGCCCACATCCTCGATTTCCTCGGCGATCTGCAAGGCGCTGCGCGTCTTGGTCCCCTTGAACGCCATGTGTTCGAGGAAATGCGCCACCCCGTTCTGTTCCAGCCGCTCATGGCGGCCACCGGCCCCGACCCAAAGGCCGAGGGCAGCGGATTGCAGGCCGGGCATGCGCTCGGAGACGATGCGAAGGCCATTGGAGAGGGTGGTGAATTGGACGGTCACGTGTTGATGCGCTCCTGAATGAGGGCTTCGAGTTGGGTGAGGTCGTTCGGGACCCGCGTCACCCGTTCCGGGCGCTCATACAGGTCTGCCATGCGATTGGGAAGAGGTGGGCGAATGTGGCTCGCCTTTTCCACCGCGTCGGGGAATTTCGCCGGATGGGCGGTGGCCAGCGTGATCATAGGGGTGGCCGGGTCGCGCATGTCCTCGGCGACGCGCACGCCCACGGCGGAATGCGGGCACAGCAGCTCGCCCATGGTGGTCTGGGCCTGCCGGATCGTGGCAAGGGTTTCGTCCTCGGACACGCGGCCGCTGTCGAAATGTTCGCGCAGGGCCTGAAGCGCCCCCTGGGAGACGCTGAACCCCCCGGCCTTGAGTTCGTCCATCAACTGCGCCACGGCACCACCGTCGCGGTTGTAGGCGTCGAACAGGGCGCGCTCGAAATTGGACGAGACCTGAATATCCATCGAGGGGCTGATCGAGGGATGAACCTCGGAGGTGTGATAGTCGCCGCCGCTCAGGCAGCGGTGCAGGATGTCGTTCTGGTTGGTGGCCACGATCAGCCGGTCGATGGGCAGGCCCATCTTTTTCGCGATGTAGCCCGCGAAGATGTCACCGAAATTGCCGGTGGGCACGGTGAAGCTGACCTTGCGGTCCGGTGCGCCGAGCGACATGGCGGAGGAGAAATAATAGACCACCTGCGCCAGCACGCGCGCCCAGTTGATCGAGTTCACACCGGCGAGGCGCACCGTATCGCGGAACTCGAAATGGTTGAACATGTCCTTGAGCCGCGCTTGGCAGTCGTCGAAATGACCGTCCAGCGCCAGCGCGTGGACGTTTGCCTCGGACGGCGTGGTCATCTGGCGGCGCTGCACCTCGGAGACGCGGCCATGCGGGAACAGGATGAAGACGTCGACATTGTCGAGCCCCTTGAAAGCCTCGATGGCCGCCGACCCGGTATCGCCCGAGGTCGCGCCGACGATGGTCACACGCTCGCCCCGCCGCTCCAAAGCCTCTTGGAACAGCTGTCCGATTAGCTGCATGGCGAAGTCCTTGAAGGCCAGCGTCGGCCCGTGGAACAGCTCCAGCAGGAAGTGGTTGGGGGCCAGCTGCACCAGAGGGGCGCGCGCGCCGTGGCCGAACCCGGCATAGGCCTTGGCGATCAGGTCGGCGAACACCTCGTCGGTGAAGCCGTCGCCGACGAAGGGTCGCATGACGCGAAAGGCGATGTCCTCGTAGCTGAGGCCGTTCAGTGCGCGGATCTCGTCGTGGGACATGGTCGGCACGGTCTCGGGCACGTAAAGCCCGCCATCGCGGGCGAGGCCGGACAGCATCGCCTCTTCGAATGTCAGGGCAGGGGCCTGCCCGCGGGTAGAGATGTAGCGCATGGGGTCAGTCCTTGCCTTGCAGCCGGTGCCTGATCCAGACGCCGGTCATGAGAAGCCAGGCCGCGGCGAGCGAGAACCACGTTCCGGCATATTGCAGGTGATCGTTGCGGATGCCCGAACTGTCGACCGGCATGGGCCGGATGCCGGGATCGGCCGGGTCGATGGCACGAGCCACGACGAGCAGCGGTTCGGTGTCGAGCCGGTCCGCCATGTCCGCGATGTCGCGGGCGTACCAGATATTGCCAGCCGGGTCATTCGCGGGCGTCGCGCTGGTGCGGTCATCGGGCCAGTGCAGGTTGCCGGTGATGGCGGCCTGCGCCTCCGGGCGGGTCGCGTCCTTCTGGGCAACCGGGGTGAACCCCCGGTCGACGAGCACGCGGCGACCGTCCTCGGTCGTGAAATCCGATATCACGCGCCAGCCCGGGCCGTCGCCTTGGGTCGAGACCAGCACGTACAGCGCGCCATCGCCAAAGCGGCCCTCCAACTCGACCGGCATATAGCGTTGGTCGGCGGGAGAGATCAGCCGGGGCAAGGGTTGGGCCTCGCCCGCGATGGTGGCGTCGATCTCGGCGAGAATCGCTTCTTTCCAGTGCAGTCGTTGCACCTGCCAGACCCCGAGCGCCACGAGGATCGCGGCGCCGAGCAGTCCGATCACGATGGGGGCAAGCAAACGTTTCAAGGCGACTCCGGTCATGGAAAAGGCGCGCCCGGGCAGGGCGCGCCTTGGTTTACCTTATGGCCTGTCAGGTGCAACACCCGATCTGCGGCAAGTAGGATGGGTGATCACCCATCCTACCCGAATTCAGCCAGCCATCGAGTTGCCCCAGACATACACGGCGGCGAACAGGAACAGCCAGACCACGTCCACGAAGTGCCAGTACCAAGCCGCCGCCTCGAACCCGAGATGGTTTTCCGGGGTGAAGTGGCCGCGCAGGGTACGCAGCAGGCAGATGAACAGGAAGATCGTCCCGATGATCACGTGCGCCCCGTGAAAGCCGGTCGCCATGAAGAAGTTCGCGCCATAGATGTTGCCCGAGAAGCCGAAGGCCGCGTGGCTGTATTCATACGCCTGAAACACGGTGAAGATCAGGCCCAGCAGGATCGCGATGGTCAGGCCGGACTTGATGTCCTTGCGGTTGTTCTCATGCACCAGCGCATGGTGCGCCCAAGTGGCCGCCGCGCCCGAGCACAGCAGGATTAGCGTGTTGATCAGCGGCAGGTGCCACGGGTCGAACAGCTCGACCCCGGCGGCAAACTGCCCGTCGATCGCCGGGCTCTGCGGGCCCATGGGGTACATGGCGTGCTTGAAGAACGACCAGAACCACGCGAAGAAGAACATCACCTCGGACATGATGAACAGGATGAAGCCGTAGCGCAGGCCGATCAGAACGACCGGCGTGTGGTCACCCACCTGGTTCTCGGCGATGGTTTCCGACCACCAGCCGAACATAGTGTAGAGTACGCCGACAAAGCCGATCAGGAACAGCCAAGGGCCGCCCAGAGTGATTGCCTGCCACAGGATGGTGACCTCGCCCGCCATCCAGACAACGGCGCCGAACAGCATGACGAAGCCGAAGACCGCGCCCAGGAAGGGCCAGACAGAGGGGTTCAGAATATGATAGTCGTGGTTCTTTGCATGCGCCATGGCGTTCCCTCGTTAGGCGTTAGTTCACAGACGCTTGTGCGTCGGTTTCGGTTGCAAGACCGGCCTGCTGATCGTCGGGCAGGTCGATCTCGTAAAAGGTGTAGGAGAGCGTGATCTTCTTGGTGTATTTCGCGTCGCGATCATTGACGATCTCGGGGTCGACGAAGAAGGCCACCGGCATTTCGACCCGCTCGCCCGGCATCAGCACCTGCTCGGTAAAGCAGAAGCACTCGATCTTGTCGAAGAAGCCGCCAGCCTCGTAGGGCACGACGTTATACGATGCCTGACCGGCGATGGGCCGGTCGGTCGGGTTGTAGGCCTCGTAGAAGGCAAGGCCCTCTTCGCCGATGCGCAGCTCCATTTCCAGCTGCATGGGCTTGAATTCCCACGCCATGCCGCGCTCGGTATTGGCGTCGAAGGCGACCTTGATGGTCTGGTCGAGGATATCGCCGCTGCTGGCCTCGGCCACGCCGGTGACGCCGCCAAAGCCGGTGACACGGCAGAACCAGTCGTAGAACGGCACCGAGGCCCAGGCCAAGGCGCCCATCGTCATGACGACGCCCAAGGTCTGGGCGACGGTTTTGGTCTTTGGATCAATTGCCATTTGAAACCTCCGCTTGGGGGGGACGCTTCTCGAAATCGCCACGCGTGACCTTGACCATGGTCAGGCCCAGAACCAGCGCCACGAACGCCACCAGCGTCACGGCGACGCCGATATTGCGCGAACGCCTGCGGCGATGCATTTCATGTTCGTTGGACAGACCCATCTTACCAGCCCATCCGGTCAAGACCGGCCTCGATCAGGATCGCGCCAAAGTGGGCGAAGAGATACAGGAGCGAAAGCTTGAAGAAGCTCTTCTCGACCTTGAAATTGTCCGCCTCCGACGCGTCCTCGTCCCGGCGCCAGATCTGCACGGCACCTTTCAGGAACAACGCGTTCAGCACCAGCGCCACGGTCAGGTAGACCGGCCCGCCGACCTGGGTGAAGCCCAGACCGATGGCAAACAGCGCCAGCAGCACGGTGTAGACGAGGATATGCACGCGGGTGGCGCGGCGGCCATGGGTCACGGTCAGCATCGGCACGGTCGCGTTGTCGTAATCCATGCGCACGAACAGCGCGAGCGCCCAGAAATGCGGGGGCGTCCACAGGAAGGTCAGGCAGAACATCAGCACCGATGCGGTCGAGATGTCGCCGGTCGCCGCCGCCCAGCCGATCATCGGGGGGAAGGCGCCCGCCGCGCCGCCGATGACGATGTTCTGGGGCGTGATCCGCTTCAGCCACATGGTGTAGATCACGACGTAGAAGAAGATGGTAAAGGCCAGCAGCCCCGCCGCCAGCCAGTTGGTCGCCAGACCAAGGAAGACGCAGGCAAAGACCGACAGGGTCAGGCCGATGGCCAGCGCCTCGTCCCGGGTGACCTTGCCAGCGGGGATCGGCCGCTTTGCGGTGCGCTTCATCACAGCGTCGATATCGCTGTCATACCACATGTTCAGCGCGCCGGACGCGCCGCCACCCACGGCAATGAAGAGCACGGCACAAAAGCCGATGAAGGGATGCACGGCGACGGGCGCGGCCAAGAGGCCGACAAACGCGGTAAAGACCACCAGCGTCATGACACGGGGTTTCAGCAGGGCGAAATAATCGCCGAACTGTGCCTCGTTCTCATAGGCTTGGCTGTCGAAGCTTGCGTCGCTCATTGCGGATCCCTTTGGGGTCTTGAGGAGGGGAGCCGGGCCAAAGGCCCGGCCTACGGGGCGTCACCGCCCGAGGTCAGTTGGTCAGGACGCTGCGGACGTCCACATAGCCGCCCTCGTCCTTGGAGGCCGCGAGCCATGCATCATAGGTGTCCTGCTGGACCGCGATGACGGTGATCGGCATGTAGGCATGGGCAATGCCGCACAGTTCGGAACACTGGCCGAAATACACACCTTCCTTGCCCTCGTCGACCTCGAACCACAGCTGCGCGATGCGGCCCGGGACGGCGTCCTGCTTCACGCCGAAGGCCGGGATGGTCCAGGAGTGGATCACGTCGCCGCCGGTGACGTTCATCACGATGGTCTTGCCGGTCGGCACGACCACGGCGGTGTCGGTGGCCAGCAGGAATTCGTCGCGGGTGAAACCGGCCTCTTCGAGCTGGGTCACGACCTCGTCGTTCAGGCGATAGTCGCCGCCGGTGAAGGGCGCGCCGATCATGTTGCCGTCATAGGCCAGATCCTCGCCCGTGTATTCGTAGCCCCAGTACCACTGGTAGCCGGTGACCTTGATGGTCACGTCACCCTCGGGGATTTCCTGCTGTTCGAACAGGACGGGCAGCGAATAGGCGCCGATGAACAGCAGGATGACGATCGGCCCGATGGTCCACGCCACCTCGATCGGGGTGTTGTGGGTGAAGGACGACGGCGTCGGGTTGGCCTTGCGGTTGAAGCGCACGATGCACCACGCCATCAGGCCCATGACGAACAGGGTGATGATCGTGATGATGACCAGCACGATGCCGTCAAGGTTCTGCAGACGCTCGGCCAGCGAGGTCGCCGCCGGCTGAAAACCGGTACCGCCGGCATGGGGCTTGCCCACAATCGTAAGTTCCTGCGCATTGGCTTGCGCGGCGATGAAGGCGCCCATGAGGCCCGTCAGCATCGTCTTGAGTTTCATGTCTCACCCTGATCGGTTGCGATTCCAAAATGTCCTGCAAACGGGAAAGTCGCCCTCGCCCTGTATCCCTGCGCATACAGTCCGAGCGGGCGCGTGCCTCCCATTGCTTTCAACTGTGCTTAAAACCATATTCTGGCAAACCAATAAAGAACCCACCTTGCGGCAAAGCGCCGCTTTTTTGATCCAGATCAAACCGAGGTCCCCCATGTCTGACGCCGCTTTCCGCCCTTTCGAGACCCATCTGGACCGTGATGCGGCCCTGTCTACGTTGAAAACGGCCCTCGACGGGGCGGAAGACGGGGAATTGTTCCTCGAACGCCGCCGGTCGGAATCGCTGGTGCTGGATGACGGTCGGGTAAAGACCGCAAGCTACGACGCCGCCGAGGGATTCGGTCTGCGCGCGGTCAAGGGCGAGGTGGCGGGCTATGCCCATTCCACCGAGATCAGCGAGACGGCGCTGAAACGCGCCTCGGAAACCGCGCGTCTGGCCATCGGCGATGGCGGGGGCGTCATGGCTCCGCCGCCCGCGGGCACGAATCGCACGCTTTATACCGATGCCGACCCGATCAACGGCGCCTCCTTCCCGGTGAAGGTCGAAACCCTGCGGGAGATCGACGCCTTCTGCCGTGATCTGGACAAGCGGGTGGTGCAGGTGACGGCTTCGATCAGCGCGTCTTTGCAAGAGGTCGCCATCCTGCGCCCCGAGGGCGGGCTGGTCACCGATGTGCGCCCGATGACCCGCGTGAACGTGTCGGTCATCGTCGAGGAGAACGGCCGCCGCGAATCCGGCACCGCCGGGGGCGGGGGGCGCGTTGCGCTGGACGGGCTGCTGGACAGGTCCGACTGGCAGGGCAAGGCGCGCGAGGCGCTGCGCATCGCGCTTGTCAACCTGTCCGCCGAGGCCGCGCCTGCGGGTGTGATGGACGTGGTGCTGGGGCCGGGCTGGCCCGGCATCCTGCTGCACGAAGCCATCGGCCACGGGCTGGAGGGCGATTTCAACCGCAAGGGATCGTCGGCTTTTGCCGGGTTGATGGGGCAGCAGGTCGCCGCGCCCGGCGTCACAGTGCTGGACGATGGCACGATCCCCGACCGGCGCGGCTCGCTGACGGTGGATGACGAGGGCACGCCTTCGGGCAGGAACGTGCTGATCGAGGACGGCAAGCTGGTGGGCTTCATGCAGGACCGCCAGAACGCGCGCCTGATGGGGGTGGAGCCGACGGGCAACGGCCGTCGCGAAAGCTATGCCCATATCCCGATGCCGCGCATGACCAACACCTACATGCTGGGCGGCGAGACCGACCCCGGCGATATCGTCGCCGATCTGAAGGATGGCATCTGGGCCGTGGGCTTTGGTGGCGGGCAGGTGGACATCACCAACGGCAAGTTCGTGTTCAGCTGCACCGAGGCCTACCGCGTGAAGGACGGCAAGGTCGGCGCTCCGGTCAAAGGCGCGACGCTGATTGGCGATGGCGCCAGCGCGCTGACCCGCATCCGCGCGCTCGGCAATGACATGGCGCTGGACCCCGGCCTTGGCAATTGCGGCAAGCAGGGGCAGTGGGTGCCGGTGGGCGTCGGCCAGCCGACCGTCATGATCGGCGGGCTGACCGTGGGCGGCTCTGGCGCGTGACACAGTCTGCACCCGGAGATTGAGAAGATTATCCTGTAACATCAGGCGCTTCAAATTTTCCGGGTGCTTTTCGCTTTTTGGTTTACCTCTGATTAACCACCTGCGCGCTACACATGTCCTTGCAAGACGACGGGGACAGGATGCGCGACGAAAGCTACTCTTCCACTCACCCCCCACTCCCACCCACCACGGAAGATCATCGTGTGGACTGGCTCCGTCTCTTGCGCTCGCGTCGCGTGGGGGCGACGACCTTCCACAGATTGATCCGGGAACATGGCACCGCGCGCGCCGCGCTCGATGCCTTGCCCGAGGTGGCCCGCGAAGCCGGGGTCGAGAAATACGAGATCTGCCCCGAGGGCGTGGTGCTGGCCGAGATGAAGGCGGCACGGTTGAAGGGCGCGCGCATGCTGTGCTTTGGTGCGCCGGGCTATCCCAAGCAATTGATGGACCTCGCGGATGCGCCGCCGGTGCTTTGGGCCATCGGCAACACCGATATCCTTGACCGTGACATGATCGCGCTGGTCGGCGCGCGCAATGCCTCCTCGCTGGGCACGCGCATGGCCAAGACGCTGGCGAAGGGGCTGGGCGATGCCGGGTACGTTGTGGCCTCCGGGCTGGCGCGTGGCATCGACACCGCCGCCCATCACAGCGCGCTGACCACCGGCACCGTGGCCGTGCTGGCCGGTGGCGTCGATGTGCTCTACCCCTCCGAAAACACCCGTCTGGCCGAGGAAATCGTCGAGACCGGCGGCCTGCGCCTGTCCGAGATGCCGATGGGGCTGCAACCGATGGCGCGGCATTTTCCGATGCGCAACCGGATCATCTCGGGCCTGTCCGAGGCCACGGTGGTGGTCGAGGCGGCGGCGAAGTCCGGCTCGCTGATCACCGCGAAGAACGCGCTCGATCAGGGGCGCGAGGTGCTGGCCGTGCCGGGGCATCCGCTGGATGCCCGCGCCAGCGGTTGCAACATGTTGATCCGCGATGGCGCGCGGCTGGTGCGCAATGTTGACGACATCGTCGAGGCTCTGCCTGAACGCGACGCCCCCGGCCAACTGAAACTGGAACTGGACGAGGCCCCGGCGATCCCGCCCGCCCCGCCGCAACGCCGCACGCTGGCGCAGACCGCTAATCTGCACACGCAGATCCTGTCGCGGCTCGGGCCCTCGCCGCTGGCCGAGGATCAGCTGATCCGCGACCTCGGGGCCACGCCGCACGCGCTGTCGCCCGCCCTGACCGAGCTGGAACTCGACGGCCGCATCCAGCGCCATTCCGGCGGTCTGCTGTCGCTGATCCCGGACCGGGCGCGCTGATCCGGGACGCCGCGTGACCGTCGGACTCTGCCATGTCACGCGCTTGTCAGGCGGCCCGAAACCCCTTGTGCGGTCGCTTTGGCCATGGCCCGAAGCAATGCCACAGGCGATGGGACAGGCGCAGGCGGATTGACAATTCCCCCTTGCACCCCACATCTCAACGCCATACGCGGACCCTGTGAGAGGTCCGAATAACACTGTCTGAGGTGCAGCCCATATGCCCGTCGTCGTCGTCGAATCCCCGGCCAAGGCCAAGACAATCAACAAGTATTTGGGGTCCGATTACACGGTTCTTGCCTCTTACGGACACGTGCGCGACCTACCGCCAAAGGATGGATCGGTCGATACCGAGAACGATTTCGACATGAAATGGGAGATCGCGAATGATTCCCGCAAGCATGTCGCCGCCATCGCCGAGGCGCTGAAGACCGACGACGCATTGATCCTCGCGACTGACCCCGATCGCGAAGGCGAGGCGATTTCGTGGCACCTGAAAGAGGCGCTGACCAAGCGCCGCTCGATCAAGAAATCGACCCATGTCAGCCGCGTGACCTTCAACGCGATCACCAAGCAGGCCGTGACCGAGGCGATGAAGAACCCGCGCGACATCGACGCGCCGCTGGTCGAGGCCTATCTGGCGCGCCGCGCGCTGGACTATCTGGTGGGCTTCAACCTGTCGCCGGTTCTGTGGCGCAAGCTGCCGGGCGCGCGTTCCGCAGGGCGGGTGCAGTCGGTCTGCCTTCGCCTGATCGTCGAGCGCGAAATGGAGATCGAGGCTTTCAAGCCCCGCGAATACTGGCAGGTCAAGGCGCAGCTGACCACGCCGCGCGGCCAGAGCTACGACGCCCGCCTTGTCAGCCTTGCCGGGAAAAAGCTCGACCGCTTCGATCTGGAAAACGCCACGCAGGCCGAAATGGCCGTGGAAGCGGTCGCAAAACGCGCCCTGACGGTGACGAGTGTCGAGGCCAAGCCCGCCACGCGCAACCCTTCCGCGCCCTTCATGACCTCGACCTTGCAACAGGAAGCCAGCCGTAAATTCGGCATGGGCGCGCGGCAATGCATGAACGCGGCGCAGCGGCTCTATGAGGCGGGGCACATCACCTATATGCGGACCGACGGCATCGACATGGCCCCCGAGGCGGTCAGCGCCTGCCGCGATGCGATCACCGACCGATTTGGCGCGAAATACATTCCCGACAGCCCCCGCATCTACAAGAACAAGGCCAAGAACGCGCAGGAAGCGCATGAATGCATCCGCCCCACCGACATGACCAAGGATGTCGAGGCGCTGCGCCTGTCCGATGCGGATCAGCGCCGCCTGTATGACCTGATCTGGAAGCGGACGCTGGCCTGCCAGATGTCCTCGGCCCGGCTGGAACGCACCACGGTCGAGATCGGATCGGATGACAAGCAGGTCGGCCTGCGCGCCACCGGGCAGGTCGTGACATTCGACGGCTTCCTCAAGGTCTACGAAGAGGGCCGCGACGAGCCGGTCGAGGACGACGACAAGCGCCTGCCGCAGATCATGGAAGGCGAACAGGCCGGGTTCGATCAGGGCGGTCTGACCGCGCAATTCGACAAGGCCACCGACCGTGACGGCGACGTGATCGACAGCGGCGCGCGGCGTCACCCGGCTGCGATCCTGTCGCAGGATGGCGCGACGCTGGCCCTGCAAAGCCACACCCAGCCGCCGCCGCGCTATACCGAGGCGACCTTGGTGAAGAAGATGGAAGAGCTGGGCATTGGCCGCCCCTCGACCTACGCCTCGGTCATCACCACGATTCAGGACCGCGAATACGTCCGCAAGGAACAGAACCGTCTGTTCCCCGAGGACAAGGGCCGGATCGTGACGATCTTCTTGCTCAATTTCTTCAAACGCTACGTGGAATACGATTTCACCGCCGCTTTGGAAAACGAGTTGGATCAGGTCAGCGCGGGCGAGGAGGATTACAAGGACCTTCTGGCGAAGTTCTGGCGTGATTTCTCGGCCGCGATTGCCGAAACGTCCGATCTGCGCATATCCGAGGTGCTTGACGTTCTGGACGAGGCGCTTGCGCCGCAACTGTACCCCCCGCGCGAGGACGGGTCCGATCCGCGCATCTGCCCGAAATGCGGGCAGGGGCAGCTGCATCTGAAGACCTCGCGCACCGGCGGATTCGTCGGCTGCGGCAACTATCCCGAATGCACCTATACCCGCCCCATCGCGGGCGAGGGTGCCGAGGGCGAGGAAAAACTGCTGGGCGAGGATCAGGGTGACGAGATCTGGCTCAAGGCCGGTCGCTTTGGGCCTTATGTGCAGCGCGGTGAACCCACGCCCGAGAACAAGAAACCGCCGCGCGCTTCGCTGCCGCGCAAAAATCGCGAATACTTGCCCGGCTGGGACCCGAAGGACATGACGCTGGAAAAGGCGCTGACCCTTTTGACCATGCCGCGCGAGGTGGGGATGCATCCCGATGGCGGCGTCGTCAGCGCCAATCTGGGGCGCTTTGGCCCCTATATCATGCACCAGCTGCCCGATGAAGAAAAACCCGTCTACGTCAACCTGAAGGAATTTCAGGACGTTTTCGAGATCGGCATGAACCGCTCAGTCGAATTGCTGGCCGAAAAGCGCGCCAATCCCGGGCGGGGCAGGGGCGCTGCGGCCAAGGCCTTGAAAGAGGTGGGCGAGCATCCCGAAGGCGGCAAGATCGAGCTGTTCGAAGGGCGCTACGGGCCTTATGTCAAATGGGAAAAGGTCAACGCGACCCTGCCCAAGGATGTCAGCCCCGATGACCTGACCTTGGCGCAGGCGGTCGATCTCGTCAACGAGAAGGCCTCGAAGGGCGGCAAGAAGAAGGCCGCCGCCAAGCAGAGCACGGCCAAGAAACCCGCCGCCAAGAAGACGACCAAGAAGGCGGCGAAGAAGGACTGAGGCGCGCTGTGGCAAATCGGCACTCACATGCCGTCACACGCATGCGTGATTTCCAAACCTGCGGGCGACATGTTTGGTTGCCCGCAAATCGCCTCTCGCGAAAGGAAATACCATGATGAATCGCCGCACCCTCCTGCGCGCCGCAGGAGCCACCTTGCTTGTGCCCGCCACCGTTCGCGCCCAGACGCTGGACCGCCAGACGGCGGCCCCGGCACGACGCAACGCATCCGCCTTTGTCAGTCAGGACTGGCGCGACCATTTCAGCGAATTGGGCAAAGGGTGCATCGTCTGCGACACCGCCAGCCGCGCGCTGCATTTCTGGTCCGGCGACGGCACGGATTACCGCGTCTACCCGACCTCGGTCCCCAAGACCGACGAGCTGACCCGCCGCGGCTACAGCGAGATCGTGCGCAAGAAGGAAGCTCCCAGCTGGACGCCCACCGCCAGCCAGATGGAGCGTTTCCCCGACTGGAAACCGGTCGAAGGCGGCGCGCCGGACAACCCGCTGGGCACCCATGCCATGTATCTGGACTGGCCTGCCTACCTGATCCACGGCACCCATGACACGCGCAAGATCGGGCGTCCGTCTTCGGATGGCTGCATCGGCCTTTACAATGAAAAGATCGCGGAATTGTTCGCGATCACCGAGATCGGCACGCAGGTCCGCCTGATCTGATCCAATGGTAGCGCCGTCATTGTTGCGCTTGCATTGACTCTTTGCTGCTCTGCGGCGACAACTCCCCTGATCCAGAAATCAGGGGAGATTTCCATGAAGAAAGTCTACGGCTCGGCTGCCGAGGCACTGGACGGCTTGCTGCAGGACGGCATGCTGATCGCCGCCGGGGGCTTTGGCCTCTGCGGTATTCCGGAATTGCTGATCGATGCCATCGTCGACAGCGGCGTCAAGGACCTGACCGTCGCCTCGAACAATGCGGGCGTCGACGGGTTTGGCTTGGGCAAGCTGCTCGACACCCGCCAGATCAAGAAGATGATGTCGTCCTATGTGGGCGAGAACGCCGAATTCATGCGCCAGTACCTCTCGGGCGAGCTGGAGCTGGAATTCAACCCGCAGGGCACCCTGGCCGAGCGGATGCGCGCCGGTGGCGCGGGCATTCCCGGCTTCTACACCAAGACCGGCGTCGGCACCCAGATTGCCGAGGGCAAGGAGGTCAAGCAGTTCGGCGGCGAGGATTACATCCTCGAAGAGGGGATCTTTGCCGATCTGGCCATCGTCAAGGCGTGGAAGGCCGACACAACCGGCAATTGCATCTTCCGCAAGACCGCGCGCAACTTCAACCCGCCCGCCGCGATGTGCGGCAAGGTCTGCGTGATGGAGGTCGAGGAGATCGTCGAACCCGGCACGCTCGACCCCGATCACATCCACCTGCCGGGCATCTACGTGCACCGCCTGATCCAGGGCAGCCACGAAAAGCGCATCGAACAGCGCACCGTCCGCAAGCGCGAGGAGGCCTGAACCATGGCATGGGACAGAAACCAGATGGCGGCGCGGGCCGCTCAGGAACTCGAAGACGGGATGTATGTGAACCTCGGGATCGGCATCCCGACGCTGGTCGCCAACTATGTGGGCGACAAGGACATCACGTTGCAGTCGGAAAACGGCATGCTGGGCATGGGTCCCTTTCCTTTCGAGGGCGAGGAAGACCCGGACCTGATCAATGCGGGTAAGCAGACGATCACCGAATTGGCGCGGACCTCGTATTTCGACAGCGCGATGTCCTTCGGGATGATCCGCGGCGGCAAGATCGCGGCGGCGATCCTGGGCGCGATGGAGGTGGCCGAGAACGGCGATCTGGCGAACTGGATGATCCCGGGCAAGCTGGTCAAGGGCATGGGCGGTGCGATGGACCTTGTGGCCGGTGTCGGCCGGGTGATCGTGGTGATGGATCACACCAACAAGCACGGTGAGAGCAAGGTGCTGAAGGAATGCACCCTGCCGCTGACGGGCAAGGGCGTGGTCGACCGCATCATCACCAATCTCGGCGTGCTGGACGTGGTCGAGGGCGGGCTGCGGATCGTCGAATGCGCCGAGGGCGTGACCGAAGACGACCTGCGCGCCGCGACCCAGGCGACCATCGTGTGAACCGGGCGGGGGAAGGCTTTTCGAAAAGCCTTCCTCCATGCGCCTTGCAAGGCGCATCGGACGCGTTTTCGAAAACGCGTGCCTCAAGCCGCTTCGAAGCGGCTTGCCCCCAGATCTACCTAGCCGTGTCTTATATCTCTTGGCGCTGTGACGTTTCGAGCAGTTTCCGCCGTTTGGTATCGGCGCGTGCGGTATCGCCAACCATCAATCCGAAAATGAGAATGTACCATCGAAACAGCCAAGGAACGATGGCTGCAAGCCCGCCTATCGCCAACAGAGGCGTCAGTCCCGGCAGGATTGGCCGGCTCCATGCGATGAGTGCAATCAAACCGATGATCAGCGGCAAACCCCATGGCAGTAGCGTTGCCAGAGCAAAAAGGCCGAGCAGTGGCACACGTTCCGAGAACCTAAGCACCCAGAATTCATGACACCGGAAAGCGCGGATGATCCACCGGATCAGATCTTTAAGATCAGACCAGCATGCCGCCATCTGCATCGTCGCCCGCTTCCTCCATCAGGCGATCCATGTCAGGGATCGTCACGTGGCGCTTGCCCTCCAGATGGATCACCCCGTCCTTTTTCAGCGCCGATATTTGGCGGCTGACGGTTTCGAGGGTCAAACCGAGGTAATCCGCCATCGCCTCGCGGGTCAGCGGCAGGTCGAACGCCAACGGCCCGTCGGATGTCCGCATATGCAGCGACGCGTCGCGGCGGGCGATGATGGAAATCAGCGAGGCGATCTTTTCCCGCGCCGTCTTGCGCCCAAGGACCAGCATCCATTCCCGCGCGGCGTCGAGTTCGTCCAGCGTCATTTCAAGGAGCCGCTGCGCGATGTGGGGCGTGCGCCCCATCATGTCCTCGAACGGTGACTTGCGGAAACAGCACATCACGAGGTCGGTGGTCGCAACCACGTCATAGGCCGCGGTGCTGCGCCCCGGTCGCCCGACGAAATCCGAGGGAAGCAACAGGCCCACCATCTGGGTGCGGCCATCCTCCATCGTCTGGGTCAGCGTGGCGATACCGGAGACGACCGAGCCCACGAAATCCATCCGGTCCCCGGACCAGACAACCGTCTGCCCGGCTTCGAAGCGCCGGTAATACTTGATCTCTTCCAGGCGCTCCAACTCGTCGGATTCGCAGCGTGCGCAGACCGCCTTGTGCCGGATCGGGCAGTCTTTGCAGTCCTGATGCGCTGCCAGGCTTCTTTCGTTCAGCATAGGAATCCTGCCTTGTGTTGATCTGCGTCAATGTACATTTCGCCCACCCCTTTAGGTGTACTCGCATGACACACCAAAAACAACTCGCCCGGCTGGGGCTCTTTGACGCCAAAGTACCGCGTTATACCTCGTATCCGACCGCGCCGCACTTTGCCGGCGGCGTCGGGCCGGGGCGATTTGCGGAGTGGATACAGGCTGTTCCGGAGAATGGACGCATTTCGCTGTATCTGCATGTTCCATTCTGCCGCAGGCTTTGCTGGTTCTGCGCCTGCCGCACGCAAGGCACGGCCACCGCATCCCCTGTCGAGGCCTATGTGGAGACGCTTCTGGCGGAACTCAACCTTTTGAAGGCACATTTGCCGGGGGGCGTCATGCTGTCGCGGCTGCATTGGGGGGGCGGTACGCCGACCCTGCTGTCGCCCGACATGATGCGCCGCCTGACGGCGGCGATTCGCGACGTGGCGGCGTTTGCGCCGGGGGCTGAATTCTCGGTCGAGATCGATCCGAACGAGATCGACGAGGCGCGGCTGGATGCGCTGGCCCAGGGCGGGATGAACCGCGCCTCGATCGGCGTGCAGGATTTCGACGACGAGATCCAGCGGACCATCGGGCGTGAGCAGGGGTTCGAGGTCACGCGCCGCGCGGTCGACATGATCCGCGAACGCGGCGTGGCCAGCCTGAACGCGGATATCCTCTATGGCCTGCCGCATCAGACCAACGCGCGGATCACCGAGACCGTGCAGAAACTGCTCAGTTTCGGCCCGGACCGGGTGGCGCTGTACGGCTATGCGCATGTGCCGTGGATGGCCAAACGCCAGCAAATGATCCCGTCGGAGTCGCTGCCGACACCGGAGGAGCGGCTCGATCTGTTCGACACGGCGCGGCGGCTGTTTGCCTGGGACGGGTATGACGAAATCGGGATCGACCATTTCGCGATCCCTTCGGACGGGTTGGCCGTCGCCCGCAAGGCCGGGCGGTTGCGGCGCAATTTCCAAGGCTACACGGATGACACTGCGGATGTGTTGATCGGGGTCGGGGCGTCGTCCATATCGCGCTTTCCGCAAGGCTATGCGCAGAATGCTCCGGCCACATCGGCGCACACGCAGGCGATCCGGGAGGGGCGGTTTTCGACCGCCCGTGGGCATGCCTTCACCGGGGAAGATCGTCTGCGCGGGCGTCTGATCGAAGCGGTCATGTGCGATTTCCGCATCGACGCGGCGGAGATCCTGCGCGACTACGAGATCACCCGGGAGGCGCTCTTTGACCAGTTTCGGGTGCTCAATGCCCAGTTCGAAGGGCTGTTGGAGGTGACCGAGGAGGGATTGTACGTCCCCGACCGGGCACGCCCCTTGACGCGGTTGATCGCGCGGGCCTTCGATGCCTACGAGTTGGACAAGGCCGGGCATTCCAGCGCGATCTGAGGGATGTGGGCGGGCCGGGCCTTTGGCCCGGACGCTGTTCTCGCTGACGCTCGAAGGCGCCCCGCCCACCATCCCTTTTGTGGTGCGCCTAGACCGGCTCGAAGGCGGCGGCCAGCAGGGTGCGCGTATACTCCGTCTGAGGATTGTCGAAGATCTCTTCGGCGGTGCCGCTTTCGACCACATCGCCCTGCTTCATCACCATGACCTTGTGGCTCATGGCCCGCACCACCTTCAGGTCGTGGCTGATGAACAGGTAGGCGAGGTCGTATTTGCGTTGCAGGTCGCGCAGCAATTCCACGATCTGCACCTGCACCGTCATGTCCAGCGCCGATGTCGGTTCATCCAGCACCACCAATCGAGGCCGCAGGACCATGGCGCGGGCGATGGCGATGCGCTGGCGTTGACCGCCCGAAAACTCGTGCGGGTAGCGGTGCATCGTCGCCGGGTCCAGCCCGACCTCCGTCATGACTTCGGCCACGGCCTGTTGCGCGGGTTTGCCATCGGGTGAGCCATGCACGCCCAACCCCTCGGCGATGATCTGTTCGCAGGTCATGCGCGGGCTGAGCGACCCATACGGGTCCTGAAAGACAATCTGCATCTCGGACCGGAGCCGGCGCAATTCACGCGTGGACCACGCCCGGATGTCCTGACCGCGATAGCGGACCTCGCCCGTGGACTGGATCAGGCGCATGATCGCCAGCGCTAGCGTCGTCTTGCCCGATCCGCTTTCGCCGACGATGCCGATGGTTTCCCCGGCACGCACCGCCAAGGTGGCCTCGTTCACCGCCTTGACGTAGCCGACCGTGCGTTTCAGTAGCCCGCGCTGGATCGGGAACCAGATGCGCAACTGGTCGGTGCGGGCGATTTCCTCGGCCCCGTCGGGGACGGGGTCGGGTTTGCCGGTGCTTTCGGCCGACAGCAGCTTTTGCGTATAGGGGTGTTGCGGATTGTCGAAGATCTCCGTCGTCCGGCCCTGTTCGACGATCTCGCCATCCTTCATCACGCAGACCCGGTCGGCGATGCGGCGCACGATGCCCAGATCGTGGGTGATGAAGAGCAGGCTCATATCCTCTTCCTGCTTCAGCCCGGCCAGAAGTTCGAGAATCTGCGCCTGAATGGTCACGTCCAGCGCCGTGGTGGGCTCGTCCGCGATCAGCAGGTCAGGCCCGTTGGCCAGCGCCATGGCGATCATCACACGTTGCCGTTGTCCGCCCGACAGCTGGTGCGGATAGGCCCCCAGCCGGGTTTCGGGGTCGCGGATGCCGACCTTGGTCAGCAATTCGATGATCCGGGTGCGCACCGCGTCGCCGGTCAGGCCCTGATGCAACTCGATCGACTCCGCCAGCTGCTTTTCCAGCGTGTGCAGCGGGTTGAGCGAGGTCATCGGCTCTTGGAAGATGAACGAGATGTCATTGCCGCGCACCTGCCGCAGCCGGGCGTTCGACGCGCCGATCATTTCCTGCCCGGCATAGGTCACGGACCCTTCGACCGTCGCCGTATCGCCCAACAGGGACACGGTGGACAGGGCGGTGACGGATTTGCCGGAGCCGGATTCGCCCACCAGCGCCACCGTCTCGCCCTTATAGACGTCGAAGGAGACGCCCTTGACCGCGAGGTTGGTCTGGCCGTCCTGACGGAAGGACACCTTGAGGTCGTTCACCGACAAAAGGGGCGCGGTCATGAGAAGGTCTTTCTGGGGTCGAACGCGTCGCGCACCCCCTCAAAGATGAAGACGAGCAGCGACAGCATCACAGCGAACACCGTAAACGCGGTGAAGGCCAGCCACGGGGCCTGCAGGTTGCGTTTGGCTTGCAGGGTCAACTCGCCCAGGGACGGCGCCGAGGCGGGCAACCCGTAGCCGAGGTAATCCAGCGTCGCCAGCCCGCCGATGGTGCCGGTGATGATGAACGGCAGGAAGGTCAGCGTGGCCACCATCGCGTTGGGCAGCATGTGGCGGAACATGATCGTCCAGTTCGACACGCCCAAGGCCTTGGCCGCGCGCACATATTCGAGGTTGCGGGCGCGCAGGAACTCTGCCCGGACCAGTCCCACCAGCCCCATCCAGCCGAACAGGATCGAGAAGAAGACCAGCAGCCAGAAACTTCGCCCGAAGATGGCGAACATGATGATGATCACGTAGATGCCGGGGGTCGAGGACCAGATTTCGATGATGCGCTGAAAGATCAGGTCGATCCAGCCGCCGAAATAGCCTTGGATCGCGCCCGCGACGATGCCGACGATGGAGCTGATCCCTGTGACGATGATGGTGAACAGGATCGACAGGCGGAAGCCGTAGATGATCCGCGCGGTCACGTCGCGCTTGCCATCATCCGTGCCCAGCCAGTTGTATTGGCTGGGGGGCAGGGGGGCCGCACCGGGGCGGTCGACGGGCGTGCGATAGCTGTAGGGGATCGGCGGCCAGAGCATCCAGCCCTTGTCGAAATCGCCCTCAAGCACAGCACCTGACTGAGCCTGTTCGACCAGCTCCTCAGGCGTGTCGAAACAGGCGTCCAGCCCGCCGGTGGTGATCAGGCATTTGACTTCGGGGTCGCGATAGGCGGCCTCGGTCCGGAAATCCCCGCCAAACTCCGTCTCCGCGTAGAAGTTGAAGATCGGCATGTAGTAGCTGCCGCGATAGTTCACGAGGATCGGTTTGTCGTTGGCGATGAACTCGGCAAAGAGCGAGGTCACGAACAGCACGAGAAAGATCCACAGCGACCAGTAAGCCCGACGGTTCTTCTTGAAATTGCGCCAGCGGCGCTTGTTCAGTGGTGACATGGCAAAGCGGCCGGGCCGCACCGGGGCGGGGGGCACGTTCTGCGTCGGCTGTTCGATCTCGTGGGTCGGTTGCGGATGCGCCATGGTCTCAGCCCTCCCGCTTTTCAAAGTCGATGCGCGGATCGATCAGCACATACATCAGGTCGGAAATGATGCCGATCACCAGCCCGATCAGGCTGAAGAAGAACAGCGTGCCGAACATCACCGGATAGTCGCGCTGCACCGCCGCCTCAAACCCCAAGCGCCCCAGACCATCGAGCGAGAACACCGTCTCGATGATGATCGAGCCGCCAAAGAACACGCCGATGAAAACGGCGGGCATACCGGCGATCACGATCAGCATGGCGTTGCGGAAGATGTGGCCGTACAGCACGGCGGATTCCGAAAGGCCCTTGGCGCGGGCGGTCATGACATATTGCTTCTTGATCTCGTCGAGGAAGCTGTTCTTGGTCAGCAGGGTCAGCGTGGCAAAGCCCGAGATGGTCGAGGCGATGACCGGCAGGGCGATGTGCCAGAAATAGTCGCCGATCTTGCCCAGCAGGCTGAGGTCGTCGAAATTGTCGGAGGTCAGCCCGCGCAGCGGGAATATCTGCCAATAGCTGCCCCCGGCAAAGAGCACCAGCAGCAGGATGGCAAAGAGAAAGCCGGGGATGGCATAGGCCCCGATGATGATGCCGGAGGTCCATGTGTCGAACTTCGTCCCATCGCGCACCGCCTTGCGAATGCCCAGCGGGATCGAGACGATATAGGCGATCAGCGTCGACCAAAGTCCGAGCGAAATCGACACCGGCATCTTTTCCAGCACCAGATCGAAGACGGAAATCGAGCGGAAGTAACTCTCGCCGAAATCGAAGCGGATATAGTTCCACATCATCGTCAGGAACCGTTCTAAAGGCGGCTTGTCGAAGCCGAACTCGCGTTCCAGTTCCTCGATGAATTCCTTGGGCAGGCCGCGGGCCCCGACATAGTCGCTGTCGGAGCCAAAGGTTTCCTCGCCAAGGTCCTGAGACCCGCCGGTAAAGCCCGCGGTCACGTCGCCCTCGCCCTGGATCTTGGCCAGAACCTGTTCGACGGGACCGCCGGGGACGAATTGCACCAGCGCGAAGTTGATGATCATGATCCCGAGCAGCGTCGGGATGATCAGCAGAAGTCGGCGAAGAATATACGCGCCCATATTATTTCAGCACACCCTCTGCCTTGAGGGCCTCGGCCTTTTCTTCGTTGATCCACCAGAAATCGAGCACACCCAGCGCCAGCGGCGGCAGGTTCTCGGGCCGTTCGAACATGTCGTAATAGGCGACCCAGTATTCGGGCACGTAGCCGGAATGCGCCATGACGCGCTCCCAGCGCAGGGCGCGATCCAGCGCGGTCAGGGCCACGACCTCGTCCTCGCGGGTGGTCGTTGCCAGCGCCGCTTCGATGATCGCGTCGACCATCGGGCTTTGCAGCGCCGAGGGGTTGTACGAGGACACCACCGCCGTTTCCGAGCCGAACAGTTGTTTCAGCCCCGTTCCCGCCGAGGAGAAGGTCAGGATGCGGGTGGAGATCATGTCATAGTCTTTGTCGAGGAAGCGCTGCTGGCCCTGCGCGCTGTCCACCTTGTCCGCATTGACCGCGATGCCCCAGTCGCGCAGCGTCTGGGCGTAGGTGTCGATGGTCGACAGGCGCACATCGTCCCATGTCGCGATCACGAGGAAGTCGAAGGACATCTGCTCGCCCGCCTCGTTGACCATCTGGCCTTGGTCGTTGATGGTCCAGCCCTCGTCCGCCAGCAGGCGCAGCGCCTGCCGCTTGTTGCGGCGGTCGATCGGGGTGGACGGGTCCGAGGTATGGGCCATCACGGCCTCTTCGGTCAGCATCTCGGGCGGGATCACGTCGCCAAGCGACTTCAGCAGCTCCAGCTCCGCGCCTTCGGGCACGCCCTTGGCCTCCCACGTCTGACCTTCGGCAAAGGAATTGCGCTGGGTGGTCAGCGAATATTGCAGCGACTCCCGCACCCATTCAAAGTTGAAGGCCAGCGACAGCGCATGGCGGATGTTGCGGTTGTCCAGCGGCGCCCGCGCGGTGTTGAAGATGATGCCGGAATTGTTCGGCGCGGTCTGATCGGGGATCGCCTCCTTGATCACGTCGCCCTCGTTGAGCGCCGGGAAGTCATAGCCCGTGGCCCAGCGTTTGGTGGAGCCTTCGGTGTGGAAGTTGAAGATGCCTGCCTTGAACGCCTCGAACTCGGCGGTTTCGTCGGCGAAATACTCGATCCGGATGCGGTCGAAGTTGTGGCGGCCGACATTGGCCGGGTGATCCCAGCCCCAGTAATTGGGGTTGCGTTCATAGACGACGTAGCGGTTGAACTCGTAATCGCCGACCTGGTAGGGGCCCGAGGCCATCGGGCTTTCGACGGACGGCTCGTCGAGCCGTTCGGCGGTTTCCTTGTACCAGTCTTCGGAGAAGATCGGCGTGCCGCCGACCTGGCTGATCAGCGAGCGGCGGGAAATCCCGTCGGCGAAGGTGTATTTCAAGGTCAGGTCGTCGATCACCTCGACCCCTGTGATGCGTTCGGCCACCGAACGCGCGTAAGACCGGATGCCCTGTTCGAGAAACAGGTTGTGGGTAAAAGCCGCGTCGCGCGCCGTCAGCGGCGCGCCGTTGCGGAAGGTGACGTCGTCGCGCAGGTGGAAGACGACATAGGTCTGATCCTCGGGATATTCGACCTCGCGGGCGATCAGGCAATAGGCGTCGGTGATGCTGTCGGCGGGCAGGCCGCCGCCCCAAGGCATCTCGCCGAACAGGGATTCCGCGACGACGCTGGAATTGGTTTCGGGATTGCCACGCCACGCCCAGCGGTTGAACCCGTCAAAGGTGCCGCGGGCGCTGATGACGATCTCGCCGCCTTTCGGGGCGTTCGGGTTGACGTAGTCGAAATGCGGGAAATCGGCGGGGTATTTCAGGTCGCCGTAGAAGGAATAGCCATGCGACTTGATCATCGGCACATGGGAGGCGGCCCATCCGGGGCGGGCGATCCCGCCAAGCCCCAGCGAGGCACCCAGCATCCCGAGGGTCTGGCGGCGGGTTACGTCAAACGGCGTCTTCCTGGTCATGGCGGATCTCCCTGTGCGGTCCGTGGCCGGACGGTCTTATTCCATAGCAACGATGGTTAATTTTAAGCTAAGGGTTTCGACCTGCCACATTCAAGCGGTGATCTGGGCAAGTTTCTCATGAATTCCCCGTGATCTGACCGGAGCCAAGGCTTTTCGAAAAGCCTTGTTCGGCGCAAACTTGACGTTGCGGGACCAAGCGCCTTCGAAGGCGCTTGCCCAAGGCGCTTCGAAGCGCCTTGCACGCGAAAAGGCCGCCCCGAACGGGACGGCCTTCGCGCAACGTCATGCGATGTGATCAGTTGGTGCCCTGAAGGTAGGCGATCAGGTTCGCGCGATCCTCGGGCTTGCGCAGACCGGCAAAGGACATGGTGGTGCCCGGAGCGGTGCCCTTGGGGTTTTCGAGGAAGGCGTTCAGGTTCTCGGGCGACCAGACATCGCCGACCTGCTGCAGGTTGCCGGAATAGCCGAACCCGTCCACCGCACCGATGGCGCGATCGACGACACCGTTCAGGTGCGGGCCGGTCTTGTCGGTGCCATCGACGGCGTGGCAGGCGCGGCACTTGCCGAACACCTTCTCGCCGGCGCCCGCATCGGCCGATGCCAGCAGGGTGGCGAAATCGACTTCTTCTTCGGCTTCGGCCGGGCCATCGCCCTCACCGGTGTCGATCACATAGGCTGCAGCGTGATCGTCCCCGTGGCCGCCACCGACGTGGTACATCGACTCGGCAGCCCATTTGCCCAGCATAAAGATCAGAAGCGCGCCGCAGACGCCGCCCACGACCTTGGTTAGTGTCATCGTGTCAAACATGAGGTGCCCTGTTCGTGAGAAAGCCTTGGTTTCCGCGCGTATCTATTGGTTCCCTTCGCGTCTGGCAAGGTGTAGAAGCCGCGACCAAACGCCCGCCCATGCGCGGGTCCATCGGAAAGTCGGACAGATGAGCAAGCGGATCGCGTTTCAGGGCGAATTGGGCGCCTATTCCCATCAGGCCTGCGTGGATGCACGCCCCGAGATGGATGTCCTGCCCTGCAAATCCTTCGAGGACGTGATCGGCGCGGTACGGCAGGGCGCGGCGGATCTTGCGATGCTGCCGGTCGAGAACACCACCTATGGACGGGTGGCGGACATCCACCGGCTGCTGCCCGAGTCGGGCCTGCGGATCATCGACGAGGCTTTCGTGCGCGTGCACATCTCGATGATGGCCTTGCCCGGCGTGCAGATCGAAGAGCTGAAGAAAGTCCGGGCGCATCCGGTGCTGCTGCCGCAGGCGGCCACGTTCCTGTCGCAATACGGGATCGCGGGCGAGGCTTGGGCCGACAGCGCGGGCGCGGCACAGGAACTGGCCGAAACGCAGTCGCGCGACATCGGGGTGCTGGCATCGGATCTGGCGGCCGAGATCTACGGGCTGCACTTGCTGGCACGACATATCGAGGACCATGCGCATAACACGACGCGGTTCCTGATCATGGGCAAGGATGGCGACCTGTCCCGCCGGGGCGAGCATGGCATGATCACCACCTTCGTCTTTCAGGTCCGCAACATTCCCGCCGCGCTGTACAAGGCGATGGGCGGGTTCGCGACGAATGGTGTCAACATGACCAAGCTGGAAAGCTACATGGTCGGCGGGTCCTTTACCGCGACGCAGTTCTACGCGGACATTGAAGGCCATCCGGAGGACCCGGGTGTGCAGCGCGCGCTCGAGGAGCTGGATTACTTCACCGACATGCTGGAAATCCTCGGCGTCTATCCCCGTGACCCACGCCGGGATTGATCCAAAGGGGCGGCTTCGCCGCGCAGGTCGTCTCGCACGGCGCTGCGCTTGTGCTCGGGTTTGGCGCCCGGCGCGGCTGTGGCGCCCGGAGGCGGCGTCTGCGCCTAGCATGTCTGTCTGATGCCTCCGGCGGGGGTATTTGTGAAGAGAAGAACCCCGGTCAGATCAGCAGGCTGGCGGCGCCTTCGTGTTTGAGCAACTGGATCTTGGTTTCCAGCCCCGTGCCGCCGGAGAAGCCGCCGAGGCCGTTGCGTGCGAGGATCCGGTGGCAGGGGATGATCAGCGCGATGGGATTGCGGCCGCAGGCCTGTCCAATGGCTTGGGCAGGTTTGCCCAGCGACCGGGCGAGGTCGCCATAGGTCCGGGTCTCGCCGAAGGGGATGGCCAGCATCCGCTCGCAAACGGCGCGCAGGATCGGTCGGTCGGGCAGGGCGAGCGGCAGGTCGAAGCGCGTCAGCTGGCCGTCGAAATAGGCATGCACCTGCTCCGTGGCCTCGCGCAGCAGGGGGCTGTCGTCTTGGGCCGGGTGCGTGCTCCAGGTGACGGCGGTGATGTCATCATCTGTGGCCGAGATCGTCAGAGGGCCGGTTGGTGTCGCAATCGTCCGCTTCAGGATGCGTCGCATGGGCCTCGTCCGGTTCGGGGGGTGGGGCGCGCCCGGGTCCGAGGCGGGGGTGCACCGGGCGGTGCCTGCATCGGCTTCGTCGGGGCGGCAGGCGGATTGGCGGGCTTTGGCATGCCGCGAGACTATGTGCGCGGGCCCTTCGCGTCCATGGCGATGTCGCAAACGGGCTGGACGGGAACCTATTGGGCGGCAAGGGTGGCGCAAAAGGGAGGAACACATGGCCACAGGGTTTATCGGATTGGGGGCCGTCGGCGGCAAGCTGGCGGGAAATTTGCTGAAGAATGGCGAGGCGCTGGAGGTCTTTGATCTGGAGGTGGCGCGGGTGGCCGAGTTCGCGGCGATGGGCGCCAAGGCCGGGCAATCGGCGGCGCAGGTGATGCGGGATTGCCCGGTGGTGATCACGTCGCTTCCGTCGCCCGCGGCCAGCCAGGCGGTGATGGAGGAGATGCTGCCCGAGATGGGGCCGGGAAAGATCTGGATCGAGATGTCGACCACGGACCCCGACCTTGTGGTGGAGCAGGCGGCGCGCGTGGCCGCGACCGGCGCGCTGATGGTCGAGGCGCCGGTCTCGGGCGGGTGCCATCGGGCGGCGACGGGCAACATCTCGGTCTTTGCGGGTTGCGACCGGGCGGCCTTCGAAACCGTGCTGCCGCTGCTGACGATCCTCGGGCGCAAGGTGCTGCATACGGGGGAGGTCGGGACCGCGTCGAAGCTGAAGGTGATGACCAACTACCTTGCGACCGTGAACCTGTTGAGCCTGTGCGAGGCGTTGACGACCATGGCGGCGGCGGGGTTGGACCTTGCGACCACCTACGAGGCGATCCGGATCAGCTCGGGCACCTCTTTCGTGCATGAGACCGAAAGCCAGCTGATCCTGTCGGGCAATCGCGACGTGGATTTCACCATGGACCTTGTCTTGAAGGATATCGGGCTGTTCCAGGCGCTGGCCGAGACGCATGGCGTGCCATTGGAGATCAGCCCGCAGATCATCGCGATGATGCGGGACGGGCAGGCGCGGTATGGCGCGCGGGCGCAATCGGATCGGATGATCGAACGGCTGGAAGAGGCGACCGGGCTGGATGTCACGGCGCCCGGCTTTCCGACGGAGCTTGTGGATGACGAGCCGCCGGGTCGCGGCGCAGAGATCGTGGTGCGGCGCGGATAGGCTGGCGCGTATTTTGCGTGCAGCGGGCCTTGATTGTGCCCGGGTCGGCGTCCGAAACGTCGGCCCGGTCGGTTTCGGGGCGTGATGCCGCGTGCAGGATCGCCAACCATCGGCGCACAGAAGTGCGCGCCGGGGAAACCTCGTGATGCGCCCGTGACCGCGTGACAGGGCGGCTGGCAGGGCTTAGGGAGGGGGAGACATCAACGGCGAGGGAGCAGGATGGATCAGATGGAATTGCGGGCCACGGCGCCGCGACGGGTCATCGGGGTGACGGCGATGACCGGGCTTGGCGGGCTGATGCTGTATGTCGGACTGGCGACGCCGACCGCGGTCGGCTGGACGGTGGTCCTGTCGGTGCTGGGCATTGCCGCGCTTTGGGGCGCGCAGGTCATGTGGCAGGCCACGAGCCATGCGCTGATCCTGACCGACGAGGCGCTGGTCGACAGCGACGGCACGGTGGTGGCGGCGCTCGACAATATCGCCAAGGTCGACCGGTCGCCCTTTGCGATGAAGCCGTCGAACGGCTTCCTGCTGATCCTCAAGGAGCCCGGGGCGAGGGTCTGGCGGCCCGGCCTTTGGTGGCGGTGGGGGCGGCGCGTTGCCATCGGCGGCGTCACCGCCAGCGCGCATAGCAAGCCCATGGCGGACATGATCGCGATGAAACTGGCTGGCGGGCCGGACCAGATGCAATTGTAAAAAACCGGCCGCGTGGCAGTCGCGGCCGGTTTCGGGGCTGGGGCGCCGGGGGTCGAGATCAGGCGCCCTTGCCTTTCTTGGACGGTTCGATGTTGGTCTGGCCGTCATCGTTCAGGCAGTCGGTGGCGTTCTCTGCGTTGTTGTTGCACAGCGAGTCGCCCGGCGCGTCCTGATCGCCATTGCCCCAGCCGTTGTTCTGTCCCGGATCGTAGAACAGGACCTGCGGCGCATAGCGGGGACGGGTGAAGCTGTACGAGTAGATGTCGAAATCGTTCAGACCGACTTGCAGGGCGGGATGATATTCCTCCCAGGTCTCGACGATGATCAGCTCTTCGAGATGGCTGGCGACGGGCAGGTGCGGTGCGGTGTCCTTGACGTCTCCGCTGCTCATCGCCGCCATGTTGCCGCGAGCCTCGGACCAGCGCAGGTTCCAGCGTTTCTTGTTCGCGTCGTAACGCACGACGGTGATCCGCAGGTCGCTGGTGCCGTCAAAGGTCCGGGTCAGCACGTTGCTCAGCCGGAAGGCATTGTCGATATAGGGGTCATCGACCGGGTCCGTCTCGCGAGAGATCATGTCGCCGATGACGTAGTTCGCCTTTTGGTTGACGCTTTGCTGGCGGAAGGCATCGAAATAGACCCAGCCGACGCCGAACAGCCAGAGAAGGGCGGGCAGCACGATGGCCGCTTCGATGGTGACATAGCCGCGCTGGTCTTCGCGGAAGGCCCGCAGCGAGGTCAGGAAGGAAGTGAACATGGTCCCGTCTCCTCAGGTCGGCTCGTGCACGAAGGCACTGGTTGAAACGATCGCGGTGTAGCCCTCGTCATCCTTGCCGAGGCTGCCGCCGACCATCCCGGCCGGGGTCACCGGCTTGAACTTGTAGCAGGCGCGGATCAGCATCATTTCGTGGGCGCCACCATGCTGGAAGTTCCGCATCGGGGTGACTTCGCCTTCGAGCAGCGAGGTATCGGTGCAATCCGCATTCAACGGCGGGTCGACCCAGTCGCGCATGTCCAGCTTGATCATTTCGAGTTGCAGGCGGGCCATGCATTCGGCCAAGGCGGGCGAGCGGTCGCAGATGCCCTGCTTGATGATTTCGCTCGAGGCGCCAGCGCCGCTGATCCGCATGTCCCGCACCGTCCGGTCCAGCGCGCGTTCCAGCACGGTGTGGCGGATGGTGATGGTGCCGATCTCGACCGAAGAGACGATCAAGGCCAGAAAGACCGGGGTCCAGAGGGCGAAGGGAACAACCATCGACCCTTCTTCGCTGCGGCGGAAGGCGCGCAGGGGGTTCTTGAAAACGCGGGTCATTGGGTGAGCCTCAGCTGGTTGATGGTGCGTGCGATGGAGTAGAAGGCCTCTTCGATGGCCTGTCCTTCGACGCGGAAGAAATGGGCGGGCGAGGAGGCGCATTTGGCCATGACACCGGCGCTGTAATCCGTCACTTCGAAGCCGATCGACCAGATCACCACGCCTTGGTCCTTGGCGGCGGTGCAGATGTTGTCCATCAGCATGTCACCGGTCGCGGCGCTGTATTTCTGTTGATAGAAATAACCCCAATTGGCCGAATGCACGTTGCGCGTCAGGTAGTACCACATGTTGTAGCGCGCCCAGAGCGCGATCTCGGAGTTGGAATTGTAGGCCCAATCCTGAATGCGCATCGAGTTCGAGTTCTGACCGTCGGTCATCAGCACGATGGTCTTGATCGTGGTGTCGTCCTCGTAGGCGGTGGGGCGGTCGCGGAAGGCGTTGTCGACCTTGTTCCGCGCGGCCAGCGCGCCGGTGATGTCGGCCGTGCCCGGATCGAGCAGCGCCGCCCCCCATTTCAGCCCGAGGAAGATCGACGTGCCGGCGCGCGGCTGCATCGCGTTGATCTGCGCCTTCAGCGCGGTCACGTCCTGGCTGAACGGGGTGATCCGTTCATAGCTGAACTGCGGGCAGATCGTGTCGTCGCGGTCGTTGGCACCGAAATAGTTCCACTGGTAGTGCTGCACCTGCTGATAGGTGATGTCGCGGTTCAGGACGGGGCTGTCGAATTCCTCGTCGGGCATTTCAACGCAGTGCGAATAGCCGTGCCGCCAATTCACATCGAGGTAGTCGGTCAGGTCTGGCCCCGGATTGACATGTTCCGAATAGGGCACCAGCGAGATCGAGATGCGATCCTTGTTGTCCTCGGTCAGCAGCAGGTCAAAGAACTGGTTGGCCGCGCTGCGCAACTGCTGCATCTTGTTGTTGTCGGCCATCGAACCCGAGATATCGAGCACCAGCGACACTTCGATGTTGTTGGCACCTTCCTCGGCGCGGGCGCGGCCGGCTACGTCGAGCGTATCCATCCCGAGCAGCCGGGTGAAGTTCGACGCGACCGAGGCGCCGCCTTCGGCGGTGACGCGCTTGGCGTTCAGCAGGTTGGCGCTTTCGTCCTGGACGTCGATCAGCGTGTCCGTCATGTCCATGGCGCGGAAATAGTCGTTGACCACGAAGGTCGGGTCGAGCCCGTTTTCCAGATCGGCAGCAGCCAGCACGGCCCGGTCGAGCGTGTTCTGGATCTTGGTCCGCTTGAGTTCCGCATGGATCATATCGATCCCGACACCACCAAAAACCATCATCATGAGGGCACCGGTCAGCGCCAGATAGGACATGTTTCCGGACTGATCCGCCCAGAACCGACCCAGCCAACCACCGGTGACCGAACACGCAGCGGGGCGGGGCGTGGATTGCTTGAGCAGCTTGTTTTTCATTTTGTCAGACATCCCGTTACCTTTCGTCCGGTTTCCCGGCGCAAAGCCCACGTTGCTTGAATTGCGATGCCTATTTTATGCCGTCTCAAGATGGCCAAATTGGGGCGCGTGCTGCGCGCAATTTTAGGAAAATCCCAATATACACAGGACATTCCGGGTGCCACGACCGCCTCTGTTTCCGCCTCAAATACAATGCCGAAATGCGGCAGGAAAAAAGTGCCTGTCCCTTATGCAATTTCGGATCAGATTCGGCTAAGGTGGCGTCAAGACGGCGATAACCTGCTTTTTATCGGTCCCGCGTCCCGGCGTGAACCCGTCCAAAAGCATAACCGCGCATCCAAAGGGAGGAATGCCATGTCCGAAGGGCCTAGAAACGAACCCACCTTTCGCGAGTCCGTCGACCTGATGTATAACCGGGCGGTCGCCCTGATGGACCTGCCGCCGGGGCTCGAGGAAAAGATCCGGGTGTGCAATGCCACCTATACGGTGCGCTTCGGTGTGCGCCTGCGCGGGCAGATCCAGACCTTCACCGGCTATCGCTCGGTGCATTCCGAACATATGGAGCCGGTCAAGGGCGGCATCCGCTTCGCCACCGCCGTCAATCAGGACGAGGTCGAGGCGCTCGCGGCGCTGATGACCTATAAATGCGCGCTGGTCGAGGCGCCCTTTGGCGGGTCCAAGGGCGGGCTGTGCATCGACCCCACGCAATATGACGAACACGAGATGGAGCAGATCACCCGCCGCTTTGCCTATGAGCTGATCAAGCGCGACCTGATCCATCCCAGCCAGAACGTGCCTGCGCCCGACATGGGCACGGGTGAACGCGAGATGGCGTGGATTTCCGACCAGTACCAGCGGATGAACACCACCGACATCAACGCGCGCGCCTGCGTGACGGGCAAGCCCTTGAACGCGGGGGGCATCTCTGGCCGGGTCGAGGCGACGGGGCGGGGCGTGCAATACGCGCTGCAGGAATTCTTTCGCCACCCCGAGGATGTCGCCGCGGCGCATCTCGATGGCTCGCTCGACGGCAAGCGGGTGATCGTGCAGGGCCTTGGGAACGTGGGCTACCACGCGGCGCTGTTCCTGTCCGAAGAGGACGGGGCGAAGATCACCGGCATCATCGAGCGCGACGGGGCCTTGTTCAATCCCGACGGTCTGAATGTCGGCGCGGTGCGCGACTGGATCGTCAAGCATGGCGGGATCACCGGCTTTCCCGATGCCAACCATGTCGAAGACGGCGCAAAGGTGCTGGAACAGGACTGCGACATCCTGATCCCCGCCGCGCTGGAAGGGGTCATCAACCTCTCGAACGCGCACAAGATCAAGGCGCGGCTGATCATCGAGGCGGCGAACGGCCCGGTGACGGCAGGGGCGGACGATATCCTTCGGTCCAAGGGCACGGTGATCATCCCCGACATGTATGCCAATGCGGGCGGCGTGACCGTGTCCTATTTCGAATGGGTCAAGAACCTGTCCCATATCCGCTTTGGCCGGATGCAGCGCCGTCAGGAAGAGGCGCGGCACCAGCTGGTGGTCGACGAGCTGGAACGGCTGTCCTCGGACAAGGGGCTGGGCTGGACCCTGTCGCCGGGCTTCAAGGAAAAGTACCTGCGCGGCGCGGACGAGCTGGAACTTGTGCGCTCGGGGCTCGATGACACGATGCGGATCGCCTACCAGTCGATGCGGCAGGTCTGGCATGGGCGCGACGATGTCACCGACCTGCGCACCGCCGCCTATATCGTGGCCATCGACCGCGTCGCCAAAAGCTATCGCGCCAAGGGGCTGTGACGCGCGGGCCCGGTCGATAGGGTCCAGCCAATACCGTGCGTAGTTAAGAAAAATCTGCGGCTTAGGCCTTGCTTTGGCCGCATTTTCGAACCGAGACGAGGCCGAATCTTACCCGATCCTTACCCGAACAAACGCGATACGGGGGCATCGCGACAATGATCGGGAGAACACCCCCATGCGTGTCGTACACCAGACCGCCCGCCGCTTTTCCGCCTCTGACGAGGGCAACCTGACGGTATTCTCGGCGCTGATGATCGTGCTGATCCTGACCATCGCCGGGGCCGCCGTGGACATCATGCGATCTGAAGCGGTGCGGGCGCGGATGCAGTCGACCATGGACCGCGCCGTTCTGGCCGCCGCCGACCTTGACCAGCAGCAGGACCCCGAAACGGTGGTGCGCGATTACGTGGCCAAGCTCGGCGTGGCGAACGCGCTGACCAATGTCTCTGTCGCGGCGGGCGAGAATGACCGCGTCGTCAGCGCCGATGGCGCGGTGCACCTGAACACCATCTTCATGCGCCTCGCCGGGGTCAGCCAGTTGCATCCGGTGGCGCAATCCACCGCCGAGGAACGCATTGCCAATGTCGAGGTCTCGCTGGTGCTGGATATCTCCGGCTCGATGCGCTGGAACCAGCGGATGGAGCGGATGAAGCCCGCCGCCCAAGCCTTTGTCGACAAGGTGCTGACCGACAAGAGCAAGGGCATCACCACGCTCAACGTCATCCCCTTTGCGGGGCAGGTGAACCCGGGCGACGTGATGTTCGACTATTTCCGCGGCGAACGTCCCAAGATCAAGCATGACAACAATGGCTGGGGCAATGGCGATCAGGACGCGCCGGGCGGCTCGCTGTGCAACAACGGTGCCGAGAACGAGGTCGAGGGCTCGCTGGACCCAAGCTGCACCGCTGGCGCGCTGGCCTATGACCCGATGAACAACGGCTATTTTCCGCCTTGGCCGCAGGCGATTTCAAACGTCGTGCTGTATTTCGACACCGATGGCGACGACATCTTTGATCGCGCCCACAAGATCGAGAGCTTCCCCGAGGACGCGCCGCGCGATTTCGACGACCTGATGCAGGGCGCCGCCGCCTATGTCGCGCAGTTCGACCCGAACATCACCGACACGACCCAGATTCTGGGCGTCTCGATCAAGGGCGGGCAGGAAAAGACCCAGTATTTCACCATTCGCGGCAACTACAACGGCACAGGCAACGATCTGGGCCCGACCAAGAACCAAGGCAAGATCCCGGGAATGACGCTGAACTACACGCAGGTCAACTACGACTACTGGGCGCAGTTCTACACCGAGCCGCTCGAACTGGCGGATGAGCCCCGGATCAACATGCCGTCCTCCTGCGTCGAAATCTATGACGAGGAGTTCGCCGACACCGCCATGCCGCTTTATGACGATTACGTCCCGCACTTCATGTATTGGGACATCGCCGAAGAGGTCATGGATTGGGGCTGGTGCCCCGAGGATGACACCGCCATCCAGTATTATTCCGACGATGCCGCCGCGCTGAAGGACTTCATCGGCAACATCCGGATGCATGACGGCACCGGCATCCAATACGGCATGAAATACGCGCTGGCCCTGCTGGACCCGAACACGGCCGATGCGGTCAGCCATCTGGTCGATGCCGGTCTGGTCGCGCCGGAATACCGTGGCCGTCCGCTGGCTTGGGAGGACCCCGAGACCGAAAAATACGTGGTCATCATGACCGACGGCAAGATCACCGACCAGCACCGCCCCATCGATCCGCGCGACCCCGAGAATGGCGTGACCGAGCTGCAATTCCGCGACGGCGCGGACCGGAGCATCCTGTCGAGCCAATCCAACAACGTCGCCAACCTGTTCGCGCAATGCGATCTGGCGCGGCAGCGGGGGGTCGTGGTGTTCACCATCGCCTTCGAGACCGACCAGAGCGCCGCCGACGACATGCGCGCCTGTGCGTCGTCCGACAGCCACTTCTTCCGCGTGGAGGGCGAAGAGATCGTCGAGGCCTTCGACACGATTGCCCGCCAGATCAACAACCTGAGGCTCATCCAATGAACCGGGTTGGTCTTGCAAGATCCGAGGCGCCGACACGTCCCTCAACCTATTGGTGCATGTCGAGCGAACACATTCAATCCTACAAATGGAACCAGATTGTGCCGAAACGCGCCCCAATCGTGTCTCAATCGTTAACTATTCCCGTTTTCTGCCGGACCTCGAGTGCCGGGAAGGAAACAGGAAAGACGCCGCATGCCGAAATTTTGCGCGAAAGTCGGGCCGCAGAACGCGTTCCGCACCGAGGACGACGGAAACATCACGATCTTCTCCATCTTCATGCTTGTTCTGATCCTGACGATCGCCGGGGCTTCGGTGGACATCATGCGATTTGAGGCTGTCAGAACCAAACTGCAATCCAGCATGGACCGGGCCGTTCTGGCGGCAGCCGATCTGGACCAGACCGGCGATCCGGAAACCGTGGTCAAGGACTACATGGCGAAATCCGGCCTTGCCGACACCGTGTCACAGGTCGTCACGGCGCGCAGCCTGAACGCCCGAACCGTGGCCGCCGATGCGAATGCCCGGATGAACACCCTGTTTCTCAACATGGCCGGAATGGACACGATGACCGCCCCCGCGCGCAGCGTCGCCGAGGAGAAGATCTCGAATGTCGAGATCTCGCTGGTACTCGATATCTCCGGCTCGATGCGCTTCAACAACCGGATGAACAACCTCAAGCCCGCCGCGCAGGCCTTTGTGAACAAGGTGATGACGGATGAAAGCAACGGGGTGACGACGCTGAACCTCGTGCCCTTCGCGGGGCAGGTGAACCCCGGCGACGTGCTGTTCGACTATTTCCGGGGCGAGCGTCCCAAGATCAAGCATGAGAACAACGGTTGGGGCAATGGCGATCAGGACGCGCCGGGTAACTCGCTGTGCAACAACAACGCCGAAAACGCCGACGAAGGTGCGGCCGATCCGGCTTGCGCCGATGGCAACGCGCCGGTGACCGAACGCGACATGGTCGGGGGCTTCTTTCCGGTTTGGCCCGGCGAGATCGAAAGCGTTGTCTATTACTTCGATTTCGACGGCGACGACATCTATGACGAACGCTACATCCTTGAGGACATCCCCTCTGATGTCAGCGACGCCGACGATTTCCTGATGGGCACCGTCGCCTATATCATCGCCGCCCGCCCCGAACTGGACGACCCGCAAAAGTTCCTTGGCGCCTCGATCAAGGGCAAGGGGGCCAAGACCCAGTATTTCCAGGTCAAAGGGGATGAAAACGGCACCGAGTCCGATATCGGCCCGACCAAGCACAAGGGCAAGATCAAGAGCTGGCAGGAATTCGATTACGACGACATCGCTCAGGATCACTGGGCCCAGTTCTACGTCCATCCGCGCAGCGAGGAGTTGCCCGACAGCGCCGATGACGGGGCCGAGGACAACAAGACCAACACCAACATGAACATGCCGTCCTCCTGCGTGGAAATCTACGACGCGGAATTCTCGACCACCGAAATGCCGACATCCGACGATTATGTCCCGCATTTCAACTACTGGGAGATGGACGAGGCAACCATGGATTGGGGCTGGTGCCCGGGAGAGGACATGGCGGTCCAGTATTACTCCGCCGACCGGCAGGGGCTGGTGGATTTCATCGGCAACATGCGGATGCATGATGGGACCGGCCTGCATTACGGCATGAAATACGGGCTCGCGCTGCTCGACCCGAACAATCAGGACGAGGTCAGCCACCTGATCCAGAACGGGCTGGTCGATGAACGCTTCGAGGGGCGTCCGATCGCGTGGAACGATCCCGAGACCGAGAAATTCATCGTGCTGATGACCGATGGCGGCACCACCGACCAGTACCGCCCGACCAAGCCCAAGGACCCGCGCAACGGCGACACCCCGTTGAAGGATCAGGGCACGGACAGCCACTACACGCTGTCGGCCAAGTCGATCAATGTCTCGAACCTGATCACGCAGTGCGATCTGGCCAAGGCCAACGGCGTCACCGTCTTTACCATCGCCTTCGAGACCAGCGGCTCCGCCGCCACCGACATGCGCGAATGCGCCTCGTCTCCAAGCCATTTCTTTGACGTGCATGGGCTGGAGATCACCGATGCCTTCGATTCCATCGCCCGTCAGATCAACAACCTGAGGCTGATCCAATGATGCACAAGGTTTTCCATCAGTTCCGCCGGTTCCGCCGCAACGAAAACGGCAGCATGACCATCGAGTTCGTCCTGTACTTCACTCTCATGGTCATCCTGCTGGTGACCGGGGTCGAGATCGCCTACCTGAATCTCAGGCACGCCATGCTGGAACGCGGCGTCGACGTGGTGACGCGGGACATCCGCCTCTCGACCGGCGAAATCCCCACCTACGAGCAGGTCCGTGCGCAGATCTGTTCCGAGGCGACGATCCTCGGGGTCTGCGAGGACAACTTGCGGCTGGAAATGGTGCAGGTCGATCCGCGCGCCTTCTCCGCCGTGCCGCCCGACGCAGATTGCATCAATGCCGAAGAAGACCCGCGCCCGGTGCGCAACTTCGTGGCCGGCAAGGACAACGAGCTGATGCTGATCCGCGCCTGCCTGAAATACAAGCCGATCCTGCCCACGACCGGTCTGGGCAAGGCGCTTTACAAGGACGAACAGGGCTATGCCCAGATGGTCGTCACCTCCGCCTTCGTACAGGAGCCGAGATAAGCCATGATCAAGATGCACACTCCCCGCCTGCGCGCCTTTGCCCGGTCCGAAGAGGGCAGCATGTCCATCGAGGCGATCATCTGGATCCCGCTGATCCTGATCGTGCTGGCCGCGACGTTCTCCTTTCACGATGCGTTCCGCTACAAGAGCCTGAACATCAAGGCGGCCTACACGATCTCGGATGCGCTGTCGCGCGAGACCGACCCGATCGACGACGCCTATCTGGACGGCATGGTCGACCTGCTGGAATATCTGACCCGCTCCGCAGGGCCCTATTCGCTGAGGGTGACGCTGGTGAATTACGACGGGTCCGAAGGGGGCGCGGGCTATGTCGCGGAATGGTCGCAGGTGCGTGGGGATTTCATCCCGATGACCACGGCAACCCTTTCGACGCTGGCCGACAAGCTGCCCAACCTGCTGCACAATGAGCGTGTGATCCTTGTCGAGACACAGACCGACTATCAGCCTCCGTTCGAGATCCCGGGGCTGAACGAGGCCGGCCTGTTCTACAATTTCGGCTTCACCCGCCCGCGCTTTGCCCCCAAGATCGTCTGGGCCGGTGCCTGAAAACGACCTCCCGGGTCGGAAAGACGCGGGGGATTTGATCCTTGGGCATTGATACTGTTCCACGAGGCTGGTTCACTGGCCTCGTTTTCGTTTGGAGGGATCATGCGCTTTTCTGGCTGGCGGGTGCTGAAGGAAGGGTTGACCGGCAACAAGGGCTGGCGGCCCCATTGGCGCAACCCGCAACCGAAGGCCGAGTATGATGCGCTGATCATCGGTGGCGGCGGGCATGGTCTGGCGACGGCCTTCTACCTTGCGAAGGAACACGGGCTGACCAAAATCGCGGTGCTGGAGAAGGGCTATCTGGGCGGCGGCAATATCGGCCGCAACACGACCATCGTGCGCGCCAATTACGGTCTGCCGGGCAATTCCGAGTTCTATTCCCATTCGCTGAAGCTGTGGGAGGGCATGGAGCAGGAGCTGAACTTCAACACCATGATGAGCCAGCGCGGCGTGTTGAACCTGTTCCATTCCGACGGCCAGCGCGACGCGGCGGCGCGGCGCGGCAATGCCATGCGCAATCAGGGCGATGATGCCGAGCTGTTGAGCCGCGAACAGGTGCGCGCGCTGGTGCCTTGGCTCGATTTCGACAATACCCGTTTCCCGATCTATGGCGGGCTGTTCCACGGGCGCGGCGGCACCGCGCGGCACGACGCGGTGGCTTGGGGCTATGCGCGCGGGGCGGACAGTCGCGGTGTCGACCTGATCCAGAATTGCGAGGTCACGGGGATCGATATCGAAGACGGCCGCGTGACCGGCGTGCAGACCACGCGCGGCGCGATCAAGGCAAAGAAGGTGGGCATCGTCGTGGCAGGGCGATCAAGCCAGGTGGCGGCGATGGCGGGCATGCGCCTGCCGATCGAAAGCCACGTGTTGCAGGCCTTTGTCACCGAAGGGCTGAAGCCCTGCATCGATCACGTGGTGACATACGGCATGGGGCATTTCTATATCAGCCAGTCCGACAAGGGCGGGCTGGTCTTTGGCGGCGATCTGGATTTCTACGCGTCTTACGCGGCGCGCGGCAACCTGCCCATGCAGGAGCACGTGATGGAGGCCGCGATGACCTTGATGCCGATGATCGGCAAGGCGCGGGTGTTGCGCAGCTGGGGCGGGATCATGGACATGTCGCCCGACGGCTCGCCGATCATCGACAAGACCCATATTGACGGGCTCTACCTGAATTGCGGCTGGTGTTATGGCGGGTTCAAGGCGGTGCCAGGTTCGGGCTTTGCCTTTGCCCATCTGATCGCCACGGACCGGCCGCATGTTTCGGCGGCGCGACTGCGGCTCGACCGGTTCGAGACGGGAAGGGGCCTGATGGATGAGGAAGGCACGGGCGCGCAGCACAACCTGCATTGAGGGTGGAGAGCGATGATTTTGGGTATTTGGAAAGAGAAGAAGCTGCTGGCCGGGGTTCTTGTCCTCATGTCGGGCGCGGCTTCGGCGGCGGATATCCGGCCCGGCTGTTATGAGCGCGTCTATTCGGATGACCATCTGCGCAGCCATCCCGAGCAGGTCGTCTGGCAGATCCGCCTGAAGGTCGGCGACTGGTTTACCGAGGTCTCGCGCGAGGGCAGGCTGGAGGTGATCGCCGCCAACCAAGGCCATGCGCGTCAGAATGACATGATGGGCCGGGTTCTGGTGCAGAGCCTGTATTGCGGGACCGAGGCGCGCGGCGATGTCTGCCGGGCGGACTGCGATGCCGGGCAGTTGGAAGTGACGAAACAGGACAGTGCCGGGCTGACGTTTCGGACGCGTTACCTGATGGCCGGGGAAGGTGGCTGTGGCGGTGGTCTCGATCTGGCAGAGCTTCCGAACCAATGGGTGAGTTACCGTTTGAACCGGGTCTCTGACTCGGTCTGTGCGGGAATGTGAGGGCAATATGAGGATACCCTGTCCGATCTGCGGCACGCGGGACCGGCGCGAGTTCTATTACCAAGGCGCGGCCTCCATGCTGGACCGCCCCGCAGCGGAGGCGCCGTTGGAGGTCTGGCACGACTACCTGCACCTGCGCGACAACCCGGCGGGCGGCACGCGGGACCTGTGGTATCACGCATCGGGCTGCGGATCGTGGCTGGTGGTGGAGCGGGATACCGTGACCCATGAGGTGCTTGGCGCCGCACTTGTGGAGGCCTGCGATGCGGATTGACGGAAAGGGGCGCGTGGATCGCACGCGGCCTGTCACGTACAGCTTCGACGGTGTGACGCGGACCGGGTTGGCGGGGGATACGCTGGCCTCGGCCCTGATGGCCGAGGGCGAGTTGCTGCTGGGGCGCAGCTTCAAGTATCATCGCCCGCGCGGGGTGCTGACCGCCGGGTCCGAGGAACCCAATGCGTTGGTGACCGTGCGCACGGGGGCGCAGGCCGACCCGAACACGCGCGCCACGGTGCAAGAGCTTTACGAGGGTTTGACCGCCGTCAGCCAGAACCGCTGGCCGTCTTTGGACTTCGACCTGCTGGCTGTGAACAACCTCGCCGCGCCGTTTCTGGGCGCGGGCTTCTATTACAAGACCTTCATGTGGCCCAAGGCGTTTTGGGAAAAGCTTTATGAGCCGATGATCCGGCGCGCGGCTGGCCTTGGGGCCTTGTCGGGGGCGCATGATCCGGATCGCTACGAACGGGCCTTTGCGTTTTGCGACGTGCTTGTGATCGGCGGCGGGCCTGCCGGTCTGATGGCGGCCTGGGCTGCTGCCAAGACCGGCGCGGATGTGATCCTGTGCTGCGAAGAGCCCGAGCCCGGTGGGCGTCTGCTGTCGGAGGACGAGCAGATCGAGGGCCGTCCGGCACTGGACTGGGTACAGGAAACGGTTGCCTTGTTGGCGACCCGGGACAATGTGCGGATCATGACCCGGACCACGGTGACGGGGGCCTTTGATCAGGGCACGTATGGCGCGCTGGAACGGGTGGCGGGGCATCTGCCGGAGGCGGACGGGCTGCCGTTGGAATGCTTCTGGCGGATCGCGGCGCGGCGCGCGGTGCTGGCGGCGGGCGCATTGGAGCGGCACGTCGCCTTTCGCGACAATGACCGGCCCGGCGTGATGATGGCGGGCGCGATGCGCGCCTACCTGCATCGCTGGGGCGTGGTGCCGGGGCAGAGCGTGGCGGTGTTTGGCAACAATGACGACGCCCACCGCACAGCGCGTGACATGGCGCACGCGGGCGTTGACGTGGTGGCCCTGATCGACAGCCGCCACGATGCGGAAAACCGTGCGGGCGACGTGCCGTTCTACCCCGGCTGGCAGGTGGCCCGCGCCCATGGCGGCAAGGCCTTGGAAGCGATCACCCTGCGCGCCCCGAACGGGCGGCACGAAAAGCTGGCGGTGCAGGGGCTGGGCGTCTCGGGCGGCTGGAATCCGTCTGTGCATCTGACCTGCCATACCGGCGCGCGGCCGGTCTGGCGCGACGATATCGCGGCTTTCGTGCCGCGCGACGGCGCGGTGCCGGGGCTGAGCGTGGCCGGGGCGGCGCGCGGCACCTTTGACACAAGCGGCTGTCTGCGCGACGGCGCCGAGGCGGGGCTGGAGGCGGCACAGGCACTGGGGTTCTCGGGCGCGCTGCCGCATCTCCCGCAGGCCGATGCCAGCCCTTACCGGCTGCGCCGCCTTTGGGCAGTCGCGGGCAAGGGCCGTGCCTGGCTCGACTTCCAGAACGACGTGACGGTCAAGGATGTGAAACAAGCGGCGGCAGAGAACTATGTCTCGGTCGAGCATATGAAGCGCTACACGACCCAAGGCATGGCGACCGATCAGGGCAAGTCCTCCAACGTGGCGGCGCTGGCCATTCTGGCCGATGCGACCGGGCGCGATATCCCCGAAACCGGCACCACGACCTTCCGCCCGCCCTACAGCCCCGTGGCGATTGCCGCGCTGGGCGCGGGCGCGCAGGGCATGGGCTTTGCGCCGCAGCGGTTCACCACATCGCACAAGGCGAGCGTGGCCATGGGCGCGCCGATGATCGAGGCCGGGCTGTGGTATCGGCCCAGCTATTTCCCCCGCAAGGGCGAGACGCATTGGCGGCACAGTTGCGACCGCGAGGTGACGATGGTGCGCGAAGCGGTGGGCATCTGCGATGTCTCGACGCTGGGCAAGATCGACCTGCAGGGGCGCGACGTGGGCGCATTCCTCGATTTCGTCTACACCAATACGTTTTCGACGCTGAAGCCGGGGCGCGTGCGCTATGGCCTGATGCTGCGCGAGGATGGCCACGTCATGGATGATGGCACCACCGCACGGCTGTCGGACAAGCACTGGGTGATGACCACCACCACCGCTGCGGCGGGCGAGGTGATGCGCCATCTCGACTGGGTGAAACAGGCGTTTTGCCGCGAGATGGACGTGCGCTTCATCTCGGTCACCGAGCAATGGGCGCAGTTTGCCGTGGCCGGTCCGAACTCGCGCGCGTTGCTGAACGGTCTGCTGGATTCGCCTGTGGATGATGAGAGCTTTCCCTTCATGCAATGCGGGCCGGTGACGGTGGGCGGCGTCGAGGCGCGGCTGTTCCGCATCTCGTTCAGCGGCGAGTACGCCTATGAGTTGGCGGTGCCCGCGCGCTATGGGGCGAGCCTGTTCGACCTGCTGGTCGCGCGCGCCGAGGGCATGGGCGGCGGGGCCTACGGGATGGAGGCGCTGAACGTGCTGCGGATCGAGAAGGGCCACATCACCCATTCCGAGATTCATGGCCGGGTGACGGCCTTTGACATCGGATTTGCGCGGATGGTCTCGGGCAAGAAGGACTGCATCGGCAAGGCCTTGGCGGCGCGGCCCGGTCTGAACGAGGATCGCGAGGAACTGGTCGGTCTGCGCCCGGTGAGCGCCGGGCACCTGATCGCGGGCGGGCATCTGTTCGGAGAGGGGGCCGAGCCGGTCAGCGCCAATGATCAGGGTTATGTCACCTCGGTTGGCTATTCGCCGGCGATGGGCTGTGATCTTGGCCTTGGCTTCCTGCGCAATGGCCGGGCGCGGCATGGTGAAAAGCTGCGTCTGGTGGATCACTTGCGCGGCGTGGATATCGTGGTTCAGGTCACCGACCCGGTGGCCTTCGACCCGGAGGGAGGACGGCTGCGTGGTTGAATTGAACGCCCTGAGTGCCTGTGACGGGCTGCTGCCCGTGGAGCATGGCCGGTTGACCCTACGCGAGGAGACTTTGGGCGCGATCACCTCGCTTGCGCCGTTCAAGGGGCAGGGCAAGGCGCTGTCCGCTGCGTTGCAGGCCGCGCATGGGGTAGGCTTCCCCGCGCCGAACCGGATGGAGGTTTCGGGGGATGTTGCCTGCGTCTGGACCGGGCGGGATCAGGCGTTCTTGCTAGGGCCGCAGCCGGATGCAGGGCTTGGGGCCATGGCTGCGGTGACGGACCAAAGCGATGCCTGGGCAGTGGTGCTTTTGAGCGGGGAAGGGGCGGAAGACGTGCTGGCCCGGCTTGTCCCGGTGGACCTGCGCCCGGCGGCCTTTCCGCTGCACGCGGCGGTTCGGACGGAGTTGGGACATATGGCGGTGTCGATCATGCGCATCGAGGCGGGGCTGCGGATCATGGCGTTTCGGTCCATGGCGGCGACCTTGGTGCACGAACTGTCTGACGCGATGGCAGCCGTTGAAGCGCGCAGGCGCCTGTCGTAAAAGCCCGCAAGCGGAATAGGAGTGTCTGCCATGCGTGTCGCCCTTGTTGCCATCTTGGTCGCTTTGCCTGTCTGGGGACAGGCCGCGCCGATGGATTGTGCCGCCCAGGCCGAGTTCGTCATGGGCCTTGTCGAAGGGCGCGCGGCGGGAACCCCGCGCGACGCGGCGGAGGCGTCGGCCACCGAGGCGCTGGATGCCGAGGCCGGGGGGATGTTGGTGGAGTGGATCTACACCTTGCCCGAGGCCCAGCTGACCGAGGAGGTCGGCACCGCATGGAAGACGCAATGCGAGGCGCTTTGACCTGACGGAGCGGCTGCGCCGCGCAGGTTGGTTTGCGTTCGGGCCACGCAGGCCTTGGGGGTTTCACCCCCAAACCCCCGGGGCTTTGCCCCCTGCGCCTGCGGCGCATTCCCCCAAGGTATTTCGGGACCGAAGAAGCTTGGGCTTGGATTCGGGGGCGGTTGGCTGATATTTGGGGGCATGAGTTTGCCTCCCGGATTCTTGGATGAGCTTCGCAACCGCACCAGCCTGACACAGGTGGTGGGGCGCAAGGTCATGTGGGACAATCGCAAGTCCAATCAGGGCAAGGGCGACATGTGGGCGCCGTGCCCGTTTCACCATGAAAAAACGGCGTCCTTTCACGTGGATGACCGGAAGGGCTTTTATCACTGTTTCGGCTGTCAGGCCTCTGGCGATGCGATCAAGTTCGTGCGCGAGACCGAGAATGTCGGCTTCATGGAGGCGATCGAAATCCTTGCCCAAGAGGCCGGGATGGAGGTGCCGAAGCAAGACCCCAAGGCCCAGCAGAAGGCGGACCGGCGCACGCAGCTGGCCGAGGTCATGGAGCAGGCGGTGCAGTTCTTTCGGCTGGAGCTGAAACGCGGCCCTGCCGCCGAGGCGCGGGCTTACCTTGCGAAGCGGGGTTTGGGGCAGGGGGCGCTGGACCGGTTCGAGATCGGATTTGCCCCGCCCGGATGGGAGAACCTGCGCGAGCATCTGGTGCAGAAGGGCGTGGACCCCGAGTTGATGCTGGCCTGTGGGCTGGTCAAGAAGTCCGACAAGGGGCGGGCGCCGTATGACGTTTTCCGCAACCGGATCATGTTTCCCATCCGTGATGCGCGGGGGCGGGCGATTGCCTTTGGCGGGCGGGCGATGGACCCGGACGATAACGCCAAGTATTTGAATTCGCCCGAAACAGAGCTGTTCGACAAGTCGCGCAACCTTTACAACATGCGCGAGGCGCGGGCGGCATCCGGCAAGGGGCAGCGGCTGATCGTGGCCGAGGGCTATATGGATGTGATCGCGCTGAGCGAGGCGGGGTTTCCGGCCTCGGTCGCGCCGCTGGGCACCGCCGTGACCGAGCCGCAGATGCAGTTGATGTGGCGGATGAGCGACGAGCCGGTGATCGCTCTGGATGGCGACAAGGCCGGCCTGCGCGCGGCCTACCGCGTGATCGATCTTGCCCTGCCGTTGCTGGAGGCGGGCAAGGGTTTGCGGTTCGCGATCATGCCGGAGGGCAAGGACCCGGATGACCTGCTGCGCGCCGAAGGGCCCGAAGCGGTGGCCAAGGTGCTGGACGAGGCGATCCCGATGGTGGCGCTGCTTTGGCGGCAAGAAACCGAGGGCCGCGTCTTTGACAGCCCCGAACGCAAGGCGGCGCTGGATAAGCAGTTGCGCGCCCGGATCGCGCGCATTGCCGACCCGTTTCTGCGCCGCCATTACGGAGACGAAATCAAGGAGTTGCGCTATCAGCTCTTCCGTCCGCAGCGCGGCGGCTTTCAGGGCGGATACCAGAAGGGCGGGTTCCAGAAAGGACCGCGCCGCGACTGGAAGGCGCCGCCGCCGCCCACCGCCACGGCCAAAGCCTCGCTCTTGGCATCGGGGGACGAGACCGCCGAGGAACGCCTGCGCGAGGCGGTGATCCTTGCGGCACTGGTCACCTGTCCCGAGGTCGCGGTCGAATTCGACGAGCAACTCGACAGCATGCGCTGTCGCGATCCCGATCATGCGGCCTTGCGCGACGTCATCCTGCGGGCGATCGGCCGCGAAAGTGACCTGCGCGATATGGCCGAGGGGGCAATCGGGCCGGAAGCTCTTGAAATGCTGCTCTCGGCGCGCCATGTGGCTGTCGTGCCCTGTATCCGCAATCCCGGCAATGCCGCGCAGACCCGCCTGACCGTGGCCGAGGAATTCGCCAAGCTGGAGGCGCATCTGGGCTGGCAGGCCGAATTGACAGAGGCCACCGAGGATATGGAGGATCTGGCCGACGAGGCACTGACATGGCGTCTGGCGGAGGCCGCCAAGGCCCGCGCGCAAGCCGGGCGATTGAAGGATGAGGACGACGCGGAATACGTGATCGGCGCCAACGGGGCGCAAGTCGACCGCGCCGAGAAGAACGCGCTTGATTCGCTGCTGTCACAGATTCGCTTCGATAAAGGGCAGGGCTGAACCGGCCCGATGTGACATTTTGGTGAGGAATGCGTAAAGAAATAAGGGTAGACGGGTGTGCGAATCATCTGAGCGCGCTATTGATTCGGATCACTTCGAATCGCCCGCCCCAGCCCCGATCAGGAGAGCCGCATGGCAGCCAAGGATAACGACGACGCCAAGACGCAGGATCAGGACGAGGAAATCAGCCTCGACATGAGCCAGGCGGCGGTCAAGAAGATGATCGCCGAAGCGCGCGAGCGTGGTTACATCACCTACGATCAGCTCAATCAGGTTCTTCCGCCCGATCAGGTCTCGTCGGACCAGATCGAGGATGTGATGTCGATGCTCTCGGAAATGGGCATCCAGGTCACCGAGGAAGAAGAGGGCGACGAGGACGAGAACAAGGGCTCGACCGATCTGGTCGAAACCAAGAAGGGCGGCGATGTCGCCCTGTCCTCCGGTGGCACCGAAAAGCTGGATCGCACCGACGATCCGGTGCGCATGTACCTGCGCGAAATGGGTTCGGTCGAACTGCTGAGCCGCGAGGGCGAGATCGCCATCGCCAAGCGGATCGAGGCCGGGCGCAACACGATGATCGCGGGCCTGTGCGAAAGCCCGCTGACCTTTCAGGCGATCACCATCTGGCGCGAGGAACTTCTGTCCGAGGACATCCTGCTGCGCGACGTGATCGACCTTGAAACCACCTTCTCCGGGCAACTGGGCGAAGATGGCGACATGGAAGAGCCGCTGGTCGATACCAGCGGGGTCGAAGCCGCGCCCAAGGCCGACAAGGGCAACGAGCCCGAGTTGGACGCCGACGGCAACCCGATCTCGCGCGAGGATGACGAGGACGACGACGAGCAGGCCAACATGTCGCTGGCCGCGATGGAAACCGCGCTGAAGCCGCGGGTTCTGGAAACGCTCGACCGCATAGCGCGCGATTACGAAGAACTGGCCGAGATGCAGGACAGCCGGATTTCGGCGACCCTGAACGAGGATAACAGCTTTGGCGCCGAGGACGAGGCGCGCTATCAGAAGCTGCGCGGCGAGATCGTCGAACTGGTGAACGAGCTTCACCTGCACAACAACCGCATCGAGGCGCTGATCGACCAGCTTTACGGCATCAACAAGCGCATCATGTCCATCGACAGTTCGATGGTGAAGCTGGCCGATCAGGCCCGCATCAACCGCAAGGAATTCGTGGACGAGTATCGCGGGCACGAGCTGGACCCGAACTGGCTGGACCGCATGGCGGAGAAATCCGGGCGCGGCTGGCAGATGTTCATCGAGCGCAGCAGCGACAAGGTCGAGGAACTGCGCGCGGACATGGCGCAGGTCGGTCAATATGTCGGTCTGGATATCTCTGAATTCCGCCGCATCGTGAACCAAGTCCAGAAGGGCGAGAAGGAAGCCCGTCAGGCCAAGAAGGAAATGGTCGAGGCGAACCTGCGTCTCGTGATCTCCATCGCCAAGAAATACACGAACCGCGGCCTGCAATTCCTTGATCTCATTCAGGAAGGCAATATCGGCCTGATGAAGGCCGTCGACAAGTTCGAGTATCGCCGGGGCTACAAGTTCTCGACCTATGCGACGTGGTGGATCCGTCAGGCGATCACCCGCTCGATTGCCGATCAGGCGCGCACGATCCGTATCCCGGTCCACATGATCGAGACGATCAACAAGCTGGTCCGCACCGGTCGCCAGATGCTGCACGAGATCGGCCGCGAGCCGACGCCGGAAGAACTGGCCGAAAAGCTGCAAATGCCGCTGGAAAAGGTCCGCAAGGTGATGAAGATCGCCAAGGAGCCGATCAGCCTCGAAACGCCGATTGGCGACGAGGAAGACAGCCAGCTGGGCGATTTCATCGAGGACAAGAACGCGATCCTGCCGCTGGATTCCGCCATTCAGGAAAACCTGAAGGAAACCACGACCCGCGTGCTGTCCTCGCTGACCCCCCGCGAGGAGCGCGTGCTGCGCATGCGCTTTGGCATCGGCATGAACACCGACCATACCCTTGAGGAAGTCGGCCAGCAGTTCAGCGTGACCCGCGAACGCATCCGCCAGATCGAGGCCAAGGCGCTGCGCAAGCTCAAGCACCCGTCGCGCTCGCGCAAGCTGCGGTCGTTCCTGGATCAGTGACGGCTCGGCTTCGACACGAAGTCGATTGGACATGAAAAAGGCCGGCTCTAGAATGAGCCGGCCTTTGTTTTATTCTGTGTTGGCTAGGTGCTTAGAGGAAGCTGAGGCCAAGCATTGCGTACAGGATCGGAGAGGTCAAAAGGCCGATCACGCCCGTCAGAAGGCCAATCCCGGACAGCACGAATTGCTTCTTCGCAACACCGATGCCGCCCAGAATCAAGGCCAGCGTCCCGAATAGCGGTGCCAAGAAGAAGATGCTGATGATGCCGCAAACGGTCGCGCCGATACCCAAGGCGGAGGTTTGCTTTTGAACGATGATTGTGGTCGGATTTGCGGTTTCGATACTATCGGCCATGTCACAGTCCCTTTGAAAGAATGTTGTCGAGACGTCGACTCGAATGGAAGAGGTATGAACGCATTGCTAAGTCGTGCACGTGCCTCCAGAAACACATTGTTCTTGCCCGCGCTGCTCGTTGGCCCCGTACAATTCATCGTGGTGGCCTGCGTACGCGGTTGAAATTCCCGTTATGGGGCGGCAGTTTAAAGCGGGACGCAGACCGGAGGGTGCGCAATGTCGATCTTGTCCAAATTGTTCGGAAGTGGAAAAGGCAAACCCGCGGCGGCGGACCCGGTCGAGTATCAGGGCTTTCTGATCTTTCCCGAACCGATCAAGGAAGACGGTCAATACCGGATCGCCGCGCGGATCGAGAAGGGCGACAAGGTCCACCAGCTGATCCGTGCCGATCTGATCCGTGACCTTGACGAGGCGAACGAGGCCTCTCTGGGCAAGGCCAGACAGATGATCGACCAACTGGGCGAGTCCCTGTTCAAGGAATGGTAAACCGCCTTCCGTGGAGCGTGGTGATCCTGGCGTGCCTGACCCTCGGTCTTGCGCCGTTCACCCCGCCGCATGTCTGGGAAAAGCTCCAGATGCTGGCGGCGGGAACGTTGACCGAACCGGTGGACATCCTTGACCTGTTGATGCACGGCGCCCCTTGGGCCCTGCTCTGTGCCAAGGTGTTTTTCAGCCTGAAGGCAAAACCTTAGCGGAAAGGGAACCATTTTCATCTCTTCTGTGTTTCGCCACGGAGGGATGTGAAAATGACCAAGTTTCTGACAAGCCTGATGATTTGCATGACCGCCTTGCCGGTCCTTGCTGCGTTGCCGGAACGCGACGCGACCAAGACCATCGTGATCGAGGTCGCGCCGGAGGATCTGGAACGCTGCCGCGAAACGCTTGCACAGGTGATGATGTCACCCCTGACGGCGGACCAGCCGATCCCCGCGAACATGCCGCCAGCGCCCAACGTGACCTGCGTCGCCAGACGCTAGGTCAGGTGCTCGTTGAAGAAGGCGATGGTGCGCTCCCAAGCCAGTTCTGCGGCGGCTTCGTCGTAGCGGGGCGTTGAATCGTTGTGGAACCCATGGTTCACACCCGGATAGATGTGAGCCGTGTAGGTCTTGCCATGCTCTTTCAGCGCCGCCTCGTAGTCGGGCCAGCCAGCGTTGATCCGTTCATCCAGCTCGGCGTAGTGCAAGAGCAGGGGCGCCTCGATGCGAGGCACATCTGACGCCGCGGCCTGCCGTCCATAGAACGGTACCGAGGCGGACAGTTCGGGATAGGCGACCGCCAAAGCATTACAGACCCCACCCCCATAGCAGAAGCCCACGCAGCCCACCTTGCCCGTGGTCATCTCGTGCCCGGCAAGCCATTCATAGGCGGCAAAAAAGTCGTTCATCAGCTTTTCGCCATCAACGGTGCGCTGCAATTCGCGCCCCTCTGCATCGTTGCCGGGATAGCCGCCAACGCTGCTCAGACCGTCCGGGGCAAGCGCGATGAACCCGGCCTTGGCCACCCGGCGCGCGACATCCTCGATATAGGGGTTCAGCCCGCGGTTCTCATGCACGACAACCACTGCGGGGGCAGGGCCTTCGAGCCCGGCGGGCTTGACCAGATAGCCGCGCACTTGTCCATGTCCGTTGGGCGACGGGTATTCGATGTATTCCGGCAAAATTTCGGGATCGTTGAAGCTGACCTGCTCGGCCAGCGCATAGTTCGGCGACAGCATGTCGAGCAGCACCGAGGCCGTGACCGCGCCCACGGCAAATTTGCCGGCCCGGTCCAGAAATTCCCGTTTGGTCAGCTTGCCATGCGCGTAAAAGTCATAGAGTTCAAGAAGTTCCTGATCGAAATCGGCGGCTGTAAGGCGTCTTTGATCTTTCATGTCACTCTCCCTGGTCCGGGGCCGTCGGTTGCTGAAGGCCGCTTCGGATGACAAAAGGATAAAAGACGGATGTTGCGGGGGAAGCTGAACAAATGCAGACCGAGTTCACGATTTCGACACAGGGTCAGGGCCTGTATGCCTTCACCCGCGACGTGGCAGACTGGGTGTCCGGCACCGGGCTTTTGACGCTGTTCGTTCGCCATACCTCGGCGTCGCTCCTGATCCAGGAGAATGCCGACCCAGAGGTGCAGACCGACTTGCTGGCCTATTTTCGACGTCTCGTTCCCCCGACGACCGACCCCTCCATGGCCTACCTGACCCACACCTACGAGGGGCCCGATGATATGCCAGCGCATATCAAATCGGCGCTCTTGCCGGTCTCCTTGTCCATTCCGGTCATTGATGGGCGCATGGTGCTGGGAACTTGGCAGGGAATTTACCTTTTCGAACATCGGGACGCGCCGCATCGGCGCAAGGTGGCCGCGCTCCTGACCTGAGTCGCGAATGTCACGGTTTTGCGCCCCATGATCTGGGGGCCACATTTGCCCTCTACCCAAATTATGGAGGCTGACCTATAGTGCCTGTGGATAAGTGGGGCCAACCCACGCCATGAGGCATAATCGGCGGAAAAAATGAGGGGGACGGCCCATGCGCTGCCCGTTTTGTGGAAATATTGACACACAGGTGAAGGACTCGCGCCCGGCGGAGGATCATGTTTCGATCCGGCGGCGTCGGTTCTGCCCCGCATGTGGCGGGCGATTTACCACCTATGAACGCGTCCAGTTGCGCGATTTGGTGGTGATCAAGACCAACGGTCGGCGCGAGGATTTCGACCGCGACAAGCTGGAACGCTCGATCCGGATCGCGCTGCAAAAGCGCCCGATCGACCCGGAGCGCATCGATCAGATGATCTCTGGCATCGTGCGGCGGCTCGAAAGCATGGGCGAAACCGACATCCCCTCCAAGATGATCGGCGAAATCGTGATGGAGACGCTGGCCCGGATCGACACCGTGGCCTATGTGCGTTTTGCCAGTGTTTACAAGAACTTCCAAGCGGCTGACGATTTCGACAAGTTCGTTTCGGAACTGCGTCCAGAGGCTCAGGCCGAGAAGTGACCTCGTCCGACGCGCGCCACATGGCCCATGCGCTTGCGCTTGGGCGTCGCGGGATGGGCCAATGCTGGCCGAACCCGGCGGTGGGCTGCGTGATCGTGCGGGGTGACCGCGTCGTCGGACGGGGTTGGACACAGCCGGGCGGGCGCCCCCATGCGGAAACGCAGGCGCTGGCCATGGCGGGCGAGGCCGCGCAAGGGGCCACGGCCTATGTCACGCTCGAACCCTGTGCCCATCACGGTCAGACCCCACCTTGCGCCGACGCGCTCGTGACGGCGGGTGTGGCGCGCGTCGTGGCGGCGGTGCCGGACAGCGATCCGCGCGTCTCGGGGCAGGGTTTCGAACGCCTGCGCCACGCTGGAATTTCGGTCACGACCGGTGTTCTGGCCGAGCAGGCCCTGCGGGACCATGCGGGCTTCTTCCTACGGATCGAGCAGGGGCGGCCTTGGGTGACGCTGAAACTCGCCATGAGCACCGATGGCCGCATCGCGACAGCGACCGGCGAGAGCCAGTGGATCACTGGCCCGGCGGCGCGGCGCCGCGTGCACGCGCTGCGGGCGTCTCATGATGCGGTCATGGTGGGTGCGGGCACGGCGCGGGCCGACGATCCGGCGCTGACCGTCCGGGGCTTTGGCGACAGGCGGCAACCGGTGCGCATCGTCGCATCGCGGCACATCGACTTGCCGTTGATGAGCCAACTGGCCCGGACTGCGCGCGATGTGCCGGTCTGGCTGTGTCACGGGCCGGAAGCCCGCCGCGAGTTGCGGACGGCGTGGGAGGGGCTCGGGGCAAAACTGCTGCCCTGCCAAGTCGCATCGGGCCGCATCGAACCGGTTTCCCTGTTGCAATCTCTGGCTGCCGAAGGGCTGACCCGCGTCTTTTGCGAAGGCGGCGGGCAACTGGCCGCTGCCTTGTTGGCGGCTGACCTCGTCGACGAATTGCATGTCTTTACGGCGGGCCTCGTTCTGGGCGCCGAAGGCCATCCCGGCATAGGCGCATTGGGGGTCGAGCGCCTGTCCGATGCGCCGCGTTTCCAGCTTGTGGATTTCACCGTGGAGGGAAACGACGTGCACCATATCTGGCATAGGGCGAGTTGACGGCCTTTTGCGCGTCTTTACCGCAGGTTACCCTGCGATCGGATCGATCCACCGCAGCGCGAAAGATGCTGTGGACAAATGCAAAAACCCTTGTCTGCCAAACGGCTATCGCAAGGCTTTGTCAATCAAGGTTAACGGCGCCACAGATGGGCTTGGGATGCAAACAGCCCCTGCAGTTTCGATACGGTCCGGTTGAACGGGCCCGGCCGTGGGATCGCGCCCGTTTCCAAACGATCAACAATGACTTCGATCGGACAGGGCGAGCGGGTGATCGGGTCGTGGTAGCGCGGATAGTCGATCAGCGCGGCATGGACCAGCGCCTCCAGCGTCGGACGCGGCCCGGCGCTGCGACGGGCGGGCACCGGTCCGAGATCGCGGGTCAAGCCCCAGCCGGCATAGAACGGCGCGCCGAGAACCGTCACCTTGCAGCCGCGCAAAAGCGCCTCGAACCCGGTGAGGGATGTCATTGTCCAGACCTCGTCCACCTGTCGCAGTAGCGCCCCCATATCCGCGTTTTCGAGCGTGATATCAGCCCATTGCGCGGCATTGTTCACGTGACCTTTGCGCAGTCCTGCGACCACGTCCGGATGTGGTTTCCAGATCAGGACCGCGTCTGGATTGGCGTCACGGGCAGCTTGCAGCAGCGCTTGGTTGGTGTTCACCTGGCCCGCGCCAGTCAGGATCGAGGCGTCATCCTCGACTTGCCCGGGAACCAGAATGCAGCGCCCTCTGGGGAGTGTGGGTAAGTCTCCGGATAGATTGTATTTGGACAAACCAGAGGCCGTCAATCGCGTCAAAATCCGTCTAGAACGTTCGATTTGGTCTGGTCGCAGACCTGAGGCGCGCCGGGCTATCAGGGTTTCCAACTGCGAGGGGCGGGTCGGATCGTAATAGATACCCACAGGGTCAAGGACCAGCGACAGCGGCGGGATCAATTCAGCCCCCAAACCCCGCGAGCGCAGGAAACCGTCTTCGACCCGGACGACATCACCTTGCGCCCGACCGGCCCAACACATGTGCCTGCGATGGGTCTTTTTCGTGATTTCACAGGCCTTTACGGCGTCATCTTCATAGATGACGCGCGCCTCTCGTCCAAAGAAGTGCTGCAAGGGCGCACGTTTCCACATCCGCATGCCGCTGGCGACCCAGCCTGCACGGTCCTCGCGCCACGCGCGGGTCTGGGCTTCGAGATGGCCAAGCACCTCTTCGATCTGGCACAGCCGGTCCTGTGCCGGGTCATACCAGCGTGGGTACAGGATCATTGCGGCGGCGAACAACTGCGCCCGGGTCAAGCTGCGCTGGCGACGATAAACGGGCATCTCGTCCTCGGTCAGCCCCCAGCCCGCATAGAAGGGCTGGCCAAAGACGCGCGGGCGGTGCCCGGCGAGAATGGCTTCGAACCCCATTTGCGACGACACCGTGTAGACGGCCACGGCGCCATCCAGCAACTGCCACGGGCTGACGGGCGCGTCGAACAGGGTGATCCGGTCGCTGGCATCCCCAGCCTCGTAATGGCCGGGGCGGTAGCCTGCACCGGTTTCGGGGTGGGTCTTCAGAACGATACGTGCGCCCGGGTTTTCTTCCTGCGCGACGAACAGCATTTCCAGAAAGCGGTTCCGGTCGGCGCCGGAGGCGCGTACCGACGCATCCCCGCGTGTCTGGTCGATCAGCAGAACATAGCCGGGCCGGGGCAGGGGCAGGTCAAGACGCGTGGCGCTGTATTTCGACAGGTGCGCCTCGGCCATGCGTGCCATCGCGCCGCGCGCCCGGTCGAGCAATGCGGTGTCGTCCAGCGGATGGGTCTTGAGCAGGGTTTCCAGATCGGAGGGGGTGCGCCCGTCGAAATGCACACCGGTCCGGTCCAGCACCAGACCAAAGGGCGGCTCTCCGGCACGACCGGGATGCAGAGACCGCAGAAAGGCGTCCTCGACCCGCAGAAGACCCGCGCTGGTACGGGCGGCCATGGCCTCGCCCCGCGCGGCATAGGGGGATTGCCCCCAGACACCGATCAAGCCCGTGGCATCGGGACGCCCAAGGCTGACCCGATAGCCCGCCAGCGACAGGATGCGGCGCAGGCGGCGCTGCCAAAGGAAACCACCGTTGTAGACATGAAGACGCCGGGGGTTGTCGCCCCCGGCGTGATCTGCGTCCGCAAAGTCGGACACGTGTCAGCCTCCGCCGCCAGACAGCGCGTCTGCGGTCGTGGTCAAGGTGCCCACGGCGCTCAGCGAACCGGTCAGGGCCGAGATCGTCTTGTCCCACTGGGTGAACGGCGCCTCGGTCACGTACAGCGTGTCGCCGTCCCGGATCGCGAAGTCGCGGGCCATGAACATGCCGTTGGGCTTCGTCAGGTCCAGCACGTAGACCATGCGCTGCGCACCAACCAGATCGTTGCGCCCCAGCACCTGATTGGCAATCGCAGCCGGTTCGTTGCGGAAGACGAAGACGCCGGTCGGGTCCGCCGTGCTCGACAGCAGGCCGCCAACCTGCGCGATGGCCTCGACCCCGGACAGGGTCTGCGTCTCGAACGGGACGCGGGCCTGCGTGCCGGTTGCGCCAAGCGCCGTGAAGGCGCGGGTGTCCTGTTCGATCAGGATGCGGTCGCCGCCGCGCAGGGCAATGTCGAACTCGGGATATTCGTACAGGTCCTGAAACCAGATCGTCCCCTTTTGATTGCCACGCAACACGGTGATCTGCGCAATCTCGGGCTCGATCGTCACGCCACCGGCGCGCGCCAGCATCGAGGACAGGGTCCGCGTCGGACGCTCGATCGCATAAACGCCTTGGCCGCCCACGGCGCCGACAAGGCTGACGGTCGAGCCGTCCCCCGCCACGCGACGGACTTGCACCTGCGGGTCGGGGGTCTGGTCTTCGAGTTTCTCGGTGATGATGCGGCGCACCGCCTCGGGCGTGTTGCCCGCGGCGCGGATACGGCCCGCGTAAGGGATGAAGATGAAGCCGGAGCCGTCGACCTGCACCTCTTCGAGGATGGCCGGACCGCCGCCGCCTGCCGCCGCGCCGCCGGAGCCCAGAAGCGGGTCGTCGACGTTTTCCCAAACGGAAATGCCCAGCGTGTCGCCTGCGCGGATCGTGTCGGATCCCAGCACTCCGGCATTCTTGAATGCCTCGGTAAAGCCAAGCGCCGGAACGACGGCGGTGGCACGGGTCACGCGGTCATTGACCGAAACGATGAAGGCATCGCCTTCGCGTTGCACGGAACCTGCGAAGATTTCCTTTTTCGTTGGACCAACGCGCGGAAGGCCGCAGGACGCCAGTATCGACGTCGCGACCAGCAGGGCGACGGAACGCGCCCACCGATTACGGGTGTGTTTCACTGCTCGGTCTCCTCGACCTTTGTTATTTTGCCTGCCTTTTTTCCCACGCTATCGAGAAGTGCCTGCAAAATCCAGCCTTTGGAGAAATCGGGGTCAGTGGACGACGCGCAACTGTTGCCGTGGTGCCGCGGTCCCGCGTCGCAGGGCGTCATAGGGATCGTCCGGCGCCAGCATCATGTCGACCACCTGCCTCAGCAATTGCCGCCGCCCGCGCGCCGAATAGAACCCACCGGGAAGTTGCGAGGTTTCAAGCAGATAGCGCCTGTAATCCTTGTAGGCGTGCATGTTCGGGCGCGACGGTGTCGCAAAGAATTCCGGCAGTGCCTGGGTCGAGACGAATTCCGGTTTCGCATAGACCGCGTCGCCAAAGACCTTCAGCGGGATACCGCGCCAAAGCACCTGCTGCGCGGCTGTCGAGTTCACGGTGACCGCGGTGCGGGCATCGTTGAGCAGTTGCGCCAGCTTGCCACCGCGCACGTAATGCACCCGGTCCTTCACGCCGTATTTGTGGGCTGCCTCGCGGATCGCCCGGCGCACATGCGACCGGCCATCTTCCAGCGGATGCGCCTTGAACACGAGGTGATGGTGCCCGGGCGCGCCGTCCGCAAAGCCTTGTACGACCATGTCCAGAAACTCTGGCATGGTGTTGAAGGGCGAATGTTTCTGAAAGCTCGAGTCATGCTCCAGCTGCATCAGGCATAGGTGATAGGGAAATCCGCCCAGCCGGATGCGTTGCGTGGCGATCACGCGGTCGACCCAGCTTGCCGGCATCAGGAGCAGCCGTTTCAGGTACAGCATGAATTCCTGCATCACCGTCAGCGACCGATGCGGCTGGAAATTGCGGTAATCACCATTCCGGAACATCACGAACCAGTGGTAGAGCGCGCCGTAAAAGATGTGGTGCCGCATGTCGCCCCAATGGGCCGGGGGCAGGGGGGCCTCCATGTCCGACAGGGCAAGCGTCTTCTGCATGTCCGCGATCGACATCTGCATCAGCCGCGAATGCCCGTTCGAGCCGCCCCGTTCATAGGTCACCCAATAGGGGCGCATATAGCCTTCTTCGAAGACATGAACGGTCAATCCGCGCCGTTTCGCTTCCTCGACCGCTTCGGCATGGATACGGCGCACGTCACCATACAGCACGATATCCGTCACATGCTTTTCCGACAGCAGCGCAACAAAGGTCGCGCGCCAGTCATCCGGCGTGCCACGGAACGGGATGTAGGATTTTGGATGAAACCAGAACGCCCGGTCGCCCGCGTTGAAGCCCACGCGCCAGACATCCGCCCCGGTCTTGCGCAGCATCGCACCCAGCCGGTGGAAGAAGGGGCCGTGCGGCCCCTGCAAGAACAGGAAGACCCGTTTCTCTCCGGTTGCGTTGCTCATGGGACCGTTCTATTCCGTTTGCCTGACGGAAACATTAACCGCTGATCCCGGCGAAAATAAGGCCGCATCACAGACAGGAGCCCCCATGTTCACAGGCATCGTCACCGATATCGGCGAAATCCGCCAGCTCGAGGATCGCGGCGACCTGCGCGCCCGCATCGGCACGTCTTATGACACTTCCGGCATCGAGATCGGCGCCTCGATCGCCTGCAATGGCTGCTGCCTGACCGTGATCGCCCTCGGCGAGGACTGGTTCGACGTCGACATCAGCGCCGAAAGCGTCTCGAAGACCAATATCGGCGACTGGGCCGAGGGCTACAGGATCAACCTCGAACGGGCGCTGAAGGTCGGCGATGAACTCGGCGGGCATATCGTCTCGGGCCATGTGGACGGGGTCGCGACGATCACCGCGATGCTGGACGAGGGCGACAGCACCCGCATCACCTTCGACGCGCCGGAAAGCCTCGCCCGTTTCATTGCGCCCAAAGGCTCAGTCGCGCTCAACGGCACCTCGCTGACGGTGAACGAGGTCGACGGCACCACGTTCGGCGTCAACCTGATCCCCCACACCAAGGAGGTCACGACCTGGGGCCATTCAAAGACCGGCGACCGGATCAACCTCGAAATCGACACGCTGGCCCGCTACGTCGCGCGCCTGCGCGATTTCGACTGACCCTCGGTTTCTTCTGGCCCGAAATACCGTGGGGGGAGGCGCGTGAGCGCCGGGGGGCAAAGCCCCCTCTACTCCGCTGGCTGGAACCCGACGATCAGCTGACGCAAGCCGAATGCCGCCCCGGCAAAGATCGCGGCAAAGGTGACGGGCGCGGACAGCGCCAACACCGAAAACGCCGACAGGCCCTGACCGATGGAACAGCCCAAGGCGATCACCGCGCCGCCGCCCATCAAAGCCGCGCCGATGATCTGGCGGCGCAACTCGCGCGGGTCCTCGCAGGCTTCCCATCGGAAATGTCCCTTGATCAGCGACCCGATGAAGGCGCCGCACCAGACGCCGGCGACCGATCCCACCGCAAAGCTCAGCGGCCGTGCAGAGCCGGTCATGAACCACAAGACCGATTCCCCCAGCGGTGCGGCAAAGCTGTGCGAGACGACCGGCAGCGCCTCGAACCCGGTGCGCGCGACCCAAGCCGTGCCGCCCCATGCCAGCACGACCGACAGGCCGACCGCTACGGCCCAGACCAGTTGCACCGGCTTCGCCCATAGCGCGCCCGAGGACAGCGACCCGCCGAGGATCAGCGCGCCGATTGCCATGCCGATCCAGTTGACGGGCAGGCCGGTCAGCCCGCCCAGTTGATGCGCGATCCCCGGGGCGGCGCCGGTCACGGGCACCTGCTCGAACAGCGCCGCGCGCAGCGGTGCCAAGGGGCCGGACAGCACCACATAGGTGCTGACCGCCATGACCAGCACGATGACGAAGCTGCGCAGATCGCCGCCGCCCAACCGTGCCAGCGCCCCGTACCCGCAATTGCCCGACAGGGCCATGCCATAGCCAAAGACGAGGCCGCCCAGAACCGAGGCCAGCGGCATCCAGCGGATCGACAAGTAGTAGGTGCTGACATCTGCCAGAAGTCCCACCTGCATCAGGGTGAAGGATCCGATCACCGCGATTCCGATGGCGACGCCCCACATGCGCATCCGCACCAGCGACCCGCCATAGAGCGCGTCTTCGATGGCCCCCAATGTGCAGAACCGGCCCAGCCGTGCCGCCAGCCCCAGCAATATGCCGCTGACCAGCCCGATCAGTGCGACCAAGTGGTGTTCCGTCAATATGTCGAGCATTTACGCCTCCCGATCCGGTCCCCCGCCGGATCAGGCCAGTATGCGAAAGTATGCGTCTTTCGGCAAGTGTCGTGGCACGGGGCCTGTGCGGCGCTCAGTCGTCCTTGCAGAACAGCTCGTAGACGCATTCCAGCATCTTCTTGGGCCGGTCATCGGCGAGGCGGTAATAGATCGCCTTGCCGTCGCGGCGCGGGACCACCAGCCCTTCGAGCCGCAGGCGCGACAGTTGCTGGCTGACGGCGGCTTGCCGCGCCGACAGCAATTCCTCCAGCTCGGTCACGGATTTCTCGCCAGTGACGAGATGGCACAGGATCATCAAGCGGCCCTCGTGGCTGATCGCCTTGAGGAAGGACGACGCGGTTGTGGCCTTCTCGACGATCTCGTCGAGGTCTTCGTCGCTCAGTGATGTGTCCAGGACCGGAAGTGCCATGGCGATGTTTCCCGATTGCTCACTGTGTGGCCGGTTCGAAATCCGTTTCTTGCTGCAACAGCTGCGAAAACATCGGCCAAAAGAAATTTTCGCCCGGATAGCCTTCGATGCGGGCAATTTCTACCCCGTCATCCACCAGAATGAAAGTCGGGGTAAAATTGACGCGCCGCGCATAGGCGATGCCTTCGGGCGGACCCATGTGCAGGTCGGCGCGCATCAGCGGCGCGAACTTGCCCTCTTCGGTGTTGGGATAGGCTGGTGCGATCTGGTCGTCCCAGGCGGCACAATAGGCGCAGCCGGGCTGTTCGACCATGATCAGCCGGAACTCGGCCATGGCAGGCTTGCCGAAAAGAACCAAGGCGAGGGCCGCCAAGACAGAAAGAATGATGCGCATCATACGGGACCGATTGACGAAAGTCATTCGCACAACCTAATCTGAATATGTGAATTGATCAAGGAAAGGTGCCTTTCGTGCTGGATATTACCTTCGCAGGTGCGGCACTTGCCGGTTTGATAACCTTTTTCACGCCCTGCATCCTGCCGATCGTGCCGTTCTACCTGTGCTACATGGCCGGGATTTCCATGACCGAACTGCGCGACGACACGGGAATCGCCCCCGGTGCGCAGCGCCGGTTGATCGTGTCCGCCGTTTTCTTTGCGTTTGGGGTGACGACGATCTTCGTGCTGTACGGCATGGGCGCGACCGCGGTGGGGCAGGCGTTTGCCGACTACCTCGACGCGCTGACATGGGTGGCGGTGGCGATCCTCGTGATCTTTGGCCTGCATTTCCTGGGCGTGGTGCGCATCGGCCTGCTGTACCGCGAGGCGCGCGTCGAATCGAAGATGGAGCCGACCTCGATCCTTGGGGCCTACCTGATGGGGCTGGCCTTCGGCTTTGGCTGGACGCCCTGCGCGGGGCCCGCGATCACGGCGATGCTGTTCATCGCCACCACCATGGGCGAGGTCTGGCGCGGCGGTCTGCTGATGCTGGTCTACGGCTTGGGCATGACCGCGCCCTTCGTCGTCGCCGCGCTGTTCTCGGGGCCGTTCCTGCGCTGGACGGGGCGGCATCGCGACAAGTTGAAATACGCCGAAAAGGTGATGGGGGGCATGATGCTGCTGTTCGCGGTGCTGATCGCGACGGGGAGCGTCAACGCCATCGGACAGTGGATGATCGAGACGTTCCCCGGTTGGACGTCCCTGAGTTGAGCGTTAACCTGCTGTCAGTTGCTCAGAAAATTGACGGCGCAGAATCGGGAGGAAGACCATGAAGGCCTGGATCGGAGCGGCCCTTGCGGCGGCCATTGCACTGCCCGTTTGGGCGCAGGAGATCGGCGATGACGGGCTGCACAAGCAGCCGTGGATGCGCGACACGTTCAAGGACCTGCGCGAGGATTTGGCCGAGGCCAACGCCGAGGGCAAGCGGCTTGTGTTGTTCTTCGAACAGCGCGGCTGCATCTACTGCAAGAAGATGCATGAGGAGGTCTTTGTCGATCCGGAGGTGTCCGACTACATCGACGAGAACTTCTTTGTCGTTCAACTGAACCTGCATGGCGATATCGAGATCACCGATCTCGACGGAGAATCGCTGTCCGAAAAGGACGCCGCGCGCAAGTGGCGCGTGCTGTTCACGCCCAACATCGTCTTCCTTCCGGAAGAGGTGCCCGAGGATACTTCGGCCATCGAAGCCTCGGTCGCGGTAATGCCGGGCGCGTTCAGCAAGGGGACCACGCTGGACATGTTTACATGGGTGAACGAAAAGCGCTATGAGCTTGATAACGGTGAGGATTTTCAACGCTATCACGCGCGCCGCATCACCGAGCGCAACGACGGGAAAACCGACTGAAACACGGAAAACATGCTCAAAAATTCACATCCGTGAATTTGTTGTTGCGTGAACACGGCTCGGTGGCCTACGGTATACATCAGCCGGAATCTGAGGCGCCTGTCAAAGGCGCGCAAGGCCCAGGGAGGGAATATGAGGCTTACAGCAATCACGGCAGCGGCAACGCTGATCGCGGGTATGGCGGTCGCCGAAACGGTGGCACCCGATGACGTTCAATATGGCGAATACGGCGAAGTCGAAGCGTCGCTGACCGGCATGCCGGGCGACCCGGCGAACGGCAAGGTGATCATCACCAGCCGGTCCAAGGGCAACTGCGTCGCCTGCCACACCGCCGAGGCGTGGTCCGATGCCGCCTTCCATGGCGAAGTCGGTCCGATGCTGGACGGCGTGGGAGGCTATCGTTCCGAGGCGGAACTGCGCGGGATCGTGGCCAATGCCAAGATGACCTTCGAAGGGTCGGTGATGCCGGCCTTCTACAAGACCAGCGGCTTCATCCGTCCCGGTGACGCCTATACCGGCAAGGCTGCGCCTGCCGACCTGCCGCCGATCCTGTCGGCTCAGGAAATCGAAGATGTGGTGGCCTTCCTGATGACCCTTCAGGATGGCTGAGACCCAGGTTCAAAGGAGAATGACGATGGACTTTACGCGTCGCGAAACGCTGGCACTGGGTGCCGGTGCCGCGCTGATGACCGTTCTTCCCTTCCGCGTGAATGCGGCTGCGGATGACGCGATCAACGAATTCACCGGCGGTGCTGCCGTTGCAGATGGGGGCGTCGACCTCGACGCGCCGGAAATCGCCGAGAACGGGAACACCGTTCCGATCGGCGTCTCTGCCGAGGGCGCCACGGCGATCCTGCTGCTGGCCGCCGGCAACCCGACCCCTGGTGTCGCCACCTACAACTTCGGCCCGCTCGCCGGTTCCACCGCGGCATCCACCCGGATCCGTCTGGCCGGTACGCAGGACGTGATCGCAATTGCCAAGCTTGCCGATGGCAGCTTTGCCCGCGCCTCGAAGACCGTGAAGGTCACCATCGGCGGCTGCGGCGGCTAACCCAGATATCAAGGAGACAGACAGATGGCAGATGGTGTCAAACCCCGCGTCAAGGTCCCGAAAAGCGCCTCCGCCGGTGAAGTGATCACGCTCAAGACGCTGATCTCGCACCCGATGGAATCGGGCCAGCGCAAGGACAGCTCGGGAAACGTGATCCCGCGCTCGATCATCAACCGCTTCACCTGCGACTTCAACGGCCAGAACGTGATCGACATCACGATGCAGCCCGCGATTTCGACCAACCCCTACTTCGAATTCGACGCCACGGTGCCGGAAGCGGGTGAATTCAAGTTCACTTGGTACGACGACGACGGCTCGGTCTACGAAGAGTCCAAGAAGATTTCCGTGTAAAACGGAACCCCTGTCCCGCCGTGCGGGGCAGGGCGCCTTTAGGGAGGGAACATAATGAAATTCAAGGCTCTGACCGCCGTGGTCGCCCTGTGCGCCGCCACCACCGCCTATGCCGGCGGTGCGGATGACGACGTGCTGGCGATCGACGGCGAAGAGATGATCTCGAAGACCGACGCCCCCGCGCACTTGGCGGAAACCGGCATCGACACGATCATTTCGGGCTGGCATTTCCGCGAGGATGACACGCAGGCGATGCAGCTCGACACGTTCGACAATCCCGGCATGATCTTCGTCGATCAGGCGATGGACAGCTGGAACACCGTCGAAGGCGAGGCCGGTGAAAGCTGCGCCTCTTGCCACGGTGACGTGGCCGAATTCGAAGGCCTGTCGACCAAGATGCCGAAGGTCGATGAGGACGGCAAACTGGTGGTGATGGAAGACCTCATCAACGAATGCCGCACCGAGCGTATGCAAGCCAACGAGTGGAAGTGGTCCGGTGGCACCATGCAGGCCATGGTCGCGCTGATCAACCACCAGTCGCTGGGCATGCCCATGGACGTGGCCATCGACGGCGCCGCTGCCCCCTTCTGGGAGCAGGGCAAGGAGATGTACTACACCCGCTACGGTCAGCTCGAACTGTCCTGCGCCAACTGCCACGAGCAGAACTACGGCAACTACATCCGCGCCGATCACCTCAGCCAAGGTCAGACCAACGGTTTCCCGACCTACCGTCTGAAACAGGCGAAGCTGATCTCGAAGCACAACCGCTTCCGTGGCTGCATCCGCGACACCCGCGCCGAGACCTTTGCCGAAGGATCGGACGAGTTCCGCGCGCTTGAACTGTATGTCGCCTCGCGCGGCAATGGTCTGAGCGTCGAAGCCCCCGCGGTCCGTCAATAATCCCATACCCCGCGCCGATTTGGTCGGCGCGGGGTTTCTTGCTTATAACCCATTCACACATGCGCATGTGTGTCATGAGATAGAAAGACCCCTCCCCATGATCTCAAGACGCGATTTCCTGCAGGTGTCCATGGCGGCGTCGGCGATGGTCGGCGCCTCCGGTTTTGGCAACTGGGCGCGGCTGGCCGCGCAGCAGAGCCTGACTCAGGACCAGTTGCTGCAATTCGACACCTTCGGCAATGTCAGCCTGATCCACGTCACCGACATCCATGCGCAGTTGAAGCCGATCTACTTCCGCGAACCGTCGATCAATATCGGCGTGGGCGGCAACAAGGGCGAGGTGCCGCATGTCACCGGCGCCGATTTCCGGCGTCTGTATGGCATCGAGGACGGCTCGCCGTCGCATTACGCGCTGTCGTCGGGCGATTTCGCCTCGCTGGCGCAGGCCTATGGCAAGGTCGGCGGTCTGGACCGAGTGGCCACGGTCATCAACGCGATCCGCGCTGACCGCCCCGACGCGCTGCTGCTGGATGGCGGCGACACGTGGCATGGCTCGATGACCTGTTACAAGACCGAAGGTCAGGACATGGTCAACGTCATGAACGCGCTGAAGCCCGACGCGATGACCTTCCACTGGGAATTCACGCTTGGGTCGGAGCGGGTGCAGGAAATCGTCGAAGGGCTGCCCTTTGCCGCGCTGGGTCAGAACATTTTCGATGCCGAGTGGGACGAACCCGCCGAGCTGTTCAAGCCCTACAAGTTCTTTGAGCGCGGCGGGGTGAAGATCGCCGTGATCGGGCAGGCCTTCCCCTACATGCCGATTGCCAACCCGCGCTGGATGTTCCCGGAATACTCCTTTGGTATCCGCGACGAGAACATGCAGGCGATGGTCGACGAGGTCCGCGCGGCGGGCGCCGAGCTGGTGGTCTGCCTTTCCCACAACGGTTTCGACGTGGACAAGCAGATGGCGTCGGTCGTGACCGGCATCGACGTGATCCTGTCGGGCCACACCCATGACGCGCTGCCCGAGCCGGTGCTGGTGGGCGAGACGATCATCGTCGCGTCCGGCTCCAACGGCAAGTTCGTGTCCCGCGTCGATCTGGACGTGCGCGATGGCCGCATGATGGGCTTCCGCCACAAGCTGATCCCGATCTTCTCGGACGTGATCACGCCCGATGCCAAGGTCGCAAGCCTGATCGACGAACAGCGCGCGCCCTACAAGGCCGAGCTGGAAGAGGTCATCGGCACCACCGATGAGCTTCTGTATCGTCGCGGCAACTTCAACGGCACCTGGGACGATCTGATCTGCAACGCCCTGATGTCCGAGCGCGAGGCCGATATCGCCATGTCGCCCGGCGTGCGCTGGGGGCCGAGCCTGATCCCCGGTGACAACATCACCCGCGAAGACATCTGGAACGTGACCTCCATGTCCTATGGCGAGGCGTACCGGTCTGAAATGACTGGCGAATTCATCAAGGTGATCCTAGAGGACGTGGCCGACAACATCTTCAACCCCGATCCCTATTACCAGCAGGGCGGCGACATGGTGCGCATCGGGGGCATGGGCTACCGGATCGACGTCAGCAAGCCGCAGGGCGAGCGCATCTCGGATATGACGCTGCTCAAGACCGGCGAGGCGATCGATCCGTCGAAAACCTACATCGTCGCGGGCTGGGCCTCGGTCAACGAGGGCACCGAAGGGCCGCAGATCTGGGACGTCGTCGAAAGCCATATTCGCAAACAGGGCACCATCACGCTGGAGCCCAACAATTCGGTCGAGGTGACGGGCGTCTAAGCCCGTCTGCTTTGGAAGGAGAGACATATGACCACAGAGAACAAGGGCGCCTCGCGCCGTCAGTTCCTGACCGGGGCCGCCGCTTTGGGCGCGGGCACGGTTGCGGCAACGGTGGCGAAGGCCGCCGGTCCCGATCCGCTGATCACCGAGGTGCAGGAATGGGCGTCCGGTCTGGGTGAGGGCGTCGATGCCACCCCATACGGCCTGCCGATCCGCTTCGAGGATGACGTCGTTCGCCGCAACGTGCCGTGGCTGACCGCCGACCCGATCAGCTCGATCAACTTCACGCCGATCCACGCGCTGGACGGCACGATCACCCCGGCGGGCTGTGCGTTCGAGCGTCACCATTCCGGTGCGATCGAGCTGTCCAAGGCGGATTACCGACTGATGATCAACGGCTTGGTCGACAAGCCGCTGGTCTTTACCTACGAGGATCTGGAACGCTTCCCGCGTGAGAACCACGTGTATTTCTGCGAATGCGCGGCCAATACCGGCATGGAATGGGCGGGCGCGCAGCTGAACGGCGCGCAGTTCACCCACGGCATGATCCACAACATGGAATATTCCGGCGTGCCGCTGCGCACCCTGCTGGCCGAGGCCGGTCTGGATGCCGCTGGCGACCTGAAGGACAAGTGGGTCTATGTCGAGGGCGCGGATGCGTCGTCGAACGGGCGCTCGATCCCGATGGAAAAGGCGATGGACGACGTCTTCGTCGCGTTCAAGGCCAATGGCGAGGCGCTGCGCAAAGAGCACGGCTATCCGGTGCGTCTGGTCGTTCCCGGCTGGGAAGGCAATATGTGGGTCAAGTGGCTGCGCCGCATCGAGGTCATGGATGGCCCGGTCGAAAGCCGCGAAGAGACCTCGAAATACACCGACACGCTGGCCGACGGCACCTCGCGCAAGTGGACCTGGGTTATGGATGCGAAATCCGTGGTCACCAGCCCCAGCCCGCAATCGCCGATCAAGCACGGTCCCGGCCCGGTCGTCATCACCGGCCTCGCATGGACCGGCCATGGGCGCATCACCCGCGTTGACGTGTCCAAGGATGGCGGCATGACATGGGAAACCGCGCGTCTCGCCAACGAGGGCGAGGACAAGGCGCTGACCCGTTTCTACCTCGACACGACGTGGAATGGCGAGGAATGGCTGCTGCAATCGCGCGCCATGGACGAGACCGGCTATGTCCAACCGACCAAGGCTCAGCTGCGCGACGTGCGCGGCGAGAACTCGGTCTATCACAACAACTGCATCCAGACCTGGCATGTGAAATCCAATGGGGAGGCCGAAAATGTCGAAGTCTCTTAATCTTTTCGGCGCGACGATCCTCGGGATCGGGGGAACCCTGCTGGTTGCGCACAATTTCGGTGACCGTTTCGTGGCGCAGATGCCCAGCACGGCCACCGCGATGGGCGCGTTGCCCGCACCGATCCCGGAACCGGAGGCCCCCGTTCAGGCGGCCAAGGCCGAGCCGGTCGATGTCGATGGCGGCATCGTCGCGGCGGCCCATGCGGACGAGTCCACTGGCGGCTTGCGCTTTGGCCTTGGCCGCGAAGCCCTGCCCGAAGAGGTCGCCGCCTGGAACCTCGATGTCAGCCCCGACGGCACCGGCCTGCCTGCGGGCTCCGGCAATGCGCTGGATGGCGAGCCGATCTTCGAGGAAAACTGCGCGGTCTGCCACGGCTCGTTCGCCGAGGGCGTCGACAACTGGCCCAAGCTGGCCGGGGGCGACGGCACGCTGGCCGACAAGGACCCGCTGAAGACGGTCGGGTCCTACTGGCCCTACCTGTCGACCGTGTTCGACTACGTCCACCGGTCGATGCCCTTTGGCAACGCCCAGTCGCTGACCCCGGACGAGGTCTATGCGATCACCGCCTACATCCTCTATTCCAACGACCTGATCGACGACGATTTCGAACTGTCGCCCGAGACTTGGGCCGAGGTCGAGATGCCGAATGCCGAGGGCTTCATCGTCGATGACCGGGCCGACACGGAATACAGCATCTGGCGCGCCGAGCCTTGCATGGAGAACTGCAAGGAGTCCGTGGAAATTACCATGCGCGCCACCGTGCTGGACGTGACCCCGGACGAAGAGGGCGCAGAGCCCGCCGCTGAAGAAGCCGCCGCCGAGCCGAGCGTGGTCGAAACCGCCGACGAGCCGGTCGTCGAAGAGGCCGCTGCCGAGCCCGCCGCCGAAGAGGCGCCGGTCGAAGAAGCGGCTCTGGACCCGGAACTGGTCGCCGCAGGTGAAAAGGTCTTCGGCAAGTGCAAGGCCTGCCACCAGATCGGCGACGGTGCCAAGAACCGCACCGGCCCGCAGCTGAACAACGTGATCGGTCGCGAGGTCGGCAGCGTGGAGGGCTTCAAATACTCCAACGCGATGGCCGATCATGGCGGCGTCTGGGACGAGGAAGCCTTCACCGCGTTCATGCAGAAGCCGCGCGACTACATCAAAGGCACCAAGATGGCCTTTGCCGGCCTTCGCAAGGACGAGGACATCGCGGCCCTGATCGCCTATCTGCAATCGAACCCGCAGTGACGCTATGAAGCATTATCTCGTTGCTCTGACACTTGCGTTGGCCCCCCCGGGGGCCGCGCTGGCCGAGGAGGTCGCCGAAGCCTTGGGCGATGCCGAAAACGGCGCCAAGGTGTTTCGCAAATGTACGGGATGTCATCAGGTCGGGCCCGGTGCGAGCAATCGCGCCGGGCCTCATCTCAATGGCATCTTCGGGCGTCGCGCGGGCAGTATCGAGGGGTTCGATTATTCCGACGCGATGGACCGCGCCTTTGGCGATGGTCTGGTCTGGGAATATGATCAACTCGACGCCTATATCGAAAACCCCAGAGCCTTGGTTTCCGGCACGCGTATGTCGTTTCGCGGGATAAAGGACCCACAGGATCGGCATGACGTTTTGGCCTATCTCAGGGAATTCACAGCCAATCCGCAGGATATTCCGGAATCGGCGCCAACCGCCTTGAAACGCGAAGTGGAACTGTCGCCGGACGTCCTCGCAATTGTCGGGGACCCGGAATATGGCGAATACCTCGCTTCGGAATGCCTGACCTGCCACCAATCCGATGGGGGCGATGCCGGTATCCCCTCGATCACCCGATGGGTGGAAGAGGATTTCGTTGTTGCCATGCATGCTTACAAGCAAAAGCTGCGCCCGCATCCGGTGATGCAGATGATGGCGGGGCGCTTGTCAGACGAGGAAATCGCGGCGCTGGCGGCGTATTTTGCCGATCTAGAATGATCCTACCAAAGTCGCGGCGCAGATCGTGCCGCGATCAGAAAAAAATTCAAAAATAAACATTTGCCAGCGCAATAATGCTGCGCGATAGTTTAGTCAAACGCACGATAAAAACCGCAAAGGTACTGTGCGAAACCGGGTGCCGGGACTGCATCCAATCAGGAGGAGGAAAAGATGAAATTGAACAGACGTGCCTTTATCGGGACGGCCACGGCGGCGGCGACGCTGTCCGCGCCGATGCTGAATGCGCAGGGCAAGCCGCGTGTCGTTGTGGTGGGCGGGGGCGCAGGCGGCGCGACCGCCGCGCGCTACATCGCCAAGGACAGTGATGGCGCCATCGACGTCACCCTGATCGAGCCAAGCCGGACCTACTACACCTGCTTCTTCTCCAACCTCTATATCGGTGGCTTCCGCGACCTTCAGAGCATCGCGCACAACTATGCGAAGCTGGCCAGCGACTATGGCATCAACGTCGTGCATGACTGGGCCACGGGCGTGGACCGCGACGCCAAGACCGTGGCGCTCGCGGGGGGCGGTTCTGTGCCCTATGACCGGCTGATCCTCAGCCCCGGCATCGACTTCGTCGAAGGCGCCGTGCCGGGCTGGGACTTGTCGGCGCAGACCGCGATGCCCCATGCCTACAAGGCGGGCACCCAGACCGCGCTGCTGAAATCGCAGATCGAGGCCATGCCCGAGGGCGGCACCTTTGTCATGGTCGCGCCGCCCAACCCCTATCGCTGCCCGCCGGGGCCGTATGAGCGCATTTCGATGGTCGCCCATGTGCTGCGCGACCGGAACCCGACGGCCAAGATCATCATCGCCGACCCCAAGGCGAATTTCTCGAAACAGGGGCTGTTCGAGGAAGGCTGGAACAAGCACTATTCCGGCATGATCACCCGCATTGGCCCGGATTTCGGCGGCGAGAATGTCTCGGTCAATGCGGCGACGATGGAGGTCGACGTGGATGGCGAGGTTATCAAGGCCGATGTTTGCAACGTCATTCCCGTCCAGAAAGCCGGGCATATCTGCGAAGCCGCTGGTCTGACCGAGGGCAACTGGGCGCCGGTGGACGGGCATACGATGGTCAGCCGGATGGATGAGAACATCCATATTCTGGGCGACGCGACCAATCAGGGCGACATGCCGAAATCCGGCTTCTCCGCCAATTCGCAGGCCAAGGTCGCGGCGATGGCGGTGCGCGGCGCGTTGACCGGCAGCCGTGTCTTCCCGGCGAAGTTCTCCAACACCTGCTGGTCGTTGATCGACACGGATGACGGGGTCAAGGTCGGTGCCTCTTACGAGGCGACCGACGAAAAGATCGCCAAGACCGATGGCTTCGTCAGCCAGACCGGCGAGGATGCCGCGCTGCGCAAGGCGACCTACGAGGAAAGCATCGGCTGGTACGAAGGCATCACCAGCGACATGTTCGGCTGATGGCAGGGGGCGGCATGACCGCCCCTTGACCTTCCCTGCATGGAAGCGCAGCCTGCGCCCATGCCCCATGGACACCACCATCACCACCATGTCGATCCGGAAGCCGGGGATATGCGCATGGCTGCGGCCGTGGGCGTGAACCTGCTGTTGACGGTGGCGCAGGTGATCGGCGGGATCGTGTCGGGCAGCCTCGCCATGATCGCCGATGCGCTGCACAATTTCAGCGATGCGGCGAGCCTCGTCATCGCCTTTTGGGCGCGCAAGATCGCCCGGCGTCCGGCGGATTCGGACATGACTTTCGGCTATGGCAGGGCCGAGATCGTCGCGGCGCTGATCAACCTCACGACACTGATCGTCGTCGGGCTTTACCTGATCTACGAGGCAGTCATACGGTTTTTCGAACCGCAAGACGTGCTGGGCTGGCTGGTGATCCTGATCGCTGCCGTGGCGCTTGTGATCGATCTGGCCACCGCCGCGCTGACCTATACGATGGCCAAGACCAGCGTGAACATCCGCGCGGCCTTCATGCACAATCTGGCCGATGCGATGGGCAGCCTTGCGGTGATCGTCGCCGGATTGCTGATCTGGGCCTTCGGCTGGATCTGGGTCGATCCCCTGATCACCTTGGGCATCGCGGGCTACATCCTGTGGATGGCGCTGTCGGAGATCGGCGGTGTCGTGCGCATCCTGATGCTGGGCAGCCCGCCGGAAATGGCGCCGGAAAACGTGCTGGCCACCGCCGAAGCGGTGGAAGGCGTCGCCGGTCTGCACCACGCCCATCTATGGCAGATGGACGAGCATCACAGCGCGCTGCAGGCCCATATGGTCATCGATACGGGCGCGTGGGGGCGGGCGGACGCAATCAAGCAGGCGGTCAAGACGCGGCTGGAAGAGGCCCATGGCCTAACCCATGTGACGCTGGAAATAGAGTGCGCCGCGCATGTCTGTTCCGGCGTGCAAAGGATCGGGCATTGAGGGTGAATTGGTCGCGGCCTCTTGCGACCCCCCAATGCCAATACTAAGACTCAGGTAACTAATCCACGTTACAGATTTCACTGACAGCAAGAGAACAGGCAGGCCGATGAAAGATCCGATCGAAACTTACATGAACCTCGTGCCCATGGTCGTCGAACAGACCAGCCGCGGCGAACGCGCCTACGACATCTTTTCGCGCCTGCTCAAGGAACGCATCATCTTCGTCAACGGGCCGGTGCATGACGGCATGTCGTCGCTGATCGTGGCGCAGCTGCTGCATCTTGAGGCGGAAAACCCGTCCAAGGAAATCTCGATGTATATCAACTCGCCGGGCGGTTCGGTCGTGGCGGGCCTGTCGATCTATGACACGATGCAATACATCAAGCCGAAGGTCTCGACGCTGGTCTGCGGCCTCGCCGCATCGATGGGCTCGGTGATCGCGATCGGCGGCGAAAAGGGCATGCGCTTCTCTCTGCCCAATGCGGAATTCCTCGTCCACCAGCCCTCGGGCGGGGCGCAGGGCACCGCGGCCGACATCCTGATCTCGGCGCGGCACATCGAGCAGACCCGTGAACGCATGTATAAGTTGTATATGCGTCATTCCGGTCAGGATCACGATACCGTGCGCGAGGCGATGGATCGCGACCTGTGGATGACCCCGGAAGAGGCCTTGGAATGGGGCCATATCGACGAGATCGTGACCAGCCGCGTGACGGCTGAGGAGTAAACGGGCAGGCCCTGTGCCCGGAACGGTGCAGGGCAATTTTCGCATTGTGGCGCGGGGATGCCTGTCCTAGACTTGGCAGATACCGTGGCGGACCGGGCAAGTGGGGGCCGGACCGCGCGTGACAGGACTGACGAAACCGGCATTTGGCCGGGAAAGGTGCATGATGGCAACGAATTCTGGCAGTGACAGCAAGAACACCCTCTACTGCAGCTTCTGCGGCAAATCTCAGCATGAGGTGCGCAAGCTGATCGCAGGCCCCACGGTGTTCATCTGTGACGAATGTGTCGAACTGTGCATGGATATCATCCGTGAGGAAACGAAGGGCGCAGGCCTGAAATCCTCCGAAGGGGTGCCCACGCCACGCGAAATCTGTGACGTGCTCGACGACTACGTGATCGGCCAGATGAAGGCCAAGCGCGTGCTCTCGGTGGCCGTCCACAACCACTACAAGCGTCTGAACCACTCGCAGAAATCGTCGGATATCGAACTGGCGAAGTCGAACATCCTGCTGATCGGCCCCACCGGCTGCGGCAAGACGCTGCTGGCGCAGACGCTGGCGCGCATCCTCGACGTGCCCTTTACCATGGCCGATGCCACCACGCTGACCGAAGCCGGTTACGTGGGGGAGGATGTCGAAAACATCATCCTCAAGCTGTTGCAGGCGTCGGAATACAATGTCGAGCGCGCGCAGCGCGGCATCGTCTATATCGACGAGGTCGACAAGATCACCCGCAAGTCTGAAAATCCCTCGATCACCCGCGACGTGTCGGGCGAGGGGGTCCAGCAGGCGCTGCTGAAGCTGATGGAAGGCACGGTTGCCTCGGTTCCGCCGCAAGGCGGGCGCAAGCATCCGCAGCAGGAATTCCTGCAGGTGGACACGACCAACATCCTGTTCATCTGCGGCGGTGCCTTTGCCGGGCTCGACCGGATCATCAAGCAGCGCGGCAAGGGCTCTGCCATGGGCTTTGGCGCCGATGTGCGCGATGACAGCGATGCGGGCGTGGGCGAGACCTTCCAGCAACTCGAACCCGAGGACCTGCTGAAATTCGGCCTGATCCCGGAGTTCGTCGGCCGTCTGCCGGTCGTGGCGACGCTTGAGGATCTCGACGAGGACGCGCTGGTGACGATCCTGACCCAGCCGAAGAACGCGCTGGTCAAGCAATACCAGCGCCTCTTCGAGATGGAAGATACCCAGCTGTCCTTCACCGATGACGCGCTGAGCGCCATCGCGAAGCGGGCCATCGAGCGCAAGACCGGCGCACGCGGGTTGCGCTCCATTCTGGAGGGCATCCTGCTCGACACCATGTTCGAACTGCCCGGCATGGATGAGGTGACCGAAGTGGTCGTCAACGACGAGGCGGTCAATTCGGACTCCAAGCCGCTGATGATCTATGCCGATCAAAAGAAAGAGGGCACCTCTGCCAGCTGAGCGGGCAACAGGCGCAACAGTTTGTAGGGCGGGGATTTTCCCCGCCCTTTTCTTGGAGAAGACTATGACGATCACACGCATTTCCTCGGGCGGCGAATTCGAAGCCAAGATCGGCTATTGTCGCGCCGTCGTTGCGGGCGGCTTTGTTCATGTCGCGGGCACCGTCGGACAGGGCGACACCGTGCAGGATCAGTGCCGCGCCGCGCTGGCCACCATCGGCGCCGCGCTGGAAAAGGCGGGCGCGTCCTTTGCGGATACCGTCCGCGTCAACTACTATTTGCCCGACGCCAAGGAATTCGAGCCCTGCTGGCCGATCCTCGCCGAAACCTTCGGGGCGAACCCGCCAGCGGCCACGATGGTCGAATGCAACCTGATCGACGCGAAATACCGCATCGAGATCGAGCTGACCGCGCTCGCCCCGGCAAAATAACGCAAATTTCCCCAATCGGCCCGGACCTGCGGCACCGCCGCACTGGACCTCGCGTCCAATCCGGGCCATACGGAACCAGCAGATTCCGGAGGTCACCCGCATGGGCATTCTCAACAGTCTTCTCAAGGCCGTCATCTGGTGGAACGGTGCCACGCTGAACACGCTCCTCTACACCAAGCGCAAAGGCGTGAAGGTGGGCGAGGACGAGCAGGGCAACGTCTTTTACCACACTGCCGACGACAAGAAGCGCTGGGTCATCTTCAACGGCGAGGCCGAGGCGTCGCGCGTCAGCCCCGACTGGCACGGCTGGTTGCACCGCACCTTCGACGAGCCGCCGACCGAACGGCCGATGGCGCACAAGGCGTGGGAAAAGCCCCATATCGAGAACCTGACCGGCACGGCACTGGCCTATGCGCCGATCGGCTCGATCCGCCGCGAGCAGCCCGCGCCGCGCAGCGACTACGAGGCCTGGAGCCCGGAATGAGCCATTCGGCGACCGAGGTCACCGTAGGCGGGGCGGTCCTTGCGGCTGCGCTCGCCTTTGGTGTCTATACGATCCAGACCACCGGGTTTTCGCTGTCGAGCGAGGGCTATGACCTCCGCGCCTCCTTCCGCTCGATCGAGGGCGTGAGTGTCGGCACCGATGTCCGTCTGGCCGGGGTCAAGGTCGGCACGGTCACCGGCATTGAGCTGAACGCCGAAACCTATCGCGCCGATACCGTCGTGACGATCCGCGATGGAATCGAAATCCCTGACGACTCCGCCATCGTGATCGCGTCCGAGGGGCTCTTGGGCGGCAACTTCGTCGAGGTCTCGCCGGGCGGGTCGCTGTTCTACTTTCAGCCCGGTGACGAGATCCTCGATACCCAAGGCTCCGTCAGCCTGATTTCCTTGCTTCTGAAATTCGTAAGCGGGGGTTCCGAGGAATGAGGGCGCTTGCTCTGGCTTTGCTGCTGCCGATGGCTGCGCAAGCGCAAGAGGCGGTGAACTGGGGCGAGGGGGCCGTGCTGCGCGCGCTCGACAAGCTCAACGCCAAGGTGCAGGACGTGACCCTGACCAATGGCGAGGCGGTGGAGATCGGGTTGATCCGGATCGAGCTGAAGGAATGCCGCTACCCGGTGGGCGACCCGTCCGGCAATGCCTATGCCTTCCTGACCATCAGCGAACGCAACGTCGCAGAGCCGGTCTTTCGCGGCTGGATGATTGCGGCCTCGCCGGCTTTGAACCCTTTGGACCACCCACGTTACGATGTCTGGGTGTTGCGCTGCACAACGTCCTGACCGGAACCGGCCAGAGGCGCTGACAGGATATCCGCGTCGTGGTCCAGAGCCGCTTGCAGGCGCGCTCGATAGCTGTCCCGCGGGATCTCGATCCCGCCGAGACTGGCCAGATGTGGCGTCAGGAATTGCGTGTCGAACAGGGTGAAGCCCGTGCGGTTCAACAGATCGACCATCCAAGCCAGCGCGATCTTGGATGCGTCGCGCTGCCGCGAGAACATCGACTCGCCGCAGAAGACACGGCCAACGGTGACGCCATAGACACCGCCGACCAAAGCGCCATCGGCCCACACCTCCAGAGAATGGGCCTGACTCTGGTCGAACAACTCACTGTAGAGACGACGAATTTCGCGATTGATCCAGGTTTCTTGGCGATCCGCGCAGCCGTCGATCACGCCTTGGAAATCCGCGTTCAGCGTCACGTCGTAATCGTTCCGCCGCAGCCGTTTGGCCAGACTGCGCGAGATGTGAAACCCGTCAAGCGGCAGGATGCCGCGACGGCGCGGCTCGACCCAGAAAATTTCTGGATCGTCGCGATGCTCGGCCATCGGAAAGATGCCGGATCGGTAAGCGTGCAACAAAAGGTCGGTCGTGACGGTCATGACCAATGTCTACACTTGGCCCGCGCGGAACCTCCAGCCGGAAAAAGAAAACGGGGCCGAAGCCCCGTTCCCGTCACTCCAGCCCACCGGCTTCGAGCCATTTTTCCAACCAGTGGATGTTGTATTCGCCGGTATGGATGTCCTTTTCGCGCAAGAGCGCGCGGAACAGCGGCACGGTCGTATCGACGCCGTCCACGATCAGCTCGCCCAAGGCACGGTGCAGTCGCGCCAGCGCCTCCGGCCGGTCGCGGCCATGCACAATCAGCTTGCCGATGAGCGAGTCGTAATAGGGCGGAATGCGGTAGCCTTGGTATAGCGCACTGTCCATGCGCACGCCCAGACCGCCGGGCACGTGGTACTGCGTGATGGTGCCGGGGCAGGGGGCAAAGGTCGGCAGACGTTCGGCGTTGATGCGGACCTCGATGGCGTGGCCGTTGATCGTCAGGTCGTCCTGCGTGAACGACAGCGGCAGCCCTGACGCGACCCGGATCTGCTCGCGCACGAGGTCCTGACCAAAGATCGCCTCCGTCACCGGGTGTTCCACCTGCAGGCGCGTGTTCATCTCGATGAAGTAGAACTCGCCATCCTCATAGAGGAATTCGATGGTGCCCGCGCCGCGATAGCCCATCTTGGCGACCGCGTTGGCGCAGATCTCACCGATGCGCGCGCGTTCCTCGGGGCTGATCGAGGGGCCGGGCGCCTCTTCGAAGACCTTCTGGTGACGGCGCTGCAAGGAACAGTCACGCTCGCCCAGATGGACGCCGCCGCCCTGACCGTCGCCAAAGACTTGAATCTCGATATGGCGCGGCTTTTGCAGGTATTTCTCGATATAGACCTCGTCATTGCCAAAGGCGGATTTCGCCTCGGCCCGCGCGGTCTGAAAGGCGCGCTCCATCTCGGAGTCATTGCGCGCGACCTTCATCCCGCGCCCGCCGCCACCGGCGGTGGCCTTGATAATGACGGGATAGCCGAAATCCGCGCCGATGCGCTTGGCCTCGTCGAGCGTCGCGACGCCACCTTCGGAGCCGGGGACAACTGGGATTCCCAGTTCCTTGGCGGTTTCCTTGGCGGTGATCTTGTCGCCCATGGTGCGGATATGCTCGGCCGACGGACCGATGAAGGTCAGGTCGTGGTCCTCGACGATCTGCACGAAGCGGGCGTTTTCGGACAGAAAGCCATAGCCGGGATGAATCGCGGTTGCCCCGGTGACCTCGCAGGCGGAGATGATCGAGGGGATCGACAGGTAGCTGTCGGTCGACGAGGCGGGGCCGATGCAGATGGTCTCATCCGCCATGCGCACATGCATCGCATCGGCATCGGCGGTCGAATGCACGGCGACGGATGGGATGCCCATCTCGCGGCAGGCGCGGATGACGCGCAGCGCGATCTCGCCGCGATTGGCGATCAGGATCTTGTCGAACATGCGCTTATTCCAGAATGACCAGCGGGGCGCCGTATTCGACCGGGGCGCCATCCTCGACGAGGATGCGCTTGACCGTCCCGGCGCGCGGCGCGGGGATATGGTTCATGGTCTTCATCGCTTCGACGATCAGCAGCGTGTCGCCTTCCTTGACCTGCGCACCGACGCTGATGAAGGCGGGGGCACCGGGTTCGGCCTGCATGTAGACGGTGCCGACCATGGGCGAGGTCACAGCGCCGGGATGGGCGGCGGGGTCCTCGGGGGCGTCAGCCGTAGCGGAGGCGGCGACCGGAGCGGGAGCGGCGGCCTGTGTGACGACCGGAGCAGGGGCGGCCATGACGGCGGGCGGGGCGGCGCGGCTCACGCGGACATTCAGGCTGTCATCCTCGCCGTATTCCCGATTGACCTCAAGCTCGGTCAGATCGTTTTCCCGAAGCAGCTTTGCCAGCGCCTCGATAAAGGCGACATCCGTCTCGTGCGTATTCTTGCTCATACCATCCTCGCGGTTCTGGGCCCTGCGCCGTTAGCGCCGACTGTGCGCGTGTATAAGGCAAGCGTTGGGCGGTGAAAAGCGATGCCGCACGCGGAAATCGCGAGAATGGGGGGGAAATCCACGTGCAAACGCGCCGGTTCGGGCGGATTTCCGGCGGAGACCGGGGCGCAGCGCCCCGGCATTGCGTGATCAGGCTCAGCTGTCTTCGGTATCGCGTGCCGTGTCGGCCTTGGTGATCTGCGCGGCGTTTGCATACCCCCGACGCGGGTCTTCGCCCCGGGCCGTGCGGTCCGGCGCAGGTGCCACATCCTCGGTCTCTTGTGGTGCGGGGTGAAGGCTGCGGTCATGCTTGTCGCCGCGCGGTTCGTCCCCTGCCTCGTCCGGGCGCGTCAACCCGGCTTGTTCGTTCAGCAATTGGCTGATCTTGATCTGCATGATCGACGGCGGCGCGATATGGGTTTCGGGATCGACGGCCCCGCCGGCGCTGCGCCAGAATTGCAGGGGCTTCTTGCCGTCCTTGAAGCCGGCATCGGGGTTACGCGACTCCGCAACGGGTGTGACGCGAGTTTCGCGGCGCACGGGGTCCCGATTTTCCGGTAGACCAAACGGGTGACCCGTGGTCTGGGGCGCGATCGGGACAGACAGGCTCATAATCTGCATTAGACTGCTCCATCCAGCGTGCCCCCACCGGATAAAGTTATCATATCCTTGCCAATATCGCAGTGGGATACGCTGAATTGAAGATAGAAATCGCAGGACTGGTTAACCCCCCGTGGGCCCGATTGGGTTGCTGATCTGTCCAGATTTGCAAGTTATTGAATCCGCGTCAGTATTTTGAAGCGTTCCCGGAGTTTCTCGGGGGTGGGGCCATTTTCGTCGTGAATGCCGTGGTTCAAGGATGAACGATCCGCACACAGTTCACCATTAATTCGGGGACCATTGGGCTTAAGGAAATGAAAACGGCCGCCCCGGGGAAGGGGCGGCCGCCATGCTTTCCGCAACTGCGCCCTATCGATTCATTCTGTTATCGATGAGGTCATCGACGACGGTGGGGTCTGCGAGTGTGGATGTGTCGCCCAATGCGCCGTAGTC